>NZ_CANMZW010000001.1 GCF_947502445.1 uncultured Brevibacillus sp.
TTCTTACTCATGATCTTCCCCAATCCTCATTTTTTCTCAAGTATACAGAAAAGTACCCTATAGGTAGACTTTTTTAACGTGTCTACTCTATAGGGTACATTTTATTGGGGTTTTGCCTCTTTTTTGCTGCCGAGAAAAAAGCCGCAGTCTTGGCTCCAAACTTGCGATCGCGCCAATCGCTGCTGGATGTATTGAAAGCAATCGCAGTAGTAAAAGCATATTTTTCGCTGCACTCCACGATTAGACTTATCATATTAAATAAATTAAGAGATGGCACGGAATCAGCCATCTCTTAGTATAACACCTTATATCCTAACCTTCGCAGGGGGAGTATTTGTTATTCCAATGCTTCTTGAATAATATGAATCACGAGGAGTAAGGGGTTTATCCCTTTGTATTGCACCAGCGTTAATGAGATCTTTTTTTATCAGTGCTTTTTGTTGATCAGACAATTTTAAACTCATCAATGCCACCTCCCAGTTCACTTTCATTTAATTATATGCAACCTTTAAGTCACTGGCAACTAAAAGCTCTGTAAACTGATTTCCTAATTGATGTAAATTAATTTGTTCGTCCCGAATGTCTGCTGTTATTACAAAAATGCATTGCAATTCGTTAATGGTAATTTTCTTTGTTAAATATGTCCGTGTAACTTTTTCATTGTTCATTTCTCCAGAGGATTTATAAGTAAATGTATAGTATTCTCCATTATCAATTATCCCTCTAAGTATGCCATTTTTTTGAAGCTTATGGAGAGTATCATCGTGTGAAGTAATTCTCAAGTCGTCATAGAGGCCTAATTTCTCTAGAGCAAGAATGAGTAGTGCTAGTAAGAAGACATCTTGCTTAGTCAACGTATCGTTCGTTCGAGAATTCAATTGTCTTGTATATCTGACAGCAAAGCGATGTAGAGCTTTAGCTAGGTTTCGGTAACCCAGGTCTGCAGTTGCTCTTGCCTTATAAAAAGCATTGAGTATATAGGACGGTATGGAATAATACGATTGCAGAATTGCGTTTTGATTTTGCCCCTCTTTAGCAACTCCAACCGTATGATTAATTTTTACTTCAGTTATACCGTAAAAATTACTTTTATTAATAAAATATTCATACATCTGAACGGAAACTACAGGTGTGTTGTTCTTTGTGAATATCTCCATTATATCTGCTACTATTTCGTTTTGCTTATACTTATTCAAGTATTTAAGTTCTCTCCACAGTCCACTTGCATTATCTTGGAGGTTCCTTTTATGCTCATTATTTTCTAGAAGTAAGGAATTAATTTGCTCATTTTTTTCATTTATATTCTCGCTTACTCTTGTATATATAAAGAATGCTGACGAGATCGCGATATAGAGTATTAGAATAACTGTAGCCCAAGTCGAGTCTAATTTAATAAATGCACTTTCGATTTTAAAGGGTTCATTAAGTATCAAGGTACCGTGAGATGTTGCAGCTAATGCTAAAGTGGGAGCTATAACAATAAATAAGAACTTAACAAAACTATTCATTCTAACACCTCAAAAAGAAAACATAATTTGTTAAAAATAGTTGAACCTTATTAAGTAAGTGAAAATTTCTTGATTCCAGTAGCTGTTATTCCTATTCGACAGAAATGGTTGCTTTCCTTGTACCAAAACACCACCAGTAACTACAAAGAAGGCTTCGCCAAAAATCGGCGAAGCCCACTAGCAAGTTCCTATTAGTTTCCATCCATTCTATCAAGTGCCCCGTGAACGATTTTCCCTTTAAACATGACCGCAGCACGTCTGGATCTTCTGGCCACAGCCTCAGCGGAGCAGGAGCTTTCGGCAAACACAATGCTCGCCTCATCGCCAACCTTCGGCCAAGCACGGTTTCCTTCCTTGTCCAGAGTCGTTTTCCCACCCGTAATAAAGAACAGGGATTGAACGAGAGAGCGTTCGTCTACCCAGCGATAGCGCTCGACGAGTCGGTTCAGCTTCTCCAGCATGTCACCAGTTCCGTACGGTGACCAGGAGTCGTAGAAGCCATCGTAGCCGAGTGCGACACGTACGCCTTTTTCATGCAGGATTGGTACAGGTGGCATCGCCCGGTTGATCGGAACGGTCGTCATGATCATCGCGCCTAGACGAGACAAGCGCTCTGCCATTTCCGTGCTTTCTTCCACAGAGACATCGCCGAGTGCAAATGCATGGCTGATCGCCATTCGGTTCTGCCAGCCAGCTTCCTCTGTCAAATCGAGAATGCGCTTGATCGTATAAAAGCCGAGTGTGCCCGGATCATGCAAGTGAATATCAACATCAGCATTGGCTTCTACTGCAATGTCCATCATTTCCCGCAGGGAGCCTTCCAGCTCGTTGTCGATACCGGCTGGGTCGAGACCTCCGACCAGTGTTGCTCCTTCCTTCATCGCTTGTCTCATCAAGGAGCTGGCTTGTGTGCGCAATAAGCCTTGCTGCGGGAACGCCACGATCTCATAGGTCATCCGATCACTGTAATTCTCAAGAGCGGTGCGGACCCCTTCCAAGTTTTTCAGCCCGATATACGGATCGATGTTGACATGGGTTCTGACGTGTGTGGCACCGCCTTGAAGCAGCCATTGCAGCATGGCTTCAGCTCGCTGAGTGGTCGTCCCTGTTATGGCAGGCATTTCTGTTGCTTCAAACTCCAAACGATCGATCAGCTTTTTCGGAGGGAGACAAGACTTCCATGTAGCTCCTGCATACGTTTTATCCAGGTGATTATGCTTCTCCACAAAAGAGGGAAGGGCGAGCAACCCTTTTGCGTCTTCAGTGGGCAGAGTCGTGTCCAGTGGCTCATTAGCGGATGCGATTTGCATGATTTTGCCGTCTTCAATGCGGAGATGACAGATTTCGGATAGCGTATGAACGACTCCATCATGTCCAGTCTCAAACCCGCTGTCCAAACGAACATGGGTTAACCAGAAAGCGTGACTCACAAATACCAGTCCCTTCTCTTTTACTAGATACGATCTTTGCTTATGCTAGTTTACGTCTAGTTGTTCTGTATAGATTGTAGTGAATATTTCGAACAAGCATTTTCAGCATCTTTACTTGTTTTTGCATGATCTTTACGTATTGTCAGGAATGTTGTTTGTTTTAGAAAAACAATATCGATGCTTTAGCAAGATGAGCGACCGCGATTAGCGGAAAGTTTTTATGCGTTACGGAATTTTTAAGAAAGGATGCTATTTCAAAGTGGACTCTTAAAATTTCCTAACGTTCTTAAAATAGTAAAGATTGTGCAAATAGATGTAAAGCAATTGAAACTTATTTTACAGAATATTTCCTATAATGGGGGAGGATTCAAACAAATTGGACTGGAAGAGGACGAGAAGTACGGATTATCTCGAAATGCGATGAGGGAGGTAGCACATGAAAAAGAAAATAACGGCTAAATATGTGATCGGCTTCGATGGAGAGGACCACATCATTATTCGCGATGGTGAGGTCGTATACGAAAATGATACGATTTTGTTCGTGGGTCATGACTATGCTGGAGAAGTAGACGAAGTAATCGATGCGGGGAATGCGGTGGTCAGCCCAGGCTTCATCGATTTGAATGCACTGGGCGACATTGACCATGACGTGGTTCATCTGGAAGCGGCAGCAGGCAGAAACAAGAATCTGCTCTGGTCAGAGGACTACTACCGCAAAGGCTATCATGAAGTGATGACGCCAGAAGAAGAGGCGTTCAAATCGCTGTTTGCTTACAGCCAGCTGATTTTGAATGGGGTAACGACAGCGATGCCGATCACGTCGGTCTTTTACAAGCGCTGGGCGGAAACGTATGAAGAGCTTGCAGCCGCTGCCGATCATGCGGGACGACTGGGTCTGCGTATGTACATGGGTCCAAGCTATCAGTCCGGGATGCGCGTGGTCAAGGCGAATGGCGAAATCGAGGTGCTCTGGAATGAAGCAGAGGGCCAAGCAGGCTTGGAGCGCGCTGTGCAGTTTGTCAAAGATTTTGATGGTGCGCACAACGGTTTGATTCGCGGGATGCTGGCCCCAGAGCGCATCGAGACGCAGACGCCAGACAACCTCATTAATACCAAGCACTACAGCGATGAACTGGGTTGCCCAATTCGCTTGCATGCGGCACAAGGCAGCTATGAGTACAACGAAATGTACCGTCGCCATAACAAATCACCGGTGCAATTTTTGCACAGCATCGGCTTTCTCGGAAAGAAAACAGCTATTCCGCATGCACACTTTATCCCTGGCTATAGCGAAGCGACGATCGGGGAAGGCGACGACCTCGCATTGCTTCAGGAAACAGGAACGACAGTCATTCACTGTCCGCTTGTGATTGGACGCCACGGTTCTGCTCTTGAATCATTTGCCCGTTATAAAAGAAACGGAATCAATATTGCGATCGGAACAGATACGTTCCCGCCTGATTTCATCCAAAACATTCGGACAGCCAGCATGTTCTCCCGCTTGCAGGAAGGCGATGTAGCTGATTCAAGCTACGCGGACATTTATCGGGCAGCAACACTCGGTGGAGCGCGTTTCCTGGGCCGTGACGATCTGGGAAGACTGGCACCAGGTGCCAAAGCAGATATTATCGCCATTGATCTGGACGGCTTCCACATGGGTACGATTGATGATCCAATTCGCTCGCTCATTATGTCCGGCTCAGGTCGTGATGTAAAGCTTTCGATTATTGCAGGTCGTACAGTCATGAAGGACCGCGAGCTGCCAGGTGTAGACCTGGAGGAAGTGAAAGCCAAAGGACAGCGCTATTTTGATAAAATGCGTCTGGGCTACGTGGAAAGAGACTACCAACAGCTTGGAGCAGAGGAGCTGTTCACGCCTTCTTTCCGCGTTGTAAAAAAAGGATAAGCAAGCAGTAAAAAGCGAAAGGCACAATCTGACTGTACGTAGCAGATTGTGCCCTTCGTATGTTCTCGCTTACTATAATTTCGTAACCAATAGACTGAGCTTTTCTGCCATGCTCGCCAGCTCTTCCGTAGCAGAAGCCGTTTCTTGTGTACTCGCAGAGGTTTGCTCCGTTACAGCAGCAATGTTTTGGGACGATTGCAAAATATCATTTGTTTGAGCAGACTGTTCTTCACAGCTTGCAGCGACCTCCGTAATTCGCTCAGCAGACTCATTTACATATTGAATGATTTCGGTAAAGGAATCGCCTGCCTTGGCAATCAACTCATTGCCTGAGCGCACTGTTTCCACTGCGTCCTGTGTGCTTTCCTGCATCGTATGCACGAGCTGAATAATTCCTTTTGTCGCTTCCCCGCTCGCGCTGCCTCGATCGAGGCGTTTAGTGCCAGCAGCTTGGTTTGATCCGCGATGTCTTTAATCGTCGTGACGATCATGTCAATCTGCTTGGAATTATCCAATAGATGATGCACTTTATTCGAAATGTCCTGCATACCGACGAGAGCATTGCTCATCAATTTCCCGCCGTTCTCTGCAATGGCTGAGGTCCGATTTACCAATGTGCTCATCTCTTCGATATGGGAGGCGATTTGTCCGATTGCTATGTGTCGCGCCTGTACTATTTAAATCCCAGCACCTGCTGCGACTCTTCCCATGCAGGAGTGGCTTGTTTAATGGCAGCGATTGTTTTTTGCTGGTCGTTCCCTTTGGCGATTTCTTTATCGTCTGTTTCCAGACCGATCTGGTTAAGCAATCGTGGTACATTTGTGCCCAGTGCATTCGTCTCTCCTACGAGTGCTAGGCTGGGTACCCAATTGTCTTTGATTTCCGTAGACTGATCGCCCATTTTTTTCATTTGAAAAATGGAGATGCCTCCGATGATAAGAAGTAAAACGAAAAACCCTATAAATCCGTACAAGACCTTCTTTTTGATAGTCACGGTGATTTCCCCCAGGTTGATTTGGATTTCTGCTGAAGGTTAAATACCTCAATCCGGGGAGTTAAAACTTGATAAATATTTCCATTTAGCGTTTACATTTGTGGGTTATTTGCATCGGGATCAGTCTAACTCCGCATATATCCACCCTCGGAATGAATCACCTGCCCCGTAATCCAAGCTGCCTCCTCACTTGCAAGAAAAGCAACCAACCGTGCGGCATCCTCTGGCAGCCCGATCCGTCCAAACGGGCTTTTTTTCAAAAGGTATTGCTTGATTTCCTCCGACATCCAGCCTGTATCGGTGGGACCAGGATTTACTGCATTCACAGTTATTCCAATCGGGGCGACCTCTGCAGACAGTGTCAGTGTGAGTGCTTCGACTGCGCCTTTGGTTGCTGCATAAGCGATCTCGCCTGGCATTGGACCTTTTGCTTGACCAGACGTCAGGTTGATGATTCTGCCTCCCGAGCCTTTGGAGAAACGGCGGGCAAACTCAACACTGAGCATGGTCGTCGCACGTACATTGATCGCATAATGATTGTCGAGGCTTGTGCTGTCCAATACTGAATAGCCGTCATTTGTAGAGAAGCAGGCATTGTTAACCAAAATGCTGGGATCGCCTAGCTTCCTATTCACTTCATCCAGCACAGTGAGATAGGCATCAGGTGCCGACAAGTCTACTTCCAGGCACTCGCATCGCACACCACGATGACGTAGTTCCCCTTGTAGTAGTCGCGGTTCATCCAGATCAATCCCCCAAGGCATGGATTGATCGTACTTGCTCCAGTATGTGAAGAAAATATCAACTCCGTCTTGAGCTAGAGCGCGACAGATGGCTGCACCGATTCCCTGCGTCCGGCTTGCTCCTGTAATGACGGCGATTTTGTTGGACTTCTTTTCGAAAAGCTGTTTGTGAGCGGTCATATGTACCTCCCAAAATTGTGATGGTGATGAAGCGTGGGAGAGAATGTTAAGAGACGGGTGTAAGAAATAAGTGTCCGAAAAGGAAGTAGGAAAAGAGAAGGATAAAGCAAATACCAGATACAATAAAATTCCATTTCTTTTGCTTAAATAATCCAAGGAGCAGGCACGTAAACCCAACCGTCCCTAGAAGAAGCGGAATGATACTCAACCACAGATTATTGATGATGATGCTGTCACCCACTCTGTACACAAAGATCCCTCCTACACAATGAATGGATGTAATGACGTTGTGCGATGTGTAAAAAGCGCCGTTCTTCATGATTGACAAGCAAAACGGATCAGGTTGTTACTACACTAGCATAGCATGAGCGAAACGGTAGAAAATAATTTTTTGAATGTTCGTGAACCAGAATAGGACTTGAAGTGAATAGATAGAGAAGGAACGCGAGGAGGGTTTTGCAAGTGAAGGAAAATGATTTTGAACAGCTTGTACAACCGCATCTTGGCACGGCTTTTCGAACAGCTTTTCTGCTCATTCATGATTATCATTTGGCCCAGGATGCAGTCCAGGAGGCGTTGTGGGAGGCTTATCAATCTCTGCATCGGTTTGACGAGCGAAAAGGGACCTCGTTTCGGGCGTGGTTCATGAAAATCGTAACGCATCGCACCTTAAATTTGATCCGGCGCAAGAAACCAACAACACAGATTAGTCCAGATACTGTCGAGTGCGGGCCAAGCCCGTTGGAAAGCATTTTGCAGCAAGAAACCGAGCAGCAAATATGGCGCGCCATTCAGACGATGAAGCCGGTGCATCGGTCGGCAGTTGTCCTGTATTACTACGGTGACTTCAGTATTGCGGAAATTGCCAAAATGCTTGGTGTGTTCGAAGGCACAGTAAAATCACGACTACATAAGGCGAGGCAGCTGATCGGTGAAAGGATGCATGAGGAACGAGGGGTACGAGGAAGCGCAGAGATGGGAGTGATCGCAAATGACTAAGCTTGACCAGCAAATCTCACAAACGTTAAAAAAGGTGGCTGATGAGCAAAGTATCCCTTCTTTTGAAATTCCTGCTGCCTATGCTTCTCGGACAAGCAGCAAGTCAGGCATGCGTTTCCCTGTTTTTCTGCTGTTTCCCGCGACCGTAATCATCGCACTCTTTTTGGTCAGCACGCTAGGGACCATGGTTTCACCGGGTATTTCAGCTTATATGAAATCGCTGTTCACCGAAAAAGGTGTAGACGAAGGGCTCCAACAAGCTGCCAAAAAAGGATTCGCCCAAGCGGCAGGGACATCTGCAACAGACCAGGGCATTACGCTGGAGGTCATGGAAGTGATGGCGGACTCTGTACGAATCAGTATCGTTTATCGGTTGGTAGATCAAGCCGGGAATGTGCTTTCACCTGATCAGCTCGAGTCCTATGATGTGGAGATTACTGATCTCAATGGGGAAACTGTACAAAACAGCTATTCGTTAGATTCCAAATATGAAAAAGATTATGGCTATCTAATCATCAACAATCGAATAGAGACGAATGATAAAAAGCTCATACTACGATTGGAAACAAGGCAAATTGGTAAGACGAAGGGAAACTGGTTGGTCAGCACTCCGTTTGACATCACCAAATCAATTGCATCGTCGAGTACAATTCCTCTTGACCATACGTACATCACCCCACAAGGGCTGCAAATAAAACTGACAGGGATTACTCATTCAGTGACGGCAACTCGTCTGGATTATGATACGACATGGACGGAAGAAGCTTTTAAGAAGCTTGAGCAAGTGGGGGAGAAATTCGCTGAGAAATTTGAAAGAACAAGTAGTGTTCGCTATCGTCCTTTTGACCATCATCTTGCCTTCCGAGTTGAACGTGAAAAAGACGGGAGTGTAGTTGGAGAAGTCGAGTCTTTGTCTAGGGGAGGACGTGGGAAAGAGCTAGGACATTTATCCCGTCAAGCTGTCTACAAACCGTTCATTCCAGAGGAAAAGTATTACTTGGTTCTGGATTCGATCACCAAAGCAGAACCATTTGAGCTATCCATTTCCTTTGATCCAAAGCAAGTTAATAAAATACCAGTGAAAGCTACCAAAGATGATAACGTGTTTCAAGTAAGTGCGTATGGGACAGGGAAGAGAGATGACGGGATAAGCAGAACTGAAGTTACAATTGACGCTTATGTACAGGAAATGATTCCCCATATCGATGCGAAGTTGCTACTGTTAACTGATGACAAAGGCAGAAGCTATCATTTCAAAGGTGTTTCCCATGAATATTTTGAAACAGATGAGAAGGGGCGCAAGCATATGCAGGCGATACTGAGAGTAGATGGTCTGATCGATCCCATTCCGAGCAAGCTCACTCTTAACTTTTACGGTATCCCAAATCGCTATACAAATCTCGACTGGCGAGTACCTTTGCCTACGTCTGTGCTAGAACAAAAAGCTAAAGCAGAGAACAAAAAATAAGTAAATACAACAAGAAGGTGTTGGAAATCAGGCAGCTTCTTTTCTGATTACACCTATTCGTGCTTTTGCTTTGGAGACGTTCCAGTCTTCAACTCAGCAAAATAAGAAACGACATACTCGCGGAATGTTTGGGCTGCTTTGGACAAATAGCGATCCCGAAGCCAGGAGATCTGATATTGGTCAAGCCTCCTGCTGGCTCCGGTTGTCCGACTGCCGAAGAGCTATACGAAACATGGATGAAGCAACACATTTACGTGCGCTACGATAAAAACCCGCGACTGCGCCATTATTTACGGATAACGATCGGAACAGATGCAGAGATGGATGCGGTGCTATTGGCACTGGGACAAATATTGGGGAAAAACGGGAAGAAATGTGATGAATGAAGAAACTTAGACTAGCAATCATTCAAAATAGTTGCTATTTTAATAACAATATGTAGTACTAGAGAAGTAGGATCTAATACCAAGGGAGATGTGGAATAATGGAGTGTCAGTTATCGATTGCCCTCGCAGAACAGAAAAAAGAGAAGCCAGCGACTGACAAGCTGGGATTTGGTGTACATTTTACCGATCATATGTTCACTATGGATTATACAGAAGGAAAAGGATGGCATGATCCACAGATCGTACCGTATTCCCCGCTTTCGCTTGATCCGGCAGCGATGGTGTTCCACTACGGTCAGGCCGTCTTTGAAGGACTAAAAGCATATCGGAATAAGGAAGGCAAGGTTTGGCTGTTCCGACCAGATCAAAATTTCAAGCGTATGAATCGTTCTCTGGAGCGACTGAGCATGCCGTCAGTCGATGAGGAATTTATGGTCGACGCTTTGAAAAAGCTGGTGGCGACTGACAAAGAGTGGATTCCAACAGAGAGCGGCATGTCGCTCTATATCCGTCCATTCGTGATTGCGACCGAGCCATGTTTTGGGGTTCGTGCTTCCCATATGTACAAACTGATCATCCTGCTGTCTCCAGTAGGAGCCTATTATGCCGGCGGGATGAATCCGGTAAAAATTTATGTAGAAAACAACTACGTCCGTGCGGTTAGAGGCGGTACTGGTAACGCCAAGGTAGCGGGTAACTATGCAGGTGGCCTGAAAGCACAGGTAGAAGCAAAAGAAAAAGGCTATGAGCAGGTATTGTGGCTCGATGGCGTGGAAAACAAGTACATCGAAGAAGTCGGCAGCATGAACGTATTCTTCAAAGTAAAAGGCGAGGTGTGGACACCTGCCTTGAACGGAAGCATTCTGGAGGGTATCACGCGCGATTCTACCATCGCCCTTTTGAAGGACTGGGGCGTACCAGTGATCGAGAAGCGGATTTCAATAGAGGACCTGTATACGGCATACACCAATGGTGAGCTGGAAGAAGCATTTGGTACAGGCACAGCGGCAGTCATTTCACCAATCGGAGATTTGAACTGGAATGGTCACCAAATGATCATTAATGGCGAGAAAACCGGTGAGCTGACCACGAAACTGTATGAGGCCATGACGGGTATCCAGTATGGTGAAAAAGAAGACAAGTTCGGTTGGTCTGTACCAGTAACCGAATAAAAAATATAGCAAATAAAAGGCACGGCTTTCTCTGCTGAAGAGAGGGTCGTGTTTTTTAGTATCGAACCAAACGAAAAAATAGTAAAGATATTGCAAAGAGAGGTAAAGATCTTAGAAAGATAAAATGTTAGAAAATTGATAATATTTCTACAGTAATCATCTTTTCTCTATTTTCCACATAAAAAAGGGGGCGTTATTCATGAAACGAAAACGATTGCTTGGTTCTGTTCTCGCTTTGTCCCTCATGCTTGTATCTGTTTTGAACGGGTGTGCTTCGGGACAACAGACAAGTGGAACAGGTATGGCACCTAGTACTGCGGCTCCTGCGGGAAATCAAGCGGCACCAGCTCCTGCATCGCCAGAAGGCGGCACCCTCATCATCGCTCGTTTGTCTGATGCGAATAATTTGGACCCGCACTTCAGTACCCAGATCAACTCTATGGCAGTTACGCAGCACAAGCTTTATGAGGGACTTGTCATGATGGACAAGAGCAGTGAGTACAAGCCTCTTCTGGCAACGGAATGGAAGCAGCTGGATGACATCACATGGGAGTTTACCCTGCGTGAGGGAGTCACCTTTCAGGATGGATCGCCATTTAATGCGGAGGCAGTGAAAAAGACAATTGACCGCATTCTCGACAAGGATCAGCCAACACCAAAAGCCAACATGTTTGGCATGATTAAAGAAGTGAAGATCGTTGACCCGCAAAAAGTTCAAATCGTCTTGCATTATCCGTTTGCCGGGCTTTTGTCTGTTCTGGCGAGTGCTGAGGGCGGAATCATCAGCCCGAAAGCGATTGAGCAGTACGGAAAAGATTTGGCGAAGCACCCGGTAGGAACAGGCCCTTTCACATTTGAATCGTGGACACCTGGACAAGAAATTGTCATCGTCAAAAATGATAACTACTGGGGAACAAAGCCTAAAGTGGACAAGGTCGTCTTTAAAACCATTCCCGAGGATGCTACGCGTGTAGCGATGGTCGAAGCAGGAGAGGCTCATGTAGCAGAGCAGCTTCCTGTAACGGAGCTGGAGCGCGTGCAAAACTCCACAAGCATGTCTTTGGGCCGGTTTGAATCGTTCGCTGTCGATCATATCGGAATGAATGTCACACAAAAGCCATTTGATGATGTGCGTGTTCGTCAAGCGATTGCCCATGCAGTAGACAAGGAATCGATTATTAAAGGCGTTTACAATAATGTAGGGAAAGTAGCTATCTCTTCCCTTGGACCAAAAGTAATCGGGTACAGCCCGAATATCAAAACACCCGAGTATGACCTGAACAAAGCAAAGCAGCTGCTGACGGAAGCAGGGTATGGCAACGGCTTCAAGGCAACCATTAATTTAAATGACAACAAAGCGCGTATCAATGTTGCCGAGGTGCTGCAATCTCAGCTAAAAGGGATTGGCATTGATTTGCAAATTCAAGTCATGGAATTCGGGGCGTATCTGGATTTGGCCGCAAAAGGCGAAGCGCAAATGTTCATCAGTGGTTGGGGCAATGCAACAGGAGACGGCGACTACAACCAGTACAATCTGTTCCATAGCACATCGAAAGGCATTCCTGGCAACCATTCCTTCTACAGCAATCCTAAAGTCGATGCTTTGATTGAAGCAGCGCGGAAAGAAAAAGATCCGGAAAAACGCAAGGAAATCTATGCCGAAGCACAACAAATCGAGATGGATGAGGTCCCGCTGCTTCCATACCGCAGCAGTGAAAACCTCGCGGCTATCGCGAAAAATGTGGAAGGTGTGTACATTAGTCCGTCAGGCTATATCGAAGTAAACGACATAACCATTAAATAATGGTAAGCAAAGGAAGAGGCTCCCTCCACGAATACGGAGAGAGCCTGTTTGACGTCCAGTGTCAAGATCCCTATACAAATTTGTACATCAGTACATCATCTACCTATTCATTTTCACTCATCTTGAATTCCTTAACCTTGCGCCCTTCCTCAACAAATCCCATCTTTTTGTACAAGGCAATCGTGTGATGATTCGTAGATAATACGCCCAAGCCAGCAGCGCTTGCAACAACACCTTACCCAGCCCCTTCTTTTTAAAGCTTTTATGGGGTTAGCCAATGAGCGCAGCGACATTGGCATTGCTTTGTTCTTGTTCTTGTCCCTGTCGCCAAGTGGAAGTACAACGGCCGGTTTCCTCTCCTCCCCAACAGCCCGTCCTACTGAAACGCCCTTTGTTTAAAAATCTGAAAAAATAGTAAAGAAAGTGAAAATTCTAGTAAAGAGAGTGAAAATACATTAGCTGAATAGTAGGTAAAATGAAACATGCGCGAATGGTTAAAATATTTAAAATTAATAAAGCGCAAACGAAAGAGGGGGACATCTACATGAAAAAGACGCGCTTTTTCCAGACGCTGATCGCGCTGACAGTTGCGGTTTCGGCCGCATTGGCAGGCTGCTCATCAGCGCCGCAAGCAGGAACGAATGCAAACACAAATGCATCCGGACAAACAGGCACAGCTGCACCAGCCGACGCCAGCAAAGCAGGGGGAACTCTCGTTATTGCCCGATTGTCTGATGCGAACAATCTAGACCCGCATTTCCTGACCCAAATCAACTCTGCTGCCATCATTCATCACAAAGTATACGAGGGTCTCGTTCGTATGGACAAAGAAAGCAAATATGTGGGTGCGCTTGCAACCGAATGGAAGCAGCTGGATGATGTGACATGGGAGTTCAAGCTACGCTCCGGAGTTACTTTCCACGATGGAACTCCATTTAATGCAGAAGCTGTAAAAGCGACGATTGCCCGCGTCCAGGACCCGGCAGTTGGCTCCAACCGTGCCAACCTGTTTGAAGCCATCAAGGAAGTAAAAGTAGTGGATGACCAAACCGTTCAATTTATTCTTCACTATCCATACACACCACTCTTGTCCGTTCTCGCGAGTGCAGAGGGTGGCATCCTGTCACCAAAAGCAATCGAGCAATACGGCAAGGAGCTGACCAAGCATCCAACCGGAACCGGGCCTTACAAATTTGAATCCTGGACACCAGGTCAAGAGGTTGTACTGGTGAAGAACGACAACTACTGGGGTGACAAGCCAAAGCTGGATAAAGTCGTCTTCAAAACGGTTCCTGAGGATACAACCCGCCTCGCAATGGTAGAAACAGGAGAAGCTCAGGTAGCAGAGCAGCTGCCTGTCACTGAGGTAGATCGCGTACAAAACTCTACTTCCATGACGCTTGGCCGCTATGCTTCCTTCTCCAGCGATCATATCGGTATCAATACGAAGAAAAAACCGTTTGACGATGTGCGCGTACGTCAAGCGATTGCCCATGCGATCGACAAGCCATCGATCATCCAAGGTGTTTACAACGATGTAGGGGCTGCAGCACATTCATCTGTTTCTCCTACAATGGTTGGATATAGCCCGAATGTAAAAGACGCGAAATACGATTTGGAGCTGTCCAAAAAGCTGTTGGCTGAAGCTGGCTACGCAAACGGATTCAAGGCAACTATTTATCTCAATGACAATAAAGCACGTATCAACGTAGCAGAAGTTCTGCAACAGCAATTGAAACAAATCAACATTGATCTGGAAGTAAAAGTTTTGGAATTTGGTGCTTACATCGATGCAGCGACCAAAGGTGAAACCGACCTGTTCATCAGCGGTTGGGGTAATGCGACAGGCGATGCTGACTACAACCAGTACAACCTGTTCCACACTAAATCCCAAGGTGCTGCTGGCAACCACTCCTTCTACAGCAATCCAGAGGTGGACAAGCTGATCGAAGAAGGACGCAAGGAAAAAGACGAAGAAAAACGCAAGCAAATCTATGAAAAAGCACAGCAAATCGAAATGGACGAAGCAGCATTGGTACCATATCGCTACTCGGAAAACCTGGCTGCGATTGAAAAAGGCGTAGAGGGTGTATGGATCAGCCCGGCTGGTCACATCGAAATCGATGACATAACGCTTCCATAAGACTGCACGATTAGCAGCATAGCGAAATTCCTTTGTGGAAGCGAGCTATGCTGTTGCTCTTTACAAAAAAGAATCGATATAGAAAAAAGTAATCTGGGGGCTAGAACATGAACAAGAGCAAATGGATGAATACGTTGCTTGTCAGTGTACTTAGCGTAGGAATTGTGCTTGCTGGATGTTCTTCGGGCAACGAACAAGGTACGAGCACCACTGTAGCTGGAGCAGACCCTGCACCAAAAAACCAGACTTTGATTATCGCGCGTCAATCCGATGCCAACAATCTGGACCCGCATTTTATTACCGCCATCAATGCGGCAAGTGTTGTACAACACAAGGTATACGAGGGTTTGATTGCACGCGACGAAAATATGGTATTCAAGCCGTTGCTCGCGACAGAGTGGAAGCAGCTGGATGACGTTACGTGGGAATTCAAGCTGCGTGAGGGGGTAACCTTCCACGATGGCACACCGTTTAATGCAGAAGCAGTAAAAGCGACAATCGGGCGTGTGTTGGACGAAAAAGTAGGTTCTCCACGTGCGGGGCAATTTAAGATGATTACGGAAGTAAAAGTCATCGATGATTATACGGTACAATTCAAGCTGGCTTACCCGTACTCTCCTCTGCTTTCGATTCTCGCCAACCATGAGGGCAGTATCATCAGTCCGAAAGCGATCGAGCAATATGGAAAAGATTTGTCCAAACATCCAGTTGGAACCGGGCCATTGGTGTTTGAATCGTGGACACCGGGACAGGAAATTGTGCTGGTGAAAAATGATAAATACTGGGGCGAACCGATCAAATTCGACAAAGCTGTCTTCAAAGTTGTTCCAGAGGATACGACAAGAATCGCCATGGTAGAAACCGGAGAGGCGCACATCGCCGAGCCTTTGCCAGTAACCGAGGTTGAACGCGTAAAAAATTCACCGCAGCTCGATTTGTATCGTACTGCAGGCTTAGGCACTGATTTTATTGGCTTCAATCATAAAAAGAAGCCTTATGATGATGTACGTGTACGCCAGGCCATCAATTATGCCATCGAGACAGATGCGATTATTCAAGGTGTGTACAACAATATCGGAACAAGAGCGAATTCAGCGATGAGCCCAAAGGTTCTCGGTTACAGTGAGAGCTTGAAAGGCTACAGCTTTGACCCGAACAAAGCAAAAGCTCTACTAAAAGAAGCGGGATATCCGAATGGCTTCAAAACTACGATTTGGACGGGTGACCGAAAAGAGCGGATCAATGCGGCTGAAGTCATTCAATCACAGTTAAAAGGCATCGGTATTGACGTGGAAATCAAAGTGCTGGAGTATGGTGCTTATCTGGATGCCGAAGACAACGGCGAAACCGACATGTTCATTAGCGGCTGGGGCAATGCGACGGGTGATGCCGACTACAACCAGTACAATCTGTTCCATTCTGCATCACTCGGAAAAGGTGGAAATACAACCTTTTACGTAAACTCGGAAGTTGATAAACTAATCGAGCAAGGCCGTCGTGAGCAGGACACAGAAAAACGGAAACAAATTTATGCGCAGGCATTGCAGATTGAAGCGGACGAAGCGCCGATGGTCCCGATTCGCAATTTGGAGCATGTAGCTGCTGTCAGCAAAAATATGAAAGGTTTCTGGATCAGTCCATCCGGCTACATGATGATCAATAACATCACGATTCAGTAATCGGTACAGGAAGGAAGAGGTGTGATGAAAGAAAGCTTCTGGATCGCCAATGCCAGTCTGGAATGCAGCTTCTCAGTGGAAAATGGCAGGGTGAGTGGGACAAATACAGAACGGTTTCATGTGTTCGTGAAAGAGGGACACTTTGAGCGGATCATTCCAGCTACACAACCACTGCCAGTAGGAGAAGCGGTTTGGGATGCTGACGGACTACTCATGCTTCCTTCTTTTAAAGAGATGCATATTCATCTGGATAAAACGTTTTATGGAGGGCCGTGGCAAGCTGTTATTCCGGCACCGAACCGCTTTTTCCGGATTGAACAGGAGCAGGAGCTATTGCCTCGCCAATTGCCGGTGGCGAAGGAGAGAGCAGAAAAGCTGTTGCAGCTGATTCAATCTCACGGGGCTACACATGTGCGAACGCATTGCAATATCGACCCGGTCATTGGACTGAAAAATATGGAAGCGACCCTGCAAGCGTTGGAGACGTTTAGCGGGAAACTTTCCTGGGAAATGGTCGCCTTCCCACAGCATGGATTGCTTCGCAGCGATTCCGTCTCTTTGGTACGGGAAGCGATGAAGCATGGTGCTGGACTCGTTGGTGGTGTAGATCCGGCTACGTTTGACGACGATATTGAAAAATCGTTATATACGATGATGGATATCGCGGTAGAAGCAAATGCTGACGTCGATCTGCATTTGCACGAGCCTGGGCACTTGGGGTTGTTTATCATGAAGCGACTTGCTGCCATGACAGAGGATGCAGGGTGGCAAGGACGTGTAACGATCAGCCACGCTTACGGACTCGGGGAATTGCCTACACCGCTTGTCGAAGAGATGGCGGAGCGCCTAGCCAGCTTGCAAATTGCAGTGATGTCCGCCATTCCAATTGATATGCCGACGATTCCGGTTCCGCTCTTGCATGCGCGGGGTGTGCATGTAGGCTTGGGCAATGACAACATAACGGATCATTGGGACCCGTTTGGGACAGGGGATATGCTGCAAAAAGCAAATCGTCTTGCAGAGCGTTTTCGCTGGATTGACGAAGTTTCTCTCTCACAGGCGCTTGGATTTGTGACTGGTGGCCTGACTCCGTTGGACAAACAGGGTAATCAAATCTGGCCAAAAGCAGGCGATGCGGCCGATGTTGTTTTTGTACGGGCAAAATGCTCTGCTGAAGCCGTCGCTCGTCAAAACCCGAAGGAAGCAGTCATGTATGCAGGCAAAATGGTATGGCAAAAAGATTGTGTAGAAGGAAAATAGATGATGTGAAATCCGTTGTCTCTTGTTTCAACAAGGGCAGCGGATTTCTTTTTTTGCTCAAATAACATGCTGTTTGTTCATATTCATACAGGTAATCAAAAGTTGAATAAAAGTAAAAATAATATAAATAGATGTAAAGATGCTGAAAAGCTCGCAGATGAATATCCCGTATAATGCAAATAAGACGTAGATTCAGAATTTTCGACAGGATTAGACGAAAATCAACAGGGGGTATCATCACATGAAGAAAACACGCTTGTTCGGCTCTTTGCTTGCTTTGACGCTGACAATCGGTACAGCGCTAGCAGGATGCAGTTCTGGAGCAGAGCAGTCTACTACTGGCAACACACCAGCCGCAGAAGCTTCAAAAGAAGGCGGTACGCTGATTGTAGCACGCAAAGCGGATGCCAATAACCTGGACCCGCATTTTATTTCCAACATTCCATCGGCTAACTACATCTACGGAAAAGTATATGAAAGCCTCGTATCCCGGGATAAAAACGCTGACTACAAGGCAACACTCGCAACAGAGTGGAAGCAAGTAGATGATCTGACGTGGGAATTCAAGCTGCGTGAGGGCGTTACCTTCCACGATGGCGCTCCGTTTAATGCGGAAGCGGTGAAAAAGACATTTGAACGTGTGCTGGATCCAAGAGTGGCTTCTCCACGCGCATCCAGCTTCTCGATGATCAAGGAAGTCAAAGTCGTAGACGACAAGACCGTACAATTCATTTTGGAATATCCATTTGCACCACTCTTGTCTATCCTCGCTAGCTCTGAGGGCAGCATCCTCAGCCCGAAAGCAATTGCGGAGCATTCTGACACGCTGTCCAAGCAGCCAGTGGGAACCGGACCTTTCAAATTTGAATCGTGGACACCAGGTCAAGATATGACATTGGTTAAAAACGATGGCTACTGGGGCGAAAAACCAAAAGTAGACAAGGTTGTTTATAAAGTAGTTCCAGAGGATACGACTCGTATCGCGATGGTAGAAGCAGGCGAGGCTCACATCGGTGACCAGCTTCCGGTAACAGAGGTAGAGCGTGCACAGGCAACTCCTAGCATGAACATGGTACGTGCAGAAGGACTCGGGGTAGAATACATCGGCTTCAACGTACAGAAAAAACCGTTCGATGATGTACGCGTACGTCAGGCAGTAGCGCATGCCATCGAGAAGGAAGCGATTGTCAAAGGCGTATACAACAACGTAGGAGCAGAGGCTGTTTCCTCCCTGTCTCCAAAAGTGATTGGCTACAATGCCAACCTCAAGGATTACTCCTATGATGTAAATGAAGCAAAGGCACTTTTGGCTGAGGCTGGTTATCCAAACGGATTTAAAACGTCCATCGTAACGGATGATCGAAAAGAGCGGATGAACGTAGCTGAAGTTATTCAGTCCCAACTGAAGGGTATCGGAATCGATCTAGAAATCAAAGTAATGGAGTACGGGGCGTATTTGGATTTCACTGACAAAGGCGAGCATGCGATGTTCATCGGCGGCTGGGGTAATGCAACTGGCGATGGCGACTATAATCAGTACAACGTCTTCCACAGCTCCTCCAAAGGAAGCGCGGGTAACCTTGCTTTCTACAACAATCCAGAAGTGGATAAATTGATCGAAGAAGGTCGTCGTGAAAAAGATTCGGCTAAACGCAACGAAATCTATGCGAAGCTGCAAGAAATCGAATTGAAGGAAGCTCCAGTTATTCCAATTCGTACGATCGACCACGTGTCTGTCACATCCAAGGATGTAAATGGTTTCTGGCTCAGCCCTGTCGGCTATTTGATGCTGGATGAAGTAACGATTAAATAATGACTACACCGTGGGGATGGCGTTCGACGCTATCCCCTCGTTTTGTTTGAGCAAAATGAACAAACACAAAGCTCGGGCAGTGTCAAAGGTTTGGCAATGCCGCGTTTTCTTAGGAGGAGGGACGCATGCGTAAAAACGCACAAATATCGGGATGGAATGAGACGCTCGGAGCGATGCAATGGTTTGTTTACTTGCTGGTGACGCTGCTATTAGGGCTGTCGATCATGTTTTTGCCATCAGATATGTTTCAGGGCTTGCCAACAGTCGTACAGTACATCGCGGGGAACGGACTCTTGGTCGGCGTCTTGATTGCGATGGTACTGGAAAAGCTTTGGAAGGAGCAGAAGCATTTTGTTGCCTAGCGAAGGAACTTCTTTTTGTAGGGAGGAGAATTCCATCTGAATCAGGAATGTAAGTTGATGTAAGCGAGCAACAGATGAGGAAATAAGGTGGAATGAGTTCATGCAGGAAGAACAGCTGGATATATTCGATGAAGCTGGACAGCACATCGGAGTGGAGGCGCGCAGCGAGGTGCATCGCCTGGGACTGTGGCATCAAACCTTTCATTGCTGGATTTATCGGGTTGTCGAAGGGCAGGTAGAAGTCCTGTTTCAGAAAAGGCATCCGCAAAAGGACACTTGTCCGAATTTACTCGATATCACTTCAGCCGGGCATTTGCTCGCATCCGAGCAGCCGAGTGAGGGGGTTCGGGAGCTGTACGAGGAGCTTGGATTGTCAGTAAGATTTGAGCAGCTCAGCGAAATCGGAATGATTCGTGATGTGATGAGCTCGCCGGGAATTATCGATAAAGAAATGTGTCATACGTTTATGTTTGCGTGCGAGCAGCCTTTAGATGAATATGTGCTGCAACAGGAAGAAGTCACTGGTTTACTGTGGGTGCGACTTGTACCGTTGGAGCAGCTTTTTGCCGGAGAGCTGACAGAGGTTACGGCAGCAGGCTTTTTGGTGGATGAGAAGGGAAAAGCCGCTGACACGGAGTGCAAAGTGTCGCAGGCTGATTTCGTTCCGCATGAGGCACATTACTATGAGCAAGTGTTCATGGCCATAAAAAGACAAGCTGTACTGGATTAAACAGAGGGGGAGAAGGCCTCGCTTGGCATCGGACAAGAGGAGGTCTTTTCGGACTGTTTTCTAAAGAGACGAATGCAACAAGCAAAAGAAATTGTGTGGTATACTATGACAATGCTTTTTTGGATCGTGATCATCGAAGAGCTAGAGAGGAGAGCAAGATGAGGGGAAAAATTATGATGGCGCTGATGCTCTCGACCTTCCTGGCCGCTATGGAAGGAACAATCGTGAGTACGGCTGTGCCACGCATTACGAGTGATTTATTGGGATTTGAGCAAGTAAGCTGGGTGTATGCGATTTACATGCTGGCTACCGCAGTATCTGCTCCGATCTACGGAAAGCTGGCTGATTTGTTTGGACGCAAAAATGTTTTTTTGGCGGGGATCGGAATCTTTCTGGTAGGATCTACTCTCTGTGGTATAGCGATGTCCATGGAACAGCTGATTGTGTACCGGGCCATTCAGGGACTCGGTGCAGGTGCAGTAATGCCGATTACGATGACCATTATCGGCGATTTGTATACGGAGCAAACAGCAAGAGCGAAAGCCCAAGGCTGGATTAGCGCGGTTTGGGGGCTTTCAGGGGTTGCAGGTCCATTGGTCGGAGGATTTTTGGTCGATACGCTGACCTGGCGCTACATTTTCCTTCTGAACCTGCCATTTGGGCTAGTGTCGTTTTTTATGATTGTGATGCTCTATAAAGAAAAGCTGGCTGTGAAAGCAAAGCGACATATTGATTATCCAGGTGCACTTATTTTTACAGTAGGTACGATTGCGCTGTTGTATGCGCTGTTGACTGGCAGCCAGAATCAGTCGTGGCTGAGTCCGGTTACGATTTCCTTGATCGTGTTTGCACTGGCTACCTTCTTGATTTTCTTATCTGTCGAGAAAAAATCGCCTGAGCCACTTATCCCACTTTCGCTTTTGACCAATCGAAACGTGATGCTGATTAACTTGCTTACCCTGTTAACGAATGGGATTGTGATCAGTATGGTAGTGTACTTGCCGATTTGGAGTCAAGGTGTTTTGGGAGAAAGCGCGACGATGGCAGGCTTTGTCCTCATGCCGATGCCTGTATGCTGGACGATCGGCGCAGTCCTGTCTGGTAATTTACTGGGCAAGCTGCGTGCAGAGCAGCTAATTACTACGGGAACAGCTGTCCTGACGATTGCAGGCGTGCTGCTCACCTTGTTGGGTTCACATTCAGCGGGTTTTCTCATCTACTTGGCGGTTGGCTTGATCGGTTTAGGCATGGGTCTGATCAGTCCGATTGTCATGGTGAAAATCCAGGCTTCTGTAGCCGTAGACAAACGAGGAACAGCAGTGGCGCTCAATACGTTTACGGGTACGTTTAGCCAAACCTTTGGTGCTGCTGTATTCGGGATGATGTTCAACCTGGTGACTGTTGGGAGTGGGCATGAAAATCTCGGGGCATCGTTTGAAACGGGAAGTGTTTCTGCTGAACAGCTCTTGCAGATCAGAGATGTTCTCGCATCGGGTGTACATGTCGTGTTTATTGGCTCACTTGTTTTGGCGGTATGTACGTTCTTTTTGTCGCTGCTTATCGCCAAAGCACAGAGACAGCCTGCAAGAGAGCACTAAAGAAAAAGCGTCGGCTTATAGCTGGCGCTTTTTTTGCGGGAATAATTATCAGTCCAGGAAATAAAAGCAACGGTTAGCGGTTCAATCGTACATGAGGTAGAGGTGATCCAAGTGAGTAGCTGTGCGCTTTTTATGAAGCGATGGTCACTATCCATCATCCTAGTGGCTGTATTTATCTTGAGTTCTGCTTGCACGTACGACAAGCCAGTGGAGGAGGCCAAGAACTCTCCTTTTGCCACAGATAGCTTTACAATCGATCGCGATGGGCATGAGGAACAAGCGGGAAACCGAAAAATCATCGAACAACATCTACACTCGACAAACTATCCACTCGTGCAAAGAATCATGTTTGGTGGCGACGAGCTGCCCCTGTCCTTTGGTTACAGCGAGGGCTACCAAATGGTCCAAGCGTTTATTAACAGCCATCCGTCCTTATCGGTAGAGCAATGGACCGCAGCCACGCCTGCTGAAATCTACCAGCTGCCTAAATAAAAGGCATCCATAAGCCATTCTACAGAGGTCCGCCACATTCCATACATTAAATTTCCAGAAAATACAAATTTCTTATTGCCTAAATGTGTTCTGATTCGTTACTATTTTCTGTAAGTAGATTATGTATTCCCCTATTTCAACAGACAGGAGTGCAATGATCCATGGAAGAGATTCGCCCCGTTACAATTGAGGAAGTAAGCGAGGTTGTCAGAATTACAGCAATGGCGTATCCAGGCAGCAATCTCTTGGCATCAGAGAATGCCCAGCGTTTTAGTGAGCGTGTGAGGGACACTCTGGAAAACGATCCAAACGTCAGCTTTCACGGTTGTTATCAAAATGACCAGCTGATTGGCATTATGAAGTGGCATGATCTGTCCATGAACGTACACGGAACCCAAATGCTTACCGGCGGAATCGGTATGGTGGCGGTAGATCTTTTGCATAAAAAAGAAAAGGTAGCAAAAAAGATGCTGGAAGGCTTCCTGGGTAGCTATCGGGAGCGTGGGGTCAGCCTCGTCTCTCTTTATCCGTTCCGCGTCGAATTTTACAAGCAGATGGGCTTCGGGTTGGGAACCAAAATCAATCAATATCGGATAAAGCCCTCCAGTTTGCCATTTAGTAGCAAGGACCAAATGGTTTACTTACGTATGGAAAATAAAGAAGAAATACTAGCCTGCTATCACCGTATTGTCCGGCAAACACACGGAATGATCAGAAAGACAGATCAAGAGCTGACGAAGTTTCTGGAGCAGCCGGAGCAAGTAATCGTGGGCTATAAAAATGATGGACGTCTTGGGGGCTATCTCGCCTTCCAATTCCAGCGAGCTCATGAGGAAAACCGAATTTTCAATGATCTGGTGGTCAAAGAGTTTCTGTATGAGTCGCGTGAAGCGCTCGCCCAACTGCTCTCCTTTTTGCACAGTCAAGCGGATCAAATTCAGCGAATCGTTCTGACCACTGCAGACGAAGATTTTCACGTCCTCTTATCCGATCCTGGGAACGGCACCGACAATCTTCTCCCTAGTGTTTATCATGAGAGCAACGTATCTGGAGTCGGACTGATGTATCGCGTCATTGATGTGCCAGGCTTTTTCTCCAAGCTTACTCAGCCAGCCTTTGGGACCGAGCAGGTGACACTGCGCTTGTCCATTCGAGATTCGTTTTTGCCAGAGAATGCAGGAAGCTGGCTCATCCGATTCAGTGAAGGGCGTCCGCAGCTGGTAGAGGATGGGGAGGCGGATGTAAGTGTTACTATGGATATTTCCGATTTCTCATCTCTGGTGATGGGAGCAGTGAGCTTCCGCAAGCTGTATTCGTATGGGCTGGTTGACATTGATGAAGTCGAGGCGATTCCAAAGCTGGACAGACTGTTCTTTGTCAGCGAAAAACCGAGAAGCACGACTCCTTTCTAAAAATGGCAGCGCTATTATAAAACGTCACATTTTTGCCACAAATGGTAATCTTTTTCCGTACCCTCCCATATCATGTAAGAAAAAGGGAGGGGGTTACAGGTATGATCTATTTAACGCTCGTGATCTTTTTTGGATTCCTCTTGATTGTTTGGTTTCTCGTCAAACTCCTCTTCCGACTGGATCGGAATGACTCGATCGAGCATGACCAAAGAGAGCTATGGGAAAATTCCAATGTAACCTTGAAGGAAATGCATTATCAGAAGCAGAAAAAATAAATAAAGGCGCCGTAAGTCCGGCGTCTTTATTTTGGGAAGGTGAGCAAAATTGACTGTCGTAACAGAGGGACAACAACGGGAATCGAGAATATTTTCGACTGAAGCTGGAGCACGCCCTCTGCGCCGAAATGACTATTGTACTGGTAAAAGGGAAGACAATGGAAATTGGAAGTGCGACAGTTTTGATTGAAGATATCGGAGCAGGTGGCCTGCGTTTTCTCTCCCATTTAAAAATGCCTGCAAACGATCAGCTGGTGCTTCAATTCGAGACAGAGATGTGTGGGCAGCCATTAAAAATGTACGGGCATGTCGTGCGTACTACTTCGTGGGAGCAGGATTACTACGAATACGCTGTACGATTTACTACGGATGAAGGGCAGCATCTGGAGATCAATCGTTTAGTCAATCGGCTGGCGATTCGCTATCGTCAGCGAAGGGAAGCGACGACCGGCCGTTTTTGGAAGGGAGATCGCCAGGAGTTTCTGAGAGAGATGGCAGAAAAAAGCCCGGTATTACAAGCGAACGAAAGATAAACCGAAAGCTCTTTTTGTCTATGCGATTATAGACAGGGGGCTTTTTTGTTTGACTAAAAATAGATGTAATGTTAAAATATCTATAGTTAAACAAACGAATGAAGGTTGTGTTTGTAAAATGAATGTGAATGAACAGTTCTGGAGTGCAACCGTAGAAGAGCTGAAACGCGGCTATGTGGAAAAAGAACACGACTATCTGTGCCTGTTGTGTGGGCAAACAGTAGAAAAAGGGATCATATATCCAGTAGATGAGTTCTTATACGATGCTGGTCGTTTTATGCGGCATCATATCGAGACGGAGCATGGCTCCGTTTTTGATCATTTGAGCAGGCTTGATAAACGATTGACAGGCTTGTCCGATCATCAAACGAGTCTCTTGCGCTTGTTTTATCAAGGAAAAAATGATAGCGAAGTACAGGCGGAAATGGGGATCGGAAGTGCATCCACGATCCGAAATCACCGTTTTGCCTTAAAAGAAAAGGAACGTCAAGCAAAGGTGTTTCTGGTCATGATGGAGCTGCTTCGAGAAACAGATAAACAAACCTCCTTCTCGTCAGCGTCGGGAGTAAAAAGCAGTAAGGCGTCGAAGGAACTTCCAGACTCATCCGCAGTAGCAACGGAAAAGGAAGCGGCAGTGCTTGCAAGCAAGTACTTCCCGGAAGGAACAGACGGTCCATTGGCTAGTTTTCCGCGCAAGCATAAGCATCGACTGTTTGTTTTGAGGCAGATTGCCGAGCGATTCGATCCCGAGCGCTTTTACAATGAAAAAGAAGTAAATGCGATTCTCGAAGCGATTTATGCTGATCATGTTACGTTGCGCAGATATTTAATCGATTATGCATTGCTAGATAGAAAGCCGGATGGCAGCCAATATTGGGTGAACGAGCAGGAACCAAGTGAGGAACAGGAGGTAGCACCGATGAATCGAAAACAAGAGCTGAAGCAGATGTATAAAGAAGTGAAGACCGAAGCAGGCGTCTATCAAATAAAAAATACGAAGAACGAGAAAATCTTTGTCACGAGCAGCCGTAACCTAAAGACCATGAACGGAAAGAAATTCATGCTACAGCATGGCTCGCATACAAACCGTGCCTTGCAAAAAGAGTGGAATGAATTTGGACCGGAAGCATTTGAATTTGAGGTGCTTGAGGTATTGGAGAAAAAAGATGTGCCTTTCTTTGATGAGGCGGATGAGTTAGAAAAATTGGAAGACAAATGGCTGGAAAAACTCACTCCTTATGGTGAGCGCGGATACAATCAGGAGAAAAAACGAAAATAGGCTGCCGATGGGCAGTCTTTTTTCATTCAGTCGGAGATCTGCCCTCTACCTGTCAAGTAAGCCAAAGCGTTCTAGCTGATCCCACTGTCCTTCCAGCTGCAAAATTTCCTTTTGGCGAGGACCAAGCAGATCAAAATGGGGGAAAGGAGGGCGGTCATGAATGTAAACGGGATTCAGTCCATGTGCGTGGCACCATTCCGTTAATCGTTGACGGTTCGCGCAGCCTACCTTTGTGACTGTTTTTACCCCTGGGAAGCGTGGATCGAGCCAGTAATGCGTCAAAAAAGCGACCTCTTCCCGGATTACCGCCTGCTTCCACTTGTTCAATTCCTCTCTCGTTATCCCGAATGCCAATGCTCGTCATCCTTTTTCCGCTTTTATTTTCGTGCTCTCTATTATAACAAAGATCAGGACACACGAAAGAGGCAGCCTTTCTTCAATGAAAGAGAAGAAAGGCTGCCTACAAGCGGTATTTAGCGAATACCTTGTGGGAGAGTTGGGGGAATGTAGTTCAATTCCTCATCTGCTGTAATATAGTCCGTATTAACCATGAGAAGCAGATAACGTTTTCCTGTTTGAGGATCGCTCAAAATGATATGGTCGCGTCCAGCCGTTTCCAGAACACCGCGGAAAATTTTAGCGTTCCATTGGCTGTTGTTTTCAAAAGTTTGGTATACAGTAATTACTTTACCACGATTCAAACGCAAAATGTTCTCTATATACGATTCTTCTACGAGTTGACCTGGCGTGAGGGGCGTGCCCGGAATCCAGGCGCCGCTTGGCTGCATCGGTACCAATTGCGGTTGTTGCTGTTGAGGCATTCCAAATGGCTGTTGTTGAGGCATTCCCATTGGAAATTGTGTGGATTGGTACATATCATACCCGTATTGTTGGTAAGAAGGGTATGGCATTTGTTGACTCATGATGAACTCGCTCCTTTATCTATCCTTACTAGTAAACGCGTGGGCATTCTGATGCTTTTGGTACGAAGAAGCAGTGTGCTTTATAGCGACCAGAGTTTTGCTGATCCCACCAGGTAGCAGGGCAATTGCCTGTCGGACGGTAAAACCATAAGGCATTCGAAGCGGGATGTGTTCGTTCTCCATTAATGGCACGCTTGGCTAGACGTTTTTCGCGATCGCGTGCTCGCTGATAAAAGTACGGCTTTTGGACGGATTCATATCCCCCAGGCGATTGATAAACCATGTCACTCATTGAACGGATATTTTTAAAGTCCAGACAATTGCCGAGAATCCGGTTCACGCCGACGTTTCCCACCATCAGCATGCCAAGCTCGCCTTCTCCTTCAGCCTCCGCACGCAGTAACCGTGCAAGTAGTGCCACGTCATTTGCGTTTGCTTTGATGACGGCCATTGCTTCACCTCCTCGTAAAACTCACAATTACAATATATGGGCGACCCGCAGATGGGTGATTGACTGGGGAAATTTTTCCGTGGGAGGAAGGCTTAGTTGACGTTAACGTAAACGACAGGTAAAATATGTATAATCAGTTATTTCTGAATTTTTACTAAACATTTCAGGAGGATCTCCAAAACATGACCAGAGAAGATCGTGGTAGACAAGAATCATGGCCCATCTCTGCTCTTGCTCACGAATTGGATGTCAGTACCAGAACAATACGCTATTACGAAGAGCTAGGCTTGATTTTGCCTGGTCGAACTGAGCGGGGGATCAGATTTTACAGCCGCGGGGACCGTGCGAGGCTGCGACTGATTCTACGCGGCAAGCGCTTTGGCTTCTCACTGGATCAAATCCGCGAGATGATCGAATTGTTTGCAGAAGACCGCACTGGCTGCATGCAGCTTATGCGTACGATTGAGTATGGGAATCAGAAGCTGGCGGAGATTGACGAGAAGATCAGCGAGCTCATGCAGCTAAGAGAAGACATTCTCGTCTACAAGCAAAGCTTTGAACAAAAATTGCTTGAAGAGACTAGGAGGATGACGGATGAATGTAGCAGCTCTACTAGCAGCAAATGGACGGAAATTTCCGAATAAGCCAGCGTTAATTGCGGGAGACGAAGAAGTCAGCTACTCCAGGTGGAATCACGTATCTAACGGGTGGGCTTGCCATTTGCGTGAACAAGGTGTTGCGCCTGGTGATCGCGTGGTTGTGATGATGCCAAACTGTCTGGAATTTGCCTTCATGTACATGGCCGTCATTTGCTCAGGCGCGATAGTGGTCCCGATCAATGCTCGCTCGACCGAGGAGGAAGTTCGTTTTATTTGTGCGAACGCCGAGGCAAAAGCACTGGTCGTCCATGAGGCACTGGTCTCGGCAGTTAACGAGCTAGTCGAGGAAAATGGAAAGCTTGTGGCGATTAAAACCGGAAAAAGTCAGGGGAATTGGGCAGGAACGGCGGATTGGGCGTTAGATGATAGCATTTCCGATCAGCAGACTGCTCATTGTATTGATCCTGAAGCAAACTGGGCGAGTGAAGACAGTGATGTCAGCATTTTGTATACGTCTGGTACAACGGGTCGTCCCAAGGGTGTTTTGTTTTCCCATCGCAGCTTGCTGACAGTAGCCAAAATGATGTCGATCGAAATGGGAATGACGCACCGTTCTCGGGTTTTGCAGCTTATGCCACTGAGTCATTCTGCACCTCTACACCTCTTCTTTATCCCAGCTCTGATGCTAGGGGCAACCCAGGTTACCGCCCTCACTTTTTCACCGGAATTGCTGCTGTCTCTTGTCCAAAAGCACCAAATCACACATTTCTTTGGAGCACCTGTCGCCTATTTATTGACGATGAAACACCCTGCATTCAACGAGTACGATCTTTCCTCTGTGGAGCGCTGGATTTATGGAGGTGCTCCCCTGTCCAAAGAAATGGCTGCACATATGGAGCAGGCCTATGGACGTGACAAGCTGACATGTGTTTATGGGTTAACAGAGGCTGGACCTACGGGAACTTGTCTGTTCCATCGTGAATACCCCGAAAAAGTAGGAAGCATCGGCAATCGTGGTGTACTGTTTGCAGAAATCGAAGTAGTGGATGAACGCGGAGTACAGACCGCTGCCGGTGAAGCGGGAGAAATCCGTGTGCGCGGAGAAGGAACGATGAAGGGCTACTACAAAAATCCCGAAGCGACAAGCGAGACTCTGCGAGACAGCTGGATATATACGGGGGATATTGGGCGTGTGGATGAGGATGGATTTTTGTGGATTGTAGATCGCAAAAAGGACGTCATGATCACAGGCGGCATCAACGTTTATCCAAAGGAAATCGAGCTGGAGCTGGAGCGTCATCCTGCGATTCAGGAGGTGGCGGTTGTTGGCTTGCCGCATCCGGAGTGGGGTGAAACGATTACGGCGTATGTCGTTTTGCGAGCAGAAGCGGAGCCTGGACAGGATTGGAGCCTGGAGGTTCGCAGTTTTTTGGGGGGCGCCTGGCTGATTACAAGCTGCCGCGGCAAGTAGTGGTTCTCCCGGCATTGCCACGCAACTCAAGTGGAAAGGTGCTGAAGCATAGCTTGCGCGAATCACATTCATTTCAGGGAGTGGAGTAGATATGAGCAGTCTGCAGTCTAATATTGACCGTAGGACATACAAGGGCAATATCCCTCACCCAAGAATGGCTAATGAGCAAAATTTTTACACGGCCGATCCAAATCTGGAGTACTTACTTACACGCCATTTGCCAGCCGCGATTCACGAATGGGCAAAAAGCCAGCTAACCGAGCTGGGCGCCTATGTTGCAGGTCCGATGGATGAACGGGCAGCTTTTACCGATCGTGAGGGAAAGCCGTTTTTGCGTAAATACAACCGACTTGGCGAAGACGTTTCCGAGATCATCACGAATGAAGGCTACAAAGAGACTGTTGCACATATATATGGGGCGGGGATCGTAAGTCATCTCTATCATCCTGTTCCTGAGCTGGGCACAACCGTACCGTATACGTACTCTTTTCTGATGGGATATTTGGTAAGTCAGACAGAGCCGGGCTTTTATTGCCCGGTGACTTTGACGATGTCTGCAGCCTATCTGATTGATCGCTATGGGGACGAGGAGCAGAAGCAGCGATATTTATCGGGTCTGACCACAAGTGATCGCACTTGCTTGTATGAAGGAGCTACATGGCTGACGGAGCGACAGGGCGGATCAGATGTAGGGGCAAATGTAACGGTGGCGCAAGCAGTTGAGGAGCGTCCAGGAGTTTATCAACTGACGGGTGAAAAATTTTTCGCGAGCAACGCAGGTGCGATGGTAGCGACTGTGCTTGCGAGAATCGACGCTGACAAGCCCGGAACAAAAGGGCTGGGACTTTTTCTCGTACCATGGATCAAGCCGAATGGGGAGAAAAACGAGATTCAGGTCCGCCGTCTGAAGGATAAGCTCGGTGTCAATGCGGTGCCATCAGCCGAGGTACTTCTGGAAGGAGCAGAGGGCTACCTGATCGGACAGCCCGAGAATGGCTTCAAGTACATGGCAGAGGCATTGAATTTATCCCGCATCTGCAATGCAGTCGCATCTATCGGGATTATGCGCAGGGCATTGTACGAGGCACAGTATTATGCGCATGAGCGGCGTGCATTTGGCCATCCGATTGACCAGTATCCAATGGTGAGACAAATGCTCGTCCAGCTTTTGCTGGATGTCGAGGTAAGCAGTGGAGCCATTTTTGATATGCTCCAGGTTTATGATCGCTTGCAATCAGCCGAAGTGACAAAGGAAGATATAGCATTTGCACGGCTGCTCATCCCCATACTGAAATATCGCACAGGGGAGGAGGCGGTTGCGGCCGCGCACACCGCCATCGAAATTCATGGAGGGAATGGCTTCGTCGAGGAATATGTGACTCCTCGCTTGCTGCGGGATGCGCAAGTCTTGACTGTTTGGGAGGGGACCTCCAATATTTTGGCGTTGGACCTTTTGCGCGTAATGCAAAAAGAGAACGCCCATCACGTCTTTATTCAAAGGATTCGGGAGCGCGCCGCTGGCTGGAGCTACGAACTATCGAAGCCGTTTGCGCAGCTTGTGCTCGCTGAGCTCACTGTACTGGAAGAAAATATTGCCTACCTGATGCGCCAATCGCCGGATTATTTGAGCTATAAGCTGAAGTCGCTTGCTGATCACATGGTCGATATTTATGCACTCAGCTGTATTGTGAATGAAGCTGAGGATCAGGCGGTGAATCAAGGCAACGTGCGCAAATACATTCTTGCCCGGCTTTATGCAAACAAGCATTTGCAGACGAAGCAGAAGCGAGGTATTCAGGAAGATCCGCTTCTCGATATTCACTTTTTCACCGAGCTGATGGAGTATCAACCAGTTTCTGTTGAAGCATGGGAGAGCCTGAACTCAACCACAGTGCGGTAGCTTCTCTTCCTTTTTTCTGAATAAAAACGAAAAGCGCTCATTGCCACGATTTTAGCGGGCTTGAGCGCTTTTTAGTCCCTTTATTTCATTGCGTAGTGCTTCCGCCGTTTGTTCCAAATGAACCAGGCGATTGCAACAAGAGCGGCTACTCCAAGCAGTGTTACCTCCAAATATTCATCTAAAAGCACCTTGGCGTGTTTTCCATAGAAATGAAACAGCGTCCCGATGAGGAAAAATTTCAGGCCTCGTCCCACGATGGCGAAAAACATCAGTTTGGTTAGCGAGTAGTTGAATACACCACTAAGCACGGTGAATACCTTGAAGGGAATAGGGGTAAAAGCGCCAATCAAGACAGCGGCATCCCCGTTTTTTGCAAACTTCTCCGTTGCCAGCACAACCCATTTTTCTGGGAGCAGCTTTTGCAAAAGTGGTTTTCCCAACCATTTTCCCAGCATGTAACCGATTGGCGCACCGAGTATCGAAGCAGTGAAGGCGACTGTAGCATATCGGAGTGCAGACCCAGGATCGATCAGACTCATCGCAATTTGCATAAAAAAAGGTGGAATTGGACTAATAAACGAGTCCAAAAATGCCATGCCAAAAAGTCCCCATATTCCGTAATTCATGAAAAGTTGCGTTATTTGTTCGAGCATGAGCATCTCCTTACGACGTTTCCTCTCGTATACGATTATACAGGAAAGATTCGGGTTTCTGTAGTTAGGTTATGCCTCTTTGTCCAAACAAAGACCGTTAGATGGCTCCCATATGCTGCAAAAAATCTTTCATGAAGTAAGTAACGACAATAACAGATACGGTTGCCTCCTAGGTTGGGTTACATGCTTGAAAATTTGTGAAAATGGTAATTTTGTCCCAGTTTTTATTCAGAGGCAAACGGGAATGAATGTAAATAGGATTGGTGCGGCTGTCGAATTGTGGTCGTTTAGTCCTTCGTTTTTTATTGACGCTAGGAAAGATTATCCATTAGTATAGAAAAATAGGACAAACAGCATTGGGAGGAACCCATGAAGACATTGGGATCGGGGAAAGTCGTATACTATGCTCCAGACGGGACCAGCTTGCAGCTATCAGGGGAAATTGACGTTCGCGGAGATCGTGTATCCGTGACGGAAATTATTTACTTCAACGGACAGCCAAATGGAGCTCGGGAAACAAATCTGCCACTCGCTCAAACCGTAATCTACTGGGAACCAGAAGTGTATGAGTCGATCGGATTCGAATAGAAAAGACATTGGAATATACAGATAGCCCTTGCCAGCAGCAGGGCTGTTTTTGTTTCTGGAAGGCTTCGACGGACACCTGTGGTATAGCCGGGGTGTTTGGATTGTGATATCATGTGGAGTGGAATTTACGTATGGTACAAGGAGTGATCCTTATGATCGACAACATACTGGAACGTGCCTTGAAAGGTGAGCGCTTGGGCCTAGAGGATGGCCTGGCCTTGTTCGCAAGCAACGATATTGAAAAAATTGGGCATTATGCTAACCAAGTGATGATGAAGCACCATCCTGATCCGATCGCAACATTTGTGATTAGCCGCAACGTGAACTACACAAACGTTTGTGACACGTACTGCCGCTTTTGCGCATTTTACCGAGCTCCTGGTTCTCCAGAAGGATATGTTCTCCCAAGAGAGACCATTTTCCAAAAAATTCAGGAGACAGTAGATGTAGGCGGAACGGAAATTTTGATGCAGGGTGGAACCAATCCAAACCTGAAGCTGGATTACTACACCGATCTGCTGTGTGCGATTAAAGAGCGTTTCCCGCACATTACCATGCACTCTCTGTCTGTTGCGGAAGTAATCAAAATTGCAGAAGTTTCCAACATGACAGTTGAGGACGTTCTGCGGGAACTGAAAGCAGCTGGACTGGATTCGTTGCCAGGTGCTGGCGGAGAAATTCTGGATGATCGCACTCGCCGGAAAATTTCGCGTCTGAAAGGCTCTTGGACGGAGTGGATTGATACACAAAAAGCGGCACACCGCGCGGGCCTGCCTGGCACAGCTACCATGGTAATCGGCTTTGGTGAGGAAATGGAAGAGCGTGTACTGTCCTTGATGCGCATTCGCGAAGCACAGGATGAAACAAACGGCTTCAAAGCGTTTATTGTGTGGACCTTCCAGCCTGACAATACCAATATGAAAGCGGTAAACAATACGCCAGAAGAGTATCTGAAGACACTGGCAATTAGTCGACTAATGCTAGACAATGTTGAGAATTTCCAATCTTCCTGGGTGACGATGGGCCCGCATTACGGACAGCTTTCCCTGTCTTATGGAGCAAACGACTTCGGTCAAACCATGATGGAGGAAAACGTGGTATCCGCAGCAGCGTGTACACACAAGGTAAATACAAACCAAATTCTCGAGCTGATTCGCGGAGCAGGCAAAATCCCTGCACAGCGAAACACTCAGTACGACATCCTGCGCGTATTTAAAGACGGCGAGATGGCGGAGAGAGATTTTGTCATGCAAAACTAATTAAGGTTAAGAGCACGCTTTTCTGTCATGTTTCCGTCTGCAATGGATGGAAAACAGGGCGGAGAGGCGTGCTTTTTTGGAATGTATGATTTTAACAAACGCTTGATCTGATGACTTTCTGCAACCTTCCCGTAGTTTCCAACCGTTTAAAAGTATATCGCTCCTAACGGGACATATACTGTAACTACAATTGCGGTTGGGGGGATGGATATGCAGACGTTTCGCGTATTGCTGGAGAATGTCCCTGCGCATTGTGGCACGTATCGCGCCATCGTAAACGAGATGACGGAACGGGTCAACACGGCGCCAGTGCGCATTACATACAAGGAGCAAGAGCAGGATGGCTACCACCTGTTTTTCTTTCAAAGCTGGTGTGAACAGGAGTATGATGCGCAGACGATTGAGTGGGCGAGAGCTTTTGTAGCGCTCACATTGGCTGAATGGGTGATTCGGGTAAAAGACCCGGAAATCCTCGAGGAAATCGCAGCAGACTTGTTGCAAGCAGAGCAGATTGAAGAAGAGTGGATCGAGATCTTTCCATACATTCAGCGTATGTGCCAGGAAGATGACCTCTATGGGCGGGATTTGTTGACGGCAACAACACGCAAGGCAAATGTATATCGCAAAGCATTTAACTACCTCGAGCTCGAACGGTCGATTAATGTACTCGGTTTCGTCCGGTTTCGTCTGCAAGAGCATTGGAATGAGCTGTTTGAACTGGTGGAGGCTGGTATCGACGAATACTTGGAAGACAAGCAATACCAGGAGTTCGTGGAGCTTCTCCGTTATTTCATTGCTGTTCAGGAAACCAAGCAGGAAGTCGTTCACGTCATTCCTAGTGTGGACAAACCTTTCCACCTTTATGATAAAAATGGGGATCGACTTTGGCTCGACCAGCTGGATGCGGTCCTGAGCATGGACGAGCAAAAATGTCGGGATGAGGACTATTTGGTCAGCGCTTTGGTTACACTTGCACCTGAGAGCATTGTTTTGCACATGGCAGCGGAAAAGCCTGGTCTGACTCAAACGATTCGCAGCATTTTTGACAGTCGGCTTACCACCTGTCATTCCTGTGGGCTCTGTGTGGCGCAAAGACGTGTACTTGACGTGCACAATCCGACTAAACTATAATAGCAACAACAAAACTTTACATGCCTACAAATACGATGAGAAGGACATGGACAATATGCAGGTCGCTATAGAGAGGCGGGCCTTTGGCTGGAAGCTCGCTGCGCACCCATATGGATCTACCACCTTCGAGTAGCAGTCGGGAACGAAGCATGGTTTGTTTGCTTTTACTAACGGCTAGCCGGTTAAATACCGTTACAATGACTTGAGGAGTTTGCTTGCAGGCGATGCTTTTTGTCGACCGTGTCTTTCGAAGCAGACTTGAACTAGGGTGGTACCGCGAGAATACACTCGTCCCTTTTTGGGGATGAGTGTTTTTTTATTTTCTCAAAATCAATAAACAGGAAGGAAGAATCCAAGGTGGCACAAATTAACGTAACTTTCCCAGATGGCGCAGTACGTCAGTATGATGCTGGGATCACCATCGAAGAGATTGCAGGCTCGATTAGCGCAAGCCTGAAGAAAAAAGCAGTGGCCGGTAAAAAAGACGGCAAAGTAGTAGATCTGTATACCCCATTGGAAGAGGATGCGGCGATTGAAATCGTTACGCTCGATTCTGCTGACGGACTGGAAGTATATCGACACAGTACAGCTCACTTGCTGGCTCAAGCGGTTAAACGCATCTACGGCAGCGAAGTCAAATTCGGTATCGGTCCTGTGATTGAGGACGGCTTCTACTACGATATGGACATTCCAGTTTCTATTTCGTCTGAAGACCTCAGCAAAATTGAAGCGGAAATGGAAAAAATCGTGAAGGAAGATTTGCCAATTCGCCGTAAAGTTGTAAGCCGTGCGGAAGCAACCGAGATTTTCCAAGGTCTGAACGACCACCTGAAATTAGAGCTGATTCGCGATCTGCCAGAGGATTCCACTATCACTCTTTATGAGCAAGGTGAATTCTTCGACCTCTGTCGCGGACCGCACTTGCCATCTACTGGCTTCATCAAAGCATTCAAATTGATGAGCGTGGCTGGTGCCTACTGGCGTGGGAAATCAGAAAACCAAGTGCTGCAACGTGTATACGGAACAGCTTGGCCGAAAAAAGCAGAGATGGATGAATATCTGCACTTCATCGAAGAAGCGAAAAAGCGCGACCACCGCAAATTGGGTAAAGAGCTGGAGCTGTTCATGTTCTCCGAGGAAGCACCTGGCATGCCTTTCTACCTGCCAAACGGCTTCACTGTTCGCAACGAGCTGGAGCAATTCTCCCGCCGCCTGCAACAGTTGGCTGAGTACACTGAGGTGCGTTCTCCGTTCCTCATGAACGAGCGTCTCTGGAAAGAATCTGGTCACTGGGACCACTACAAAGAAAACATGTATTTTTCTGAGGTAGACAACGCGACTTACGCACTAAAGCCGATGAACTGCCCAGGACACATGCTCATTTACAAAAATGCGATGCACTCCTACCGCGACCTGCCAATCCGCTATTCCGAATTTGGGCAGGTACATCGCCACGAGTATTCTGGCGCATTGAACGGTATGCTTCGTGTTCGGACTTTCTGCCAGGATGACGCGCACGTATTTGTTCGTCCTGACCAGATCGAAGACGAGATCAAGAGCATGATCCAATTGATCGACAAAATTTACAAAGTGTTTGGTTTCGAATACAGCGTAGCGCTCTCGACTCGTCCAGAGGATTCCATGGGCTCCGATGAGCTGTGGGAAACTGCGGAAAGCTCCTTGAAAAAGGTGCTGGAGAACTTGGAAATGCCTTACGAGGTCAAAGAAGGCGACGGCGCTTTCTACGGACCGAAAATCGACTTCCAAATCACTGATGCGCTGAAACGCCGTCACCAATGCGGTACTATTCAGCTCGACTTCCAAATGCCAGAGAAGTTCGACCTGACTTATGTGGGTCAAGACAATGAAAAACACCGTCCGGTTGTGTTGCACCGTGCGATGTACGGTTCCATGGAGCGCTTCATCGGTATTCTGATTGAGCACTATGCGGGTGCATTCCCAACATGGCTGACTCCAATTCAGGCACGCCTGATGAACATCAGCGAAGTACACGTGCCATATGCACAAGAAGTAAAAGCGAAACTGTCAGCAGCAGGTATCCGTGTCGAGCTGGATGCGCGTAATGAAAAAATCGGCTACAAAATCCGTGAAGCTCAAGTGCAAAAAATCCCGTACATGCTCGTTATCGGGGAAAAAGAGATGGCAGACGGTACCCTGTCTGTTCGCAGACGCGGCGTAGGTGACGAAGGTGCGATGACCGTTGACGAATTCGTAGAAAAAATTCGTGCGGAAATCAATGAAATGAAGTAATTGTGTAGACGATGAATAGGAAAAGGGCAGTCCGTTTTTAACGGATTGCCCTTTTTCGTCATGAGCGACCTAGTGCCCAACATATTTCGCATAAAGTGTGCGGGCAGTAGCTGTATCATGAGTCCCTTGAACAAGCACACGTCCATCTGCAAAAAAGACGAGGGTGTAGCCGTCTACAAAAAAACGCAGCAGGAATCGGTTTTGTTCCACTTTCCCCAGAGCGGAGAAGCGCTGCGCAAGCGCGGTGAAATCGACGGTATAGTGCTTAGTAGGAGTGATTTGTACTGTATCTCGGCCACAGAGGGTGACGAACTCGTCTGCTTCTGTTCCATGGAGATCGAGGTACTCGAACTGTTGCTGTCCGCAGGCTGGGCAGTTTGGATTTTTCCCCTGACTGATAGGGAGTGAATCAAAATCGTTTTGCCACAAATCAATTTGCTCAAGATGCGGATTAAGCTGATCCGTAGCTCCTACCATCAGCTTGAGCGCTTCTGTGGCTTGGAACGAAGCGATGACATAGACAAGTGGTCCGATGACACCTACCGTATCGCAAGTTTCTCCCCTTCCTGCAGGAGCGTGAGGGAAAAGGCAGCGAAAACAAGGCGTAGCTCCAGGTCTGATAACGGCAAACATCCCTCGGGAGCTGACTGCCCCGCCGTATACCCAAGGAATTTTATGCTTGATCGCGACGTCATTCATAATATAGCGAATCTGGAAGTTGTCAGAGCCATCCAGAATGACATCTGCATCAGCAAGCAAGGCTTCGGCATTGCCCGCATGTACATCAGCTACGATTCCTTCGACGATGACCGAGGAGTTAATGGCTGTAAGCTTTGTGGCAGCAGCCATTGCTTTCGGCAGATGCTGCTGGGCATCCTCTTCATCATAGAGCATCTGTCTTTGCAAATTGCTTTCTTCGACGAAGTCTCTGTCAATGATGCGGATATATCCAACTCCAGCTCGTACCATATGATTAGCGAGAACCGTCCCTAACGCACCTGCACCAACGATTGCCACCTTTTTTTGAGCTAGCTGCTCTTGACCGTGCTTACCGATGGGAGCAAAACGAATTTGCCTAGAGTAGCGGGAGGAAAAATCCATGGGTAGCTCCTTTCTGCTTTCAACAGATCATACGGCCGGAGACAAAATCCTGGAGCTCATGGCACGCAGGTCGGCTAAAAAACGTGTCCGTTTCACTGTACTCCACGATTCGTCCGTGAAATAAAAACAGGCATACATCTGCAAGTCGTCTTGCTTGTGGCAAATTATGCGTAATCATTAGAATGGTTGTCTTCTTTTTCAGGTTAATCATTTGAATGACTCGTTCGAAAATTTTGATGTTGGATGGATCAAGGCTGGCGGTAGGCTCGTCAAGAAGGAGCAGGGCCGGTTCATAAACCAGTGCCCTGGCAAGAGCGATTCGCTGGGCCTCTCCACCAGAGAGCGTATTTGCTCTTTGATTTGCCAGATGCGACAGCTCGACGTACTGCAACGCTTCGTGGACAAGAGCTTGAATCTGTGACCGATCCAATTTGCGATAGCGCAGTCCCAAGGCAACATTGTCAAACACAGAAGCGTGAAACATCGAAGGCTTTTGCGCGACATAGCCCATCTGACGTTGAATGGACAATCCACTTGCATGAGTCAGGGACGACAGCTCTACCTGCGTTCCGAAGAAACCCATGCTGCCCTGCCTCGGTTTCTCCAACAAGTTAATGACCCTTAGCAGTGTGCTTTTACCTGCTCCGCTAGGACCTACAATCCCGTACATTTTTCCTCGTTCAAATGAGATGTGATCTACGTCCAAAATGGTGCGTTCATCGTACGTTACCGCGATATTTTGCAGCTCTAATCGATTCATCCGATCACCTTTTCCTTGCTTTCATCTGGTTTAGCATTCCGACCATCATAAAGCTGTTGAACAAAAAGCTGATGGACAAGAGAACAAAACCCATCTGTAGGCCGCCGGAGAAGTTACCCGTTCGCGTCTCCAGAATGATCGCGGTTGTCATGACCCGGGTGTGGTGTTCAATATTGCCGCCGACCAGCATGACGGCGCCGACCTCAGAAATAGCGCGTCCATAAGCAGCAGCTATACCAGACCAGATCCCGCCGCGAGCCTCCTTGATGATGGTGACCATCAGTTGAAACGGGCTTGCCCCGAGGCTCTTGGCTGTTTCCCAGTAGGCGTTTTCTTTTGCTTGCACAGCGGCCATTGTCAAGCCAGTGATAATAGGGGTTACCAGGATCACTTGCGCAATAATCATGGCCTCTGCACTGAACAAAAGATCCAATGAGCCGAGTGGACCATAGCGCGAGAGAAGCAGATAGACGACAACACCTACTAAAACAGGTGGCAGGCCCATGCATGTGTAAATCAGGATGACTATCAAACGCTTCCCTGAAAAAGAATACAATCCGAGAAAGGCACCTGCCGGGATTCCGATGAGTATTCCGATCAGCACGGAAGTAGTCGTAACCTGCAAGGAGAGCCAGATGACCTCCCATACGTCAGGGGTAAACATCATCGTTAAAAACTCCTATCGTTTTTTTGCATCAGGTACGAATAGACCTTTTCCATAGGTGGCTTGTCCGAATTCGCCAATGAGCTTTTGACCTTCTTCGCCTGTGAAAAATTGAATCAATTGCATGCCTTCCTCTTGTTTGGAGGAAGATTTAACCTGAATGATGCCGTATGGATTCAAAAGAGACTTGTCTCCTTGCATGACAATTTGAAGACCGAGCTTGCGAGATAAGAAGGTAGCTTCGTCCGTCAAGGTATAGGCTTTCTTTTCATCTGCCATTTGCAAGGTTTCGCCCATTCCTTGCCCGGAAGAGAGATACCAGCTGCCCTCAGGTGTGATTCCAGCTTCCTTCCAGATGCTCTTTTCTTTTTTATCTGTTCCAGAATCATCTCCGCGGGAGACGAAGCTAGACTTGTTCGCTGCTATTTTTTCCATCGCTTCCTTTGCCGTTTTCGCTTGCTTCAATCCAGCAGGATCATCAGAAGGACCAACGATGTAAAACTGGTTGTACATGACATCGTAGGCGTTGATTCCGAAGCCCTTTTCCATGAATTCATCCTCGGATTTGCGAGCGTGCACCAGCAGTACGTCGGTATTGCCGTCTTCGCCCAATTTAATAGCTTGTCCAGTGCCGACAGCTACGACCTTCACTTTGATGCCAGTCTTTTGCTCGAAGACGGGGAGGAGGCTATCCAGAAGTCCAGAGTCTTGTGTGCTGGTGGTGGTAGCAAGCACGATCTCCTTGGCTTCCTTGGAAGCGGTGGCGGGAGTAGTGGATTCAGGCGTAGGTGTTGCAGAACCCGGTTGTGAAGATTGCGGTGAACAGGCGGACAGTAGCATCAAAACAAGCGCTAGAAAAAAGGGATAGATCAAAGAAAATCTTATCTTCATGGCGGGATTGCTCCTTTATTAAGAGATAGAAACTTCAATTGATTCTGGAAATTTGTTTGCCAGTCATCGAAATGTTGTATCCGCCTTGTGCAACGACGGCTTGTTTAAAGACAGGGTCCTGCAGTATGCTCAGCAGATCCTGGAAACGCTCCTGCTTGCTCAGATGAGCAGGGATGACCAAGTCGTAGCGTTCCTCATGAATGGGGAAAAAATCAAGTCCAAGCCCGCGTGCCACACTCTCGATTCCCAAAGCAGCATCCGCAGTTCCCTGAAGAACTGCTGAGCCAGTAGCATAATGTGTGGTTAATTCCAAATCATAGCCCGGAATTTCACCTGGCAAGACCCCTAACTGCTGCATGTTGAAATCAAGGAGGACTCGCGTACCGGAACCGCGTTGTCTGTTTGCGATCCGATGACGTCCACTTAACAACTCACTCCAGCTTGTAATCATTTTGGGGTTGCTCTTCGGAACCATAAAGCCTTGCCAGCGACTTACCAGATTGATGACCAATACGCCTTCGTTTGGGAGCAAACAGCGAATATACGGCAGATTGTACTCACCGCTAGCACGATCCAGCAGATGAGTTCCGGCCATCTCTACCCTGCCTTTGTACAACTCGATCAAGCCATCCAGGCTCCCGCAAAAAGCAGGCAGGAGAGTGATTCCGCGTTCTGCCAATTTACGTGTAAGCAGATCAATTGTGAGGTCGTGACTCCCGGCAAATAGGATTTCGAGAGGCTGCTTCTGCAAATGCACGGCATTGGTCAATGGATAAGTCGTATGCTCCTCTCGTGATTTGTTTTTGTGCATAAAGCTGTCTAAATCGGTCCGTAATATTCTCAGTGCTCGTCCCATTTTAGCGGCAGGCAATTCACCGCGCTTGATCATCTCATAAACAGTATAGCGAGTGAGCTTGAGTGCGACGGCAACCTCATCCGGAGTCAGATACTCATTCTCCAAAACGTCACCCCCTTTTTTAATTTGGTTGAATTGGTTTTAGTTAGTTTGAGTTAGTTTTACATGATTTTACCTATAAATAACATACTTTACCACTAGGGAACTAGGCAAGAAATTAATCGAAATATTGCTAATTTTGCTTAGTTTCACTGGTATTTCGGGAGGATTTCCCACATAATAGTCGAACTAGGTACTTATTATTTGCGATTTTAATAAGAATGAAGAAAGGGAGGAGTCAAATCATGAACCTCGGTGGGTTTAAAAATCGTGAAATTTTGGTCGATCTTTCATCAGGTGCAGTCGGATATCAGGAAATCAATGAAGAACTGGCAAAGAAATATATCGGGGGACGCGGACTTGGGGTGAAGTATGTGTATGACAATGGCCCTGAAGTGGAACCATTTTCCGCTGAAAACATCCTTTGTATCATGACAGGACCGGTAACAGGCTCACGTTCGTCCATGAGTGGCCGTTTGTGCATGGTAACGAAGTCACCTTTGACTGGAACCGTTACCGATTCGCACATGGGAGGTTGGTCGGCAGCGCGTCTCAAATGGTCCGGCGTTGATAATGTCATCTTCAAAGGGACAAGTGACAAGCCTGTCTATCTCTTTATTGAAAACGGCCAAGGCGAGCTGCGAGATGCGAGTGATTTGTGGGGACAAGGAACGAGAGCGACTGTCCGTGCGATGCAAGACCGCTATGGCAAAGAAGATCTCAGTGTGATCTGTATCGGACAAGCGGGTGAAAATCTTGTACGCTATGCTGGTTTTATGAATGAGCATGATCGCGCGGCTGGACGTGGCGGGACTGGTGCAGTAGCTGGCTACAAAAAACTGAAGGCGATTGTCATCAAGGCAGCGCAAAAAGGAAATATGCCACAGCCTGCACAGGCTGAGGAATACAAGAAAGCAAATCAAAAGGCGCTGAAAGCGATTATGGAGGGCGGATTGACTGCTCCGAAAAAAGGCGGTCTCTCTGTATATGGAACGAACGTTTTGACGAGTATCATCAACGAGGTAGGGGCTCTCCCGACGATGAACTCGAAATTTACCCAGTGGGATGCTGCTGAGGGACACAGCGGCGAAACCGTAAACGCTACATTGCTTGTAGCTGATAATACCTGTCACGCCTGTCCAGTCGCTTGTAAGAAGGAAGTAGAAGTGAAGGAAGGCAAGTACAAGACACGCGTAGAAAGCTTTGAGTATGAATCAGGCTGGGCGCTGGGAGCAAACTGCGGTGTTGGGGACGCAGCACCTATCTCTTATTTAATCAATCTGTGCAACGAACATGGCATGGATACAATCGAGCTGGGGAATACGCTCTCCTGTATGATGGAGGCCTATGAGCGCGGGTTAACGGAGGAAAAAATCGATTGGGGCGATGCAGATCGCATGATCGAGCTGACAGAAATGATGGTCTTCCGTAGAGGAATTGGTGATGTGCTTGCTGAGGGGACCGCACGCGCTGCGAAGCATTTTGGCGACGAAAACCTCGCGATGTGCGTAAAAGGTCAAGCGATTCCTGCCTATGATCCGCGTGGTATCCAAGGGATTGGTCTCGGCTATGCAACGAGCAATCGCGGAGCTTGTCATTTGCGTGGTTATACAGTGGCGAGTGAGATCGCAGGTATCCCGATGCCGACGGATCGCCTCGTGCCAGAAGGAAAAGGTGAGCTGTTAAAGGTGTTCCAGGACCTGCTCGCTTTCTCTGATTCCATGAATATTTGCAAATTCTCCTCCTTCTCCGAGAATGCAGACAATTACGCAGAACAGTATTCCACGATGACTGGCGTGGAAGTGTCAGCCGATGATGTGATGAAAATCGGTGAGCGCATTTACAATCTGGAGCGTCACTACAACAACATGGCTGGATTTAATAAGCGTGAGGACGATCACTTGCCAAAACGCTTTACAGAAGAGCCGGCAACCGGAAACAGTGCAGGGCATGTGAGCAGAATGGATGTCATGCTGGATGAGTACTATCAAGTACGGGGCTGGGTTGACGGTGTCGTACCAGAGGATAAGCTGAAAGAATTGAACATCGTGTAAAACAGGCAAAAAGAAGGTGGAAACCTGTTTCCACCTTCTTTTCTTCCACTCATATCGATCATCCGCCGACTCTCAAAAGCTTGGTGCGAAAACGCTTCATGAAATGAGCAAAACGTTCTTCATCATGAGATGTGAAGTGGATAAACACGGCGTTTACGTGAAACCGGGAAGTAATCGTTACAGTTTCCTCCCGCAGTAAATCTGCTTGCCAGCAGTCGCCGAGCACACTGATTGGCCAGGCTTCGGGTTGGACGCTTCCGCCGCACTCCACTAGGTACGTGACTAAATGAGTGACTGGAATGCCTCTAATCTCCAAGGTTTGATCAATCATTCTATCCTCCTGCCACCGGCGGGAACAGCGCAAACTGATCACTTTCTAGTACGCGGGTCTGCAGTCCATCCGCATGAATGATGTTGCGTCCGTTGATAAATACATGCACAAACGGTTTGAATGTTCGCTCCGGTGTAAAGACCTCCTCTTCTAAAGCAGGATACATTTGGATCAGTGTCTCCATAATGTCGATGACCCGATTGCCGTTGTCCATCGGTACTTCTACTGTTTTGGCTTGGCAAATTTCACGGAAGTTGGCGAATACCTTTACGATCATTTTTGAATATTCCCCTTTTTCTTTTTATTATAAATGATTTTGACAAGTAAGAAACGATGGAGGCAATCATGAAATTTTTCAATGTGAAAACGGTAGCGGAAACGTTGGATGTGATTGCAAATCACTTTCATCCGATTGCACAGCCTGTGGAGGTACCTTTGACAGAAGCGTTGGGCATGGTTCTGTCCGAAGATATCGTAGCTGGTGAGCAGGTTCCGCATTTCGACCGATCTACTGTGGATGGATTCGCCGTCAGGGCTAGAGACACGTACGGAGCGTCCGATTCATTGCCAGCCTTTCTAACCGTCACGGGCAAAATTGAGATGGGAAAGAAAGCTAACCAGACCTTGAAAGAAGGACAGGCGCAGGCCATCCCAACTGGTGGCATGCTCCCGGAAGGCGCAGATAGTATCGTGATGATCGAGCATGTAGAGGAAGTAGATGATTTGCTCAACGTATATCGGCAGGTTGCGCCAGGAGAAAACATCATACGCGCAGGTGACGATGTGAATAAGGGCGATCTGGTCATGGCAGCGGGACATAGGCTGCGGCCACAGGATCTCGGGGTCCTTTCTGCGATTGGCATAACGACTGTGCGCGTGTACTCACGTCCTGTTGTTGCGATTTTATCGACTGGTGACGAGATTGTCTCTCCTGATAAAAAAGAGCTCGCTCCCGGTGAGGTGCGGGACATCAACAGCATTACAATCGGTGCAGCAGCTAGTCAATGTGGTGCCGAGGTGATTTACGGAGGGATTGTGGCCGATGATTACGAAGCATTTGCCGCAAAAGCAAATGAGCTATTCAAACAAGCTGATCTTTTGCTTCTTTCTGGAGGCAGCTCTGTCGGGACGCGTGATTATACAGAGCAAGTCATGCAATCGTTGGGGAATCCGGGAGTTTTGGTCCATGGTGTGGCAATCAAGCCTGGAAAGCCAACGATTGTTGCGAAGGCTGGGGAAAAGCCGGTCATGGGATTGCCAGGTCATCCTGCATCGGCATTAATCATTTTTCACCTATTTGTCGTACCGTTGCTGCAAAAATTGCAGGGGCAAGCTCCTGCGCAGATTGATCAGCGAATCCGTGCACGTATTTCCCGCAACATTCCTTCTGCGGTGGGGCGATCGGATTATATTCGTGTAAAGCTGGAAGAGCGTGCAGACGGATTGTGGGCTGTACCTGTTTTTGGCAAGTCTGGCTTGATCTCTACCTTGGTTCGAAGCGACGGCATGGTAGAGATAGAGGCGAACAAAGAAGGGATTATCGAGGGCGATATGGTGCAGGTTCATTTGTTTCAATAATGAATCAATCTTTCAGATAGCGAGTCACGTATGCAAACGATGAAATTTCAGGAGGAGTAAGATGCGTAAAATCTACTTAGAAGATACGCCACTGAAGGAAGCGCAGGAGAGAATCGCAAGCCGCATCCACTTCGCGCCTATTGTAGAAGTCATCCCGACAAGAGAAGCGCTGGGGCGAGTGACAGCTGCTTCTATCTATGCGAAAGTATCCATGCCCAATTTTCATGCATCAGCCATGGATGGGGTCGCAGTTCGTGCAGAGAAAACGTACAGTGCAAGCGAGCAGCATCCCGTACGACTCCAATATGATGTGGACTATGTAGAGGTAGACACAGGTGATCCGATTCCAGATGGCTATGATGCGGTCATCATGATTGAGCATATTCATCAAGTAGATACGGAGACGATTGAAATTCTTGAAGCCGTGGCTCCTTGGCAGCATATTCGCCCGATCGGCGAGGATGTAGTTGTAGGCGAGATGATCGTCCCCGATCGGCACAAGCTGAGACCTGTTGATTTGGGAGCGCTTCTAGCGGGTGGGAACGTCACAGTCCCCGTACTGAGAAAGCCTCGGGTAGCGATAATTCCTACAGGGACAGAGCTGATAGAGCCCACTGCAAAGGTCGCTTCTGGTGAAATTATCGAGTTCAACGGAACTGTCTTTGCGGCGTATTTGCAAGAGTGGGGCGCCGAGCCTGTATACTATGGTATTGTAAAAGATGACTATGGGCTGATCCGAAATGCAGTAAAAACCGCCCTAGAAGACGCAGATATGGTACTCTTAAATGCAGGATCATCTGCAGGGCGAGAAGATTTTACGGTTCATGTAGTAGAGGAACTGGGCGAGGTGCTGACACATGGCGTAGCCACTCGTCCTGGAAAGCCGGTTGTGGTAGGCATCGTGAATGAAAAGCCAGTCATCGGCTTGCCTGGCTATCCAGTTTCTGCCTATCTGAATCTGGAGTGGTTTGCCCGCTCTTTGGTGTATCATTATTATGGGCTGTTGGAGCCTGTGAGGCAGCGTGTCAAAGCGATCATGGGACGGCGGATTGTCTCGGTTATGGGTGCGGAGGATTTTATTCGTGTGACCATTGGCTCGATCGATGGGAGCTACATCGCGAATCCGTTGACTCGCTCAGCCGGAGTGACGATGTCGATGGTGCGGGCGGATGGGCTGTTGCGTATCCCCCCAGGAGATTTGGGATATGAGCAGGGGGAGGAAGTAGAGATCGAGCTGTACCGTCCGCTTGAGCAGATTCAAAATACCGTAGTAGCAACTGGTAGCCATGATCTGGCGATGGACGTGCTTCATTCCTTGGTTCGCAAGACGAATCCAGAACGTTTTCTCGTTTCGTCGCATGTAGGGAGCATGAGTGGCATATTGGCGATCCAAAAAGGAGAGGCACATGTTGCAGGTGTCCATTTGTTTGATGAACATACGGGGGAATACAATCAGCCTTTTATTGAAAAATACCTTCGTGATAAAGATGTCGTGCTAATCCAGATGGTCTACCGACAGCAAGGGTGGTTTGTGAAGAAGGGAAATCCGCTGGGGATCACATCTGTTCAAGATTTGGTGAAACCAGGCGTAACGTATATGAATCGACAGCGAGGAGCAGGCACGCGTCTGTTATTTGATTACTTGTTAAAAACAAGCGATATGGATCGTGAGCTTATTTATGGCTATTCGCGTGAAGCGGTATCTCATTTGAGTGTGGCTGCCGCAGTAGCAGGCGGGACAGCGGATGCAGGACTAGGCATTTATTCTGCTGCACATGCGATGGAGCTCGATTTTATTCCTGTCTCCGAGGAGCGTTACGACTTGGTGATGAGCGCCTCTTTTTACCGAAGCAGTCAAGGACAGGAGCTTCTTTCTTGTATTCGCTCCAACGCGTTCAGGGAACAAGTCGAGGCATTGGGTGGCTATAGCTGTCGAGATTCAGGAAAGGTTCTCTATTCATCATTTTCCTTGGGAGAGTAGTGAGGGTATCAAGGTTGCAGATAGAAAGGGGGACACTGCGATGCAAAAACAAGTGCTTGATCTACGCAAACGGCCGCTTCGGGATTTGCGCATTTCCGTAACGGACAAATGTAATTTTCGCTGTCGTTATTGCATGCCTGCCGAAATTTTTGGTCCGGATTTTGAGTTTTTACCGCAACATAAGCTGTTGTCCTTTGAAGAGATTACCCGACTGACAAACATTTTTACCTCCCTTGGTGTTGGCAAAATTCGCATTACTGGCGGTGAGCCATTGATGCGGAAAAATTTGCCGGATTTGATTCGTATGATTCGGCAGGTGGAAGGCGTTCAAGACATTGCGATGACTACGAATGGCTCTTTGCTAGCGCGCCATGCCCAGGCTCTGAAGGATGCGGGACTGGATCGAGTTACGGTCAGTCTGGACAGCTTGGACAATGAACGCTTTGGACAATTGAACGGCAGAGGCTACCAGGTTGAAACGGTATTGAATGGAATTCGAGCGGCAGCTGAGGCTGGACTAACGATCAAAATCAACATGGTTGTTCAGCGCGGCGTAAACGATCACGACATTTTGCCGATGGCTCGCTATTTCCGTGAACAGGGACATACCCTTCGCTTCATCGAATTCATGGATGTGGGCAACAGCAACGGCTGGAAGCTCGATCAGGTCGTTCCTTCCAGTGAGATTGTGCGCATGATTCATGAGGAAATGCCTCTTGAGGCGATCGACCCTAACTATTTTGGCGAGGTGGCGTCGCGTTACCGCTATGTCAGCTCTGACCAGGAGATCGGTCTGATTTCATCCGTGACCCAAGCATTCTGCTCCACCTGTACGAGGGCACGCTTATCAGCAGAGGGGAAAATGTACAACTGTTTGTTTGCCTCTACGAGTGAGGATTTGCGGGAGCCTTTACGTGCGGGCCATAGTGATGAAGAAATTAAAGAGCAAATTCGCTCGATCTGGGAGCGGCGCGATGATCGCTATTCAGAAGAGCGCCTGAAAGAAACACCGGGTCTTGCCAAACGTTCAAAAGTGGAAATGTCCCACATCGGGGGATAAATCGTGTTAAGCCTTGACAAAGGCATCTTGACCCTGTATTATAAAGGGCGTGTATAAACACTTCATACTTCGAGAACAAGCAGAGGCGCACAGCTTCTCACCTGGGTCGACGTCCTAATCGATTGTTGACAGGTAACTCTTACGCAAAGATCTTTGGATCTAATGAATTTGCTTAGGTGAGATATGTGCGAGCGCGATATGCGTTCGCACATTTTTGTTCCTTCTCGAAATTGACGGGGGTGGCAAGTATTAGCAAGGATCAAATGTTAATTAACGAAGCGATCCGTGCCCGTGAAGTCCGATTAATCGGCGCTGACGGGAGCCAATTGGGAGTTGTGCCCTTTAGAGAAGCACTACGCATCGCCCAAGAAGCCGAATTGGATCTGGTGAACGTTGCTCCTACAGCCAAGCCGCCTGTATGCCGTATCATGGACTACGGAAAGTTCAAGTACGAGCAGGCGAAGAAGGAAAAGGAAGCACGTAAAAACCAAAAGATCATCGAGCTGAAAGAAGTGCGTTTTTCTTCCAACATCGAGGAACACGATTTTCAAACAAAGCTTCGCAACGTCCGTAAGTTCTTGGAGGATCATCACAAGGTGAAGTGTTCGATCCGTTTCCGTGGACGTGAAATCACCCACTCCGAAATCGGACTTGCCGTTATGGAACGTGTAGCTGCCCAGTGTGAAGATCTCGCTGCGCCTGAGCGCAAACCGAAGATCGAGGGCCGCAGCATGATCATGATTTTGGCTCCGAAAGCGGAAAGTAAGTAAGTAGTTTAGACAGGAGGATTTTTCAGATGCCTAAAATGAAAACCAACAAGGCTGCTGCGAAACGTTTCAAGAAAACTGGAAGCGGCCAATTGAAGCGCGACCGCGCATTTGGTAGCCACTTGTTTGCCAACAAATCGACAAAAGCGAAGCGTCACCTGCGCAAAGCTGCACTCGTATCCAAAGGCGATCAAAAACGCATTGAGCAAATGCTCACATACCTGTAAGTTTTTTTATTACAACCATCACGCAGCATGAGCTCCCTAAGCGCCTAGCAGTAGGCCGCCATGCTGGAAAGACCAGGAGGAGTTAGTATGCCAAGAGTAAAAGGTGGCATTGTTACACGCCGTCGTCATAAGAAAATCCTGAAGCTGGCGAAAGGTTACTTCGGTTCCAAACATCGCCTGTTTAAATCTGCAAACGCTCAGGTAATGAAATCCCTGATGTATGCATACCGTGACCGTCGTCAAAAGAAACGTGATTTCCGCAAACTGTGGATCACTCGTATCAACGCACAAGCTCGTATGAACGGTCTGTCCTACAGCCGTTTGATGCATGGCCTGAAAGTTGCTGGCATCGAAGTTAACCGCAAAATGCTGGCTGACCTCGCTGTTAACGACAAAGCTGCGTTCAACGAATTGGCAACTGTTGCTAAAGGCAAACTGAACGCGTAAGTAGCGTATCAAGTAAAAGTCGATCTTTCCTTTTGGAAAGAATCGGCTTTTTTTGTTGCCAAAATAAGCTTTTACCGTAAAACACCTGTCCACACGTGAAAAGGAAAGCTGTCATACAGTGCGATGGAAGCCATTTATTACTTGCGCAATCAACGGGGGGGAGGGGGATTTTTGAATCAGACTTAAGTCGGAAAGAAAAACAATCCCCCGTCCGTATCGAGCGGATTGCCGAATGAAATACAATGAGAAGCGTAGAAGGAAAACATTGGATAGGGGAGAATAATATATGAAAAAACAAAAATGGATGCTAATGGGTGCTACTGCAATCGTTTGTTCGGCGCTTCTTGTTCCGGGAGCTTTTGCAAAAACGAAAGATGATGTAGACGCACCACCTCTTTTCTTTGGCAGCGGACAGACTACACATGCAAAGCTTGTGGACACGACTCCAAATACGACTGTGACGACTCCTGCTGGAGCAGCCTTCTTATTTCCGGCAACAGCTGAAGACAAAAACGATAAATAAGGCATGTACCTTCGTAAAGGCTGTCAGATACTTGTCTGATGGCTTTTTCATTTTGAAAAGCACACTCTGCCGTCAAGATTTGTCAACGGGACGAAGCGCCACTTCGAGCGAACCCACATATGATGATGGATGAATCCTCGCAAGAAAGGAGTTTCGCTGATGAGTAATCGCCACATGATGGCGGATGAGGAATTGCAGGTGTGGGCGTACCGTCTGGAAGCGAAATCGCCGCAGGAAGTGTTGGTAAAAGCGGTGGAGAACTATGCCGGTGGACTTGTTCTCGCTTCTAGCTTTGGCGCAGAGGATGTTGTGCTCATTGACATGCTTCACAATTTAGCGCCGACCATGCCTGTTTTTTACCTTGATACCAACAAGCATTTTACGGAAACGTATGCCACACGTGACAAGCTGCAGGAGAGATACAGTACGACGTTTATTCAGGTTTTGCCAAAGCTGACGCTGGCTGAGCAGGCGAGTGCGCATGGGGACAATTTGTGGGAGAAGGATCCCAATCTTTGCTGCCAAATCCGCAAAGTAGAACCGTTGCAGCGGGTACTTTCGGGCTACCAGGCATGGATCACGGGGATTCGGCGCGAGCAGTCTCCCACACGTGCGAATGCCAAAAAAGTAGAATGGGATGAAAAATTTAATCTGGTGAAGTTTAATCCGCTTGCGGATTGGACGGATGACCAGGTGTGGGAATATATACATGCGAACGATGTGCCGTACAATCCTTTGCATGACAACAACTATCCCAGTATTGGCTGCAATGTCTGCACCCGGGCAGTTCAGCCTGGTCAGGACCCGCGTGCAGGACGATGGGCCGGCTTTGCAAAGACAGAATGTGGTCTGCACAAATGAGAGAGACAGGAGGGGGATACCAGATGCATACAAGCTTGCCCCATGGAGGGTCTCTCGTTCATTTGTTGACAGACCGGCATGATGCAAACAGGCTGCAAGGGATAAAAAAAGCCATTACCGTTGACAGGTGGACGCTGTCGGACATTGATTGCTTGGCAATCGGGGCTTTTTCTCCACTGACAGGCTTCCTCGGTGAAGCCGATTATCATTCGGTTGTAGAAACGATGAGGCTTGCAGACGGTACAATTTGGCCGCTGCCAGTCACGCTGGCGGTAGATGCAGCGGAGCATGATGATTTACAGATCGGTGATCAGGTCCTTTTGCGCGGAGAAAATGGTGTCGATTATGCAGTGCTTCGGGTAAAGAGCCGCTATCAACCAGACAAAGCCCACGAAGCCGTGCAGGTCTTTCGCACGGATGATCTCGCTCATCCAGGTGTGAAGAAGCTATTTGACAAGCCTGATCTGTATTTGGGCGGACCGATAGAGGTATTGGAGCGACCACGTCCGGAGAGGTTCTCTGACTACTATTTGACTCCGCTCCAGACAAGAGAAATCTTTCGTTCAAAGGGCTGGAAGACGGTAGTGGGCTTTCAAACGCGCAACCCCGTCCACCGCGCTCATGAGTACATTCAAAAGGCGGCACTGGAAATTGTAGATGGGCTGTTTCTTAATCCCCTGATGGGTGAAACCAAATCAGATGATGTTCCAGCAGAAGTACGCATGAATAGCTATCTGACGCTTCTCGACAACTATTATCCGGCAAAGCGCGTGCTCTTGGCTGCCTTCCCCGCAGCGATGCGATACGCAGGGCCGCGAGAAGCTGTTTTTCATGCAATGGTACGTAAAAACTACGGCTGCACGCACTTTATCGTTGGACGTGATCATGCAGGAGTAGGCGATTATTACGGAACCTACGATGCCCAGCATATTTTTTCCGAATTCACTGCAGAGGAGCTGGGGATACAGCTGCTATTTTTTGAACACAGCTTTTACTGCACAGCCTGCCAGGGGATGGCGACTACGAAAACTTGCCCGCACGAAACTAACTATCACCTGACACTTTCTGGAACAAAAGTAAGGGAGATGCTGCGAAACAAAAAGACGCCACCCCCGGAATTCACTCGTCCAGAAGTCGCTAACATTTTGATCGAAGGTTTGCAAAACAAGGGGTAAAAAGCCTGAGAAAGTAGACGGAGGGACACCAAAGCCCCTCCTTTTTTCTGTACAAACGAGGGACAAGAATAAGATGAAATGTATCCGCTTACAGCCAAAATCCGCGCTGTTAAGCCGTTTCCTACTGAGCATTCGTTCGGACGAAAGTCTCGAAAAATCTTTTTGTTTCCGTTGACACCCCCTAGGTGCCTAGCTATAATCAGACGTAACACTTTATATTCTGACAACAACAATATTGAAAATATTGTTTTAATAGTAGGCTAAGACGAGGATGGTGCACGTTACCCCTTTTACAGAGAGCCCTGGTTGCTGAGAAACGGGTATAGGGTACGATGCATTGCTCACCTCCGAGCCGTTTTGCTGAAATCTACATCACGTAGGCAGTAGGCCAAACCGATTAACACCCGTTAGCGTGTTACAGTCCACATTAGTTGTGACTGGCTGAGATCGGCTGCCGCGAGGCGTCGATAAAGTTGGGTGGTACCGCGAACCCTTTCGCCCCAAAAGACATGGAAAAAGAACCGTGTCGGGGCGAAAGGGTTTTTCTATGTGTCTATAGTTATTTACAATACCTGCTTAAGAAGTGGGAGGAGGAGAAGAAATGAGTGTTGAAATGGCCGAATTGCAGAAAAAGAACGGCATTCCACCGATTCAGTTCGGTGAAGAAGTAACAGGAGCAGAAACGCTCTTGCGCTGTCTCATTCTGGAGCAGGTTGAATACATCTTTGGTTATCCGGGTGGGGCTGTACTCCCTATTTACGATTCGCTGTACGGGAGCTACTTCAAGCACATTTTGACCCGACACGAGCAGGGAGCCATCCACGCTGCCGACGGGTATGCTCGTGCAACCGGCAAGCCTGGCGTATGTATCGCCACTTCTGGTCCAGGAGCAACGAACCTGGTTACCGGGATCGCCACAGCCCAAATGGACTCGGTTCCATTGGTTTGCATCACCGGTAACGTAGCACAATCTCTTATTGGAACAGATGCTTTCCAAGAGGCAAATATCACAGGGATTACCATCCCGATCACCAAGCACAGCTACTTCGTTCGCGATATCCGCGATTTGCCGCGAGTCGTGAAAGAAGCGTTCCACATCGCGACAACTGGTCGCCCAGGTCCAGTCCTGATCGACATTCCAAAAGATGTCGCCAATGCGAAAGCACCGTTCACGTATCCAGACAAAGTGGAGATTCGCGGATACCATGATACGCTTGTCCCAAGTGATGAAGAAGTGCAGGCATTTGTCCAGGCGATTGGTGAAGCGAAGCGACCGGTCATTTTGGCGGGAGGAGGAATTATCGCTTCCAAGGCAGAAGCAGAGCTCCTCGTTTTTGCAGAAAAGGCGCGCATCCCAGTAATCAACACCTTCATGGGACTGGGCGGATTCCCGGGTACACATGAATTGTCACTCGCGATGCCAGGCATGCACGGAAACTACACGGCGAACCAAGCGTTGCTCAATGCAGACTGTGTCATCGGTCTGGGCGCTCGCTTCGATGACCGGATCACGATGGGACGCACAAAAGAGTTCGCTCCAAAAGCACGAATCGTCCACGTAGATATCGATCCGGCAGAGCTCGGGAAAAACGTAGAGACACTCGTAACGGTGGCTGGCGATGTGAAAAGCACGCTGGCAAAAGCGATTCCACTGGCGCGCACATGCGATTCCGAAACGTGGATCAGTCAGTTGAAGGAATGGCAGGCACAGCACCCGTACAAGTACAAAAAAGACGGCGAAGTATTAAAGCCACAAGCAGTGATTGAGCTTTTGTACAACTCCACAGATGGGGAAGCGATCGTCACAACAGACGTTGGACAACACCAGATGTGGACAGCTCAATACTACAAGTTCAAGCATCCGCGCTCGTTCATCTCCTCCGGAGGTCTCGGAACGATGGGCTTTGGCTTCCCAGCTGCAATTGGCGCACAAATCGCTCACCCGGATCGCACGGTTATCTCCGTGGTTGGGGACGGAGGCTTCCAGATGACCAATCAGGAGCTGGCGATTGTCTCTCAATACAATATTCCGGTGAAGGTAGCGATTGTGAACAACCAATGCTTGGGAATGGTTCGTCAATGGCAAGAGCTGTTCTATGATAACCGCTACAGCCAGATCGACCTGACCTGCAGCCCGGATTTCGTCAAACTGGCGGAAGCGTATGGTGTCAAAGGCTTGCGTGCAACCACTCCACAAGAGGCCGAAGCCGTTTGGGCAGAAGCACTGCGTCACGATGGTCCGGTAGTCGTTGACTTCCGTGTAGCACAGGAGGAAAACGTGTATCCGATGGTAGCATCAGGCGACACATTAGATCAGATGGAATTGGGGGACGACTAGGATGCAGCAACATACCATTTCCGTACTCGTCAACGACCAGCCAGGCGTTTTGACCCGAGTAGCAACACTGTTTGGTCAGCGCGGTTTCAACATCGACAGCATTACGGTTGGAGGTACAGAGGAGCAGGGGCTGTCCCGGATGATCATCTCGACCGGGGGAGATGACCGGCAGATCCATCAGTTAATGAAGCAGCTCTACAAATTAATTGATGTCATCTCCGTAGTCAACCTCAGCGAGAACCCTTATGTCTCGAGGGAGCTTGCACTGATCAAGGTGAGTGCATCACCTAGCCAGCTTGCAGAGCTAAACGGGATTGTCGAGCCGTTCCGCGCAGCGATCGTTGATGTGGGCCCAAGCTCGCTGATCGTACAAGTAACGGGAGATACCGAAAAGATTGACGCGCTTCTTGTTCTTTTGCAAAGCTACGGCGTTCTCGAATTGACGAGAACAGGCTCTGTAGCCATGGCGCGTAGTATTGTTCCAGCAACAGCCGCAGCAACGGTTTAAATTGCAAAATTCAGAATTGAAATTCAAACTAACATTATTTTTAGGGAGGCTATACAAATGGTAAAAATGTATTATGAAGCAGACGTAAAACAAGAGGCACTGCGTGGTAAAACAATCGCAATCATCGGCTACGGTAGCCAAGGTCATGCGCAAGCACAAAACCTGCGCGAAAGTGGTTATAAAGTAGTAGTAGGTCTGCGCCCAGGAAAGTCTTGGGATGTAGCAGTAAAAGACGGTTTCGAAGTACTGACTGTAGCAGAAGCTGCAAAACGTGCAGACCTCATCCAAATCCTGCTGCCAGACGAGCGTCAAGCAGATGTATACCGTCAAGAAATCGCTCCAAACCTGAAAGCTGGTTCCACTCTGTGCTTCTCCCATGGTTTCAACGTTCACTTTGCTCAAATCGTACCACCAGCTGACATCGATGTTATCCTGGCAGCTCCAAAAAGCCCGGGTCACCTGGTTCGCCGTGTTTACCAAGAAGGCTTTGGCGTTCCTGGCCTGATCGCAATCCACCAAGACGTGACTGGCAATGCGAAAGACATCGCTCTCGCATACGCAAGCGGTATCGGTTGCACACGCGCTGGCGTAATCGAAACAAGCTTCCGTGAAGAAACAGAAACAGACCTGTTCGGTGAGCAAGCAGTATTGTGTGGTGGCGCAAGCGAGCTGGTTAAAGCTGGTTTCGACACATTGGTAGAAGCGGGATATGCTCCTGAAATGGCGTACTTCGAGTGCTTGCATGAGCTGAAGCTGATCGTTGACCTGATGTATGAGGGTGGCCTCGCTCGTATGCGTTACTCCATCTCCGACACAGCTGAGTACGGTGACTACAGCATCGGTCGTCGCATCATCACAGACGAAACTCGCAAAGAAATGAAAAAAGTTCTGACAGAAATTCAAGATGGTACATTCGCACGCAACTGGATCTTGGAAAACCAAGCTAACCGCCCTGGCTTCACTTCCCGTCGCCGCCTCGAATCCGAGCATGGCATCGAGGTAGTAGGTGAGCAGCTGCGTGGCATGATGTCTTGGCTGAACAAAGAGACCAAAAAAGAAGAAGCGAAAATCGGTCAATAATAAACAGGCTCACAAGATATATATAATGTAGGAAAAAATGTGGAGGTGAAAAGTTCATGCGGACCATTGAGATTTTTGATACAACACTACGTGACGGGGAGCAGTCTCCAGGCGTCAACATCAGCACGAACGAAAAGGTGGAGATCGCCCTTCAACTCGAAAAGCTGGGAGTAAACAGAATTGAGGCGGGCTTCGCAGCTGCTTCCCCAGGTGACCAAAAGTCTGTGGCCGAAGTGGCGAAGCGGGTGAAAAATTCCACCATCGTCAGCCTGGCACGTGCCGTCAAAGACGACATGGATAAGGCATACGAAGCGCTACGCAACGCGCAAAACGCATCCCTCCACGTCTTTCTTGCAACATCACCGATCCACCGTCAGTTCAAGTTGAACATGAGCAAGGAGCAAGTCCTTGCTCGTGCAGTGGAAGCAGTCACGTATGCGAAAAAGTACTTCACGGAAGTACAATTTTCCGCAGAGGACGCGGCACGTACAGAAATCGACTTTTTGGCGGAAGTAGTAGAGGCAGTCATCAAAGCGGGCGCTACGACAGTCAACATTCCGGATACGGTGGGCTATATGACACCGTATCAGTACGGAAACATTTTCCGTGAATTGAGGCAGCGTGTTCCGGCTACTGAAAATATTCGTCTGAGCTGTCACTGCCATGACGACCTCGGTATGGCTGTAGCAAACAGCCTGGCTGCGGTAGAAGGCGGGGCAACACAGGTAGAAGGAACGATCAATGGTATCGGCGAACGTGCTGGTAATGCTGCGCTGGAAGAAGTAGCACTGGCGCTCGAAACACGCAAGGATTACTATCAGGCGACTACCAAGCTGCATCTGAAGGAAATTGCTCGTACCAGCCAGTTGGTAAGCCGCTTGACTGGTATGATCGTTCCGGGGAACAAAGCAGTAGTAGGTGCGAACGCCTTTGCACACGAATCCGGGATTCATCAGGACGGCGTGCTGAAGGAAGTTACGACGTATGAGATTATTCGTCCTGAGTCCGTTGGCTTCAAGTCGAACAAACTGGTCCTTGGCAAGCATTCCGGACGCCATGCGTTCAAGGAAAAGCTCGTAGACCTGGGCTATCACCTCGAGCAGGAAGAGGTAAACGCGGCATTCGCAGCGTTCAAGGTGCTGTGCGACAAGAAGAAGGAAATCAGTGACGACGATATTCTCGCCCTCGTCGATGCCAAAATGGTACGCGGTCCGGAAGCATTCCAGCTGGAGTCCGTTCAGCTTGCCTATGGCAACATTTCCGTACCGACAGCGAGTGTACGTCTGGCTCGTCCGGACGGCTCTGTTGTGGAAGAGGCAGCGTGCGGCAATGGTTCGGTCGATTCGATCTACAAAGCGATTGACCGTGCAACAGGTGAAGATGTAACCCTTGTTGATTACAAAATCCTTTCCGTAACACATGGAAAAGATGCATTGGGTGAAGTATTCGTCCGCCTGCAACAGGGTGATTTGACTGTGACAGGACGCGGTGTCAGCACAGACGTACTGGAAGCGAGCGCGATTGCTTACGTCAGAGCAATCAACAAGATTTTGGAGCGCCGTGGAGAGTCCGTGCCCGTAGCTGCGAACTAACACAAATTGATCGGCAACTGGATAGGAACGACAAGAGCCAGTAGGAACTGCAAACCACTACAGAAAAGAAAAGCGGGATAAACGATGAAGAAAAATTATCGCATCGCCGTTCTTCCGGGAGACGGTATTGGACCGGAGATTATGCAGGAAGCGGTCAAAGTCCTCACCCTCGTTGGGGAACGGGAAGGGGTCACTTTTACATGTGAAGAAGGCCGTATCGGTGGAATCGCAATCGATACGGATGGAACACCATTGCCAGAAGAAACGATTACGCTGACCAAGCAGGCAGACGCTGTTCTGCTTGGAGCGGTTGGGGGTCCGAAATGGGATCAAAATCCGGGACATTTGCGCCCGGAAACAGGTCTTCTTGGAATTCGCAAAGCGCTGGGTCTGTTTGCCAACATTCGTCCAGCTACCATGCACAGCTCTCTGGTGGATGCCTCATCGTTGAAGCCGGAAGTCGTTTCGGGCGTAGATTTGATCGTGGTTCGTGAGCTGACCGGAGGCATTTACTTCGGGGAGAAAAAGCGCTACGATGGCCCAAACGGTGAAGTAGCTGAAGACCAATGCATCTATAATGAAGCAGAAGTAGAACGGATTATCCGTGTCGGCTTTGACATTGCTCGCAAGCGTCAAAAGCGACTGGTATCTGTTGACAAGGCAAACGTGCTGGAAAGCTCCCGCCTCTGGCGCAAGGTAGCTGAGCGTGTAGCAAAAGACTATCCGGATGTTGAGCTTTCTCACCAGCTGGTAGACTCTTGCGCCATGCAGCTCGTACGCGCACCAAAACAGTTTGACGTCATCGTGACTGAAAACATGTTTGGAGATATTTTAAGCGACCAGGCAGCCATGCTTACCGGCTCCATCGGTATGCTCTCATCCGCAAGCCTCGCTGCTGGCAGCTTCGGATTGTATGAACCGGTACACGGCTCTGCACCTGACATTGCTGGCCAAGGCATTGCCAACCCACTTGCAACCATCCTCTCTGTAGCGATGATGCTTCGTCTCTCTCTGGAGATGGATGAAGCAGCAGCAGCTGTTGAGAATGCTGTGTGGTCCGTGCTGGAAGCAGGTCATCGCACTGGCGATATCGCTTCTGACCGCAGCAAGGCCATCGGTACGCTTGAGATGGGACAGCTGGTTCGTGACGAGCTGGCGAAGCTTCTGCCACAGAAATAAAAGCAAAAACCCTGCCAATCATCTTCGCTTGAGATGGTCGGCAGGGTTTTTTTCGTGCTCACTTACCCGATTGTGATCTTTCCTTTGGGGTAACGGTAATATTCTTTTTGCTTACGCTGTGCCAGGGCAAAAGCGATAGTCAGTGGTCCAACCCGACCTGCAAACATCGTGAGGACGATCAGGCATTTTCCAATTGGCGAAAGCATCGGCGTAAGTCCCATAGATAAGCCGGTCGTGGCAAAAGCTGATGTCACTTCAAACAGTACCATCTGAAACGTGGCTCCAGGCTCCGTGATGGACAACGCCATCGTCATCGCCATCACAATGAAGAGTCCGATCATCGTCACGGTTAACGACTTGTAAATTATGTGTGGCAAAATCCGTTGGCGAAAAAAGATCACATCTTCTTTTCCTTTTATTTGCGCGATAACGGCACCAATCAATGTAGCAAACGTTGTCGTTTTGATACCGCCCCCGGTCGAGCCAGGAGAAGCGCCAATAAACATCAACAGAATGATTAGAAACAGGGAAGACTGGTGCATGTCGCCGATATTCAGCGTATTGGACCCTGCCGTACGTGCAGTAACAGATTGATACAACGAGCCGAGTACTTTGCCCATAAACGACAGTGGCTTCAACGTATTTGGGTTTGTATATTCAAGTATAAAGATGAGGGCCGTACCCCCAACTACCAAAAAAGCGGTTGTTGCCAAAACTACTTTTGTATGTAGAGACAGTCGGTGTGTACGCCGGTAATCGTACACTTCGCTAACGACGAGGAAGCCGATCCCTCCCACAATAATCAATGCGCACACAACGAGTGTGACGAGCGGATCATCTACATAAGAAGTCAGACTTGAGAAGTCGCCCATCAAATCAAAGCCAGCATTGTTGAAATTGGAGATCGCATGAAAAAAGCCGAAGTAAATCGCCTTGCCGAGCGGAAAATCAAAGGCAAACCGGATGGAGAGAAGAACGCCACCGATAAGCTCGGCCAAAGCAGTAAAGATCAAAATCATTTTGGCCAAACGGACTACACCCTCCATGGAGATATGATTCAACGATTCTTGAAGGATGAGTCGCTCGCGCAAAGAGATTTTTTTACGCATGATCAGGGCAAAGAAGGTGGCTAGCGTCATAAAGCCGAGGCCGCCAATCTGGATAAGGGACAGGATCACAAGCTGACCAAATAACGTAAAAGTGGTTCCTGTATCTACTACGACGAGTCCGGTCACACAGGTAGCCGATGTCGCAGTAAACAAAGCATCCAGCCAGGGCAATCCTAGCCCGTTTACTGTCGCAGAGGGAAGCGTTAAGAGTGTAGTCCCGATAAGGATAATCAAAGCAAATCCAATCACCAGTGTCTTTGGGGGATCAAGATGAAGCTTCTCTACGATTTTTTTGATCATATTTGGTTTTACCTCGACTTTTTATCGATTCTCTACTTGTAGCGGAATAGAAACTGCACGCCTCTTAGTATGGCACTTCTTTCAATAAATTACCGGATGAGTGCAGCGCCCAACCGATGCAGCCAGTGCTTCAGCTCGCGCTCCTCCATCGGTGCCAGCGGGAAGCGAACGGCTGGGCGACGCAAGCAATCGTCTGGTTCATCTGCAACTCGAAACGCATGGCCGCCAGTCAGTTCAAGACCTTCTTCCTTGAGCATGGCAATCACTCGATCTTCCACTTCTGTAGCCTTGGAGGTAGGATTCCCCCATTCAATCCACGTATTTAATCCGCCTGAGATCGGATACATGCTTGCGTGGGAGGGGAGAGCCTGACGTTTTTCTTGCCAGATCCGTAAAAAGCGTTCATGGAACAAGGCGCGCCTGTCAGCGAGGTACACCTCGGAAAACCACGGATCATCGAGCAGACGGACAGCAGCCTCCACGACGAGCAGGGAAGGCTCAGCGCCCGTCATTGAGACGATTTGACGGTACCGCTCCAGCTCATCCTCTTTTAGATCAGAAGGCAGGAGCAAGACACCCAGCTGTAAGTCGCGGGCCAATGTTTTCGATAAGGAGTGGAGGTAGTAGACCTCGACAGAGCTTTCCTTTTCTCGCGCCAATTGGTAGAGCGGGTGGCTCGGGTGTTCAAACCATAAATCTCCGTAATGATCATTCTCCACAAGCCTGACGTTATGCCGCTTGGCCCAGTCGAGAATCTCTTCCTTGCGTTCTTCGGAATAGCTGATTCCGGTAGGGAAGTGATAATGCGGGTTGATCAAAAGCCAGTTGGCAGGATAATGCTCCTGCTCGTTATCCAGTGCTTCGATCGATACACCCTCGTCATCCATTTTGATCGGACGCACCGTAATCCCGCATTGACTTAGCAAGCGTAGAAAGACCGGATAGCTGTATTCCTCGACGTAGACGACATCACGTGCATTCATGATGCGTTGTGCGAGAAAGGCAAAGCCACTCGTGCTTCTGTTAAACAACAACAGTCGTTCCGGATAATGCGGCAGTCCGCGACGACGGAGGTGATCCGCAAACACCTTGGCAGCCTGAGCACGTCTGATTTTCTTTTGTGCGGATGGTTCATCCAAGACAGTCAGACTTTCGTAAAAAGCCCCTCGCAGTCGCTTAACGAGCTCTTCGCCAGGCCGCGGGGACGAATCTGCGAGTGAAGCGATGGGGATATCAGTTAGCGGCAAACGATTTTCCAGACGAGCTTCCTTTGCCTGCTGAGTCAAATAATACCCCTTGCCATGCACGGCTTCCAGCCAGCCCTCCATAGCGAGATGATCGTATGCTTTCTTTACTGTTTCCAGCGAGCAGCCGCTGACTGTTTTCATATCACGCAGCGAAATGAGCTGTTGTCCGTCCACGAGAAAGGCCCCGCGTAAAATGGCTGTTTGCAATTGCTCTGCAAGCTGTACGTAAATGGGCGTGTGGGATTGTTTATGGAAATGAAAAGAGAAAAAAGGGCGGTTTGTCATCCGGCCACGCCTCCTTGTCGATCAAAAATAGCAGTCATCAGCATTATATAGGAAAGAGAACCAACTAGGGTATAGGGTTAGCATAATTTCTTCGGAGATGTGCCACAGGTAACAGGCCTCAGAAAATGGTATCATAAAGGAAGAGAAAGCCCAAGGAGCAGGAGGATGGCAGGATGAGCACTCAGGAGCACAAGGCTCTTTCACCAAAACAAGTAAGCTGCATGGTCATTACAGTTTCAGATACACGAACAGAAGAGACGGACAAGAGCGGACAGTTAATGAAGCAATTGTTGACGGAAGCAGGGCACGAGGCTATCTTGTATCGAATCGTAAAGGACGAGCCGGTACAGGTAATTGCTGCCATAGAGGAAGGCATTTTACATAGCAGTGTTCAAGTTATTCTTCTGAATGGAGGAACAGGCATTTCTCCGCGGGATAATACGTTCGAGGCAGTCGCGGGTCTACTGGAGAAAGAGATGCCGGGATTTGGAGAACTGTTCCGCATGCTGAGCTTTACAGAGGACATCGGTTCAGCGGCTATGCTGAGTCGAGCAGTGGCTGGAACACGCCAAGGGAAGATGATCTTTTCTACACCGGGCTCGACTGGCGCTGTGCGTTTGGCGATGAACAGATTGATTGTTCCGGAGCTGGGACATGTCGTTCGGGAATTGAATCGGTAAGACGGAAATTTGCCGTTTTCTTGCCTCATATGGTACTGTTACGAAAGGAATCTGATCGGACATGTATAAAATCATCCACATAAGAGATGGTTTTTCGTGCCGGATAGTGCAAGGAGAGTAGAACCACACATGAAGATCTTACTATCAACGCTTAACGCGAAGTTTATTCACTCGTCGCTGGCTTTGCGATATTTGCGCAGCTACGCACAGTCGTCTTTTCCATCGATTGATCTGGTTGAATACACGATTAACGATGTGACCCTAAATGTGGTTGCGGACATTTACAAAAGACAGCCGGATGTTGTTGCATTTTCCTGTTACATCTGGAATATACGTGAGACATTAGACGTGATTCGCAATCTGAAAAAGGTATGCCCGGATTTGCCGATTATTCTCGGTGGTCCTGAGGTCACCTATGACGCGGATGAATGGATGAAAAAGCACCCCGAGATCGACGTGATTGCTATTGGGGAAGGGGAGCAAACCTTTCTGGAGCTGCTGCGGGTTTACCAGGAAGCTTTGGAAACCAAACAGCCTCCTCGATTGCGCGATGTAGCCGGAATCGCATACCGTGAAGGAGAATATGTACGTTTCTCCATGCCACGGGCACAGATCGAGGAGATGGACAGTATTCCATCCCCCTATGCGGACCATTTGGACGAGCTTAACAATCGTGTCGTCTATTTCGAAGCGTCTCGCGGCTGCCCATTCAAATGCCAATACTGTCTGTCCTCTATTGAGGATGGCGTACGCTACTTCAGCCTGGAGCGGGTAAAAGAAGAGCTGCAACGACTGATTAACCATGGTGTGAAAACGATCAAGTTCGTTGACCGCACATTTAATATTAATAAAAAGTACGCGTTGGAAATTTTTCAATTTCTGATCGATAACCATAACGGAACGGTCTTCCAATTTGAAATCACAGCCGATATCTTGCGTGCAGATGTCCTCGACTTCCTGACCGAGAATGCACCGCCAGGCGTGTTCCGTTTTGAGATCGGGGTACAGTCCACGAACGATGAGACGAATCGACTTGTTCAACGTATCCAACGCTTTGATCGTCTGTCTAGAACGGTTACCCAAATCAAGGAGTCGAAAAAAATTGATCAACATCTGGACTTGATTGCGGGCTTGCCAGAGGAAGATTATCAATCGTTCCGCAAAACGTTTAATGACGTGTTTGCTCTGCGCCCGGAAGAGCTCCAGCTCGGGTTTTTGAAGATGCTGCGTGGAACAGGCGTGCGGGCGCGAGCAGCGAATCACGGCTATGTATTTATGGACGAGGCTCCTTACGAGATTTTGGGCAACAACGTTCTCTCGTTTGCCGATATGCAAAAGATCAAGCGGGTAGAGGATGTGCTCGAAAAATATTGGAATGCTCACCGTATGGATCATACACTAGAATGGATTTTGGCAAATCAGTTTGAGTCGCCATTTGATTTCTTCCAATCGTTTGGCGATTATTGGGAAAATCAAAACTGGAGCCGCATCGGGCATCAGCTTGAGGATTTGTTTACCCGTCTTCACAGCTTTTTGCTGGTTCAACAGCTGGAAGGACTTGACCATGTAGTCAGTCTGATGAAATTTGACTTCCTGAGCAACCAGAAGCATCGTCCACGTAAGCTATGGTGGGAAGACGTGATGGAAAAGGAAGAAATGCAAGAGACGTTTTCGACGGTTTATGAGCAGCGAGATCGACTTCGTGAGGATTTCGCGCAGCACGCTTCTGTGGAAAAAGACTACTTCAAGCATACGCTCGCGACTAAGGTATCGTTTGACATCGAGAGCTGGCTGAAGACAGGGGAAGTCATCGAAGGTGATTTTACACTCGTGGTTTACTATCCGTATAAGGATGAGTTACAAAATGCCTTTACTATCGTCGAGCCAAGCGTAAATGTAGCAGGCTAACCCGGTAAGGGGGGAGAAATGGATGTCGAGCACGTTTACAGACGCTGCACTTCAAAAATTCCAAGCTCACGCCGATAAAGCTTTGGCTGGACCAATGGAGCAATATATGAAAAATCACTTCCCTTTTTTAGGGATCAAATCCCCCTTGCGCAAAGAACTGAGCAAGCAGCTCTTTCGGGAGCAGGGGATACCTGACAACTGGGAAGCAGTCGTACTTCAGCTGTGGGAGCTTCCTGAGAGGGAATACCAGTATGTGGCGCTCGATGTAGTCGGTAAGGTAAAAAAACGGCTGACCGATAGTCATATTCGTTTGCTGGAGGAATTAGTTACAGCCAAGTCGTGGTGGGATACTGTAGATTTTCTTGCATCCCATATGGCGGGTACGATCCTGCGACGTCACCCTGAGAGAATCGAGTCTATTACATCAGCATGGATGGAAAGTCAAAATATATGGCTGCAACGGACTGCCATTTTGTTTCAGCTTTCCTATAAACAGGAAACGAACCAAGAGCTTTTGTTCACCTATGTTTCAGCATGTGCAGCATCCAAGGAGTTTTTTATCCAAAAGGCAATCGGCTGGTCATTAAGGGAATATGCCAAAACAAATCCCGAAGCAGTACGCGATTTTGTAGAAAAGACTCCTTTGGCGAGCCTCAGCAAGCGGGAAGCGCTCAAGAATTTGGCCTGAACGAGGGTAGGCGATTTCTAGCTTGATAAAAAGCGCGCATCTATTGCAAAATAGACAAGTAGCTTTTTCGAGGGTTCGTACGTATTAAAAGGTGTCACATAGATCGCTAGTAGCCACTGACTGTCATCTTTGAAAGCAGCTGAAAAGTGGCGAGGATAGGGGATTTTGCCTGATGGAAATCAACCTGCTGATGTCAATCATAGAGCAATACGGTTACCTGGCCATTTTCTTTTTGCTATGGCTGGGAATTGTGGGTCTGCCCATTCCTGATGAGCTGGTCGTAGCTACAGGGGGATTTTTGGCATCCATCGGCCTGCTCAACCCATTTTACTCCTATTTAGCGGGGTATCTAGGTGTGGCTTCAGGCTTAACAATCGGATTTTTGCTTGGAAAATACTTCGGAAGGCCCATATTGCGGTGGCTTTCAAAGAGCGAAAAAATGCGCCATGCAGTAGACCGTTCGACAGTCATGCTGGAAAAATACGGGACGACGGCTTTGTGCATCAGCTACCTGTTTCCAGTCGTGCGTCACGTGGTACCCTATTTGGTCGCATTGGGTGGAATGAGCTATCGGCGCTACGCCCTGCTCTCCTATCCAATCGGTCTCGTTTGGACAACAGCCTTTTACTTTTTAGGTTACGTTTTTGGGAACAACGTGGAAGCGATCATCGGGATCATTCGGAAATATGGCTTTTACGCATTGCTCGTCGTAGTAGCAGTTTTGGTGATAGGTTTGATTGTGCGCAAGATCGTTTTGGGGAATCGGGCTTACCGCGCAAAAGGAGAGTAAGCTTATGTTCCATAAACAATTAACGCAGCATAGACGGAATCGCAATCTACTTCTTGTTATCGGGTGGGCCATGCTTTTGGCTGGAACTATTCTTGCTGTTTGGTGGTTGGCAGTGGCTGGGGGCGTTCTCCTAAATGGATACGCATGGAGCCTGATGAGAATTGACAAGCACTTGGCCCCGAGAAGAGGATTTCGGATTCCGGAAGCGAGCTTATTGCTCGTTGCTTTTTTAGGGGGAGGCTTAGGGGCGCTGGCAGGTATGCTCACCTATCGTCATAAAACGAAGCATGCCCGCTTCCTTATCCTCGTACCCGTATTCTGTATATTGCAAGTTGCGCTCCTCGTTTGGCTAATAGGATAGCCCTGAGTAATCCCGTGTCGATCTAAAGACGCGGGGTTATTTTTTTAGGTACAAATGACAGAAAACTCTAAATTGTGTATTGCGCGGCTGGAAAAGTCAGCCTATAATAAGAAATGTATTCAGCATTCACGAACGTCGTTCGATAATGACGAACGAAGGGGAGGGATCATGAGCGAGAAATTTATTCAGTCAGTGGATCGAGCGATTGATATTTTGGAGTTGTTCTCACTAACCGATACGGAGTTGAGTGTTAAAGAAATCAGTGACCGACTCCAGCTATCCAAAAGCACGGTTCATGGGTTGATCAAAACGTTGGAAAACAGAGGCTACCTCGAACAAAAACCAACCGATCAAAAGTACAAATTGGGCCTTCGCCTGTTCGAGTTGGGTAATTTGGTAGGAGGTGGGATGGAGCTGCGGAATCTCGCCTATCCGGTCATTCACGATCTGGTGGCAACGCTGCAAGAGACTGTCCATTTGGTTGTTCTCGACAAAGACGAGGTTGTGTACGTGGAAAAAGTGGAAGGGCCCGGATCACTTCGCATGTACTCGATGCTAGGAAAACGAGCACCCCTGTACTGCACCGGAGTGGGAAAGGCGCTATTCGCTCATTTGGACGAGGAGACAGTGGATCGCATTTTAAACGAAGTCGAATTGAGAGCGTTTACCTCGCTTACTTTGACGGACCCGGTAGCAATCAAGCGGGAACTCGCAAAAATCCGGGAGCAGGGCTACGCGATTGACGACGAGGAGATTGAGATCGGTTTGAAATGCGTGGCAGCACCCATTTTTAACCATGAGGGCAAAGTCATTGCTTCGATCAGTAGCGCTGGGCCCAAGCATCGATTCTCCGATGAAAAAATGGAAACGTTCATCAGCGAAGTGAAACTTGCGGCATTAGCGGTTTCCAAACGGTTTGGTTATCGAGGCTGATGGACACAAAAAAGAGACTTCACCCCCTGTAGAGTCAGTTTTCAAGCGGCCAGCCGGAAAACACTACGGAGCGAAGTCAGAATACTACCATTCGCCGACTATGCCCAAACTACCTGCTACGAACAAAAAGAAAAAATGGAGTCGTAGCATTTACTTACATTATAGGTAAATTATGGATGTTTTGATTCGAAAAAAATCGAAACCAATGAATGGTCAAAGGAGAGTGTAGTCTGATGAGCAAAATCGTAAGCCCTATTAATATTTGGAAATTTATTGAGGAAAACAAAGACAGTTTGAAACCACCTGTGAACAATAAAGTCGTTTGGAAAGATGCTGAGCTGATGATGATGGTGCTAGGCGGTCCGAACAAACGGCGGGATTTCCACGTAGACCCTTCGGAAGAGATTTTTTATCAGCTAAAAGGAGATTGCTATGTCGAAATCATTAATGAAGAGGGCAAGCGCGAGGTCATCACTGTGCGTGAAGGTGAAATGTTTCTCCTGCCAGCAAACGTCCCTCATTCTCCACACCGTGTAGCGGATACGATTGGGCTTGTGATCGAGCGCAACCGCGACCATGGAGAGTTGGAGGATTTTGTCTGGTTCTGCGATCAATGTGATCAGGAAATGCACCGTACACGTGTTCAATTGACTGATATTGAAAAGCAGGTAAAAGAAGCGATTTACACATTCAACAGCAGCGCCGATTTGCGTGAGTGCAAAAATTGCAGACATGTCATGTCAGAGGAAGTGAAAGAATGGCAACCAGAGTAGATTTTCATACACACATCATCCCGGCTGATTTGCCGGATTTTTCACAAAAGTATGGCGGAGATCGCTGGCCGGTGCTGCAACCTACATGCTCCTGCGGCGCCAATATCATGGTAGGTGGAAAGCTGTTTCGTGAAATTACCGATCAGTGCTGGGATCCGAAAAAACGCATCGAGGACATGATCGCAGAAGGTGTGGATGTCCAAGTGCTCTCACCGATTCCTGTGACCTTCTCTTACTGGGCGCCTGCTGAAGCAGCAGAAATGATGGCTCGCCTGCAGAATGATTTTATTGCCGATACGGTGCGCATGTATCCGGATCGCTTCATCGGACTCGGAACTGTTCCGCTGCAAGACGTGGAGGGCTCTATCCGAGAAATGGATCGCTGCATGCACACGTTGGGCTTGAGTGGGATCGAGATCGGTTCCAACATCAATGGCTTGAATTTGGACGATCCAGTCTTTCTCCCGTTCTTCGAGATGTGTGAGAAGTGGGATGTGCCGTTGTTTGTTCATCCGTGGGAGACGCTTGGACGAGAGAGAATGCCGCGCCACAACTTTATGTATACAGTCGGGATGCCGAGCGAAACGGCACTTGCAGCAGCGAGTCTGGTCGGTGGCGGCGTCATGGAAAAATTTCCGAAGCTAAAGGTGTGCTTTGCACATGGCGGAGGCTCCTTCCCGTACATTTTGCCTCGGCTCGATCAAGGCTGGAAGGTATGGCCGCATCTACGCATGACTGAACACCCGCCTAGCTACTATGCGAAAAACTTTTACTTTGATTCTCTGAATTACGAGCCGAACAATATCAAGCTTTTGATTGAGCGATTTGGTCATGAAAAAATCGTGATGGGCACGGATTATCCGTTTTTGCTCCGCGAGCTTCCACCAGGAAAAGTCATCTACGATACCCCTGGACTGACAGAGGAACAAATGAGTGCAATGCTCGGGGGCAATGCCCTGGAATTTTTGAAAGTGTCACGATGAGAGGAGACATAAGAGTGGCAGAACAATTACAGACACCCGAACAAAATTTAGCTGAGCTTGGGCTCGAGCTTCCACAGCTTCGTACCCCTGTTGGCAACTATGTAGCCAGCGTTCGCACAGGCAATCTTCTGTTTACCGCAGGACAGGGAGTCGATCAGTACAAAGGAAAGCTAGGGCGTGACCTCACGATTGAGGAAGGATATTTGGCTTCCCGTCAATCCATGCTCAATCTGCTGTCGGCGGTTAAAGCGGAAATTGGCGATCTGGGCAAAGTGAAGAGAGTTGTCAAAATTTTGGGATTTGTCAATTCAACTGAAGATTTTACGGATCAGCCGAAAGTAATGAACGGGGCATCCGATTTGTTAGTAGCCGTTTTTGGAGAAAAAGGCAAGCATGGTCGTTCAGCGGTCGGGATGGCGCAGCTGCCGGGTAATACAGCAGTAGAGATAGAGATGGTTCTGGAGATCGAGGAGTAGACAGGAGGGGAAACATGAACAGCATTCAATTGAAAGATGCCAAATTGTTTATCAATGGTGAATATGTTGACGCAATGTCAGGTGAAACGTTTGACACGATCAACCCGGCGACGAACGAAAAGCTCGCATCGGTAGCCTGCGCTGATGAGCGGGACACGGGTAAGACGATCGATTTCGCGCGGGCTGCTTTTGAGAGCGGGGTTTGGAGCAATAAATCAGTAGAAGAGCGCTCTGAAATCTTGTGCCGCATGTCTGATCTTGTTTTGGAGCGTGTAGAAGAGCTGGCGACCTTGGAAACGATGGATGTGGGCAAGCCGATCAAGGAGAGTCTCGGCTTTGACATTCCCCGTGCTGCCCAAAACCTGCGCTTTTTTGCAGAGATGGCGAAGTACGTGAACCATGAGCATTATGACAAAGGAAGCTTCATGTCCTACGCAAAATATGCGCCAGCAGGAGTTACGAGCCTGATCATCCCGTGGAACCTGCCATTTATGCAGATGACCTGGAAAGCTTCGGCTGCATTGGCAGCAGGGAACACGGTTGTAGTAAAGCCGGCATCCTACACTCCGCTTTCTGCGCTCATGCTGGGGGAAATCGCCAACGAAGCCGGTTTGCCGCCAGGAGTTCTGAATATTTTGACTGGTCCTGGTGGAACCGTCGGGACAGCCATGACCACCAATCCGCATGTGCGACGCATTTCGTTCGTAGGAGAAACCACTACAGGCAAAACGATCATGCGCAATGCGGCTTCGGAGTTAATCCCGGTATCGCTGGAGCTGGGCGGAAAGTCCGCGAACATCGTATTTGCAGATGCCGATCTGGATGAAGCGGTAAAAGGCTCGGTGGAAGCGATTTTCCGCAACCAGGGCGAAATTTGCCTCGCAGGCTCGCGATTGCTGGTTGAGGAGTCTGTATACGAGAAATTCCTTGAAAAGTTTGTTGCTGCTGTACAAAAGATCAAGGTTGGCGATCCTCTGGATATGGAAACAGACATGGGGGCGCTCGTGTCAAAAAGTCATCTGGAAACCGTCGAGCAATATGTGCAGATCGGATTGTCCGAGGGTGCAAAGCTGGCGCACGGCGGCAAGCGCGTAGCAGGATTGGACAAAGGAAATTACTACGAGCCGACAGTCTTGTATGACGTCGATAACAAAATGAGGGTGGCTCAGGAGGAAATTTTCGGTCCGGTGCTGGTGGTCATCCCGTTCAAAACAGAAGAAGAGGCTATCCGAATCGCGAATGATTCGATTTACGGTCTGGCTGGCGTAGTCTGGACTAACGATCTGCGCCGTGCCCATCGCGTAGCATCAGCCATCAACTCCGGCTTGCTCTGGATCAACTGCTGGTATGTCCGTGATTTGCGCACACCGTTTGGCGGCTCAAAAGCAAGTGGAATCGGTCGCGAAGGTGGTCGTCACAGCTTTGAGTTCTACACGGAAGCCAAAACAGTGACGATGAAGCTGTAATTGCAGCGCGAAAGCGAAAGGATGGACATGACATGGAACAAATAATCGAAAGCGTAGCACAGGAGCTGCTTGCGGCAGAAGAGAGCCGTCAGCCAGTCGCGCCGATCACTGCGCGTTATAAGGGCTTGCAGGTAACGGACGCTTATCGTATTCAGCTGAAGGTTTTGGAAAAAAAGCTGGACAATGGAAGAGAAATCATCGGGAAAAAAGTCGGTCTGACCAGCTTGGCTATGCAGCGAATGCTGGGTGTCGATGAGCCGGACTATGGACATCTGCTCGATAATATGGTTGTGAAAAATAATGGTACGGTTCAGGCCGATCAGCTGCTTTTGCCAAAGGTTGAAGCGGAAATCGGTTTCGTGCTTGGGGCTGATCTGGTTGGTCCAAATATCAACTACCTGGATGTATTGATGGCAACCGAGTATGTGGTCCCGACACTTGAAATTATTGATAGCCGCATAGCAGACTGGAAAATCAAGCTGGTCGATACCGTAGCAGACAATGGCTCTTCTGCACTTGTCGTCGTCGGGGATCAACGAACTCGTCTGGATGGTCTTGACCTAAGAAGTGTAGGCATGGCGCTGTACAAAAATGAAGAAGAAGTCGGTACGGGAGCAGGCGCAGCAGCATTGGGGCACCCAGCCCATGCGGTCGCCTGGCTGGCGAACAAGCTGCATGAGTTTGGGATTGGTCTAAAAGCAGGCGAGCTGATTTTACCAGGTGCCCTAAGCGCTGCCGTAGCAGTCAGAGAGGGAGATTTCGTCACAGCCAGTTTCGGGTCATTGGGGTCCGTTTCTGTGACGTTTCGGTAGAGAGGAGACTTACTGTGAAGAAAATCAAGGCAGCCATCTTGGGATCAGGCAACATCGGGACTGACCTGATGTACAAGTTGGAGAGAAGCAGTGTAATAGAGATAGCAGCTGTTATCGGGATTGACCCGGATTCCGATGGGCTCAAGCGGGCAAGGGAAAGAGGATATCCGGTGTTTGACAACGGTATTGAGGCGATTGTGAACCAGCCGGATTTGGCGGAAATTGTGTTTGATGCGACATCTGCCAAAGCTCATGTTCGTCATGCAAAAGTGCTTAAAGAGCTAGGCATAAACGCGATCGATCTAACTCCAGCAGCACGCGGACCATTCGTGTGCCCGGTCGTCAACCTCACAGAGCAGCTGGAGAAGGATACGACAAACCTCAACATGATCACTTGTGGCGGGCAGGCGACGATCCCGATCGTGTATGCGATCAATCGTGTAGCCAATGTGAGCTACGCGGAAATTGTAGCGACGATTGCAAGCAAGAGCGCGGGTCCGGGCACACGCGCCAACATTGATGAATTTACGATGACGACTCGCCAAGCGCTTGAACAAGTAGGCGGTGCAGATCAAGGCAAAGCAATTATCATCCTGAACCCTGCCGAACCGCCGATTTTGATGCGGGACACGATCTATTGTGAAGTAGCGCAGATGGATGAAGCTGCGATTCGCCAGTCCATTTTGGACATCGTCCAGGAGGTTCGCCAGTATGTACCTGGCTATTGTCTCAAGCAGGAGCCACTGTTCGAAGAAAACCGGGTGACGGTGTTTCTGGAAATCGAGGGAGCGGGAGACTACTTCCCTCCTTATGCAGGCAATTTGGACATCATGACGGCATCCGCTATGCGAGTGGGAGAACAGGTCGCACGTTATCTGCTGGATGGGAGAGGAGTAAGCCTTGGAACGGAATAGGAATCTACCAATCAAAATGACAGAGGTTTGCTTGCGAGACGGCAGTCACGTCGTAGCTCACCAGTTTACTACAGAGCAAGTGCAGTCAATAGTTGCTGGTCTCGACAGCGCAGGCATGCACTACATCGAAGTCAGCCACGGAGACGGATTGGGCGGCTCGACGATTCAATACGGACGCTCTCGTGTCAACGAAATGGAATTGATTGAAACGGCTGTTGCAGCTTGCAAACAGGCAAAGGTAGCGGTTCTGCTGATTCCCGGAGTGGGAACGGTAAACGAGCTGAAACAAGCACGGCAGCTAGGAGCTGGTCTCGTCCGGGTCGCTACGCATGTGACGGAGGCAGATGTTTCTGCTCAACACATCCAGATTGCGCGCGAGCTAGGCATGGAGGTTTGCGGATTTCTAATGATGGCGCACTCTGCGCCAGTTGAAAAGCTCGTGGAGCAAGCGAAGCTGATGCAAAGCTATGGAGCAGAAGCTGTTTATGTGACAGATTCTGCAGGAGCGCTCTTGCCGGAGCAGGTACGGGAGCGTATCCGGGCCATGCGTCAGGCTCTCGATATCGAAATCGGCTTTCATGCACATAACAATTTATCCGTAGCGATTGCCAATACGCTTGTGGCGATTGAAGAGGGAGCTACCCGAATCGATGGCAGCATGCGCTGTCTGGGGGCAGGAGCCGGCAATGCACAAACAGAGGTATTGATTGCGGTCCTGGATCGCATGGGCATACAGCTCGGAATCGATCTCTACGAAATGATGGATCTAGCGGAAGACATCGTGGGTCCAATCCTCCCACAGCCACAGGAAATTCGCAAAGGCAGTCTCGTTATGGGCTATGCAGGCGTCTATTCCAGCTTCCTTCTCCACGCAGAGAGGGCAAGCAAGCGCTTCGGCATTGATGCCAGAGACATTTTGATGGAGGTAGGCAGACGAAAAGCGGTAGGCGGACAAGAGGACATGATTATCGATGTGGCAGCAGAGCTGGCGCAGATCCGAAGAGCGGGGGTATGACAAATGGCGATCACACAGGAAGCACAGCGAGAGCTGGTCGACTATTTGCTCTCAGCGGAGAAGGAGAGGCGAGAGGTGGAGAAGATCACCTCCCGCAACCCTGACCTGCCGATTGAGGTGGCGTATGAGATTCAGCAGCAATTGATTGAGCGCAAGGAGCAGGCTGGTGAACGCTGCATCGGCTTGAAGCTGGGACTTACCAGCAGGGCGAAGCAACAGATGATGGGCGTGCACGAAGCGATCTACGGGTATTTAACCGACGGGATGCTTGCGCTTGAATGGGAGCCTCTTGCATACAGCCGCTTTATTCATCCGAAGGCGGAGCCGGAGATCGCCTTTATGATGGGAGAAGATTTGCAAGGGACAAATATTACAGCAGAAGACGTGCTGCGGGTAACAAAATATGTAGCTCCAGCAATTGAGATTATCGATAGCCGTTATGAGAATTTCCGCTTTACGCTGCCAGATGTTGTGGCAGACAACTGCTCATCTTCCGCCTTTGTCGTAGGGAGCAAGTGGGTGTCGCCTCATGATTTCGATCTGGCTTTGACGGGAGTGGTCATGAGCAAAAATGGAATGATCCAGACGACAGGCTCTGGTGCAGCTGTGCTCGGTCATCCAGCGGCGTCCATGGCGTGGGCCGTCAATAAGCTGGGCGAAAAAGGTCTCGGCTTGAAAAAGGGCCAGATTGTCCTAAGCGGCGCCATCACAGAAGCGATTGCTTTTGAACCAGGGGATGTTATTCAAGTAACGGTCGACGGGATGGGCAGTGTCACATTTGGCTGCCAAGGATAAGAGGTAACGCATCCCTAGGCAAAAGTCAGTCTATAGCGAGGTGCTAGCATGCCGATTGTTCAGGTTTCTATCCTGCAAGGCAGAAATAAAGAGCAAATCAGGAATTTGATTGAGGGTGTGACGACAGCAATCACTACAAGCTTGGGTGTAAGACCTGAGCAGGTTCGCGTAATGGTTACAGAAATTCCCCCCTCCCACTGGGGTGTGGGGGGAGTCACCAAAGAAGAGCAAAGCCGGTAAATCAACGAATTTTCCAAGGAGGTAGCTATGACATACGCATCAATCCCACTTACCCAAAACTACGCCGGGGAGCTGGACGCACAGGATGAGCTGGCGAAATACCGCGACTGAACTCGACTTCCCGACGGATATTTACGCGCTGCAGAGTTATATCAAGCTGCATGGGCTAGACCCGGACGAGCATTTGATTCGAGTAGCGAGCCGCGATGGACGCCTGATTGAGGAGGAAGACATCCTTTCTGCGATGACAGAGGAAGTGGCACTTGTCGTGCTGCCTACATAGAACACATGCTGGATGTATGCGAGACGGCTGGCGCTTATCAGACCGGAAATCCGCACATGTTCAGTCTGGCGCCACTGGTAGGCTCGCTGGAAATGTTCCAAGAGATATCTGTGGAAAGGCTCCGCGAAAAGTCGCTGAAGCTGACCCGCTATATGATGGATTTGATTGAGTTGAAAACGGCAGTTATCAGGCTTGTGCTGTTCTACATTTTGACTCTCGCCCTCATGCTCATGATTGTTCCTTGGCAAAAAGCAGGAAGCGATGCCAGTCCTTTCGTGAAAATTTTCGAAATTATCAATATTCTGGGTGCGGCTGGCATTATGAACTTCGTTGTATTGACGGCAGCTCTCTCTGCGATGAACAGTCAACTCTACATTTCCACTCGGATGGTATTTTCTCTGTCTCGCGGAGGCTTCGGCTTCGCACCTGCGAAGCTCGGTGATCTCAGTAAAAAAGGCGTTCCGGTCAAAGCACTGGCCCTATCCACAATTGGAATTGCGATCGCGACGATCATCAACATTGAAGATACGCTGACCATGGGCTTCCCGCTTTTGCTCATTATTACGATTGCCTACTTCATTTGGAAAAGGGCAAATCCGAGTGCTTATGAAGCATCCGCTAATCAAGGGAAGGAAGACAACAAAAACATTACCTCGTAACATCCCGACTTTCACATAGGCGCAATTCCATCTAAATGCAAACGCGCCGGATGCACCAGCACCTTATCCGAAAGAAGAGCACAAGCTGTTGCCAGGGGAGCCAGCTGAGCCAGTGCCTGGAACCTGGGGATATGATGTGAAGACAGGAATATTCACGCATCCAACGGCGACACCAGACAACGAGGGGCCACAGCCTCTCAATGGGAGCCTGCCTTATTTGGATCAGAACCAGTACGTGAAAAATATGAATGTCGAAGCATTTTACCCGTATGTGGCAGGGTGGGGGCACAGCTGGCAGGCTACTTTTGATCTGAATGGCAAGCGGTATCTGTATGACTACGAAACAACCATGAACAACGCGAAAAGTGGTGTGCCAAAATAAACCTTACATTTTCAGGGTCCAGCATTTAGCTGGATCTTCTTTTTATCTCACGCGGCAACCCATCGGCAGGGATTTCATTTCCTTTCTTGGGTACACTATCCGTACCTGTAGACGATGGCAGAACCAAGGATGCGAGGGGGGAGAGCGTTGAGCCAATTTTGGAAAGCATGGCAAAAACGGAAGGATACCCTTCAGGAAAAAGGATTGAAGGATCATGCAAACAAAAGCATGGAGAGTGTCTCGGACCTTAGGCTGACGACAAGCGTGGATGAAAATATTAGCTTGATCGAGTACCAACTGGGGAAAAGTGATGATCTGGTCGTGCGGCGCTTTCAAGTGAAGTCGGGAAAGGATGCGGCGATTATTTTCCTCGACGGGATGGTAGATCGAAATATTATTAGCGATTTTATTATCCGACACATGACAAACCCGAATTCGACCTACGATGATCCAGCGACCAATGAGATGGATTCAACGGACGGGTTAAGACAGGTGATCCGCAACATCCTGTCAGGAAGCGCGGTTTTAATGATCCAAGGAAGCAGCAATGCATTTCTTAACAATACGCGGGGCTGGGATCGCAGATCAGTAGAAGAGCCGCAAACCGAATCAGTTGTTCGTGGTCCACGTGACGGTTTTTGTGAGACGTTATGCGTGAATTCGGCTCTTATTCGCTTTCGGCTAAAGGACCCGAATCTTAGAGTTCGCCATATGGTGGTTGGTCAACGAACACAGACAGACATTTATGTGATGTATATCGAGGGGCTAGCCCATCCCCCTATGGTGCAAGAGATTCTCTCGCGAATTGAACGTTTAAATATGGATTCGGTATTGGAAAGCGGATATATCGAGCAAATGATTCAGGATCGCAGATGGTCCCCGTTTCCGCAAATACAAAACACAGAGCGGCCAGATAAGGTAGTAGCCAACCTGCTAGAAGGAAAAGTGGGGATTCTCGTCGATGGCACACCTTTCGGATTGATTGCCCCTGCCGTCATTTCTCAATTCTATCAAAGCCCTGAAGATTACTATGAGCGATTTTATATTGCAACACTGATTCGTTTTATTCGGGTAATCAGTATCAGCATTGCTTTGCTGCTGCCCTCCCTCTACATTGCCTTTAGTGCGTTTCACCCTGAGATGATCCCATCAAGGCTCGTTATTGCGATGGCGGCAGGAAGGTCGACTGTTCCGTTTCCTTCTCTCATAGAAGCGCTGTTTATGGAGCTGGCAATCGAGATTTTGCGGGAGGCAAGTGTACGATTGCCTGGGCCAATCGGTCCGACGATCGGGATTGTAGGGGCGCTTGTTGTCGGGGAAGCAGCCGTTTCCGCAGGTCTAGTGAGTCCCGTAATGGTCATCATTGTAGCGGTCACAACGATCGGCTCCTTCGCCTCTCCGAGCTACAGTGCCGCGATTGCGATTCGCATGCTTCGCTTTCCGGTCATGCTGCTGGCAGGGATGTTCGGCTTGTACGGCATTATGCTGTTTCTGATCGTCATACTGATTCACCTGTCATCGCTCAAGTCGTTCGGTGTGCCGTATATGACACCTCTCAGTCCACTGAATCTTTCCGGAATGAAGGATCTTTTTATACGGGCACCCCATCATCTTTTGAACAAACGCCCGACGATGTTTCATGTGCAAGACAAAATTCGGATGAGAGAGGAGGAAAACAAGGAATGAGTGCGGGGAAGGGAATTCCGGAACACCAAACATTATCGTTATGGCAGCAAATATGCCTGATCACTAGCACTTTGATTGGTGTTGGCGTGTTGACCCTTCCTCGTGCAACAAGTTCCAAATTATTTGAGGGAGGGTGGGTCGTACCCATTGTTGGGTCGACAGGTGCATTCTTTTCCCTGTGGCTGATTGCCCGGTTAAGCAGACGTTTTCCTGAAAAAACGTTTATAGAGTATAGCCAAATCGTTTGGGGGAGTGTCAAGTGGCCACGGCTCGGGAGGTGGCTCAGCATTCCGTGGATCACCATCTATTTGCTGTACATGTATCTCTCGACTGGAATTGCCTCCCGCTTGTTTGGTGAGGTAGTGGTCACCTCTGTCTTATTGAATACTCCGATAGAGGTCATCATTATTACGATGTTTATGCTGGCGTTGGTCTTGTGCTGGCATGAGGTCGAGGTTGTAGCACGCGTCAATGAATTGCTATTCCCGTTAATTCTCCTGCCTCTGTTGTTCATCGCGCTTGCGTCATTCCAAAAGGCGGAGTGGTCAAATCTTTTGCCCATTTTCCGCGGGACTCCGAGATCAGTAATTGAGGGGGTATACGAGGGGATTTATTCATACTCCGGTTTTGAAATCATGTTCATGTTTTTTGCCTTTGCTCATAAAAACACGAAAAAAGAGGTTGCAGGCTTTTACGGCATATTGATCGCAATGGTAATCTACACTTTGATCGTTGGCGCGAGTATTTCTGTATTTGGATACGAAGAGCTGCAACGAGTGACGTGGCCTACACTGGAACTGGTCAAAACGACGCAGGTTCCTGGTTTGATTTTGGAAAGAATAGAGTCTGCCTTTCTAGCCGTGTGGGTAGCAGCTGTTTTTACGACAGTGGCAAATGCCTATTACGTAGTTGTATTCGGACTTCGACAGCTGCTTCACAAGGACATTATTTTTCAGAGAGTGATCGCTACCGTTTTATTCGTGCCGATGTTCTTTTTTGCCTTATGGCCACAAAATATCGTGGAGATTTTCCATGTGACCTCTTATCTGGGCTTATCGAGCTTGGTGATTAATTTGGCAATCCCTATCATCTACTGGATAGTTATTTTGCTAAAAGATTGGATGTTCAAGCCAGAGAGGAAGAATGTTGATGGCTAAGAGCGTTCGCTGCTTCATTCGGTTGATCGTCTGTCTGATTCCAATCATTCTCGTAACCGGTTGCTGGGATAGACGAGAGCTGGAGGAACGTACATCGGTTCTTGCCATTGCGATTGATCGGGCAGAAACGAATAGGGAGCACTACCAGCTAACCGTTCAAATTCCGATTCCTATAAAAATTGCAGGAAGTAGCGGAAAGGGTGGGGGAAGTAATTCCGATGCGGTCAAAATTATGAGTGTGACGGGAAGAACGGTATCGGATGCGGCCAACAATCTGCAAATGCGTTTGAATCAGCGCTTGTTTTTAGGACATACTCGTGTGCTTGCGATTAGTGAGGATATCGCTAAGCAAGGCATTCAGGATATCATGGACAATTTCCGCCGTGAACCACAAATTCGGCGTCTGATGTGGCCGATCATTGTAAAAGGCAAAGCATCGACCTTGCTGGAAATCAAGCCTGAGCTTGCCCAAATTCCGGTTGTATTTTTGATGGACTTGGTTGAGAACGGCTCAAAGATGGGCACGATTCCTGATCAGACGCTGGGAGATTATTTCAATCAAACCTCTAACAAAACGATGGAGCCTTTTATGAATTTGGTGGAGGCGAGCAAAAAGGATGTGACCTGGAAGGGCATCGGGGTTTTTCGTGGACATAAAATGATCGGGCAGTTGGATCGGGAGCAGACATGGTCACTGCTGCAGCTTCGTAATGAAAAAAAGGGCGGTGACATTATTATTCCTCTTCCGAACACAGAAGACGGGTATGTCACGTTTCGTCCACATTTCGTAAAAAAGAAGCTGCATATTGATAAAGCGAAAGCGAATTCCAGTGGCGCAAGCTCGTTTGTCGCTACGTACCACTGTGAGCTTCAGGGTGATATTGTCGAGCTTACGGAGAACATGAAGGTCTCACCGGAGAAGTTCATTTTGCAAATGCAGGCTTTGATCAAAAAAGAGATGGAAAGTCGTGCAAAAAAAATGCTTCAGCCATTGCAAAAGCAATACAACAGCGACATTTTAAAACTGGGGCTTACGCTAAGAGCCCTACATTACCGAGATTACTGGGAGACTCACAATTGGAAAGAGGATTTCAGAGATTTCCCAATTCGTGTGGTTTATACGATCAAGCTGCGCCGCCTTGGCATGGAAATGCAATAGGGGAGCGATAAACATGGAAAACCAGCAAAGGAACATAAGCACATGGCAGCTCACGAGTATTTTGATCAGCACCATGATCGGCGTAGGCATACTGACCATTCCTCGGACCTCCACTACCGATATTCATCAAATGGGCTGGCTAGGCACGATTACCGGTGGCATGATAGCAGCGATCGCGATTGCTTCTATCGTGTATTTAGGCAAGCAGTTTCCGGGTACAACCTATGTCGACTACATTCCAAAAGTATTCGGACATCGAGTGGGGACCGTACTCAGCTATCCCATTATCCTTTTATTTATTTTCTTTCAGTTTATTAATGCGGGAATGGCAGCTAGAGGGTTCGGAGAAGTGGTCGTGACCTCAGTCCTGCAAGATACGCCTCTGGAAGCCATTCTCATCACATTGTTTATCATGGTTCTGTTCCTGTGCTGCCACGAAGTAGAAGTCGTCGCCAGAGTAAACGAGCTGCTCATCCCTTTTATTTTGGTTCCCGTATTTTTGATTCCGTTGGCGTCGTTCATGAATGCGGACTGGTACAATCTGCTGCCCTTTCACATCGATTCATGGAAAGAGGTTGGAAAAACGAGCTTACATACATTCTCCGTGTTTACAGGGTATGAGCTCTTAATGTTCTATTTTGCGTTTGCGATGCCAGGTGCCAAGCTTGGGATAGCTGGCGGGACTGGATTGGGATACACCATTGCTGCTTACTTCCTGACGGTAGTGGCAGGGATTTCAGTATTCGGGCATGAGGAATTGCAGAGACTGATCTGGCCAACCCTTGAATTGGTTAAAACCACACAACAATCAGGCTGGTTTTTGGAGAGATTGGAGTCGGCTTTTCTCGCGATTTGGGTAGCCTCCGTTTTTACTACGATTGGAAATATGTACTATGCAATGATTTTTTCTCTGCGACTCTGGTTTCGTCAGGGGATTCGTTTTCAGCGCATAAGTGCTTTGGTCATTACAGTTCCCTTATATTACTTCGCCCTGATGCCACAAAATATTGTTGAGTTGTTTTCCTATACGAAAAAAATGACGAAGTTCGGATATTTCCCCACCATTGTCATTCCTATTTTGCTCGCATTGATCCAGTGGATTCGTGTGAAGCTCGGAAGCCGTCGTGAGAATAGTAAAAAGGGAGGGACATAACGTCACTCCCTTTCCTGCTGATTATCCTCTCTATCCTGATTCAGATCGGCTTTTCTGTTTGCTCTGGAATGTGTGAGGCGATGGTTTGCACGATATCTTGTCTGGAAGTTGCATCGCTGTTTTGCCACAGCACTTCAAACAGTACACCAAGCCCAGGCAAGGTTTTTTCCTGGCCGCTGGAAATAGCGTCACTAATCGTTTCTTCTACGGCATTGGAGTCAGAGCCTTGCATTTTGTACATGATGGCTTGACGCAAATTGAGTGAGGCAATGTTCATAACCGTTCTAACACCTCTCTTATAGGAATCAATTCTGGTTTAGTATTTGTCACGAATAGTTTGGTCATACCCTTTTGTAGCACTGGTTTGGGTTATGCTATACTATCTGCACGTATGATCATTTCCTCGGCCCCCAGGGCAGTCGGCACGATGAAGGAGTAGATAAAGGATGTCTAAGCAATTTGCCATTATTGGAATGGGGCGCTTTGGTGCCAGTGTGGCTCGTACCTTGTATGAAATGGATTATGAAGTAATGGGCATCGACGAGAATGAAGAGCGTATCAATGAAAATATACAATTTGTGACCCATGCGGTAGCAGCTGATTCCACGGATGAGCGAGCTTTAAAAGAAATCGGCATCCGCAACTTTGATGTGGTGGTCGTTGCGATCGGGGTAGATATCCAGGCAAGCATCCTTACCGTTCTTACATTAAAGGAGCTAGGCGTGAAAAAGATCGTGGCAAAGGCCCAAAATGAACGGCATGGACAAGTCCTGTACAAGGTCGGAGCAGACCGCGTAGTTTTCCCAGAGCGGGATATGGGGGTGCGAGTGGCCCACAATTTGATCTCTGCGAATGTACTGGACTTTATTGAGCTGGCAGAGGATTACAGTGTGGCTGAGGTAGTGGCCTCGTCCAAAATGGTTGGGAAAAACATGCGCCAGCTAGACATTCGTAAAAAATATGAAGTGAACGTGATTGCGATCAAAAGTGGCGATAAATTCAACATCGCACCAAGCCCGGATGATCTCATTCAATACGGCGACGTTCTTGTCGTGATCGGAAATAATAAAGACCTAAAGGCATTTGAGGAGCGCGCATAAGCATGGCACATGAACTGATTACTTCTGTACAAAATCCGCTGGTCAAGCGGCTGCATCAATTACTGGATCGAAAAGGACGCGAGGAACAGGGGTGTTTTCTTGTTGAGGGTGCGCATCTCGTGGAGGAAGCGCTAAAGAGTGGGGCAGAGGTAACTACCATCCTGTATGACAACGATCGCGATATGGACCCTGCCTGTCGGCGCGCGCTCGAAAATCATCCGCTTGATGTTCATGTAGTGGCGGCCTCTGCTGCGGTGCTGGGCAAGCTATCCGAAACGAAGTCGCCTCAGGGTATCGTAGCCGAAGTGAAAAAAACAGCAGCAGATTGGGGCGAGTGGCTAGATCAAAAGGGAAGATCAGGCGATGATTTGCTGGTCCTGTTTCTCGACGAAATTCAAGACCCTGGTAATTTAGGGACGATTTTGCGAACGGCCGAGGCGGCAGCGATTGATGCCGTGGTGCTGGGCAAGGGAAGCGTAGACGTATACAACGGCAAAGTCGTGCGTGCTACGATGGGAGCTTTGTTTCGCTTGCCTGTGTTTACCCGCTCCTTACCGGAGACCGCATCGGAATGGAGAGCAGGTGGAGGACGACTGCTTGTCTCCTCTTTGCAAAAGGAGAGCGTTTCTTATGACGAGGCAGATTATTCGAAACGGACTGCGATCGTTATCGGCAACGAGGGTAGGGGTGTTTCGCAGGCATTAATGGATGAGGCAGATCAATTCGTACATATTCCCATTTACGGTCAAGCAGAATCGCTAAACGCTGCGGTCGCAGCAGGCATTTTTGTTTTTGAAGCACAAAGAAATAGAAAAGATCGGCTGCACTAGCCGATCTTTTGTTCTTTTTTCTCCTTGTACTCCTCACGCGCGACTTGCCATTGATCCTGTGCCATTCGGATGATTCCGCTTTCGATCGTATGATTGCGGTAGGCAAGTGCTTTCCCGAAATACTTGATGGCGAGATCAAATTTTTCCAATCGGCGGTACAGCTCGCCGATCAAATATAAGAGTCGTACCTCTGACATTTCCTTGTCACTGCGCAAATAGTCAGTATGTATATACGATAGCTCGTATTCATCTACGGCCATGTCGATAAAGCGAATTTCTTCTGCTGTATTTTCTTGCGAGCGGTACAACCAGGCGAGTCGCAAATACAGTCCAGCTTTTACAGCGTGAGGCTGATCTGTCAGCTCTGCAGCGTAAATCGCCAGCTTGTAGCTGACAATGGCTTCGTTGAGCTGTCTGATATGGCCGAAGTCCTTCGGTGTCCATTTGGCCGAAATTTGTTCATCTACAATCTGTTTTTGCCAAGGGGCGAGCTTGTCTCTGAATTGATCGGTAAAAGCAAAGCCGCACTGTGGACAGACATTTACCGTATAGTAAATCGGATTTAAGGATTGCTCCGTGAATGTGGTGTAAAAATCGCTATCTCTTTTGACCATCGTCAACGTGCCGCTTCTGATGCGCTTGGTGGTAAAGGTAGCCTCACAATGACGACAGCGGCAATTTTTATCGTAGAGGGCGGAAACATTAACAATCATGTCAAAAGTCCCCTTTCTTAATAAAAAGATGTGACTAGGGCATACTAGTATGTGCATGTTCAAAAAGTTGGCTTTTCAGCACCGAGTAAATGGCGAGAACCGTACGAAGGAGGAGCGGAGTGTAGGTAAACTACATGAGCACCGGACTTCGAGGGTGAACGTCATTTTCGATGTCGAATAAGCTCTCAGGACTCCTTCGTGATCAAAAGACGACTTTTTGAACTATCTCAACCAAGATGAGAATTGAAAGTTCTCTCTTGTTGCGCTATAATTTTTCTACGTCTTGATTATAACGCAAAGCGATGACGGAGACTAGTACGCAGGACCTATATGTTTTTCAGGGAGAAGATGCCGTAGACTGAGAGCATCTTTAACATCATAGCTGCAGAAATTCACTCCAGAGCCGCACTCTGAACCGCTTTTGGCGCAGTAGGAGCAGCCGGGTCATTCCCGTTACCAATGATCTTAAGTGAGACAGAAGTCTTGCCAGGTCTGGTGATATTGTCACAGACATGTCACAGCTGGAGCTTTTGTCTAACAAGGGTGGTACCGCGAGAAAAAAGTAACTCGTCCCTTTTTGGGGCGGGTTTTTCTTTTTTTCCAACACATGATAAAGGAGCGATATGAAGTGCAAACTCGGTTGCATGAAATGAAAGAGTCCGCACTGGGCCAAATCAGCCAGGTGACGGAAAGCTCACAGCTGCAGGATTTGCGTGTCAAATACCTGGGGAAAAAAGGGGAGCTGACAGAGCTTCTCCGCGGGATGGGCAGTCTGTCCCCAGAAGAGCGTCCTGTAGTAGGCCAACTGGTTAATGAAGTGCGCGAAGCTTTAGAAGCGGCTTTTTCCGGTAAACAGCAAGCGTTTGAACAAGCAGAGCTGAGTGCCAAGCTTTCGTCCCAAACCGTAGATGTAACGCTGCCAGGCCGACCAGTGCCAGCTGGAACGATGCATCCTCTTTCGCGCATTATTGAAGAAATCGAAGACATTTTCATCGGATTGGGCTTTGAGGTCGCAGAGGGTCCAGAGCTTGAGACAGACCATTTCAACTTTGAAATGCTCAACCTGCCAAAAGGTCATCCGGCGCGCGATATGCAGGATACGTTTTATGTAACAGACGAACTGTTGATGCGTACCCAGACTTCTCCGGTTCAAGCGCGTACCATGCTGAAAAAAGAAGGCAAGACACCGCTCAAAATGATCTGTCCGGGTAAAGTGTATCGCCGTGACGATGACGATGCTACTCACTCCCACCAGTTTACACAGATTGAGGGCCTTGTTATCGATAAAAAAATCGGGATGAGCGACTTGAAAGGAACCCTCTTGACCTTTGCTCGCCAAATGTTTGGAGAAAACCAACAAATTCGCCTGCGTCCGAGCTTCTTCCCGTTTACGGAGCCAAGTGCTGAGGTTGACCTGCAATGCTTCAACTGTGGTGGAGATGGCTGCCGTGTATGTAAGCAAACAGGCTGGATCGAAATTTTGGGCTCCGGTATGGTGCATCCGCGCGTATTGGAAATGGCTGGTTACAATCCAGAGGAAGTCAGCGGTTTTGCCTTCGGGATGGGCGTAGAACGGATTGCCATGCTGAAATACGGCGTAGAGGATATCCGCCATTTTTATACCAATGACGTGCGTTTCTTGCGTCAGTTCAACCGAGGATAGAGAGGAGAGGCGAAAATGAAGGTATCGTACCAATGGTTAGCGGAATACGTGGATTTAAGTGATACGAACCCGCAAGAGCTGGCAGAGAAGCTGACTCGTTCCGGGGTTGAAGTAGATGCAGTGGAATCGCGCAATGCAGGGGTCTCTGGCGTTGTTATCGGTTATGTAAAAGAGCGCAGCAAGCACCCGGATGCAGATCGTCTGAATGTGTGTGTGGTCGATGCAGGACAAGGAGAAGACCTGCAAATCGTGTGTGGCGCACCAAACGTAGACAAAGGACAAAAGGTACTGGTTGCCCTGATCGGTGCAAAGCTGCCAGGTGGCCTGAACATCAAGCGATCCAAGCTGCGCGGTGTAGAATCCCAAGGGATGATCTGCTCCGCAAAAGAATTGGGCTTAAACGACAAGCTGCTCGCAAAAGACCAGCAAGAAGGTATCATGGTCTTGCCGGGCGATGCTGAAATCGGAATGGACGCGATTTCTTACCTCGGATTGGATGACTATGTATTGGAGCTGGGTCTTACACCGAACCGCTCTGACTGCCTGAGTATGCTGGGAGTAGCGTACGAGGTAGCTGCGATTTTGGGCAAAGAAGTACTGCTGCCACAGATTGAACTGAACGAAAATGGTGGAGACAACCCACTGCAAGTCAAAATCGAAGCGACTAACGAAAGCTATCAATATAACGGACGTCACTTCACAAAGGCGAATATCGCGTCTTCTCCACAATGGATGAAAAATCGTTTGATGGCTGCAGGCATCCGTCCCATCAACAACGTAGTAGACGTTACCAACTACGTATTGCTCGAATACGGTCAGCCGTTGCATGCATTCGACGCAGCTCAAGTAGACAATCGCTCGATCATCGTGCGTCTGGCTGGCGAAGGTGAAAAGCTGGTAACCCTGGATGACCAGGAACGTACGCTTGATGCTGAGACATTGTTGATTGCTGATCCGACAAAAGGCTTGGCAATCGCTGGCGTCATGGGTGGAGCCAACTCCGAAATTACAGGAGAAACAACCGAAATCATTTTGGAAGCTGCTTGGTTCACGCCACAAACTGTCCGTCGTACAGCTCGTTCTTTGGGAATGCGTACGGAAGGCTGCGTACGCTGGGAAAAAGGCGTTGACCAGACGCGAGTAGAAGAGGCTGGAGAGCGTGCTGCTTCATTAATTCAGCAATTGTCCGGGGCAACGGTCTCCAAAGGCATCGCAAAAGCAATCGTAAAAGAAGCAACACCTGCTGTCGTAAGCGTCTCTCTGCAAAAAATCAATCAACATTTGGGCACCTCGCTGGTTGCTTCCGACGTATCGCCGATTTTCGATCGTCTGCAGTTCCCGTATGAGGCTGCGAATGATACCTGGACAGTAACGGTTCCAACCAGACGCGGAGACATTACACTGCCTGAGGATCTGGTAGAAGAGGTTGCACGTCTGTATGGCTACGACAACATCCCGACCAGCTTGCCATCCGGCTCTGCTACACAAGGTCAATTGACGCCCGAGCAGCAGCTGCGTCGCATTATCCGCCATCATTTGATTGGTGCTGGTCTGAACGAAGCGATTTCTTATGCATTGGTTCACCCGGATCGTGTAGAAGAAGTATCAGGTTTGCATCAGGAAGCCGTTAAGCCAATCAGCTTGCTCATGCCAATGAGTGAAGAGCACAGTGTACTACGCACGAGTCTCATCCCGAGCTTGCTTCAAACTATCGCGTACAACAAGAACCGCCAAAACCAAGACGTCGGTATTTTCGAGCTGGGTCGTGTGTTCCTGACAGCAGAAGAAGCACTGACACAGCTTCCTGACGAGCGACTCTATGTAGCAGGTGCCTTGACTGGTCAATGGCTGCCGCCAAACTGGATGGGAGCCAAGCAGCCTGTAGACTTCTATCAGGCAAAAGGCGTTGTAGAGTCCCTGCTTGCACGTCTTGGAATCAAAGCGGCTGAATACAAGGCAACAGCTGAACTGGCTGGCATGCATCCAGGCCGAACTGCAGAGGTATGGGTAGGCGAGCAGCGACTCGGGTACTTGGGGCAGGTTCACCCGGGAACAGAAAAAGCGTATGATCTGTCCGAAACGTACGTATTCCAGCTGGATGTAGCACAGCTCATCACCGTTTCAGCTGAGGTAGGTCATTACAATCCATTACCAAAATTCCCTGCAGTGACTCGTGATCTTGCACTTGTTGTGGATCGCAGCGTGCCTGCTGGAAATTTGGAAAAGGCAATTCGCGGAGCAGCTGGAAGCCTGCTCGAATCCTTGACTCTGTTCGATGTATACACGGGCGAGCGGATCGCAGAGGATAAAAAGAGCATGGCTTTTGCACTCGTATTCCGTCATGCTGAACGGACACTTCAGGATGAAGAGATTCAGCAAGTGACGACTGCTGTCATCGAAGCGTTGAAAAACGATACAGGTGCAGAACTCAGAATGTAGTATGGCTTGACGAAATCTGACATTTTCAGTAACCTAAATAGGATACAGTAGAGCAAAGGTCGCAGTAGGGAGGAACCCCTCGTGCAAGTTGATGGGAAAAATCGTTTGACGGTGGATATCTTCGGCCAACAATACCGGCTCAGTGGCAAGGCAAGTGTCAATCACATACGCATGGTAGCCGGTTTCGTTGATGACAAGATGAACGAAATCGCAAACGGCAATCATCGTCTAGACACGGCCAAGATTGCGGTACTCTCTGCCGTTAATATTGCGGATGAATACTTCCGCTTGCGTCAAGAGTACGAAGAACTGCTGAAGATCCTTCAGGAAGATGCAAATGGAAAAAAGATAGATTAACGGAAAAGAGGGGCTTTTTGCCTCTCTTTTCACTTTATGCATAAACAGCTTGGAAGAGGGTGGAAAACGCCATGAGTGCAAATGACCAACAAGCGCTGGAAACTGTCATTGCGTCCCTCAGCGAAAAAAATAAACAGCTGGGTAGGATTTTACGAGAAATGGGTACAGTGCTCGTCGCTTTTTCGGGCGGTGTGGACAGTACATTTTTGCTGGCGCGTGCTGTAGAGGAGCTGGGAGATCGTGCGATTGCGGTGACAGCTGCATCCGAAACCTTTCCGACTCGGGAGTTTGAAGCAGCCAAGCATTTGGCAGCCCAGCTTGGCGCTCGTTTTGTGACTACCGAAATTCGAGAAATGGAAAACCCCCATTTTGTCTCCAATCCAGTAAACCGCTGCTTTTTTTGCAAGGATGGGCTATATGAGCATTTGGGAGTATTAGCTGAAAAAAATCAATGGCAGGCCACCATATGCGATGGAGCAAACGTGGATGATCAGGGAGACTATCGCCCAGGGCGCGTAGCAGCAGCAGAGCGAGGCGTGCGTAGTCCACTGCAAGAGGCTGGATTTTATAAGGAAGATATACGTGCCTTATCAAAAGAAATGGGATTGTCAACGTGGAACAAGCCGTCGTTTGCCTGCCTTTCCTCCAGAATTCCCTATGGCTCGCAAATTACGCTGGAAAAAATCGATCAGGTCGATCGAGCCGAAGGATACTTGCTCAGTCTAGGTTTTCATCAAGTAAGGGTCCGTCATCATGATACGATTGCCCGAATCGAAGTAAGTCCTGAAGACTTCAGCCGAATCCTTGAACACCATGAACAGATTAATCAGGAATTGCAGAACATTGGCTTTTCGTATGTGACGCTTGATTTGTTTGGCTATATGACGGGAAGCATGAACTCGGTACTGGCAAAGGACGTGAAAAAGCAGCATGGCTGATATCAAAGCGATCTTGGAGCAAGTAAAGGCAGGTAAACTGAGCATCGAGCAGGCCGAAGAGCAGTTGACGGGAGCGAGTCGGCTGGATTACGCCACGTTGGATCTGGATCGGGCAGGCAGAACGGGTTTTCCTGAAGTCGTATATGGGGCAGGAAAAAGTGTGGAGCAGCTTATCGGGATCATCGAAAGGCTGCAAGCCCATCAAGAGCTAGTTTTGGTTACACGGGTAAATGATGATCAGGCTAAGCAAGTGCTGGAGCGAATGCCTCATGTACAATACATCGAGGATGCAGGATTGCTCGTTTCCAGTCGTGGACCAATCGTCCCGCAGCGACCAGGCTATGTAGCGGTAGTTGCCGCAGGGACATCTGACTGGAAGGTAGCTCAGGAGGCTGCCTGGACGGTGCGCTGCTTTGGCAGCGAAGCCAGAGTGATCGCAGATGTAGGGGTAGCTGGCATACATCGTTTGTTTCACCGCTTGGAAGAGATCAGAGGGGCATCTGTCATCATCTGTATTGCGGGGATGGAAGGAGCGCTCACAAGCGTAGTGGCTGGTCTCGTAGACAAACCGGTAATCGCAGTTCCTACCAGTGTAGGGTACGGTGCCAATTTTGCAGGGGTGGCTGCTCTTCTCGCCATGCTCAATTCATGCGCCAACGGAGTCGCGGTCGTCAATATTGACAATGGATTTGGCGCAGGCTATATGGCGGGCATGATCCATCGCCAGACGGACAGATAATTTCACTTTGAAACCCTGGCTTCGCCAAGCCTTTTGACGAAGCTGCGGTTGTGCAAAAAAAGAGCCAATCCGTTGATCCGGATGGCTCTTTTTCCCATATCATTATGTTTCTTGTTTATTGCCGGCGTCGCCATTGTGCAGGTCCATATGAGTCTTGATCGGGATAAAGAGGTCGATAATCCCGATGACCAAAGAGGCCAGGAGCGCTCCCAATATGGTGACGTGAAAACCGGAAACAATAAACTGAGTCAGGTAAATAACTACGGCACTGACCAAGAAGCCGATGATGCCACGGTTATAAGGGGAGATGCGATCCCCGAACATGGCTTCTACGACCCAGCCCAAGAGGGCGATGACAACCGCGGCTAGAAACGCAGTCCAGAAGCTGCTTACAGAAAAGCCGGGAACTAAAAACCCGACAAACATCAGGACTACGGCAGCGACGATAAAGCGGACAATATGGCGCATGATCGTCAAGTGTACTCCTCCTTTGGGATTGTTTCATCTTCAGTGTGGCTATTTGGGTGTCGAACTATGCTAGGGGCAAGGCGTGTAAAATTATCCTTCAAACGGTTGGCGTGATATAATGAAATAATCATAAGGATTGCCGGGTTAAACCGCGGCCTTTTGTCTGCATGAAATGATCGGTCGCAAGCTTGCGGATATAAGGAGGATCAAAGTGGAACAACGGGTATTAAAAACATTAGAGTACGATAAAATGGTTGCCCTGTTAATCGACAAGGCATCGTGCACATATGGAAAGGAAAAGGCAGCGGAGCTGGTTCCGTTCTTACGGCTGGATGAAGTAGTGACGGCACAGCAAGGTACTGCTCAGGCTGCAACAGTACTGCGCCTGAAAGGCAGTGTTCCACTCGGTGGAATTCGCGATATCCGAGGACCCGTACAGCGAGCAAGATTGAATGCCATGCTTGCTCCAATGGAGCTTTTGGACATTGCCAGCACCATTATGGCAGGACGGAGACTCAAATCGTTTTTGCTGGATATGTGCGATGATCACGAGCTGCCGCTATTAGAGCAAGAGGCAGAGCGAATCGAAGGCTTGCGTGAGCTGGAAACAGAGATCCGCCGTTGTGTGGATGAGAATGGCGATATTTTAGACAGCGCGAGTATCGAGCTGCGTCAGGTGCGTCAGGAAATCAGACAGATAGAGTCCAGAATCCGGGAAAAGCTGGATCAAATGACACGCTCCTCCTCTTACCAGAAAATGTTGATGGAGAGCATCGTGACCATTCGTGGAGACCGCTTTGTCATCCCGGTGAAGCAGGAGTATCGTCACGTATTTGGCGGAATTGTACACGACCAGTCTGCATCTGGTGCTACGTTATTTATTGAACCAGAAGTCATCGTAACCATGAATAATAAATTGCGCGAGCTGCGTCTTCGTGAGGAACGAGAGGTGGAGAGAATCCTCTACGTTCTCACTGAGCAGGTTTCCTTTGCTGTAGAAGCGCTGCTTGAAAACGTAGATGCGCTAACCGAGCTCGACTTTATGTTTGCCAAGGCACAGCTGGCTTGGAGCATGAAGGCTATTTGTCCGCGTTTGAATGACCGAGGCTACTTGCATCTGAAAAAGGCCCGCCATCCACTAATTCCTCGGGAGGTAGTCGTGCCTGTGGACGTGGAGCTGGGTGGAGAGTATCAGGCCATCGTTGTGACGGGTCCCAATACAGGTGGAAAAACGGTTTCCTTGAAAACGATCGGACTTCTGTCCTTGATGGCGATGTCCGGGCTGCACATTCCAGCTGAGGAAGAAAGTGAAATGACCGTCTTCTCCTCCGTCTTTGCCGACATTGGCGACGAGCAATCCATCGAGCAGAGCTTATCGACCTTCTCCAGCCATATGACCAATATCATTCACATTTTGGCGAACATGGATGAAAAGAGTTTGGTGCTGTTTGACGAGCTGGGAGCAGGAACAGACCCGACAGAGGGGGCAGCTCTGGCAATGTCGATTATTGATCATGTGATCGAATCGAAAGCTCGTCTGGTTGCGACGACTCACTACAGCGAGCTGAAGGCTTATGCCTATGACAGACCAGAAGTCATCAACGCCAGCGTGGAGTTCGATGTAGAGACACTCAGACCTACGTATCGTCTGCTCATTGGCGTGCCAGGACGCTCCAATGCATTTGCAATCGCCCGACGTCTGGGACTGCCTGAGCACATTATCGAAGTAGCTCGCGGCTCCATCAGCGAAGAAGATAATCAGGTGGAAAGCATGATTGCTTCCCTGGAGCGCAACCGCAAGACAGCCGAGGCAGAGCGCCAACAGGCTGAAGCGCTCAGACGCGAAGCCGAGAACCTGCGCCGTCAGCTGGAGGAAGAGCGAGCCCAATTCGCTGAGGAGAAAAACAAGCGGATGGAACGTGCCGAGGACGAGGCGCGAATTGCCGTTCAGTTGGCAAAAGAAGAGGCAGATACCATTATTCGTGAATTGCGCGAAATGATGGCAGAAGGCATGGAAATCAAAGAGCACCGTTTGATCGATGCCAAGAAGCGACTCGGCAATGCTGTCTTGGAGCTGGAAAAGGAAAAGGTCAAAAAGCCAGCGAAGGCCGTACGAGCGACTCAAATCAAAGTGGGTGATGAGGTTATGGTCACAAGCTTTGGGCAAAAAGGAACCGTACTGGAAAAGGCAGGAAGCGATGAGTTCCTGGTGCAGATCGGCATCATGAAAATGAAGGTAAAACGTGAGGACATGCACGTTCAAAATACGATGCAGCAAAAGCCTCAGGCTGCACCCTACACTTCTGTCAAGCGCAGAAGCGATAATATTAAGATGGATCTCGATTTACGAGGCTACAACGTAGAGGATGGCATCAGGGAGATTGATCAGTTCCTCGATGATGCTCTTCTCGCGGGTTTGCATTCGGTATCCATCATCCACGGTCATGGCACAGGTGTCCTGCGCAAGGGTGTTCATGAGTACTTGAAGCATCACAGAAACGTCAAGTCATTCCGCTTGGGCGGGCAGGGAGAAGGCGGCGTAGGTGCTACAATTGCCGAATTGAAATAACCAGATAAGTGGGGAGGGGTATTATGGCAAGCCTTCTGCACAATCCATACTTTGCTGCTGCCGCTTATTTTACCGTGACTGGACTGGCGATGATTTTATTTTTGTCGGTGTTTGAGCTGGTGACGCGTTATCGGGTTTGGCATGAGCTAAAGCAAGGGAATCTGGCTGTTGCAATGGCAACCGGGGGAAAAATTTTTGGCATCGCTAATGTATTTCGCCACTCGATCCAGGCGCATCAATCGCTTGGTCAGGCGTTGATTTGGGGCACGTTCGGCTTTTTGCTACTGCTTGTGAGTTACTTCGTTTTCGAATTCATGACGCCCACGTTCAAGATTGATGAGGAAATTGCCAAGGACAACAGAGCGGTCGGCTTTATTGCGATGGTTTTGTCCATCGGGTTTTCCTACATTATCGGAGCGAGCTTGTCGCGGTAGAAAAATGGCTGTTCACCTGCAGATCAGGGGAGGGAGAGCAGATGGATCAGGAAAATCAAGCTCAGATTGTGATCACCGTCTGGGACGGGAACAAGCAGCAGCAATTCTATGCGTCGCGCGGGGAGAACCTGCTAATGGCACTCGTGCGTGCCAAGCTGCCCGTATCATTTTTCTGTACGACAGGCAAGTGCAGATCGTGTATGCTGCGCCTGCAAGCTCCAGAAAGCTCTGTCTCCTTCGCTTCTGAAACCGAGCAATATCGGCTTGGGAAGGATGCACTTGAAAAAGGGTACCGCCTAGCCTGTCAGGTATATCTAAGCGGTCCGTTGACCGTCTATTTGGATGCACCTGCCTCTACATGAAAAAGAAACCTGTATTGAACGATATTTTAATCAAGAGTATAATTAGGATTTGGCAGAGGCCAAGCCTAGACTATGAGCATGGGGAGGAACCGCCTTGGAAACTTTATACAAGGTCCTCATAGGATTGTGCGTCGTATTTATTGCAGCAGGTGTTTACTACCTGTCGTAAGCAGTTTGTAAACTGGCCGTGTAACTATTCCTAGTTGCCTGGACCTTACCTAGAGAACGTGAAAGAGGAGATACGAGAATGACTCAGCCTGTACGCGTAGCTGTTGTAGGATTAGGGTTTGTTGGCTTACCGTTGGCGCTTACCTACGCTATGAAGGGAGCAAATGTCGTCGGTGTCGATGTCGTACCTCACGTTGTTGATGAGATCAATGCGGCCCGTTCCCATCACCTGGAATCCTATCAGGGAAAGACACTTGCAGAAATTCTTCGCGAGCAAATTGAAGCAAAACGCTTCCGCGCGACGACTTCTTATGAAGAGGCTGCAGCGGAAGTAAATCATTATATTGTAACAGCGGGCTTGCCCGTTCATAATGGCGATCCTGATCTCGGACCGTTGAAAAACTGTGCGCACACCTTGGGTAGTGTACTGAAAAAAGGCGATTCGGTCATGATTCGCAGCACAGTCGTACCAGGAACAACACAAGAAGTAGTCCTGCCAATTTTAGAAGAAGTGAGCGGTCTTACAGCAGGCGTTGATTTTTACCTGACCTATTGCTCCGAGCGCATTGCTGAAGGACGAGCCTTCGAAGAGTTCATCCATATGCCGCTTGTACTCGGCGGAATTAATGAGGAAAGCGTGGCAAAAGGAAAAGAACTGCTCTCCTTTATTAATGAAATAGAAATTACGATTTCGGACGTTCGCGTTGTAGAAACAGCGAAAGTCATTGAAAATATTCAACGCGATGTAAATATCGCAATGGTTCAGGAATTCGCCCGTTTTTCTGAGGCGTTTGGCATCGATACATTCGAGCTGATCAAGGTTGCCAATACACATACGCGTGTGAACCTGTTGACGCCAGGACCGGGTGTAGGCGGCTTCTGCTTGCCGAATGCGCTATACTATCTCCAACCAAAAGCACGCGAGCTGGACGTGGCACTGCCGCTGATGCAGCAAGCTCGCTGCACGAATGACGCTGTCCCTGAGGTTCTGATCGGCATGCTGGAAAAAGCATTACAAGAAAAAGGCAAGACACTGGCAGGCAGCCACGTAGCTGTTTTGGGGATGGCGATGAAGGACTTCTCCAATGACGACCGTGTCAGCCCTGTTCATGATATGATCAAGCTTCTTTTGGCAAAAGGCGTAGATGTGCGTTCGTACGATCCTGCTGTGCCGACTGCATACGAGCACAAGACAAGCAGTCTGGAGCAAGCAGTCAAAGGAGCAGACGCATTATTCCTGACAGCTGTACAAAAAGAATTTGCAGAAGCAGATTGGGCCGCTATCGCAACTCAAATGGCTGATTCCCCCATTCTGTTCGATACGAAAAACCGCATCTCGGGCGAATTGCCGAGCCATACTACGTTAATTCGCATCTAGGCTGCGCAAACGATTCAAGAGACTCTTACCGAAAACTTCTATAAACGTGCTACGGTGCGTTTATAGAAGTTTTTTTTGCAAAAAAAGTTTGCAAACTAGTGAACGATTCAAAGTGAGAGAGCCAATACATGGTGTATACAATTTCAGGGGGCCCTCCGATGAATGATCAAATGTTAGACATATGGCTGGACCGATTGATGGATGGAGACCAGGAAGCATTTGAAGTGGTCTACAGCCTGACGCGTACGAAAATCTACGGTACGGTGTCAGCCATGGTCAGTAATAAAGAAGATGTACACGATATCGTAAACGAAATTTACTATCAGCTGTGGAGAGCGTTGCCGAGCTACGACCGCAACAGGCCGTTTCTCTTCTGGCTGAATGGGATTGTCATCAGGCAAGTCAAAAACTGGCGTAGACAAATTTGGAGAAGATTCCGTTTGCTTGAGCGGAAAAACCGCTTGCGTGAAGAACCACATGTCGAGACGCCGGATGAACCTTTGCTGGAAACAGAAGCATCACAAGAAATGCAACGTGCGATTATGGCACTGCCTTTTAAGCTGAGGATCGTCATTATCTATCGGTATTACTACGAGTATTCTTACGATCAGATTGGCGAATTGCTTCAGATTCCATCAGGTACTGCCAAATCGAGAAGTCATCTGGCGTTAAAGCGCATACGAGCATGGTTCGACACCGAAATGGACGGGGAGGAACTCCAACAATGTCTATCTCCAAAAAGCTGAAAAAATCATTAGCAAACCAAATAGAGAAAACCGTGGTACCAGATGAGCTCGACGAACAAATCAGAGCATCCTTCATTCGTTACCACGAAAAAAAGGAGAAGTTTTCGATGAAAAAAAGAGTCTTAACGATATGCTTGGCTGCTGCGATCTTGCTTCCAACAGGCGTGTACGCCGCACTGAACAGCTCCTCTTATTTTTCGGGAGAGAACAATTTGAACGGTCTGGTCAATGAGGGTGTCAAACGCGCGGTCAGCGAGGGGCTGTCTGTCCCGATGGATCAAAAAATAACGGATCAAGGCATTTCCATTCATATTAAAGAAGTGTACGTAGAGGATACAAAAATCCTCATCCATTACAGTATTGAAAAAGAAGATGGCGGGCTGGTTCCTTTTGAGTTCGATACAACAGGTCTGGATGTGATCTCGGGCGAGCCTGAGGGCGGTAAGTATACGGAGAACCCTACCTACCAGGAAAAAGGTTTAGAAGGATTTAGTGTATTGAGCTTTATCGGAACGGATCGGGAAGACAACATTCCATACTATTTGACAGATGCTGAAGGCAAAGAAATCATGACGGGGATTGCGGACGATGATCGACCAGAAGGCATTCTCGCATTTGTGACAGATGGAAGCAAGCTGCCACAGTCCATTACACTGAACATCGATGCCAATCGGATTGGGAAAACAAAAGGAAGCTGGAAGGGCAAGGTCGTCATCGATCAAAGCAAAGCCAAGGAAGCGACAGATGTCGCGAAGTAATGAAATGCTTGGAAAAAAGTATAAGAAGTAGTTTTCCTGGCAATACTAACGGAGTAAGAAAAAATTTCAACTTCATGTTATGGGTACATGCTAGGAGGCTAAAATGGAACGTGGTAAAGTAAAGTGGTTTAACAGTGAAAAAGGCTTTGGCTTTATTGAGCGAGAGGGCGGCGAGGATGTATTCGTACATTTCTCTGCAATTCAGGGCGACGGATTTAAAACATTGGACGAAGGGCAAGAGGTTACTTTTGACGTAGAAAATGGTCAACGTGGTCCTCAAGCGACGAACGTTCAAAAAGTATAAAAACGACACCGACAAACAGACTCAGTTGATGAGTCTGTTTTTTTCTTGGAGAATTGAACGAATGCACTAGCGCATATTTTGTGCGCGGATATACCATGTCCCACACGCTTTGTCCGCCTTTCGCATTATCATAAGAATAGAAGTCTTGTTGATAAAGGAATGAGCAGCATGGCGCGTAATAAAGGCAAGTTAACGGTTATTTACCAAAACGGAAAGAGACGCATGGTTGTAAAAACTCCCTTCGATGGCAGTAAAAGAATCGTAGTTGTGCTCAATAGTCAATTTACAAATGCTCCAAACACCACACAAATTTCAAGTGGGGCAGGACGAAGCAGTGCGGCTGGGAACGATGCGGCTATCGCTTCGTCGAACACAGAGCAACAACAAAGTGTCGGGGCTGGGGGACGGGCAAAAAATACGGGGATGAGGGGCAAGCAATCAGAACCCGGAAAGCATCGAAGGGCAAAAAATGGAAAAGAAGATGTCATTATCATTAACGACCAGGTAGTGAAGCTGGCGAAACGTCAAACGGGCGCATCAGCTACACAGGTGGCAGGCGGTGGCGGAACTTACAGCACTGGCGGTACCAATGCAGCGATCGAGAGCGCAAATACAAAGCAGCAGCACGCAGTTGGCGGGGGACCCGGCTCACGAGCATCGAATAGTGGCATGAACAACAGGCAAAAAGAAAGTGCAGGGACGAAAGCAAAAGCCGCAAGAAAACGGCAAGCACGGCCGAAGAGAAGACGAAAGTAATGGAAAAAAGGAGAGCAAAGCCAAGGTAGGTAACAAGGCGTTGCTCTCCTTTTCGTTGTATTTCAATTAGAAAAACTCAGCGCCACCAGCAAGATTCAGCATGGCACGCATCGTTGTGTACATATCCTGCTGGTTGGCAGCGTTGTAGTACACCGTGTTTGTTTCTGTCTCGTAGCGAGTACCAGGAACAATGGCAGCAAACTCAGCTTGTCCGGCATGAGAAAATTCAATCGCAAGCTCCAGGGGCAGTGCTGTGTGGTACGGCTGGATTTGCTTCACATTGCCAAGCGCCAGAGCAGTTTGGCGTTTCAGCTCGGCAGTGGCTTCCTCGCGAGATAAGCAGATAGCTGCTGTGCGGGACACGGCTTCTTTTACGATGGCGGTATGGATGCCAGGAATCAGCTCAGACGCTTCTTTGGCGATGAGGTTATCACCGGAAACCATCACGACAGGAACGTTGTACATGCCTGCATAAGCAGCGTTAAATCCGAATTCGCCCACGATTTGACCATTGATATACATGTTGCGGATGACACCTGACATGGTGTGGCTGAGAACACCTGGAATACCCTGGCGTGTATGATAGCCGATGAACATCGCTGCATCAAAGCTCTCGTCCAGGCCGTGCACCATAGAAGAATCACGAGGCGAACCGGCCAATAGCTTTGCTTTTGGATGGAGAGATTCCCACAAAATATTGTTCATCGTGTTGTGACTGTCAGAAACCAGAATTTCTGTCACTCCACTTTCGAGAGCTGCTTCAATAACAGCGTTGGCGTCAGTTGTCATGAATTGGCGTCCACGCTGATAGTTGACCCCGGAATCAGGATTGATATAGCTGGTGTCCACAATGCCGGAGATACCTTCCATGTCTACAGATAGAAATAGCTTCATCTTTTTCATCCTCTCACATGCGAATCAAAATCGTTCCAATTCTATGTAACCAGATTGCGCGGAAGTAGGCAACTGAAAACTGATTCTTCAAACAAAAGCAGCAAGGAAAAAAGCACGACAACGCTGCAAAAAGCGAGTCGTGCTCTTGTTACTTCAATAGCCTGCGGTAGAGAGCAACAATTTTTTCTGTCATTTGCTGGATCGTGAACGTATCCTCGACTTTTTTCAAAGCGCGGCTTGTGAGTCTGTCACGCAGCTCTTTCGAAGCGTACAGCTCTTGCATGGCGCTCGCCAATAAGCCGGAATTGCCGGGCTCTACGACTAAGCCAGTCTCCCCTTGAAAAACGAATTCCTTCACACCACCCACATTGCTTGCGACTACAGGCACCTCCGAAGCCATAGCCTCGATGATTGTGTAGCCAAGCCCTTCGTACAGAGAAGAATGAACAAAGCCGTCTAGTGTATGAAGACAAGTAGGGATGTCCTGACGAAAGCCAGTAAACCGGACATGGGACTCCAAATTCAGCTCTCGTACCTTTGTTTCCAAAAGGCCTCGCTCTGCCCCGTCGCCAATCATGACGAGAAAAGGAGCTTTTTCCTCTTCACGCACAACCTGTGCAAATGCATCGAGAAGAATAGGCAATCCTTTTACCGGAACGAAGCGAGCTACCGTACCGAATACAAAGACGTCATCAGGAATGTTCCATTCTGCACGCAGCCGGCTTCGATCGGAAGCGCGGTTCTGCTCTTGGCGGTAAGGAGCTATGTCCATCCCGTTGTAAATGACACTTACATCAGAGGCAGAAACACCTTGTCCGCGAAGATTTTCAGCGAGAGCCCTACTAACGGCAATATAATGTCGATTCCACAGTCTGGTCCCTCGTTCCATGATACTCACGATCACGTAGGCGAGTGCGCTCGCATAATCGTAACGCAGGGCACTGTGAACGGTCGTCACGAGGGGCACATTCATACCGCGTGTGGCCAGACGGGAAAAAAAGTTGGCTTTAATTCCATGCGTATGAATGATAGCTGGTTGAAACGAGAAAAAAGTACTCCGCAGGGCACGGAGCAGTCGTACATCGAATCGCCCGAATTGATTCAGTGTGATGACCGTAATTCCTGCTTCTCGCAGTTTGCTTGCAAAAAGAGAGTCATAGAAACAAACTACCGCTACCTCTACTTCGTCCACAGGGAAGGTAGAGACCAGATTCAGTATATGTTGTTCCGCACCGCCAAATTCCCCCCCGCCAATCACGTGGAGGACTCGTAATTTGCTCATGTAAATTCACCCGAATCGTAATAAGAAAACCTCGATCACAGTGGGCGCATATATAAAAAAGCGCCTCTGTTCAAGAGGAAAGATATGCCGAAACAAAACAAAGCCATTTTCACTATAGCAGATGCAAGGTAGATTCGCAATAAGACAGCACTTGTGGTATCGTTTATGATGGAAAAAGACAACGTGAAGGACGGTTACAAAAATGAATACGCGCAATGTGTTGATTATATGCTACAACTTCCCTCCAATCGGTGGTGGCGGCGTCCCGCGGCCACTCAAAATGGCAAAATATTTGGGGGAATACGGCTGGAGAGTGCATGTCCTTACAGTCGATCCTACCTATCATGCTACATTAGATCCGTCCTTGCTGGCACAATTGCCAAGTGAGGTGAAAATTCATCGGGCAAAGGAGCTGTCCGTGTTTCCACGGGGTGGACAAGCAGCACAGCCTGGCACTGCCAATGCTGCTGGTGATGGCTCAGCTGCTCCTCGTGCCTCTATGAAGTCGGTACTCAAAAAGCAGCTTGTTCAGGTATTAAGAAAGGCGAAGCCGTATTTGATGATTCCTGACGATCAAATACTGTGGATGCCGGGGGCACTTAAGCTGGGGCGGGAAATCATGCACCGTGAAAAGATCGATGTTATTTTTTCGACCTCAGGTCCCGTGACGAATCATCTTGTGGCACGTAAGCTGGCAAGTGAGTTTTCTTGCAAATGGGTAGCAGATTTCCGTGATCCCTGGACGCAAAACATGCATACCTCAGGGATTGCCTGGCGTGAAAAATGGGAACAGCGGATGGAGGAACAGGTCATGGCTGATGCTGATGCGATCACCACAGTCACGGCGACATTTGCAACGAACTTCCTGAAGAAGCACAAACAGCGGATCAAGCGTATGGAGCTTATCTACAATGGGTTCGATCAGGCGGATTTTGAAGGATTAGAGCCAACCTATGAAGAGCCTGGCAAATTCCATGCCGTATATGCAGGCATCCTGTACCAAAAAAGAAATCCTCGTCTTCTCCTGCAGGCGATGCGGGAATTGATCGATGAAGGTGAAGTCAATCAAAAGGATCTCTTGCTCAGCTTTGCCGGTGTCTTCGATTATCCGGGTTATTCCGAAAACCGCGACTGTGTGGAAGCGCTCGGACTGGGTGATAATGTCCGGTTGCTCGGAAACTTGCCGCACAAGCAGGCGCTGGGACTGATGAAGGGAGCAGACGCTCTGCTATTAATTGGCGATGTCTCTGCCGATGCCGGTGCCTATATTCCGGGCAAGCTCTATGAGTACATGGGTATCGGAAACCCGATTCTCGCGCTGAACAAACCAGGCGAAGCGACAGAGATCATTAAAAACTTCCGCTTGGGACAGGTAGCAGATCCTGAACAAAAGGATGCGATCAAGCAAGCGTACCTGGAGCTGTACAAGGAATGGAAGATAAGCGGTCAAACGAATGGGGAAGATCGCGGAGCGGACTTTGCCGAGAGGGTTAGGCCGTATGAGCGCCGCGAACAAGCGAGACAGCTCGCAAAGCTGATGGATGAATTGACCTCCAAATAAATAAAGGTACGCAAGCCTCGGAGCCAACAGTGGTTGCGGGGCATTTTTTTCACACAAAACCATTGTGGGTGAGATGAAAGGTGAACATGGGAATCACTAGCTTACGGGCGTACAATTTCTTCTATTTTTCTTTGCTCTCTATCTTCATATCGTTTTTGCCAGTCTACCTCACCTATCGAGGCGTAACACCCGCACAGATTGGCATTTTGATTGGTGTCGGCTCGTTCATCGGGATGTTGTCTCAACCTTTTTGGGGAATGGTAAGTGATCGCTATAAAACGATCAAGCGAGTCATCTTGTTTACACTTGGCTTCTCTATCGTAGCAGGTGTGCTCTTATTTATCTCTGCTCCGTTTTCCTTGCTGTTTGTACTCGTTGGGGCTATGTATTTTTTCTTGCTTCCGACTGACCCGTTAACCGAGAGCCTTAATTTTCGGATTGCCGAAAAGCACGCAATCAGCTTTGGCTCCATCCGCACGTTTGGTGCGATTGGCTACGCCACGGCTTCCCTGATCATTGGATGGACGATTGATTTGGTCGGAATGGAGCAGCTGGTCTGGCTTTTCCTCGGCTATGGCGTTCTGGCTTTTCTTTTTATAGCAGTAGTCTCTGACGCTCCAGCGAGCAGTAAAAAGCTGTCCTGGAATGAACTGAAGCAGTTTTTTCTCTATCGCAAAACATTGCGCTTTTTTCTGCTCGTCTTGCTTGCAGCAACCCCGCACCGGACGAATGACAGCTTTCTGGGCGTTTATGTGCAAAGCTTGGGAGGGAGCACCGGTGACGTAGGGCAGGCATGGTTTTTGGCAGCGATGAGCGAGGTCGCCTTTTTTGCCATCAGCGCCCGGATTTTGAGCCGTTGGAGTGAAATCAAGCTGATCATGGTCGCGTCCGCTCTTTATACGATCCGTTATTTCCTTTGTGCGATCGTGCCGTCAGCCGAGTGGGTCGTTTACTTGCAGCTGATGCAGGGGATTACCTTTGTCATCTTTTACACGGCAACGATTCAATATTTGTACAAAATCATACCGGAAGAATGGAAGGCTACGGGACAAACCGTCCTGGCGGTGCTGTTCTTCGGAATTTCCGGGATTATCGGATCGATCGCTGGGGGCTGGGTCTTTCAGCAATTGGGAGGATCTGCTCTCTACATGGCGATGGGTGGCTTTTCGCTGGTTGCCTTTGCGTACAGTCTGTTTTTGTGGAAGTCAAATGGCGTAGGCGAACGAATAGGTTAATGAAAAAAAGGATCTGACTGTAAAAGCCAGATCCTTTTTGCTTTAGTACAACAAATATTTTTCGACGTCTTCAGGCTCGCTGAGATTGATGCCGCCTGTATCTCCGTACTTAAACATGTTGAAATGAACTTGCTGGTCCATCGTTCCTGCTCCTGGCAGCGGCAAAATGATCCAGGTTTCATATTGGTGGATCAGACGGTCTTCCTTGCCGAACCAGAAAGTGGTTTTGATCGTGGATTCCTTTAGGATGTAATCCAGATCAGGACGGTCGCCGAGTTGTTTTTTCAATGGTTCGAGCAGAGGGCTTTTGCTCGTTTTTAACCAATCTACTCCGGTCATTTTTAATTGGAACGGAACAGAGAGAACGCCAATTATTTTTTCGTCAGGCAGCTGGACAGCTTGATCCATAAAGGGCAGCCAGTCATCAAAGCCAGCAAGCACATCAAACGGGAGAGGCTCGGCTGTTGCAGTCACCCAGTTGTCGTTGGCACGGATGTAGTGCTTATCGTTGACGCGATAGTACGAATAAGGCTGAGCTGCGATGCGGGCGTCCACATTGTAGCCTTTGCCGTTGATAACCGCACCGCTGAACATACTCGTCGTCGAGCGAGAGAGAATCATGTTTTGGACATGCCCCTTGTACCAATACGTCTGCGCCTTTTTATCCGTTTTTGCATTCGCTAATGCTTTTTTAAGCCACTCGGCACCAGACTCGGTTTGGGCTGTGGTGGTTTGTTCGGGTGTGGTGCCAAAATTGGTGGTGGCAAATGCCTTTGTTCCTGACTCGTATGTGCAGCCGCCGAGTAGGGACGCCGTGCAAATAACAGCCAGAAAAGCCCATGCCTTCGTCGATTTACGCATGACGAAACCTCCTTACCACGCCATATCCCAGCAGTCCGACGAAAATGATGATCGTCAGTGTCAGAACCGGAATATGATGCTGCTTGAACACAATAATGCGATGTGTATTGAAAATGCTGGCGACGATTTCGTTTTGATTGTCGCCATCGATATCACCAATTTGTACATTGATCAGCGGTAAGTAAATCCGCCAGTTTTCTTTTAACCCATCTGCTGTGTATTCAAACCCAGACAAGTAGCGAGTTTCGTGACTGCTAACCCAGCTTTTTGCCTTTGCTACGATTTCTGGCTGCTCATTATCGCCGATCGCAGCAAAATTGGAGAAGCGGAAGCTCTTGTCTTTATCCCCGCTTGCCCAGAGGATATCCCATGTGCCATCAGGCTTCGGTTTCAGGAGATAGGATGGTGAAGCTGCCACTAGCAGCTCATCGACCTTGTCGTTATCGATATCGGCAGGAATGAATTCACCTGTCGCCAGTTTTGCTTGCTTGCGCGTCAACGTATAAGCCTCGGTAAGTGAACCATCTGGCTCTACAACCATCACGCTCAAGTGCTCGCCCATAATGATCAGACCTTCGCGACCATCGGGCACTATCATCGTTGTGAGAATTTTGGTTGCTTTTGTCGTGCCTGCAAAAGGCTTGCCATCGTAGGTTCCAGTCAGCATACCGTCCTTGATATGCAAATCCTTGTAGTTTTTCCCGAGCTCATGGCGAACGTCCATGCTGCCTTTATTTTCTTCGAGCTTATCGGCGATGTTAGCCATGTCCAGCATGAAAGCACGGTAAGGCGCCGTTCCGATTTGCAGCATACCTTCGGCGTACGGCTGACGTTGTACGTTCGGTACGAGCTGATCGTTCTTCATGGTGTAATACGGGAACCCAGGGTAGTCAGTCGGCAACTTTTCCTTGATCAGCTCCAGCGTTTCAGGGGAAATCTGATCATTTGGCATGCGCACCATTTTGCCGTCTTGCCAGGTCAGTACGTAAAGGGTGACAGGCTCAGCATGCAAATGGCGCAGCTTTTCTGCTAATGCTTTCTTTTCTTCCTCTGTTTCCGGTTTTTCTACCTTCTCAGGCAGAGGGAGCTCTTCAGCATTTCCGTACGTGACGATCTCCATTTTGCCGTCATTGTTGACATCGTACAAGGCCATTGGGAAATAATCGACCCACTCACCGTTGTACAGACGATCAGATTCATATTGAATCGTAAAGTGATTCAAGGCTTTGAGCGTATCCCGATTAAAGGTTACATTCACGAGCACAGCGATGAGCACAAGGGCACCAACAGCGCGCCAATTCAGACGCCCATACCACTTTACCAGCAATGCCACGACAATGACAGCTACAGCTCCGCTAATGACCAAGGTTGCCGTCGTTCGTATGTTTACGCGAGTCAGGGCAAGATCCAAAAGCAGGAAGCCGATGGTAAACACGAGCATCTGACGCCGTTCCGACGGGCGGATAATATAGTAGCAAAGAGCGAGCAAGGGTAAAAATAGGAGCAAAGCGATCCAGCTCAAATCAAGGAACGCCGGCTTGATGAGCAAATGGTAAATCAGAAACAGGGCAATGGCGTACAGCGCCCAGCTCACTGTGGATAGAATAGGATTGCGGCGCATGGGTTCACCACCTTTTTGTTTGTGTCTGGTCGGCGAATAAAGCGCAAAGGAAGCCGCCAAACAGCCAGAAATAGAGAGCCATGAATGGCACCTCGAAAATGTTTTCCGCGAAATTGTGCGCAGCTACTGCGACCAGTCCTCCGAGTACGCCAAGGACAGGGAAGAAGTGCGGCGAGCCGTGCATCTTGCTAACAGCACGTGCGCTGTAGCGGAGCATGGAGAGGATCAGACCAACCAGCATAATGGTCCCGATCAATCCGTATTCCGCCAGGCTCTTGAAGAAGTAGCTGTCAGTGTAGGTCGTTCCAAAGCGTCTCGCTGCAACTGCTCCGCCATGATGGCCAAGCCCGGCGCCAAATAGCGGCTCCACCCGCATCTGGTCATACGCTTTTCCCCAACGCTCGACACGACCGCCTTGACTGCTTGCATAGAAGTAGTCAGAAGTAAACAAGGTAAAGATGCGGTTTTTGACAGTACCTACCATTGGAACCGACTCAGGCACAAAGAATAATGCTACCATCCCGATGATCCCAGCTAGAACGAGATAGCCTGCGATCCGTTTTTTCCAAATGTAGCAGCAGACAAAAATAGCAAACGCCAGAGCAAACCAAGCTCCGCGTGAGCCAGTCAGAAGCAAAGCGACCAATGAGGTCAGTGTGATGGCAGCCCAGAGCCATTTTTCTATGCCTTTGGGTGCTTTCATAAACAGACCGGCTGCAACTGGCACGATCAACGCCATGTAGCTTCCCAGAACGTTCGGACTGGTGACGAAGGAAAAGGCACGCGTAGTAATCGTTTCTCCTTCCTGTACCCATGCTTCCGGTGTTTTTACACCTACCACAACCTGCAAGACACCGTACGCACCAGCTACAAAGCCGATCAGCACAAGTCCTTTCAAAAACTTGTCCAGATCTTCAACAGACTTTAATAAATAAAAGCCCATTAAAAAGGCGATCAGATACTGGTAGACAGAGCGGAACCCTTCCACACTTGCCTGCCAGTTTGTCATGTCCGTAACCGTCAAGGCCAGACCCAGGACGAAAAAGGCGCTGAGCAAATGCTTGATTCCAGGCATGGTTCGATTCGTTTGCAAGAAAGCGCCAAACGTAAACACCAGCAGGATGATGAGCAGAGCCTCATCCCAAAAAGACGAAACGACTGGAATCGGTAGAATTTTCCGCATGACAAAATCAATTACCGGATAGGCCAATAACAAATACAACCACGTAGTTGATTGGCTTCCCCACTTCAACACGGTTTCTCTCATTTTAATTGTAGTCCTCCTACACGCAGGGATTAACCCATCCATTATAATGAATACTTCATCCAAGTAGCAAGCCGGGCGGGAAAGAGGTTGGTAGGAACGCTAGAAATAAGATATGATAGCAAGTGGTTAAAGCTGTTCACATCAGGCTGTCCCCAGTATTCCTGTCAAATTCCATCGTTATACCTGTTTGCTGGAACGGTGATTTGATAGTAGGATAGAGAGTGGGTTCATGTCGATAGTGGCAAGCCTTACGTTTGGGATATAAGAGGATGTTCAAAAAAGTCCGGGAAGCATCTATCGTATCGGGTTGTCGACGCATTCCCTTTTTGAACGGGCTCGATAAGCAAAGGAGTTACCCATGCTGAAAAAAAGTCATTTTCTCGCAGGCGCGTTAATTTTAGCCATTGCGGGGATTTTGTCAAAAGTGATCGGGATGTTTTATCGTATCCCGCTCCAGGAAATCGTAGGTGACAATGGTCTTGGGCTCTATCAGGAGGTTTATCCGCTTTATCTCACCTTCCTGATCCTCGCTACAGCGGGTGTGCCAGTGGCATTGTCCAGAGTAATCGCGGAAGCGTTGGCCGAAGGAAAGCAGAATTCGGTCGGACAGATTCTTGCTCGCAGTATGGTGATGATGGGGGCAATCGGAATTGTCTTGTTTGCTATCCTGTACGTGAGCTCTCCACTAATTGCCAAAATGATGGGCAATCCGCATCTGGTGGAGCCGATCCGTGCCATATCGCTCTCCTTGCTGTTTGTTCCATTGATTGCGGTCATTCGCGGCTTCTTTTACGGCCATCAAAAAATGTTGTATGTAGGTCTTTCCCAAATCGTAGAGCAGACGCTGCGGGTGGCTTTTATCCTGATTGCGTCCATGTATCTCGTCTCACTCGGAGAGGATACAGATACGGTCATTACGGGCGTCAATTTCGGTACGATGATCAGTACACTGCTCAGTCTCGGTTTTCTGGCGCTTTTAATGTGGCTCCATAACCGGAAAAGCTCGGTATTTACAGGAGCACAGTGGAGCCGATTGGACTATTGGTATGATCGGTCCTTCTTCCAATCCATGTGGCGCATTGCCTGGCCGATTTGTGTCAGTGCGCTAGTGATTCCGATCTTTAGCTTGACCGACTCGTTTCTCGCAATCAACATCTTCCGTTACATATGGAATGTCGATGGCTTAACGGCAGATACGTGGTTCGGGATTTACAGCCGGGGTGGTCCGCTGCTCCAAATGGCGAGTTTGTTCGGTTCCTCAATTGCCCTCTCGATCGTGCCTGCTATCGCTGAAGCGAAGCGGCAAGGGGATGAGGAGCGCGTCACGACGCTTACCAAGCTGTCACTGCGTTTCGCCTGGCTCATTGGTCTTCCGGCAGGTCTCGGGCTCACAGCTGTGGCTGAGGGCGCCAACCTGGCTCTGTACGGAGACATGGAAGGGACACGCGCAATGGCAATTCTAGGCGTCACGGCGATTCCGTTGTCATTGCTTTTGGCTACAAACGGTATTTTGCAAGGAGTAGGTAAAGAAAAAATTCCTGCGCTTCATTTGTTGTATGGTGTTTTGGTCAAGGTCGGAGCTACGCTGTTATTTACCTCGTTCTTGGGGATGGATGGTCTCTCGCTCTCTTGGCTGTGTGCGACGGCTTTTGTATGTGTGCTCAATATGCGCGCGATCAAAAAACTCGTCGTTGTACCTATCAACTGGCGTTTTGACACATTGTATCCGCTTCTGGTAGCCAACCTGATGCTGCTTTTGGCATGGGGTGCTACAGAGGCAGTCGGCTTTTTGCTCGCAGGCAAAGAAAAGGTGCGTCTCTTGGGAGCAATGGAAACGATGGCAGGGGTAGGAGTAGGACTGATCGTTTACCTGGGACTGTTGCTCCTCATTCCGCTGATTGAAGACAAGGAGCTGGATTGGCTGCCGGGTGGCAATAAATTGCGCAGCTTTATGAATACGATCCGTAAGAAGCAGACTTCGTCGAAAGCACAATAAACGAAAAGCCCCTTCTCCAGATCATCAGGAGCAAGGGGCTTTCTGCTTTCAGGTTTTGCTGCTATTTTTCTTTTCGGTAGACACATACGACCATTTTGACAAAAAACTCACGGAATCCAGGAATGTTTGCCAACCCTTTCAGCTGATTACGGAGAGGGATTTCCCGCTCATAGACAGCAGGCTGCACGACACCTTGCTGGATTCGGCGAAACCGCTTGATCGTCATCTGGTTGATGTAGGAGATCGTGTCACTGCCATCAGGACGTTTGTCAAAGCGGAAGGCAATCCGATCAGAGCCGTCCGGCAAATCGCGAACGAGTTGTTTGTAAGCATCGATCAAGGCCTGCTCCGAAAAGAGAGCGTGGACCCAGGGAATTCCGATCGCATCGGATAGATGCGCGCCGTATGGATGGTAGTAAGGCGGGAAATTAATGTAGAGATGACCGCCTGGCTTCAGGATACGGAAGCATTCGTCCAGCGTTTTTTCCGGCTCGCCGACGTGCTCCATCGCGTCATTCATAATAATCGTGTCAAAGGTGTTGTCTGCGTAGATCATGTTGGCTGCATCACCAGTCACGAAAGAAACGACGTCATCCAGACCTTTTTGTTTGGCAAAGGCATTCCCTTCCTCGGCATAGTGAGGCACGATGTCGATCCCAATCATTTTTTTCGGACCAAAGGTAGCGTAATAGCACGTTTTGCCACCGCCGCCACAGCCGATATCTAGGACTGTTTTATCTTTGAACATTTGTTCTTGGCTGTGAAAGGGGAGGAAGAATTGAATGGTCTGATCCCCTTTTTGAAATTGCCATTCTGTATAGCTCATATCCCCGTTGTTTGCTAGGTTGAATGGATGAACAGGGAGCGGAAACAATCGATTCAAGCCAATTAAAACTTGAGAGGAAATGGACATGAATGAGTCCTCCTTTCCGATCAATGTTTTTTGCGAAGCGCTTGAAGCACCAATTCACTGCTTTTCGCAGCTTCGATTTCAAGTAGACGGGAGCGCTCTGTCACGACCTCGACTTCCTGTTCGAGCTTGTCCAGGCGCTGGGTGAGTAGCGTAAGCAGGGAGGCTTCATCCAGCTGCGTGATATGACCGGCATTTGGCATACCTGCTCGTTCTACAAAACGATCAATTTTTGGATCGTAGGATATGCCGATAAAGGGAGTGCGAAGCATACAGGCGAGAATCAGGGAATGAAGCCTCATGCCTACGACATAGTCACACTGCTTTAAGACGGACATGATATCATGGAAAGTAACAGAAGCATCGAGCAGACGGGCTCCTGGCTGTTCCATCTGTTCCATGATTTCACGAGAAGGAGCCAGATCGCTAGGCACATGCATAGGCAGGAACAAAACATTCCAGCCACGCAAAATGAACCAATCTGCCGCTTTGGCGATTGTTTGCTTAAACTGCTGCTCCTGCTTCCAGTCACGCACAGAAATAGCGACAAGCGGCTTCGTCGGATCAGCGAACATGCCATCGAGTAGCTGGCGGCCGCGCTCATCCGAGATGTCGTCAGGTGAAATCGTAAGAGCAGGGTCAGCCGTTATATGAATGGGCGCTTTTTTGACGCCACAAGCTTTGAAGTCTTCTCCTGACTCATAATCGCGAACCGTGATCACATCAACGCGATTCACGACGCGCTTGATCATGGTGCGACTGAGAGATTTGAGGATGGGTCCAAACCCCTGTGCGTAAAAAACCACGGGTTTGCCCAGCAGCTTGGCAATGGTGACGATGCCCAGGTAGTAGAGAACGCTACGTGGACTGGTTACGTCCTGCATCAAGGTTCCGCCGCCCATTACAAGCATGTCACTTCGCGAAAGCTCGCGGACGATGGTTCCGAAGCTCCAGCGGTTAAAAGCCTCTATCCCAAACAATTCCGCCGTCCGATCAGGCTGATTGGACAAGACGGCTAAAGAGATATTCGGTTGTTCCCGCTTGAGGGAGCTGATGATGCCGTAAAGGACCACATCGTCTCCGGCATTATTAAAGCCGTAGTACCCGGAGATGAGAATTCGCGACATGGAGTGAACCTTCTTTCTATATCAAACGTACAGGAAAAATACATTCTCAAGTATAATCGAGTAAACAAGGGGAAGTAAAGCAACCCTAAAACAAATAGAGGAAGCCCATTGCGAACATGCCGATGCCGAGAATAATCAGGGCAATCATGACAAAGTAAAGTCCTTTGTTTTTACGGCGTCGGTAAAAAAATTCGTCGAACATGGTTAACCTCCCTGCGGTAAAATAGTCCATTCTACTATCATACCATGTATCCTATCATCCTTGCCATCCGCAGATGAAAGTAAGAGAATCTCTACATAAAGAAAGTACGCTTCTCGCTGCAATAGGCTTGTGACAGTTGAAAGTAGAATATATGAAAAGGAGCGCGAAGAAAGCATGGAAAGCATGTGGTTAAAATACACCCTACTAGTGGAGCCCGATATCGAAGACTTGTTTGTGGCAGAGGTTTTGACCAGTCCATATACGTTAGGCTGGATTGAGCCGCAAATTGAGGTGCTCACGACAGAAAATGGATATGATTATGCTGAAAATACCGAAGGCCCTGTCGTCGGATACTTGTTTGAGCCCGAGCATGATAGCGAGGAAGAGCATGTAGCACGACTCAAAGACTACCTTACACGTTGGGGAGCCAAGGTTACCTTAAAAGAGGTGGAGGTGGTTCCGGAGGAGAACGACTCGTGGAAAGAGGAATTTCGAGAAGTGCAAATCGGCGAGTGGTGGGTAGCGCCGACCTGGACAGATCCAGCCCTATTGGAAAAAGCGGAGCATGTGCTGTGGATTGACCCGGGTGCGGCATTCGGTACGGGCTATCACGGGACGACGCAGGATATGCTGCTCTTTTTGCAAGAGCAACAGCTCACAGACAAAACGGTGATCGATATTGGTGCAGGCTCTGGCATTCTTACCTTGTACTGCGCCTTGAACGGGGCGAAGCAGCCAGTCTGGGCAGTCGATATCAATTCCCAAAGCGAATACCAGGTACGGGTCAATGCGTCCAACAATCATTTGCCGCAGGAAGCCGTTCAGGTTGTAATCGGGGATGCACAGGAACCCTCTATCGCGGATCAGCTACCGAAGCAAGCAGAATTGGTTTTGGTCAATATCGGAGGGGATGAAAATATCGCGATGCTCCCTGTGATCGCTGAGCGAATTTCTCCGGAAGGACTTGTGATTATGTCCGGAATCGTTGACTGGAATCGTGAAGCTGTTCTTGCAGCGTACGAGGAAGCCGGCTTTACAGCGGCAGGTGAACGTCACTCAGACGAGTGGGTCACCATTTTAATGAAGCGAAAAGGGTAGAACCATTTGTAACTCACCTATGAGACAATAGAGAAAATACGCAATCATAATGGAGGGGGAAACGAGATGGAGCATGTAGTCATTGCTGCTGCCGGACGGACGCCAATTGGCACGTTTGGTGGGGTCCTGAAAGATGTAAGCGCTCGCAAGCTGGCTGAAACGGTCATTCGCGGAGTTTTGGCGAAGTCGGGTGTAGAGGCTGCTCAGATTGACGAGGTTGTCCTTGGCAATTGCATCCAGAGGTCGGATGAAGCGAATATCGCTCGTGTAGTGGCCCTGGACGCAGGTCTTGGCAAGGAAGTAACGGGATATACGATTCAGCGGCAATGCGCGTCTGGCATGCAAGCGATGGTCAGCGGAGCATCGCAAATCCTCTTGGGTGACAGTGAAATTGTCATCGCAGGGGGAGTAGAGAGCATGAGTAATGCGCCTTATGTGCTAAAAAATGCGCGTTGGGGCAAAAGGCTCATGCACGGTGAAATGACTGACGCCATGTGGGATTTGCTCACAGACCCCCACCATAAAATCTTGATGGGTGAGACGGCGGAGCGACTGGCGGACCGTTATGGCATCACTCGCGAGGAGCAGGACGAGATTGCTGTACGAAGTCAGCATAATGCGATTCAAGCGATTGACAACGGGTATTTTGCGGAAGAAATCATCGGGGTACCTCTCAATAAGCGGAGCGAGGAAACGCTGATTACCCAAGACGAGTTTCCGCGCCGCGGGGTAACGATGGAAACACTCAGCAAGCTGAAGCCGGGCTTTCGCGACAACGGCTCGGTAACAGCAGGGAACGCCTCTGGATTAAATGACGGGGCATCTGCTGCGATTTTGATGAAGGAGAGCAAGGCGAGAGAGCTGGGAATCACTCCGCTTGGAAAAATCATTTCCTGGGCGGCTGCGGGAGTTGAGCCTGACCTAATGGGCTACGGTCCAGTCCCTGCTGTCAAAAAGGCGCTTGCCAAAGCGGGAATGACCTTGTCTGATATCGAGCTGATTGAGGTCAATGAGGCATTTGCCGCCCAGTACTTGGCTGTCGAAAAGCTGCTGGAGCTACCAAGAGAAATTACCAACGTAAACGGAAGCGGCATTTCACTTGGACATCCGGTCGGGTCCACAGGCTGCCGAATCGTTGTTACCCTTTTGCATGAGATGAAGCGTCGCAAGCTCAAACGCGGTCTGGCTACCATGTGCGTAGGTGGCGGTATGGGTATGGCAATGGTCGTGGAGCGATTCTAACGATGCAATACGTTTAAATAAGCCCTCCCCTGTTAAAAATGGAAGCAAGCCCCTGTCCTGAAGAACGAGCAAGGCGGGACAGGTTTTTGTTTCTGTAAGCGGGTTCCAGTCATTTTCTCAGTGTAGAAAAGCCGACTTTTGAACTCGCATGATAAGGGGGAGGGTTTTTTGTGTTCTTTCTATCATTTTTGAAACGTTATAAAAAACAGATATTCTTCCATACGTTTTCTTGCCTCACAATCGGAGCTTTGCTGGTAGTAGGCTATAGTGCGTATCAATACAAACAGATGACGAGCAACTGGTATATGCCGATCGAGGGATCTGCCAAAGAGACAGCGAAAGAGGCTGGCGCTTCTTTGCCGCCTCGCGATCTTTTGACTGGCTCAGAGCCGTTGAAGCCGTTTGTGGTGCTCATGCTTGGTGTCGACAGCCGGGACGGAGAGAGGGCGAGATCGGATACGATGATGCTGGCTGCGATTCATCCTGCCAAGCAATCGGTCTACCTCATTTCTATTCCGAGAGACAGCTATATGGAGCTGCCGGGAAAAGGCTTTGACAAAGTCAATCACGCAATGGCATTTGGTGGACCCAAGCTCGTAAAAGAGTCATTGGAGCAATTTCTGGATATCAAAATTGATCGCTATGTCTCGGTTGATTTTGACGGGTTCCGGCAAGTTGTAGATGAGCTGGGCGGTGTCCAAATCGATGTGAAAAAGCGCATGAAATACAGTGACCCGAGCGATGGAACCTACATCGACATACAGCCTGGGCTGCAAACTCTCTCAGGGGAACAAGCACTGGATTATGCCCGTTACCGCAAAAGTGACCTGGGAAAAGAGGACAGCGACTATCAACGAATTTCTCGTCAGCAAGAAATTCTCAAGGCTTTGGCAAACAAGGGGGCTTCTGCGCAGACGTATTCCAAAGTGTTTTCCCTGATGGAGATTATGGGCCAGCATGTGAAAACGGATTTGACAGACCTCGAAATAGCTTCACTGCTGCTCTCTTATGGTGATCCAACACCGAATGCGATTAAGACAGATACCCTGGTGGGGCAAGACGAGAGAATTTGGCATAATGGAATTCTTGGCTGGTACCATCTGGTTCCAAGTAGCGAACGGGAACGAGTCCAAAAGCAAATCGTCAAGTCACTTACGCCATAGCTCGATGACTACATACGAAAGCGCTGGTTATAAACAAACAGCGCTTTTTGGGTTTCGTACTTTCGTTTAATTAGTTGGAAAATTAATTATTTTTCGAATAGAATAGATGAAGGGAGATTTTATACATGTCAATCATAGGGGGAGGCAAGGCCATTTAAGGGATGGAGGGAATGACCATGTCAATTGCCAAGCCTTGGATAGCCAATTACCCACCCGAAACTGCACCGTCGCTGGAATACCCCCGTGTTCCACTGACCTATTTTCTAGAAGAGTCTGCAGCCACCTATCCAGACAGTAATGCGATTTACTTCATGGGAAAGCGCATTACGTATCGCGAGCTTTTGCTTTTGTCGTACAGCTTTGCTAATGCCTTGATCAAGCGAGGTGTGAAAAAAGGGGACCGTGTGGCGATCATGCTGCCCAATACCCCGCAGACTGTTATTAGCTATTACGGCGCCTTGTTTGCCGGTGCCACTGTCGTCATGACAAACCCCCTCTACACGGAACGTGAACTGATTCACCAGCTTACCGATTCGGGAGCAGAAACGATCATCACACTGGATTTGTTGTACAGTCGTGTATCTTCCGTCCGTTCGTCCACTCCATTAAAACGGCTGATTGTCACAAGTATCGCCGATTACCTACCCTTTGTAAAAAAACTACTGTATCCAATGGTTCAAAAAAAGCAAGGTCAAAATCCGCAAGTTCCGTATGGCAAAGACGTGGAGGCGTTTCTTTCGCTTATCGAGGAAAACGATCCCACCGTTGTCTATTCGAAGGCGAACCCGGAGGAGGATATCGCACTCCTCCAGTATACGGGGGGGACCACCGGTGTGGCCAAAGGCGTCATGCTGACCCATGCCAACCTCATCGCGAACGCCATACAATGCCAGGCTGTCCTCTACAAGCTCGTGAAGGGAAAAGAGCGTATACTTGGAGTTCTTCCCTTGTTTCATGTGTATGGCATGACGACTGTCATGAACAAAGGAATATCGATTGCTGCCGAAATCATTCTCGTACCGAAATACGAGGTCAAAGAAATCTTTCATATGATTGATAAGAGAAAGCCTACTTTGTTTCCCGGTGCACCCACGATGTACATCGCCCTGATCAATCACCCCGATTTGCAAAAGCATGATTTATCCTCGATCGAGGCGTGTGTGAGCGGCTCTGCTCCTCTGCCAGTCGAAGTCAAAAACAAATTCGAAGAGCTGACCCGCGGCAAGCTTGTCGAAGGCTATGGCCTGACTGAGGCTTCTCCGGTGACACACTCGAATCCGATTTGGGGCAAAAGCATTACAGGTAGCGTGGGCTTGCCATGGCCAGATACGGATTGCCGCATTGTCGACACGGCGACGGGTGAGGAGCTCGCTCAGGGTGAAATCGGGGAGCTAGCGGTGTCCGGCCCGCAGGTCATGAGAGGATATTGGAACCGTCCCGAGGAAACGGCTGCTGTGCTAAAGGATGGCTGGTTATTGACCGGAGATATGGGCTACATGGACGAAAACGGCTACTTTTATATTGTGGACCGAAAAAAGGACATGATTATTGCGGGGGGCTTCAATATTTATCCGCGTGAAGTGGAGGAAGCGTTGTTCGAGCATCCCGCAATTCAAGAGGCAGCTGTTATTGGTGTGCCTGATGCGTATCGCGGAGAAACGGTCAAAGCGTTTATCGTGTTCAAGGAAGGCCAGACAGCAGGCGAGGAAGAGCTGGAAGCGCATTGTCGTCAACGGTTAGCTGCATATAAAATACCACGACAATATGAAATACGCGCTACTCTCCCTAAAACGATCGTCGGAAAAGTCCTCAGGAGACAGCTTCAGGATGAGGACAAAAAACGAAGAGAAGAAGCCACTGATGGAATTAAAACTAGCTGAAGGGAAGATGTGACACCCAAGGGTCGCTTTCCCGCTTGGAAGGCGCCCTTGAACGGTGTTTGACACGTAGTTATGGCTGTATTACACTACATATGAATGAGTGATCATTCAGTATATTGTCAGTGCTAGTAAAGGTGGAGGTATGTATGGCAAAGAAAACGGGGGAAAAGTATCAAGCCATTATTGATGCTGCTGTTCGTGTCATCGCACGGCAGGGCTATTACAGCGCCCAGGTATCAAAGATTGCAAAAGAGGCGAAGGTAGCAGACGGCACCATATACCTCTATTTTGAAAACAAGGACGATATTTTGATTTCGCTTTTCAATGAAAAGATGGGGCAGTTTGTGGAAACGAACCGTAGGCGCGTCTTGGAAGCGAAAACGGTCGAGCAAAAACTGTACGAACTCGTCCATACGCATCTCAGTCAGCTATCAGAGGATCATGACTTGGCAAAAGTGACGCAGATCGAGCTACGCCAATCCAATCAGGAGATCAATGAAGGAATCGGTGCCGTGATGAAGCAATACTTCAATCTGATTGAAGAGGTGGTTAGAGCAGGGATGGAGCAAGGGATTTTCCGTCCTGACATTGAGGTGCGGATTGCCAGAAAAATGATCTTTGGAACATTGGATGGAGTGACGACATCTTGGGTTATGAAGCAGTGTAAATACGACCTGGTCTCCCATGTTGATTCCATTTATAATCTCTTCCTGCTAGGAATGAAGGGAAAAGAATGAAAGAAAAGCTTTTTTTGCTTCCCAACGTTTGTTACAATAAGTAAAGTGATACTGAGCGGTCGCTCGGAAAGAGGCTGCTCCTTTATTTGATAGAGTCTGGGGGGAGAGGAATGGATTTGCAATGGAATGTACAAGTAGTTGATCGTGTAGCGCTGGTGACAATCAACAATCCACCGGCAAATGCGCTCAGTAAATCCGTGATTGCGCAATTGAATGAACTTTTGGATCAATGGGAAAACGATGAGCAAATCAAGGCGATCGTTTTGAGCGGTGAAGGACGTTTTTTCATCGCGGGCGCGGACATTAAAGAATTCACCCAATTGCAAAGGGAAGATGCGGCAGCAATGTCCAAGCAAGGCCAACAGGTGTTTGACCGTGTGGAAAAATTTCCAAAGCCGATCATCGCAGCCATTAATGGTGCATGCCTAGGTGGAGGACTGGAGCTCGCTATGGCGTGCCACATCCGACTAGCAGCTGCAGATGCCAGATTGGGACTTCCGGAGCTGAACCTGGGACTGATTCCAGGCTATGGTGGAACCCAGCGCCTGCCTCGCTTGGTGGGCCGCGGAAAAGCAACGCAGTTGATCCTCACCTCAGAAATGATCAGTGGAGAAGAAGCCCACCGGATCGGACTTGTAGATGTGATTTATCCCGTGGAAGAGCTTGTTGACGAGGCCAAAAAATTGGCGGAAGCCATCGCACAGAAGAGTGCTGTCACGATCAAGCTAGCACTGAATGCCATCCATGCTCGCGAAGAGCTCTCCTTGTCAGAAGGCTTGGACTATGAAGCAAAGCTGTTTGGAGAAGCGTTTGCCGCCGAGGATGTAAAAGAAGGAGTAGCTGCCTTTCTGGAAAAGCGCAAGCCGCAATTTGCAGATCGGTAGAAACCATATAGCGTCACCAGTATGAAGTACCACTTAGGAGGAGGCATCCTGATGAATATCGTGGTTGTGTTGAAACAAACCTTTGACACAGAAGAAAAAATTGTCATCCAAAACGGACAAATTTCTGAGGATGGCGTTGAATTCATCATTAATCCATACGATGAGTACGCAGTAGAAGAAGCGATCAAGCTAAAAGAAGAGCACGGCGGTGAGGTGACCGTAGTCAGCGTCGGTCCAGATCGTGCCGAAAGCTCTCTGCGTACAGCTCTGGCGATGGGTGCAGATAAAGCGGTATTGGTAGACGATGAGGATTTGTTCGGAGACGAATTCTCCACAGCAAAGGTGCTGGCTGCAGTTGCGAAAAAAATCGGCTTCGATATCATTATTGGCGGTCAAATGGCTGTTGACTCCGGTGCAGGTCAAGGCGGGCCTCGTCTGGCTGAAGAGCTGGGAATCAATCACGTATCCACCGCAGTTAAGCTTGAAATAGATGGTACAAACGTACGTGTAGAGCGTGATATCGAAGGAGATCTGGAGGTTGTAGAAACCAGCCTGCCTGTTTTGATCACTGCACAGCAAGGTCTGAATGAACCGCGCTATCCTTCCCTCCCTGGGATTATGAAAGCGAAAAAGAAGCCTTTGGATCGCTTGTCCGCAGATGACTTGGATCTGTCCCCAGCAGATGTAGCGGCAAAAACGGAGATTGTGGGTCAATCCTTGCCGGCACAAAAGCAAGCTGGCCGTATTCTCACTGGCGAGCTAGCGGCTCAAGCGTCGGAATTGGTGCAACTATTGCGCAATGAAGCAAAAGTGATCTAAGCGAGAGGGAGAGGATATCCATGAAAAAAGTACTTGTACTTACAGAAGTACGTGACGGACAGCTTCGCAACGTGTCACTGGAAGCATTGGCAGCTGCACAAACACTGGCTGAGGGCGGCGAAATCGTAGCAGCAGTATTTGGTGCGGATGCCGGTGCTCATGCAGCTACTTTGGGTCAGCATGGCGCAACTACCGTTTATACAGCGGATCATCAGGCGTTGGTTCAATATACGCCAGACGCTTATACTCAGGCTTTGACACAGCTGATCGAGCTGGCTGCTCCGGATGCTGTCGTACTTGGGCATACTGCAATCGGGCGTGATGTAGCACCTCGTGTAGCGGCAAGACTGGGCTACGGTCTGGTGTCGGATGTGACTGGTATTGAAGCAGGACCAGTATTTGTTCGACCTATTTATGCAGGAAAAGCTTTCCAACAACGTAAATTTATTGATGGAAAAACTTTTATTACGATCCGTCCAAACAACATTGCAATCGGAGCCGCTGATGCTGCGAAAACGGCTGTGGTTGTTCCAGTAGATTTGGAAATCAAAGACCTGCGCACCATTGTAAAAGAAGTCGTGAGCAAAACGAGCGGAAAAGTAGATTTGTCTGAAGCAAAGGTAGTCATTTCCGGCGGACGTGGCGTAAAGAGTGCAGAAGGCTTCCAACCTTTGTATGATTTGGCTGAGGTTTTGGGTGCGGCAGTGGGGGCTTCTCGCGGAGCGTGCGATGCTGACTACTGCGATTACTCCATGCAAATCGGTCAAACAGGTAAAGTGGTAACTCCTGATTTGTACATTGCGTGCGGAATTTCCGGAGCGATTCAGCACTTGGCTGGCATGTCCAGCTCCAAAGTCATTGTAGCGATCAACAAGGACCCGGAAGCTCCGATTTTCCAGGTAGCTGACTACGGTATCGTAGGAGACTTGTTTGAAGTATTGCCACTTCTGACTGCTGAATTCAAAAAAGTACTGGTGTAAAATAAACGGTATAAATACTGAGCAAGCACCCTTTACGAAAAAGGGTGCTTTTTTTGACCCAGTCACTTACGCTACGTTTAGAAAGATTGCTATAATAGGCGCTAAGGAGAGGTGAACGGCAATGAGTGAAGAACTGTTGCATCAGCTGATTCACATGGTGGGCGAGAGTAATCGACTCCTAAGAGAAATGAAGGAAGAGCTCCGAGAATTTAAAGAAGAGATGTATGAATTCCGCGATGACACTTACCGCAGGCTGGACAGCATCGATCGGCATGACAAGCTTATGGAAGCAGACCTTGACTTGCTACATCGAAAAGTAAACGACAATGAGCGAGAAATCCACCGGATAAAGCATGCCGGACAGTAATATGTTCTGGATGTCGATGGAAACGATTAGGGAAGTACGGACTGGATACACTAACATGGAGAAGTGCGGATAAAATGTTGCGTGCCGTAGTCATTTCAGATTTTGAATGATATACTGATTAGCGTATAAAACCTTTTTTTAGTTATTAATTCGAGGAGGTAACTTTCCATGGCAATTGTAAATGGAACTGACCAAAACTTTTCCCAGGAAGTAGAGCAAGGCGGTCCTGTCCTGGTTCAATTCTGGGCTCCGTGGTGCGGCCCTTGCAAAATGCTCGCTCCTGTCCTGGAGCAAATTGATGGCGAAGTGGGCTCCAAGCTCAAAATCGTCAAAGTAAACGTTGACGAAAACCCAGATTCTGCTGGCCGTTTTGGTGTCATGTCCATTCCTACCTTGATCGTATTCAAAGACGGTCAACTAGTTGACAAAGTGATTGGTTTCCAACCAAAAGAAGCTTTGATGGCAACTTTAGGTAAACACCTGTAAGGATAAGGCATTATTGGCAATGAAGCGGTATTTGCGCCTCGGTGCAGTGCCGCTTTTTTCATGCGAAGGATGGACAGAATAGTTAGATATTTATAGGGATCGAAAATGGTTCCATTCCAATAATGAACGGAGGTCTATGCAGCAATTCTGAGCGGTCGTTTGTCAAAAAATTAAGTTTACTTAGAGAAAATTATTTGCGTTTTTATAATAGTTTTATTAAACTTCAGATAATCCATAATCTTTATTTAGAAAAATTAAGGGAGGCTTTTCAATGAAGGGGTTTCATTTATTAAAATCTCTGGCAACCATCTCCTTGGGTGCGGTTTTGATGGTTGGATGTTCCAGCGGCAACACCAGCGCACCAGCAGCAAATGAGGGTGGAGCCAAGCAAGAAGCGAGCACAGATGGACAAGAGTTTACAGCTAAAATCGGCGTAGTCGGATTCCTTTCCGGATCAGGCGCCGCATATGGCGAAGCACAAAAAGCAGGCTTGGAGCTGGCTTTAGGTGAGCTGAACGAAGCCAACAAAGGCAAACTCAAGATGGAATTAAAGTTTGAAGATTCTGGCGGAAAAAAAGAGGGAGCGATTAATGCGGTAAATAAACTGATTAATCAGGATAATGTTGTCGCAATCATCGGTCCTACCCTTTCCGGTGAAATGTTTGCTGCAGGACCTGTAGCGAACGAAGCTGAGACGCCAATCTTTGGTATTTCCAATACATCTGAAGGAATCAACGATATCGGTGAGTACGTGTTCCGTAACTCCTTGCCAGAATCCATCGCGATTCCTACAGCGATGAAAGCGGCAGTTGAGAAAAACAGCTTGAAAAAAGTAGCGCTCATCTATGCATCCAACGATGATTTTTCCGTGAACGGATACAAGGTGATGAAAGCAACTGCAGAAAAAATGGGTCTGGAAATCACTGGCGAAGCAACTTTCTCCAATGGCGATGTTGACTTCTCTGCACAGTTGACCAAGCTGAAGCAAACCAACCCGGATGCACTCCTGGTATCTGCTCTTTACAAAGAGGGTTCCATGGTAGTGAAAAAAGCGCGCGAGCTGGGTATTACTGGCACGATCCTTGGCGGTAACGGCTTCAACAACCCAAAAGTATTTGAAATTGCAGGTCCAGAAGCAGAAGGCTTGATTGTTGCAACTCCTTTTAGCCCGGAAAAACAAGATGACAAAGTACAAGCCTTCGTAAAAGCGTTTGAAGCAAAATACAATAAAAAGCCAGACCAATTTGCTGCACAAGCTTACGATTCGCTGTACATCATGTCTCAATCCCTGCTCGCAGCAGGCAAGGCTGATCGTGAAGAATTACGCGGACAACTGGCACAGCTGAAAGACTTTACAGGCGTTTCTGGAAACCTCTCCTTTGACGAAAAACGTAACCCAATCGGTGATGCGGTTGTTGTTGTAGCAAAAGAAGGAAAGTTCGTACCATTTGAATAAGAGAACTGCCCGGGCTTCCCGGGCTCTTCTTTGCAATGGAAGGCGATGCTCCGCCATTTTTTGGCGGAGTAAAGTTTTCTCGCTGGATCAGAAAGGACGAGTTCTCCACCATCGCTTCCTGATCCAGCGAGAACAACTTCAAGCATTCAAACTATTTAAACGACTTTCAGTGAGGTGAGGCAGTTTGTTTTGGCAGCAATTAGTCAATGGTTTAACGGTAGGTAGTACCTATTCCTTAATCGCATTGGGCTATACTCTCATTTTCGGGGTTTTAGGCATCATTAACATGGCCCATGGTCAAATTTTTATTTTCGGTTCGTTAGTTGGACTTGTCCTGATGACCAGCTTGAATTTGCCACTCGGCGTGGCGTTAGTCGCAGCTGTGGTGATTTCGGCGGTATTGGGATTGGTTTTGGAGTATACAGCACTGCGTCCGCTTCGCAAGAAAAACGTACCTCATTTGGCGTCTCTGATCAGTACAATCGGTTTTGCCATTTTAGTCGAGGAAGCGATGCACAAATTGTTTGGAGCGGATTCTCGCGCTTTCCCGCAATCATTTGGAGATACCCCTTTTGATTTGGGCATGATTCAAATTCGCAGCGTCGATCTCGTTATTTTAGGGATTTCACTCGTTTTGATGTTTGTTCTGCATTTTTGGATTCAGAAAACCAAAATGGGCAAAGCGATTCGTGCTACGGCTGAAAATACGGATACTGCAAACATTTTGGGAATCAATACCAACATGGTGATTGTCGTAACCGTGATGCTTGCGTCAGCGCTTGGGGGAGTCGCAGGTATCTTGATCGGTATGGCATACTCTGCTCTCATTCCTACCATGGGGATGACTCTTGGATTTAAAGGTCTGGCTGTACTGATCCTGGGCGGGGTCGGAAGCATACCAGGAGCAATGGTGTGTGGCGTATTGCTCGGAATTATTGAGGTCTTTACGGTCGCTTATGGAGATTCGTCGTATCGTGATGCCGTTGCATTCGGCCTCATTATCATTATTTTGCTGCTAAAGCCAGAAGGACTATTTGGACGCAAAGCGTAAGGAGGTGCAAACATTGGATATTCTCAATCCGTATAATTTACAGGTAGTAACCTTTATTTTATTAAACAGCATTCTTGCTATCAGTATTTATATAACGCTCTCTACCGGACAGCTTTCCTTGGGGCATGCCGGCTTTATGAGCATCGGTGCTTTTACCGCAAGTATTTTGACCAAGCAGGCGGATATGCCGCTGTTTATTGCCATCATCATCGGTGGACTCGCAGCGGGGATCATCGCTCTATTGATCGGTGCTCCTACTTTGAAGCTCCATGGCTTGTACCTGGCGATTGCGACCTTGGGCTTTGGTGAGGTTATTCGGGTTATTTTGCTCAATCTGGAGATCACCAATGGAGCGCTTGGGCTAACCGGTCTACAGTCCATAGGAAACTATTTGTACGATTTTGAAAAAGCGATTGGCTTAAAAGCGCAGACGATAGGGATTTCTGTCATGCAAATGAAGGCGTTGTCCACATTTGTTTTCATGCTGCTTTTGTTTGCCCTCATACTCTTTTTGACGCTACGTTTGAACCGCTCCAGACTTGGCCGCGCCTTTGAAGCGATTAAAGCAGATGAGACAGCAGCACGTGCGATGGGCTTGAAGGTGGCTTATTACAAAATGCTCGCCTTTATTATCGGCTCCGTACTGGCAGGGATGTGCGGGGGGCTGTTTGCTCACATCACCACTACGATTACCCCGGACGATTTCAACTACCACAAGGTCGTAGAGATTCTCTCTTATGCGGTAATCGGTGGCAGTGAGGTGGTATGGGGGCCATTGTTCGGTGCTCTTGTTTTGACGGCGCTGCCAGAAGTTTTGCGTGGTTTGGCGGAGTACAAAATGCTTATGTACGGCTTGATCATGGTCACAGTGATGGCTTTCCGTCCTCATGGCTTGATTGGTACCGACACATTCCAAAAGCTGTTCCGTCGCCGCAAGGGCAAACCGTCCGGAAACGAAGCGAAGGGGGGACTGTGACATGTTGCTGGAACTGACAAGTGTAGGGAAAAGCTTTGGCGGCATCACCGCCCTGCGCGATGTTTCGTTTTCGGTGCGGGAGGGTGAAATCGTTGGACTGATTGGACCCAATGGTGCGGGCAAAACGACGATTTTTAACATGGCTACGGGTATTTTTGAACCGACGACAGGTACTTTTTCGTTTGCTGGTCAGAAGCTGAACGGCATGCAGCCAAATAAAATTACAGAAATGGGCATTGCTCGTACGTTTCAAAATATTCGCTTGTTTGGTCATATGAATGCACTGGACAATGTAAAGGTTGGCTGTCATTCACGGATGAAGGCTGGTTTCTGGGCTTCCTTGCTCAAAACGCCGGGACAACGGGCAGAAGAGAAAGCTGTGACGAAAAAAGCAGAAGAGCTTCTGGAGTTTGTAGGCTTGTCCGATGTAGCTGACGTGCGTTCTGATACGCTTGCTTACGGACAGCAGCGTCGATTGGAGATTGCCCGGGCGCTTGCTACAGAGCCAAAACTATTGCTTCTCGATGAGCCTGCGGCAGGAATGATTGAGACGGAAACCAAGGCGCTCATGGAGCTCGTGCGCAAAATCCGTGATGACGGGACGACTGTTCTGCTGGTTGAGCACGATATGGGACTTGTGATGAATTTGTGTGAAAAAGTCGTGTGCATTAACTTTGGCGTCAAGATTGCTGATGGAACGCCAGAAGAGGTACAAAATAATCCAGACGTAATTGAGGCTTACCTCGGCAAGGAGGACGAATAGCATGCTTAGCATACAAAACCTGACGACCTCCTACGGTCAAATCAAGGCGATTCGGGGAATTTCTCTGGAGGTGCCGGAGGGCAAGATCGTTTCGCTCATTGGCGCAAACGGCGCTGGGAAAACGACCACGATGCGCACGATTGCAGGTCAGCTGAGGCCTGAGGCAGGGACCATTACGTTTCGCGGGCAGCGCATCGAAGGCGCAAAGCCGCATCAGATCGTAAAAACAGGACTGGCACTCGTACCGGAAGGCCGTGCCATCTTGGGTAAAATGACCGTGCTGGAAAACCTCGAGATGGGTGCGTTTCAGCGCAACGACGTGCAAGGAATCAAGGATGACATGGAAAAAATGATGGCGTGGTTCCCGATATTAAAGGAACGGCTGACGCAATTGGGTGGAACGATGTCGGGTGGACAGCAGCAAATGCTGGCGATTGCTAGAGCATTGATGTCCAGACCTAAGCTGCTGCTTTTAGATGAGCCGTCGATGGGACTGGCGCCGATTGTCGTGTCCGATATTTTCAAGGTAATCAAACAGATCAACGCAGAGGGAACGACGGTACTGCTCGTGGAGCAAAACGTCAAGCAGGCGCTGAAAATCGCTGACCTCGGGTATGTTCTTGAGGCTGGACAAATTGTACTCGAAGGCACGGCTGAGTCGCTGTTAAACGACGAACGTGTAAAGGAAGCGTATCTGGGAGGACGAAAGCACTAGCTATTCGAACACACATAGTAAGGAAAAACTGTCGCTGGAAACTCGAGGCGGCAGTTTTTTTCAGTTGTCATCCATGGTACTATGAAGAGTGGAACGTATATTCCTATCACGATGTTTTTGAGGAAGGGTGCTTGATCGCCGTGACAGCAAAACTGTCCAGAGAACAAACCGAATACCTTGTTCATCAAGTGCAGCGATATTTTCTTGAAGAACAATCTGAACAATTAGGGAATCTGGAAACAGAAGATCTCATTGCCTTTTTTGCCAAGGAGCTTGGCCCCTTCTTTTACAACCAAGGGGTTCAGGATAGCCGCAAGCTGTTGACTGAACGCATGAGCTCGCTTGAGGATGAGCTGTACGTGCTGGAAAAACCGATTAAAATATAGATTGAGGAGGGGGAGCAGCCATGAATAGCTCCTTGAAAGATAAGCTGGCCGTCCTGCCAGAGAAGCCAGGCTGCTACCTGATGAAAAATGCGAGCGGGGAAATCATTTACGTCGGTAAGGCCAAAGTGCTAAAAAATCGCGTTCGCTCGTATTTTACAGGCAGTCATAATGGAAAAACGCAGCTTCTGGTCAGTGAAATTGTGGACTTTGAGTATATCGTTGTATCGTCAGCGATCGAGGCGCTCATTTTGGAGTGCAATCTGATCAAAAAGCATGATCCGCGCTATAATGTCATGCTCCGTGATGACAAGACGTACCCGTACATCAAGATTACGAATGAGGCCCAGCCACGTCTGGAAATTACGCGCAAGGTACTAAAAGACAAAGCAAAGTATTTTGGGCCGTATCCAAATGCCGGCGATGCCTCCGAGGTAAAAAAGCTGCTTGATAGGCTCTATCCTCTGCGCAAATGCCGTAATATGCCCAAGCAGGTGTGTCTCTATCACCATTTGGGACAATGTCTCGCTCCCTGTGTATACGAAGTGACGGATGAGGAGAATCGGCGTCTGGTCGAAGAGATCAGCCGGTTCCTCGATGGCGGTCACGAAGAGATGAAACAGCAGCTGACCGAGAAAATGATGCAAGCCGCTGAAAGCATGGAGTTCGAACGGGCAAAGGAATACCGCGACCAGATCAAGAGTATCGAAGCGGTCATGGAAAAGCAGAAGATTACCTTTGCCGATACCGTGGATCGGGATATTATCGGGTTTGCTGTCGAAAAGGGCTGGATGTGTATCCAGATTTTTTACATGCGCCAGGGCAAAATGATCGAGCGTCAAACGACCTCTTTTCCTTATTACGGTGAGGAAAACGAGGATTTCATGTCCTACGTCAGCCAGTTTTACTACGATAAACAAAACGCCCTGCCGAAAGAAATTCTGCTTCCTGAACAAAGCGACACAGAGCTTTTGAGCGACTGGCTCGGAATCAAAGTCCATGCTCCTAAACGTAGCAAAAAGCGAGAGCTGGTACAAATGGCATCTGAGAACGCCAGGATCGCCCTGCAGGAGAAGTTTGCGCTCATGTCAAAGGATGATGCTCGTACGGTTCAGGCTGTACACAATCTGGGGTATATTCTGGGAATTGGCGTCCCGCATCGCATCGAGGCGTTTGACAACTCCAACATCCAGGGAACAGAGCCAGTATCCGCGATGATCGTGTTTACGGATGGTCGTCCGGACAAAAAGGAATACCGCAAATTCAAAATCAAAACAGTCGAAGGCCCAGATGATTACGGCTCCATGCGAGAGGTTATTCGTCGGCGTTACTCGCGCTTGCTCAAGGAGAATCAGCCGATGCCTGATCTCATCGTCATGGACGGTGGCAAAGGACAAATCACTGCCGCCATGGATGTATTGGAAAATGAGCTTGGGCTCTATATCCCCGTCTGTGGCTTGGCAAAGGACGAGAAGCACCGCACCGCGCAGCTTCTGTTTGGGGACCCGCCAGAGCCGGTCAATCTGAAACGCGACAGCTACGAGTTTTACTTGCTGCAGCGGATTCAGGACGAGGTGCACCGTTTTGTAATCACCTTCCACCGGCAGTCCCGTACAAAAACGATGCTCTCCTCTCAGCTGGATGAGATTCCGGGCATCGGGGAAAAGCGTCGCAAGCTTCTCTTTACGCATTTTGGCTCGATGAAAAAAATGCGCGAGGCTACGGTAGAAGATTTCCGTCAGCTAGGAATCGGCGACAAGCTGGCGAGAGAAATAATCGCCCATTTGCGAAAGCTTGAGTCGTAGGAATACTCCGATAAAATGATTGAACGATTTTTCTTCCCATGATATAATGCGATTCAAACAGAATAGTTAGCCTCACTTCCATATATGGAGTGAGGTAGAGGCGCGAAAACCAAGAGTACCACCCTGAGATCGGGTATCTGTGAAGGGAACGGGAAAGGGGAATTCGCCGAAGTCTGGAGGAAAACCCGCTTTTCTCCACGCTGGGTCTGCATTGAATAAATGCAGGACTGTCATCTCGGCAATCACCAGTTGCCAGATGGAGAGCTATCTCACGGTGAGTCCGTGTGTAATCATGATGGTTGGTTCTGTCATGCTGCATGGGCCGCGTGTATTGGAAGGGAGGAACCGGTATGTCGAAACAATAGGCAGCGGCAGGTCTTATTCCTCGTCGATGCCTTTTTTTAATAAATTGACGTAATCACTTAAAAAGAGAAATAGAGAAACCATACAAAAAAACAAAAAAAGAGATTATACAAATACAAAAAGAGAAAACCATAAAAAAACCGAACATCATTGGATATGAGAAAAGGGAGAGAAGCCGCATGGGGTTGATCGTGCAGAAATACGGAGGCACCTCTGTAGGTACCATTGAGCGAATTTTACGAGTAGCGGACCGAATCATCACATACAAGGAGGAAGGGCATGATGTGGTCGTGGTAGTCTCTGCGATGGGCAAATCTACTGATGTACTGGTAGATCTCGCTAGGCAGATTACCCCATTCCCATCGGAGCGAGAAATGGATATGCTGCTGACCACGGGGGAGCAGGTATCGATTTCACTTTTGGCCATGGCCTTGCATACGAAAGGCTACGATGCCATTTCCTTGACTGGATGGCAAGCAGGCATTACGACTGAAGCGATTCACGGCAGAGCGAGAATTAAGCATATCGATTCAGAGCGGATTCAATCCGAGCTGGACCGTGGACATGTCGTGATTGTGGCTGGCTTCCAAGGAATCAGTGATGAGGGTGAAATCACGACGCTCGGCCGCGGTGGATCGGATACATCCGCGGTTACATTAGCAGCAAGCCTGGATGCAGACAAATGCGAGATTTTTACCGACGTGTCAGGTGTGTACACGGCTGATCCACGGATGGTCCCGGCAGCAAGCAAGCTGGACATGATCTCCTACGATGAGATGCTGGAATTGGCAAACCTGGGAGCGGGTGTACTACATCCACGTTCGGTAGAGGCTGCTAAGAAATATAAAGTACGGCTGGTTGTCCGCTCCAGCTTTACTGCTGAAGATGGTACGTACGTTGAGGAGGTTGCCAACATGGAAACAGGAAGAGTAGTGAGTGGAGTCGCACATGACGAAGATGTCGCAAAAATTACGGTTATCGGGATGCCTGCCAAGGTAGGTACACTCTCTCGCCTATTCAATACACTGGCGGACAATCAGGTAAACGTGGATATTATTATCCAAAGCTCTTACGATGCGGCAGTGACGAACATTTCGTTTACGGTAACTGGTGACGATCTGACCAAAGCCATAAATACGTTGAATGCCAATCAGTCAGAGCTAGGCTTTGAAAAAGTCGATTATGAAGAAAATCTGACCAAAGTATCCATCGTAGGCTCCGGTATGATCAACAATCCAGGGGTTGCAGCTGAAATGTTCCGCGTTTTGGCTGAGAAGGAAATTTCTATTAAAATGGTATCTACTTCCGATATCAAAGTATCATGCGTCATACCAGCCAGCTTGACTGAGCTTGCTGTTTGCAGTCTCCATTCGGCTTATGGTCTCGATGTAGCTGAAACAGCTGTTGTTCACGGCTAATCACTGCCACCATCATGAATCCCCCTCTCCTCTACAGGTAGAGGGGGCTACTTATGTGAGCGGATGCTCAATTTTTGCTGCGTGCAATAATTCGAATTATATTCCTTTTATCTATTTCCAATTGGGCGACGACTTCTGTTTGCTTCCACGACTCTAGCGCTCCGGCAATGATTCCGGCTTCCAAGGATAGCGTGCGGCATAGGCGTTCAGGGGATTGATACTGGTAAATGGAATGAGAGAGCTTGTAGGTGATGCCTTGCTCTGATGACTCTACGAGGTCTAATTGACCCAGTCCGAGTCGCATGAACGGGTGAATGATACCCGTTTCAGCTGTGATCCGAATTTTTCGGCCCATTTCCTTGCCAAGCCAGTACAGAATAGGGCTCTCGCTCTCGCCTAACAGGGCGTTGGACAGCGTTTCACGTAGTAGGTGGTAGCCTAAATAAGGCATGCTCATGCGCTCGGCATAAAGAATCGTTTGGGCAGGCAACAGGGCTGCCAGTTGATCCGTCTCTTTCATTTTGCTCCCTCCTGTCTGTACTAGACTATGAGAGAGTCGCTATTTTCATGACCAATCATGGAGAGAAAAATAGCATAATTGAACAAAGTTATTCTATCAATGTATTTAGTCTATTGATTGTCTTGACGCTCTCAGTCGACAAGAGTACAATTGGATTTGGTCAAAGTTTTGCCCAACTTTTTTTCGTATTTTGACACATTCCGACAAGGTGGGACGAGACGAAAGACGGTTTTTTCGTCATGTCTAACAGGAATTGCAATGGGTTAGGATATTGGAGAAAAGGTCTATACAAAAAAGTTGCGACTATTTTGTTGACCGCTTGCGGGCAGATCAGATTTTTTGAAAAACGTCGAGACGTTTTTCACAACAACGAGCGTTACATACATTGAAAGGGGGACCATGGTATGGCGAAAGGCAATAGCTTTCTCAGCCACAAGCTGCACTCACTTCTCGGTTTGTTTCCGATCGGGCTCTTCTTGCTGTTTCACTTGACAGCTAACTATCAAGCGACCCGCGGAGCCGAAGCTTTCAACCAGACAGTTGGTCTGATTGAAAATGTTCCACTTCTATTGGTAGTTGAATTTGTTTTCATCTACATCCCAATCCTGTTTCACGCTGTTTACGGTCTCTACATTGCATTCCAAGCGAAGCAAAACGTAGGGAACTTCGGTTACTTCAGAAACCAAATGTTTCTGTGGCAACGGGTAACAGGTATCATTACACTCATTTTCATTGTTTGGCACGTATGGGAAACCCGCATCCAAAAAGCAATGGGTGTACACGTAGACTTCGATATGGTGGCTAACATTTTCAGCAGCCCTGCAATGATCGTATTCTACACTATCGGGATCATCAGTACGGTTTTCCACTTCTCCAACGGACTCTGGTCGTTCCTGGTTCACTGGGGAATTACGGTTGGACCGCGTTCCCAACGAGTTGCAACATACCTGACAATGGTCGTATTCGTAGTCGTAACTTTCATCGGCTTGCGCGCGATGTCAGCTTTCATTCTGTAGGGATAGGGGGACTAAACAATGGCAAAAGGTAAACTAATCATTGTCGGTGGTGGTTTGGCCGGCTTGATGGCTACCATCAAAGCAGCAGAAAAAGGTGTTCCCGTTGAGCTTTTCTCCCTGGTTCCCGTTAAACGTTCCCACTCTGTTTGTGCACAGGGCGGTATTAACGGCGCGGTAAACACGAAAGGGGAAGGCGACTCCACTTGGGAGCACTTCGACGATACAGTATATGGCGGAGACTTCTTGGCTAACCAACCGCCAGTAAAAGCAATGACCGATGCGGCACCTGGTATCATTTACATGCTGGACCGTATGGGTGTTATGTTCAACCGTACACCAGAAGGACTTTTGGACTTCCGTCGTTTCGGTGGAACCAAGCATCACCGCACTGCATTTGCGGGTGCAACGACTGGACAACAGCTGCTTTATGCACTGGACGAGCAAGTTCGCCGTTATGAAGCAGAAGGTCTGGTTACTAAGTACGAATATTGGGATTTCCTCGGAGCCGTTTTGGACGATACAGGAACCTGTCGCGGGATTACTGCACAAAACATGCGTTCCGGTGAAATTCAATCCTTCCGTGCAGATGCCGTTATTTTGGCAACAGGCGGTCCTGGTATCATCTTTGGTAAATCGACGAACTCGATTATCAATACCGGTACAGCGGCTTCTGCTGCATACCAGCAGGGCGTTATCTACTCTAACGGTGAAATGATCCAGATTCACCCGACTGCAATCCCTGGCGACGACAAGCTGCGTCTGATGTCCGAATCCGCTCGCGGTGAAGGTGGACGCGTTTGGACTTATAAAGACGGTAAGCCTTGGTACTTCCTGGAGGAAAAATATCCAGCGTACGGTAACCTGGTACCGCGTGACATCGCGACACGCGAAATCTTCTCCGTTTGCGTCGATATGAAACTGGGTATCAATGGCGAAAACATGGTATACCTCGACCTGTCCCACAAAGATCCAAAAGAATTGGATGTTAAGCTGGGTGGTATCATCGAGATTTACGAAAAATTCGTTGGGGACGACCCACGTAAAGTTCCAATGAAGATTTTCCCTGCGGTTCACTACTCCATGGGCGGTATGTGGGTAGACTACAACCAAATGACCAACATCCCTGGTCTGTTCGCAGCGGGTGAGTGCGATTACTCTCAACACGGTGCAAACCGTCTGGGTGCAAACTCCCTGTTGTCCGCGATCTACGGAGGTATGGTTGCAGGACCAAAAGCAATCGAATATATCAAAGGCTTGAACCAATCCTCTGATGATCTGTCTTCCACACTCTTTGACAGCTACACTAGCAAAGAGCAAGCGAAGTACGACAACATCCTGAAAATGGATGGAACAGAAAATGCTTACCTGATTCACAAAGAGCTGGGTGAGTGGATGACTGACAACGTAACGGTAGTTCGTTACAATGACCGTCTCCAAAGAACAGATGACAAGATCGTTGAATTGATGGAGCGCTACAAAAAAATCAATATCAACGATACAAACAAATGGAGCAATGCTGGTGCTTCCTTTACCCGTCACCTGTGGAACATGCTCGTATTGTCCCGTGCGATCACGATCGGCGCGCTCAAGCGTGACGAGAGCCGCGGTGCTCACTACAAGCCTGATTTCCCAGAGCGCGATGACGAAAACTTCATGAAAACAACAATGGCGAAGTACAATGCTGAAACCACTGCGCCAGAAATCTACTACGAAGACATTGACGTTTCGTTGATTGCACCGCGTAAACGTGACTATACGTCTGAAAAGAAGCACTAAGAGAGGAGGAAACTGATCATGGCAGAAAAATTGATTCATCTAATTATCACTCGCCAAGATAGCCCTGACAGCACTCCGTACAAGGAAGAGTTCAAGATTCCATACCGTCCTGGTATGAACGTAATTAGTGCGCTGATGGAGATTCAACGCAACCCGCTCAACGCACAAGGACAAAAAACGTCTCCAGTTAACTGGGAATCGAACTGCCTGGAAGAAGTTTGTGGTGCGTGCTCGATGGTAATTAACGGTAGACCACGCCAAGCGTGCTCTGCCCTGGTTGATAAGCTGGAACAGCCAATTCGTCTCGAACCAATGAGTACCTTCCCGGTACAACGCGACCTGTCTATTGACCGCAGTCGCATGTTCGATGCATTGAAACGCGTAAAAGCATGGGTTCCAATCGATGGTACACATGATCTTGGACCTGGTCCTCGTATGCCAGAAGTAGAGCGTCAATGGGCGTATGAGCTCTCCAAATGCATGACTTGCGGTGTTTGCCTGGAGGCATGCCCGAACGTAAATGCGAAGTCCGATTTCATTGGACCGTTCGCGATTTCCCAAGTTCGTCTGTTTAACCAGCATCCAACTGGTATGATGAATAAGCATGAGCGTCTGGAAGCATTGATGGAAGATGGCGGTATCGGTGATTGCGGTAACTCGCAAAACTGCGTACAAGCTTGTCCAAAAGGAATTCCGCTCACTACTTCGATTGCTCATATGAACAAAGAAACAACCAAACATGCGGTGAAGAAATTCTTCTTCTCGTAATAAGTATGACGAAAAAAGGCGTGCGCCGGATATCCGGTTTGCACGCCTTTTTTCTATTCTTTTTCAGCCGATGCTGTTGCCGAACGCGCTAATTTTTCAAAAGTAGAAACTAAGCTTTCTAATTCTTCTGGCGTCAGGCAAGAGAAGTATTGCTGCAGCATTTCCAGCCTTTTTTGCTTTGCTTGCAGCAATATCGATTTTCCTGCGTCTGTCAGGCGAATATGTACCACGCGCCGATCTTCTTCGTCACGATCCCGTATCACGTATTCATGCTTATCTAAGCGATCGATCATAGCTGTTATCGCGCTTGGTTTGACGACCATGGAATCTGCCAATTCACCGACAGTGCATTTTCCCTTTTGCTCAAGCTGATAAAGAATATAAAACTGTGGACCTGTTAAACCCGGGACAGGCTCAGACAATTGTGGTCCGATTACGCGCATGGCAGAACGAAACGCCTCCTGGAGACGCTCGATCGCATCTTGCACATTGTATGACATGCTGTTTCAGCTCCTTGTACCGATAGGCATCACACCTTATTATACCAAAAATAAGCGGGAAGTAATTTGACGCCTTTGCGTACATTCTGTTTTTCCCTCGGCAGGAAGCGTTCATTTGTTAAGAAAGGGAATACCTTAGAGCTTCCCAGTGAAAACTTAAAACAATGGATGCTTTACCATAAAGGGGGCAAACGATGAAAAAACAGGTACTCAGCTTAGGGTTGGCGTTGGTTTTGCTTCCCATAACGACAGTGAATACAGGCAGAGTCTATGCGCTTGCGGGAATAGACACGACAAGCTTTCAAACACGAGTCATGCAGGATTTGCAGGATGCTGCGATTCCAGAACAAGCCCAGCGGGTGACACCGAAGGAAGGAAGCGAGTCACGCTTTTCTGTAGCGGATGAATGGCAGCGTGCCGAGAATTCCTTTTTGGGCGAGCAGGTCTCGTTCGCGCAGACCTCAACCTTGGATATGATTGAAGCTACCGAGGCCTGGCAGGATGCAGGGGTAAAAGGAGAAGGGATGCTTGTATCTGTAGTTGATACCGGGGTTAATCCGAAGCATCCGGATATGCCTGCTCCACGTGACAAGCGATTGGCGCAGCAAAAATCAGGCTCTACGAAGAAGGTCATTCCCGGATACAACTGGGCTGACCGCAATCAAACAACAGAGGATGTCGGAGAATCGCAGCATGGTGTGCATGTATCGGGGATCATTGCGGCAAATGGAAAAATGAAGGGTGTCGCTCCTGAAGCACAAATTATGAGTCAAAAGGTGTTTTCCAATTATCAAGGAGAAGTACCCGGATTAAGCGAATCCATCTTATTTGCCATTAACGATTCGGTCACGAAAAAAGCGGATGTGATCAATCTGAGCCTGGGCTCCTCGGCAGGCTATGTGGACGAGGTAAACACTGAGCAAATGGCTGTCAAGCGCGCCGTAGACAACGGTGTGATCGTGGTTGCTGCTGCGGGCAACGATGCCTACTTTGGCAGTGACAAGGTGCGTGCGCAAAACCCTGACATAGCTATGATCGGTTCACCGGGCCTCGCACCTGACGCATTTGCGGTCGCTTCTGTCAACGCAACTTCGCTGGCAGGCCACAGCTTCGGTGTACAAGGTGTACCGGGACTGGAACGAGTCGTTTACCTGCATGGACATGTCGCGACGGGAAACGCGATTAACCCCGTAACGACGCTGCTCAAGTCTTATCCGCTCGTGTATATGGGAAAAGGGAAAAAAGAAGACTACAACGTCTCGGTCAAAGACAAAGTGGTGCTTTTGGAGCGAGGAGATATTTCGTTCGATGAAAAGCTTCGCCTCGCCAAGGAGGCAGGAGCTGTAGGAGCGGTTATCTACAATAATGAGACAGGGCCAGTGATGATCAGCGCGGAGCATCTGAAGCAAATTCCGGCTGTATCGGTCTTGAAGCAAATGGGTGAGAAGCTGGCGCAGGCGATAAAAAAGGGAAAAAAGGTAAGCATCACTTTTGACGGCGAGTATGCGCAAAATCCGATGCCATATCCGGATGGCGGGACTATCTCTGCTTTTTCATCCTGGGGCCCTACGCCAGACTTGCAGTTCAAGCCAGAAATATCCGCGCCAGGCGGGGGGATTTTGTCGACGGTAAAAGACTCCGATTATGCGGTGAAAAGCGGGACCTCTATGGCTACACCACATGTAGCGGGAGGGATGGCGCTGCTGAAGCAGGCCTACCAAAAGCAAGGAAGAAATCTGCAGGGCAGGTCGCTTGTAGAGACGCTCAAAGCAGCAGCCATGAACACCGCACAGCCGATTATGGACCCGCGGCAAAGTGTAGCTGCCTTCGAAAAGACGCGTGTGCAAAAAATGCCCTACAGCCCGCGTGTGCAGGGGGCAGGACTAATGCAAATTAACAAGGCGATCCAAACGCCTGTAATCATTGTAGATGCGAAAGGTAAGGCTGGGGTTTCTTTGGGGGAAATTGGCCCTACGACGACCTTTTCCTTGTTTCTCGATAACAAATTTGGCAAAAAGCCAATAACGTATCAGCTGCAGGACGAATTCGGGGTGCTGACTGATTTGCGCAAGGATGGCTTGAATCTCTTGACAGAGGGTCCACTCGAAGGGGCCAAGCTGCAGTTTTCTAATACGCAAGTCACCGTTGCTCCAGGGAAACGAAGTGAAGTGAAAGTGACGCTCCAGGTTCCCCAAGAGACAGCACGAAATCTGTTTGCAGAGGGCTTTATTGCGTTTCAGCCTGATGACAAGGAGCTTCCCACCTTACGTGTTCCATACTTTGGCTTTTACGGAAATTGGAACGAGCCACGAATCATGGACGAGCCGATGTGGGAGAAAGGAAGCCAGGAAAAACGTACAGGGGTCAAAACAACGTGGTACCATGACAAACGCAATGACAAGTGGAAGTACCGTGACTACTTGGGTGTAACAGGTGTTGGCGAGGAAGGAGCCGCGAAAATCGATCCGACTCAAATCGCTTTTTCGCCAAACGGTGACGGTCATTACGATACGGCTGCTCCATCCATTACGTTTTTGCGCAATGCCCGTCAAGTGATCGTAGAGGTAACCGATCAATCTGGCAAGCCGATTAGGACGCTGGTGCGCGATGAAAAGGTGTCCAAATATGATCAGTCCAAGCTGGGTACGCCCTATTACTACACGGAGAGAGAAGCGTGGAGCTGGGATGGCAAAGCGTACGTTCCCGAAAAAGGAACCTATGAGCAGGTAGCAGATGGCCAATATCACTTTAGCATCAAGGCTAAAATCGATGGACGTAATGCCAACTGGCAAACCTTGACCTTGCCGATCCGAGTGGACACGAAGCCACCAGTCATTTCTGTATCAGTATCAGGAAATCGTGTTCAATGGAGCAGTCGGGATAAAGATATTCAAGGGTATTTACTGTATGTGAACGGGAAAAAAGTAGGAGGGCCATACTCTTCCAAGGTAACGAGTACGGTTGTAAATCAACCCGACAAAAAAATGAGTGTGGTTGCTTACGACTTTGCGGGCAATATCAGTGTGGGTCATTTGAATGGGAAGAGCGATACGACCCCGCCATTCATCGAATTTCCGGATGATCTGTTCTCCTACCTGAAAATTTCCAAGCAGCCGGATGTCGCCTTGCGTGGAAAAGTGTCTGGAGAGGATATGCTGGACAGAGTTCGATTGTCGATCAACAAAGCTCCGGTAAAGGTCGAGTCAGACGGTTCATTCGAGACGATCATAAGGCTGCCAGAAGGGATCAACTATGTCGTTTACAGTGCTCGAGACATGTATGGAAACACGCGGCAATTTACCCAGCGAGTCATTGTGGATACGACCCCTCCCATTTTACAGTTCCAAAATGATGGAGCAGAGGACGTGCAATTTGACCCAGCAACGAAGCAAATGCTGGTCCCGATCCGGTTTATGTATCGAGATCAGACATACAAGGGACAGATTAGCGTAAATGGACAAATTGTCACCAGCTTTGAAGAAGATCAGCTCGAAGTCCCTGTTCAAAAATATGTGACTCAGACACTGCCGTTGAAGCATGGAGAGAATCGTATTTTGATCGAGGGTAAGGACGGGGCAGGCAATCAAAGCTCCCTGTTGATTTACGGATATGTCGATGCTAGTGCCGGATCAATTGTCTTGCATCAAGGCGAGCTGCGATTGAACTACAAAGCGAGAGCAGTTCCTGCGCCAACAGTTAAATTAAAGCAAAACCAGCTTGAAGCAAAAGGCGGTGAGTCTATTCCTATCGAAGGGAAGGTGACAGGTACTGGTGCTGTCAGTCTTAAAATCCAGTATGGGAATCAGGAGCTACAGGCTGATGTGAATGATCAAGGGGGATTTCGACTCGTGCTCGATCATATTGAGGACGGAAAGCAAAAGCTGACAGTAGTTGCGACAGATTCATTGGGACGCGAAGCCCGAGCGGAGATGAATGTGATAGGAAAGAAGCGGTAGAGTAATGAAGCATACCCGGCGAAGCGCATGATCAGGCTGCTGCCGGGTATTTGTGTCTGGGGAGGGAAATTTGATGTTTTATCACGGGATCAAGTGGGAATATGTAATGAAGGAGTATCCGTTGCTTTCACCACGACGTACTGTTAGCAAGCATCGGAGAGACCAAGCCCTCGATCGTAAGCATTTGCTTCAACAATTTGGCTTGGAGCCGGTTCATTTACTCGAGGCTGATGAGAGCTACCCCCATGAGCGTTGCATCATGGAATGCTTCGAGTTTGGGGATACCGTTTTTGCTTTTGAACGTTTGGAGCTTCCGGTATGGCAGTTAAGTCATCATGAAGTAGGCGTAGAAGTCCTCAATCTACGCTCCTGCAAGACTATTTATACCATTCGTTATGAGACTAAAGTAGAGTCTTTTTTTCCGGGAATACCGTATATAAGAGACTTTTTCCCTACATTTTATGGTGATGACTCTTGCAACTGCCAAAAATCGACATTATGATATGAATACGACAGATAATTGCCCGGGAAAGGAAGAGAGAAGAGATGATAGTCCAATACTTAGATCCGTTCTTAGAATCTGCCTCATCGGTGATTTCGCAAGTGTGCAATGTCGATATCTCTCGAGGGGAATTGGCCGAAAAAGAATGGATACATCGTGAAGGCCATACCTGGATTCGTATTGGGATGACCGGTCAATTGCAAGGAGATGTATTTTTTGGCATCCAGGAGGATTTGGCTCTGCGAATCATTTCCGCTATGATGGGAGGTTTCCCTGTCAATGAAATGGATGAAATTGGTAAAAGTGCGATTTCAGAGCTAGGAAATATGATTTCGGGGAATGCGAGTACGATTTTGTCTAATCGAGGCGTGCAGGTAGATATTACACCACCGTTGTTTTTGCTGAATCGGGATATGCAAGAAATGACGGGTACTGCACTCACTGCACCGCTCGATTTGCATGATATGGGTACGATGGAAATTCAGATTGTGATCATCAGATAGGCGGCAGCAGCCGTCTTTTTTTACTCTGGGAGCATATCAAATCAGGGTAGGGGGAAGGTGCTTTGAACGAGGTGAACGTGCGAAACAGCATCCTGCCGCTGCAAGTGCGCGATCAAATGCAGGATCAATGGCTGCAAATACGTTTAGCTACGATATTGCCCGCGATTATGGTAAAGCATCAAATGGACATGTGGGTGATAATCGGCCGGGAGTATCAGGAGGACCCGATCATGGAGACACTGTTTCCGGCAGCGATTGACAGCTCCCGAAGATTGACGATCATCGTGTTTGCTTTAAAGGAAGACCAGACAGTAGATCGTTTGGTCATTCATACGAACCCCGATTTTGAGCCTTTTTATCGACGGGTCTGGGAGTCGGCAAAAGAAGATCAATGGGGATGCTTGGCCCGCATCATTTCTGAGAATGAACCGAAGCACATCGGCGTCAATATCTCCGACCACTACAGCTTTTGCGATGGCCTAACGCACTCGTATGTTACGAAATTGCTGGAGGTACTCGAAGCAGGTCAGGCGCCTGCCGTCATAAGTGCAGAACGGGTCGCGCTTGAGGGATTCATTATTTAGGGCTGGCGACAGATACTCAACAGCTTGCGTACGTATTAAAAATGGATGAGCACGATGCTCCGATAGGATTACAGAACGCCATGCAGACTGCAAATCGATTGGAAGACATTATGTGTGAGAACTTCCAAGAAGGACAGACTGGGAATGAGGTTTTCACAGCATGTATCAGAAAGGCAGAAGCAGAAGGGATAAAAGCGATGATTTATTCGCATCCCATCGGCACTCATTGCCATGCGGCAGGGCCACTCATCGGCTTGTACGATAAGCAGGAAGCAATCCCGGTCAAGGGAGAGTTGACCATTCAAAACAATACGTGCTACGCCATGGAATTTAATATTCGACAATACATACCTGAATGGGATGAGGAAATCCCTATCTATTTGGAAGAACCCATCGCTTTTGTAGATGGCAAGGTGCACTTTTTGGCCAAAAGGCAATCAAATTTTTACCTCATTCGTTAAGAGAAAAGAGGGGGAGCACTAAGCTCGCCCCTCTTTCCATTTTCCTTCTTTCCCCGTAAGCAGCATCAAGAATTGTTTTTCTAGCACCTCTCGTTATCTGAAATATAAAAAAACATAAAATATTTTTGATTGTCTGGATGAATTTTTTTAGATGGTGTATTGTTGGAAATAGTAAGGGGGTATGAAGGCTTGTCATATGTGAAACAACTGGTTGGAATGTTCTTTTTGGTGATCGCCGTTTGTGGCGGGCCGTTCATGCTATATACGGTCAAAGAAGAAATAGTGTTTGCACCAGAAGAAGTAGTGGTACGAACGGTTTACCTGATACAGCAGATCGCTACGGGGTCACTGGGAACCTATTATTTGGGCGACAACGAGAGAAGTATAGCGGAGGACATTCTCCCTTTTGCTTTCAGCACGTTTGAGCTGCTACTTTCGAGTGTTTGTATTGCTGTTGTAGCAAGTCTGATTTTTGGCTTGTTTCTGCAAAGATTTGGCATGGTGCGCCAGCTGCAAAAGCTGCTCAACCTCATATCGACGATTCCGGATTTTATTCTGATTTTTTTGTCGATTTTGGCTGCCGTCAGTTTTTATAAGCTGACCAACATCCGGATCATTACATTGTCACCAACAAGTGATTCCGCCAACAACTGGTTTCCCATCACTCTTTTGTCCATAGGACCTACCATCTTTCTTATGAAAGTGGTCAGCCTGAAATATGTCCAGATTGGCGGAGAGGATTACATCAAGACTGCACTGGCAAAAGGGATGGGGATATGGCATGTTCTCGTCCATCACGTATACAAAAACATTAAGCCGTTTTTGTTGGCTGATCTGAAAAAAACAATCGCCATTACTGTAGCGAATCTGTTCATTGTGGAATATTTGCTTAATGTGGTCGGCTTGACTCGCTTTATTTTTAGTAAAAACGCACCGTATCAGTTCAATTCTGCAGTCATGGGACTTTTGGGTATCATTCTATTGTCTATCTTGGTCTATTTCCTGATTCGTTTGGTTCTGTACTTATTTGAACGGGCGGTCGTCTATAAGTAGTCGCTACATTTTTCGGTATGAGTGAGGTTTTTCTATGCAGAAACGATTCAATTGGTCTTTATGGACAGGCTCTATTCTGGTGCTGCTCCTGCTCGTGATTGGACTGATCGGTCCCTATATGGCACCATATCCACTCGATCATCAGGAAAAGACACGCAATGAGGTCGTAAACGGCAAAACAGTCATTATTTCGCCGCCATTACCACCGTCGAGTGATCATCTATTCGGCACCGACAAGTGGGGCTATGATCTGCTTACACTGCTCCTGCACGGGGCTCCTTATACGTTGTTTGTGACACTGGCGATAGCAGCTGGCAGGGTGGTTTTAGGCTCTGTTATCGGGCTTTACATTGGCATCCAGGACAAGCCTCAGCGGTGGTGGTTAGCCATCGAAAATGCGTGGGGGTATATGCCGATTTTTATTCCCGTATTCTTCTTGCTAAAAGGGGTAAGTATCAATCCGTTGATGCCAACTTCAACACTAGTTATGCTGTTCATTGGAATTGTGGCAATATTGGGCGCTCCCAGTGTTGCCTCGTCCATCCGACAGAAGACCGAGCAAATCAAAGATACGCAGTATGTGCTGGCTGCTACCTCGCTTGGGGCTGGCCGGGAACAAATTATTTTCCGCCACATCCTGCCCCATTTAAAAGAGCAGCTAATTATTATTTTGGTAACCGAAATGGTTGCGATCATGACATTGATGGGTCTTTTAGGGATGTTTGATTTATTCGTTGGCGGGACAAAAATGACGACAGACCCCGTTATCTACCACTCCATTACGCATGAATGGGCAGGGCTTTTGGGATCATACCGCGGCTTTGTCTACAGCAACTTCACTTGGATTTTCCTCACGCCATTACTTGCTTTTATCGTGGCTGTTGGTTCGTTTACCTTGCTTGCCAAAGGGCTGCGCGAAAAGTTTGAGCAGACGTATCATCGCACGCCTTTTATTTAACGTATAGGAATTTAAAAGCGTGACGCTTATGAGTTCCGGAGCGCATGACAACTTTCCGCTAAACGCGGTCGCTCCTCATTGAGGAAGCCTCGATATGCTCCCTTTATCGGCTGAGATGAAGGGAGTTTTTTTTGCTGGCTGCTGGGAACAAAGATGGTAAACCAAAATAAAATGAGGGCGAAAAGACGGGAGCAGTACGTGTGTCAGTTGAATAGACTGGAGTGTCGGGGGCGGTGTTGGCCTTGGGTTCCGGCGCCTGCTTCCTTCAGAGTCATTCGAGCGTAGACCGGGAGCAACAGACAAAAAGGCGGCCATCGTCGTCCTGAATGTGGTGTGTTTGCGGTGTTTATCGAGGATCTTTGTTTGCGGTGTTCGGAACCCATTGCCCTTTTTCTGAATAGGATGTATGGCAAAAGCCTAAAATCCTTGAAATTCCGGCACCATCACCCACCCCCCATCATAGGATAAGGTGACTCTGTAATCCCTCAACCTTGTTCCTGTAGAGCCCACAAGGAGGGGTGGCACGATTGAAGGGTAGCGACCAAACCAAGCCGTTGTTAACGAATCGCGAAAGAGAAGTGTTTGAACTCTTGGTCCAAGATAAGACAACCAAAGAGATTGCCGGACAACTCTTCATCAGCGAAAAGACTGTGCGCAATCACATTAGTAATGTTATGCAAAAATTAGGTGTCAAAGGTCGATCTCAGGCAGTAGTCGAACTCGTTCGACTTGGTGAACTAGAGATTTGAGCCCAGTCCACCCAGCCTCCCTTTTCTTCCCCTGGTCGGAAGGGAGGGTTTTTTATTTTAGGTGTAAGAGGGTGGCAGCAGGGAGAACAGAACAAGAAGTGCCGATGAGCGTTGAAAAGCCCATCTTTCAAAAGATGGGCGAGATCGGATGGTCGCTTATTCAAGTACAGGGCGAAGGAAGCTTCTTTCGTAGCTAATAATGCATTTGGTGTTATCCGCGAGAGCGAGGGCTTTTTGGCACTCTTCATCTGTCGGGATTTTCTTACGGTATTCTTCGTATTCAGCCAAGCTGGGGAAGCTGAAGAGGGCGTAGGCGATATTATTGGCGCCTTCATGAGGTAGAAAATAACCATGATGGTGTCCACCGAATTTATTGACGAGAGGAATCCACATTTTCGCATACTCTTCAAAAACATTAATCTGGTATGGATCAATAACGTATTTCAAGTAACAAGTGACCATTTGTCCACTCCCTCATCGTTTTTCCTAAATCTTACTGTACGTAAGTGGTTGGAAACAAGAGGGGATGGTATTATGACCCTACCAATCAAAACAGCGGTAGCCATGGGCTAGAAACAAATGTCCGAGGCTCCCTCTGTTTTATTGAATGATCGATACCTGTTAGCGTAATGAAGCCATCGACGGCTAGCTTCGAGTATAGAAATTATAAGGTTTCATCGCTCAATAACCCCAGTAGTAATCTTCATATTTGCAGCATAGGTCAGAAATGTGTCGTTCTTAAAAGCTTTTGACAGAAACGACTCTAATCTGTACTCATTCTGCGCCTGTTCATAGGTAGCGCCACGGTTTATCAAATTCGAGATAAATTGCTCTTGTTCCCCAGGGTCTGCACCAAAGCCATCTTCCTTTAACGAGCTGAATAGAGCACTTGTTTTCTCAAACTCTGAATTGGGATCTAAGAAATTAACTTTATCACTGACCCTGCACTCGATTTGCTTAACCCCTAATTGGCTTAAATAAACAGGTACTTTTATTCCGATATTTCCATCCTTGCCGCTACGGTGCGCATCTCTTTCAAATAATTTCTGAAGAAACCCTAACTGGACTACATCGGATGAATCGTATCCATAGAGAGAATAGCTTGCCATACCTGAGATCCAATGAGGTTCAAAGCATATAATTCTTCCCCGATCTACTAAACAACTTATCATCTTTTGTAGAATCTCCTTTGGATTTTCAACATGCAATAAGAAAGCATGACAAACTACAACATCATATTTTTGTTCAAAAACCAATTCTTTAACATCGCCTTGGATAAATTCGGTCTTAAAAGTGGCGTCTTTGAACACATCCTTGGCATGATCAATTAATTTACATCCAGCATCCACACCTGTGTAAGTGGATCCTTCTGAAAGTAATGGTAAGAGCTTAGTCCCCAAATATCCGTAGCCACATCCAAAATCAATTATTCGAACTGGGGAAAGACTCATCTTCCAAACATTTTTAACAAGGAATTCCAAATAATCATCATTGTAATACAGGCCTCTGGTTTTGCTTAAATAATCGATTTTGCTATCCCAATAGTAATCGCCCAATCGGAATTCTCCTCCGGAACCATTTTTGATAAATTCCGCCAACACATTTGTTTCTACCACCTTTATCCTGACCGTCAACTTAGCGTAATAAAACGAATACCGTAGCACCCGTTTTATTACGCTATCAATCCCGTTATCCCGTTAGCATAACACTTGAACATAAATTTTTAATCAACATGAAACAGACCTATTATGTTTTCACCATCAACGTCATATAGCGGAATATCACGACCTCCTGGTGATCTACTGTTCTGTATCGCAAGAGCTTCCTCTGGTGATTTTGGATGCTCACCGTCTAAGTCTTTTTTCAGCACGTATCCTATAGTACCATCCACACCCATTGCACGGATTAATTCAGGTTCCGCATCTGGAGAAGCAGCATCTGTGGCAGAACCGTATGTCAGTCCATTTTTATTTTTAGGATAGTTCATATTCTTAGCGCCAATATGAAAAGAACCGATTATGGTTTTCCCATCAACAGCATACAGTGGGGCATCATGAACAAGTTCACTAAGATAATCTTTTTTCAGCAAATATCCTGCAATGCCATTCACACTCCCTACATGGATTAAGTCAGGTAACATTTCAACAGAAGTCGTTTCTTCAACAGAACCGTATGTCTGTTCATTTTCATTTAGTAGATAGTGAGGAGAATTCGCGGGGCTTTGATTAATCGCGCTTTTAGCAAATGTGCTTTGGAGCGCCAGTGCACCTCCCACTACACAAACGATAAAAATCGCACCAATCAATATTTTGATGCCATTAGAATATATCCTCACAATTGTTCACTCCTAAATAGTTTCTCACTCTTCACTTTAAAGTTGTTCGTTTCGTCCTTTCAATTCTTATACGCCACCAAATAATGGAAAGTTGCGCGAATCTACCCGTTAACGTATGACGAATCCGTCAGTCTACTACTATATTTTCTCAGATAAAAATAATATTCTTATGGCTAGCGCTACTGGTTGATAACTTAATATGCTCTTTTTTGGAATTCCTGTTTACTCATACAGGGGATACCTAGAACGAACATAAATATCCAGAAGGATAGCAAGAGATACATACAGGGAGTCAAAAAAGCCTTTCCATCCGGTTGTCCCGGCAGAAAGGCTTTTTATGACTTTAGTTTTTCGGTTTGTGGAATTCCAATGTTTGTTCCACTTCTTTTACTTTGTTGTATACGTCGGTCATGTCTTTCAAATCTTTTTGATAGTCATAGGTCTTTAGCGTTTTGTTTTCCACGATGATTTTCCCGTTGACGATCACATCGGTGACGTTTTGTGGGCCGGCTGCATAGGCAATGGTTGCATATGGATCATAGGTTGGGAATGTGTTCGGAGCATGGACATCGACGATGATGATGTCTGCGAGCTTACCTACTTCCAAGGAACCGATTTTGTCTCCGAGGCCGAGTGCCTTGGCTCCTCCGATTGTCGCCAGCTCCACGACCTTGCTTGGCGGCATCAGACTTTGGTCTTTGTTTACCAGTTTATGGACGCGAGCGGCGTATCCCATCGTTCCAAATACATCCATTGTGTTTGAGCTCATCGGTCCATCCGTTCCCAGTCCCATTGCGACGCCTGCCTGATCGATCTTGATGGCAGGAGCTACACCTGTCGCGCCCTTTGTATTGGCGATCGGATTGTGGGCAATGGTCGCTCCTCTTTGCTTGATCAATTGGATATCTTCATCCGAGATGTGGATGGCGTGGGCCAAAATGGTGTTCTTGTCCAAAATGCCAATAGAGTCAAAATATTTGATGACCGAATCGGCTTTCACGCCAAACTTTTTCTCGATCCGCTGCGGCTCGTCGGCAAACTCAGCTGCGTGAATGATAAATGGTACCTTGTATTTATCAGCTAGAGCCTTCGACGCTTTGAGCATCTCGGGGCTCACTGTGTATGTAGCATGCGGTGCCACAGCAGGTACGATCAAATCACTGTTTTTATACTGCTTGATGAACTCCTCGGCATATTGAAGACCACCGTACGGCGTTGGAGCGTCTACGACCGGAGAGCTGATCACGGTCTCTCCTAGCACGCCTCTGATTCCGATGGTTTCCGTTGCCTTTGCGATTTCGTCTTCGTGATAGTACATATCAGAGTAGGTGGTCACTCCACCCATGGCCATTTCGATGGCGCCGTGGATGGATGCTTTATAGATCAGGTCACGGGAGAGGAGCTTGCCCTCCAGCGGGAAAAAGACCTCGAACAGTCTGTTTCCAACTCCTTCCTCCCCGATGCTGCGGAAAGCGACCATCGGCACGTGGTTATGAGAGTTGACCATGCCGGGCATCACGATATCCCCGCCTGCATCCACAATCTTGGGTGCGCTGTATTCATCCGCCAGTTTTGCATCGCCGACGGCCACAATCTTGTTGTTCTTGACAACAATGGTTCCGTTGGCAAAGCGATCCTTCTTGCTGTTCATCGTCAGGACTTGTCCATTTTTGATGATGAGATCAGCACTTTTCTTTTCGACAGCATGAGTCGTTGAAAAAGTTGCCGAGGCAAGCGCCACGGCCATTACAGATAATAAAGCCCATTTCTTTTTCATGTGGTTCCTCCAGCCTAAAAATTGAGTAGACTCCATTGTAGCATGTTTGATCTTCCCAAACATGAAAAATCTACCTTATTCCGCTAAGAATAGGTAGATCAGAGCATAGGACTATTTTTTATTAATCCGAAGTAACTCATTTTATCCATTTTTACAAATGAATGTGAGGGACCTATCCTATTTTATCCTTGGATAAGTCCGACTAGTTGATCATGTACATTTTTATTACTCAATCCCCCGTGATAACAAACCACGGATGCGATGTCGAGATCTACATACTTTTGTAACGAAAGACGAGCTGCATTCAGATCTGGTGTGGTTGGGGCATGAATTCCTCCAAGAATTCCGTTTACACTGTACATCGAATCCCCGGCAACAAGTGTCTTACTTTGCTTTAAATAAAGGCTAATATGCCCGGGAGTATGCCCAGGAGTATGGATGATGCGAATCCCGCCGCAAAACGGCAGTTCCTGACCGTCAATCAAAGTATAGTCTACTCGGCCTTTCGGAGGATTTTCCAGGTGCCCGTCTTTTAAAAGTGGGAGCTCCCCCTGAATATAAGGCTTATCCAGCTCGTGTGCATAAACCTTAACTTGATTCCCACACTCCTGCAAAATCTCAGGAAGACAGCCTATATGATCCATATCCTGATGCGTCAAAATCACAGCTTTCAGACTGTCGAGCGACACTCCTACTTTTTCCATGGCAACCCGTAAATCTTCTATTTGCCCTGGGAATCCTGTGTCGATTAAAACAGCCGTCTCTCTATCCCACAAAAGAATGGGGTGAATAATGTTCCCATGAAAATCGAGGTGAAGCAATTCTACTCCCTTTGAAATCTCCATCATATCACGCCTTCGTAAAATGTTATTTTTACGTAAAATAATGTTATTATGTAAGGGCAGTTGTTGTCAATATCTTCCCTCTAATTCGCTCGTGATAACGGAGCCGTTCCCTACCGCTTAAAAACGCAAGCGCGAAATTAACCGCCTGCTCTGATGGATAAACGTAGAACCCGACTGTGATTGTTTCAGGTCAGGACTTTTTGAGTGATTCCAGGACCTCCAGATAGTGGGCATTGTACATGATGCCAAGGATATTTCCAAAAGGATCAACAACGGAGGCAGTGACAAATCCTGGACCACGTTCCACAGGTTCCTCGTATGTCGTCGCTCCCATGGAAAGAAGCTTTTCAAAAGTCGCTTTCACATCATCAACATGCCAGTATACAATGGTGCCAGCTGGGCTTGCTGCCGAGCTAGTGGGGGAGTAGCGGCTATCAATAACACCCAATTCTGCTTGAGTGTCACCAAGACGAAACTCAAAATATCCTGGTCGTTCAAAGTATGGCTTGAAGCCAAACAGCTCTGTGTACCATTTTTTCGCAGCTTCCAGATCAGCAGCCCAGAAACTGATGGTGCTAAGTCCGCGCAATGTGATTGGATTGTTCATAATGGGTTCCTCCTTGATTTTCGTAATCGAGTGGGGTATTAGTTACATTTTGGAGCCAGTATGCAAACATTCATTTATTGAGTAATCACCGTATAGAATGGGTAGAACATATCATTTGTCCTGTTCAAAAATACATAAAAAGCGTAACCGTTTCAGGGGATGTGGGCTTCTGTAAACCTCAACTCGATATATACGTAAAAGTTAATTCTTACCTTACTTACGAGAATAGAGTTTTATTTGTTGATGACCAAGAAAAGAATCTGATAGAAGCACGAAATTTAGGTTGGAATACATTACTTGCGGATGAAAAAGGTGAATGGACTAAAAAGATTGTTCAATATTTATAGTCATTGTTGAGTCTAATTCTGATAGTTAGCAACTATATAAAATGAAAACAACGAAAAAGAAAGAACCCCTAGGGAATTTCCTAAGGGTTTGTCGATGGAATCATTCAAGGGGTGGAGTCACTAATCCTTGAAGTGTCAGGGTAACGTCTGGATAGCCAGTTGATTTGATCGTGATGATGTATTCCTCGTTACGTGGAAACAAAGTCGGATTAAAGGCAATAAAGTTAAGACCTTCATCCAATTCTACCGGGGGAGGAACAATATTTGATGATCCAAACAAGTAGTCACCCGGTGCTGGTCCCTCAAGGACTTCTGTTAGTGTCTGATCCCCGACTTTAACTGACGTAATGTGTGCTCTCCATGTTGGATTGTCGGTAAAAGTAAAGATAGGAATTGGGACGCCTGGTAAACGTGTAAAGACCAAATCGCTATTCTCGACTTATTCCCTTCTGTTTATGAGGGTTTTTGTCCGAGCCTACACCGTGCGAGCGACTTTCATCGCACACGGCGTTCCATCAACGGTAAGAATTCAAAACAATGGGCAACTCTAACATTACTCGATTCAATGAGTACTTTCTCCTAACCAAAGTTAGGACTTTTTGATGAACCCAAAAAAGAGCAGAGGACATATTCCTCGGCTCCTGTTCTTTGTGGCAAATATGATCTTCCAGCAGAGTGCATCAGAAGAATTTTGTTAAGAAAGAAATTCCTAGAGCGGCTGGATAAAGGGTGAAGATCGCCAGAATGTTTCCTAGAAAGCGACTAATCCCCAGATAGACCATGGCAGATCGAACGACTTCCATTGGGATTTTTCGATTTAGCCCTCTGTCAACGATGATGGCGCTTTGCGCGTCTACGAAGAAGAGGAGTAGAAATGCACCGACAGCGTTAATAGCAGGGGAAAGGCTGCTTGCACGCGCCATGTACTCAGGGTTTAACCAAGCCGCGTAGTAAGCAGCAATCGCTCCCATACTGAAAAAGGTGTACAGCACGATATTCAGGATCACCATGCTTTTGGGAACGCCGTCTAGCTTCAGTTTTTTCACCATTTCGAAGCGAGGAGGAGTCCAGCAATTTTTCAGTGCAGATAAACCTTCTTTTGAGAGAATGAGAAACTTGAAAACCCGTATAATGCTGCCGTCTTTTTCTAAACGCTCTACGCCAATATCGTAAAATTTAACGATGGTCGGCATAAAAATGATTGCCAGTGCAGTTCCGAGTACTCCACCAACAAGGGTAAACTGCAGCATATGTAAGGGATCAAAGTTTCCTTTTACGGCACGGTCAATGATTCCCCCAATTGGAGCAATAAAAAACAGGGTCGCAGTTCGGGAACCGAAAGAAATCATGGCGTACAGAGAATTAGAGATGGCTATCTTTTGACCACGTACCCCAGCTAATCGTGACCAGTAGGAAGTCGTTTCAATAAAATTGGTCAAGGCTATCATTAGAAAAATGAAAAGGAGCCGTTCAATGCTCACATCACCCAAGAAGCTAGAATCGGTTATATCCAAGTGGTTCACATCCTAGAGGTTTAATGTTGTAAATTCCTTTTCATTCTCAACGATCGTCGGCTTCGTCACAAGCGGAAATTCTCTTACTGCATATCTAATTTTACCCGAACTGCTGCGAGGAATTTCATTGACGAACGAGATTGATAGATGGATATTCCCTAATTTTTTCATAATCTCATCGCGGAAGATCTGTTCATCCCGTTCAAAGTCATGACTGCCAACGTTTTTGACTAATTTCAACGAAACATCCTCATGCGTATGTTGGATTAGCTGATAACCGGAAAAGCTCTCCAAATTCCACATGACTTGGTTAAAGTAGTTTCCGTGGACATATGAACCGTCACGTGCAACAAATACGTCGTCTTCTCGTCCTTCCAAACTGCCGAGGATAGGTAGGTGGTTCCCGCAGCCACATGGCTTATCCGAGAGGGAAACGACATCGCCTAGCTGATAGCGGATTCGCGGCATGGAATAGTTGTTTAAATCGGTAACGAGTAACAGGCCCTTTTCATTATATCCAAGGGGCTGCTTGGTATGAATATCGACGACTTCCAGATAGCAGTTTTTAGCGGAAATATGCATGTTTCCTTCTGGGCATTCATAGGCAATAATGCCGCCATCTCGAGCGCCATATTCATTAATGACTTTACAGTTAAAGGCTGTTTCAATCACTTCTCTCTGCTGAGGCTGAAGTGTCTCGGCAGTAGTGACGACTGCATTCAGCTTAATCCGTAGTCTCAGATTGTTTCGAATCATCAGCTCAGCTAATAATGCCAAAGCAGACGGATACCCATACAGGTAGTTTGGTTTGAAGGAGTGAATCTGATCGAGATATTTTCGAATGCTCTCTTCCTTCAAATCATAGGCAGAAATGATCGTTCGGTTTTTTAACAAAACTTCTTTCAGCTGGTGAATTTGGCTTTGATTTTTCGAAAGCTCAATGGAGGAGCCCCAAACCATCACAGATGGATCGCCAATTTGAATTCCGCTCCAAGACAATCCCAACCACCGTGCAGCTTCAAAATGCTCGACAGTTACTCTATCTAGATAAAATCGTGTAGGCTCTCCAGTCGAACCGCCAGTGCGATTGGCGATTAACTGGGAGCGGTCAGCGGTGTTTGAAATGTAACTCTCGCTATTTTGATTGAAATATTTTTTGGTAAGAATCGGAAAATACTGAATCGCTTCAGCAGGGGTAGAAACAGAGTTGATCAGCTCGTGATCGAGATCCTTATAGGCTGGAACGTTTTTAATAGCATGAGCGAGCAGTTCTTTTAGACGTTCAGACTGATGCTGAGAAATCTCCTGCTTCGAAAGACTCTGAAATTTTTTCATTTCAGACATATAGGCTCTGATTTTGTTCCCTTTCTTTTTTTCCATATAGGGCCACAAAATGTTTCTAATCGACCAACCAATAAGAGAAGACACAATGTACACTCCTTTTTTTGCTTGTAACAAAGGTTAAGAGCTCGTCGTACGAATAAAGGCTCGTTTGTTTATACGTTTGAGACGTACACCAAGATACTTCAGTGTCTGCTCCAGGCAAGCCTCCAAAACGAATTATACTATACCACAAGATTACTTTGTGAAAAAGCGGTCATGCTCCCAAGTATGGACATAGGGATTGAGAGTCAACAAGTATGGTAAAGTAAATCAGTACCGTCACTACTACAGTGGTGAAAATAGCTGGAGGTAAATAGCGGGTTGGCTTATGAATCAACAACGCTAGACGATGTGGAAGACCGTTTTCACTGGTCGCTGGATCGCGAAGTAACCGCCTATTTGAATGTGCCGGATAAATATCCTCCGTTTACAAAAGAAGAAACAAAGCAATGGATCGAGGCATGTATAAACAGAAGTAATGGATACATACAAAAAGCGATTACTACCGAAAACGGTCACCACATCGGTTGGGTTGATCTAAAAAACATTGATGAGGCAGACAAGAGCGCAGAAATTGACATTACGATTGGTAATAAGCGGTTCTGGGGGAAAGGGTATGGCTCCTCAGCATTACGAGCCATGCTATCTGTAGGATTTCATGAATGGGAGTTAAACAAAATTTGGCTTCGTGTTGATGTAGATAATGAAAAGGCAATTCGGTCGTATCATCAAAATGGATTTCGAGAAGAAGCGATGATGTATCAGGATAGGTGGAGAAATGGCGTTTACGTGGATCGACTGCGTATGGGGATATGGAGAAAAGACTTTGATCTTTCCATAATAGACCAGTAAAAATGAAGAAACGGGTATTAACCCGTTTTCCTCAATCTTCTGGAGTCCGGTCAACAAAAAGTTTTGTAACCGAGGTGTAATCACCTTTTTCTATCTCCTGTTCGCTCGCTTTTTCTTCAAGCGGGTCATGACCATACATACTTGGAGCAACCGTTGGCTCGTCATTCGGAGCTGCTTTCTGCTTGTCCATAAATATCCACCACCTTTTACTAGTAGCGTGTGAAGGAATGGACGTCCTTATGCTTCTTACTTGCTGGAGGCCATCGATTGGTTAACAAAGTATTGAATCAGGTTCTTTTCTTCAATTCGACTTTGAGCCATTTTCTCTGGAGCATCCTTAGTTTTCATCAGCTGTTTTTGGAAAAAGAGGAGAATGTAGTCCAAGATTTCATCGATGGATATATTTCCGCCGACAAGTCCATGATCAGCACCTTTTACGCGAAGAAAACTGGCATCGCATGGAATGATGGGCAATCACCCGTCATTGAACTTGAGTACTAGGCTCCTCAGCTTTTGGTCCTGGGTGTGCTTTCAAATATTCAACTGCATTGTAGATGATCTCGGCAGCTTCTTTGCGTGTAATGGCATCTTTCGGATGAAGCAATTTATCTGCACCCAGCGCGGTGATCCCTAGGACAAGTGAGCGCTGAATCGTGCCTTGGTATTGAACAGTCAGTTGATCTGCATCCCCAAACTCGACGGGAACGATCTTGATCATTGGCAAATTACCGTGACGCTCCATCGCGAGCATTAGCTGATGAATGAACTCTTCTTTGGTCCAAACCTGATTAGGGTCCAGGTCAGCTGGCAATTCAAAGCCGTTGTTCGCTGCGACGATGAGCGCATTTGCATACCAGCCATTGTTGTCCGCTTTTGAAAAGTAGTCGGTTGCTTTTGGTTCTTTAATAAAGCGGATCGTATCCAGGTTCAGGTCCAAGGCTTTGACAATCAATTGAACCCCTTGCGCAGCTGTCACTGTAGCGTCTGGCATAAAATGATGATCCTCTACACCTTGAATTGTACCCATTTGTTGCAGGGCAATAATTTTATCTTTGGCAGCTACATTCGCCAGGTCAGTAAACGGAGTTGTTTGTGCAAAGCTTGGTTGGACAATAGATAAAGCCATGACAGCAAATGTAGAAAAAGTAAGCAGAGTGCGATTGATTTTCATAGCGATCACCTCGTCTGGTTGTTAGTGTTACACTCCGTTTGACGAGGGATGTTTTGGAATGTTTCAATAGGAGCAGAAGATTTTTTTCGCGGACAGGAAACAAATAGAAAGAGGGATGAGTGTACATATGAACATTCTAACGAAATTTTCGATTGCGCGACCTGCCCATGAAGTGTTCGAAGCCTTTGTTGATCCTGCAAAAATCGGGAATTTTTGGTTTTCGTCCAGCTCGGATAGATGGGAAGCAGGCAAAACGATTACGCTCAGGTATGAGGAATACAATGCCACCGTTGTCATCAAGGTGGTAGAAGTCAAGCGCAACCAAAAAATCGTGTTTGTCTGGGAAGGCCCTGGGGAAGAGCATGTTGTTACCATTGCGCTGCAAGAAGTGGACGAGGCTCGTACCGTAATCGAAGTGAATGAAGAAGGCTTTTCACAAGATGATCCTGAGTTCGTAAGCAAGCTGGTAGATAATAAAGAAGGATGGGTGTTTGTATTGACCTGCCTGAAGGCGTATCTGGAATTCGGCGTGAAAGAGCTGCGAGCAGGCTTAGTCAAATAAAAGAAAACGATCATGGAGCCCTGCAACAGCACCCTTATGTGTCGCAGGGCTGTTTGTTTTAAAAGCATTTAACGAGATTGAACGGTAGCCCCAGGGCAGCGACTTTGAACTTCTGCCAAAAAGGCGTCTTCTTCGAGGGGAGAGATGTAGATTAAATCATACTTGTTGTAGAGGATTTCAAGTCGTTTGGTGGAGGTTGCTGCACTTGCAGCGATAGAGGTGACAGGCTTGACACTTGTGATGCTTTGTAGAGGAATGGTTTTTTGAGTGGCCCACTGTAAACAAGTAGGGCTGGTTAAGTTACATAATAGACAGTTCCCAGCCAGATCCAGGCTAACAATCCGGCAACGCCAATGCAGACAATGAAAATGATCGTCCCGCCGCCAGCATCTATGCCGCTAATAAAAAAAGGGGAAAGTCCAGAAAAAACACTGAATAGGATGCAGACCCAAATGGTGATCGATAACCATAAATCCCGTCTGGTAACAAACGCACTCGTGTATGAAATGACTAAGTTTTGAAACGAGTTGAGCTTGTGCTACTATTGTTATGTAAATTTTATCCATAAATAACAAAGGAGCGAGTCTGTGAACTATTTTACGATAGACTGGTATAAGGAAATGCAGGTATATGGATTTTTAACCTTTCCTGAAACTCGGGAAGACTGGGAAGAAAACATCGCGTATTACGAGTCAGAGGGAATCGATTACAAGGCGAACTTTCAAAGTGAGATAGAAGAGCGCAAAGAGGATCTGCTACGGTTCCTGCCCGCTTCCTTTCATCCCTACATTCATGACTATTCCATACGAGCAGAGTATCCGACGCCAGAACTGGTGGCTCTACAATGAGATTTACGCCACTGATCGTGGATTTGAGCTGCATGTCTTGTTTGATTGCCCTTTAACCGAGTGGAAGATCGTTGCAGAAAATGTTCAGATCGAAACAGTAAAATAAATGCGAAAGAGAACTTCTTCCTACGAGGAAGTTCTTTTATATGAATTGGCCTTTTGACTCATAGGGTTTGGCGCAAGCCATCATGTATGATGGATCTATGGGGCATTTTGGCAATCTAATAAGGCCGATCGTCATACAAAAAGCAGGTAAAGGAGTAGCATTATGCGGGGAAAAAACAAAACCACCATCATCATTATTGCACTGATCGTCGTAGCGGCACTAGGATTCGCAGGTTACCGATATTTGAGTCCGCTGTCATTGGCAGAAGGGTATTTGTATGAAGATAGTTCGCATCTTCTTTATGCAAAGGTAACTCCAGATGAGAATAATGTGAAGGTTGAATTTTCAGTAGCAAAAGTAGAAAAAGATACAGACGATATTCCCACTCTAAAAAGCGATACGCAGCAATATACAGGGACGATAGACGGAGGAAAGCTGATTCTAAAGCCGCTGCCAGACAGTGGAGCGGAATTACATGCGACTGTGAGTGCGGAAGAGCTCGTTTTCCCGGGACCGATTGCGGATATTCAAATGACAGAAACCAAGCTTCTCGCGAGTCAGGCGGCAACCTATGAAAAGAAGCTACAAGATTTAACCGCACAGGTGACGCAAGAAGCAGAGCAAAAGAAAAAAGAAGTGGCAGAGCGCAGGGCTAAAGAACAGGAACGGGTCGATTTTGCGAAGAAAGTGGAACGGACGACCAAGCTTGCAGCCGACCTTATCGAAACGGCACAGTATTTGACAGAAATCCAATTTTCAGAAGAAACCAGCTTCAATCAGGAGCAAGTGACAGAATTGCAAGGCCTTTTGGACGAGCTTGGCCAGTATGCGAAGCAGCCAAGTATCCATAAAACAGAATTTGAAGTCATGCAAGGAACAGCAAGCAGTATGAAGGTACTGGTTGATGGCTTGAATACGATGGATGCGACGATTCAGGAAAAGAAGAAGAGTATGAATGACTTGATCGCCGTTTTGGAAACCGATATAACAGACATCAAGAGTGTATGGGAGGAAATCAAAGCAACGGTCCCTGATGCGCAAAAGCGGGAAGAAACAGTGAATCAAGCGATCAAGACAGGAACCGAAGCCATACAAAAGGCGAAACAGCAGATAGCCGCCGTCGAGAAAGAACAGGCAGGGTTGAAGCAGTCAGCAAACAAGCTGTATCAGGATGCTGTCCATGTCATCAGCCAGACGAAAACCAAGTATGCTTTTTAACGAGTTCAGGAGATAATAGAATCGCTCACCTTTTTCCAAAAGTACATGGAGGAGGTGAGCTTTTTCCTTATATACGGGTTTTCAGGAAGGATTAATTGTATTATTCTTATTGTATTACTATGGAATCGCTGGCTATAAAGACATTAGAGCATGTTTTGCAGGAGGGTGACGATGAGCGTATATCAAAATATAACAGAGTTGATCGGGAATACACCGATGGTTCGATTGAATCGCATGGTTCCTGAAGGAGCGGCTGAGGTCTACGTAAAGCTGGAAAAATTCAATCCTTCCGGCAGTGTAAAGGATCGCGCAGCCTACAATCTGATTTTGACTGCCGAACAAGCTGGCTTGATCCAGCCCGGGGATACGATTATTGAGCCAACGAGTGGCAATACGGGAATCGGACTGGCGATGAATGCCGCGGCCAAAGGCTATCGGGCGATTTTGGTCATGCCTGACAATATGTCCAAAGAGCGAATTACTATTTTGAAAGCATATGGAGCCGAGGTCGTATTAACTCCGAGTGAATTGCGTATGCCTGGAGCAATCGCCAAAGCTGAGGAGCTGCAAAAGGAGATTCCGCGAAGCTTTATTCCCCAGCAATTCGAAAATAAGGCAAACCCGGACATTCACCGCGTGACGACGGCGAAAGAAATCTATACACAAACAAACGGGCGTCTGGATGCATTCGTAGCTACTGCTGGAACAGGCGGAACGATTACGGGGACAGGGGAGGCATTACGGGAAAAGCTGCCTGAGCTCTACATCGCTGTTGTCGAACCAAAGGGCTCTCCAGTTTTGTCAGGGGGAAAGCCAGGACCGCACAAGCTGGTCGGAACGAGCCCGGGATTTATTCCAAAAATCCTCAATACGGGCATCTACGATGAAATCATGCAAATTGCAGATGAGGATGCCCTGCAAACGATGAGACAGCTGGGAGCGTTGGAAGGGATACTGGTCGGACCGTCCTCAGGCGCATCTGTCTTTGCAGCGATCACGATTGCGAAGCGGTTAGGTGCTGGCAAGCGTGTCGTCTGCATCGCGCCAGATACGGGCGAGCGATACCTTAGCATGAATCTGTTTTCACAATAGGAAAAGGCAGGGAGATGTCCCTGCCTTTTTTCGCTATTTGCCTTGGTGACGGGCTTGGTATGCGAGCAAGGCTGCGATAAACACTTGTCCGGTCTGAATCATGGAGCGCTCATCCACATCGAACTTTGGATGATGGTGCGGATAGGTAGCCTTGATATCCGGGTTGCGTCCACCTACCATAAAGAACGTTGCTGGACGCTCCTGTGCATAGTAGGCAAAATCCTCACCGCCCATTCCAGGAGGCATACGCAAAAGTCCTTCTTCACCAAACAGGCGCAGAACCTCTTCTTCCAGATGTGCTGTTTCCTCCGGATTATTCCATGTAGCTGGATAACCACGCTCGTAGGTTACCTCGCAGCTCGCTCCAACTGCCTGGCAGGTAGCTTCTACAATGCGCTTCAGCGATTGTTCTACTGCACTACGCACTTCTTCGTCATAGGTACGCACGGTGCCTTTTAGCTTGACCTGGTCAGGAATGACGTTATACGCTTCCCCGCCACCAACGAATGAGCATACAGACACAACGACTTGTTTCAGCGGATCTACTTGGCGGCTGGCAATTTGTTGCAGATTCATAACGACCTGACTACCGAGAACGATTGGGTCGATGGCAGTATGAGGATACGCCCCATGTCCGCCTTTTCCGTAAAGGATGATCTCAAAGCTGTCTGCAGCAGCAGTCACATAGCCAGTGGCAATACCGACCTTGCCAACAGCGAAATCGGAAGCGACGTGCGAGCCATATACAACATCTACACCATCGAGGCAGCCATCTTCGACCATAGCTTTGGCTCCGCCTGGAGGCAGCTCCTCTGCAAACTGGTGCAGGAAAACGACGTTTCCTGGAAGCTCGTCTCTGAATTCACTCAATACTTGCGCAACCCCGAGTAAGCCTGCTGTATGAATATCGTGTCCGCATGCATGCATCACACCTGGGATGCGTGATTTGTATTCAACGTCTTTTTCATCATGGATCGGCAAAGCATCGAAGTCTGCACGCAGCGCAACCGTTTTACCTGGCTTTCCACCCTTGAGAAGGCCAACTACACCCATGCCACCTACACCTGTGCGCACTTCGATACCCAGCGAGGTCAGCTTGTCAGCTACTTTTTTCGCTGTGTTTTCCTCTTTAAAGGAAAGCTCAGGGTACATGTGCAGGTCACGTCTGAATTGAACCAGCTCGGGATAAATCTCCTGCAGTCTGGCAAACAGTTTTTCTTGCATGGAACCCACTCCTTCTCACTTGGAAAAATATTGGATAGTAACACTCTCATTCATTATAAAAATATTCCAAATGATATTTCAATCTATGTTTTCCTTATTTATGTCGGGTAAGAGTAGTAACAGGAAGTGAAGTAGACATAAGTAAAGGTATTCGACTAGAATGGAAAGAACAGTATTGTGTCGAAAAACGTCAGAAGTTGTTGGAGAGAACATGGCTACGATTCATTATAAAAATCCAAGAGTCCTGATCATCTTATTGATATCAGGAGTTCTTTTTTTCATCATGACCTGTATTAGCATAGCAGCGTCTTATTACAATACGATTCAAGCAGTCCGCCTTTCGGTTGCGGGCCAGAGCATGAAGGCGGCTACTTCTGTTGCCAAAAAATTAGACATCGCTGCTTACCAGGCTTTTCTCTCTAATCCCGTACAAGAAAATAAAGCGTATGGACAAACCAAGCAACAGCTAGAAGAGATGCGAGAGCAATTGGGCGTTCTCCATTTATATACGCTGCAAATGAAAGAGGATAATCAGGGGGCAATAGTCATGGTCGGGGCCTTTCCTCCTGAGACCAGCGCGGGCTCGGAAATTGGCGACCCATGTCATGTTTATCCGGAGCAGATCACCCACATTAAGAATGGACAATCGTACTATTCGGAGATTATCCATGACCCGCTCTATGGGGTATACATGTCGGCAGGTGCGCCGCTTTATGACCACAACGGCAAAGTAATTGGCATCATCGCTGTGGATACGGATATGGAGCAGGTGGATGGAATCGGCAGTGAAGTCGTTCGCCGAAGTATTCCAATCTTTGTTTTCCAGGGACTGTTTGTAATTGTTCTTGTTTTGGTGATTTTGGGATGGCAATGCTGGTATCGCCGAGAGCTCAAAAAAGCAATTGGTGAAACGGAGGAGACATATCAGGATGAGCTGCGCTCAGTGATTACCTCGATGCGCTCGATTCGTCACGACTTTGTTAATCATATGCAAGTGTTGTACGGACTGATTGAATGCGGTTATTTTGACAAAGCCCGTGATTATGTCCAATCACTTATGAAAGAGACCAAGCTGCTGGATTTGACAGTACGGATTGGGAACCCAGCTTTGATGGTCTTGTTCCATACCAAGTGGGAGCAGGCAAAGTCCCGAAAAATTGTGATGCAGTTTGCAGAATGTCCAGATCTATTTGAACAGATTCCATCGATTGATTTAATTAAAATCCTTTCCAACCTGATAGACAACGCCATTGATGCCGCAGCTTTATCGAGTGGCGAAAAACGAATCAGCATTGCTTGTCGCAAGGAAAAGAAGATGTATGTGTTTGAAGTGGAGAACACTGGGCAGGAGATTTTACCTGGGCAAAGAGAGCAGCTCTTCATGAACGGGTACTCGACTAAGAAATCGGCAGACAATACACAGCGGGGCACAGGATTGTACATCGTAAAAGACGTGGTGCATAAGCACAAGGGCACGATTGAAATGAAGTCGAATCAGGGAGTGACCCGATTTACTGTTCAGTTGCCTGTGAAGTAACGAACAAAAAAAGCCGTCGGAGAACGGCTTTTTTTGTTGGGATGATTTATCAACAGGCTAGGCGGTTTGGTTTGATAGGGACTGCTTTGTTTCTGCCGCTTCATGCTTGAGCGGACGAGTGATGGAAAATATAGCGCACCCAAAGGAAACAAGAACAAACAACGCACCTACCCACGGTGTGTAGGTGACCGAGGCTTGCTCTACGACCATTCCTCCTGCCATGGAGCCAAAGGCAATGCCAAGATGCAGGGCAGATGTATTGAGTCCCAGCGGAAGGTCAGGCGCAGCGGGTGAAGAGTAAATCAAATAGTTTTGTTGTGCAGGTGAGATCGCCCAGCTCAGCGCACTCCAGATCACCATGATGACAAGAAAAACAGGGAGTGAGCTCGTAAAGAAAGGCAAAACGCTCATCACGAGAGCAAAAAGCGGAACGATCCAAAGAATGGCCTTTTTTGCTCCCCATTTATCGGAAAACCATCCTCCGGCCCCGCCTCCAGCGACAGCTGCAAGGCCAAAGACAAAATAGATGAGGCTGAGCATGCTCGCGTCAACGCCCATGGTTGTTTTCAAATACGGGGTGAAGTATGCGTACAGCGTCAAATGACCGGTCAGCATGAACAAAGAGACGAGCAGTGCACTGATGATTTTCCCATTTTTCAGGATAGCGAACTGCTCACGCAAGGGTACAGGCTCCGGAGTCTTTACTTTGGGCAAAAAATAGAGCAGAAACATCATCGATAAAATGCTGAGGGCAGCAATCAACCAAAACGGTGCCCGCCAGCCAAAAGCATTGCCCAGGGCTAGACCGACAGGGACACCTAGCACGAGAGAACCACTGATCCCCATAAAAATGATTCCAATAGCCCGTCCTCGGTATGCCGGCTCGACAATGCTTGCTGCGATCGAAATGGACAAGACGACGAGAAGCGCGCTGCTTGCCGCTGAAAGAATACGTGCCACCATTAGTACGGTATAAGTAGGACTTAGGGCCGCAAGCACATTGCTGAGGAAAAAAACGGCCAGGGCATACAAGTACAACGGCTTGCGTTCTATTCGTCTCGTCAGGTGCAGAAGTAACGGAGCCGAGATGGAAAAGGCGAGTGAAAAAATCGTGATCAGTTGTCCGGCTGAGCTGATAGAGACTTGCAAATCTTGGGCGATCAAGTCGAGCGTACCGCCGATAATCAGCTCCACTGTTCCAACGACAAAGGTAGCAATCGCCAGAATGAAAACACGTGGGTTCAAAACAGAAAGCTCCTCTCTTTCAAAAAGGTTACTACCATGATAGTAACCTTTTTGGAATTGTGCAACTAGAAAATGCTGCTGGATGCGTAAAAAAGACCCTGGCGTAAATAGCCAGAGCCGAAAAAGGGTTAATAACGCAGACGAATCAGCATGCTGCGGATCTCGTCATCGTCAAACAGTAAATCAAAATGCTTCTGCGTGATCCGGGTAAGCGCAACGTCATGGTAAAAAGAATCGGCAAAAAACTTCACAAACGGTTGCGCCCGTGTTTTAATCGCTTGCCAGCCGCTTTGCTCTTCACCAGCAAAAATCAGCTCATCCTGATCAATCACGATCAGTTGATACCGCTCCAAGCCTTCGTGCTCCTTCGCTGGGACAAAGGAGTGTACGTGAGAGAGCTGTGTATGATTTTGCCCGATGATCAACGCTTCTATTTCCACTCCATTGCGTTCCTTTTCTTCAAGCAGCGGTACAAACTCTTGGAAATCATCTTCCCAAGCGGAAATGCGTACTGAACGCGTCGCCCTTTGAATCAACTGCTTGCACTCTGCTCGGATTGACTCCGCTACCTTCAGGCTCCACACGCGATCATCCCGCACAGTTCTTTGGGCGAGCGAGGAGGTGAGCTGTTTGACATCTGACTGAAATTGTTGCGTCAGCTTTTCAACGAGACTGGCAAGCGGGAGGGCAGTGTAGCGTTTCTTCTTCTCTGAGATCGTATCGAGGACCATTCCTTTTTCGACTAGACGATTCAGCACTTCGTAGATTTTGGCTTTGGGAACACCAGAGTGCTTCACTACCATGGCAGCATCCAATGGTTCACTGCTCGAAGCCAATGCTTCGTACACTTTACTCTCATAGAGGGAAAAACCGAACGATTGTAGCATAAAAAATCCTCCAAGCCATACACGGTCATGTTTTCTTGATGGTACCCGTAATGTGTGGTTTTTGCAACAGATGGGACAACAGAGAGAGGCAATTGGAGCTATCCCGTACTAGTTCTCAGGACCGGATCATTCCCGAACGTTCGTAACGATTCGACAAGTCCATCTAGGGCTATTAGTGGTGAGTGTGATGCTGATGCTGGTACACTGCCGGATCGCGGAGAGTTTTTCTACGATAATTGCTCATTTTAGTAAGTCCCTGTCGAATTAGTTCGAGAAGCTTATTGAAAAAATGATTCTCTCTAGGAAGAGTTTTTTGTCGAATAAATAAATTTGGTAATGATAACTCGTCGTGTGATAATTACGAATAGTCGAAACGTTAGTGCGCATAACAATTCGGCAAATCTCACTACAAAAAAGGGTGAACCGCCGTGAAGAAAAGCAAGAAGCTTTTATCCATCCTATTTTCCTCCTCGTTAGTACTCGGTACCTTTGTGGCACATCCGGCAGCAGGGCTGGCAAAATCGAAGGAAGACAAAGATTCCTTACATGTGGACTTATCCACCATCAATGTGGATCGTCTGGTGAATGCGCTGGTTGAGCAAGGAATTATCGATGAGAATGCAGACCAGGAAGAAGTAGACGAGGCTGTCCAGGATTTCTTAAAAGACAAAAGAGTACCGCATGGCATCGATGACTCTACATCGTTCGGGAAAAAAGCACGCAAATCGCAAACGGCGGCTCTCTCCAAAGCTTCGAACAAGATTGCAAAGCTGGATGATGATGCCAAAGCAGCTCGGTCATCCAAGCAGGTACATACGGACAATATTGTCATCGCATTAGTCGAATTCCCGGATCGAGAGCATAACCAATTGCCCAGGATGAGTGACTCGTTGTGGACGAAGGATTTTGACGAAAATCATTATAAAGAAATGCTGTTTAATCAAAAAGGCTATAAATCACCAGAAGGCACCGAGATGACAACGATGGCAAAGTATTACTATGAGCAATCCGGCCATACATGGACAGTGGACGGGGTTGTAACTCCGTGGCAAACTGCAGAGAATGATTATAAACACTACGGCGGTAACAACGACAATGGTGATGACGCCGCGCCTCGCGATTTGGTAGCGGAGACACTGGAGGCTGTGGGCGAAGCAATTGCTGGACATGAGGAAGATTATGACCAGCGCGACCCGTATGATCTCGATGGCGATGGCGATCTGATGGAGCCGGATGGCATGCTGGACAACCTCATGCTCGTACATGCTGGAATCGGAGAAGAAACAGGGGAAGATGCTGACGCGATTTGGTCCCACCGCTGGACACTGAAAAAACCGGTAGAAATTCCGGGAACGGATCTGGTGGCATATGACTACATGATCCAGCCCGAGGATGGCGCACCTGGCGTTTTTGCACATGAATACGGACATAATCTAGGGCTGCCGGATTTGTATGACACTACGAATGCTGGTCATGATTCACCAGTAGGCGCATGGTCCCTGATGTCTTCTGGCAGCCACACAGGGAAAATCTTTCAAACACAGCCGACAGGCTTTGACCCGTGGTCAAAAATGATGCTCAAGCAAATGTACGGCGGCAATTGGATTGAACCACAGGTCGTGAATCATGAAGAGTTGAAAAAAAAGAAAAAAACGTTAGAGCTTGTAGACGGCAGCAGTATAGAACAAGAGGGGAAAGTCATCAAGGTAAATATGCCGCAGGTTGAGAAACAGCCGCCTGTTCAGCCAAAAGACGGCGAGTACTCGTACTTCTCTGATGAAGGAGATAACCTGAACACAAAAATGGTTTCGGAAGTAATCGATTTGACTGGTGTCAGCTCTGCTTCCATGAGCTTTGATTCCTGGAGATCGATTGAAACGGGCTACGACTATTTGTATATCAACGTGATTGATGTGGATGCAGGCACTACCACGAAAATCGAAGAGTACGATGATGAAACAAAAGGCTGGGACAGGGAAGAAATCAGCCTGGACGATTTTGCAGGGAAAAAGATCCAAATCGAATTTAATTATGTAACAGACGGTGGATTGGCCATGGCTGGCTTCTATCTTGACAACTTTGCGGTAGAAGGAGACGGAGAGGTAATCTTCAGCGATGATGCAGAAGGCGAGCCAAAGTTTGAGCTGGATGGCTTTCATCACTTCGATGGAGAAGGTAAAATGTACGACGCCTACTATCTCGTCGAGCTGCGTTCGCATGAAGGTATTGACGCTGGACTGAAATACTTCCGCCGCAACGACACGTTCTTCACCTACGATCCGGGTTTGGTGATCTGGTATTATGACGGTCGTTATGGCAAAACGCAGGATAATAACACGAGCCAGCATCCCGGCTATGGCATGCTCGGGGTTGTGGATGCTCATCAGGAGGTGCGATACTGGAACAATGACGAGGACAACAAGGATATGATTGCCGACGCGCGTTATCAAGTAAACGATGCGGCATTCAGCCCGAACAAGACGTCCGGAATGGAACTCGATTACATTTTTGGCACGATGAAGTACAAGCCGTTAAAAGGCATTACTGAGTTTAATGACAAGGATGACTATACGATGCCAGAAGTTCCGGAAGTGGGTAAAATCCTGCAAAAGATCGGCCTGCAGATCAAGCTGAAAAAAGTGGATAAAAAGTTTACAAAGGCAACAGTAGAGCTCTCCGTCAAAAAATAAAACGGCAAAAGGCGCCAGTCGACATACAGTTGATTGACGCCTTCTCCTATTTTTTTGTTCTGATTTGCCGTTATCCTCGATGAAGCTCATCTATTGTCTTTTCCTTACTTTTTAAAAAGGGCGTAAAGAATAATGTGAGAACAGCAATCATCAACCCAGCAGCTCCTGTAAACAGGGCGATCTGCATCCCGTACATGTCGCCAATGACACCACCAGCAAGAGAGCCGAGTGGATAAGCTCCCCAAGCAACAAATCGGACAGTGGCATTGACCCGGCCCTGCAACTGATCAGGTACGATCGCTTGGCGCAGGCTGAGAGTACTAATGCTCCACATAGACATGCCGAAACCAAAGAAAAACTGCCCCAGCATCAAAAGAAATACGGCAGAGCTTCCAGTCCCCATAGCCAAAGGGGCAAATGGTCCCCCGCATGAAGCGATTATGGCCGAGCCGACGATGACGGGCCCCAGCCCTCCATAAACCAGTCCAAGCCACCCCGACGAAATATGAAGCGTGGTGATGGCATACAGGACGTACACACTGAACATGACATTCCAGGAGAAATTGAAGATCGCTGAGCAGCGTATGACACCGAAGAGCAATGGTTCCGAGAAGGAGAGATGCAATCCTTCGCGGATATCCTGCCAAAGACTGCGCGGTGTGTCAGGACGCACGGGCGTAGCCTCTTCTTTTTTGATGAAGCGAAGGGACAGGGCAGAAAGAAAAAAGGAAAGGGATGTCACCAGCATCGCCATAGGTGCAGTGATCAGTTGGATGAGTGCTCCTGCTAGCCCAGGTCCAGTCATTTGCGCGGCAGAACGGCTTCCCTCCAGCATGCTGTTTGTCCCGACGAGCTGTTCTTTGCTGACTAGTGTGGGGAGATAGGATTGATAGGCGATGTCAAAAAATACGGTGCACACTCCAGTCAGAAAAGCGATGGTATAAAGCCACTCCATGTGTAAAACGCCGAAAACGGAAAGGATGGGGATCAGCGCCAAAAGCAGAGCCCGCAGCTGTATGGCTGAGCCAAAAAGTACGAAAATCCTTGAGCTGTCGTCTACTATCATTTTTCTGAAACATGATCTTGTCCTCCCTGCTAAGTTGAATCGTTGACACGTTTTAGCATAGGAGATGGAGGGAGTGACGTCTTTCTCGATCTTGCTCTCCCATTTCTTCGAAAATGTTGCTCTTTCATTCCGGGGAGCTTACGTATAAGAGGGAACGTACGCTATACTGGGTAAAGAAAAAAGCGAGAGGAAGGATGGCAAATGAACGAAGAATACTGGCAAGCGATCGTATCGTGCGACAATGCGTACGATGGGCAATTTTGGTACGGTGTGCTGACAACGGGCATCTTTTGCCGTCCGTCCTGCAAATCGAGAGTGCCAAAAAAGGAAAATATACGCATCTTCGCTAATACGGCGGAGCCAGAGAGCATCGGTCTGCGTCCGTGCAAGCGATGTCAGCCTCACTTGCAGCATTGGCGACCGGCGGATGAAGAGCTGGCGAATCGGGTAGAGCAATTGATCGACAAATGCTATCAAGAGCCGCTTACGTTGCAAGAAATCGCATCACGATTGTTTGTGAGTCCGTATTATTTGCAGCGCTCGTTCACACGGCTAAAGCTGTGCTCCCCTACTCAATATTTAAGTCAGAAACGGGTGGACGCGGCAAAAGAGTTATTGACCGAAACGACGAGCAGTGTGACGGATATAGCCATGCAGGTAGGCTTTCGGACCAGTGCTTATTTTGCGCAAGTGTTTCACAAGGTGACAGGGCAGACGCCGACACAATATCGGAGTCAGGAAATGAGAGAAGTCAAATAATGTTGGAAAAATGTGTTGCAGGTAGTGGAGTGAAGAACTCCCTACCTGTTTTTATTTTGGGGCGACTAGGATGTTGTCTAAAACCCCTCGCCTTATGAGCATACTAAATTACTAGATTGGCATCGCTTACCAGAGGGAGCTCGTCATGAAATTTATGGACTTTTGGAAACGGTCTTCGTCCGCCAAAATTAGCAGAAGACCTGCAGCACCTACGACAAAGACTGAGACTGAGAAGACACCGCTGTTATTGGACCTTAAAGAAAATATTCAAAAAATCAAAAGTGATCTCGGCAACAGTACCGATATCATTTTCCGAGAAGTCCGTGTAGGAAAAACCGGCGAAAATGTGATGGGGATTTTGTACACAGACGGTTTGGTAGATAAAAATGTGATCACGGATTTTATCATGGAGTCGGTGATCCTGAATAGCCGGATCACGGAGGTAGAGAAGTTACTTAGCTCCACACATGACGTGGTCCACATTTTGAAGGAATACGTCTTGACGATAGGTGATGTCAAGGAGATTCACAGTTTTGAAGACTTATATCACTCTCTTTTGTCCGGTGAGACGATTATTTTGCTAGACGGTCACACAGAAGGAATCGCCGTCAATACACAAGGCTGGAAAGATCGCGGGGTTGGCGAGCCTTCTGCGGAATCAGTGATTCGCGGACCTCGCGAGGCATTTTCAGAAACATTACGAACGAATACCTCTCTGATTCGTCGAAAAATCAAAGATCCGAATTTGTGGCTGGAAACGAGACAAATTGGACGGGTGACCAAAACAGATGTAGCCGTTATGTACATAAAAGGTATTGTCAATGAAAAAGTGGTTGAAGAGGTTCGATTGCGTCTCGACCGAATCGATATCGACGGTATTTTGGAAAGTGGTTATATCGAAGAACTCATTCAAGACGATAATTACTCGCCGTTCCCAACCATCTACAACACAGAGCGCCCGGATGTAATCGCCGCAGAGCTTCTGGAGGGGAAAGTGGCGATTCTTGTGGACGGGACGCCATTTGTACTTGTCGTGCCGGCATTGTTTGTATCTTTTTTGCATGCAGCAGAGGATTATTATCATCGTGCGGATGTCAGCAGCCTGATACGCATTCTGCGCTACGTCGGTTTTTTAATTGCTTTGTTCAGTCCGTCGATGTATGTAGCCATTACGACGTTCCATCAGGAAATGCTGCCCACGCAGCTTCTAGCCAGCTTGGCGGCTCAGCGTGAAGGGATTCCCTTCCCGGCCTTCGTCGAAGCAATCATGATGGAGGTGGCCTTTGAAATTCTGAGGGAGGCGGGACTCCGCATGCCGCGAACGATTGGGCCAGCGGTATCCATCGTCGGCACACTCGTTATCGGTCAAGCGGCTGTAAATGCAGGGATCATTTCGGCGGCTATGGTCATAGTCGTATCCACGACCGCGATCGCCAGCTTCGTTTTCCCATCATACAGTCTGGCGAATACCATTCGAATGTTACGTTTTCCCTTCATCATTCTCGCAGCTACCTTTGGGGTATTTGGAATTATTGTCGGGATTATCGCCCTGATCCTTCACGTGTGCAGCCTACGCACGTTTGGAGTACCTTACATGAGTCCGTTTGCTCCGCTGATCCTGAAGGACCAGAAGGATGCCATATTCAGATTGCCTCAATGGGCGATGTTTTCGCGTCCACGCCTGATCAATCAGAACAACGTAAGGCGAGCAAAAAACGGTCCTAGCCAAAAGCCAAAGCCAAGAACATAAAAGAGGAACATGAAAGACTGAAAAGGAGGATGAACCGTGAGACGACCAGCGGTCCTGTTTCTCGTATTTCTCGTTCTTTTGTTGCTTACGACAGGCTGCTGGAGCCGCCGGGAATTAAATGATCTAGCCATTGTTACGGCAATAGGCGTTGACAAAATCGATAACAAAGTTCATTTGTCTGTACAGGTCGCTGATCCTGGGGAAGTAGCGGCGCAAAAAGCGACCAGTGGCCGTGCTCCTGTCACCATGTACCATGCGAAAGGGGACACGGTGTTTGAGGCGATCCGCAGAATGACCACAGTAACTCCCCGCAAGCTATATTTTGCACATCTTCGGATCTTCGTGATCAGTGAAGAGGTAGCCAGAGATGGAGTTGGAAAAATTCTGGACCTATTTTCACGGGATCATGAAATTCGCACCGATTTTTATATGGTGGTGTCAAAAGGATCAAGCGCCAAAGACGTTTTGAGCGTCTTAACTCCTCTGGAAAAAATTCCGGCAACCAAATTGTATACTTCTTTGGAGGTATCCGAAAAGGCATGGGCACCAACGGTATCTATCCAATTAGATGAACTTCTCACCGATCTCGTGAGCGAGGGCAAGCAGGCGGTGATGACTGGGATACGTATTCAGGGCGATCGGCAAGCGAGCAAAGGGAGGCAGAACATCGAAGCAATTGACCCTCCCTCCAATCTCCAGTACGAGGGCATTGCTGTTTTCCGAAAAGATAAGCTGATTGGTTGGTTGAACGAGGACGAAAGCAAAGGATTTAGCGATTTAACGGACAGATTGAACAGTAGTGTCATAGAAATTGCATGTCCAAAGGGTGGAAAAATGGGTGTCGAGATTATTCGTTCCGAGACAAAAGTAAAAGGGAAGGTATCTGGAGAAAAACCGGAAGTTGAGGTTTCTGTTCATACGGAGGCGAATGTAGCAGATGTTGAATGTGAGGTGGATCTTACAAAAACAAAATCCATCTATGACTTGGAGAAAAGAGTGGAGCAGGTCATGAAAAACAACGCCGAGCGTGCGGTGAGCAAGGCGAAGCAACTGCAAAGCGATGTCTTTGGATTTGGTCAATCCATTCATCGGAGCGATCCGAAATATTGGAAAAATGCCAAGAAGGATTGGAACAAAATATTCCCTGATCTAGCTGTCAAAATCAACGTTGATGTTAAAATCAGAAGGCTCGGGACAATCAGCGATTCCTTTCTCAATAAAATAAAGGAGTAAGAGTGCTATGGTGGCAGTCTTGGGATTAGTGGTCGTAGCAGCGCTTGTCATAATGATCGAGGTCCCTTCCCTTTTAAAAAACGGCCAAAGGAAGGAGATATGGATTTTTTCGTTTCTTCTCGTGCTTGGTGTGGGGATCAGTATCGCGCACAGCATGCATGTGAAGGTTCCGAATCCACTCGATTGGATTATTCAATTATACAGGCCGGCTAGTGAGATGCTGGATAACGCATTGAAGTAAAGGTGGGATAAAGACATGGTTACAGAGACGAAAATCAGTGTTCGACAATTCGGCATGATAGTAACTCTTTTTTCGATCGGTACCCCCATCTTGATTATTCCGGCTGGACTTGCTGGTCTGGCAAAGCAAGATGCATGGCTTGCGGCTGTGCTTGGTGTTGGACTAGGGCTCTTGATAACCGGATTGTACTGTGCACTTGGCAGCCTTTTTCCAGAGAAGAGCCTAGTTGAAATGAATGAGCTCGTCCTCGGAAAATGGATCGGGAAAACCATTTCTATCACCTTTGTCTTCTTCAATCTAGTTACCGCCGCAGAACTTCTCTTTTTTGTAGGCAATTTTTTGACGACCCAGATCATGCCGGAGACGCCGATCCAATCGATCAACATTATTTTTGCGTGCGTGGTTCTCATGGGCGTTCGTCTAGGGATTGAGACACTTGCACGCTCAGCGGAAATGTTATTTCCATTGTTTTTTGTCCTCTTTTTGATATTGGCAATTTTTGTTTCACCGCAGATCAAGTGGGAAAATATACAACCAGTACTGGAAACCGATATGAACGTTTTGTTCAAGGCAGCTATTTTTTTCACCAGCGTTTTTTCATTCTCTCCTGTTGCTTTGCTCATGATTTTTCCAGCATCTGTAGATCGCTTTAAGGAAGCCCGAAAAGCTTTTCTAACTGGTACACTAATTGGCGGACTCGTGTTAATCATCATCATCGCCCTAGCGATACTTGTCCTCGGTTCGGAAACGACGGCGAGGCAAATGTATCCCAGCTATGCGTTAGCAAAGAAAATCAATGTGGGAAACTTTTTGCAGCGGATTGAGATTGTGATGGCAGGTATGTGGTTCATTACGATTTTCTTCAGGCTGTCCTGTTATTTCTATGCTTCTGTCATAGGGCTTGCGCAGACGCTGAATCTGAAAGACTATCGTTTTCTCGTTCTTCCACTAGGAATTCTCATGATTATCCTGTCACTGATCGTCCACCCCAACATCGTCCATTCGGAAGAGTACAATACGCATGAGTGGATTACATACGCAGCGACCTATGGGCTGCTGCTTCCTGTACTGCTGCTCGGAGTAAATGCATGCAGAAAGAAAGGGAATGAATCTCAAAGCCAAGGACTCGAAACGAGAGAGTGAGCAAATCTATACCGAGGCAAAAACAGCTCTAATCCCTGTGGAGGCAGGGATTTTTTTGTTGCAGTATGGCGTGAACGTCCCTGTTTACTGGTCTAACCCTCCCGAAAATGCAATACGTTATAACAATGAACGACAAGCTGCCTGAAGATTGCGCGAAAGAGAGACAACCTTTTTCCAACAGGATCTTAAAATTCCTTAAGCACGCGCCCGGCAGCAGAGGGGGATGATTCATGCTGCACATAGTTGCTTGTATTAAACAAGTGCCGGACACCAAGATCATCAAAATGAATCCGAAAACCAACACGATGGACCGCGCGAGCGCACCTGCAATCCTCAATCCATACGATGCTCATGCTGTTGAGGAGGCTGTCCGTCTCAAGCAGCGATATGGGGGCATCGTCTCTGTTGTTACGATGGGGCCTCCACCTGCTGTAAAGGCAATCAGAAAATGCGTGGAGATCGGAGCGGACGAAGGATACCTGGTCACGGATCGGGCGTTTGCAGGAGCCGACACGTTGGCTACCAGCTACGCAATCACCATGGCAATCAAGAAAATCGCGGAAAAACAACCAGTGGATCTAGTCATCTGTGGAAAGATGACGATTGACGGGGATACCGGACAGGTAGGGCCGGGTATCGCCAGACGATTGGACATTCCACCGTTGACCAGTGTGAAGAAGGTAGTGGAAGTCAATAAACAGCAAGGCTACGCAATCGTTCATCGCAAGCTGGAGGATGGCTATGAGGTCATCCAGTCATCCTTGCCCTGCCTGTTTTCTGTTGAAAAAGAAATAAATGAGGTCCCTTACTCGCCGCTGCCCAATATGCTGCGAGCAGCCCGATATAATCCGATCGTCTGGTCAGTTAACGATTTGGGGGATATTGATCGTACCCTACTTGGATTAAAAGGCTCGCCTACGATCGTGGCAAAGGTATGGCCGCCGGAAAAGCCAAAGGGTGGCGAAATGCTCCAGGGATCTACCAGCGAACAGGTGGCAAACCTGATGGACATTTTGCGAGAAAAAAGGGGATTGTTTCGGGTTAAGGAGGGGCAAGTATGAATCTGGATGAGTATAGGGGCATATGGGTGTATATAGAAGTGCGTGATGGTAGAATCGCACCTGTCTCTCTGGAACTGTTGGGAGCAGGGCGGCAGATGGCAGATAAACGGGGAGTTCCGCTTGCTGGTCTCATGATTGGAGAAGGCATTCGTCCGCTTGCCGAAACTCTTTTTCCCTACGGAGCCGATCAGGTTTATGTGTACGATAACCGGATATTCAGTGATTATCGGACGGAATCGTATATGCGTGCGGTGATCGAGTGCGCCAGGAAGCATAAGCCTGAAATTATTTTGTACGGGGCGACATCCACTGGAAAAGACTTGGCGAGTGCTGTAGCGACCGATTTGGAGACGGGATTGACGGCGGATACAACGATGCTCGATGTCAATGCTGAGACGGGGCTTCTCGAAGCGAGCCGTCCTGCTTTTGGCGGAAATATTATGGCTACGATTCTATGCAAAAAGCATCGGCCACAGATGGCGACAGTACGCCCAAAAGTCATGAAAGCGCTTGAGCCGGACGAGACGCGAACGGGAGAAATTATCGATGAGCATATAAGCCTGAATGAAGAAGATATTCGTACAAAGGTACTGAAAATCGTTCGTGAGACAAAGGAAAAAGTGCGCCTTGACGAAGCAGATGTGATCGTAGCAGGTGGCAAAGGATTAGGAAGCAAGGAAGGCTTTGGGTTGATTCACCGTTTTGCTGTAAAAATCGGAGCGACGGTAGGGGCAAGCAGAGACGCCGTGGAAGCCGGATGGATTGATCATGAGCATCAGGTAGGACAGACAGGAGTGACGGTAACGCCGAAAATTTACTTCGCCATTGGTATATCCGGTGCGATTCAGCATTTGGTCGGCATGCGGAATTCCGGATTGATTATCGCCATCAATAAGGACCCGGACGCACTCATTTTCCAATCATGCCACTATGGGATTGTTGGGGATGCCTTTGAAATCATTCCGATGTTGATGGAAGCATTCCAAGAGGAGCCGGACAAGGAGGTTTCGTATGGCTGAAAAATTTGACGCAATCGTAGTCGGAGCAGGTCCGGCAGGTACAGCCTGCGCATACACGTTGGCAAAAGCAGGAGTGAACGTCCTGTTGATGGAAAGGGGAGAGTATCCAGGTTCTAAAAATGTAATGGGCGGTGTCTTGTACCGTAAGACATTGGAGGATATCATTCCAGGCTTTTATAAGGAGGCTCCCGTAGAACGTCCGATCGTCGAGCAGCGCTTCATGATGCTCGATAAGGAGTCAGCGCTTAATTTTAGCTACAAGGGAATGGAGTGGGCACAGGAGCCGTATAACAACTTTACCGTCTTGCGCGCGAAGTTTGACCAATGGTTTGCGGATAAAGCTGTTCAGCAAGGTGCCCTGTTGCTCAACGAGACGGTAGCATTGGAATGCATTCAGGAAAATGGAAAAGTAATCGGGATTCGAACAGACCGTCCTGATGGAGATGTCTATGCCGATGTCGTGGTTTTGGCGGATGGGGTCAACTCTCTGTTGGCAAAATCACTTGGCTTTCACAAGGAGTTTCGTCCTGACGAGGTAGCGCTTGCCGTCATGGAAGTACTCAAGCTCGATCGGAAAATTATTGAGGACCGCTTTAATCTGGAAGGCGATCACGGCTGTACGATTGAGATATTCGGTGATTCGACAAAGGGCATATTGGGTACCGCCTGGCTGTATACGAACAAGGACAGTCTGAATATCGGTGTCGGGACGATGCTGTCAGGATTGATCAAAAACAAGCTCAAGCCTTATGAGCTGTTGGATTATGTCAAGAATCACCCGATGATCCGCCCCTATATTCAAGGGTGTGAGCAGCAGGAGTATTTGGCTCATCTCATACCAGAGGGAGGCTATCGCTCCATGCCAAAGGTTGTAGGCAATGGGGTTATCGTCATCGGGGATGCTGCACAGCTGGTCAACGCTATTCATCGGGAAGGGTCAAACATGGCGATGGCATCAGGGGTACTCGCTGCTGAAACGATTATGCAGGCGAAAGAGGCAGAGGACTATTCCGAGAAAATGCTTGATTCCTATCGGGTGAAGCTTCTAGATAGCTTTGTCGGGCAGGATTTGAAAAAATACAAGGACGCTACTCATCACTTCGAAAAATACCCACAATATTTCGAGAAGTACATCCCTATGATGAACAAGGCAGCTAGCCAAATGTTTACGATTGATGGAACCTCCAAGTGGAGCAAGCAGAAAAAAATTTGGCATGACCTCGGTTCTGCCAAAGACAAATGGAAAATGGCGCGCGATCTGATGAATGCGTGGAGGGTGATGAAGTGATGCAGGAACTACCAAAGGGGCAGTCGATTGAAGAAAAGCAGTATCTTGTGCGCTTCAAAGCGGATACGCAGTCACATCTGCATGTGTTAAGTGCTGATGTTTGTGCATCGCAATGCCCGGATAAGCTATGCACCATATTTTGCCCAGCTGAAGTGTACAAATGGGAAGAGGTCAGGATGCATGTGGGGTACGAGGGCTGTCATGAGTGTGGAAGCTGTCGCATCGGGTGTCCGTACGAAAATATTAAATGGGAATACCCAAAAGGCGGTCATGGCATCATCTTTAGACTCGGGTAAAGGGACGCGATGCGATGTGATACAGATTGGGGATATGGTCGTGTACGTAAAGGATGGGGCCAGGGGGATCGTGATCGGATTAGAGGGAGAGAAATACCACATCAAGTGGGAGGATGACTTTGTCAGCTGGGAAGAAAGGGAATGGCTGCGTCTTGAATCGATGAAAAAGACAGAACAGCGGGAATGAGCTCCCGCTGTTTTTGTTTTGGCTTTTAACGTATAGGAATTTATAAGCGAGTCGCTTATGAATTCAGGTTTCCGCTAAACGCGGTCGATCCTCCTTGAGGAAGCGTTGATAGAGGTTATCTTATGACGAGCGTACCTATATGAGCTGAAAGGGATGCACGAATGCCTGCTTCCCCGCAATACGATAGCAGCAAAGCTCAGGTTGGTTTGAAGAGAGAGAGAGGATCAGATAGGCTGCTTCTGGATAGTACGCATAGGCAATATCCTCAGTAGATGGAATGGGCGGCGCAGTAGGATGAGAGTGATAGATACCGACCAATGCTTCGCCTTTTAAGGATATTTTTTGCAGTACCTTTTGAATTTGTCGCGTATCCATGGCAAAAGCGACCGGGCTCTTTTCCGTATTTTCCATCCGCCAGATGGTTTCTGCTCCCCCGTCTCTACCTGAGAGCAATCCGCATGCTTCGTTTGGTCTCTCTTCTTTACAATGTCTAACCATTTCCTCCCATATTGGGCGAGCTATAAGGAAAGGTTCTCCTTGAAAATGACTAGCCCTGCCAGCGCCTGCCGCAGCAGCCTCCTTTGGTTGTGGGTTGTGTCAGTGGTTTAACGTTGTTTACAGGGCTTTGTTTTGGCAAAGGTGAAGCGGGCATGCCCATCGGGTTTTGCATGGGCCGAACGGGACGTTGCTGGCGCTGATTGTAAAGCGCACGGAGTTGCTCTGGTGTCATGATCTTCCTCCCCTTTCTTAACTGTAATATGTTGTATTCAGTATTCCAGTTTGGGGGAACGGCATTTGCACATTACCCCTGTGATTTGAATGGGTTGAATGTGTTCCCGTTTTGTGTAAAGGGTGGCATCTGATAGGGTGTTTGGGGGGCTGGTGACATTTTAATTGGGGAGGCAGTAGGACCATTTTCAGTTGCTTGAGAAGGAGTAGTGAATTGGCTCAGAGCTTTATTTGTACGTGCTTCTTTTTGAGTGTAGCTTTTAATAGCTTGTCTGTATGTCTCCTCCCTCTCCTGAAGCTCCTTCACCATACTTTTGAGCCCAGCAACCGTCTTTTTCAAGACTAGTTCCTGATCGGATACTTGCTGAAGCTCTTTTTCCTTGTCTTTTAACTGACGCTGATATAGCTCGTTATGTTTGTTGGCTTGGTCAAGTAATCGAGTCCATTTTTCTTCCTGTGCTTCAGCTTGGGTGTCATGCTCGAGTTCTTTGAGCTGTTGCTCGAGCTCGGTTACTTTCTGTTTGGCACCAGATAATTGTTCCGAAATCGCCTCTGCTTTCTGTTTTGCTTCAGCCAGCTCTGTATTCAGGCTATTCTCAAGTCGTTTTAGTCTGTCAAGCTCTTCGTCTCGGGCCTGAAGAGAAGTCTCCCAATCCTGCTGGGCGAACGCGAATTTCTCGTTGGCTTCGGCTAGCTGCTCAGTCAGAGTTTGCTCGGAGCTGCGAACGTCTTCTAGCTGCTGGTCCCGAGCTTCGAGAGTGGCGGTCCATTCCTGCTGAGCGAGCGCGAATTTCTCGTTGGCCTCGGCGAGCTGCTTAGTCAGAGCTTGCTCGTAGGTACGAATCTCTTCTAGCTCTAGGCTATGGGCTTGGAAAGTAGCCTCCCACTTTCGTTGAGCAAGTTCGAATTTCTCGTTGGCTTCGGCAAGCTGTTCGGTCAGAGTTTGTTCGGAGTTGCGAATGATCTCCAACTCTCGGTCCCGAGCATCGAGTGTAGCGTCCCATTCCTGCTGAGCAAATTCGAATTTCTCATTGGCTTCAGCGAGCTGTTCGGTCAGAGCTTGCTCGGAGTTGCGAACGACCTCCAGCTCTCGGTCCCGAGCATCGAGTGTAGTGTCCCATTCCTGCTGAGCAAGTTCGAATTTCTCGTTGGCTTCGGCAAGCTGTTCGGTCAGAGTTTGTTCGGAGTTGCGAATGATCTCCAACTCTCGGTCCCGAGCTTCGAGGGTAGCGTCCCATTCCTGCTGAGCAATTTCGAATTTCTCATTGGATTCAGCGAGCTGTTCGGTCAGAGCTTGCTCGGAGTTGCGAATGACCTCCAGCTCTCGGTCCCGAGCTTCGAGCGCAGCGTCCCATTCCTGCTGAGCAAGTTCGAATTTCTCGTTGGCTTTGTCAAGCTGTTCGGTCAGAGTTTGTTCGGAAGAGCGAACGTCTTCTAGCTCTTGATTGTAGGCTTGTAGAACAGCGTCCCATTCCTGCTGAGCAAGTTCGAATTTCTCGTTCGCCTCGGCGAGCTGTTCGGCCAGAGTTTGTTCGGAAGAGCGAACGTCTTCTAACTGTTGGTCCCGAGCTTCGAGAGCGGTGTTCCACTCTTGCTGAGCAAGTTCGAAAGTCTCGTTGGCTTCAGCTAACTGTTCGGACAGAGCTTGCTCGGAGTTGCGAATGACCTCCAGCTCTCGGTCCCGAGCATCGAGCGCAGCGTCCCATTCCTGCTGAGCAAGTTCGAATTTCTCGTTGGCTTCAGCGAGCTGTTCGGTCAGAGTTTGCTCAGAGTTGCGAACGACCTCCAGCTCTCGGTCCCGAGCATCGAGGGTAGCGTCCCATTCCTGCTGAGCAAGTTCGAATTTCTCGTTGACTTCGGCAAGCTGTTCGGTCAGAGCTTGCTCGGAGGTGCGGAGCGATTCCAGTTTTTGATAATAGGCTTGGAGAGAAGTCTCCCACTCCTGCTGTGCGAGCACAAGCTGCTCGTTAGCCTCGACAAGCTGTGCAGTCAGGCTTTGTACTTGGCCCTTCAGGTCATCGAGTTCTTGGGTATGAGTATGAAGTGCAGCGTCCCAATCCTCCTGAGTATGCGCGAGCTTCTCGTTAGCTTCGGCAAGTTGGGTAGTCAGACTTTGTTCTACAGTCCGCAGATTCTCCAGCTCTTGATCGCGGATACGGAGATCGACGTCCCAATCCTGTTGAGCAAGTGCGAGCTTCTCGTTAGCCTCAGCGAGCTGGGTAGTCAGGCTTTCTTCCAGAGCACGTAAATTCTCCAGCTCCTGATCGTAGGTACGGAGATCGGTGTCCCAATCTTGTTGAGTAAGCACGAGCTTCTCGTTCGCTTCAGCCAGCTGGGTAGTCAGGCTTTGTACCAGGTTTTTCAGATCCTCCAGTTCCTGATCACGAATCTGGAGTTCAGCGTCCCAATTTTGCTGAGCGAGCTCAAGCGTCTCATTAGCTTCAGCCAGTTGTGTAGTGAGGCTTTGTACCAGGCCCTTCAGATTTTCCAGTTCTTGATCACGAATCTGGAGTTCAGCGTCCCAATTTTGCTGAGCGCGCTCAAGCTTCTCATTGGCTTCGGCAAGCTGGGTAGTCAGGCTTTCTTCCAGCACACGTAAATTCTCAAGTTCCTGATCGCGGGTACGGAGTTCAGCGTCCCAATCCTGTTGAACAAGTGCGAGCTTTTCACTGGCTTTAGCAAGCTGAGTCATGAGGTTTTGCTCGGAAATACGGGTTTTCACAAGCTGCTCTGTCAGGCTTAGCTCGGTTGTGCGCAGGTGATCCAGCTCCTGGTCACGAGCTTTCAGGGTTTCATTCCATTCCTGCTGAGCGAACTCAAACAGTCTTGTTGTTTCAGCTAGCTGCGTGGCAAGGCTTTGCTCAGCTGTACGCACATTTTCAAGCTCTTGATGATTATTTTGAAGAGTCTGCTCCCAGTCGTGCCTTGCAAGCTCAAGCTTTTGGTTTGCCTCATCTAATTGAATGGTGAGATTTCTTTCAGTCATGCGAATGTTATCCAGCTCTTGGTCACGAGTGAGGAGAGTTTGATGCCAATCATTTTGAGCGAGCTCAAGTTTTTCATTGGCTTCAGCCAGCAGGGCAGTGAGGCTTTGCTCAGCTGTACGTACATTCTCTAGCTCTTGGTTCCTAACTTCGGCCGCTGTCCTCCATTCTTCCTCTTGTTGTGCCCAGTGCTTGATGGCTTCCTCCAGCTCGCTTCGCTCCTGGATATAGAGAGCCTCCTTTTGCTGTGCAGCATTTAGCTGATGATACATCTCAGTCAAATGTTGATCAGTTTCCCCGAGCTTTTGTTGCAATTCTTTTATTAGAAGATCTTTATGTTTGCTCGTTTCGTGTGCTACCTCTAATTCGGCAATGATTCCTTCCTGATCCGTCACGAGCTGGATCAAGACGGATTCTTTTTGCTTTGCGTCCTCCAGGCGTTGGGTCGTATCCTGCAACAGCTTGCTCCAATATTCTTCGGCAGCAGGGATCGATTCCAGGTGCTGCTGCAGCTCTGTATAGGTTTCATTCCATTGCGTTTCTTTTTGTGCATATTCGGTCAGTTGATGACGGAGCGCTTCGATGTCAGTGTTCCAGGCTGATTCCTGTGCTTGGTAGTTGGAGATGACCGAGTCTTTGTGCTGGAGGCTTTGTTCGGACTCGCGGAGCCGTTTGTGAAAGTCTTCCCTCTCGCGTTCGCGCTGTTCTACGACTTGTCGCAAGCTGGCTTCAAGCCGTGCCTGCTGGTCTAAAAACTCGGCTTGCTGCTTTGCACTTAACACTTCTTCGGACTTTTTCAGCTTTTTTTCTTCATTCAGTTCTTCTTGTAAGTCTTCGATTGCGTCTTTCCACTTGGCCTCACGCTCTTTGTACGTAGAGATGGTTTTTTCTCGTTGCTCCAGCAGGCTTCTTTGCTGCTCAACCTTTTTCTCCCATTCACTGATCACGGCTTGCGTACGGTCCAGTGTTTCCATCCAATGATGTTCCTTGCTTTTCAGCTCGGATACAGTGGTGCGCAACTCTTCTATAAGTTCGTTTTGGGTCTGTTCTCTCGCACGATACACTTCCAATTGTTCATTCAGTTCTTGGACCATCATACTGAATTGGGTAGCTTTTTCCTCATAGTAATACGCTTGTTTTTTTAATAAAAGGAGCTTTTCATTTCCCGTTTTCCCTTTACTTGTGCTGGAGGTCTTTTTCTTTAGCACAGTGTTGTCCTCCTTATGACGTATGGCTTTCCTAATAGTCATATGTAACGGATAGGGAAGGGTGCATGTATGTCGGAAATGGTAGGAGAAAAGGGAAACGGGAGAAGCCATGGTTCTTCTCCCGTTGAAAAACAGCTTGCTGTATGCGGATTAAGGGGTGGTAATAACGATATCTCCGAAGGTGACGCAATCGCGAACCAGCAATTCTGTGTCTGGAACGACTGTGATATTTGCTGTAAAGACGAGGACACCACTCGGATCGGTGAGCGTCAAGATAATGACATCCGGTGCGCCGAGAGCTGTTTCTGCTAATGTGAGCGAGTAGGTCAATGTTTCCTGTACACCTGTGGCTGTAAAGGTTCTTACACCAGTACCAGTGACAGTCAGACCTAAATCGATAACGAGACCTGGCAGAACGCTGATGCAAGTCGGCGAACTGATCGTAGTAGGCGAGAAGCTGAAGCTTTGATCGCCAGGTGGTATGCCAGGCAAGATATTGTCAAAGAAGTTAAAGGTAAACGAGCTGCTGGACGGATCGCAGCTTGGGCAGATATCTGCGATGAGCTGGATAGTACCGACTGCGACTGTGAGTGGAATGCCGAGGGAAATAGAAACGTTTGGTACAAGAGCATTCACGGACGCCTGGCAATCGCAGTTGCGTACTGGGAAGATTGGTGGGCATTGTGGCGGGAATGTAATTGGTGGGCAACGGAAAGAAGGAGTCGGCGAAGGTACAGGGATCGTGTTTGGACGTGGCGCGCAGAATTTAGCCAGTACTTCCAGTTTCACTTCTGCTTCTACCTGGATTTCTACGCAAATAATGACATCCAGTTGAACCATTCCACCAAGCAGGACACTTCCAGTCGGATTGCACTCGATAGCGCTGATCCGGCAAACGATGTTGTCCTCGTCTAGTGGTTCGGGCAGGCAAAGTACGACTTCTTGGTCGAACTGAACAGTTGTTGTAAATGTGCAGAGAGGCGTGCCATCTGCAAATACAGTCACTTGAACAGTTGCACCGAAGACGAAATGAACGACACCTACGCGAACAGTGGTTCCACCAACAACAATGCTTTCACGACGAATCCCTACAACACTGCAAGTAGGTGCAGGTGAAACAGGCTCTACGCAGGAAAAGCTGATATCTTGCCCGGCACGAATAGCTGCGTCTACCAGTGCTCGACAATCGTCGGGAATGGCAATCTTATTCCGGTAGCTGTTAGCGAGAACAACCCAGTCGTACACCTTGTGGACGCGAATGCACTCTTCCTGCAGGTTATTCGGTATAGGAGGAGTTGCGGTTGGCGTCGGTGTAGGGAGCTGGCGACCCATAATGGGCTTCACGATATGGTTCACCGTAAGAATCCTTCCTTTCCTAGGGGATTTGCTTTGCAGTTACATACTATGTGGGCAACGGGAAATTTGCTTGTCAACGAATGCCCATTTTTAGGTAGGAGTAGCGTTAAAAAGGAATTTGAAACCGCTGGAAGAACCAGTTGTCGTCAAACTTCCTTTGCGAAAGATAGCGCAGACGCTGCGATGCACCGCCAAAAGTGAGTACTTCATCTTCAATTTCTTCGGCTTGAGCATAGACGATGAGCTTTTTGCTCGCTTCAATTCGTGCCTCGCTGAAGTGACTATAGGCCATGCGCAGCATGTTGTAATACACGTGCTCATGGACGACGGTGTACGGATGTGATTGTCTGAACAGATGCAGTATTTTAACAGATGGCTGCACAAAACACGTATAACCGAACAGCCACATTTTTATGGAGAATTCGATATCTTCAAATCCCCAGACACGAAAACCGCGATCAAACCCACCTACTTTGGTAAAAACCTCTTTGGACACAATAAAGCAGCCCCCCGGCAAAATGGCTACAGGAGAAGGGCGATGAGGATTGGGATTCCAGACGACCCCGAGCTTTTGGTCCAGCTTTTGCCCATAGCCTATTTTGTGTGGCTCTGTCATCGAGGCGATCCCAGGCGCTACCCCATCTGCTTTTTTGCTTTGAATCAGCTCTAGCATCCGGTCGATCCAAAAGTTTTCGAATGTCAGGTGAGCATCGCAAAATACGAGATAGGTGCCGCGCGCATGATCGGCACCCAAATTTCGTGCTGCTGCCGCCCCGATTCCCTCGGTCGTAATCAGCTTGATTTGGGGTGTTTTCATTTGGTGCTGTAAAAAGTAACAGCAGTTATCGGTAGATGCATCATCCACCACGATCACTTCATATGAATAATTCGTTCGTGTATTAAAAAGGGAAGTTACCGTGGAGCGCACATTGTCTCCTTCGTTTTTTACAGGAATGATAATCGAGACCAATGGCGTTTGTTCGGCGGACATATGACCACTCCTTTCTTGATGTCATGGTATGCTGCGCGCAGTTCGGTGGAACGAAGTAGGGCAAAATTGCTCACTTAAAACACTAGGCATTCATACAATGTTGACGGATATACGTATATGAGTGCCGTGAAGGAGTGAGCGGGATGGATGTGGAGGTATATTACAGCGGGCAGCGTGGTGGGACCATGCCGTACGCGGCTCTGCCTGCTTTTCGATTGTTTTGCAAGCAAAATGGGTTTCAATTAAAGTGGGATTCGAAGAACAAGCGGATTGATCTGGATTCAGGCTTAAAGGGAAAGGTTTGTGTACTCTACACAGGGAAGAGCACGACCGAGACATCGTACGAATGGGATGTGCTTGGGCGTGTGCAAAAGTTTGTTTCCGATTACGGAATGGAGGTAGTGCTGGCTCAAAACAATGTTGCTCTTGCAAAAAATACGGATATTGCCATTCGTTTCAGCATAAAGGAGCAGCGCCTGCTGGAAAAACCGAGACTGGTACTGTTCCAGGCAGAGGATGAAAAGCGTCGGGAGCTGATTAGATGCCTGCAAGCGGAATTGAAGCAGACCGGAATTCCATGCCACGTAAAAGGTGGGAAAGAGGCTAAGCCGACTAGTGCGATCGTTCATTTACAGCTCCAGATTCCGAAGCATACGGAAATTTTCAAGCGAAAGGCGTATGGTGAAAAGATTGCCTTTTATTTGGCTTCCGGTATCCTCGGGTACTTGCAGGAAGGCATGCAAATTCAACCGCTGGCGTATTTGCCACCAAATCTGTTGCGGGTGTTTTTCGGGAGTGTACTGGCAAACACACAAATAGCAAGTGAGCAAACAGACCTTGAAAAACAATTGGTACAAAGTGGAGTAGAGGGTGAGAGAGAAGAGTCCGAAGAGCTCGAGCTGCAAGAAGAGCATGATCAGTTTATCGAGCTGGAAACAGAGGTAGCGGAGGAAATAGCGGAAGAAGCTGATTTGAGTAAAGAAGCGGACCTCCAGGCAGTCAAAGACAAAGACAACGAGCTGGACCTGAAGTATGAGCAAGCGCCACATGGAGAAATGGAAGCAAAGGAAGCAAAGGACGATGACGCTCACTCGGTAGAATTGATCCAGGCTGTATCTGTAGTGGAGGTTGTACAAGAAGTGGTTGAAACAGTTGAAATAGTTGAAACGGTTGAACAGCCCATCCAGCTTGAACAGCTCGACCAGCCGATACAGCCCGTTTTGGTTCAACCGATAGAAACAAGGCTAGAGGCTGAGGTGTTTTTTGACTATACACTGATTCATTCGGATTCAGAGGAGAAGCCGTATTTGTTAATTGGTACCCTCCAGGTAAAAAACACAGGAACAGAGGAGCTGTATAACCCGATTGTTTGTCTGCGGGTGACCCCGGCGGACTCCATTAAAATGGGTGGTCAAATCCTGCCACCCAAGCTGGTTGAGACAATGGCCGTACAAGGAATGAACGGGCTAAAAGGCTGGAGATATTTAGAGGATGACTGGTTTACTCAGGCGATGGATCGGGGAGAGTACTGGATTGCTCCGATCGCCCCTGTAAGCATTGCTCCTAAAGCCACAGAGTCTTTTCAAAACTTTCAAATCTCGTTTTTGAAGCAAGATGCAGGGAAGGCTGTGATCGTGGAAGGGGTCGTGGTTTGCAACAATCAGGAGGTTCACTTTTCCGCGAATAACCGTATTGCCGTTTCGTTTTAGCAAGTAAATCCGTGACGGACTTATTGAATCGGAGAAAAAAGCCACCATTTCCATAGAAATGATGGCTTTTACGTTCCAAGGCTATTTTTTCAGGAACATCTGCACGAATGTTTTTCCGTGTGGGCCGCCGTTCACTACAGCAATTCCCACATAATCATACGCAGAGCTCATCATATTGGCTTTGTGTCCCGAAGAATTCATAAACATTTGATGAGCGCCACTTACGGATGGATTCTGAGCAATGTTTTCAGCAGCTGCTCGGTAGTTGATGCCAAAGCTTTCCATCATCTGAAACGGCGAGCCATACGTAGGAGAGGTGTGGCTGAAGTACCCTTTATCGACCATCTCCTGTGCCTTTACACGTGCTACCTTCACTACTTGCATGTCGACCTGATACGGTGCAAGTCCGCTGTTGGCACGCTCCTTGTTCACGAGCTGAACCATTTCCTTTTCATCTGCAGTCAATTCAGAAGGCAACGAAACGCTTGGATTTACCGTTCCTGTGCCAGGCTTTTGCGGTTGATCAGGATGGGAAGGAGTAACAGGTGGCAACGGATCAGGCTTCGCTTGCCCATTGTTGTTCTTGTATTGCGTCTGGATCGCACTGTATGTTTTTGCGTCTGCTTCGCCTGTCAAAGTCTGCTTGTTCCGCGACTGGAATAGCATCACATTAAAACGAGTGGAATCATCATACGTGCCATTCACAGTTATTTTATAGCCGAGGGCAGCAAGCATTTTTTGCAGCTCTTTGACTCGCTCTCCGCTAGATCTCAGTTTCAGTGTTCCCGTTTGATCGGCTGGTTTTGACGGAGTCTCCGGTTTTGTTTCCGGCTTCGTTTCCGGCTTCGTTTGCGGCTTTTTGTTCAGGGAAACATAAGCCGTTTTCATTTTATCGTACGTGGCTTTGTTTACGATCCCTGTTTGCTTTAGCTTGTACTTTTTCTGGAACTGCTTGACGTTGTAGGCAGTGTAGCTGTTATAGAGCTTGTCTACTTTTAATTTGTAATCAAATTTTAAAGCGTCAAGCATCTTTTCCACTTCTAAAACCCGTGCGTTATTCATCCCTTTTTTCAAAGGGGTAAAAGTCGATTTCGCAAAGGCAGGTTGTCCGATCATGGTGACGGAGACGGACAGGGAAAGGATAGCGGCAATCTTCTTCATGCGATTCATGTCATCACGCCTTTCTCTGGTTTATCGCTCCTTGTAATGGTACTAAATTGCCAGTGGAATAAAAAAGCTCAAAATATTGGAAAGAGGTGGAGAAGAGGTGTTTGATCTCTCGTGGATCGACATGGTTATCCTTGTGCTGGCAAGCTTTCGACTTACCCATTTGATCGTCTTTGATGAGATTACTTCTTTTTTGCGCGAGCCATTTATAAAGGTCACTTATGTCACCGATTCGTCCGGTCAAGTCGTTCGCGATTTCCAATTTAAAGGGGGAGCGGTGCGGCAATGGATCGGAAAGCTGCTTAGCTGCCACTGGTGTGTCGGCATTTGGATCGGGGTGCTCACTGTTGCCCTGTACCTGTATGTACCAGCCGCCTATCCGGTCCTGCTTATTTTGGCGATAGCGGGAGCGGCGGCTGTAATCGAAACGAAGCTGTACATGTGATGACAAAATCAACTGCGTGAAAAGGCATGGTAGACGATAAACTCATCATGAGACAGCGGGATCACTTCATCAGCCCTGTAACCACCGACGAGCTTGTTGTGGATTTGCGGCGGAGTAGCAGGAACAATACTGGTAGAAGCAATATCAACCCGATGAATATGTGTCCGTGGATCGAGCGGGACTTCAATGGCGAAAATGGACTTTTCGATCGTAAAGGTTTTAGCCTTGACACCATTTACTAAAGCAGTCAGGGTGAACGGTTTTATCGTTTTGGCAGTAGGACCAGGAACAGAACCTTTCAGCAACAGAATGTGTGACGGGTTGCTGGGGTCGGATTCGACCATTACCCGCAGGACGGGCGGTGCCCACATGTCAGGAAATCGGTTCATGCTTGCGATTCGAGCTGAGTTGGAAGGAAAGGTCTTGTACTGCTTTAATAATTCGATGACGCCCAAACCGCGATATTGTGATACATGGGACACCCATCCGCTAGGTATGCTCATATAATGCTTCGCTAATGATTTAAACACTTCCGGAATCCCGATCGAATGCCACTGGGTCGAGGATTTGCACGTGGCATGAATGCGGGCATTTGCAAAAAACTCGGGGATAAAGCCGATTTGGTGAAACTTGGCAATCCGCATCCACAGCTCATAGTCCATACAAAAGTGCAGCTTTTCATCCACACCACCCATTTGTGTGACCACGTGACTGCGAATAAATGCGGCCGGTTGGCAGACACAGCATGTATAAAATAAACGCTTGGCATCTGCGTGATCGGAAGGAAACGTATTCACTGCCAGGCTGTGTTCATTCACGACCTGACATTTGCCATGAATCATACCCCATTGCGGGTTTTGTAAAAAGGCTTGCACAGCTTTGCGAATCGCACCTGGCAAATAAGTATCATCAGAGTTCAGCCAGCCAATAATGGACCCTTGAGCTCTGGCAAACCCTTTGTTAATCGCGTGGGATTGTCCACGGTCTGGTTCAGAAATATACCGAAATCGGCTGTCTGCTTGTGCGTACTCCTGTAAAATAGCGAGTGTATCATCCGTCGAGCCGCCATCTATGACAATCATCTCAATGTTGGTGTAGTCCTGAAGTAGAACACTGTTAATCGTCTCGCGAATAAATCTTCCCTGGTTAAAGGAAGGGGTTACGATACTGACGAGAGGAAGCTGGGGGGTAGACATGTGTGCCACTCCTTTCAAAAATTTCCAACGCCAAAAAACGGCACGCCTGAAATAGGATATGTACAAGAAGAAGCATTGGTATCGGGATACTTTTCTTATTTTGAATCCAATCAACAGAGCAGCGTGAAACAAAAAAAGAGTGTGGCCTCCTGTAGGATGACACACACTCTAATATAAAAAGTATGTTCCTTGTCATCAAGAATACAAGCTGTTTCGATGAGCAGGTGTCCACCCGTTTTGACGACGCTTCTTGCTTGCGAGATTGTCCACAACGGGTCGCGAACGTGATAAAGCAGCCCGGTATGCTGAACGATGTCGAACAAGTTGTGGCCCCGAGCTATTCTGCCTCAAAAGCCCACATGCCGTCAAAGCTGGCGACGTCGAGGACTCGTTTTCCCGCATAATTCAAGTGCTGCCTCGATTTTCGCGTGCATTCCCACAGTGGTTCCAAAATAGCGAGACCTGGTGTAGCTATTCCAGGGCGAAGCGAGATTTTATGGTACCAGCTGCGTTATCCGATCTCAGCTAAAATTTCACTGTCTGTCCATGTTCCTCCCACTTTTATTCCCTCCTTTTGGCAAAAAAGCGATCAAAAAATGTCATCACGCTATCTTTACGATATGTACACATAGGTTGACGGGATGCGGGGGAGAAACCCCAAATTCACATAGATGAACAAAAATTTAGGCAGGAAGCCCACGACAGTTGGCCGTTTCCGAGCCTGCTTCTTGTGAATACGGTGAAAGGAAGAAAGAATGCCAAAGGAGGGGCGGAAGCGATGACCTTGCCTATCATATTCATGCACAGGGGAGATGACGATTATCTTACTTACAGCCTGCGGCAAGCCAAGGTAAGCAACCCCCATTCACCCGTCTACCTGCTCGGGAAAGTGACGAATCGAAAGTTTGCGACGGCCGGAATCATCCACGAGCTGATGGATTACCATATGGTGACTGCCCAAAGCTTTGCCAGGGTTTATCAGCATATGCACGTGATGAGCTTCGAATATAATCTTTTTTGCTTTCAGCGTTGGTTCATATTGCGTGATTTTATGCGAAAGAGAGGAATGCAGAGCTGCTTTTATGTCGATTCTGATGTGATGTTGTATACAAATGTTTCCAATCCGGAGTTTCGCCCATTTTCCATGGAATTTGCATGGACAAGTTTCGTAGGCATCGACACATTGGATCGCTTTTGCAACCTCATGATGAAGTACTTTGTCAATCCCTTTTTATTCCGTCAGCTCGTCCAAATTACGATCGAATATGATCAAGTCATAAATGGGGTTCCTCTCGTCTCTGACATGGTGCTCTGCTTGCTGTATTTTCGACACTACTCTGGGCAGACGCATACGCATGGGACATTCGGAGACTCCTTTTTCGATGAAAATATAAATCGGCCACTTTGGGCAGAAGCTCATGCCAACAAGAAAAAAGTGTATGTGAACCAAGGAATCCTCTACTGCAAGGACCTGGCCAGTGGCTCGTACAAACGAATAAACTCCCTGCATTTTCAAGGATTAGAGTCAAAAAACTTCATGCACGATTTCTTATGTTCCAACATTCCGCAAAGTACAGGCGCCCATTATTACGATTATCTGACAGGGCAATGGACACCTGTGGTGTAATGATTGTACATGTGTACCCCCGTTATGTGGCTAACGGGGGTTTTGTCTATGGAAAAAGTCGTAACAGTCGGGAGAATCGACCATTTTAGCGGGTAAAACGGTCATCGCTATTTCTGTTTTCATATGATGGTTCATGCATGAAGTATAACGGACAGAGGTGGCCTAGATGAAACTGGTATTGCTATCGGGCGGTTCAGGTAAAAGGTTGTGGCCGCTCTCCAACGATGTTCGCTCCAAACAATTTTTAAAATTAATCGAGAGTCCAAACGGCGGTCCAGAATCGATGGTGCAGAGAATGTGGCGGCAGCTAGCTTCCAACCAGTGTCTGGATATGACCTTTATCTCGACAAGTCAATCACAAGTAGACCTGATATATAGTCAGCTCGGAATGAATGTACCACTCATACTGGAACCACAGAAGCGGGATACGTTTCCAGCAATTGCTCTTGTAGCGAGCTACTTGCACACTGTTAAAAAATTGGGACGTGACGAGATAGTAACGGTTATGCCTGTCGACTCGTTTGTTGAGGATCATTTTTTCCAGAAGCTAAAGCAATTGGAGAAAGTGATCGAGGCTTCGGGTGCAGATTTGGCCTTAATGGGCGTGAAACCTACGTACCCGTCAACCAAATACGGCTATATTGTGCCAAAGCCCGTTGCAGACAAATCTCAACTTTATCAAAAAGTAGCGCGGTTTACGGAAAAACCAACGGAAGAACAGGCAAGAGGACTCCTTTTTGAACAGGCATTATGGAATTGTGGCGTCTTTGCTTTTCGTTTGGGCTATTTGCTGAAGGAAATGGAAAAAAGAAACATACCAATCGCACATGACCAATTGCTTCAAACATACACCCAGCTGCCTAAAATCAGCTTTGACTACGAAGTAGTGGAAAAGGCAAAGCATGTCGTGGTCGTCCCCTATGCAGGTGATTGGAAAGACTTGGGGACGTGGAATACGCTGACAGAGGAAATGAGCGAGCATTCTGTGGGACGTGTGCATCTGGAAGAGAGCAGCAATACGCATGTCATCAACGAGTTGGACCTGCCGATCGTGTCAATTGGGGTGTCAGATCTGGTAATTGCGGCTAGTCCAGACGGCATCTTGGTTTCTGCCAAGGAAAAAAGTCATGTCGTCAAGGATATCGCAAGGGACTGGAGCCAGCGTCCTATGTTTGAGGAGAGAAGATGGGGCTGGTACCATGTTTTGCAACTTCAGAAAATGAGTGAAAAAGTAGAGGTTTTGACGAAGCGGCTTCATATTCATGCTGGCAAAAATTTGAGCTACCAATACCATTACTATCGAAGCGAGGTGTGGATGGTCGTGGAAGGTGAAGGAGATTTTGTCCTGAATGACCGCTTATTTCGCATTCGCCCAGGGGATGTTGTAGAAATACCTGTGGGTGCCAAGCATGCCATCAAAGCAATCAGTAATCTGGATATCATCGAGGTGCAGATGGGTAGCAAATTAATAGAAGAGGATATTGTGCGCATAGGCATGAGCTGGAATGACATTCTCGAAATGGTCAGTGAGTAGCGATGATGCTAGATAACATATTTTGGAAAAATAAAAGAGTCTTTTTGACAGGCCATACAGGCTTCAAAGGCTCATGGATGTGTCTGGTCCTGCACGCACTCGGCGCACAGGTAACAGGATACGCACTTGCCCCGCAGACAAAGCCCAATTTATTTGAGCTTTGTAACCTGGAATCAGTACTTCATAAGCATATTTGCGGAGATATCCGCCAAAAGGAAGACATAACAAAGGCAGTCATGGAGGCACGGCCAGATATCGTTATTCATATGGCAGCACAGCCTTTGGTTGGCATGTCCTATCTCGACCCGCTCACAACCTATGAGACAAATGTGATGGGGACGGTTCATGTGCTAGAAGCGGTACGAACAGCCGCACTGGCACGGGTGCCGATCAGGACTGTCATTAATGTAACGACAGACAAATGCTACGAAAACAAGGAATGGCCCTGGGGCTATCGTGAGGTGGACCTGCTGGGTGGGCATGATCCTTATTCGAATAGCAAGGCGTGCTCCGAATTGGTGACAGCCGGCTATCGACAATCCTTTTTCCGATCCGATGCCGCAGGCGGAAAGCTCGGGATAGCTACTGCACGGGCAGGCAATGTGATAGGAGGAGGAGACTGGACCTGTGGCAGGCTCATCCCCGATTTGATTCAAAGCCTATTGAACAAAGATAAAGTCGTGCTTCGAAATCCGCGAGCCATACGCCCGTGGCAGCACGTTCTCGAATCGGTGTGCGGCTATCTGCTGCTGGCAGAGAAGCTATGGGAAGACCCACAGCGCTATTCATCAAGCTGGAATTTCGGTCCTGAACCAAGGGATGCCAAAACAGTAGAGTGGATCACCGCGCGTATGTGTGAGAAATGGGGAGCACACGCTTCCTACCAAATCACTACTGACTCTCCCTTTCACGAAGCGACGTACTTAAAGCTAGATTGCGCAAAAGCGATCACACAGCTGGGCTGGCGTCCTCGTTGGTCACTGGAGCAAGCGCTCGATGCCATTATGGAGTGGACAAGAGCCTATCAGCAAAAAAAGGATATGAAGGAAATTTGCTTGGAGCAGATTGATCATTACTTGAAGGAGGGGGCTTCATGAAGGTGGTCATTTTGGCTGGTGGATATGGCACGCGAATTGGAGAAGAATCACAGCTTAAACCAAAGCCCCTGATAGCGATTGGAGATAAACCGATTATTTGCCATATCATGTCCACCTATTCCCGGTACGGCTACAACGACTTTATCATCTGTCTGGGCTACAAAGGCTATATGATTAAAGAATACTTTGCGCACTATTTTTTGCACCAGTCAGATGTCACATTTGATTTTTCAAAGGGCAATGAAATGACTTTGCACAATCCATGCAAGGACCCGTGGAAGGTCACGCTGATTGACACAGGCAAGGATACGATGACGGGGGGCAGAATTAAGCGAATCCAGTCGTACGTAGGAGACGCTCCATTTATGCTTACTTATGGAGATGGTGTCTCCAGCATCAATATTGAAGAGCTGGTCTCCTATCACCGCGCACATGGAAAGCTGGCTACAATTACAGCGACGCAGCCTCCAGGTCGATTTGGTGCTTTGGACCTGACCAGTGATGATCAGGTGAGGGGCTTTCAGGAAAAGCCAAATGGCGACGGTGGCTGGATAAATGCCGGATTTTTCGTTCTGCAGCCGGAAGTTTTTTCTTACCTGGCTGGGGATGAAACGGTCTTTGAGCGCGAACCACTGGAGCAATTAGCCCAAAACGGACAGCTCGCTGCGTTCAAGCATACAGGTTTTTGGCACCCGATGGATACGATGCGGGATAAAAATTATCTGGAGACGCTATGGAAAAGCGGAAAGGCGGAGTGGAAGTAGGAGGACAGATGCGGGGAGGCAGATGGGCTTGAGAATCATGCTGACGGGAGCTACCGGATTTTTGGGAAGCCATCTGGCAAGAGCGCTGGTGCGAAATCATCATCATGTCGTCATTCTCAAGAGAAGCTTTTCAGATTGCTCGCGTCTGGCAGACGTTGCAGGCGATATCACCAGCTACGATCTGGATATGACGGATCTATGCGTACCGTTTGAGCGACATCAGCCCTTTGATGCCATAATTCATACGGCAACAGCATACGGGCGGCGTGATGAATCGGATGCAGCACTGCTTGAGACGAACGTCATCTTTCCGCTCCGACTCCTGCAAGCTTCGATCAAGTATGGCACCAGTCTGTTTCTGAATTCAGACACCTTTTCACGGACGGCGCTCTCTCGGCAGGCAACGTACATGCTCGGATATCACCTGACCAAAAAACAGTTCGCGGAGTGGGGCGAATATTTATCAGCCATTCATCAAACGAGGTTTGTCAATGTACGGCTGGAGCATGTATACGGACCATTTGATCAGCCGACCAAGTTCATCCCATTTGTGATTAGGCAATGTCTGAGAAGAAACGAAGAAATAACTCTTACCGCCGGAGAACAGAAGAGAGATTTTGTGTACGTAGATGATGTAGTAGAGGCATATCTCGCACTGCTTAACAAAAGTACGGTATTGCCAAAAGGGTTTAGCGAATATCAGGTGGGAACAGGTCGCGCTACCTCCATTCGCGAGCTGGTACAAAAAATACACGCGTTGACCCAGTCATCTGCGCAGTTGAAATTCGGAGCGATTCCGTATCGTGACCAGGAGATTATGTGCTCACAAGCTGACACGACAGCTCTCAAAACGCTTGGCTGGAAAAGCAAAGTGGAGCTAGACGCTGGGCTTGCTAAGATGATGAAACTAGAAGGACTCGCATAAACAAAAGAATGAAGAAAACGGACAGGGCGCTAGCTTCCTCTGTCCGTCTTTTTTGTATAAAACGGAGTATAGACCAAAAAACATGGTCAGCTTAGCTGCCACGTTTTCTGGGTCGCCCACTTTAGACGGATTTGATTTTATGGAAGAATGGTCTTGTTTGTGCAGAACAAATCCCCGTGGAACGGCTTGATTAATTCAAGCAGTTCATGATAGGTACTGATCTCAACTAATGACTCATCCCTTTTGATCAAATAGACATGGTTGTAGAGGGAGAAGATCCTGAGAAAGAGCTCATTGGGATCTTTGCCGAAATAGCCGCGCAGATTGTCAGGATTGAACTCAATGACGAGATCAGGATTGAAATTTTTGAATGTCTGGACAGCGCCAGTCAATGCCTGGGCCTCTGAGCCTTCCACATCGATTTTTATCAAATCAATTCGGGACAAATGATTCTCTGCAACCCAGTCATCCAGACGTGTGCAAGTAATGGAATCCGTTGCAGCTGAGGTTGCTTCGCTTGCGACGAAGGACCAGCCGCCACCGCGATCGACCTCGCAAAATTCGATGGTACCGTTTCGGTCAAATACGCCCAATGGAACCGGTTCTACATTTTGGATCTGATTATCCTCAAGCGTTTTCGTCAAAAAGTGGTAGTTGATGCTCGATGGTTCAAACGCATACACCTTGCCGGAAGGTGCCAGATAGCTCAAAGCAAGCGATATGGTACCGAGATTGGCGCCAATATCCAGACAAACATAGTCGGGCTGGACAACCTTTCGCAATAGGTTGATGACATAATCCTCATATAGACCATCGGCCATTTCCACATAATAAAGAACACTCTGATCTGAATGGCTGCCGTGAATCAAAAAGCTTTTCTGATCAAAGGGCAGACGAAACTGAACCGTTTTTGTCGCACTTACTGTCCGAGGCGGGTGGATGCGGATAATGTCATTTTTCACCTCAAAGAGCAGGTCGGGACGTAAGTTGGCGACGTACTGCTTCAACTCCTCGATCGTAGGATAATCTTTGAGCAACGGATTGGGTCCGATAAAGCAGCGAGCATCGTCAATCAAAATGATGTGGTCTGTTACGTGATGCGATAAGATAGTGGCCAGCTCTTCCAAAATGGGAGTGTCGAGATCCCCCTTGGCAGACTCCATGGAAAGAGGAATGTAGTGACCGTCAAGCCAGAACAGACATGGCTCGTTAATAGATGCCAACAAGCTCGGTAGCAGCTTGCCGCTATCCCCGTGCAGGATAGAGATATGGGATTCCGCAGCAAAGATGTTTTGGGCTGTCAAATATAGCGCTTGGTCCAATTCAATGGAATAAATCCGGTCAAATTGCTTTATCTGAGCTGCCACCATGTATCCGTGAAATGTTCCGGTTTCGATAAGTGTACGTATTTTGTGCTTGCTTCCATATTCTTTGACAGCTGCCGTTTTCACATCGTAAGTAGGGGATTCCAGTAACCAGAAATCCCAGACCTCCTGTGTAGTAAGACCAGAGGGAACGCGCAATTCCGTTTGCCACATCTGGCGAATTTCATTCATTCGCGACATATGCATACTCCTTTCTTAGGAAAATTACCTCCCTGCGACGCGATGCAAGACCGACAGCGTTTGTTGCGCGCATTTTGCCCAGGAAAATCTGCTTGCTTGTGCCATGCCTTTTTTGATCAGGCTTTGTCTCGTGTTGACATCGTGTACTTCCACGATTTTTTTGGCGATATCCTCAGGTGACACAGGATCGAATTGCAGAGCTGCTTCGCCCACAATTTCGGGGATACTGCCAGAATTGGAGCAGGTGATGGGAAGCTCGGTCCGCATCGCCTCAACCAAAGGAATACCGAAACCCTCAAAAAGGGAGGGGAAGCAGAGGAAGTAAGCGTTACGGAACACGTAAGGCATTTCATTTTGCGGAATGTAGTCTAGCCAAGTGATCTGATTTTCTAAATGATGCTCGGCAATGGAACGCATTACTTGTCCGTGAGCTTCCTGAGGTGCGCCAGTGAAAACCATATGAATTCGTATTTGATGTACGTCGCGCAAATAAGCGATTGCGGCAAGCAGGCTGACGTGATTTTTATGCCACCACGTATTGGCTGGATAAAAGCCGTAATGGTCTGGTAATGCGTACTTTTGCTTGACGTGTTGGTTCATCGTTGCATCATAAGGAAGAGAGAACTCGTGCGCAGAGTCGAGGTGGATGGCATGAATCTGATGGGCAGGCAGACCGAATTTTTCGATCATGCTGGCCCGGGAAAACTCGGAAAGCGTCAGTACGGCATTGGTTCTCATCGCTGATGCCTGATAGGTTGTTTTTCTCCAAGACAATTGATTGGCATCAAAAAATTGCGGATAGTACTCATGTTGGATGTCCGGAATGTTAATCACACTCGGTATGGAAACGTCAAACGGATTAAGGACCAGCAAAGGACAGAACCAAAGGTCCAGACGCAGACTGCGAATCCAGCTATGGAACTGGGTCTGGGAATCGATATGCTCATGCATCATGACCTTTTGAATTTTGGGGTGGTTCGGAAAGGTATAGTAATTGGTTTTGGTCAGGAAAAGAAACCACTGATTCTGATCATGGCTTTGAATGGAGTAGGAGAGCAGATTGCGTACGTATTGCTCCATGCCGCCGATTTTGCCAGGGATGACAGCGAGCAAATTCACACCAATTCTCATGGAGCCTTCACCTCGTTATCAAGCATATGGACACAGTACCATTCAATGGTTTTTTGCAAGCCAGAGAGCAGCGGTGTACTCGCTTCAAAGTCAAAAGCTGCTTTGGCTTTGCGAGTATCGAGCTGCCTGCGCGGTTGGCCATCCGGCTTGCTTGTGTCCCATACGATTTGTCCCTTGTAGCCACAGAGCTGTTGAATTGTTTCTGCCAGATGGCGAATGGTGGTCTCTTCGCCAGAGCCGATATTAATAGGGTTGGAAGAATGAAAGCATTCCGTCGCACTTACAATGGCACGAGCTGCATCTTCTACGTAGATGAATTCACGTGTTACATTTCCAGTTCCCCACAAGACAATCTCCTCTTCCTTCCTTTGCTTTGCTTCGATGCATTTACGTATGATCGCCGGGATTACATGTGAGGTTTCCAGGTCGAAGTTGTCGTGTGGACCGTACAAATTAACGGGCAACAAGTAAATGGAGTTAAAGCCGTATTGCTCACGGTAAGCCTGCGACTGAACCAGCATCATTTTTTTCGCCATACCATAAGGGGCATTCGTTTCTTCCGGATAACCGCTCCACAAATCTTCCTCCATAAAAGGCACTGTTGCAAATTTGGGATACGAGCAAATTGTCCCGATAGCAACAAACTTTTCGACGCCAAATAGTCGCGCCTGCTCAATCAACTGGGTGCCCATAATGAGGTTGTCATAAAAAAATTTGCCCGGATTTTTTTGGTTGGCGCCAATCCCGCCAACGACAGCAGCGAGATGGATAATGATTTCTGGTTTAAAGGCTTGCAGCATGAGGCGGATATCGTTTTCTTTGCGTAGGTCAAAGTCGCGACTTCGAGGAACAAACACGTGCTGGCATTGTTTGAAGTGAAGCTGCTCTACGACGTGTTTACCCAGAAATCCTGCTCCGCCGGTAACGACGATCCGTTTTTCCGACAGATTCATGTATGCAACACCTTCCTTTTTTAGGCTCATAACGCAGGGACAGGATGGCGGTTTTTCAATAGCCAACCAGCCACTTGCTGGGGATTTTTTATGAACTGCATATAAAATTGTTGTTCCTGTGCGGACAAGGGAAACACATGCTGGACCTGAAAGCTGACAGGCTGGAGAATCGACTTATCCTCAGGGGAAGAGATGAGTTGCTGGCGGCTGCATATGAGTTCAACTGTAGAATTGGGTTCGTGGACGGGAAGAGTGATACACGTCTCAAAATGACCGACAGGAATGACATGGTAGGCAACTGGGACGTTGTTGATTAGTACATGCGCGTGCACGGGTTGGCTGAACAGTGTATTTACACCTTTGATGAGAAGCGCCTGCATTGGGGTGAGCGGATCAACGAACAACGATAAACGGTAGCGCGGTGGAACCCAGGAGCTTGAATAACGATTGCTGTCAACCAAAATCGGCGTGTTTCCGAATACGTGGTGTGCCTTGAACAGATCGAGAAACCAGTGGACGCCTTTTTGTGGATAGTGAGTTAAAAAGTGATAGAGCCAGTCGTTCGCCACCGTACCGAAATGACGTATGCTCGTTTTGAGTATTTCGGGCAGTCCCAGCTCGACCTCCAGCGCAATGGATTTGCAGGCTGCATGCAATCGCGAAGCAGCAAGGAAATCGTCGATGTGACCAACCTGATGAGTTGTGGAGATACGCAGCCACAAATCGTAATCCATGCAATAATGAAGGCTCTCATCGACTCCGCCGACAGACTGGAAGACTTCTTTTCGCACAAAAGCAGAAGGCTGACAGATGATGCAGAACAGAAACAGGCTTTGACGTGAAAACGGTTTGGTAGGGTATACACCTATGAATTTATTTTGCTCGTTGATGTGGTAGGCGTTTCCGTACACCATCGACCATGCAGGATTCAGGGTTAGAGCGTGCATGGCTTTGGAAACAGCACCAGGCAAATACGTATCATCTGAATTCAACCATCCGATGATCTCGCCCCTCGCCATGCTTAGCCCTTTGTTAATGGCATCGGATTGTCCGCGATCCTGTTCGGAAACAAAGCGAAAGCGCTCGCCTAAATAACGGTAGCTGTGTAAAATCTCCAGTGTCCCATCAGTAGACCCTCCATCGACTACGATATGCTCGATATTCGGGTAATCCTGCATAAGTACACTGTCAATCGTTTGCTTGATAAAGCTAGCCTGGTTAAAGGAAGGGGTGATGATGCTGATCAGTGGCAGTCCCTGATTCTTCACTCTTTGTCTCCCTCCTTCTGACTCTTACAGCGCAGAATGTTTCGCCAATAGTGAAGTAGGTCCTCCATTGACTGGTGAAAGGGAATTTCTGGCTTCCATCCGGTTCTTTTCTGAAAGAGACTGGAGTCGCCGAGCAAAACGTCTACGTCAGACGGGCGAAGCCTCTTGGGATCAACGCGAATCTGGACATTGGCTGTCGTGAAGGTCAGGAGGGTCTGGAGAACTTCTTCGATGGTTCGCGTCGCTCCTGAGGAAATGTTATAGACGCTTCCCGGTTCCCCGCGCTCGAGGGAGAGCCAGTATGCTTTTACGACATCTCTGACATCTGTAAAATCACGTCTGGCCTGCAGATTTCCCACATCGACATACGGGGGCTGCAAGCCTAGTTCAATTTGTGCGATTTGTTTGGCAAAATTGGATGTGACGAAGTGTTCTCCACGCCGTGGCCCCGTGTGATTAAAGGTGCGTGTGCGAACGATCGAGAGTCCGTAGCTCTGAAAGTACTGATAGCCGAGGAAATCCTGAGCGATTTTACTCACGGCATACGGACTGAGCGGGCGTAATGGATTATTTTCTTGAACAGGGATTTCCCCTGGATAAACCATGCCGTACTCTTCACTGGAGCATGCTACTTGAATTTTGCAGTCTACAACCCATTTTCGCACCGCTTCAAAAAGATTGAGCTGGCTGACAATATTGTTCGTGAGTGTATCGGCAGGAGAGTTCCAGGAGGTAGGGACAAAGCTCTGCGCTGCGAGATGGTAAATATGTGCTGGTCGGATGAGCTTGATCATCTGATCGACAGCATGGGGGTCCGTAAGTTCGCATTCGACCAGCGAAATATGATCTACCAGATGCGAAATATGGTCCATCCGGCTGCGAGAGCGGTATGTTCCATAGATTTCGATATTGCCGCGAGCGAGCAAATACTCAGCTAAATGACTGCCTGCAAAGCCGGTAATGCCCGTAATGAGTGCTTTCAAGAGGCGTCCCCCCTTGTTCATGATGTTCCTTACAAAGCGAGCTGGATAATCATTTGTCAAGGAAGCAGATGTTTTATATATAGTACAATCAAGTGCACGCTGGCACGGCGAATGTCTTTTTTGCGGAAGTCTGATCACGAAAAGCTAAAGATCACAAGGAACCCACTGACATGTCAAGTAATCAAAAAATAACGGGGAAGAAGAACCGTGCGCAGTGAGCGTAGAGAATGCAGGAGAAAAGAAATGTTTCAGAAATAGCTTTGCACTGCTTTGAAAATGCAGGGAACAGACACGGAGCAATTCATCTGATCCGACCTTTTTACAATATAGCTGGTTATTCAGTAAATATATTTTCTTTCTTCCATCCCAAAGCTCTACTTGCGTCAAAGGAAGCGGGATGGGGCAATTCAAATTATGATCAAAAAAGCAATTGGAAAAAATACCGAAGCTTTTTGGGAATTCCGGATGATCATGGTGAAAAAGGTCGCAAAAAATCATATCGGATACGGGAGCATCGCCTTGTTTTTCAGCGAATGACAAAACCCTGGAAAAATGCTTGGGTTCAGAGAAGAGAAGGATGATGTAGGAGCAAAAAGCTTCTAGCATTTCAATTGTACAGAACGTGGTCCAGGAAAATTCCATGGAAAACTCATAAAAATCAGGTGTGTCGACGGATGTATAAAGCAGTACATCTGAATCCAGTGCGCAGCATCTGGGTATTTTGTTCTGCTTCATAAAATCTCTTAGAATAAACCAACGCTGAAAGCAAAAGAGGTTATAAATGTAAGGATTATGAGAAACGTGCCTATATATTTTTTGAAATTCCAATGCATTCTCGCAATAATCCTTGATTAGATCATGCTCAATGCTTTCGTTACACATGGATTGATTTTCTGCGGTACCCAATAGAATGACCCTAGATGCGAGATTACTAAGCTTGGCTTGCTGTAAGCAGTAAGGAACGTGCTCCTCTACATTTCGATGCAAAAAAACGATAGGTATACCCATTGCTTCTACTCCTTCAAGTTCTACTTCATTACTATATGCTTGACCTTGTTTAATGAAACGGCTTTTATCATTTCCTGCTTCAAGTGTACAGACCTGAAATCAGCCTATTTTCGTAAAAAGGGATGAAACTATCCATGCTTTTTCTAAAAAACACAAATATGATGTAGAAGCTAAGGGAGGAGGATGATGAGAAAATTAAGAAGATCAATGACTACGAAAAACGTATTTTCTCACAAAACGGCGAAGATGGTATCATCGAAGAGCTGTTTTCGCGGATCGGAATCACCAATCGCTATTTCGTTGAATTCGGCGTGCAGAGCGGTTTGGAATGCATGTCCAAAAATTTAGCATGCTCGCATCACTGGTCCGGGGTCATGATCGAGGGTCACCCACTAAACTACCAGCATTTGCGAGCAAACTATGCTGCATTTCCTAACGTAGTCACGCACTATTCTTTTATTACGAGAGAAAATATAGCTGCGATTTTCGAACAGCTGCATGTACCGATAGAATTTGACCTGCTTACCATCGATCTAGACGGTATTGATTACTGGGTGTGGCAAGCACTTGCTTCCTACAAGCCACGTGTCGTCATCATGGAGTACAATGCGTCTTTTCCGCCGCCGCAAAAAATGGTCGTTGCGTATGATCCGCAGTTTATGTGGAATGGAACCACCTATTTCGGTGCGAGCCTGACCTCATTGGCCGAATTGGGCAACCAGCTCGGCTACGATTTGATTGGAACAGATTCGAAGGGCGTAAATGCGTTCTTTATCAGGCGTGATTTCTGCAAGAAATCGGGCTTTCCTGTGCTGACACCTGAGCAAGCGTATCATCCACCGACCTATGGACTGAACCAAGGCGGGCATCCACAAGGAAGCGGACCAATCGTAGAAATTTAGCTGGGTATAAGACGGCGCAGGAAATCAAGTACGTGCTGCTTCAGCGTTGCAAGCTGAGTCTGAGCGGACTCTTCCGATTGCTCCTTAACACCGAAATACAGCTTTAGCTTCGGTTCTGTGCCAGAAGGGCGGATGCAAAACCACGCGTCATTTTCCAAATGGAATTTCAATACGTCACTTGTGGGTAGGGAAAGGCCAGTGGTTTCTCCTGACAAAAGGTCATGGCGTAATCCTGACTTGTAATCCTCGACAGTCGCTATGCGCTGGCCGCTGATTGCGCTTGGTGGTGCGTGGCGGATGGAAGTGAGGAGCGTTGTCATTTTTTCCATCCCGTCTCGGCCCGTATACGTAATGGAGACTAAATCCTCCTGATAGTAGCCGTACTTTTGATAAAGCAGCTGTAATTGCTGATAGAGGCTTGAGCCTTGGGAAAGCTGATAGGCACAGGCGTCGGCAAGTAAATAGGCGGCTTGCACACCATCCTTGTCACGGACGAAATCACCGTATAAATACCCACAGCTTTCTTCCAGCCCGAACAGGAAATGATAGTGCCTGGTTTGCTCAAATTCGTACATTTTTTCACCGATGTACTTAAAGCCGGTTAGGGTGTCCACTGTGCTGATATTGTAGGACGCTGCGATCGCACGGACCATTTCCGATGTAACAATGGTTTTTACTACCACGCTATTAGCTGGGAGACTGCTCTCAGCTTTTTTGTGTGAGAGGAGATAGTCAAGCAGGAGTACACCAACCTGATTGCCGGTCAGGATAATGTGCTGATTGGGTTTTGTGCGAACGGCTACTCCTAGGCGATCCCCATCAGGATCGGTGCAAACAATCAGGTCTGCTCCCTTTTTGCGAGCATATTTCAAGGCGAGTCTGAACGCTTCGGGATTCTCGGGGTTCGGTGAGCTTGCATACGTGAATTCAGGATCAGGATTGGCCTGTTCGGGTACGACCCTTACTTGTTGGAAGCCACGATTGACAAGTCCATGCAGGATCGAGTCGTGCGTAGTTCCGTGCAATGGCGAAAAAACAATACGAGGCTGGTATGCTTGCAAAACGAGACGAGTTGAAGAAAAGCGAAGCTGCTCCTGGGAAGCCAAATACGTATCAAAAACTTCATTCTCCACCATGCGTAGACGTCCAGATTCGAGCAACGCGCTTTCATCGGTGACCTCGACAAGCAGCTCGTCTCCGACCTCATCCATTTTTTCAAGGATTCGTGAGGCCGTATGGGGTGGGATTTGTCCTCCGTCACTGCCGTAAATTTTGTAGCCGTTGTATTCAGGAGGATTATGGCTGGCGGTGATTACGACTCCTGCACAAGCACCAAGATGGCGTACAGCAAAAGAGAGCAGAGGTGTCGGTGTCAGCTTGGAGAACAAACAAGAGGTGATGCCGTACTTTCCTAGAACCTTTGCTGTTTCCATGGCAAAAGCTTTGGCGTGCTGTCTGGAATCATATGCGATCACGACTTTGATTGCCGCGGCATCGGCATTGTGCTCAAGTAAATAGAGTGCAAGACCAGCACTTGCTTTGCGAATGGTGTAAATGTTGATCCGATTAATTCCGGGTGCCATGACACCACGCATACCCCCTGTTCCAAAATCAATCGGTTTATAAAAGCAATCCTCCAGATGCTCGCTATTCATTTCGATCAAGTCTAATTGCTCCCGTAGCGTAGGATCGAGAGCTGCAAACTCATGCCAGCGAGTATAGTTTGTTTGCCAATCAGCCTTCATTGTTCGAATCACTCCTCATCGGAAAAAAGTTCTTGTTATGTAAGGTATTACTGCTAGCAGATGGGAGTGAAGCGTAAGAGGTCCTTCGACATGAATTGGAGACATGACGAGTATGATGGAAGTAAACAGGAAACCAGATTCTCGCATTGCCCTATCGCTCATGAGTCTTTGTCGTCTCCAGCATTATCCTTGGGCGTTGAACGCATTTGTGTGGTTTGGCATATGCTTAAGAGATGATCAATGGAACTAGCGGGAGAGTAAATTCTTGACAGAGCCTGAAGGAGGGGAAGTGCCTTATGAAAACGGCTTTCCTAACAGGAATCACCGGACAAGACGGCGCTTATCTGGCAAAGCTCTTGTTGGAAAAAGGGTATCGAGTGGTTGGACTGGTTCCTCGTCGCGCTACCATCGACAGGTGGCGCCTGGAGTACTTAGGGATTGCCGATCAGGTGGAGTACAAAGACGGAGATTTGCTGGATGTTTCTTCGCTGACTCGTGCCATAAAAGCATGTAAACCAGATGAGGTCTATCATTTGGCTGCACAGAGCTTTGTCGGCTCGTCCTGGGAACAGCCGATTCTTACCGCACAAGTGACAGGGATGGGCGTCCTGCACATACTGGAAGCAATTCGCGAAACGGACCCAGGAATAAAAATGTACCAAGCGTCTTCTAGTGAGCTGTATGGGCTGGTTCAGGAACCGATGCAGTCAGAAAATACCCCTTTTTATCCACGTAGTCCTTATGCCGTGTCAAAGCTGTTTGGATATTGGATGACAAAGAACTATCGGGAAAGCTTTCAAATGTATAGCTGTAACGGAATATTGTTTAATCACGAGTCACCGCTGCGTGGGTTAGAATTTGTGACGAGAAAGGTGACACATACTGTTGCCAGAATCGCGGGAAGAAAGCAAAAGGAGCTGCGCCTCGGCAACATTCAGGCCAAGCGAGATTGGGGCTTTGCTGGCGATTATGTGGAAGCGATGTGGCTGATGCTTCAGCAGGATAAGCCGGATGATTTTGTCATTGCCACAGGAAAAACTTCTACAGTTGAGGAAATGTGCAAGATTGCTTTCGACTATGTGGGATTAGACTACCAGGATTATGTCGTAATCGATCCTGAGCTGTATCGGCCAGCAGAAGTTGATCTATTGCTGGGGAATCCGGAAAAGGCAAGGCAGCAATTAGGATGGACGCCCAAAACAAATCTGGAGCAATTGATTCACATGATGGTGGAAGCGGATTTGCAGCGGGTTGCTAGTACCCTATAACCACAAGCATATGAGAAAAAAACGAGGCTGCACATCACAGGTGCAACCTCGTTTTTCGTACGTGCTTTCGTTCCAAGGAACAGGTGATTTCCGTTAAAATGCTTGCTTGCCTGCAAACCAAGCGACCATACGCTGATTGATTTGCTCCTCACTCAGCTCCTCGAATAGCTTAGCATCTACAATCATGTCGTACAGGCGCTCCATCGGCTCGCGGCCGTCGGCTTTCTTTGCCTTGGCATCGTTTTTGAGCAGATTCCAAGTATTTATGACGAACAGACGACGATCTACTTCGTGCTTGTGGAAAAAGAACTCCATACGTTCCACATGGTCGAGGAAGTCGCTGCCGAAGCGGCTTTCTACGTTACTGCGAAGCAAAGCGATCTCAGCCTCATACATCGGACGCTCATTGCCTTTTTCCTTTGAAATCCACGGTGTCTCCAAAATGAGCGGCAAATGGCGAATCTTCTCGTGTTCAACGATGTATTTCATCGCATCAAACCCAATCAAGCCAGCACCTACAGGAGCATGGCGGTCCTTGCCCGCTGCACGGAAGTTTTTGCTGTCATTCAGGTGGACGACGGACAGACGATCCAGACCGATGACCCGGTCGAATTGCTCGAGTACACCATCGAAATCGTTGACAATATCGTAGCCGGCATCGTGAATATGGCAAGTATCCATGCATACGCGCAGCTTGCTGTTGTTTTCCACTTTTTCTATGATCCCCGCTAGCTCTTCGAAGCTGCGGCCAATTTCTGTCCCTTTGCCAGCCATCGTTTCCAGCGCAATGTTTACATCTGTGTCCTTGACGCCGCTAAGCACCTCATTAAGACCTTCGGCGATTCTTGCTACGCCGTATTCCGCATCTTTATCAGTGTAGGCACCAGGGTGAAGCACGATGTTTTTCACGCCAAGGTAGTCCGTACGGCGTATTTCTTCCTGTAAAAAGCGAACAGCCAGCTCGTAAGTGTCGTCCTTATAAGAGCCGAGGTTGATGATGTAAGGGGCATGGACGACGATCTCGTTTATATCGTGCTTGTCCATGACTTCTTTTCCTTCTGCGATGAACTGCTCTTCGATCGGCTTGCGACGTGTGTTTTGCGGAGCGCCTGTATAGATCATGAACGTGCTAGAGCCATACGCAGTCGCTTCTTGGGCAGCATTTAGAAGTCCTTTGCCAGAAAAAGATACATGTGAACCTATTTTCAACATAGATTGAGATCCCTCTTTCTATTCATATATACGCTGTAATACAAGTGAATACTCTATACATAAAAGTAACGCAAGATGATCGTTTCGTCCAATAGGAAGAACATAAAAACCGGATTGGTACCCCTATTTCCAGAAATGATTGGGAAAAAGGGGTATTTCTATGCGCGTAATATAAAAAACAAACCTATTAATTTAATAGGACATCCTGTTAATATAAATGAGATAACCTGTTACGGGTGATAAGGTAACTATTCATGAGTCCAGAGTATTGATAATAGGCAGAAAATTCGTTTTTGTGGTGGATTTCATGAGTTGGCACGCCACTTGCTTGGAAAGAAAAGTACAAACATTCCAACATTCATTATCAAAGGAGACTTCTTATGAACGTGGTAGCCAACGTATACAGGGGAGAAAAGGTAGAAAGCTCCCATCTCGGTCACATCGCTGTCGTCAATTCAGAAGGTACTTTACTTTATTCATACGGTGATCCGTATCGGCTGACGTATGCGCGCTCCAGCATGAAGCCGATTCAGGCAATCCCGGTCATCGAAACAGGGACTGCAGATCGCTATCAATTGGAGCCTGCGGACTTGTCTCTATGCTGTGCGTCCCATAGCGGAGAGCCTCGCCATCGCTCCCGTGCCATGTGGATGCTAGAGCGTGCTGGACAGCCAGAGGAAGTTTTGCAGTGCGGCACTCATGTACCACGCGATGAGGAGAGCTACAAGCAGCTGATCCGCGAGGGAAAACCGCTCACGCCGATTTATAGCAATTGCTCTGGAAAGCACTCCGGAATGATCGCGACTGCGACACATATGGGAGAGGACGTTGCTACGTATCACTTGCCGGAGCATCCTGTTCAGCAGCGAATTCTCGATGTCGTAGAAGACATGACAGGATATCCAAAAGAAAAGATTTACATGGGAACAGATGGCTGTGGTGTCCCTGTACATCAATTGCCTCTGGCGAATTACGCGTGGGCCTTTGCCAAGCTTGCGAAACCAGAAGTCATCTCTAATCCAGAGCGTCAGCAGGCGGTTATACGTGTTACGGATGCCATGACGGCTCATCCAGAGATGGTAGGAGGAAACAATCGCTACTGCACCGATTTAATGACAGCCTTTAAAGGCAGAATCGTCGGAAAAGCAGGAGCAGAATCCGTGTACTGTCTGGGGGACCGTCAAACAGGGCTCGGTATTGCTGTGAAAATCGAAGACGGCGGACCACGTGCCATCAATTTGGTAGTCAACGAAGTACTGCGTCAGCTCGGGATTGGTATCGATGGTCCTCTCAATGATCTTGCAGAATATACAAACCCTGCGATTACGAACATGAGCGGCACGGTTGTCGGACGTATTGAGGCTGCTTTTACACTCAGCGCAACAGAGAAATCCTTACGTGCATAAATGGCATCTCACCTGGGAGCCGTTTATCTATAACCATTCCTTCACAAAGAAAAAGGGGGTCACATGAAATGAAGTTACAAAAAGGATGGAGGCTTCTCAGCACAGCTGCATTGGTAGCTGTACTGGCTGTAACGGGATGTAGCCAACAGGCGGCGCCAGCACAGCCAGGAAGCTCGGGAGGAGCTACAGGACAAGCACCACAAGCAGATAGCGGTGGACAAGCGGACATGACCGCGATGCTCAAGCTCAATTTAAAGACAGAGCCACCTTCACTTGATCCGCCAAAAGGCTTCGACAGTACTTCCAATGAGGTGCTGAATGCGACGATGGAAGGCTTGGCGCGTCTCGACAAGGATCACAAGCCACAGCCAGCCATGGCAGAGAAGTGGACAGTAAGTGAAGACGGCAAGACGTATACCTTTACCCTGCGTGATAGCAAATGGTCAAATGGAGACCCGGTTACCGCCCAGGATTTCGAATTTGCCTTCAAGCGTATTCTCGATCCGAACAATGCATTCCCATCCGCTTTTCTCGCTTACTACATCGCTGGAGCTGAGGAGTTTAACAACGGAAAAGGAAATGCAGATGGAGTCAAGGTTAAAGCAGTAGACGACAAAACGCTGGAAGTACAGCTGAAGGCACCAGCAGGTTATTTTCTGCATATTCTCACGCAGCCAACCTTCTTCCCTGTGAACAAAAAGGTAGCTGAGAGCAATCCGAAGTGGTCTGAGAACGCTTCCACTCTCGTGACAAACGGTCCTTTCAAAATGGAGGATTGGGTGCACGATCAGTCTGTACAGGTCGTGAAAAACGACGGATATTGGGACAAGGATTCCGTGAAGTATGCAGGAATTGATTGGGTCATGGTAAACGATGAAAATACCCAGTTCCAAATGTATAAAACCGGCCAGCTCGATATGGTACAGACCGTTCCGAATGATATGAAAAAGAAGCTGATTGATTCAGGAGAGGCAAAGGTAGAATCCGAAGCATCCATCTACTACTACCGTATGAATACCAAGATGCCTCCTTTCACCAACGTGAACATCCGTAAAGCGTTTGCGCTGGCAATCGATCGCCAAACTCTGATCGACAATGTGGTACAGGGTAAGCAGGCTCCAGCACTCGCCCACGTACCTTTCGGCTTCCCTGAGCCGACTGGCGGTGATTTCCGCGAAAAAGGCGGAGATTTCATCAAGGATAACGACATTGAACAAGCAAAAGCACTGTTGAAAAAGGGAATGGAAGAGGAAGGCTGGACGACATTGCCGACAGTAACCATGTCCTACAATACAAGCGATGCTCACAAATCGGTTGCACAGGTTCTGCAAGAGATGTACAAGAAAAACCTCGGTGTCGATGTAAAGCTGGAGAACAAGGAATGGAAAGTATTCTTGTCTGATCAGCGTGCACGTAATTTGCAGTTCTCCCGTTCGACCATTCCAGCCGATTATGGTGATCCGGTCAACTTTTTGGAGCTGTTCGTGACTGATCATCCAGGTAACCGGATTAACTACAGCAACAAAGAGTACGACGCACTGGTTGAAAAAATTCGCAACACCGCAGATGAGACAGAACGCTTCCAGCTGATGCATGATGCAGAGAAAATTTTCATGGATGACATGCCGCTCGTACCGATCTACTTCAATACGAAAGTATTCATGGATCAAGAGAATGTAAAAGGCATTATCCGCCACCCAGTAGGCACACTCGACTACAAGTGGGTAGAGATCGGTAAAAAATAGTAAGATAGACGAAGACAAGAGCTACGTTTCTTTGCAGCTCTTGTCTTCACTTTACATCCTGGAGCGAGTGAAATGGAGAAAAAAACAGTCACCTTTGTGGCAAAGATGGATGAGTTTTTGCAAAACGTTGTGAGCCAATGCCATGAACTGGGCGTTTCTGAAGATATCCACATTGAGGCCATTCGGATCGATCAGCTGCCGCTTCGTTCGATCAGTCCGGGAGCATTGGTGGTCATTTCGACCAATAGCATCATGCCGCTTGTACAGCCGTACGTACCACAGGGATCGAAAATAATTGTGGCGACACGGATGCTGCCGTACAACAATTTGCGCGGCGTTTTGGAGATTCCTAAAGGAGTCAAGGTACTGCTCGTCAGCGACACAGAAGAAACGGCCTTTGAAAACGCCGAGCTGCTGCGTGCATCGGGAATGGACTTCGACATCTATCCATACTATCCGGGTGCAGATTATCCAGCAGATATCGAAATCGCTGTAACTCCGGGTGAGCCCGAGCATGTGCCTGCCCATATTCGCAAGGTCGTGGACATCGGTTCGCGCAGCATTGATTTGTCTACGTGGATGGCGATCTACGCTCATTTTAACAGCGGCAATTTTCAACGGGTGACAGCGCGTGCCATGCAATCGCTCGTGTATATCACCAAGCAATTAAGTAACGAAATCCAGCATGCTCGTCTGCTCGGCCAGTATTTGGAGTCCATCGTCAATCGGATCGAGGATGCGGTCATCGCCTTTGATGAAAAGGAACGGATACAGTTCGTCAATCAAAAAGCGATCGACACTCTCAATCTCGGAGGAAGCCAAGTCGTGGGTGAGGCTGCAGTGAACTGCTTGCCGCAGGATTTCTACGAATGTATTTCGCAATGTGAAGAAAACGAGGATATTTTGGTAGATTGGGCGAACAAAACCTTCTTTTTCCGCAAAATGCATATTGTCATGGAAGGCAGTTTTCTCGGGAGCTTGCTGTTGTTTCGCAAGGCGCAAGAGATTGAAAAGCTGGAGCATGATTATCGCATGCGTCTCTACAGCAAGGGATTGGTAGCCAAATACCAGTTTGAAGATATTTACGGGGAAAGCCCTTCCTTTCAAAAAGTAATCCAGATCGCCCGGAAAATCGCTCGCAGTAACTCTACTGTGCTTCTTTTGGGTGAAACAGGTACGGGGAAGGAATTGCTCGCCCAGGCTATCCACAATGCCTCACCGCGCAGACGAGAGCCATTCGTCGGTGTCAACTTTGCAGCGATCTCCGAGACGCTTTTGGAGAGTGAGCTGTTCGGCTACGAGGAGGGTGCTTTTACAGGAGCGAGAAAGGGCGGACATATGGGCTGGTTCGAGCTCGCTCACAAGGGCACGATCTTTCTCGACGAGATCGGAGACGCCAGCGGAGCGATTCAAAATCGTCTGCTTCGCGTACTACAGGAGCGCCAGATCATGAGAGTTGGGGGCAATAAGGTTATTCCGACTGATATACGTGTCATTGCTGCGACGAATCAGGATTTGCCGCGCATGATTCGCGAAGGCTCCTTTCGCGCTGATCTTTACTATCGGTTGAACATTTTGCCGATCCAGCTGCCGCCACTGCGCAATCGTCGTGAGGATATCGGCTGGCTGGTTCAGCAATTTGTGAAAAAGTATTCGTTTGATTTGCGGCGGGCTCCCTTCACGTTGTCGAGTGAAGCGCTAAAGGCGATGGAGCAGTATGAGTGGCCAGGAAATATCCGCGAGCTGGAAAATGTCGTGGAATATTTGGCACACGTGGTCGAGGATGAGGCGTATGTGTACCAGCTGCCATTTCTCCGCGAGGTACTGGATTCGCCTTTGCCTGCGGATTCTCTCTCAGAAGAATGCGCTGCGATCTGTGAAGAATTTGAGAAGCGAGGGTTTCTGGAGGAAATGGTATCGATCCTCCGCAATCTGAAGCGAGGTGGGACGGGCAGATACGTGCTACAGGAGCAACTGCAGGAGACTGGCCTTACGATGTCATCACAGCAGCTACGCTACCGATTAAAGCTGTTGCAGCAGGAAGAGCTGATTCACGTCGGGAAAGGAAGACAAGGGAGTCAGATTTCATCCAAGGGAGAGGCGTTTCTTTCCTATTTTCAAATGAGGAAAATGGAGGCGAACTGACATGAAGGAGTACTGGGTGCAGCAAGCTTTATTGCAAAAGGAAGCCTATGTCGCTGATCTGAAAGCGTTTCTTGCGATCAACAGCATCGAAGACATGTCGACGGCAACAGAAGGTAAGCCTTTCGGCGAAGGGGTCGCACAGGCGCTGGAAGCGATGCTCGCTCGCGGCGAAAATGACGGCTTTCAGACGAAAAATCTGGAGGGCTATGCCGGAACGATCGCATACGGGGATGGAGAGGAGGAAGTCGGCGTCCTCGTGCATGTAGACGTTGTGACTGTGGGAGAAGGCTGGATTACCCCTCCATTTGAACCGAGCATACGTGATGGGAAAATTTATGCGCGCGGAGCGATCGACGACAAGGGTCCGGCACTTGCCGCCTATTATGCGCTGAAAATGGTAAAGGACTCGGGGCTGCCATTACAGAAGCGTGTTCGCTTTATCATCGGTACGGATGAAGAAAGCGGATGGCTGTGCATGAAATATTTTGCCGAGCACGATCAGGTTCCGAGAATTGGCTTCTCTCCCGACTCTTCTTTTCCAATGACACATGCGGAAAAGGGTCAAATCAATCCGACACTGACAATCCCGCATCATGTACCTGCGGGCAAAGCAAATGGCTGGAGCTTGGTATCGTTTGTCTCAGGCGATCAGGGAAATAGCGTTCCGGACAAAGCAGTTGCCGTTATTAACTTCGATCATGAGGCAAAGGATGAAGCAGCCCTCCAGGCGATTGTCGGGCAGTGGGGGGAGTTCCTTCAGATGCATCAAGCGACTGGCGAACTGGAGCAAACAGAAGCCGGGCAGCTGCAATTTTCGATAGCTGGCAAGCCTGCACATGGGATGGAGCCATTCCGTGGTGTAAATGCCGGAACACTGCTCGCATCGTTTTTGAAAACGCTCTCGTTTGAAGCTTCTGAGTTTTCGTTTCTTTCGCTTCTCTCGGACATTTTGCATGAGGATCATTATGGAGAGCAGCTGCACATGGCCTGTGAGGATGAGGTATCAGGCAAGCTGACCGTCAATGCAGGGATATTGTGCTACAACCAACAAGAGGGAGGCAGTGTCCGCCTGAATATCCGCTACCCAGCAACAATTTCCTGTCAGGAATACGTAGAAAAGCTGGAGCGGCGCGTGGACGAGCTAGGCTGGACGATCTCCAATCTGCGCACCTCCAAATCGCATTACGTACCAAAGGACCATCCCGTCATTCAAACGTTGTCTCGCGTCTATGAGGAGCATACTGGGCAACCTGCCCATCTGTTGTCCTCCGGGGGTGCTACCTACGCGAAAATCATGAGTGCTGGTGTTGCTTACGGACCGCTTTTTCCAGGAAAAGAATCCACCGCTCATTTGGCGAATGAGTACGCCGAAATCGATGATCTGCTGAAGGCGATGGCTATTTATGCCCATGCAATCTACGAGCTGGCGAAATAAAACGAGGAGGACTTCGATGTCAAACTATCTGGTAAAACGCGTTTTGATGATGATCGTCACGCTCTGGATCATTGTGACGCTGACGTTTTCCTTGATGCATGCGATCCCGGGCAACCCGTTTGCCTCTGAATCGGATCAGCTTCCAGAGCAAATTCTCAACAACCTGCGAGCCAAATACAATCTGGATCAGCCTCTGCCCGTGCAGTACGTGCTTTATTTGAAAAATTTGCTGATGTTTGATTTGGGTCCGTCGATTAAATCCGATTCGCGCGGGGTCAATGATATGATCTCCGATGGCTTTGGCGCTTCAGCCTGGTTGGGAGCGCAAGCGATCAGCATTGCTCTCGTATTCGGTATTCTGTTCGGAATTATTGCTGCACTCAATCGCAACAAGTGGCTCGATTATGTGGCGATGGCGCTCGCTGTCATGGGTGTTGCGATTCCGAGCTTCATCATGGCACCGCTTCTTATCAACTATCTTGCAATCAAAGTTACGATCTTTCCAGTTGCGACATGGGGGACATGGATGCATACCGTTTTGCCGTCTCTTGCCCTGGCATTCGGTCCTGTAGCAGTCATCACGCGATACATGCGTGCCAGCATGATTGAAGTCATGAATCAGAACTACATTCGTACAGCGGAGGCAAAAGGCATCCCGATGTGGATCATTGTCATCCGCCACGGCATTCGCAATGCGATTTTGCCTGTCGTTACCTTTTTAGGACCGCTGATTGCTTCTTTGATTACAGGTACCTTTGTCGTTGAGAAAATCTTTGCGATTCCAGGTATCGGGAAGTACTTCGTAGATGGAATATTCAACCGCGACTACCCGGTGATTTTGGGGACGACGATCTTTTACAGTGCGATTTTGATTGTCACGATCTTTTTGATCGATATCGCGTACACCCTGATTGACCCCCGGATCAAGCTGACCAATAAGGAGAGATAACCATTGGCAATGGAACAAAGAATAGACCCGTTATTTCGCCCGTTGACCAAAAACACGCAGGCCAATGTCATCTCACGGCCGAGTCTTAGCAATGCGCAGCAAGTGATTCGCAAGCTGATCAAAAACAAATTGGCGATGCTTGGGCTAGTTATTATCGTATTGCTGGTGGGCATGGCGATTGTTGGACCGAGCATGGTTCCGTACAGCTATTCGGATCAGAGCTTGCTGACGAAAAACCAGGAGATTTCCTCAGAGCATTGGTTTGGTACCGACGAGTTGGGACGCGACATGTTTGCCCGTACATGGTATGGAGCAAGGATTTCACTCACGATTGGTGTCGTAGCAGCGCTGATTGACCTTGTTATCGGTGTTACGGTTGGAGGTATTGCTGGCTACATGGCAGGGCGTGGCAAGCGCGGCGATCGCATCGACACAATTATCATGCGTGTTATTGAGGTACTGTATGGGCTTCCGTACCTGCTGGTTGTCATTTTGCTGATGGTAGTCATGGAGCCAGGAATGCTTACGATTATTATCGCTTTGTCTGCGACTGGCTGGACCGGGATGGCGCGTCTGGTGCGCGGTCAAATTTTGCAGCTGAAGAACCAGGAATTTATTTTGGCAGCTCAAGTACTGGGAGCCAAATTTACACGAATTTTATTGAAGCATTTGATTCCGAATACAATTGGCGTCATTATCGTGAATCTGACCTTTACGATTCCCTCTGCGATCTTTGCCGAGTCGTTCCTGAGCTTTTTGGGGCTTGGTGTACAAGCACCTGTAGCGAGCTGGGGAACGATGACAAACGATGGCCTTGGTGTTATTTTGACTGGCGATTGGTGGCGTCTGTTTTTCCCTGCCTTGATGATTTCCTTGACGATGTTTGCCTTTAACGTATTTGGTGACGGCTTGCAGGACGCATTGGACCCGCGACTACGTGATTAAAGGCTCCTTGAAAAAGGCGATGAAAAAGAGCGATGGGAGATGGGGGGAGAAATGACGATGAGGCAGCATTTGCTAGAAATCGATGATTTAAAGGTGAACTTCAAGACGTACGGTGGGGAAGTCCAGGCTGTACGGGGAGTTTCCTTTCATGTAGACAAAGGGGAAACGGTCGCAATCGTGGGAGAGAGCGGCTGTGGCAAGAGTGTGACTGCTCAGGCGATAATGGGGCTAATCCCTAATCCCCCAGGGAGAATTGTTGGAGGCAAGGTTGTTTTCGAAGGAAAAGAGATCACGCATTTGCCGAAGAAGGAACTGCTTGGTATTCGGGGGACGCAGATCGGGATGGTCTTCCAAGACCCGATGACAGCACTGAATCCGACGATGAAGGTAGGAGCCCAAATTGTAGAAGGCTTCGTTCGCAGTCAAAAGGTGACCAGAGAAGAAGCACGAAAACGGGCAATTGAAATGCTCGGACTGGTCGGCATCCCTGACCCGGAAAAACGGATCGATCAATATCCGCACCAATTCAGTGGAGGAATGCGTCAGCGCGTCGTTATCGCCATCGCACTCGCTTGTCAGCCAAAGCTGGTTATCGCAGATGAACCAACGACTGCACTCGACGTAACCATCCAGGCGCAAATTCTTGACCTGTTGAAGCGACTTCAGGAAGAGCAGGAGCTATCTGTTGTCATCATTACCCATGACCTGGGAGTGGTAGCAGAGGTAGCTCACCGCATGGTTGTCATGTATGCGGGAATGGTCGTAGAGACGGGAACCGTCGAAGATGTGTTTGCCAATCCTCGTCATCCGTACACATGGGGACTGATGCGCTCACTGCCACGTCTGGATGAGGGTGAAAAGCAGCGCTTGATACCGATTGAAGGAAGTCCGCCAGACCTGTTCCAACCGCCGAAGGGCTGCCCATTTGCTGCCCGGTGTGATTTTGCTATGGAAATTTGCGATCAACAGATGCCGGTAACGAGTGAGTTTGCAGAGGGACATCAGGCAGCATGCTGGCTGCACGACCCGCGGGCGCCACGTATCGAAGAGCTGGTTGCAGCAGGGAGGCAAGGAGTATGACGCAGGCACTTGTAGAAGTACGTAATTTGAAAAAGTACTTTTCGATTGGACAAGAGTTTGACCTGAAAGCAGTAGATGGTGTTTCCTTTACGATCAATAAAGGGGAAACGCTTGGTCTGGTAGGGGAGAGCGGCTGCGGAAAGTCCACACTTGGACGTACGATCATCAGACTGTATGAGAATACAGATGGAGAGGTCTTGTTTAAAGGAAAGAATGTGCACAAGCTGCGCGGAAAGGAAGCAGGTCAGTTTAACCGCGATGTACAGATGATTTTTCAAGACCCGCAGGCGAGTCTGAATCCGCGCATGACAGTCGAGGATATCATTGCAGAAGGACTGGATATTCACGGTCTCAACCGGGGAATGCGCCGGGAGCGTGTGGCGGAGCTGTTGCAGCTGGTAGGATTGCATCGTGATCACGCGCAGCGTTTCCCACATGAATTCAGTGGTGGTCAGAGGCAGCGGATCGGGATTGCGCGAGCGCTGGCCGTAGAGCCGGAGTTTATCATTGCAGACGAGCCGATCTCTGCACTGGACGTCTCGATTCAAGCGCAGGTCGTGAATTTGCTGGAAGACCTGCAGCAAGATCGCGGTCTGACCTATTTGTTCATCGCGCATGACTTATCCATGGTTAAGCACATATCAAACCGGATTGGTGTCATGTACTTGGGCAAGCTGGTAGAACTGGCAACGAGTAACGAGTTGTATGCTCGCCCGCTTCATCCGTATACGCAGGCGCTGCTCTCCTCTGTGCCAGTACCAGACCCGACTGTCAAGCGGGAGAGAATCGTTCTCCAGGGTGATTTGCCAAGTCCGGCGAACAAGCCGAGTGGCTGTGGCTTTCGCACTCGTTGCCCGCTGGCGACAGCACGCTGTACAGAGGAAGAGCCTATATGGCAGGAGGCAGAGGCTGGGCACTGGGTCGCTTGTCATATGATTTGAGGAATTTGACCTGTGAGCAGAATAAAAAGACGTTCCGATGCAGGAACGTCTTTTTTGCGTACAGCGTGGAAAAGCGAGCCAACTCATTTCGTTTCTGCCCACGCTTCATAAATTTTGTCCGTATACGCACTGATCGAATCGTCGTACATCGGATACGCATACCCCAGGTCTTTTGCCACCGCTTTGGAATATTTTCGAAATAGCTCATAGCAAGTAAACAATGACTCCCACATGCTTTGATAGCTCTTTCCGGAATAGGTGGATAGCAGTGCTTCCCAATCTTTCATTGGAAGATAGCGATCTATAACTTTGTAGTTCTTTCCGACGCTAAAGGAATAGCCTTGCTCTGAACCAATTTGCCAAGCCATCATTCGCAGCAAATTGGGCCTGGCGACCTCGTGTAGATGGTCAATCGCAAACAGGATCTCTTTTCTCGCTAATCCTTTGACGACATAGGTAGAGACATTCCAAAATTCATTGCAGCAATCATCAAATTCTGTTGGTGTCGGTTTTTTGATCCAATACTTGCGGTCGCTCGCAATCACTTCCTCTTTGATGCGATTATCTTTATCCAGCAAGACCTCCACTAAACCGTCACTACTGGAAAAATATTCGTCTACCTCGTCACAGGGAATGAGCGTCAGGTCCAATTTGTTGCCATCTTCAAAAAGAATAATATAGGAAAACCAGTTCCCTAGTTCTGGCGGAAAAAGCTCCATGCCTTCAGGTTTTTGCATCATGAGGCGTTTCCCGAATTGGTCGAGCCAGTGATCATTTTCCTTGAAAGAATCCATATCCGTGACGAAATAAGAAACGTCATAATCCTGAAATTGGTCTGGAGGAATGTTTTTATTTGTCCGAGATCCTTCCAGTGTGGCCAGGCGGATTCGATCCTCCTTCACAGCAAAATCTACAAGCATGCTCATCATTTCGTGTTCTGTTCTCAATGCGAGGAAACCTCCCTCTCTTTACGTTTATAAATCTCGCAATATACTTAGACATAGTAGAAGCAGGTAAGAATGAGAGAGAACAAAATCAGACTGGCCCCTATTGTTAAAAGAAGATACGTTCCAAATCGTGCGATTGTTTCCTTTTTTTGTTCAAAAGCAGGATCGTTTGATTGGAACATATCATTCTCGATCATGCGGGGTTTGCGGAAGAACATGCCTTTCAGCTGTTTGAAGCCTCGCAAGAAAACGACAAAGAAACCGGAACGAACGACAAGAGTAAGGCATCCAATCATCAAAAAGAACAGGCCGAATAAAAAGCTTTGATTAATGATGGATAACAAAAGAGTAGGTTGCATAGTCGTTCCAAGGAGTAGGCTGCTAATAACTGCCGATGCGAGTAGGAGAGTTATCCATTTTTTCACGTTCAAAACACGTCCTTTTGAAAAATTGTAGCGATACGCTCGGCCTCTCGCATAAAAGCGAGCACTGCAAGTGAAGCATTCGCCAGAGTAGGTACAGCTAACCCAATGTGACGGGTAGCGGGTGGAGTAAGCTCCTTGACTGCTATATTAGGTAAGGAGACTGGCAGTGTGAGGGCAGGTATGACGGTCACGCCGACCCCGGCTTCTACCATAGCAAGGATTGTAGCGTTGTCTGCTATCTCGAATACCGTCTGGGGCTCTAATCCCTTCTTTTGAAACTCGCTGCTGACCAATCGTTCACAGCCCGCCATAGGCATGATGAAGGGCTCATCTGCTAGCTGCTCCAATGACACCGAGGACTTTGTTGCGAGTGGATGGTGAGCTGGCAGTACAGCATGCAGGTTGTCACGAATCAGCAAGGTTCCTTCTAATCCTGCCTCGGGCCAGGGATGAAAACCGACATCAACCACGCCAGTATGCAGCCATTGCTTGATTTCCTGATAGGAGCCTTCGAACAGCCGTGTCTTTATCTGTGGATACAGCTTTTGAATGGATTGCAGCAAAGCTGGCAAAAAGCTTGTTGTTATGCTGGGAAAGGAACCGATGCGGATTGTAGCTTGGTGAATGCCGGCAGCTTGGGCCGCGATTCTCTTGATAGCAGCGGTCTGTTCTAAAATGATTCGCGCACTCGCGTCTACCTGTCCCCCGGCTGCTGTCAGCTTGACGCCGCTGCGACTTCGTGTGAACAGGCTAATGCCCAGCTCTTTTTCCAGCGCATGGATAGTATGACTGACTCCTGATTGGCTCAAGCCGATTTTTTCACCTGCACGGGTGAAGCTGCCACTATCACTGACTGCGACGAGTAGCTCCAATTGAAACAAAGTCATTCGATTTCTTCCTTCCATGAAGTTTTATTCATGCTAGGTATGCGAAACCTTAAGTTTACTTGGAATCTTCTAGTATTTATGATGAAAGCAAGAACGATTCCAGCGGTTCATAAAGGAGAGAAAACGATGAAAGCTGTGAAGGTATACCATGTAGACGCATTTACGAGTAAACCGTTTGCCGGAAATCCAGCAGGTGTCATACCGGATGCAAGTACTTTGACTTTACCGCAAATGCAGCAGATTGCCAATGAGCTGAACCTGCCTGAATCAGCATTTTTACTGCCCTCTTCGCATCCTGAAGCAGATTATCGCATCCGCTATTTCTCGCCGACCGTCGAGATCAATTTTTGTGGGCATGCAACAGTAGCCTCAACATGGGTGTTGGCAACCGAGTTTGGGTGGCTGGAAAAAGGAAAGCGCATCGTATTCGAAACCAATGTGGGATTGATTCCCGTCGAGCTCGAAGTTCAGGATGGTCAATTGCAACGGGTAACGATGACACAAATCACTCCCTCCGTCAAGGAACTAGCTTTGGACCCTGCAGCAGTTGCTAGGATGGTAGGGATTCGCACAGATGATATCGATGATCGCTATCCCATGAAGCTGGCATCTACGGGAGGACTGCATCTGCTTGTCCCCGTGCAAACCAAAGAGGCGATTAATCAAGCAGTGCCAGCACTGGCTGAGCTGGCTGCGATGAACCAGGAGCATGGCATTACGACCACACATTTGTTCTCCTGGGATGCTCCAGATGGCTACAATCTGTATACCCGTGACTTTGCACCTGCTATCGGGATTGCGGAAGATCCAGTAACAGGTGCGGCAAACGGGGCGCTCGCCGGGTACCTGGCCTTGGAAAATTTGTTGCCAGCAGGAGCAAAGCATCACCTCGTGGTCGGCCAAGGTCACGCGATTAATCGACCAGGCACGCTTTATATTACCATCGATACATCAGCCCAAGACCCGGTTATTCGTGTTGCCGGTGAGGCTCATATAACGATTACAGGAGAACTACGCTTGCCGTTGGAATAAAGCAGCGAGCCAGTCCCCCTTGAGACCGAAACAAGCAGGTCTGGGGGGATTTTTCTTTTTTTGCCATTTTTCGCAATCAGGATGCGATTCTACTGGAAAAATGTCCGGATTTTTACGTTATAATAGGGGGCAGGAACAAGCAGAGAGAGGGATTTTTAGGTGGAACATCTTAGTGGTTCACATGATTCAGCACTCGTAGTATTATCGTATATCGTTGCGGTTGTCTCCTCCTACACCGTTCTTGACTTGGTTGGGAGAATCAGCACGCTCACAGGGGAAAAGCGATGGCTATGGATTTCATTTGGCGCGGTTGCCATGGGAATGGGGATATGGTCGATGCATTTTGTCGGCATGCTAGCCTTTTCGTTGCCGGTTCCGGTGGCATACGATCTGGTCATTGTATTTCTCTCAGTGGTTGTCGCCATTATCGCATCCTTTATTGCTTTGCATATTGTCTGCCGCCAGCACGTCACTTCGCGTCAACTGCTAGGTAGTGGACTGCTGCTCGCTGCTGGAATTGCCTCGATGCATTACATCGGGATGTCTGCGATGCTGATTAAAATTACGTACGATCCGCTTTATTTTTCACTTTCGATCGTAAATGCAATCGTTGCCTCTCTGGCTGCACTATGGCTGGCAATTTCCTTTCGCAGAGGGGAAAAGCAAGGGGCTGTCTGGAGAAAGCTCGCCAGTGGACTCGTCATGGGCGCTGCGATTACAGGCATGCATTACACAGGAATGATGGCAGCGCATTTTTCGCTTGAGGACAGAACTGCGCTTTCCTCAGGGAAACTATTGGACCAGGAGTGGCTCGCCTATTTTATTGCAGCAGGTACCTTGATGACGTTAGGGTTATCGTTGATCGGTATCGTCATCTCCAAGCGCTTGTCCACGAAAGATTCAGAGATCGAAGCAAAGACGAATGAGATTTATCTGATGAATCAGGAATTGCGTGAGCTAAACGAGAATTTGGAGCAGCTGGTCAAGGAAAGGACAGCCCAGCTAGAAAAAGCTCATGATGACGCTATACAGGCGAATCAGGTCAAAAGCCAGTTTTTAGCCAATATGAGCCATGAGCTGCGTACCCCTTTGAACGCCATAATCGGGTATAGCGAGATGCTGATGGAAGACGCGGAAGATTTGGGAGAGCCTGTCTTTGTAGAAGACTTGGGGAAAATCAATAAAGCAGGGAAGCATCTGCTCTCGCTCATCAATGACATATTGGATATTTCCAAGATTGAAGCGGGGAAAATGGATGTCTTCTATGAAAGCTGCGACTTGGCCGTTTTGATTAGCGAGGTGCAAAACACAATCGCGCCACTGATCGAACGAAATCATAACCAGTTCATTGTGTCAAAAGTAGAAGGTCAGCTCCGTACAGATGTCATGAAGCTGCGCCAAATTTTGATGAACCTGCTCAGTAATGCCAGCAAATTTACGAAAGCGGGCACGATCCGTTTTGATATTTTTCCGCAAGCTCGTGACAGTAAATCGGGCTTTTGCTTTCGGATTCAAGATACAGGTATCGGCATGACTCCAGAGCAGACAGACAAGCTATTCCAGCCTTTCATGCAAGCAGACTCGTCAACCACACGCAAATACGGTGGAACAGGTCTGGGGCTGGCGATCAGCAAGCACTTTTGTATCTTGATGGGCGGTGTGATCGAAGTCGAGAGCGAGCTTGGCACTGGCAGTACTTTTACATGCTGGCTACCTAATCAGTAACACAGATCCACCCCCCCTCCTCCCCGGAAAAAGGGATAATGGAGGGGTGCCTACATTTTCACCATAATAATCAATGCGGCTCCCATCGCAGCTTGCGAGCCTGCGTGTATCGTTCCATTACATACGGCCAGTTTACAATATTCCACCAGCCCCCTACATATTTGTCGCGCTGGTTTTGGTACAACAGAAAATAAGCATGTTCCCATACATCGAGAACAAGGAGCGGTACAACGTCCCATTGTGAAAGGTTTTGATGCTTTTCGGCGGTGAGAATTTCCAGGTGCTGCGCTCGTGGTGACCAAACAAGGATCGCCCAGCCTGGACCTTCCACTTTTTCAGCGGCCTGGCTAAATTGCTTTTGAAAAGCATCATAGTTACCAAAGGAACGATTAATCGCTTCAGCCAGCTCTCCGGACGGCTCGCCGCCGCCATTTGGACTCATCGAAGGCCAGAAAATGGTGTGCAAGTAATGACCAGCTCCGTTAAAAGCCAGCTCACGCTCCCAGTGGCGAATCAAATCAAAATTGCCGCTGTTTCGGGCTTCTGCCAGCTTGCGTTCAGCTGTATTGAGGTCATCTACATACTTTTGATGCAGCTTGTCATGGTGAATGTGCATGGTTGCTTCGTCAATGTAAGGCTCCAGGGCATTGTAGGCGTAGGGCAAGGGTGGAAGTGTATGTCGACCGACTCCGACAGGCCTGGCGACGCGGACGGGCTCACGAACAGAAGGATAGGCGATCGGTGTGGGGATGGCGATTATTCTATCGTTTATGACCTCAGGAATAGGCTCTGGTTCCTGAATGCTGGGGACACTTTGAGCAGGCTGGGCCTCGGAGGCAGTGGTTGTCTCCTCAGGAAGCTCTTCCTCCTGCAACTGGGCCAACCGTAAGAAGTGATGAAATTGTTTTTGAACCTCTTCTGCTTTGAAGAGAAGGGCAGGGAGTTCTTCATCATTTTTATTTGCATCAAGTAAAGAAGCCTTTTTCCCGATTTGGGTGAACGTCTCCTCGAATTTATGCAAATGCCGTTCCAGCTCTCGACCCAGCGGTTTGCTTTTTCTCAGATGTTCAATCCATTGGCGGCCCCACTGGCTCCAATCCAGTAAATGTTTTGTTTGCTCATCCAATTTAGGTCCCTCCTTCTTGTGGGCAATTCTCCTTTACAATCTATGGCAGGAGCCCAGAGAAGGTGCGGCATTCGCGGAGTACAAGAAATTTAGGCTCCGCATATGGTAGTAGCACAAATGCCATAGTGGTATGCTGTACTATATTCATTACAACAGGGGAGACACATTTGCATGAGTAGAGAATACGCGATAGCCGTAATTGATTCAGGAGTGGGAGGATTAACCGTAGCCAAGGAAGTCATGCGTCAGTTGCCCGAGGAACGGATCTTATATGTAGGAGATAACGCACGTTGTCCGTACGGCTCCAAGTCACCGGAGGAGATTCGCGCGTTCAGCTTTCAAATGATTGACTTTGTTCGGCAGACACCACTAAAAGCATTGGTCATTGCCTGTAATACAGCAACAGCTGTCGTCTTGGAAGAAGCGATGGCTTATTTACCGTTACCCGTCATCGGGGTAATTGAACCGGGGGCGCGTGCAGCTGTCCAAGCAACCAAAAGCGGACGAATCGGAGTCATCGGTACCGAAACAACGATCCGTACAAAAGCATATGAGCGTGCCTTGCTGCGTGCTCGGCCAGATTTGTTTGTGTCAGGCTTGGCCTGCCCCGATTTTGTGCCGCTTGTAGAAAATCATCAGGCCAGTTCAAATAAAGCGCGGCAAGTAGTAAAAGAGACGCTTGCGCCGCTGATCCGTGAAGAGCTGGATACGTTGATTTTGGGCTGTACACATTACCCACTACTGGCACCGATTATCCAGGAGGTCACGGGAGATCAGGTGCGCTTGATCAATTCCGCAGAGGAAACAGCTCGCGAGCTGTCAAGCCAAATTATTACGGAGGCACAGAGCAGCAATGGCGTTCAGCCAGAGCATCTGTTCATCACGAGCGGTGACAGAAATCGTTTCCGTTCCATTGCAGAAGAGTGGCTGGATTGTCAAGTCGAGATACAGCACCACTCTCTGGAAAAATCGGTCGAGGCATAACCTTTCAGACAGCAGCCGTCAGACAAACTTTCAACGCATAAACCCAAGCCCTGCTCGTATACATGGTAGTACAAAGTGTCTGGAGGAGGCTGGGGATATGAAGAAAAGACACATAGGCAAAATGACGGCTGTGCTGGGGGTCAGCGCCATGCTGTTGTCGGGCTGCGGTCTCTTTGGCCCGGAAAAAGAAACGATCAGTATTGATGCACCGCCGCAAACGGAGGTAGTCGCAGGTGTCGAAAATGGAACTCCGACTACTGGTTCCGTAGCGCCAGGAACAGAAGGGACGGAGCCTGCAGTCCAAGCGACCTCAGAACATACGGTGTATCTCTTGGATGCGAATGGATATGTGGTACCCGTTTCGTTGGTTCTCCCTAAAGTGGAAGGTCCTGCCAAGCAAGTATTAAGCTACATGGTGAAGGGTGGACCAGTTGAGGGAATGCTCCAGGGCGGATTCTCTGCCGTATTGCCACAGGGCACTGAAGTCAAAGGCTTACTCATTAAAAACGGAGTTGCGACAGTCGACTTTTCCAAGGAATTCAAAACCTATGACGAAAAGGACGAAAAGCGGATTCTCGACGCGGTTACCCGAGCAATGACAGAGTTTAGTACGGTAAAAAGCGTGCAAATCTGGGTGAATGGAACCCCGTTGACCGAGATGCCAGCAGCGAATACACCCATTACTCAGCTTGATCGCAATCAAGGGGTCAATCTGGAGCTGGCTGATGGTGCTATCCCTGGAAACACCTCGGCGGTTACGGTTTATTTCCAGGGACAGCTGGATGATGCACGCACCTACTATGTTCCAGTCACTCGTCTGGTTCCCGAAACCGCTGACGTAGCCAAGGCGACGGTGGAGGAGTTGATCAAGGGTCCAAAACAAGGCTCCCAATTGTTCAGCTCGCTACTCCGTACTACCCGTGTGCTGGATGTCAAACAGGAAAAAGAATTGATTACGGTCAATCTGAGCAGCGACATCCTCAAGTACGATGACGGAAAAGAAGCAAGTCCGGAAGCCTTGCAATCTCTCGTTCTTTCACTGACGGAGAGCACGGGGGCCAAAAAGGTACAGCTCCTGGTTGAGGGAAAACCACTGGCCAACACAGGCTTTACGAAGCCTGTCAGTCGCCCGATCCAGCTCAATTCGATGCAGTTCTAATCCACAAATGTTTCTGTGCCACGCCCGTCCCCTCGAGCGTGGTTTTTTGCTTGATTCGCTTTTCCCATTTTCCAGATGGAGCGGCCGACCACGATTGAGAATAACGTAACGAAACATCCTGCGAGTGACGTAAATCGTCGGGGAGAAGCTGGTCAATAAAAATGCAAATCCTTCAACTGCAAGGCCGACCGAAGCAGCCTCATACGGGTAGCGTTGTAGCCGTCCTGCAATCATTCCGCCGACAATAAAGCCAAGTCCGATCGCCCCGTACAGCAGCCCGATTCCCATTTTTCCGGCATCAAAAACTTGATAGGCATATACACTGATCAGCACATTGATAATTCCGCCTCCGATTGACCATAGAGTCGTCAGCAGCAAAACGGCATAAACGATGGGCGTCTTTTGGATGAAATGAAGCACATCCTTGTAAGAGGTGACCGTCGCTCCCCCACAGGGCGATAAACACACCACCGACAAGCGAGCCGATGGCCATGACGATCCCAAATACGCTTTGATCAAGTGCATTAGCAGAGGCCAATTCATTTCGGGAAACGATTTGTGGGAGGATGGAGAGCCGGGACGGATTATACATCGCGGAAAAGGCGACGAGTAAAAAAGTACCCGTGTATTGGCGAAGGTATAGTCATGCGAATATTTGCAATTGATGTAAATAGGGGATCGTTGTTTGGGCAGTGGCAGATCGTTTCCTACGTCTGGTATAATGAGCGGAGTGTATCAAAGCGATTTAGGAGGAACTTGGAATGAGAGTGGATGGCCGTGCCCATGACCAGTTGCGCCCCGTTACTATTACGCGCAACTACATTAAACATGCAGAAGGATCGTGCCTAATCGAAGTAGGAGATACCAAGGTGATTTGTACGGCGACTCTGGAAGATCGGGTTCCACCTTTTATGCGTGGTGGCGGGAAGGGCTGGATCACAGCCGAGTATTCCATGCTTCCCAGAGCAACAGCGACACGTAACGCCCGGGAGTCGTCCAAAGGAAAAGTCGGAGGACGCACCATGGAGATTCAGCGTCTGATCGGACGCGCACTTCGATCGGTCGTTCATTTAGAAGCGATGGGAGAGCGTACGATTTGGCTGGATTGTGACGTCATTCAGGCAGATGGCGGAACGCGTACCGCATCGATTACAGGAGCGTATGTGGCGATGGTGGATGCGATGCAAAAGCTGGTGGACAGCGGCACGTGGAAGCAATTGCCCTTGAACGATTTTCTTGCGGCTACTTCAGTCGGTGTCGTTGGTGAAGAGACCGTGCTTGACCTGAATTATAAGGAAGACTCGAGCGCGACTGTTGATATGAACGTTGTCATGACAGGAAAAGGAAAATTTGTCGAGCTGCAAGGAACTGGTGAAGATGCACCGTTTTCTCCAGAACAGCTACAGGAAATGATCGGCCTTGCCAAAATCGGTATCGATAATCTCATCCAAAGTCAAAAACAGGCCCTCACAGGTGTGTCGCTCTCCTTTGCAGAAAACGTAGCGGAGCAAAGCCATGTCTGAGCGCAGAAGGGTCGTACTGGCCACACGCAACCAGGGGAAGGTCAAAGAGTTTAATCGGCTGTTTGCTGATCTCGGATGGGAAGGAATCAGTCTGGCCGAGTTTGAGGGTGTGCCAGAAGTGATAGAGGATGGCGAAACCTTTGAAGCTAATGCATTGAAAAAGGCGATTGAGATTTCTACATACTTGAAGCTGCCAGCGCTTGGCGATGATTCTGGGCTGGAGGTAGATGCACTGGGCGGTCGACCAGGCGTCTACTCCGCCAGATATGCTGGCGAGGATGCTACGGATGAAAAAAACTGGCGCAAGCTGTTGGATGAGCTGGATGGTGTGCCGATGGAAAGGCGTACAGCGCGTTTCCGCTGTACGATTGCATTCGTGGTGCCTGGCTCTGAGCCTGTGATTACGACTGGCTCATGTGAGGGATTGATTGCAAAAGAGCCAAAAGGAACAAATGGCTTTGGATACGATCCTGTCTTCTATATTCCAGAAATGGAGAAGATGATGGCTCAGCTCTTGCCTGAGGAAAAGAATCAAATCAGCCACAGAGCGCGTGCCATGAATCATTTGCTAGAAGCCCTCAAATAGGCTGGGGCAGGAACCCTTTAGGGTGAAGAGGAGGACAAAAAGCCTCCAAGGAGAGCGAGAACAAGGGAGTGAGTCGCGATGGGGATTCTCGTAATGAGTGACAGTCATGGACTGGTGCGCGAGGTCAGACAGGTGACAGATCGGCATACAGTGGAGAAAATTTTGCACTGTGGAGACTTTTGTGTAGATCACGAGCGCGAGCCGTTTTCGGGTATGACTCTCGTTCGTGGAAACTGCGACATAACGAAGGCAGTGCCTACAGAGCAGCAAACCCATTGGCGTGACCTGAACATCCTCCAGACTCATGGACATTTGTATGGCGTCAAAAGCTCTCTCTTGCGTCTACATTACCGGGCGGAGGAGACAGGGGCAAATGTGGTTGTATTTGGTCATTCTCATGTCCCTGCCTGTGGTGTGGAGAGGGGAATCTTGTTTCTCAATCCGGGCAGCCTGCAAATGCCCCGTGGCTTCGATGTCCCGACGTACGCTATTTTGGAGGAGTCAGGGGTCACACCAAAGGCTGTGAATATAACGGTTTCTTTCTATGATCATAAGGGTAATCCGGTGCGGGAGCTGGGTGGGAATTACTCGCTTCGGCGCTGATTCGGAGGCTTCTTGTAAAGTGAAAGATTTGTGCTATACTAGAATGGTTAAAATGGCTAGAATATTATCATCCGAGCCTGCGAAGATTTCACGGCGCGGCTGGCGATGTTCTGTTGATTTGATTTAGGAGGGGAAGTTTACGTGGCAGCAAATTGGGAAAAGGTAGAGAATAACCAGGGAGTCCTGACGGTTGAAGTAGATGCTTCGCAAGTAGACGCAGCATTGGATCAGGCGTTTAAAAAAGTGGTACAAAAAGTTCAGGTTCCAGGATTCCGTAAAGGAAAAATTCCACGCAAAATGTTCGAAGCTCGTTTTGGTGTAGAATCCCTGTACCAAGACGCTCTTGACATTCTGTTGCCAAATGCGTACGGACAAGCTGTTCGTGAAGCTGGTATCGAGCCAGTAGATCGTCCAGAAGTAGACGTAGCGCAAATGGAGAAAGGTAAAAACCTGATCTTCAAGGCGACTGTAACTGTGAAGCCTGAAGTGAAGCTGGGCGACTACAAAAACCTCAGCATCGAAGAAAAAGAATTCACTGTAAGCGATGAGAGCGTAGACGCTGAACTGAAGCGTATGCAAGAGCGTCATGCAGAACTCGTAGCAGTAGAAGAAGGCGCAGCACAAAACACTGACCAGGCTGTAATCGATTTCGAAGGCTTCCAAGATGGCGTAGCTTTTGAAGGCGGTAAAGCAGAAGACTACTCCCTGGAGCTGGGTTCCGGTACTTTCATCGCTGGTTTCGAAGAGCAAGTAGTTGGAATGAACGTAGGCGAAGAAAAAGAAATCACTGTAACCTTCCCAGAAGAGTACCACTCTCCTAACCTCGCAGGTAAAGAAGCGGTATTCAAAGTAAAATTGAACAGCCTGAAGCGCAAAAATCTGCCAGCTTTGGACGATGAGTTCGCAAAAGACGTGAGCGAGTTCGACACACTGGAAGAGCTGAAAGCTGACACCAAGAAAAAACTCGAAGATAAAACAGCACTAGAAAAAGATCAATATGTGCGTGAACAACTCGTGCTGAAAGCAGCTGAAAATGCTGAGCTCGAACTGCCAGAAGTAATGGTTGAGCATGAGCTGGATCAAATGGTATCCGAATTTGGTCAACGCCTGCAATACCAAGGCATGACACTGGAGCTGTACTACCAGTTCTCCGGTATGGATGAGAGCCAATTGCGTGATCAATTGCGTGCAGACGCTACATCCCGTGTTCGCACTTCCCTGACTTTGGAAGCAATCGGCAAAGCTGAAAACATCGAAGCGACAGAAGAAGACGTAACAGCAGAACTGGAAAAGCTGGCTGCAACCTATGGCCGCCCTGCAGACGAGCTGCGTAAAATCTTCTCCGCTCAAGACGGTATGGCAGCACTGTACCGCGATGTGCAAACTCGCAAAACCGTTGATTTCCTAGTTGCAGAAAGCAAGGTAAATGCATAAGCTTAGGAAGAACGCATGATTGGTCAGTGGGCAGGCTACGCCTGAATGCTGGCTGGAAGACTACAAGGCACGAGAAGATCGTGCCTTGTTTTTCCACCATTGGACTTTTTTGCGCGATCCTTCTCAATTAAAGGGGAATCCCTTTTACCGGTAAAGGAGGAAGATACATATGCTAATACCTATGGTCATCGAGCAAACCAGTAGAGGCGAGCGCTCCTACGATATATACTCGCGCCTCTTGAAGGACCGGATTATTCTACTGGGCACAGAGATTGACGACGAGATTGCCAATCTGGTAGTAGCCCAGCTGCTCTTTTTGCAGGCGGAGGATCCGGACAAAGACATATCCCTATACATAAACTCACCAGGTGGTTCTGTAACAGCAGGCATGGCTATCTACGACACGATGCAGTACATTAAACCTGATGTGTCCACGATTTGTGTGGGCATGGCTGCAAGTATGGGTGCATTCCTACTCGCGGCTGGTGCAAAAGGGAAACGTTTTGCATTGCCGAACAGTGAAGTGATGATTCACCAACCACTTGGCGGCGTGCGTGGCCAAGCTGAGGATATCCGTATTCATGCGGAGTGGATTCTCAAAACGAAACGCCAACTCAATCAGATTTTGTCCGAGCGCACGGGTCAGCCATACGAGAGAGTAGAGCAGGATACCGATCGCGACAATTTCATGAGCGCAGAAGACGCAAAGGCCTATGGATTGATTGACACGATTATCGAACGCAAAAACTGACCTGTTGTGAGGTGAAGCGCATGTTTAAGTTTAACGACGACAAAGGCCAACTGAAGTGTTCCTTCTGCGGCAAGTCCCAGGAACAGGTGCGCAAGCTGGTAGCTGGTCCTGGTGTATACATTTGTGACGAGTGTATCGAACTGTGCAACGAAATTGTACAGGAAGAGCTGGGAACTGAAGAAGAAATTGATATGAAGGAAATCCCAAAACCGGTAGATATTCGTAAAATCCTCGACGATTATGTCATCGGACAGGACATGGCGAAAAAATCTCTCTCGGTTGCGGTATACAATCACTACAAACGGATCAACTCCGGCGCTAAGATCGAGGATGTAGAGCTGCAAAAATCCAACATCATGCTGATCGGTCCGACTGGTAGCGGTAAAACGTTGCTCGCACAAACATTGGCACGTATCCTGAACGTACCATTCGCAATCGCGGATGCAACCTCTTTGACTGAGGCGGGTTACGTGGGTGAAGATGTGGAAAACATCTTGCTCAAGCTGATTCAGGCGGCTGATTACGATGTAGAAAAAGCGGAAAAAGGCATTATCTACATCGATGAGATTGACAAAGTAGCACGTAAGTCTGAAAATCCATCCATCACTCGTGATGTTTCTGGTGAAGGCGTACAGCAAGCTTTGCTCAAAATCTTGGAAGGTACGGTTGCGAGTGTTCCACCACAAGGCGGACGCAAGCATCCACATCAGGAGTTTATCCAGATCGATACCTCCAACATTTTGTTCATTTGTGGCGGTGCGTTTGACGGCGTAGAGCAAATCATCAAGCGACGTATGGGTAAAAAAGTCATCGGCTTTGGTGCAGACTTCGGCGATGGCGTCAAAGCAGATTTGAAAGCTGGCGAATACTTGAAGTATGTATTGCCGGAAGACCTGTTGAAGTTCGGTCTGATTCCAGAGTTTGTTGGCCGTTTGCCGGTTCTTGCAACGCTGGAGCCATTGGACGAAGAAACACTCATCCGCATCCTGACCGAACCGAAAAACTCCTTGGTCAAACAGTATCAAAAGCTGCTGAGCCTCGATGGAGTAGAGCTGGAGTTTGATGCTGGTGCTCTCTTGCAAATCGCGAAAGAAGCCATCAAGCGAAACACTGGTGCGCGCGGATTGCGTGCGATCATCGAGCAAATCATGCTGGATATGATGTATGAGCTGCCATCCCGCGAGGATGTCACCAAGTGCGTGATTACGGAAGAAACCGTACGTGACAAAGTGAAGCCGCAGCTTACCACCAAAGACGGCAGAGAGATGCGCGGTGAAACTGCTTAACTAACGAATATATACACACGAGCCATCCCGTACAATGCGGGGTGGTTTTTTCTTGTTTGGGTTGAATGATTTGGTAACTCCTGTGCTGGCACTGGTTTTTGGTTTATGACTTCGTTTGCGGGGCAATACTACTTGATATCGTTCAAGAGACGCTTTTACATATCGGTAAAAAGCATCCAGCCGCAATGGGAGGGATTCACATGAACTATACATTGGTCATTGCAGTTATAGAAGTAGTGGTTGGAATCATTATCGGCACCTACTTCTGGAACTTACTGCGAGCGCAGAGAAACAACAAGACCTCAACGGAAAAAGAATCGCGCAAGGACCTCGACACCATCCGAAAAATGAGAATGATTGCTTTGACAGAGCCGCTATCTGAAAAAACAAGACCGAGTACATTGGAAGAAATCGTAGGACAAGAGGATGGGCTTCGTGCCTTGCGCGCAGCCTTGTGTGGACCAAACCCACAGCATGTCATCATCTATGGCCCTCCAGGTGTGGGAAAAACCGCAGCAGCGAGGGTGGTACTGGAAGAAGCGAAAAAGAATCAGCTTTCTCCTTTTTCAGCAGATGCCAAGTTCATTGAAATTGACGCAACGATTGCACGTTTTGACGAGCGTGGAATTGCGGACCCGCTGATTGGATCTGTCCATGATCCGATTTACCAAGGGGCGGGGTCGCTCGGACAAGCAGGAATTCCACAGCCCAAGCCAGGAGCGGTCACCAAAGCCCATGGGGGAATGCTCTTTCTCGATGAGATTGGTGAGCTGCACCCTGTTCAAATGAATAAGTTGCTCAAAGTGTTGGAAGATCGGAAAGTGATGCTGGAAAGCGCTTATTATAGTGAGGAAAATAACCAGATACCTTCGCATATTCACGATGTCTTCAAGTACGGCTTGCCAGCGGATTTCAGATTGGTGGGAGCTACGACCAGGCTGCCGGAAGAATTGCCGGCTGCACTCCGATCACGTTGTCTGGAAATCTTTTTCCGTCCGTTAAAAGCGGGCGAGATTGGAAGCATCGTTCGCACTGCGGTACCGAAAATGCAGATGACAATCGTCGATGACGCTGTTTCAGTCATCGAGCGTTATGCCACCAATGGGCGGGAAGCGATAAATACACTTCAAATTGCAGCGGGGATTGCCCTGACCGAACAGCGTAGGGAGATTCATGCCTCAGACGTGGAATGGGTCATGCACAGCAGTCAAAAATCACCGCGCCCCGAAAAGCATGTACACGATGCTCCACAAGTCGGGCTGGTTAACGGACTGGCGGTATATGGGCCAAATATGGGCAGCGTCATGGAGCTGGAGGTCACAGCGTCGCTTGCAGAGCTGCCAGGCCAAGGGCGTATCGCCATGACGGGGATGGCTGAGGAAGAAGAAATGGGTAGCCGCAGCCGGACGATTCGCCGCAAGTCGATGGCCAAAGGCTCTATCGAAAATGTGATCACCGTTTTGCAGCGGATGGGAGTTCGTCCATGCGATTACGATCTGCACATTAACTTTCCAGGGGGCATCCCGGTAGACGGTCCTTCTGCGGGTATTACGATTGCCACAGCAATTTACTCTGCGATAAAGGAAAAGCCGGTTGACAATCTGCTCGCGATGACGGGAGAAGTCAGTATTCACGGAAAGGTAAAACCGGTGGGTGGAGTCGTAGCAAAAGTAGAGGCAGCCAAACAAGCGGGAGCGACGCGTGTGTTAATCCCGGAGGAAAACTGGCAGAGCATTTTTAACGATATCCAGGGAATCGAGATCATTCCGGTTACGACTGTCTCGCAGGTCATTGAACTCGCGATACCAGAAGGGTCTCAGACTGAAACCGAAGAGCCAGGCTTCACGCTCCAGCTGCCTGCAGATGATTTGGCTTCCTCCCCTATGTCCCTGTAACAGTCCAGAGCACCCGTGGATTAGACATCGGATTGTGTTTGCGCTACAATGGAAAAAAGCTTCTGCTTGCAAAGAGCCTTAAGGCCCGTCCGGCTATTGAAATGGGTCCCCAAAAAGTGCTTGGAATGGGCAGGAATGACTCATGAACCTTCACTTTTTGGGGTGTTTTCAATTCTGCCGGCTGGACTTAAAAACGGCTTCAAAAGCCGTTTTTGTCTGTTAACAAGGCTCTTGGTAAGAGGGATAGATCAACAAGGAGAGGTGCATCCGCTTGGGCGAACGTTCCGGTAAAAGAGAACTACCCCTTCTCCCGTTGCGAGGATTGCTTGTGTATCCGACCATGGTACTCCATTTGGACGTTGGACGGGAAAAGTCCATCCGCGCATTGGAGCAGGCAATGGTAGACGATAACAAGATCTTACTTGCTACGCAGGAAGAGGTCCACATAGAAGAACCTGATGCTGAGCAAATCTACAGCATCGGTACCGTTGCTCGTGTCAAACAAATGCTGAAGCTGCCAAACGGTACGATTCGTGTATTGGTTGAGGGCTTGCAACGGGCGAAGATCGATGAGTATCTGCAACAAGATGATTACTTCGTCGTATCCATTACATATCTGCAAGAGGAAAAGGCCGAGGAAAACGAAGTAGAAGCGTTGATGCGGTCGCTCTTAAACCACTTCGAGCAATACATCAAGCTGTCGAAAAAGGTTTCCCCAGAGACACTGACCTCTGTGACTGACATCGAGGAACCAGGACGTTTGGCAGATGTCATTGCCTCCCACCTTCCACTAAAAATGAAGGACAAACAGGAGATTTTGGAGACAACCAACATCCAGGAGCGTCTTGAAATCCTCCTAACCATTTTGAACAACGAGCGCGAAGTGTTGGAGCTGGAGCGCAAGATCGGCAACCGTGTTAAAAAGCAGATGGAACGGACGCAAAAAGAATATTACTTGCGTGAACAAATGAAAGCGATCCAAAAAGAGCTGGGTGACAAAGACGGTCGCCAGGGCGAGGTCGATGAGCTTAGATCACAGCTGGAGAACTCCGATGCTCCCGAGCGCATCAAGACCAAGATCGAGAAAGAGCTGGAGCGCCTGGAAAAAATGCCGGCGACCTCTGCGGAAGGCTCGGTCATTCGTACCTATATCGACACCTTGCTCGCCCTACCTTGGACACGTACAACGGTAGATAACCTCGATATTCACAATGCGAAAAAGGTTCTCGATGAGGATCACTACGGTTTGGAAAAACCAAAAGAGCGTGTGCTCGAGTATTTGGCTGTGCAAAAGCTTGTAAATGCCATGCGTGGTCCAATTCTTTGTCTGGTGGGCCCGCCAGGTGTGGGTAAGACATCTCTCGCCCGCTCTGTTGCACGGGCGCTGGAGCGCGAATTTGTACGCATTTCCCTTGGCGGGGTGCGGGACGAAGCAGAAATTCGCGGTCATCGCCGTACGTATGTAGGTGCATTGCCAGGGCGTATTATCCAAGGCATGAAGCAGGCAGGAACGATTAACCCTGTTTTCTTGCTCGACGAAATTGACAAGCTGGCTTCGGACTTCCGCGGTGACCCGGCGTCTGCTTTGCTGGAAGTGCTCGATCCGAATCAGAACGACAAGTTCAGCGATCACTATATAGAAGAAACCTACGACCTGACGAACGTGATGTTCATCACGACAGCAAACAGCCTGGATACGATTCCACGCCCGCTATTGGACCGGATGGAGGTCATCTCGATCTCTGGCTACACCGAGCTGGAAAAGCTGAATATTTTGCGCGGATATCTTTTGCCTAAGCAAATGGAGGATCATGGACTGGGTAAAGATAAGCTGCAAATGAACGAGGATGCCATGCTCAAGCTGGTGCGTCTTTACACACGCGAAGCAGGGGTGCGCAATCTCAACCGCGAAGCAGCCAACGTATGCCGCAAAGCAGCGAAGCTGATCGTGGGTGGTGAGAAAAAACGGGTAGTAGTTACGGCTAACACATTGGAAGCATTGCTCGGCAAGCCTCGCTTCCGCTACGGATTGGCTGAGAAAAGCGACCAGATCGGCTCTGTTACTGGTCTTGCATGGACTCAGGCTGGTGGCGATACGCTGAATGTCGAAGTCAGCATTTTGCCAGGGAAAGGCAAGCTGACCTTGACTGGTAAGCTGGGTGACGTCATGAAGGAATCTGCCCAGGCTGCCTTTAGCTATATTCGTTCACGTGCGGATCAATGGGGAATTGACCCATCCTTCCATGAGAAAAATGATATTCACATTCACTTCCCAGAAGGCGCGATTCCAAAAGACGGTCCATCTGCTGGTATCACTATGGCTACCGCTCTCGTATCTGCGCTCACCCAAATTCCAGTCAAAAAGGAAGTGGGGATGACAGGCGAGATCACCCTGCGTGGTCGCGTGCTGCCGATCGGAGGACTGAAGGAAAAATGCATGTCCGCTCATCGCGCCGGCCTCACGACCATCATCTTGCCGAAAGACAACGAGAAGGACATTGAGGATATTCCGGAGAGCGTCCGCAATGAATTGACGTTTCATCCAGTAGAGCATTTGGACGAAGTGCTGCGTATTGCATTAACGAAACAGCCAGCAGGTGACAAATCATGAAAGTAACCTCTTCAGAGTTTGTCATCAGTGCTGTAGGACCTAAACAATACCCAGAGGACGGCCTGCATGAGATCGCGTTGGTAGGCCGTTCCAACGTCGGTAAATCATCCTTGCTGAACAAAATGATGAATCGCAAGGGCTTGGCTCGGATCAGCTCGCGGCCTGGAAAGACACAGACCCTGAACTATTTCCGCGTAAACCAGATGCTCTATTTTGTAGACTTTCCCGGTTACGGCTATGCCAAGGTTGCGAAAACGATCAAAGAGCAATGGGGCAAAATGATCGAGGGCTATTTGAAAAATCGTGAGGAATTGCGATTTGTCATCCAGCTCGTGGATATTCGCCACGCTCCAAGCAAGGACGATATTGCCATGTATGATTGGTGCAAGCAGATCGGTATTCCGACTGTCGTTGTTGCTACCAAAGGAGATAAGATTGCGCGCGGCCGCTGGCTGCAGCATACCAAAGTCATCCGTCAAAGCCTGAGGCTTCGCGGTGATGATACGATCATCATCTTCTCCTCGGAGACAGGACAAGGCAAGGATGAGCTGTGGGGAGAAATCATGCGACGCTTGCGTGCTGGAGACGAAGCCAGGAAAGAAGCAGCTGCACCTTCAACTGAGCAGTCTGGCGTCAAAACTACGGAACCATCCTAGCAGTCTGACCCCAAACCGGAGGGGAGAAGGGGAGGCAGCTTTCGTGAGCGAGCTGGCGGGCTTTGCCGTTCGCGGTGTGATTGAAGGCTTCTACGGAACGCCCTGGACGCATGCGGAGCGGCTAGACATGATCGACTTTTTGCAACGATATGGTTACAATGCGTATTTTTACTCTCCAAAGGATGATTTGTACCTGCGAGAAAGGTGGATGAAGCCACACCCGGAGTCAGCACTCGTACAAATCGAAGAGCTGATCACACGGGCAAACAAAGGCAGCATGCATTTTGTATATTGCCTGAGTCCCGGCCTCAGCATGGAGTACAGCAGTGCAGAGCATTTGGAGCAGTTGATAAAGAAATACGCGGAAATGTATCAGCGTGGCGTACGGCAATTTGGCTTGTTCTTTGATGACATCCCGATGCACCTTTTACACGATGCTGATATTGACCGCTTTGATCATCTCGCTGATGCTCATGTGCAGGTTACCATGCGTGTATGGGAGCGAATGTGCAGCTGGCCTGAGCAGGTCAAGCTGATCGTTTGTCCGACACAGTACAACGGCATCGGCAAGGAGCCTTATGTGATGTATCTGGGGCGCCATTTGCCCCAAGAGGTTGACCTTTTTTGGACAGGGCGCTTTGTTTGCTCGCCTTATTTGACTGATGGGGACGCGATTCGCTTTCAGGAGTTTACGGGCCATAAGCCACTTTACTGGGATAACTATCCTGTAAACGATTTGGCTATGGCGAATGAACTGCATATTGGACCACTGAGGCATCGCGATCCGGACTTGTGGAATCATTCGGCAGGCTATGTGGCGAATGCGATGTCCAGACCTGAGTGCTCGAAGATTCCTTTGATTACGACGGCAGCGTATTTGCGTGATCCGCTAGGATATGATCCAGAAGCTGCGTGGGAGCTTGCGGTGAAGGACATCGTAGGCAAAGAGGATGCTGAAGCGTTTTTATCGTTTGCCGATAATGTCCAGGGCTCGTTTCTGTGTGAGATGGAGTCGCCACGCCTGCTTGAAGCGTTTCTGACATTCCGTTTTCAATTCCTTCAGGGAGATCGTCAAAAGGCGGTCCAGGAGCTTACACGTTTGTTCCATGAGATGGAGCAAAATGCGCACCAGCTATTGGGTGGCATGACGAATCAAAAGCTGGCACAGGAAGCGCGGTCGTGGATTGAGAAGTATCGGCACTGGGCAAAGGTAGGCCAATCGGCCGTGGCTCTGATTGAGAACGGAACAAGTGGTCGAATTCCGCAGGCGGCCTTTCATTTGCTCAAATTAAAGCAGTGGCTCAAGCGGACGGAGCGTCTGCCAGAAAAAGTGTGCGGTCAGGTCATGAAGCTGTTTGTGGATGCCGTCATGCAGGAAGTTAAGAAGCCGACGTAAAAAATGGGTTTGAAAAAGGTTCCTAACCCCGTTCTGGGAGTAGGAACCTTTTTTCACGCGGATTTGCTGCCGCCGTCTGCCCTTCGTTTGCGGGCGGTTTCGAGCCATTCCTTAATAGGTAACTCTGCCAAAATCATTCCCGTAAAAATCATCAGGCAGCCCGTTAGCTGTCTGCCGTTTAATACCTCATGAATGAATACGTATGAAGTCAGTGCAGCAAACACAGGCTCTAAAGCGAAAATAAGAGCGACGCGGGTAGAACTGGTTTGCTTTTGCAGAGCAGTTTGAGCGAGGAACGCGAGCGCTGTTGCAAAAATAGACGTCACGACCAGTCCCGTGGCAACCTCCGGCAGGAAGATGATGGCGGGGTCAAAAGCACGGCTCCAATCTTCAAAGAAAAAGGAGTAAATCCAGCTCATCACTGCTACTGTACCAAGCTGTACAATGGCGAGTGGCAGGGCAGAAAAGCTTGGGGCGTATTTTCCCGTAAACACAATTTGCATCGCAAAACAGATCGCACATCCAAAAACGAGAATGTCACCCAGATTAAATGAAAACTCCTGGTTTTGTGTCAGCAGGTACAGTCCGGCAGCAGCCAGAATGACGCCGATGACAGCTACTGGCTTGACACGCTCGCGCATCAGCATAAAGGAGAATAACGGAACCAGAACAACAGACAGACCGGTGATGAAGCCTGCTTTCGATGGTGTTGTGTACAGCAGTCCGACTGTTTGCAGCGCATATCCGAGACAGAGCCAAAAACCGAGTATGATCCCAGCTTTGAGCAGAGGACGGCGCCACTCCTTGAGCTGTTGAGGGGATTTGATCGCTAGGATAAGTAATAGAAACAAGGCCGCAACGGTGAAGCGTACTGCATTAAACGTATTGGGTGGCAACGAAGCGATTGCTTGCTGAACAATGAGAAACGTCGTCCCCCAAATAAAAGCGATTAGAAGCAGAGTGATATCTGCCATCCATGGTTTTCTCAATTCTTTCCGCTCTCCTCCCGACATTTTCTGAATCTTTTACATAGTTTCTTTGTCTAGTCTGCATGATACGGTATTCGCTGGGGGATGGCAAGATGATTTACAATGCCATCGACCTTACTGATTCGACAGGAAATATCGTGCCTGTTTTTGACAAATTACACTTGCGTTAATAAACTTTTCACAATTACTCGTGGCTGATTCTGGACATAATGTTATAATGATAGTGCATTTTACATATTGCGATAGCAGGAAAGACAATCTGGGAGGACATTATGGATATTCTATTGTTGGGCCTTAACTACAGAACGGCGCCTGTCGAAATTCGCGAAAAGTTTACATTCAGCGATGATGGGACCTCCCGCGCTCTTCATCTTCTCTCCCAGACGAAGAGCATTGCGGAATGTATTATTCTTGGAACGTGCAACCGCACAGAAATCTATGTCGTTTGCGATCAGGCAAATATCGGTCGCGACTATACTCGCCGCTTTTTGGCGGAGTGGTTTGGCGTGGAAAAAGAGCAATTTAAGGAACATCTCTATATAAAAGAAAATGAAAAGGCGATTGACCACTTGTTCCGTGTTTCGTCTGGCTTGGATTCAATGGTTATGGGAGAGACGCAGATTTTGGGACAAGTGCGGGATGCGTTTCTGCTGGCACAAGAGCAAAAGACGACGGGAACCGTGTTTAATACGTTGTTCAAGCAAGCGATTACGTTTGCCAAGCGTGCTCATACCGAAACGGCAATCGGACAAAATGCTGTTTCTGTCAGCTATGCGGCAGTTGAGCTGGGGAAAAAGATTTTTGGCTCTTTCGCAGGCAAGTCTGTATTGATCGTGGGCGCGGGCAAAATGAGCGAGCTGACAGCGAAGCATCTGCATGCAAATGGCTCGGAGCATGTGGTGGTAGCAAACCGCACTTTGGAGCGGGCACAGCTGCTGGCTGAAAAGTTCAAAGGAGACTCCTGTACGATGGAGCAGCTGCCTGAGGCGCTGCTCGTGGCAGACATCGTTATCAGCTCGACTGGGGCAAACGGCTATGTCCTGGGCAAAAAAGAGCTGGCTCCGATCATGAAGCAGCGGAAGCATCGCCCGTTGTTCATGGTAGATATTGCTGTGCCACGTGACTTGAATCCTGACCTGCACGATCTCGACAACGTCTTTTTGTACGACATTGATGATCTGGAAGGGATCGTTGCCAGCAACGTTGCAGAGCGTTCGCGTGAAGCAGAGAGACTGGATGTCATGATTGCAGAAGAGATCGTAGCTTTCACGACCTGGTACCAAACATTGGGAGTAGCGCCGTTGATCGCTGCCTTGCGTGAAAAAGCGTTGACCATTCAAGGGGAAGCCATGCGGAAGATCGAAAACAAGCTGCCGAATCTGTCCGAAAGAGAAATTCATATTATCCGGAAGACAACCAAAGGAATTGTGAATCAACTGATGCATGATCCTGTCGTTCGTCTGAAGGAAATGGCGGCAACCAAGCATGGGGAAGAGGTACTCGACATTTTCTCCAAAATGTTTGCGCTGGAAGAAATTCTGGAACGTACAGAGCAAGAAGCGATCTGGGCAGACGACAAAAAAACACAGCTGTCCACTCGTGAGCAAACACTGGTATCAAGAATCAGAGAGTAAGCCATTCATATCATTCATATTTGCGACGAATAGATATCGATAGAGAAAGAGGGGAGAATGCATGGCCGAGGTGAGATGGATCTACGACCTGACGATCTTTCTCTACGCTGCAAGTGTTCTCTTCTATTTTAACGACTTCTTGCAGAGCAACCAGAAAGTCAATCGTCTGGCTTTCGGGTTGCTTGTTGTCGTTTGGGCCTTGCAAACCACTTTTTTCGTCTCACAAACTGTCATGAAAGCCTATTTTCCTGTCATTACGCTTTTTGAGACGCTCTTTTTTTATTCCTGGGTGCTAGTGAGCCTTTCGCTCGCTATTCACTATTTTTTTCGAATTGATTTGCTGGTATTTTTTACAAATATTATCGGGTTTGTCGTCCTGGTTATGTCCATGTTTATGCCAGTGACACCGATTGTAGCCGTATCCAGTGTATTGACCTCTGAACTCCTTTTGACGCACGTGACACTCGCGATGTTCAGCTACGGGGCGTTTTCGCTCTCGATGATTTTTTCGTCGATGTATCTGCTGCAGCATAAGATGCTGAAGGAACGTCGCTGGTCGCCGCTTTTGCGCAGATTACCGAGTCTCGATCAGCTAGAAGGCTACGCGTATCGCATGAACATGCTGGGAGTGCCGATGCTGCTGCTCTCCATCGTTTTGGGGATTATTTGGGGAAAAATGGTGTTACCCGAAAAATTCCTGCTCGATACAAAAGTCGTTCTTTCGGTCACAGTGCTCGCCAGCTACTCCTTGTGGCTGTATCAAAGGTACCGGGATACGATGCAAAGGCGCAGGCTGGCACAATGGAACCTATTGGCGTTTTTACTTCTGCTCATTAACTTTTTGGGCGCGAATACTTATACATTTCACAGCTGGTGGTAACCGCTGTTTGAGGAGGCTGTCATGGGAAACTGGAAAGTAGGAACACGCCGCAGCAATCTGGCGCTTACCCAGACAAATTGGGTCGTTGATCAACTGAAAGGCATTGCGCCTGAGGTTAATTTTGAATTGCATGAAATCGTGACAAAAGGAGACCGCATCCTGGATGTAACGTTGTCCAAGGTAGGCGGAAAAGGGCTGTTTGTAAAAGAAATCGAGCAATCTCTTTTTGACAAGGAGACGGATTTTGCCGTTCACAGCTGTAAGGACATGCCATCAGAGCTGCCGGACGGCTTGGTCATAGGAGCGATTCCGAAGCGTGTTGATCCACGCGATGTACTGCTGTCCAAGGACGGCAAAACGCTGGATGAATTGCCGAAGGGGGCACTCGTGGGCACAAGCAGCCTGCGCCGCTCCGCACAGATTTTGGCGCATCGCCCGGACATTCAAATCGAATCTCTGCGAGGGAATATTGATACACGCATGCGTAAACTGCAAGAAGGCAATTTCGATGCCATCATCCTGGCTGCAGCTGGACTTGAGCGCGTGAATTTCGAAGGAAAGATCTCGCAATTTTTGCCGATAGAGATCAGCTTGCCCGCGGTAGGTCAAGGTGCCCTCGCGATCGAATGCCGCTCAGATGATGAAGAGACATTGGCTCTTTTGAAGCGTCTTGACCATGAGCCGACCCGCAGAGCCGTAACAGCAGAACGCAGCTTCCTGCACAAGCTCCAGGGCGGCTGTCAGGTACCGATTGGCGCCTATGCCACTGTGGCAGAAGACAATCAGATTACATTAACAGGTATGGTTGGTTCGCCTGATGGCAAGCAGATGTTTAAAAATACAGCTACTGGCCATGATCCGCAGGCACTCGGTATTCAGGTAGCCGAAGCACTGCTCGCACAAGGTGCAGGGGAAGTGCTGGAGCAAGTACTGCGGGAGAATCAGCAATGACAATCACTGGGTCCCGCGGGGCATTAACCGGCAAGCGCATTATGGTGACGCGAGCGAAAAGCCAGGTGCGGGAGCTGGTAGAGCAAATCGAGAATTTGGGTGGTGAGGCATATGCCTTTCCCCTTTTAAAAATGGTGCCGCCTGCCGATTACAGCAAGCTGGATGAAGCAATCGCGCAGCTTGGCACTTACGACTGGCTAATTTTCACCAGTGTGAATGGTGTGCGCTTCTTTTTCGAACGCATGAAAGCATTGGGTGTTGGCGTCGAAGCAATCACAAGTCAGCTTGCTGCAGTTGGACCTAAGACAGCAAAGGAATTGATCGCATATGGACTGAGCGCAGCAGTCATTCCATCTGATTACGTAGCTGAAGGGCTGTTCACCAGTCTGTATGATCAGCTTCTTCCAGGGCAGCGAGTACTTCTGCCGCGAGCAGATATTGCTCGCAAGATGCTGCCAAGAGAGCTTGCACTGCTTGGGATGGACGTCACGGAGGTAGATGTGTATCATACCGTCATTGACGCTGAGCTGGCTCCAGAAGCTGCTTTGCAAATCCAGCAGGGCAAGATCGATGTTATTTTGTTTACCAGCTCTTCAACGGTGAATCATTTTGCTTCTGCCATGGCTCCGTTCGAGACTCCAGGCTGGCTGGACCATGTACGGATTGCTTGCATCGGGCCGATAACTGCAGAAACCGCGCGACAACATGGACTAATCGTTCAGGTGGTTGCAAGCGAGTACACCGTGGAAGGTTTACTTGAGGCTTTGATAGAGAATCTGGGAGGGAACCCATATGGCACAAACATTTGATCGTCATCGCCGCCTGCGTTCCAGTGCGGCAATGCGCAACCTCGTTCGGGAAAATCATATTCGCATGGAAGATCTGATTTATCCTTTGTTCGTAGTAGAAGGAACTGACATCAAGAATGAAATTTCTTCGATGCCAGGTGTATATCAGTTCTCTCTGGACCGTTTAGCTGAAGAGATGAAAGAAATCGCAGAGGCAGGCATCCAGTCTGTGCTGATGTTTGGAATTCCAGATCACAAGGATGCTTGTGGATCAGAAGCTTACAACGACGACGCGATTACCCAACAGGCCATTCGCCAGATCAAGGAAGCTTTCCCGGAAATGATCGTCATCGCTGATACTTGTCTGTGTGAATACACGGATCATGGGCATTGCGGGGTTTTGCACGGAAACGATGTGAACAATGACGAGACATTGAAGCTGCTCGGCATGACCGCGGTTTCCCAAGCAAAAGCAGGGGCAGATATTATCGCGCCTTCCAACATGATGGACGGGTTTGTCATTGCGATTCGCGAAGCACTGGATGAAGCGGGATATCAGCATATTCCGATCATGTCCTATGCAGTGAAATACGCTTCTTCCTTCTATGGCCCATTCCGTGAAGCTGCGTGCTCGACTCCACAGTTTGGCGATCGCAAAAGCTACCAAATGGATGCCTCCAATGCTCGTGAAGGACTGCGCGAAGCCGCTTCGGACGTAAAAGAGGGCGCAGACTTTTTGATCGTGAAGCCAGGCCTTGCCTTCATGGATATGGTTTTGCGTCTGCGTGAAAGCTTTAATCTGCCGATCGTGGCGTACAATGTAAGTGCCGAGTATTCCATGGTGAAGGCAGCGGCACAAAATGGCTGGATTGATGAACAGCGCATCGTGATGGAAACACTAGTTGGATTCAAGCGGGCTGGGGCTGATTTGATCATTACGTATCATGCCAAAGATGTTGCAAAATGGCTGCGAGGTGAGTAGAAGATGAATCGAGAAAAATCCACTCAATATTTTGCAGAAGCACAAACGTACATACCAGGTGGTGTTAACAGCCCGGTTCGTGCATTCAAAAGCGTAGGTGGCAACCCGGTTTACATCTCCAAAGGGGAAGGCTCTCGCATTTTCGATGTGGATGGAAACAGCTACATCGATTACATCGGCTCCTGGGGTCCATTGATCCTCGGCCATGCCCATCCAAAGGTACTCGCTGCCATCACAGAAGTGGCTGCACTCGGTACGAGCTTTGGTGCTCCTACTTACCGGGAAACAGAAATGGCAAAGCTCGTCTGTGAGATCGTGCCATCTGTTGAAGTAGTACGCATGGTCAACTCAGGCACAGAAGCGACGATGAGCGCACTGCGCTTGGCACGTGGCTACACGAAGCGCAATAAGATTATGAAATTCGAAGGCTGCTACCACGGACATGCGGACAGCCTGCTGATCAAGGCCGGTTCTGGCGTAGCGACACTGGGTCTGCCAGATAGCCCTGGCGTACCAGAGGGAACAGCACTGAATACCATTACCGTTCCATATAACGATCTGGAGAGCGTAAAGCTCGCTTTTGAAAACTACGGTGACGATTTGGCAGCTGTGATTGTAGAGCCAATCGGCGGCAATATGGGGGTTGTGCCTCCACAGCCAGGCTTTCTGGAAGGCTTGCGCGCAATCACTGAGCAGTACGGAACATTGCTCATTTTTGACGAGGTCATGACTGGCTTCCGTGTGGCTTTGGGAGGGGCACAACAGCTGTTTGGCATCACACCTGATTTGACAACGATGGGTAAAGTCATCGGTGGCGGCTTGCCTGTAGGTGCATACGGCGGCAAACGGGAAATCATGCAGCAAATCGCTCCGGCTGGTCCGATCTACCAGGCAGGAACACTATCAGGCAACCCGCTGGCAATGGCTGCAGGCTTATCTACGCTGCAAGAGCTCAGCAAGCCAGGTGCATATGAACAGCTGGAAAAGCTGTCGGCAAGACTAGGAGAAGGCTTAGCTGATAATGCAAGCAAGCTCGGAATCCCGCACACCTTGAACCGTATTGGCTCCATGGTTTGTCTGTTCTTCACAGATACACCGGTTATCAACTACGAAACAGCAAAAACAGCTGATTTAGAGCGCTTTTCCGCGTATTTCAGCCATTTGCTGGACGAAGGCATCATGATTCCGCCATCACAGTTTGAAGGCATGTTTGTTTCCTTGGCGCATTCAGAGGAAGACATTGAGCGGACGATTGAAGCAAGCTATAACGCGATGAAAAAGCTGTAATAGACGACGAACCCCTCCTGGAGTTGATTCAGGAGGGGTTTTTGCTTATCTGGCTGTTCTGATAATGACCTCAGAAATGACCAGCAGCACCTCGATCATTTTGTAGTTGACCAATTTATAGATTTCCTTGAAAATTGGATTTAAATACCAAGTTGCTTCGTTAGACTATATTTCGGACAAGCACTATTTCTACATTGGGGTGAGCGAAAATGGAAGGGACGATCGTAACAGTTCCGCAAAAGCATTTTATCGGTCTCAGTTTTTCAGGCACATTTCCGATGCTCGTAGAATTCATGCCGAAGCAGTGGGAAACGTTTTTGCAGCGTCAGGAAGAGATTCCTCACGTGATCCAGCAAAACATACGCTATGACATCAGTGACGAAAATCTTGCCCATCGCATGTATACCGAGTACCTCGTAGTCGAGGTGGAGAGGTTTGAGCACATTCCTGTGGGCATGGTCGGTTTTACTGTCCCAGAAAGAACGTACGCTCGTTTTACTCACACAGGACCGATGGAGCAGGTGCAAGCGACCTATCAAAATCTATTTTCATGGCTGAGTGAAAACGGTCATCAGCCAAATGGGCAATACGTGCGGATAGAACGCTACGACGAACGCTACGTACCGACTGTTCAGGCAGCGACTCGCACTGAAAATGCTTATGAGATCTTTATTCCACTCTGATAATCGTCTACGTGATAAGCACCTCTTTTATTAGAAAAGGAGGTGCTCTTTACGCTCGTTCTCACCCTTTTCCCATCTCTCCATATACTGTATAAAAACAAGGGAGGAGATGGACAAGGGTGGGCAGAAGGCGATGGAGATATCGCAAGCTTTTTCGCAGACGATATGGTCGCATTATTTGGCTCGTCATCAAGCGCAACGGAAAAAAAGGATTTTTTAAGTTCCCCGCTCAAAAGAAGCAGCGTAGGGAGCACCGAATCCTCGTTGCGAATGAGTTTATAGCGGCAGCCCTTGCGAAAAGCGTCGGACTTCCCGTGGCAAAGGTAAAGCAAGTAACAGTTAGAGGACCTAGAGGAATTCGACGAAAAGGACTGCTCTCGCAAAAAGCCAGTGCGAACAAGGTAATCCCGTGGAAAAAGGCGAAAAAGAGAGTATTCCGCAAGCCACATAAAAAAGTGAAAAAAGCGGATTTGCTGGCAAGAATCGTCGCATTTGACGCATGGATCATGAACCCCGACCGAAACAATCGCAATTTGATCTTATACCGCAAAAGAAAAGCCAAGCGTTACAAGTGGTATCTCATTGACCATGGAATCGCAGTGTTTGGAAAGCCTAGCAGGTGGAGCCTGCGAAGGGCCAAAAGAAAGTTCAAGAAAAAGAGAGCTTACAAGTTTACGATGCACTCTGGCAGTAAGAAGAAGCAACGGATTCCCAGGGGACTCAAGCGCTTCACACTCGACAATCGAAAATCCTTAGACAAGATGGTCAGAAAAATAAAGCGGCTGTCAAATTCAGCCATTCGAAAAGCGGTGAGGAAAGTACCAAAGGGATGTCTAAGGAAGTCGGAAAGGAGATTTATTACAAAGGTATTGATTCACCGCAAGAAGCAAATTAAGAAAATTGTGAAGCGAATCTCCAAGAAATTCAGGTAAGAAGTGTGATAAAGGAGGAGGCCGCGTCTTTATGTTTGAGATGCAGCGCTTACAAAGAAACACTTCGATCGCTGTCGTAATGCCTGTGGGAGCTTCGAGAGACGTGGTTACTGAAAGGTCACTGTCATCCTCTCCCGACTGCCTGTCTTACTTCCTTTACAGCAACCATGTAAAGCACCATTTTTACGAAGAAAATGTAAGCCTTCCGATGCTTGCAGATTTTCCAATCATGTCAGTATCCTGTTTTTAGACAAGCCTGGGCCAGGCAAACAGACAGGTTTAATGGCTGGCATCAGAGGGCACCATTTTGAACAAAGACCAAGAAAGGAAGATGGACAGATGATGAAATTCGCGGAACTCAAGAATGGACAGAAAATTGCCTATGTGGAGGAAGGTGCAAAAGGCGAGGCTATTATTTTGCTGCATGGCTTTTGTGGCAGCTCCGGGTATTGGAAAAAAGTAATCCCGTTGCTTTCCGAGACGAATCACGTGATTGCAGTGGATTTGCGTGGACATGGAGCGAGCTTTGCCCCTGATGAGCCATATACGATGGAGCGGTTTGCCGAAGACCTGGCGCAATTCATCGATGCGCTTGGCCTGTCACGGATCCATTTGTTCGGTCATTCTCTCGGAGGGTACGTGACGCTAGCTTTTGCAGAAAACTATGCGGACAAGCTGGCGAGCTTCGGCTTGATTCACTCGACAGCGTATCCAGATGACGAGGCAGCCAAGGCCAATCGTGACAAAGGTGCGACCAGCATTCGTGAAAATGGAATCGAGCCGTTTATTAAAGCGTTGGTACCCAAGTTATTTGCCAAGGGCCATGTAGCAACCATGCCAGATGAAGTACAACTGGCAAAGGAAATCGGTCTTTCCACTATCCCGATTGGTGCTATCAACACTCTGCGAGGGATGCGTGATCGTGCAGATCGTACACATGTACTCAGGGAGACCAGCCTTCCTGTGCTATTGGTCGCGGGTACAGAGGATCAGGTCATTCCGGCAGAAAAGACATTTACGGTGGAAGGCGATAACGCACGACAGGTGCTGCTGCCTGACGTAGGGCATATGGGGATGCTAGAGGCTCCGCAGGAATTAGCGGGAGCGATCCGCGCTTTTTTGCAGAAGAGTTAATGAAAACCACACCTTAGTCCTAGAAATATTTGCTATAATAGACGAGGTATCCTATCAATTTTTACATAATAGAGAGGGGAAATTCTACATGAAAAAGGCTCGTCGCATTACGATGACGGCGTTTGCATCGGTTGTCTTTGCCTCCCTGATGGCAGGCTCTGCATTTGCTGCACCGCTTCACCCAGTAAATCACGCAGACTGGATGGTAAAAAAATCCATTATTTCTGCTGGTCAAAACGGTGACCTGGCAATGGATCGTGCAGTAAATCTAGCTGAGGTTGCAGTTGTATTCTCTAAATTGAAAGATGCAAAAGTCGGCGCTGCAGCAGCTGGTGCTCACTGGTCGACTCCTTATTTTGATTGGGCAAAATCTCAAGGGGTTCTGACTCAAGATGATTATAAAAATCCTACACAAGCAGTATCCTCTGCTAAATTGACGCAAATGGCTGCGAAGCTGGGCTACAAGCTTGCTTTGGAAAACAAAGCAACTGTAACCCGCGGTGAATTCTTCCAGGCATTGGGCGATGCTGCAACTACACATGTAACGATTGCTCATACAAACGATACTCATGGACATATCCAGGAAGATAAAGGCCAAAAAGAATTCGGCTTTGCGAAAATTGCGACCTTGCTCAAGGAATGGCGTGCTGAGAACGACAATTTCCTCTTGCTGGATGCGGGTGACACTTTCCAAGGAACTGTGTTCGTAAACCAATTCAAGGGTGAATCTGTTGTACCGATCCTCAACAGCCTGAACTACAACGTAATGGCAGCTGGAAACCATGAGTTCGATTTCGGCTTCGAGCAGCTGCTTAAGCTGCGCGACATGCTGAAGCATCCAGTGATTTCTGCTAACGTATTCAAAGCGGATGGCAAAGAACTGCTGGTACCCACCTTCAAAGCTGAAATTGGCGGTAAAAAGTTCGCATTCGTTGGCTTCGTAGCAGAAGATACACCCATTTTGACTCACCCTGACAACGTTAAAGGCCTTACTTTCAAAAGTCCGGTTGAAGTAGCGAAAACGGTTGTTCCTGAGCTGAAAAAAGAAGTGGATCACGTGATCGTTGTTTCCCACATCGGTGTGGATGTAGACCGTGAAATTGCGAAAAACGTACCAGGCATTGACCTGATCGTAGGCGGACACTCCCATACTCCATTGACAACACCTGAGCTTGTAAACGGAACGTACATCGTGCAAGACTGGGAGTACGGTAAGTCTCTGGGACGTGCTGACCTGTACTATCTCGGCAAAGAGTTGGTTGCATTCAGCGGCGGTCTGAAAGAGTACGACGAAAACGTTGTGGCTGATCCAGACGTTGACAAAATGGTTCAAGAGATCGTGAAGCAGATCGACTCTGTGATGAACGTCGTAATCGCAAAGTCTGAGGTTCCACTTGATGGCGATCGTACGCTGGTTCGTGCGAAAGAAACAAATGTGGGGAACCTGATTACTGACATTATGCTTGAGCGCACTCAGTCCATCAAAGGCTATGAAGCTGATGTAGCACTGGCAAACGGTGGCGGAATCCGCACACAGCTGGAAGCAGGCGATATCACGAAGAAAAACCTGTACACCTTGCTGCCATTTGAAAACAATACGCTTTCTGTAGTGGAAGTAACTGGTGAAGAGCTGAAGCAAGCACTTGAAAACGGTGTGAGCCAAGTGGGAACAGGTGCTGGTCGCTTCCCGCAAATCAGCGGCATGAGCTTTACGTACAACGCTTCGAAACCAGTAGGTGAGCGCGTACTGGAAGTAAAAGTAGGTGGAAAGCCACTTGATTTGACCAAAAAATACAAAGTGGCAACGATCGACTTCCTGGCAGCAGGTGGAGACGGTTATGATTCCTTCAAAAAACCATTCTTCAACACCGGCTTGTCCATGTACAGCATTGTCGAGGAAGGCCTGATCAAGCGCAAGGTAGTAAATCCAAAAGTAGAGGGCCGCATCGTAGAAGTAAAATAAGAATTGCTTTTAAAGGACAGGGGCGAGTCAGATCCGGCTCCTGTCCTTTCATTTCTTAAAGTACCTTGCAATATACAGTAGCTGTTTGGTAAGCTTTGACATGGGTGATGCAATTTGAATGTTCAGTTTAAAAAAGGTGTGCTGGAGCTGTGTGTGCTCGTTCTGGCAGCAAACCATGACCGCTATGGCTATGAACTAGTTGATCGTATTTCGGAGAAGTTTCATATCGCCGAAGGTACCGTTTACCCCTTACTCCGACGCTTGACTCAGGAAGGCTTTTTTACCACTTACCTAAGAGAATCGCAAGAAGGACCACCACGCAAGTATTACCAGTTAACTGAGCAGGGACGTCGATATATGAACGATCTGATTTTGGAATGGCGAATTTTCGATCGCGGTGTCAATCAGATCATTAAGGAGGGGCTTGGGTATGACGAGGCGTGAGTTTATGGATGAATTGGGTGCTCTGCTCGGTGGCTTGCCCGACAAGGAACGGCTAGACATTTTAGCTGATTATACCGAGCATTTCCTCATGGGAGTCAAGCAGGGAAAAAGCGAGCACGAGATTGCTGAGAGCTTGGGTAATCCCAAATTGCTGGCGAAAGAGCTGTTGGCTGGTTACCGCATTGACCAGGCCCAATCCAATGCCAGCGTCGGTAACATGACGAGGGCGGTTATTGCAACTATCAGTCTAGGGTTTTTCAATGTTGTTTTTGTTCTCGGACCGTTTATGGCGCTCATTGGTATACTCATGGCATGCTATGCCATTTCGGTTTCTTTGCTGGTTGCTCCGTTCGGGATCTACCTGCAATACGGGGTTCCTGCTCCCTCACATGAACGTTTGTTACTCCTGTTTGGCAGTCTGACTTCTTTGGGGCTTGGTGGTATGCTAGGAGTGGGATTGCTGCGTTTGACAAAGTGGCTATACCGTCAATTTTTACGGTACCTCCAATTCAACGTGCAGCTAATCAGGGGGAAATAAGATGAAACATTGGGGAAAAAAGATTTTTGGAATCAGTTTGCTTCTGTTTTTGCTAGGTGCTTCAGGACTTGTTTGGATGTTTACAAAACAGGACTATTTTTCTTTTTCTTTAGCTAAAGTGGATGAAGTGCGAACCATTCAGGAACCGTTTACGTCACTTGAAGTCGCTACAGGCATGGCGGATGTGGTCATCACCCGAAGTCAAGCGTCCACCGCCATGCGACTAATTGGCGAAGCGAGCGACCAGCAGAGAGAGCGTATGCAGTTTACAAGTTCAGTGCTGTCAGATGGTACGCTTAAGGTAGACGTCCAAGAAAAGTTCCATGTCAATTTGTTTTTTCCAGTGAGTGGCAGGCTTCAGGTAGAGCTGTCATTGCCTGAGAAGGACTATGAAAAACTAGACCTGAACACGGCGACAGGCGATATTAAAGCGTCAAAGCTGAGCGTAAAGCAGACGAATATTGTATCCAGCACGGGAGATATAGAGCTAGATGGTCTTACGGGAGATTTGCTGGATATTCATACGGATACGGGTGATATGAAGCTTTCTGGAATTCGCTCTACCGTGCAGATTCAAACGACTACCGGTGAGATTGATTCACTTCTGCTCCCTGAGCTAGTACACGATGTTTCGATTGAAAGTGAAACCGGTGATATTCGTATTAAGGTTGATAAAGAGCCAGCAGCAGCGAGTCTCGACTTGTCGACAGAAACCGGCTCTATCAAGACTTCATGGAAGTCACTTTCTTATGAACAGAAAAGCGAAAACAAGGTAGTTGGCTCCATCGGCTCTGGTGGCCCAACTGTGAATGTCCGGACAACTACAGGTGAGATCCGCATTCAATAGGGGAAGTTTGGAAAGACTGATGGTTAGGATTGGAAACAAAGAAACGAAAAGATTTTGACACAATAGGGCCCGTTTTCGGGGAGGGGCCAATGGTATCATAATTATTGGGAAAGATTATTGTGCAAGGAGAGGTTTATTTCATGACCGCAAAACCATTTAACGATACTTTTTTGAAAGCGTGTAGAGGGGAAGCAACGGAACATGTGCCAGTGTGGTACATGCGTCAGGCCGGTCGCTATCAACCGGAATACCGTGCTATCCGTGCGAAGCATAGCTTTTTTGAAATGAATTACATACCAGAAGTTTGCGCGGAAGTAACTCGCCTGCCTGTAGAACAGCTTGGCGTGGATGCAGCGATTCTGTTCGCAGATATCATGACACCATTAAAGCCAATTGGCGTAGACGTTAATATCGAGTCTGGAATTGGCCCTGTGATCGCGAATCCGATCGAATCCTTGGCTGATGTACAAAAGCTGGATGATCTGGACCCGGAAACGCATGTTCCGTACATTTTGGAATCGATCAAAATCTTGCGTGAGACGCTTTCTGTTCCACTGATCGGTTTTGCTGGTGCACCGTTTACCCTCGCGAGCTACATGATCGAGGGCGGACCTTCCAAGCATTATCACAAGACAAAAGCGTTTATGTATACCGAGCCTGCAGCGTGGCAAGCGCTGATGGACAAACTGGGCGACATGACGATTACATATCTGAAGGCCCAAATCAAAGCAGGGGCACAAGCTGTACAGGTGTTTGATTCCTGGGTAGGTGCGCTCAATGATGAAGACTATCGCGAGTTTATCACACCAGTTATGACCCGTATTTTCAATGCATTGAAGGATACGGATGTACCAACGATCTATTTCGGTATTGGCGCAGGCCATTTGCTCATGGATTGGAACCGTTTACCTGTAGATGTAGTCGGACTGGATTGGCGTACATCCATTACGACAGCAAGAGAAATGGGTGTAACTAAAACATTGCAAGGAAACCTCGACCCGACTTTGCTGCTCGCCCCATGGGAGAAGCTCGAATCCAAAGCAAAAGAGATTTTGGACGAAGGAACGAAGCAGCCAGGCTTCATTTTCAACCTCGGTCATGGTGTATTCCCGGATGCAAAGGTAGAAACGTTGCAAAAGCTTACATCGTTCATCCACAGCTACAAGTCCAACGCGTAATTCGGAGGTGCAAGGAAAATGTCCAAGCAAAAGACAGGGCTCTTGTTGATGGCGTACGGCACGCCGCGAAGTCGTGAAGAGATCGAGCCTTACTATACTCACATTCGTAGAGGACGCAAGCCTCCACAGGAACTGTTGGATGATTTGACTGAGCGCTACGAAGCAGTAGGTGGAGTGAATCGCTTTGCCGAAATTACGGACGAGCAGGTAAGCGCCTTGGAGCGGGAAATGAACGAGCGCTACCCTGACCGCGAGTTTGTCGGTTATTTGGGACTCAAGCACATCGCTCCGTTTGTTGAGGATGCAGTCGATCAGATGAAAAAAGACGGGATCACAGAAGCAATCAGTTTAGTGCTTGCGCCACATTACTCTAGCTATAGTGTCAAGGAATACAACGGCCGCGCCAAGGAGCATTCAGAATCCGTGAATGGCCCTATCATCCAAAGCATTGAAAGCTGGTACAAAGAGCCAGGCTTCATTTCGTATTGGGTTAAAGCGATCCAGGATACTTTTGCTTCGATGTCCGCAGAGGATCGTGAGCACGCTGTTGTTATTTTCTCTGCGCATAGCCTGCCTGAAAAAATCCTGAAGTCAGGTGATCCATACCCTACGCAGCTGGAGGAAACGGCAAAGCTGATTGCGGAAGAAGCGGGTATTGCCCATTTTGCGATTGGTTGGCAAAGTGCCGGAAATACGCCAGAGCCGTGGATCGGACCCGATGTACAGGATTTGACGAGAGAGCTTCATGAAAGGCATGGTTACAAAGCCTATGTCTATTGCCCGGTCGGTTTTATTGCTGAGCATTTAGAGGTCCTATACGATAATGATATGGAATGCAAAGCAGTGACGGATGAGCTGGGCGTCCATTACTATCGCCCTCCGATGCCAAATGCCAGACCTGCCTTTATCTCCTGTCTGGCTGATGCTGTCGAGAAGAAGCTGGCGAACTAGGGGATCGAATCAGATGAGTGAGAAAACCTACCATATTACGATTGTTGGCGGCGGTATCACCGGATTGACCGCCGCTTTCTACTTACAGAGAGAGATCGAGGCAAAGGGTCTTCCGATTCGTTTTCAGTTGATTGAGGAGCAGGATCGTCTTGGAGGAAAGATCAAGACGTGGCAGCACGAAGGCTTTGTCATCGAGCAAGGGCCAGACTCTTTTTTGGAGCGTAAAACAAGTGCGGCGCAGCTGGCAGCTGATCTGGGTCTCAAGGATGACCTGGTACGCAACAGCACAGGTCAAGCGTACATTTGGCACAAGGACAAGCTCGTAGCCATTCCTGAGGGAGCGGTGATGGGGGTTCCAACAAAACTTATGCCGTTTGTTAGCACGGATCTGATTTCCTTGTCAGGAAAAATTCGCGCTGCAGCCGACCTGATTCTTCCTGCGACTGAAGGGAATGGAGACATCTCCGTCGGTGATTTTTTCCGTCGCCGTTTGGGGGATGAGGTTATTGAGAACCTGATTCAGCCGCTTCTCTCTGGCGTCTATTCAGGAGACATCGACAAGCTCAGTCTGCTCGCGAGTTTTCCACAATTCGCCCAGCTCGAAAAACAACATCGCAGCCTGATTCTGGCCATGAAACATTCCCGTCCGCAATCTAGCGGTCAAGGAAAGCCAAAGGGCATTTTTCTGACGTTAAAAAATGGCTTGGAGTCGCTAGTGGAGGGAATTGAAAAAAGCTTGCCGGCTTCAAGTATTCAAAAAGCAACAGGTGTCCAGGAGCTGCTGAAGAAAGAGAGTGGCAGTTACACCCTTGTGCTTAAAAATGGTCAGAAGCTCGAGACAGATGCAGTTCTGTTTACGGTGCCGCATGCCGTAGCTGAACCACTTCTGCGTCCTTATGCATCTGTACCATCCTTGCCACAGGCGAAACCGCATATGGTCGCAACCATCGCCATGGCATTTGGTGAGAACGTGGTCGATGTAGGAATGGAAGGGACCGGATTTATTGTTCCCCGTAATTCTGGGGCTAAAATTACGGCATGCACGTGGGCACACCGAAAATGGCCGCATACGACACCTGGAAACAAAGTGCTTCTACGCAGCTTTGTAGGCAGGGCAGGTGAGCAGTCATTTATGCAGCAGACGGATGAAGAGGTGCTGGAGGTAGTGCTCCACGATTTGCGCAAAATCATGAGCATTCGAAAGCAACCCGATTTTTATAAAGTGACGCGCCTTCAGAATGCCATTCCGTATGTGGTCGGTCATCTGGATTGGGTGCAGGAGGTAAAGGGTAAAATTCAGTCGAGCTTGCCAGGGGTCTTGCTTGCAGGCGCCTCGTACAGCGGTGTCGGCGTGCCGGATTGTATTGATCAAGGAAAAAAAGCCGTATCAGAACTAATCGCTTCAGTCGAACCGGGGAGATAAACCCCGGTTTTTCCTTTTTCGGGTGCTAAACGACTTGTCCTGTCCATATAGTATAGGGAAATGTCCTGCACCTGAAAGGAGGAGCACGAATGGCGTTACAGGATGGACTGCTCTCGTTTGCCATCAAGGAGACCATTTTCCTCTCATCCGATAAAGCTGGAATAGGCGAATTGCAAGAGCTGGAATTGGTTCCGGATGTAGAAGTGTTGGAAAATGAAACCTACATCTCCATTACTGGTTGTTTGCAATTATTCGGGAAGTACGAGCCAATCAGAGAGGCCGCGGAGGCAAATGGCGGCGGAACGGAAACTCTGGTTGAAGCGATGACGTTTTCGCCGTTTCGCCAAGAGGCTACTGAGGAAGGGTTTTACGGCTGGGAGGAGCAGCTTGGACATCGTATTCCGCTAAACATCACGATTCCGTTGGAGAGAATCGCGGAAATCGGCGACATTTATGCCATTGTGGATAGCTTTGATTACAAGCTGGAATCACCACATCAAATGCTTATTGATGCCGAGCTGAAGATTATGGGCATTGCTTTTGCAGAACAAGCTCAAGCGCAAGCGCAAGTAGAAGAGCCAGAGCAGCAGATACACCCGCAGTACTATGATCAAAATGAAGAGACAGTCCACACAAGCCAGGAAGAAGCGTGGGAATTTGCTCATGTAGCATCTGAAGAGCAGGAAAACGAGGTTCAACCCGTTTCATTAGACGAGATTGAGCAAAAGCTGAGTGAGTTGGAAAACGAGATGGAGCGCCAGGCGATGCCAGCCTCATATGACTCCGCTGAATCTGAATCTCCTTCTCTGTATGACGCTCCCGCCCTCTCCACGTCCTATCAGGGCGAATATGTCATGCAAAGCTATGGGGAAGTCACGGAAGAAGTCCATAGAGAGTCACAGGAGGTATGGGGAGCAGAATCTACGGGATATGAATCGGCAGCGTATGATTCAGCATCCTATGATACGCAGGCAATCGAAGCAGAGTATGATGAGCGATGGACAGATGTGAGGTCCCAGGAAGAGGAGCAAGATGAGCCTGTGCTCGCGATTCATGAACAGGAGCCTCCCGATTACACGCCTGTTGCCACTGAACAGCATGAATCTCCAGCTGTAGCCGAAGTCGTTGAGATGTTAGATTCGGCGGAGGCTACAGAGGTCCATGTGGATCTGCAAATGGCGGCAGAGCCGGTCATTGCTGAGCAGGAAGCGGACGAGGAAGTCGAACTGCGTGTAGCCATATCAGGAAAAGCTTCGCGGGAAGAGCCGGGGAATGTGAACATAACTTCAATCTTTTCCCAAGCAAGCCGTGCAAAGCAGGAGGCTTTGGCACAAGAAGCAGAATCGTCATCCAGCTCATCCCGCAAAGGAATGGCTTCTTCCGCAGCGCCAACGACAACTGAAGCCATGCAAAATCTCACATCGTTTGTCAAAAGCAAGGAAGAACGCTCCAGCCAGCTAAAAATGTGCATTATTCAACGTGATGAAACTTTGGAGCATATCGCTCAACGCTATTCCATGCCGGTTTCCAAGATTGTGGAAGTAAACAGGTTGGCTACCGAGCAACTTGTCGCCGGACAAATCCTGTACATTCCACAGTAAGGAGTGTGGGACCGTGGACAAGATCGACATTTCTGATGTGTGTCGGCATTATCGAGCGCGCGTGATTCGTATCACGCCGCTCGATGACTGCTATTTGCTTGAGACAAACCGCGGTCCGAAAGAATTGCATGTTTGGCCGCGTGTTGATGTTATGCGCTGGTCATTTGCATGGCGAGAACGCTTGGCACGTCATGGTTTTCGTGAGCTGGAACGATTTATACGAACACGGGAAGCCAAGCCGTTTCTGATCGTAGGCAGACGTGGAGTGACGATGACAGACCATCTTAGGCATATCGAAGCATGCTTGCCCGGGGAGGAATTTGCCAGACAAAGTGGCCGTGTTGTAGGTATGATGCATTTATCACAGCAGGAGAGTCCTATACTTGCCGGAGCAGATTATTTAAAACAAGAGCAGATGAATGCCGAATCAAAATGGGCACAAGCCAAGGCTGTAGTCGAAACGTACCGAGCGACCTACGGTAAGCAGAAAGGGGAAAAACGCTGGGTAGCCGAATTAATGTCCCCGCTTCTGCAACGAATGGAGCGTTCGGCGATGATGCTTTTCCATGATAATATTGCGCCAGACGCGGTAAATGTCGCTCATCGGGACTTGCTGCGCGATAACTGGGGGATCGTGAATGGCAAGCTGTACTTGCGGGGATTTTTTCGCCCCACACTCTCTATTCAGCAACGGGATGTAGCCAATTACCTTCGAGACATGTATTTGACACATAAGGACATACGGCAGATTGATGCCTTTTTGAACGGATATGAGGAAGTCAAACCGCTTCAATACTCGGATTATACGCTAATGCTTGCTTTCATGGCCAGGCCACGCGAAGTCTGGAAGAGTGTAGAGACGTATGTAAAACGAGTCTCGCGCAATAAGGAGGTGTCAGCAGCGAGTATTGAACAGGCCTTGCAAAGCCAGCAGGCAGTCGATCAACTGCTGCGTCATATTGCCGATCGGGCCGAGCGATCAAGGGGTGAGGGAGTAGATGAGCCGCTTTGATGACATTTTTCCATTGTTTCAGGAGTATGACATGTTTGCACAATCGATCGATGTCATAAAAGAACCGAATGTATTTAAAGCATCAACTCCATATGGCTCGTACGTTTGCAAGCGATCAAAGGCTTCCGGCCAACGTCTGCTGTTTGTAAGTGATGTGCTCCGTGAATTACAGTATCGTGGATGGGATGGGGCTGTTCCCTTTCTTTATACGAAGTTTGATGATCCATACGTTGAAATCGGAAATCAGGCCTACTATTTGACAGCTTGGCAGCCAGACAGCGAGCAGTGGGCAAATGAGCCGTTAGCATGGGCGACTCCCATGCTGGAGCGATTGGCCGAATTGCATCATCTAACCCAAAACTACAAATTTGATGACCCCAGACAAGTCGAGCCGTTGATCGACTCTTTATTGAATCGTTGGCAGTACTGGAAAAACCAGATGGACAAAGCAGGAGAAGTAGCACAAGAGCGTCCATACCAATCGCCGTTTGACCTTGTTTTTCTAGCAAATAAGGCATTCATTTCGGAAATGGCGGAGTCGGCTACCGCTCTCTTAACCGATTGGAGAGAGAGGCATGAGACGCACGCCCATTTTCGGTTGGCACTGGTACACGGTTATCCGCACCCCGCCCACATCATGCCGGATCGATCGGGCAAAGGAAAGCTGCTTAACTTTGAGCGTGCTGGCTTCGATACACCGATTCGCGACCTGACCTTGTTTTATCGGACTTACTTTCAGATGGCAGGGGATGAGGTCGGTGCTTCTCAATTGTTTCACCGTTATGCGGCAATCTTTCCTTTGCGTCCCGAAGAGATCGAGCTACTCGCAGCATTCCTCTCTTATCCGGAACGAATCATGCGGGATACGGATATATATTACAACAATCGTCGAGAGTGGAGTGAGCTATACGCAGTGAAACGATTTGAAAAAAATATGGACCGCTTGATGCGCCTGCATCGCTGGGTCCAGCAAGCTTTTTAGACAGCAACGTCTCACCGCGTGGGGCGTTGTTTTTTTGTTCATAACCATTCCAAGACGATGGCAACGTACACAACGGCGAGGAGTCCAAGCAATACGACGTCAAAGGAAGTGGGAAAAAGGATGGTTCGTACAAATTGGAATCCGATTAATGGTAACAGCACTTGCTTGCAGCCATATTTGATACGCAAATAAGTGGGATTGTACTTCCAGCGGAAATTCATCTAGATCACCTCATTTCAGCATATGCGCAGCAACCTAGGACAGTGCCTATAACATCAGTGGGTGTCGTGACATTTCTTTTGGATAGGTTTGAAGGCTCGTGCAAAAGGGAAGGTAAATGGGCAGATAGGCCAGGACTTATATAAAAGGTGATACAAATGATCTGGGAAGTGCTGCTGTACGGATTGGGGAGCGGTGGCGGCGTTTATATCGCTCTCTTATCGAATAAATGGAATGGAGCGAAGCGGTGGGAAGACGTTTCTTTTTTGCAAGGAATTGGACTCATTGCTTGGTGCATCGGTAGTTTGCTGGCATTATCATCTGTATGGTGGATGCAGAAGTTGAGCCTGCCTATTTCTTTGCTTACATATGTTTTTTTTCTCAGGTCATTGCACGTATTTCCACTCGCTTCTCACGCTACCTATGAGCGGTGGAAAATGGTTCTAGACACGCTTGCTTTGATTGTCACCTTCTTACTGTTGGTTATATGTCATGATCTTACCAACTATGAAAATAGGCATACACCCAGGATGATATATTGGCAAGGTGGATTTTACTTGCTGTTGCCAGCAATCAGTCTGCTTCTCATCATCCGGCAATTGCAGGGAGCTGCTCGGTTAAAACGAGGAAGACTGCTTTTGTCAACGATCATGTTTATCGCAGTTATGATGATGACACCGATGGTCCCTTCCTTTGTCATGATCTGGTGCGTACTGATTACGTTTGGATGCTTGTTTTTCGCACACTATAGACTTGGCGAGCAGCAAACGATTCACATAGCCCACACCGAGTATCGTTATTTGTTTGAAAGACAGAAGCTCGGGAAGCAGGATGCGATTATGGTGCAGATCCTATTACTTTCGATCGCAGGAATGCTATTCGCCATACCGGATATCCCTTTTTACGGAAGGGTAGGGCTTGGAGCGGGTATCTTGTTTGGACTAGTTCGCGTCTATCTGACAAGTCGTGAAAATCGTCATCTGATGAATGAGACATTAGTCGCAGCCAGTCTTCTCGAGCAAAAATATGAGAATCAATTGGAACAAATTCAGTTGCAGAATGCGCAATTGTCTCGGATTCTAGGTCTCAAGCAAAATTATGAATACCTGCTTCTGGCGAGTAATGAGCAGAGTCTGAGGGAAGTCAACTATGAGTCGCTTCAGCAGGTGATAGAAGAGCTGGTAGATACGTGGTTTGCCAAAATGGATACGCTGACTTTTTTGCAGCTATCACTGCTGTCGGAGAGCGGTGAGGTCTACTACCGCCTGGAGCGTGGAACAAAAGATTATGCAGGCAACCGACATATGATCAACCAGCGGATGATTGTTTCCGAACAGCGGGATACCGCTTTGATCCCGAGGTATGTTTCACTGGTTGCACAAATAGCAGTAGCTGATCAAGGGCATGCACAGCTGGAGCAATCCTTTTTTCAAGTGCTGCTGGTAAATGTGAGAGGGCTCATCCTGCGCTGCCTGCATGAGCATCAAGCGCTGGAGCTCGGGGTGATGGAAACAGAGATGGGGCTAGCGAGACGCATCCAATCGATGCTCATTCCCAAAGAAGAATGGATCATCAAAGGCCTCAGAGCTCGTACTGTCTATGCACCGATTACTTATGTTGGCGGCGATTATGTTGATTATATTCGGATCGATGATCGATATGTTTGTTTTATCGTGGCCGATGTGTCAGGTCATGGATTGCCGGCTAGCTTATTGGCAACGGGGATCTCAAGTGCAGCAAGAGCTGTTTTGCAGACGAGCTGGTCCCCTGATGAGATCCTTGAAAGACTGAATCAGTTGTTGTACGAAATTTTATCAAAGACCCGCTCTTTCATCACGATGATGGTTACTGTCTATGACAGTTATGAGCATAAATTGCTTCTGAGCCGTGCAGGTCATCCTCAGCCACTGTATCTCTCCAAAAGCAAGCAAATCGTCCTGGATTGCAGTGGAGGGGTCGGACTGGGGCTTTTGCCTGATAGCACTTATCCGCTTGAGGAAGTACTCTTAAAAGAAGAGGCCATTCTTCTCATTTATACAGATGGATTGGTCAACACCGGAAGAAAAGATGCATTTCGTTGCTTGCAGCAATGGCTGGTGGAATTATCTTCTTTATTGGACGAGACCGAAAGTACAAATGATGAGGTTATTGATCGGGTAGAATCGCATGTATGGGGAATGACGCGAAGAGAAAAGCAATTGGATGATATGTCTGTGCTGATCCTTCAATTCCACTCTGCACCTCCGATATAGTCCAATAATTACCGGAATGTTATGATACAAAATAGTAATCCAGCAAAAAAACGCCAATGAACAGGAGGATGAACCGTGATTCTGTGTGAGCAGTGTCCGGACAATCCTGATTGTCGTAATTGCCTGGATGCTCTGCGCTCAGGAGGTTCTGCGCAAAAAGTACTTCCACCTAGGTCGGTACAGGTAACCAATCTTGCGACAATGGAGACAACGGTAGCGCAGCTGCATGCAGTAAGTCGGACGGCAATCGGGTTGTATAGCAGGGAGCATTCTTTACATGGACGTATGGAGGTAGAGCTGGCCGCAGATTTCCGGATTATTGGCGGTGGACTGCGAGGAATTGCCGGTGTACCCTACTACGTCATTGATATAGAAAAAGTTTTGCGGCGAGAGGAAGTTTTGGAAAGGCTTCTGCTTGACGAGTTCCATAATTGGCACATGAGTGACGAATTGAACCCGATCGACGTCTTACCAGATTGGAAAGAACGGGATGATAAACGCGGGCTTTTGATCAAGCAGGAGCTGCAAAAGCTATCGATTTTACGACGGATCGAGACAATCTTTCTATATCTTTACGATAATGGCAGCTTGCGTTCAATCGGTTCTAGCCGTGCAGATCGGGATATTGAGCGTGAAATGAGGCACTTAGTGGAGTCCGCTGCGGGTGCTGGTGCATCTGTGAGAGAACAAATCATGTCCTCGGATGGGCAAAAGGTGTTCGAAGTGTATGCATCTCCATTGCCTGATCATAGCTGTGGAATTGCGCTCATCGATGTTACGGCTGCGATCCTGGAAGAGCGTAAACGCAAACGGCGGGAATGGGAAATCTACAGGGACATTTTGGCGGTCGTTACCAAAGAAAAGCTACTCCTATTAAGTGACGAGGAATTGTTTTTCTTGCTTCGGGAAGGTCATAAGTCTCTGGCAATGGATTTACGCGCACCTGAGCAGCTGGCAGATCTGCGACGTTCCTTTAAACGTGTATTGGAACCGGTCGGTCTTTCTGATAAACGATTGCTGCAGTTTATGGTAGCGGTCAATGAGGCAGCTTCTAATACGCTTAAGCATGGTAGTGGGGGAACAATTACCTTGCATATCTCAACGGACAAAACCTTGTGCAGGGCTGTCATTCACGACACTGGACAAGGAATCGTTTTGGAGGATTTGCCGCGCGTGACGCTGCAGCATGGCTTTTCTACGCGACATTCGCTTGGCGCGGGCTTTCAGGTGATGCTGCAATATTGTGATCGGGTGTATCTTGGCAGTTCGCTGGCAGGAACCAAATTGATTTTGGAATGTGTCATTGCCACATAAAGGAAATTTCAGGAATGTGTCAAATGTTTGTAAATGAGTGAGAGCGGGTACTATAGTAAATAGAGAAGGAAGTACGTCAGTTGTACCGATACCTTTTGAGAGGAGTTAGAGCATGGACTACCGAGCAACAGAGACAAACGGGCAGGCTACGTTGTTTTTCGCCGGAGAGTTGGACATGGCTGTAGGTGATCAAGTAGGTGAATTGATCCAGCAGTATGGAGGGCGAAATCAAACCGTTACTGTCGATTTTCAAGGTGTCTCCTTCGTAGATTCTTCCGGTATTGGCAGTCTTTTTTTTACAACGAAAGAATTGCTTGCTTTGGGCAAACAAGTGGAAATTGTTAATGTTCGCGAAGAAATACTGGACATACTAAGTGTACTTGGCTTTACAGAGGCACTGGGCATCAGTGTTGGCAAGGCCGAAAAAACCGGGTGAAACCGGGTTTGACGCATAACGGACTGATTGTATATAATAACGTAGAGCTAATTGTCAATTACATATCTAATCAACGATGATCGGGAAGAGTAGGTCAGGATACCTTGGCAGAGAGGAGAATCAGTTGCTGCGAGATTCTCTAAGGAAAAATGACTGAAGGTCGCCCGGGAGTTATTCCAGTGAAGGTAATCAAGTAGCTGGAAACGGATCGCAACCGTTATCTTGTCAGAGGGAACATGCATGGTCGTTTTGAGCGATGCATGTTAACAAAGGTGGTACCGCGAAATAATCCTTTCGTCCTTTGGATGAGGGGTTTTTTTTATTTTTTTCAAGGAGGAGTCACATATGTCAACACAGCCAATCCAAGACATTGACCAGCTGCTGCCGAAAAATTATGATCCAAAGGCAGCTGAAAACAAATGGTATCCGTACTGGATTCAAAAAGAGTTTTTTAAAGCGCACCGCGACCCGAATAAGAAGCCGTACACCATTGTGATCCCGCCTCCAAACGTCACAGGGAAGCTCCATCTGGGGCACGCACTGGATACGACACTCCAAGATATCATCACCCGTACCAAGCGGATGCAAGGATATAGCACGTTGTTTTTACCAGGGATGGACCATGCGGGTATCGCTACACAGGCTCGCGTGGAAGCAACTCTGCGTGAGGAAGGCATCTCCCGTCATGATCTTGGACGCGAAAAATTCGTGGAAAAGGTATGGGAATGGAAGCATATTTACGCTTCACACATCCGTGAGCAGTGGGAAAAGCTAGGTCTGGCACTGGATTATTCCCGTGAGCGCTTTACGATGGATGAGGGCTTGTCTCGTTCCGTACGTGAGGTTTTCGTTCGCCTCTATGAAAAAGGTCTGATCTACCGCGGAAATCGTATCATCAACTGGGACCCGGCAGCGCGCACAGCCTTGTCTGATATCGAGGTTATTTACAAAGAAGTGAAAGGTGCCATGCACCACATGCGCTACCCGCTGGCTGATGGAAGCGGATATATCGAAGTGGCTACGACACGTCCAGAGACGATGCTGGGTGATACAGCAGTTGCTGTCCATCCAGAAGACGAGCGCTACAAGCATCTGATCGGAAAAACCGTTATTTTGCCGGTAGTTGGACGCGAAATTCCAATCGTGGCAGATGACTATGTAGATCCTGAATTTGGTTCAGGTGCAGTAAAAATTACGCCAGCACATGATCCTAACGACTTCGAGCTCGGTCTTCGCCATCAGCTGCCGCAAATCGTTGTCATGGATGAAACAGGTACAATGAACGACCAAGCAGGCATTTACAAAGGTCTTGATCGATTTGCCTGCCGTAAACAAATCATCAAGGACCTCACCGAACAAGGCATCATGTTCAAGGTGGAGGAGCATATTCACCAGGTAGGACACAGCGAGCGCAGCGATGCAGTAGTTGAGCCGTATTTGTCTACTCAATGGTTCGTAAAAATGCAGCCCCTTGCGGATAAGGCGCTGGAGAACGCAGCGAGTGAAGACAGTGTTAAATTTGTACCAGAGCGCTTCAAAACAAATTATTTGCGCTGGATCGAAAATATTCGCGACTGGTGCATTTCGCGTCAGCTTTGGTGGGGACATCGCATTCCTGCATGGTATTGCTCCGATTGTGGCGAAACCATCGTATCACGTGATGACGTGACAGAGTGCCCAAGCTGCCACAGCCACCAGCTCACGCAAGACAATGACGTTCTCGATACATGGTTCTCTTCGGGATTGTGGCCATTCTCTACGCTTGGCTGGCCGGAAGAATCCGAAGACATGACGTACTTCTATCCAACAAATGTACTCGTAACAGGTTACGATATCATCTTCTTCTGGGTTGCACGTATGATGTTTAGTGGACTGGAATTCACTGGAAAAAATCCGTTTGAGACCGTTTTGATCCACGGCATCATCCGCGATTCTGAAGGACGCAAAATGTCCAAGTCGCTCGGCAACGGTGTCGATCCGATGGAAGTGATTGAAAAATACGGTGCTGACGCGCTGCGCTTCACATTGGCAACGGGTAACTCACCTGGGAACGATCAGCGCTTCTATTGGGAAAAGGTTGAGGCAAACCGCAACTTTGCCAACAAGATCTGGAATGCGTCCCGTTTTGCCTTGATGAACCTGGCTGACTTCAGCTACGACGATATTGATCTGAGCGGCGAGTTGTCTACACCAGACAAGTGGATTCTGTCCCGCCTGCAAGCAACGATTGCGGATGTAACACGCCTCTCTGATGCCTTTGAATTTGGAGAAGTAGGCCGTGTCCTGTACAACTTCATCTGGGATGATCTGTGCGACTGGTACATCGAGATGGCGAAGCTGCCATTGTACGGTACAGATGCAGCAGCGAAAAAGACAACGCAATCCGTACTCGTAACGGTGCTCGATCAGACGCTCAAGCTTCTGCATCCGTTCATGCCGTTTATGACAGAGGAAATTTGGCAGGCATTGCCGCATCAAGGCGAGAGTATTACGGTAGCTCCTTGGCCAGTTGTAAACGAAAATTGGGTATTTGCTGAGGCAGAGAGCGAAATGTCTCTGCTCATGGAAGTTATTCGCAGTGTACGTAACATCCGTGCAGAAGTAAACGTGCCAATGTCCAAAAAGATCGAGCTTTTGATCAAGCCAAGCGACGCGATTGCAGCAGAACGTCTGGCGCGTGGTGAGGAGTATATTGCTCGTTTCTGCAATCCGGAGAGACTGGAAATCAATCAGCAGCTGGTGACGCCAGATAAGGCAATGTCTGCTGTTGTGACCGGTGCAGAGCTGTTCTTGCCACTGGCTGGCTTGCTTGATTTGGAGCAAGAGCTGAAGCGTTTGGAAAAAGAACTGTCCGGCTTGCACGGCGAAGTAGAGCGGATCGAGAAGAAGCTAAACAATGCTGGCTTTATGGCCAAGGCACCAGAAAAAGTGGTAGCAGAAGAAAGAGCCAAAATGGCTGACTACATGGAAAAGCGGGATAAAGTGATTGCAAGACTTGCTGAATTGAAGGGCGAATGATCCTTTAGCTAACCGCATATTTTTGAGAATGGAGCATTGTGGTATGCATGCAGAAGAATTTGTCGAATATACACAAGCGCTTGACTGGTTGCATGGCCTACTAGCTTTTGGTCAACGACCAGGGCTGGAAAGAATGCAATGGGTGCTGGAAGAGCTGGGGCACCCCGAGCGTAGAGTGCCGTTCATCCATGTAGCAGGCACGAATGGTAAAGGCTCTACCTGCGCATATCTTACGCAGATGCTGATGGAAGCAGGCTACAGTGTTGGTACGTTTACTTCTCCCTATTTGATCGATTTTCGGGAGCGTATCCGTTTTAATGGGAATATGATTCCAGAGGAAGACCTGCTGCAGCTGGTGAACGAGGTAAAGGCCCTGGTGAATCGCTGCGAACAGGAAACAGAGTTTGGATCGCCTACAGAGTTTGAGGTGATTACGCTGATTGCCATTCTGTATTATGCAAGAGTGGCAAGACCAGCGGTAGTCGTATGGGAAACGGGACTTGGCGGACGTTTGGATTCTACAAACGTCGTCATCCCGCTCGTTTCCGTCATTACCAACATTGGACTCGATCATACACATGTTTTGGGTGACAATCTGGTAGACATCGCTTGGGAAAAGGCAGGGATTATCAAGTCTGGGGTGCCTGTCGTAACAGGAGAGACCAGACCTGAAGTGCTCGCTGTTTTCCAGGAGCGTGCCAATCAGACACGTAGTACACTCTATCAATTCGGTAAGGATTTTCATGGAGAACAGATTTCGGAACAGCTGGGTGAACAACAGTTTCGTTATCACAGCATCCACCGACGCCATGAGTCCTCCTACCGTTTGACTATGAACGGAAGTCATCAAACACATAACGCTTCGGTGGCTCTGATGACCATCGATGTTTTGCGCAACTATTTCTCTTTTTTGCTGGAAGAGGAGGAATTGTTTCGAGGTTTGCAACAAACGCGCTGGCCTGGTCGTCTAGAAGTAGTCTCCCCAAGACCTTTGGTACTCTTGGACGGGGCACACAACCAAGAGGGGATGGAAGCGCTCGTAAGCAGTTTGGATCGTTTGTTGCCGAAGGGCAAGAACTTGCATCTACTCTTTTCCGGGCTTTCGGATAAGCCGCTTGCGAAAATGGCAGAAACGCTCGCACCGCTCAGATCTCGCATTGAGACTATTCATGTGACGACGTTCGAATTTCCACGTGCAGCTGAAGCTACAGCATTGCATGATGCGTTTCAATCAGGAGGTTGGGAAGGGGAGCTTCTCGATATGGTTCCTGACTGGCGAGCATTTCTACATACTTGGACGAAGGAGAAGCAAGCAGCGAAATCAGATGACTGCTTAGTTGTCTGTGGCTCGCTTTACTTCATCGCCCAAGTGCGCGCATTCTTTCCCACTATAGTAGAAGAGGCAGGTGAATAGGGTGGATCAGGCTAGGCACGTCCACTTTGTGGGCATAGGCGGATATGGCATGAGTGCCATTGCCCGCGTCTTGATCGACCTTGGATACAAGGTAACCGGCTCTGATGTCGCCATGAACGATTTGGCGAAGAAGCTGGAAGCAAGAGGGGCGGTCGTTCATATCGGCCATCATGCTGCCCACGTGGAGGGAGCAGACATCATCGTATACTCCACCAGCATTCCCAAAGATAATCCCGAGGTAGTTGCCGCAGAGGCAAAAGGGATTGTGGTCATGCATCGCTCGCAGATGCTCGCCAGAATTTTAAACGAACGGACAGGTGTGGCGGTAGCAGGAGCGCATGGCAAAACCACGACCACTTCTATGATTTCGCATGTAATGGAAGAGTGCGGGGTTGACCCGACCTTTATTATTGGCGGAGAGCTGATGAATGCTGGAACCAATGCAAAGGCAGGAACAAGTGAATATGTCATTGCCGAAGCAGATGAAAGCGACGGTTCATTCCTGGAATACAGACCAATGTATGAGATTGTAACCAGTATTGAACCGGATCATCTGGAGCATTTTGACGGTGATTTTAACAATTTGAAGCAGGCGTACGTAAAGTTTCTCAGTCATTTAAAGCCGGGAGGAAAAGCAGTCTTGTGCATCGATGATTCACATGTGCGGGAAGTGCTTTCTTCGGTAACAGAGACAGTCATTACGTATTCGATTGACTCGGCGATCAGTGGGGGGGCAGACTTCCGTGCAGAAGAAATCCAGTGCGGCGATCGTTGCAGCATCTGCAAAATTTACCACAGGGATCAGCTGTTGGGAGAGTTGACGCTCACTGTACCTGGCAATCACAATATCGCGAATGCACTCGCCGCGATTATCGTTTGCCTGGATACTGGCTTGTCTTTTGAGCAGATTGCGGCTGCACTGACTACCTTCCGCGGAGCGAAAAGACGCTTCCAGATTATTGGTGAAGCACGTGATATTCTGGTAGTAGATGACTACGCTCACCATCCGACGGAAATCATTGCGACTCTGAACGGAGCAAGAGCTTCTGGTAGAAGAGTCATTGCTGTCTTCCAGCCTCAGCGCTATACTCGCACATTCTTCCTGATGGATGAGTTCAGCCGTGCTTTCGGGGAAGCGGATGAGGTGATTGTCACAGACATTTATTCGCCTGCTGGGGAACCAAAGATTGAGGGAGTCACCTCTGAGGCTTTGGTGGAAAAAATCCGGATCAATAGCCATCCGCGCGCCCGGTATATTCCGACGAAGGAGCAGATGCAGGAGCAGGTTTTCAAAGATTTGCAGCCTGGTGACCTCGTATTGACGATGGGGGCAGGAGATATTTGGAAATCAGCTTATTGGCTTGCGGAAAAGCTGGAAAAATAAGCGTACGTAGCATAGGAAGACCTGGACCGTTTGGTTCAGGTCTTTTTGAAAATAAAATTAGTACCAGATACTAATAGTTAGTGATATAATAAGGTCACAAAATACATGAGGTGATAATCGTATGGTGATGAATTCTACTCAAAATACAGCACGTATTACCGCAATTGGCACCTACGTTCCGACACGTATATTGACCAATAACGAGCTTGAGAAAATGGTAGATACCTCCGACGAATGGATTTTTCAGAGGACAGGAATCCGTGAGCGAAGAATTGCCGCAGATAACGAATTTACAAGCGACCTTGCAATCGCCGCTGTTGAAAAGCTGATCGAAACGTATCAAGAAAGCGTAATTGATGTAGATATGATTCTCGTCGCCACAAGCACGCCTGATTATCCTTTCCCGAGCGTTGCTACCCAAATCCAAGCTCACTTTGGAATCGAGCAGGCAGGGGCAATGGACTTGTCCGCGACCTGCGCAGGGTTTACGTATGCCTTGCACGTTGCAAACACGATGATCTCCTCGGGCTTGCATCAAAAAGTATTGGTAGTGGCTGCAGAAACCCTGTCCAAAGTGACCGATTACACGGATCGTACAACCTGCATCTTATTTGGAGACGGTGCAGGGGCTGTTTTGGTAGAAAGAGACGAGAAGGCTCCAGGCTTTCATTCCTTCTACTTAGGCTCCAAAGGAGATGGCGGAATTCACGTGTACCGCTCTGGTATGTCTGAAACGATGTTTGGGCGCGATCTGACGCCAACTGGCTGCATCGTCCAAAACGGCAGAGAAGTGTACAAATGGGCGGCTACCACGATTCCCAAAGGGATGGAGCAGGTGGTTACCCGAGCAGGTAAAAGCTTGGGGGATGTTGACTGGTTCATTCCTCACAGCGCAAACCTGCGGATGATTGAGTCCATTTGTGAGAAAAGCGATTTCCCGATTGAAAAGACTCTTGTCAGCATGACGCACTACGGCAATACTTCGGCTGCCAGCATCCCTTTGGCGCTTGATCTGGGGATTCAGCAGGGGAAGGTAAAATCAGGCGACACACTCCTTTTATACGGTTTTGGTGGTGGTCTCGTCCACGCAGGCCTGATGCTCACCTGGGATTTGGATGGAGAAAAATAAGAAGCAGCACCGACCTGTGATGATCCTGGGTCGGTGTTTTTTTGTGCCAGAAAAAAAGAGTACGCTCTCCTTCAGGGAGGAGGTGTAGTAATGTGGTCGTACCCGTAGCTTTTGGACAGCCTGATACCGGTCACGTCGTGTTGTACTTGTGTTTACTGGCGGTATGCCTGTATGTAGCTCGGACGGATATTTACGAGAGGAGAATTCCGAACCGTACGCTTTTATTCGGTATGCTCTTTGTGGTGATATTGGCTTTACTCTTTATCGAGGATTATTTCTGGTCCATGCACGCTTTATCCGGAATCGTCTTCTTTTTGGGATTTGCGCTGTTCAGTTTCTGCTTGCCTTTTGCAATGGGAATGGGAGATGCCAAGTTGCTCGGTTTTTTGGCCTTTGCGCTCGGCTTTCAGGAGTTCCTGTCTATGTTTTCGATTGCGTGCGTGACAGCTTTCCTGACCGCACTCTTGTTATCTCTCACGAAAAAAGCCAGTGCGAGAGATACTCTGCCTTTTGCACCTTTTGTGGCGACAGGTATGCTCTGGCAGCTACTATCACTTGTGCTAGATTTTGTTTGATAGAATGACTAGTATGTGTCATAACCCGTCCAGAGGCAACGTAAGCTAGTACAAAGAGCCTGTTGCTGGGAGGGCATGATTATGAGCGGAGAAAAACGAAATAATGTCACCGTTAAAATGAACGGGAAGTTTTGGGAAGAAAAACGTGAGGACAGCACAGATAAGCAAATACCGAAAGAATTGCCGCCGCGCGTGCGAATTCAAGCACCCCCGATTTCCATTCCGGGTCCGATTCATGTGAAAAAAGGAAATGATGCGATGGATCGGATGAAGCAGCTGCGAGAGAGGGGAGAGCGTGAGACGCCAAGAGAGGCACAGATTCCGGATTTCATCGAGCAGCATGAAGAGATAAACCAAGAGATTCACCATGATGTTTTTGAAGAGAAGAGGTTTGGTAAAATGAAGGTCAGTCAGCTCTTCTCCTACTTTCCAAAGGGACCCGTCTTACAAACGGTTTTGACTACTGGGGGAGCAATCGCTGTCGGGCTGTTGTTCGGCTTTTTGGTACTGACGGTTTTTACAAAGGAAGAGTTCTCGGAGTCTTATCGTACAGTGTTAGAGGATACCGTGCAGACTCTGACGGCTGCCAGTCCAGCTACAGATGATCAGAAGCTTGCAGGTCCTATTTTGCCAGGCGAAGCAGGCAGCGTAGGAGGGGCGACTCCGGCCACTTCTCCGTCAGCCGGTAACGCGAGTGAAATTCCGCTTCAATTGCCCCAGATCAATATGTTTGTAGCGCAAGCAGGCGTCTTTCAAAAGGATGCTGCTCCAGATGCACTCGCTCAGCCGCTCGATAAAATGGGCATACCTCATCTGGTATACAAGGACAGTGCGAAGCAATATATGTTTGCAGCGGCCGCGCCTACGAGAGATGCTGTTCTCGGATTTGCGACCAGCCTGAAGAACAAAGGAATGGATGTTTACGTCAAAGAATTTGCCTTCCCCGCTTTTCAAGGCACACTTCCGGTTGCCCCGACATCAGGAGCCGCACCGGATGTGAGTGGCTTTTTCAGCAAAGGAGTGAAGCTGATCCAAACTCTGTCATCCCACTCTGGACTGATCATTACCACAGGTCAGCTCTCCTCTTCACCCCAAGAGACAGCAACGCTCAAGGAACAACATCGCCAATTCCTGGAATCAAGCCGATTGGTGCAAGTTCCTGAGGCCATGAAGAAGCAGTATACAGCGATGGTAAATGGCATCGATCAGGCGATGGCAGCCAGAGAAAAAATGGTGGAAGCGAGTGCAGGGAAAAAAATAGAAAGCGCCGAATCCTATGCGTGGCAAGTGCAGGCGGGTGTACTGGAGTATTTGGAGGGGTACGCAAATTTGCTCCAGCAGGCACAGAAAAAAGAATAGGTACGCATTTGAGCACGAGACTTCCGCAATGTTTTCTTGCAGGAGGTCTTTTCTTTATATACAGTAACTACCAAGAGCAATCAGGGATTGTTTCACACTCCCCCATTTGCTAAACTTATTGATGGCAAAAAGAGAATCCCTTCTAGAAAGGGAGTTGGGGAAGCTATGGGAAAAGATACGCTTATACTGTTGTTATTGTTGGTCAGTGGACTCTTGTTCGGCAGCATTATAGGGGAGATTTTGGGTCCCTGGGTCCCTTTTCTGGCCAAGAGCAAAATGATAACATGGTCACCTGCGGCAGATTTAGAAATTTTGAAGTACGACCTGAACTTTCAGGTAAAACTAAATCTAGCCAGTATCGGAGGGCTCGCCCTCGCATTTTGGATACATCGACGCATAAAGTAGGGTGAAAAATGACGGAAACAAAAGCATCTCTCATTCTTGCTTCATCCTCGCCTCGTCGCAGAGAGCTACTACAAAATCTCGGTATTGCCTTCGAGATTTTGACCAGCGATGTGGATGAGACTACGGCACCAGAGCTTTCACCAGAAGATGTGGTGAAAGAGCTGTCTCTACGAAAGGCCACAGCTATCGCTGATCGGTTGACGGAAGGGATTGTCTTGGGCTCTGATACCATTGTTGTCTTACACGGACAAATTTTAGGGAAGCCAGTGGACGAGAGTGACGCATTCCGAATGCTGTCCATGCTGCAAGGTCAGGAACACACTGTATACAGTGGTGTCACACTGATTGATGCTGCAACTAAGCGCTCGGAAGTATCGTTTAGCCATACCCAGGTAAAGATTCGTCCGCTTTCAAAAGTGGAGATTGAATCTTACATTGCAACAAGGGAGCCGATGGACAAGGCAGGTTCTTACGCAATTCAAGGTATCGGTGCTACGATCGTGGAAGGGATTAAAGGCGATTATTTTACAGTTGTCGGTCTCCCGCTATGTTTGACTGCCAATATGCTCTCTCGTTTTGGTATTGTGATTTTATAGTTGTCTAGCTTGGCTTCAAGTGGCAACGGCCATACTTCTAATGATCGTCCTCCATGCCAGCCGTTCCGATAAAAGTGAAAATGGCTGGAGGCGGTAGAAAAATGGCAACAAATACCTGTAACAAAATAACCGTGAAAAACGTCCCTTACTATGAACGTCCTCGGGAGCGGTTGCTTCGAGAAGGAGCAGACCATTTGTCCGATACAGAGCTTCTTGCCATTTTACTGCGGACAGGCAGGGAACAAGAGACTGCCTATGAGCTTGCTCAGAGGTTGTTAGTCAGGTTTGGCGATTTGCGAGGATTGGCTGATGCCTCCCATGCAGAGCTGACAGAGCTAAAGGGAATTGGTCCGGTCAAGGCGATAGAGATGCACGCTGCGTTTGAATTAGGACGCAGATTAGTTGCCGTTCCTCGTCAAAGTTGGGCTTCTATTCGACTACCTCGCGATGTGGCCGAACTGATGTCAACAGAGCTGGCTCATTTGACACAGGAGCATTTTGTGTGTCTCTTTCTCAATACCAAGAACCACGTGATTGGCAAGCAGACGATTTTTGTAGGCAGTCTGGACGCTTCCATCGTGCACCCTAGAGAAGTCTTCAAAGAAGCGATCCGTCGCAGCAGCGCATCAGTGATTTGCCTACATAACCATCCGAGTGGTGATCCCACGCCAAGCAGGGAAGACATCGCGATCACGCATACGCTGCGTGAAGCGGGTGAGTTGTTGGGAATCTCCTTGTTGGATCATGTGATCATAGGGGATGGCAAGTACGTCAGCTTAAAAGAGCAGGGGTACTTCTAAATGCTTGCAATTGTAAAATAGCGGAAGGAGTTTTTTTATGTTTGGAGGATTTACACGTGACTTGGGGATTGACCTCGGCACTGCCAATACATTGGTTTTTGTGAAAGGGAAGGGAATTGTTGTGCGAGAGCCGTCTGTTGTGGCGATTCGTACGAACAACAATACAATTGAAGCGGTAGGAAACGCGGCGAAAAGCATGATTGGCCGTACGCCTGGAAACATCGTCGCTGTGCGACCGATGAAAGACGGTGTCATCGCTGACTTCGATACGACAGCAACAATGATGCGCTATTTCATTAATCAGGCGCAAAAGAACCAAGGCTTGTTCAGCCGTCGTCCTAATGTAATGGTTTGCGTGCCATCTGGGATTACTGCTGTAGAAAAACGCGCCGTTGAAGATGCGACCAAGCAGGCAGGCGCCAAAGAAGCACATACGATCGAGGAGCCGTTTGCCGCAGCGATCGGAGCGGATTTGCCAGTTTGGGAGCCGACAGGAAGTATGGTTGTCGATATCGGTGGCGGTACGACTGAGGTTGCGATCATTTCCTTAGGCGGGATTGTTACATCCCGCTCCATTCGTGTGGGCGGAGATGAAATGGACGGGGCTATCATGCAATACATCAAGCGCCGCTACAATCTGATGATCGGGGAGCGCACGGCTGAAACGCTGAAGCTGGAGATCGGTTCTGCGATTGCACCAGAAGAGGCAGAGAATGTAGATATTCGCGGACGCGATCTGGTGACAGGGCTGCCAAAAACCTTGTCAGTAAGCAGTACGGAAATTGCTGAGGCATTAGCCGAAACAGTGGCAGCGATTGTGGAAGCGGTGAAGGTAACTCTGGAGAAAAGTCCGCCGGAGCTTGCTGCAGATATTATGGATCGGGGTATCGTATTGACTGGCGGGGGAGCGCTTCTGCGTAATATGGATCGCTTGTTGGCCAAAGAAACGGGGATGCCTGTGCATGTAGCGGAGAATGCACTGGACTGTGTAGCCATCGGCACAGGGCGTGCACTGGATAACATTCATCTGTTCAAGTCGAAGCATGGGATCACCTCTTCCCGACAAAAACGGGGTAAATAAACGGAGGTCAGGGCATGTCGTTTTTCGGGAACAAGCGGCTTATTATCGTACTAGTTGGCCTGGTTTTGCTCATTTCAGTCGTAGGCTACACATCTCGAGAACGAGTCAATCTGACATGGCCAGAAATGTTTTTCAAGGATACCTTCAGCGTGGTGCAGGGCTTGTTTTATCGCCCTGCTCAGGCTGTTTCTGGCTTTTTTCAGGAAATTGACGATGCGTACAGCGTTTACGAAGAAAATAAAGCACTCAAGGCAGGGCTTGATCAATATGCGCAAATGAGCGCAGAATTGCATGAGTTGAAAGCAGCGAATGAGCGTCTTCGGAAAATGGTAGGGGCACAAGGTTCTCTCAAATCGTATAACCTTATTTTTGCCGAAGTTGTAGCACGCAATCCAGATACGTGGAACAACGTAATCACCATTGACCAAGGCTTAAAGCACGGTATCAAAAAGGATATGGCGGTGATTACCTCCAATGGAATGATCGGTCGCGTGCAGAGTGTCGCCAATTTCTCGGCAACGGTAGAATTGTTGACCAGCTACGAGAGACGTGATCATATCTCTGCAGATATCCAAGCGAAACAAGTGGTTAACGGTGTAGAAGTGTACCAAAATATTAGCGGCGTCGTAGAGGAATATGACTCTCAGGAGCGCATGCTCGTCATGCGAAAAATTCCGTGGGGCCAGAAAATTGAAGCAAAGCAGCAAGTGATCACCTCGGGTCTTGGTGGAGTCGTTCCGCGCAACCTGCCGATCGGTTACATTGTTCGCGTTGAGCCTGATGATTACGGATTGACACAGACGGCGTACATCCAGCCAAGCGCCGATTTTTCCCAATTGAACGAGGTTATGATTGTGGAACGCAATTTTTCCATTTCAGCGAATGGTGAAGTCATTCCGCAGCAGCCAGTAAACCAAACATCAGCACCTGGGGCAAATGGTAAAGCAGTACCGCCCGCTTCAACGGGGACAACAACGCCTGCAGCTGGGGGGGGACAGTAATGGCTCGCTTTCTGCTGACAGTGACTGTAGTCATGTTGTTTGTCCTCGAAGGAACTGTTATGCCAGTCTTCTCGCCAGAGACATGGGGTCTGTCATGGACGACAGTACCCCGCTTTGCGCTTGTATGCTGCATTTTTATCTCGGCGTTTTTGGGGCGAAGAGAAGGTCTTTACTACGGGCTGGCCTTTGGCTTTCTCCAAGACGTCCTGTTTGGTCAAGTCATTGGCATATACATGATGTCCATGATGGTAGCCAGCTACTTTGCGGGGATGATCGTGCTCTTGTTCCAACGTGGGTTCGGGATGATGCTCGTGACAACCATCCTCATCCTGTTTGGCCACGAGTGGCTGCTATACAGCCTGTTCCGCTTGTTTTCGGCTGCCCCTTATGACGTTCAATGGATTCTCACTAGACAAATCTTGCCGAGTGTGGTCTTTAATTTCGCGTTTGCCTTGATTATGTACGTTCCTATTATGAGAATGTGCAATAAAATTATGGCAAAACGAGATTTGCTCATGGAATAAGGGACACGGAAAGGAGGAATAAGCTCGTGGAAGAGGCCAAAGAACCGAAATCTCACATTCCTGTGAGACTGAATATATTGTTCTTGATCGTATTTTTGTTCTTCGCCGCGATTATTTTACGGCTTGCCTTTGTGCAGTTGGTAGAAGGAGAGCAGTATCGGCACGAGCTGGAAAAGTTCAGCATTCGTGAGCTGCCCATTTCTGCTCCGCGCGGTCGAATTCTTGATAAAAATGGCGTCGTTCTCGTCTCCAACAAGCCTGTGTACACCGTTCAGTACGTCGAAGAACAGGGCAAAGATATTGATGAAGAAAAGGTAGCGGATCGATTAGCAAAAATATTAATTCCGGATATCACGAAATTCGGGACGGATAAAGAGCTCCTGAAAAAGACGATCGAGCTGCGCTCCACACTGCCGGTCGCATTTGACAGGCAGGAAACGAGTAAACTGAAGGAACAGATTGCAGCCAAATTAAAAGCTGTTCCGAAGCAGGAAGATGTGGACAAGATGTCTGACTTCCAACTCGTTAAAACGGCTATGTATGTGGGACTGCGGGTACGGTCTCCGTTTGATGACCAGGAGCGTCGGGAAGTGATTAAAAAACTGACTACCCATTTAAAGGGAACTGGTCAGCAGCTCCCGGACTTTAACAACATGTCCGATTCAGAGCTGTTGAAATCTACAATCGCCGCAAATTTGGACATCAAGCTTATCCTGGACAAAGAAGATAGAACCGATTTAACCAAAGAGGTAAAGACACAAATCCGGTTGCTGCCGTCTCCAACAGGACTCGCTGATAAATCGGACATGGATCTGTTGCGGTTAGTTAACTTATTCGGGATGGATATTAATTTGCCATTGAACGAAAAGCAACGCCAGTTCCAGTGGCACAAGCTTTCCCTGCTGCAAGAAATGCGCTCTCCACAGTTGGCTAGTTATATCCCGCGTCGGGTCAAGGTGAATATTACACAAGCGGAGATGTTCCAAATTGAGGAAAGACGGACGGAGCTACCGGGAATCAGTGTAGAGCTGGAACCGGTCCGGCAAATTTTCGAGGATCCGGATGGGTCAGCATTTGGAACCCATTTCCTTGGCTATATCAACGCGATCAAGCCTGAAATTTTAAAGGAATATGTAGCACAGGGCTACAACGCAATCGACCGAATTGGGGTAACTGGCCTGGAAAGCTCGTACGAACGATATTTGCGTGGCAAGGATGGAATCATGGATGTCCATGTTAACAAAAATTCAGAGACGGTAGAAAAAACGTTGCGCCGGGCTCCTGAGCCGGGTAACGATCTCGTGCTTGCATTAGACTGGCGTTTTCAAAGTAAGGTCGAAGCGATCTTAAAAGAAGAATTCGAAGCGTACAAGAAAAAGCCGACCACGCCAAAAGAATTCAAAGATACCCATGTTCTCGTGATGAACCCCAATACGGGAGAAATTTTGGCGATGGCCAGCTACCCTGATTACAATTTGAATCTGTACTACGACCGCAAGAAGTTCAATGAAAATTACACATCGTTGATCCTGCCGAACGAAGCGAACCGGTTCATTTATACGCCTTATCCGCCAGCGTCGACGTATAAGCCGTTGTCCGTTATGATTGCTCTGCAGGAAGGCTTGACTACACCTAACGAAACGATCAATGACCGCGGTGGGTTGAAGATCGGACTTTCGACGTATAAACGGAACTGGAAGTCAGGAGGGCATGGGATTGTTAATGCTCGCCGTGCCCTACAGGTGTCAAACAATACGTATATGTATGAAATGGCGGTTCGGCTTTTGAGAAGAGGTGGCGACAATTGGATCAAACAGTTTTCCGTTCTTGATTACTACAACGCTCAGTTTGGTTTAGGAGTAAAAACAGGAGTTGACTTGCCAGGTGAAAGTACAGGCAGGCCGAACCCTTACAATTTTTACGGCAACCTTGCAGATGCCATGATCGGTCAATACGACCTGTTTACTCCGATGCAGATCGGACAGTATGTGTCGACGATTGCCAACGGAGGCTACCGAATTCGTCCTCATCTCGTAAAAGAGATTCGTCGTGGTACAACCGATCCGAAAAAGCCGGGACAGACCCTTACGCTGATCGAACCTGAGGTGCTCAACCGCGTTGAGATCGATCCAAAGCACATCCAAGTGGTCAGAGAGGGTATGCGTATGGTTACGCAACCAGGCGGTACCGTTTCCAGAGCGTTCGCCGGGTTGCCATTTGCCGTAGCAGCCAAATCAGGTACAGCGCAAACAGGGAGAAGCGCAGAAAACGCCTTGGTCGTCGGCTTTGCTCCCTATGAAAACCCGCAAGTCGTTTTCGTCGTTATTGCTCCAAACAGCTTGCGCGATGGAACTTCCAGTTCGGATGCAACAGGACCGATCGCACGCCGATTACTGGAAGCGTACAACGAGTTGAACCCGGGAGTACTCACCCACGGAGTAGTTCCCCCATCGTCTGAAACAACCCAACCATAATTGGCCCGATAGGAATTGACCCGATTCGGCAAATTTTTCATGTAGAGCAGGAAAAATCTTTCTATGTGGCGAAAGATATCGGTCGAGGTGAAACCGGTGACGACTGTGAAAAGCAAGGTCACAATCAAAGGAACGAAAGACGGTCTCGTCTTCTTTATGGACGATACTTGTTCCTTCGACGAACTGCTGGCCGACTTGCGTGAAAAAATAGAGCATAGCCACCAACAGATTTTGTCGGGGCCGCTGATTCGGGTATCGATTAAATTGGGAAAACGTTACTGCTCACCTGAGCACCAAGAGCAGTTGACTCAAATTATCCGGCAAAAGGGGAACCTCGTTATTCACACGATTGAAGCCGATGTGATAACACGGGAAGAAGCTTTTGCTGAACGTCTTAAAACCCATTTCTCTGTGCAGGTGAATACCGTTCGCTCTGGTCAAGTACTGGAGTTCGATGGTGATTTGCTCTTGCTAGGAGACGTCAATCCAGGCGGAACGATTCGCAGCACAGGAAATATATACGTGCTGGGCCATCTGCGAGGATATGCCCACGCCGGTATTTCTGGAGACAATCAAGTCATTATTGCCGCAGCAGTCATGAGTCCTACCCAATTGCGGATTGCCGATGTGATCAGCAAACCAGGTGAAGAGTGGACGAACAATTCCGGAGGGACTGAGTTTGCCTATCTGGAAGGTGACACGATGCTGGTGGCAAAAATGAATTACTTGCCGCGAATTCGCCCCGAGCTGGGTGAAAAAAAGCATGAGGGTTGAGGGAAGAGGAGGAACGGACGTGGGGATTGGAATTGTCGTAACTTCAGGCAAAGGCGGCGTGGGAAAGACGACCACATCCGCAAATTTAGGAACTGCGCTAGCGTTATTAGGTCAAAAGGTATGCATGGTTGATACTGATATTGGACTTCGAAATTTGGACGTTGTGATGGGACTGGAAAACCGGATCATTTACGATCTGGTCGATGTGGCAGAAGGAGCATGTCGCCTTCCGCAGGCACTCATCAAGGACAAGCGCTTTGAAAATCTGTCGCTCTTGCCTGCTGCCCAGACGAAAGACAAGTCTGCAGTAAGTCCCGAGCAAATGAATGAAATCGTGACGCAGCTAAAGCGCGAATTTGATTATGTGATTATTGACTGCCCGGCTGGAATCGAGCAAGGCTTCCGTAATGCTGTGGCAGGAGCTGATCAGGCCATTGTCGTAACGACGCCGGAAAAGGCTGCCGTGCGCGACGCTGACCGAATTATAGGCCTTTTGGAGCGAGAAAAAGTAGGTATGCCGAAGCTTGTCATCAACCGGTTACGGTCTCATATGGTGAAAAATGGAGATATGCTCGATGTCGAGGATATTTTGGATTTGTTAGCCATTGACTTAATCGGAGTAGTACCAGATGATGATCACGTGATTAAATCAGCCAATAATGGTGAACCTGCTGTGATGAATCACGAATCTCGTGCTGCAATCGCTTATCGCAATGTTGCTCGCAGATTGTTAGGGGAAGCAGTTCCGCTGCAGCCTCTTCAGGAAAAAGCAGGTGTATTTCACAAGATGCGCAAATTCTTTGGGTTAAAATAGGTAAGGCAGGGCTCCCTTCTGAAAAAGAGGGGAGTCACGTTTTCTAGGAGGAAAAGTATGGACCTGGAAAAACGGTATTTAAAGACGCTGGACTGGAGCATTATTTTGATTTTGATAGGGCTCGGCGTATTCAGCTATCTGGGCATCTCAGGATCCGCTGCCGGGGTTGACAAAGCTCATCAGCAGGTAATGTGGTATATAATCGGATTTAGCGTACTAGCTGTTATGTTGCTTTTTGACTACCAGTTATTTCACAACACCGCTTATATCCTGTACGCTTTAGGGCTCATATTGCTGATTGGTGTATTTGAAACGAAACCGATCAACAATACGACGAGCTGGTATGATCTTGGACCAGTACTGTTTCAGCCATCCGAGCCGATGAAGCTATTTACTATATTGACCGTTGCCCGGTTTATGGCAAAGCGTGCAGAAGATCCGGATCGATTTTACTACTTTTACAAATTGATTCCAGTGGCTTCGCTCGTAGGAGTCCCTATGCTGCTGATCCTTCTACAGCCTGACTTGGGAACGTCATTGGTATTTATGGCGATGCTGACCACCATGCTCATTGTCGGTGGGCTCCGTTTGAAGCATGCCGTGTATTTGCTTGGATTAATCGGCAGTTTCTTTGGGACAATGACCCTGCTGTACGAGTACAGGCAAGATATTTTCTTTAAAATCGTCAAGCCCTACCAATGGGATCGGGTCGTCTACTGGATGGACCCGGATATTGACGCGATGGGGAAAGGCTTTCAGCTCAAGCAGGCGCTGATTGCGATTGGCTCGGGTCAGCTGTTCGGAAAAGGAATAGATACCCCAACACAAGCCAGCTTCGGCTGGGTGCCAGTCGGTGAAAGTGACTTCATTTTCACAGTCATCGCAGAGAAGCTCGGTTTTGTTGGTGCGGGCCTTCTGATGATTTTGTTTTTCTTTTTGATTTACCGGATGATTCGGATCGCCATGGAAGCCAAAGATCCATTCGGCTCCTATGTTGTAGCCGGAGTCGTGGGGATGCTTACCTTCCAAGTTTTTGAAAATATTGGAATGACAATCCAGCTGATGCCGATCACAGGTATTCCGCTCCCGTTCATCAGTTATGGGGGTAGCTCACTCGTTACCAACTTTATGATTATGGGTGTTGTCCTCAATATCGGCATGCGCAAAGACAAGCTGCGCTTCGACTAAATGCGTGACAAAAGGAAAATCATATGATAAAATCATCCTAAGTTAACCATTTTTACAAGTTATAGTGATTTGATGGATTGGTTATGGAGTCGTACGGATGTGAGAGACGTCACCATTTGTCAATCGCAATTCGTATGGCTTTTTTTCCTTGACGCAAAAGGCTTATCTGTAAAAAAGAGGTTAACGCTAACTCTTTCGCCTTGTGGGGCGTAATGTTCAGGGAGGTTTTGTTTCATGCAACAAGGTATCGTAAAATGGTTTAATGCAGAAAAAGGGTACGGTTTCATCCAAGTTGAGGGTGGAGACGACGTATTCGTACATTACAGCGCGATCCAGACAGAAGGTTTCAAATCTCTGGACGAAGGCCAAAAGGTTGAGTTCGAAATCGTTCAAGGAAGCCGTGGACCACAAGCTGCTAGCGTAACTAAACTGTAAAATTCGACAGATTCGAAGGCAGTCTCTCAATGGGGAGACTGTCTTTTTTGCGTGTTTTCGCATCATAAGTTGTCCACAGTGAATCATGCGTTAAGCAGCCGAGGGACGTCATAAAGCAGGTAGACAAGTCATAGGATAGTACAAAGCTTGGCCTGCGGAGGGATGTACATGTTCGGTGAAGTAGATCGGGTAAAAGAAAGACGGCGGGAGAGGTTGGAGCGAATCCGTACGCAGTCACGAGACAGTTTTTCACCCTTTGTAGATGATTGGAAAGATCCCATCGAGCCGACACCAGACCCCTTTGGCTTTCCGCTGCGAGATGACGATTCGATGAACCAGCGACCTTCTCATGAAAAATGGGGATTGCAAATACTGGCATCTGTGATTTTGCTCGGAATGGCGTATGTATTGTTTCAAACGACATTGATTCCGGCTACATGGAAAAACCAGGCGCGCGAAGTGATGACGCGTGATTTTAATTTTGCAGGTGTGGCAGACTGGTATGAAGCCAAATTTGGTACGATGCCTACACTTTTGCCTTCGATAACAGGACCAAATGCAGTCCCGGCTACAGGTACAGGCAAAAAAGAAGCCGTCTGGAAGCTGCCGACCAGCTGGAAGGTAGTCAAAGCGTTTGAAGAAAAGAGTGCCAAGGTCGTTCTGGATACGGGAATGACAGATAAGGTGACCATCGGCGAAATGGGCTGGGTCGCTTTTGTCGGGGAGCAGCCAGGCTTTGGTACCACTGTTGTTGTCCGCTTGACGGAGGGTCGCGAGGTCTGGTTCGGCAATTTGGATGAAGTCAAGGTAACCAAAGACGAGGTTCTGCAGCCAGGCCAGGAAGTGGGTACGGCACGTCCTGTGAACAATACCTCCAGGCACTTGTATCTGGGAGTCAAAGCGGACGAACAGTTTGTGAATCCTCTGGAAGTGATCCCCTTTGAATAGGGGAGGCTGGCTTGGGATAAAAGTTCGGGTACACTTGCTCTTCTGGGCGGTGATTGGCCTGTCCGTAGTGACAGGCCATTTTTTAGAGGTCATTACCTTATTTGCAATCGTGCTGATTCATGAAATCGGTCATGTGGCAATGGCGAGGGAATTGGGCTGGACCGTGACAGAAGTGCAGCTCCTGCCGTTTGGCGGTGTCGCTACTATGGAAGACGCTTATGCAACCGATCCGCTTGACGAGATTGTCGTGGCGCTGGCAGGGCCGTTTTTAAATGTCGTGATGATGGGTGTTTCCTATTTATTTTGGTACGGGGAGCTGTGGACAGAGGAATGGGCGCGCTTTTTTCTGGTCAGCAATGCGACGATCGCCTTGTTTAATCTGCTGCCAATTTGGCCACTGGATGGAGGACGCATTCTGCAAGCGATTTTTTGCTGGTTATTGCCTTACCGAAAAGCCGCGCTCCTCTCATTGACGAGCAGTACCCTGCTTGCCGGGATTATGGTTGGCTTCTCGGGGCTGGATATGAGAGTGAACCTGCTCGTGATCGGTATGTATTTGCTCGCAGTAAACATTCAATCGTTTTTGCGCTTTCCATATCAGTTTTTCCGTTTTTTGATGGAAAAGTATGTGCGAGAGCCTGATGAGCATGCTGTACAAGCACTGACGGTTGCCCCTCATGAAACCGTGCTGACAGTCGCTCATAAGCTGCACAGAGGGTCCTCGCACTTATTTTACGTTCAGGGTGCGGGCTTGTTGCCCGAGGAAAAGCTTTTACATGCGCTGCTCTTTGAACAGAAGCATGATGCAAAGGTCGAAACTCTCCTTTAAAGCTGAGTGCCAGTCGAGGGGTTCCATTCCATCAACCAACAATCCCGCATGCTTCCTTCATGCCATTCGTGCTGAGGAAGCTTTTTGACTTTGACAAAGCCGCATTTTTCATAGCAGCGTAGTGCGCGCTCGTTCCATGCCTGTGGATCCATGACGACCTTTTGCACGCCAATTACGTTTGCGAGAAATTCAAGCATTGCTTGCACGAGCAAAGTCCCAATTCCACGGTTCCAGTAATCGGGCTCACCGATAAACTGATCCATGCCGTAGATGTTAGCTGCTTCGCCGTAGCCGTACTTGGTTTTATAGTCAGAATCCAGCGCATAGTACTGCACGTAGCCAATTGGTTTTGCACCATACAGGATCAGACAGGGTGTAATGGCATCGTCATGATAAAAATGCTTCTGTACGAGAGCGTCATCGTGGGGGCGATCACGTCCTTCATAGTACTGCAACACTCGCTCATCGGACAACCACTTGACCAGATAGGTAGCATCCTCTGGCCGCAGCTCGCGAATCAGTAATTCCCTTGCTTGTATCATCACAATCACTCCTCACGTTATGCTTCGTCTTTTCTTTTCCAGGTGCCTATGTTAGATTACATCCTATGAGTCCGATAGTCCTTTTTGTCGGGCAAATTTTTGTACGGGAGTATAGGGAGTGACAGCAGTGAGACAGATTGCAATCAGTGGTACGGGAGGAAAGGTGCGGGCTGCCTTGCTGGAGGGAGGTCGGCTGAGGGAGTGGCGTACAGCGCATGAGGGCTCAGAAGCCGTGGCAGGCGAGCTTTTTGTCGGACGCGTCGCGGATGTTAAGCCAGGGATTCAGTCCGCCTTTGTGGATATCGGAGCTGAAAAAAACGCGTATCTGTATGTTGACGACGTGCTGCCAAGAGACGGAGGGCAAGCGCAGAAGCAAGCGATCAATGAGCGAATTCACGTCGGAGAAACCATTTTAGTGCAAGTGAGTAAAGAAGGATCTGAGCTGAAAGCACCCAAGCTCTCGATGCGAGTCAGCCTGCAAGGCCGGTTTCTGGTCTTTCTGCCAAAAGAAGAGGGAATTTCGCTTTCTCGTAAAATCGGAGACAAAGCAAAGCGCCAAAGTCTTGAGCAGACTCTAGTCCCTTTACTTGAAAAAGGCGAGGGCATTATTGCGCGGACACAGGCGGCAGAAGCGAGCGAGCAACAGCTGATTGATGAGCTGACTTACTTGCGAAAAAATTGGCAAGAGATTTTGCAGCAAGTAGCTGGAATGAAAGGGCCGGGGCGTGTGAGTCGCTCGGGAGAATGGCTGGAAAAAATCGTGCAGGATTTTTCATCGCGAGGCTTTGATGAGGTGATTGTCGAGCACGCGCCGACTTATCAGCAGGTCAAAGCGGTTATGACTGTTTTTGCTTTCGATCGGCTGCAAGCAGTGCGCTGGTATCAGGGGAAGCAGCCGTTATTTGAACAGCTTGGCGTCGAGGCAGGTGTAGAGCGCGCGCTGCAACGACAAGTCTTTTTGAAAAGCGGCGGACATCTTGTCATCGACAGAACAGAAGCCATGACTGTCATTGATGTAAATACGGGCTCATTCACTGGCGGTGGCGGGCAGCAGCGAGAGCAAGCAGTCACTGCCACGAATCTGGAGGCAGCTGAGGAAATCGCCTACCAGCTGCGCCTTCGCGATATCGGTGGAATCATTTTGATTGATTTCATTGATATGAAGGAGCAAGCAAACAAGGAGCGACTCTTGGCGGTGTTAAAGCGTGAGCTGGCACGTGACGACGTGTCGTCGACGGTGCTTGGAATGACGGCTCTAGGCTTGGTGGAGATGACGCGCAAAAGAATTCGACCAAGTCTCGTAGAACGAATGACGGAGCCGTGCTCTGCCTGTGGAGGCCACGGTCGTGTACAGTCGATTGAGGAAATGTATCGGAGGCTGCAAAATGAAGTGGCAGCTCTGAAACGCGGACAGGAAGCAGAGGCGCTGCTGGTGCAATTGCCGACTCGTTTGTATCAGTGGATCACTGCAGGACAGCTGGAGCAAGACGGAAGCGCTTGGAGCATTGGCGTATACAAGCTGAACGAGCCATTGCTAAAACCAGATGAATATCGGATTATGTACGTCGGCAGTGAAAAAGAAGCGGAGCGCCTATATCAAAAGCATAAGCAAATGTCTTGACTGGGCGATTGAACCTATGATAATCTAATGGTTGTCATGCAGCTATGCCTCGTGCATACTGTAACCGCACGAACCAGGTCCTAAGCCGTCATCCTTTGACGCACCTGTGTAGGCGAGTCTGAGTATAGGAGGTGCACACAGTGTACGCAATTATCGAAACCGGTGGAAAGCAATACAAAGTGGAAGAGGGAGCAGTTCTCTTCATCGAGAAGTTGGCTGATGTTGAAGGTGAAGTAGTTACTTTTGACAAGGTTCTTCTCGTGAGCAAAGACGGTTCAGTTACAGCAGGTACTCCTACTGTAGCTGGTGCAACGGTAACTGGGAAAGTAGAAAAACACGGTAAAGCAAAAAAAATTATCGTGTACAAATACAAATCCAAGAAAAACTACCGTCGCAAGCAAGGTCACCGTCAACCATTCACTAAAGTAGTGATCGAAAAGATCAACGCTTAATTGGTGACTTGTTATGATTGAAGTGATCGTGAACCGTGCCTCGCACGGGATCCATGAAATTAGTATTTCCGGACATGCCAATGCGGGTGCCTATGGGGCGGACATCGTTTGTTCTGCCGTATCTGGCATCAGCTTTGGTATATTAAACGCCATTGGACCTTTGACGGGCATCACTCCTGATGTCTCAGTCGCACAAGAAGGCGGTGGATTCTTGAAATGGATTCTGTCTTCTTCGGAGGATGAGGCCATACTAGAGAAACAGCAGCTTTTGGCAGAGAGCATGATTATTGCTCTTTTGTCGGTTGAGGCGCAGTACGGTAAATACGTAAAAGTGAAAGATGATAAATGGCAAGGAGGTGTCTGATATGAATATGCTGTTTAATTTGGACCTTCAGTTTTTCGCTTCGAAAAAAGGGGTAGGTTCCACAAAGAACGGTCGCGACTCCATTTCCAAACGTCTGGGTGTGAAGCGTGGTGATGGTCAATTCGTTACTGCTGGTAACATCCTCGTTCGCCAACGCGGAACAAAGATTTATCCAGGAGCTAACGTAATGAAAGGCGGAGACGACACTCTGTTTGCAACTGCAGATGGCGTTGTTCGTTTCAAACGTCTGGGCCGTGATCGCAAGCAAGTTGTGATCGAGCCAGTAGCTTCCGAAGCATAAATATCTGGAAAGAAAAAACCCAGCTACTTAGCTGGGTTTTCTTTTACTTTCAGGTGTTTTATGTTTGTAAACATTGTCAAGGATGAAAGTATAAGTGCAACATAGCGAGACTTCGAACGTAAGTGTGGAAAGCGAGACTTGTGCCCTTTGGGTACTAAGGCTGCACCAAAAAGGCATGGCGCAACCAAGTTTTCTAATTGTCCCGCTTTTTTTTGTGATACAATAGGTAGGAAAGAAATTCTTATCGACTTGGGTGAATGAGATGGGGTACGAGCGGAGACTGTTTACTCAGCAGACTGACCAGCTGCTGGATGTTTTGAACAGGCAGCGGCATGACTGGTTGAACCACGTTCAGGTTCTGCTCGGCTATTTGCATTTGAACCGTACTGAACAGGGAGAAGCACATTTAAAACGCATCGCACAGATGGCCATGCAGGATTCCATGGTGGCTCGTTTGAATAGCTCCCTATTGTCCGTCTTCTTCTTGACATTTAATGCACTGAACAAAGACATGCTTTTAGAAGTAGACGTGTGCAATCACGTGGATCTCACGCGAATAGCTTTGGACGAAAAGCATTTGTTTCAGTTAGTGTCAGAGATATTATGCACAGCGAATGATCACGTTGACCAAAGTGGGTACGAGCCTGCGAATATGCAAGTAACTCTATCTGCTGGCGAGAGTGGCGTTCATTTTCGTTTTGACCTGGCCGGTGGGCTTCGTGCATCCGGATTGGAAGAATTGGAAAAACTGATACGTAAAAGCGAACAGAGTACGGTGGAGGTCACCGAGTGGATACATACGGAGAAAGAATGGGTCCTGGATTTGGTGGTTCCATTCGCGTAAAGGAAAGAAGGTGACACCATGTTTGTCGATCAGGTAAAAATTTATGTAAAAGGTGGGGACGGAGGAAACGGAGCCGTCTCTTTTCGCCGGGAAAAGTACGTGCCGCTCGGAGGTCCAGCGGGTGGTGACGGTGGACGCGGTGGAGATGTTATTTTTGTCGTAGATGAAGGCTTGCGGACATTGGTAGACTTCCGCTATCAAAAGCACTTCAAAGCACCTCGTGGAGAGCATGGGCGCAATAAATCCCAGCACGGTGCCGGAGCAGAAGACATGTATGTTCGTGTGCCTCCGGGAACGACCGTGATTGACGATGATACCAAAGAAGTCATTGTTGATTTGATAGAGCATGGTCAAAGTGCGGTGATTTCCAAAGGTGGCCGTGGTGGACGAGGAAATATTCGTTTTGCTAATGCATCCAATCCCGCTCCTCACATTTCGGAGAACGGTGAACCTGGACAAGAGCGGTACATCATGATGGAGCTGAAGCTGATTGCCGATGTAGGTCTTGTTGGTTACCCGAGTGTAGGGAAATCGACGCTGTTGTCCAGTGTGACCGCTGCCAAACCGAAGATTGCGGCGTACCATTTTACAACGCTGACCCCTAATCTGGGTGTGGTTGATTTGGGGGAGAACAGCTTTGTCATGGCGGACTTGCCAGGACTGATCGAGGGTGCTCATGAAGGAGTAGGTCTGGGACATCAATTCCTGCGTCATGTAGAGCGTACCCGTCTGATCGTGCATGTCATCGATATGGCAGGAGTTGACGGTCGTGATCCGTATGAGGATTATTTGCAAATCAATCGTGAGCTGGTCCTGTACAACCTCAAGCTGGAGGATCGCCCACAGATCGTGGTAGCAAACAAGATGGATCTGCCCGAAGCTGCGGAAAACCTGCAGCGCTTCAAAGAAAAATTGCCGGATGTACAAGTATACGAGATTTCCTCTGCGACCAGACAGGGTGTTCAGGAATTGATGTATGCAATAGGTGATTTGCTGGCGACCATCCCGGAAAAAACAACGGTCGAGGAAGTTATGGAAGTGGAAGAACGCGTGGTCTTCCGCGCAGAAAAAGAACCAGATGGATTCGAAATCACAAAGGACAACGAAGTGTTTGTTGTCAGTGGTGAGAAGATCGAAAAACTGGTGCGCATGACGAACCTGAACAGCTATGACTCTGCTCAGCGCTTTGCTCGTCAAATGCGGGGCATGGGTGTGGACGAGGCATTGCGTAAGCATGGAGCGAAAGACGGAGATACCGTTCGGATTGGTAAACTAGAGTTTGATTTCGTGGAGTGATGACAAAGACAATGATTGATATCCCATCCCTCACCCCATTTATGGCGGATAAACGGCTCCAACGAGGCGCTGTTTTGCAGATGCTCATCTCTAAACAGGTAAAAACCCCGATTCAAGTAATGATCGAACATGTAAAGGGCGGCTATCTCGTTGTTTCTCATGAGATGAAGTCTGAAGCGATACCGGATCTGCTGGGATCGACAGTTCGTGTTCGATGGGAAACGGATGCGGCGGTCAATACCATTGATTTGGAAGTAGTTTCAGAACAGACTGTATGGCCAATTAGGCTCCTCGCGATGGTCCCGATCAGTGTCGGGGTAGAAATATCGCTCAAAGGCAAGCAAGATGTGCTTCCACCTGATAACGTCATTTCTGTTCCTTACAAAGTGATGGGAGCAAGACCGATCGAAGAAAAGGGCCAAGCCCTCCTGCTCAAGCTTTCTCCTACGCGTCTTGTTTTAGCGACGGATGGTTATGTATCAAAAGGGGAATTTCTCCACTTGTCGTTTAACGTCCCTTCCTTCAATCAGGAAATTGTCGGCATGGCAAAAGTGGTCGAAAAGAACTTTCAGGATACACAGACAGTCATTGAATTGATATTCACGGATATTAGTGAAAAACATCATCAAATCATCAAAGATTACTATAAAAAGCTAGTTACTGCCGCTTCTTCCTAATGAAGCGGTTTTTTTCCTTTGCTGTTCCTCGTAAGAAGGTATATAGTAGAGTACATAGAGTTCTAAATCGAGCCTGTTCAACATCACACTTGAAGTATCGTTTTCCTGTATTTGTTTGTGAAATCATGCACTACTTGAATATTTCGATATAATGCATACTTCACTTTGTGAAAAATATAACAAACAAGCTGAATTGGGAGAATGGCGGCCTTACTCGTATGAACAGGCATCGAGAATAAGAGGCCTCTATTTCAAAGCAAAGGAGGACGTTTTCCTATGTCTCAAACAACTACGCAACAAGCTGCTGCTGAAGTAGCAAGCACTGCTACATTGGCACCCGAGCAACAATTGGATGTGCTCGATCAGTTGATGAAACCGGAAATTCAAGAGTCGCTTACAGTATTGGTGGCAAATCTGCCGAAACTGGCTGAAATGACAACAATCCTGACCAAAACGTATGATTTGGTACAAACAGTAGCGACAGACAAAGTACTGATCGACGACCTCAAAGGCGGAATGGAAGAGTTCGTGAAACCGATTTCCGACAAAGCAAAGGGCATCGCGCAAGCCGCTATCGAGGCGAACGACCGTGCCCATGTAGAAGCATCCACCGTTGGCTTGTTTGGTATGCTCAAAATGCTCAAGGATCCGCAAGTTCAAAAAACATTGCGTTTCGCTCAAGCATTCCTGGAAGTTCTGGCTGAACGTCAACAAGAAAAGCGCTAAATCAATTACCATTGAAAGACAAGGACGGAGGATTGGGCATGGCGAAGCATATTCTGATTCTAGGCGGCGGTTATGGCGGATTGCTCTCCGCATTGACTGCACGCAAATATATGACAGCTGAAGAAGCATCGATCACAGTAGTAAACCGTTTTCCTTCTCACCAAATCATCACTGAGCTGCACCGTTTGGCAGTAGGAAACCTTTCGGAGCAAAACGTGGCACTGCCTTTGGACAGACTGCTGCGTGGCAAAGATATCGACCTCGTGGTTGATAGTGTAGAAAAAATCGGACTGGATTCCCAGCGCGTTACACTTGCTAGCGGCGAATCCATCAAGTACGATGCACTGGTTATCGCATTGGGCAGTGAGACTGCGTTCTTTGGAATTCCTGGCTTGCAGGAATACAGCTTCACTCTGAAATCCGTAGAAGAAGCGAACAAGCTGCGTGCTCACCTCGAAGAGCGCGTGATCGAATACGGAAAAAGCAAAAACAAAGCAGACGCAACCTTTGTGGTTGGTGGCGGCGGTTTGACTGGTATCGAGCTTGTCGGTGAATTCGCTGACATGCTGCCAGGACTGTGCCACAAGCATGGTGTTGATTTTGCAGATGTTTCCATCTATTGCGTAGAAGCAGGTCCTTCCATCTTGGCGGGCTTTGCTCCTGAGCTGGTTGAACGTGCAAAAACGAGCTTGGAAAAACGCGGTGTGCAGTTCCTGACAGGTGTACCTGTAACCGAAATGAAAGAAACCACTGTATGCCTGAAAGACGGTGGCACTATCGAAACCAAAACAATGGTTTGGACAGGTGGCGTTCAAGGAAATCATGTAGTAGCTGAGTCCGGTATCGAAGTAAACCGCGGCCGTGCTACTGTAACTGAATTCCTGCAATCCACTTCCCACCCTGATGTATTCCTGGCGGGTGACAGTGCGGTAGTAATGGGCCCAGAAGGTCGTCCATTCCCACCAACTGCTCAATTGGCATGGCAAATGGGCGAATTGGTTGGTTACAACCTGTTCGCACACTTCAAAGGCACAAAAATGAACAGCTTCACGCCAGTATTCTCTGGTACTCTGGGCAGCCTGGGCCGCAAAGATGCAATCGGTACAATCGGTGCTAGCCAGATCAAGCTGAAAGGCTTGCCAGCTTCCTTGATGAAAGAAGCAAGTAATGTACGTTACTTGGCTCACATCAACGGATTGTCTTCGTTGGCATACTAATCCATACCCACATGAAAACCCGGGGCTTACACGCTCCCGGGTTTTTTGCTGTATGTGCGGGATCTATCCGTTTCCGCTAGGGTCCTCGATGATGTTAGGAGATTGGGCCATTTTTTTACCCTTTGTATTGTCACCAAATTGCTCAAGACTGCTTGGTTTTCCTGCCGGATGATTGTTGCGGCGCTCCGACTTATCCGATTTTCCACGTCCTGCCATAGTTTGTCACCTCCTCTAGCTCACGATCATCTCTAGTCTGTACGAAGGGCAGCCCCCTCATGTAAGCAGAAGTGAACTGAATACGATTCTGTGAAAAAAGTTAGCGGTAAGGATTGTCATAGGGGGGGTAATCCGTTATAATGTCCTCTATGAAGAAACAACTGTTTTTCTCAGGAGGACACTAGGGGTGAAACGGGAAGAAAAATTTTACTTGATTCGAGCTGACATCCTGCCTGAATCGATTGCGAAGACGATTGAAGCGAAAAAAATGCTGGAATCTGGTGAAGTAGATACAGTCAACGAAGCTGTTGATCGTGTAGGGTTGAGCCGGAGTGCTTTTTATAAGTACAAGGATGGAATTTACCCTTTTAACGCCATGATGAGTGAAAAAATCATGACGATCACTTTTTTACTGGAGCATACATCCGGTTATCTTTCTAAAGTACTGACCTTTGTAGCAGATCAGGGTGGAAACGTACTTACGATTAACCAGACCATTCCGTTGCAGGGGATTGCGACGATTTCCATGTCTGTTGACATGGCACAACTGCGCGTGTCCAGCACGGAATTTTTGGAAAGCTTACAACAAATACCTGGCGTTCGCAAAGCGATGATCGTCGGCAGAGGCTAGAAGGGTAGGAGGAGAGAGACGATGGAAAAGCAAAAGATTAAACTAGGCTTGATGGGGTTTGGAACAGTAGGTACAGGTGTTGTGCGAATCATTTCGGCGCACCAGGAGGATTTGCAAAAACAGACCGGACTTGGAATTGAAGTTACTAAAATCCTCGTGCAGGATGCTGAAAAGTCCCGCAATATTTTGTCCGTGGACAGCTTGGTGACAACCGATCCAAGAGAGCTATTGCATGACCCTGAAATCGAAGTCATCGTAGAAGTCATTGGCGGAATCAACCCAGCCAAGGATTACATCCTTGAAGCGTTGGAGCGTGGCAAGCACGTTGTAACGGCAAATAAAGATTTGATGGCCTTGCATGGCGCCGAGATTTTGAACAAGGCGCAAGAAAAAGGCTGTGACGTGTTCTATGAAGCAAGCGTAGCGGGCGGTATTCCGATTCTTCGTGCACTAGTCGAAGGCTTTTCGTCTGATCGTATTACGAAGATGATGGGAATCGTAAACGGGACAACTAACTATATTCTGACCAAAATGAGTCAGGAAGGTGCAGAATACGCAGAGGTATTAAAAGAGGCGCAAGCATTGGGCTACGCCGAAGCGAATCCTACATCTGATGTTGAAGGCTTTGACGCTGCTCGCAAAATGGCCATTTTGGCTACCTTGGGCTTCAGAGTACCCATGAAGCTGGAAGATGTCGATGTCAAAGGAATCAGTCAAGTAAGCAAGGAAGACATCGCGTATGGCAAGCAATTGGGCTATGAAGTAAAGCTGCTTGGTCTTGCTCGTCGTGATGGAGAAGCAATTGAAGTAAGTGTGCAGCCAACCCTGGTTCCTAAATCGCATCCACTCGCTTCTGTAAATGGCGTTTTCAACGCTGTCTATGTACATGGCGAGGCGGTAGGAGAAACCATGTTCTACGGTCCGGGTGCAGGTGAATTGCCGACAGCAACAGCTGTTGTTTCTGACTTGGTTACCGTTGTGAAAAACAGGAAGCTCGGAGTAAACGGACGCGGCATGGTGGCACCTTACAAAGAGAAAATTCTAAAGGAAGACAGCCAGAAGCTATCCAAGTACTTTCTGCGCATCGTCGTAGCTGACAAACGCGGCGTGCTTGCACAGATTACACAGCTTTTGGCTGACAAGAACATATCACTCGAGCAAGTCATTCAGCAGCCGTACAATAACGGTGGAGAAGCTGAAATTATCATGGTGACACACTTGTCCTCGAAGAGCGATATGGACGGTGTATTGGCGTACATGGAACAAATGGATATCGTATCGAAAATCAAAAGCTGCTATCGCGTGGAAGGTGGAGACAAATAATGAGTGCAGAGCGTAATTCCGGCATCATCGCACATTACCGGGAATTCCTCCCGGTCACAGACAAAACTCCACTCGTTAGCTTGCATGAAGGAAACACCCCACTGATTCATGCACCGAACCTGTCCAAGCAATTGGGCGTTGAGCTGTACGTAAAATACGAAGGCTTGAATCCGACAGGCTCATTTAAAGACCGCGGAATGGTCATGGCTGTAGCCAAAGCAGTAGAAGAAGGCAGCACGACCATCATGTGCGCGTCGACCGGGAATACATCAGCGGCTGCGGCTGCCTATGCAGCTCGTTGCGGCTTGCGTTGTATCGTTTTGATCCCTAGCGGAAACATCGCGCTGGGGAAACTGGCACAAGCGATTGCGTACGGGGCAGAGGTCATCGCCATCGACGGCAATTTTGATGAAGCGCTCCATATTGTTCGGGAAATAACCGCCAAAGAACCGATTACGCTCGTAAACTCTGTAAATCCATATCGGATTGAAGGACAAAAGACAGGAGCGTTCGAAGTGTGCGATGCCTTGACCGATGCACCGGACATTTTGGCTATACCTGTGGGAAATGCGGGCAACATCACTGCGTATTGGAAAGGCTTCAAAGAATACAAGGCAGCAGGAAAATCGAGCAAGCTGCCAAAAATGTACGGATTCCAGGCAGCAGGTGCGGCTCCGCTCGTACTCGGTGAGCCTGTAGCAAATCCGGAAACGATTGCTACAGCCATTCGCATTGGCAATCCTGCGAGCAAAGAGGGAGCGCTTGGCGCTATCAGCGAATCAGCGGGTCTCGTGGCTAGCGTGACGGATGAAGAGATTTTACATGCGTATCAGTTGCTGGCTAAGAGTGAGGGTGTTTTTTGTGAACCGGCTTCGGCTGCGTCCTTGGCGGGAATCATCAAGCTCCATCAGGCAGGTAAGCTTCCACAAGGCGCAAAAATCGCATGCGTATTGACCGGAAATGGATTGAAGGATCCGAACATCGCCTTGAGTCTGGTTGGCGAAGAGCCACGTTCTGTTCCAGCGACGCATGAGGCAGTAATGGAACTGGTTCGCCAAAAAGGGAGCGAAGTATCGTCATGAACAATAGCGTCGTTAAGGTAACCATCCCAGCCAGTACAGCCAATCTTGGCCCTGGGTTCGATGCCTTGGGAATGGCGTTTCAGCTATATTCTGTCGTGGAGATGGCCATCAGTGATGAGACGACGATTGAGCTAGTAGGTAAGGAGCTTCAGGAGACACCCGCTGATAAAAGCAATCTGCTCTATCAGGTGGCGGCAGGGTTATTTCAGGAAGCGGGGCTGAGCGTACCTGAGCTCTTTATCCGCGCCGCAAGTGATGCACCACTGACACGTGGCCTCGGAAGCAGTGCTGCTGCGATCGTGGGGGCTTTGGTCGCTGCGAACCAATTGGCTGGGGAACCTTTTACCCGTGATCAATTGTTTGCCAAAGCATCCCAAATGGAAGGTCATCCTGATAATGTCGGCGCGTCCATGTTTGGGGGAATCGTAGTTGCCACTATGCCCGATCAGGAAGGTGCCGCCGTCCCTTATGTCAAGCTTCCGGTTCCACAAGGCTTGCAGACCCTTGTAGTGATCCCCGAGTTCCCCCTATCGACAGAAAAAGCGCGGAAAGTACTGCCGCAGGTGTACAGTAAGCAGGATGTTGTATATAATGTTGGTCATAGCAGTTTGCTCGTTGCCGCGTTAGCGCAGGGCAGACTCGACCTGATGGGACAAGCGATGGCGGATCGACTGCATCAACCATATCGCGCCGAGCTTGTACCTGGTTTAAAAGACATCCTGGACCAAGCTACGCAGCACGGGGCAGCCGGCGCAGCTCTGAGCGGAGCAGGACCGACGATTCTCTGCTTTTTCCAAACGGAGGAAGAACAGGCGAAACTTCGTGAGTTTGTGGACAGGGTGATGAAAGGGCACGACATATCGTACCGCGTCATGATACTACTGCCGGACGAACATGGCGTACAGGTAGAAATCCATCAGAGATAGAGCAAGTGGATAGGAGTAACGCCATGGAAAAGAAACTCGCTTTTCTCGGTCCCCGAGGAACATTTACCGAAGAAGCGGCTCGCGCTTTAACCGCAGGACAAAAGCTTACACACGTGCCGTATCCGAGTATTATCGAAGTGCTAAATGCTGTTGCCAAGGATGAAGTGACTTTTGGAGTCGTTCCAATGGAGAACTCAATCGAGGGAACGGTCAATTCAACACTGGACTGGCTTATTCATGAAGTTGAATTGCCGATTTTGGCTGAGCTGGCTTTGCCGATCACACAAAATCTGCTGGTTGCAAAAAGAGAAGAGCCACTCCCTTTTTCGGAAATCACGAGAGTACTGTCTCACCCGCAAGCTATTGCCCAAAGTCACAATTTTCTACGAGAAAACGTGCCGAACGCTGCAATTGAATATGTAAACAGTACTGCTTTGGCAGCGCAGATGGTGAGTGAGAACCCGCAGGAACCATGGGCAGCGGTAGGGACGAGGCTGAATGTAGAGATTTATCCACTGGATTTCGCAAAGGAACAAATTCAAGATTATTCGAATAACTATACACGATTTGTTCTGGTAGGGCGGGAGCCTTTGGATATGCCTGCATCTCAAAAAGAAAAAACAACGATCTTGGTGACATTGCCAGAAGATTTTCCAGGAGCGCTCTATCAAGTATTGGCTGCTTTTGCATGGCGGAAAATCAATCTGTCGAGAATTGAATCTCGTCCAACCAAGAAAGCGTTGGGAAATTATTATTTCGTAATTGATATCGAGCAAAAAATGGATGAGGTGTTGCTTCCGGGCGCTTTTGCAGAGATTGAAGCGATCGGCTGTCAGGTGCGCCAGCTCGGCACCTATCCATTTTACCTTCTACAAGCCAATTCTTAGGGATTGGCTTTTTTCTTTTTTTCTCCGCATTCTAACAAGGAATAGCCTCCAAGGAGCAAAACGCCCATGGGTGCATACCATGGTAGGGAGTTTTACGCAAGGGAGGAGAAATAGTGAGGATTCACGTAGTCCAAAAAGGCGACACTATGTGGAAGATCGCCAAAAAATACGGCGTCGATTACAAGGAACTGTTACGCCTGAATAGCCAGATCAAAACTCCCGATACGATCTATCCGGGAGCGAGAATCAAAATTCCGGCGAAACGTGTACCCGTACGACCTCAAGACAGACAAACACCTCACCCAATGAGTGAGGCCCCTTATGTAAAAGAGCGGCCGATTACGGAAGAGGAAGGGCCAGAAGTGCCAGAGCAAATTGAACGCAGGCCGATTGAACCAGAGGAAGAAGAAGTGCAGATTGAATCCGAGCATGAGATGCGTCCGGCACTACCACCAACCACTCCACCACCGCCAACTACTCCGCCACCAACTGCACCACCGACTGCGCCACCAAAAGAGCCAGAACCTGTTAAACCTGCGCCAACCGTATCACCAGAATTATTACAACCGCCTGTTCCATTGCCTCAACCAACAAGACCGATTGCACCACTACCAACAGCGCCGTATGTTCCACCGAATGTCAACCTTCGTCAACAACCGGTTTTACCACCAATGCCACCAGCGTTGCAACCAATGCCACCGGCGTTGCCACCAATTCCACCTACTCGGGTGAGTCCTTATATTTATCAACAGCCAATGCCACCCAACATACCGAACGTACCACCGATGCCGCCGACACAAATTAGTCCCTTGCAACCAATGCGGCCACCAGCCGTGTATTGTCCGCCATGCCAGCCGCAAATCCAGCCGACAAGACCACCAAGTCAGGTGCTACCCTGGCAGCAGATCCAGCCACCGCCACAAGTGCGTCCTATGCCACCAATGCAGGCGCCGCAGCAAGTACTTCCGTGGCAGCAAACTACACCGCCACAACAGATACGCCCTTTGCCGTTGCCATCTATGAAGCCACCATCGCAGCCACGTCCATGCCCGCCATGCAATCAGCCACAGGTACGCCCAACCTACTCACCGCCACAGGTGAGTCCATCTCAAAAGACTAGACCAAGTCGACCAACTCCGTGCCCGCCAGGAACAGCGCCGTTGAGGAGGCCTTCGGTTCCAAGCGAACCAATGGTGTCACCAGAATTCATGCCGCCACCTGGAATAGCGCCCATGCTGCCATTTCCACCACTATTTCCACCGCCAATGCCATTTCCACCGCCAATGCCATTTCCACCACCATTTCCACCACCATTTCCGCCACCATTCCCACCATCAATGCCGTTTCCGCCGATGCCGATGCCAATGCCAATGCCAATGCCAATGCCATGCCCACCAATGCCAATGCCACTGAAACGACATCGTATTAAAAGACCGTCTTGCCCAGAGCGCGTAGAATCGTCATCTTCATCGTCATGCGATTGTTCTCCGGAAGAATCCGTTAGAAAATACAAGACTAGCAGAGGTCCGCAGCCATTTCGCAACAACATGATGTTTCCACCTTCCCCGTGTGTATCCTCCATGCCTGAAAAAGGGGTATGGCCGAATTGGGGAGATGGACATGATGAATCCTCTGCTTATTGAAAGGGACGGGTATGAACAAGGGACTCATATCTTCACTTGAAAAAGCGTTTCGCTGTCAGATTCACGGGGTAAAACCAAAGCGAAATGTGAATCTGCTGAAGACGGACCGGGGCCATTGGATCATCAAAGGATATAAACAGCTGGAAAAGGCAGCTTGGGTAACCGAGCTTGCGGATGCGCTTCGACAAAAAGGATTTATGCACACGGTTCAGTATGTTTCGGACGTAGCAGGAGCGAAGATTTTTCCGTATGAGGATCGCTATTACACGATCATGAAAATGATTGACGGTCAGGAAGCCGATAATGGCTCGTTGTTTGATGTAAAAAAAACTGCTGAGACTCTGGCACGCTTTCATGTGGCTGCACAGGGCTTTCCTGTCGTACAGTCATATGCTTATGAAGGCAAACTGGCGCTGCTGGACAAATGGGAGAGTCGGTTAGAGTATTTCGAGAGGCTCACATGGTCTATCGAGCGAAATGGTCCGCAAAACAAGCTTGAGCAAATTATCCAGCAAATGTCAGAGCCTGTGATCCGCGATGGACAAGAAATTCTCCAGTCTGCCTACAAGCTGCCGCTTACACCGGAATTGTTTGCGGCTATGGAGCGGGGGACCTTGGCTCATCGGGATGTAGCAAGTCATAATTTCCTGATCACACAAAAAGGGAACTGCTACTTAATCGATCTGGACACAGTAGGTCATGACCTGCAGCTGGTAGATCTCGTTCAGTTGATGTCGCGAATGCTGTTGATGCAAGACTATCGCATGGATTCATTCGTGGAGGCGATGGAGGCTTACAGCAAAATCAACTACTTGAGCGATACACAAATATGGGCTGTGCATCAGCTGCTCCGTTATCCCGACAATTTCTTGCGTGAAGTCACAGGTCTATACAGCAATCGCCCGGGCTATCACGCACGAGGAGTGATGCAGCTGCTACAAATGGAGGGAAAACTGCACCAAAACCGACAAAGCTTTTTAAATGCAGGTGAACGAATTTTTCAACGTTCGCCATGGGGTCATTACCACTTTGTGGGGTGAAGCAAGGATCTTTCATACAGCGCAAAAAAGAAAAACATCCCTCATTTTTTTCGAGGGATGTTTTTTCGTAGAGCTTACTTGGAAGCGGGCTTGGACAGGTCGATTTGGAACTTCGCGAAGCCATTTTCCAGTACATTGATGAATTTCATGTTGGACATTTTTTCAGCGAATGGTTTTGCATCTGGAGAAGAAGTAAACGTTACATTTACTTTTTCCTTCACAGGGGTAAATGACCAGTTGTTGTCCGCTGCTGGATTGATATCTTTTTGGCTGAGGATGTAGTCGATAACAACTTGGCGGTTTTCGTCTGGAGAGTCGATGACGATATTTGTGCCATCCAGTCCTGGGAAGGAGCCGCCACCGCTTGCACGGTAGTTGTTCGTTACGACGATGAATTTATCTTCTGCTTTCACAGGCTTGCCATTGAAAGACAGGTTTTTGATGCGGTTTGCATCTTTGTTAGCAATTGTGCCGTCGATCGCGTATTTGGACGGCTGGGTTACGTCGATTTGATATGTGACACCGTCAATCACGTCAAAGTTGTACGTAGGGAACGCTTCGTTCACAAGCAGCTGCTCTTCTGATTTTTTCACATCAATTTGATTGAATTGACCAGCGGAGCGCTCCAGCCACTCTTGCAAAGTAGTACCGTTGATCAATACTGCTTTGAGTGTGTTTGGATAGATGTACAGGTCAGAAACGTTTTTGATAGCGATTGTACCAGCAGGAATGTTCGTGTAGTAGCTTGCGCCGTTACGTCCGCCTGCTTTGAATGGTGCACCAGCAGAGAGAACAGGGATTCCATCATATTCGGTACCTTTGATATTTTTTTCTACGAACCATTTTTGTGCATTGGTCACGATTTGGATGGATGGATCATCCTGAACCAGTGCGAAGTAGCTGAAGATTGGCGAAGCTGTTTTTCCTACTGCAGAGCGTACCCACTCGACGGTGTGATCATGATCTTCTTTAACAGCGTCAAGAATGGATTTATCTGCGTCAGCGAGGGAAGCTTTATTCGCTTTATCGTAGATTGGAATTGCTTTGGAAGTAGATTCAGCTACTTTCCATTTTCCGTTTTCTTGAGTCAGCGTAAGGTCAATCACGCCGAGGTTGTTGCCCCAGTAGCCAGGCATTACAGCTGGTTTGCCATTGATGGTTCCTTTTTCGCCATCAACGCCAGCGATGTTTTCAAAGCCAGGACCTGGGAATACGAGGTGGGAGTGACCAAACAGGATAGCGTCAATCCCATCAATTTTGCTCAATTGATAGCTAGCATTTTCCAGATTGGCAGCGTTTTCAACAGGGCCGAGACCAGAGTGAGGTACGGCAACGATAATGTCTGCGCCTTTTTGCTTCATCTCAGGGATGAATTTTTTAGCAGTTTCTACGATATCTTTAGCGATAACCTTGCCTTCCAGATTTGCTTTGTCCCACTGCATGATTTGAGGAGGAACAAAACCGATTACGCCCACCTTCAACGTTACTTCCTTGCCGCTTTCGTCCTTGAATTTACGCTCGAGAATTTGGTAAGGAGTGAACAGGTTTTTGTCGTTGTTCGGGTTGTTATCTTTGTCATCAACATAGACGTTGGAGTTTATATACGGGAATTTAGCACCTTTGAGGCTGCGGTCCAGATGCTCCAAACCAAAGTTGAATTCATGGTTTCCGATGTTACCGAGGTCGTAGTTCAAGAGGTTCATCGCTTTGTATACGGGGTGAGTTTCGCCGTCTTTCAAAGGATCGATCTTGGCAACGTAGTCACCGAGTGGGTTACCCTGGAGCAGGTCGCCGTTATCAATCAGGATGCTGTTTTTTGCTTCTTCACGAGCTTTTTTAATCAGGGTAGCGGTTTTAGCAAGACCGAATTCGTCAGTAGACTTGTCTTGATAGTAGTCATAGTTGACGATGTTGGTGTGGATGTCGGTAGTTTCCAAGAGGCGGAGTTTAAGAGTGGAGCTGGCTGCAGCGCTTACAGGAGTAAGTGGAAAAGAGATGGCGCTAACAACCAAAGAGCTGCTGAGTAAAAACGCAGCCAGGATTTGCTTGTTTTTCTTTGTCATGTTTTGCATAACCTCCATAAGTTTAACAATAATGCCATGCAAAATAAGTTTATCACTAGAATTGTATAATTGGTAGATAGTCCCTTGAAATATGTCGTAAATTACGAATCTTGAGAGAGCAGCGTATGACCCCCTTCCTCACTGGCAAGAATAGGAAAAAAGACAGAGAAGGGGTTCATTACAATATGGAAAAAAATAGAAAGTGGATGGTGTATGCTTCATGGGCAATAGCGCTCCTTACAGGCCTTGTGGCGGGCTTTTTTCTAGCGGATAGCGGAAAGGATGCAGGAGGGCTGCGACAGTGGTTTACTACGGTATCGAATAGGTCGATTGACGTCGTCGGAAAGCCCTATAAGCTCGTTCTCGCCAGGACATATCTGTGCGGTGTAAGGGATGAGGAGCATAAGGCGACGAGTCTTAATCACCTGCCTGAAACCATGGTAGATTACAAGGGTTGGGAAATCGTATCAGCCGACTCAGGCAAAATGATATTAATGAAACGCGAGCAGGATATCTCTCCACGCTGCAAGGAAAACGGTCATTTTGGGATATCAGCTGACGGCATGCTGACCCTATTTCACGGTGTGCCGGCGGAGCAAGAGGTCGTCCAAACCTTTTATCGGATCAATACAGCCAAAATGGAAGCGAGTCTTTCCAAAGAGGAAGTGGAGAACCTGAAGCGCGGTATTCGCGTTCGAGACCTGGCTGAATACAACAGTATCTTGTCTACGTATGGCGAATTTCAATTAAATGACGACTACTAAGGCTGCCTCGAAGGGCAGCCTTTATTCTTTCATTTCAATCGCCGTAATACGCCAACGTTCGCCGGGAGAGGAGCGCCGAAGGGTGAATTTCCAGCGTTCTTTTTGATCGCCACTATTTTTAGTGAAGGTATCGATTTGAACAGGTACCTCCACCCAAAAAGGCCCTCGTTCGTCAGATGGGATCACGACCTCCGATTTTTTAATGGATACAATTTCCTGCAGCTTGGAAGGCAGATTAAACCCATCAGTAGTCATCCGCATCGTATGCTCATCGTGCTCATGCAAGGCCGTGAGAAAATACTCGATCAACTCTTCCGGCGACGCTCCGCTAATTGTGCTGGGCAAGGCACCAGACGCTTTGAGGATCATGAGGCTGTGACTAGGGTCAGGTTCTGTGCGTCGATGGGTTGAGCTGCCAAAAAAGTGAATACAAAAATGTCCAGGAAAATCATTTCCTCGAATGGCACCAGCGCCATGTGGCATGCCATGCATGGATGCAGCGTAGTAAAGTCCATCTACTTCGACGAGAATGGCCCGTCTTTTCCAGCTCCATTTTCCCTGGTAAATATTTTTCATAATCATAGTATCTTCTCGGGTCAACGGCTGTACATCAGCATGACGACTGCCTGCCCTGCGCTGGACTTCAAATTTTTCGCCTGTCTCCATATCAATGACGGTGCCGTAGTCCATCCGTGCGAAAGACTTTTTCACTTGCTCCCAAGGCACTGCTTGTCCATAATGGACCTTTTCCACAGACATGACTAACTCATCCAGCCGTTGTTTCACTTTAGTGTCTACCAAATACTGTTTAGGTTTTTCTTTATCAAACAGGTGTCCATCGTAATCGTATAAAAAGGTACGCTTGTTCACCGTCAGAATTGCTCGCTGCCAATGTGGCTGAGGTGTTGCGGGAACTGATTTTGCGCGCAGAAGCTGCGTTGCAAAATGCTTATCGTGAAAGGTGAGAGTAGAAATAAACAGGGAGGCAGGCGACACGGAAACGGATATCCTCACTTCGTCTTTTGAATTGGCATAGGTAATCTGAGCAAACGACAACAAGGTTATGATTATACATGAGCAGCATAAAAGCAGTAAGGCACGCCGCAAGTAAAACACCTCCACCGTTCTATTTTTGCCCAATAAAGGGGAGGAATGAGGAGCAAATCTTGGTATCATAAGCATCTCGCTGTTTTGCCATACTGTTTTCATACGGCGATCATAAGGAGGAGTCTTTTAGCATGTCTTCGATGCCAAGGGGTAGCTATAAAGACCAGTTCCACCAGCGTTTGTACGTTCAATTGAACCAGGGACACAACAAGCTCAATTATCGCCAGATCAATATGATTAATGAGCAAATGCAGAGCGGCGTTGATGAATACGCCCATATGCAGCATGATGTGTCTGAGTCACTCGGGATGAACAAACACTAAATGAAATGACGCCGTGTAACCCGTTCCCTGCTTTGGGAGCGGGTTTTATTTCTTTTACTTCTTGGGCTGCTCCGTTTTTTTGTATGGAAATGCACGTTCGCTTTTTGGGCGCTTTGTGTTACAGTAGAGAGTAGAATGGTAGCCAAGCGGAGAGTGAATGATGCGTATTTTAGGAATCGATCCTGGCATTGCAATTGTCGGATTCGGAATTTTGGATAAGCAGGGCAGTCAATTGCGTCCTGTCCAGTATGGGAGTATCCAGACCGAAGCGGGCTTGCCGGTGCCGCTGCGGCTCAAACAGATTTTTGAAGCGATGCAGAGTCTTCTGGAGACATATCGACCCGATGAAATGTCGGTGGAAAAATTATTTTTCAATAAAAACGTGACGACGGCCTTTACAGTAAGCCAAGCGAGAGGAGTCATCCTTTTGGCGGCTGAGCTCGCTGGTGTGCCTATCCATGAGTATACGCCGATGCAGGTCAAGCAAGCGGTGACGGGCTATGGTGGCGCTGAGAAAAAGCAGATTCAGGAAATGACCAGGATGCTATTAAAGTTAAAAGAAGTACCAAAGCCTGACGACGTGGCGGATGCGCTGGGAATTGCAATTACGCACGCACAGTTCCGGGCGTACATTTCCATTTCGGAAGGAGTCCAAAAATGATTGATTTTGTGGAAGGCACGTTGTGCTATCTGGATTCGGAATACATAGTGCTGGAGACGGGAGGCATCGGATATCGGCTTTTTTGTCCGAACCCTTACCAGTTTGTTCGCTACGAAGGCAGCAAGACCAAGCTTTATACGCACCATCATGTCCGTGAAGATGCGATATTGCTCTACGGCTTTGCTTCCCGGGACGAGCGCGATTTGTTCCGCAAGCTGCTCGATGTAAGCGGAATCGGTCCAAAAGGCGGCTTGGCTATTTTGGCAGCAGCGACACCAGAGCAGCTGGTTATGGCTGTTCAACAGGAGAATGTTACGTATTTAACGAAGTTTCCGGGTATTGGGAAAAAGACAGCACAGCGCATCATTCTCGATTTGAAGGATAAATTGGTAGGATACACACCATCTGCTATTTTGACGGTAGCTGCTGGGGATTTGACAGCAGGTGAACAGGCAGTTTCTGCTTTGAACGAAGCGTTTGATGCACTGACAGCACTCGGCTATTCAGACGGAGAGCTGCAAAAAATAAGAAACGCCCTGGCGGAAAAATCAAAAGAGGGCGATGGAGTGGAAAAGCTCATCAAACAAGGGCTTGCTTTGCTCATGAGGGGGTAGGATTTTGGATCAGCGGATCATCACGACGCATATGAATTGGGAAGAGGATGCGGCGGAGCTGAGCCTCCGTCCTCGCTATTTAAATGAATATATTGGACAGCAGCACGTAAAGGAAAACCTGAAGATCTTTATTGAAGCAGCCAAAATGAGAAAAGAATCGCTAGACCATGTACTGCTGTATGGTCCGCCAGGGTTAGGAAAAACAACGCTGTCGCAAATTATTGCGAACGAGCTCGGTGTGAACATCCGTACGACGTCAGGACCTGCAATTGAGCGTCCTGGAGATTTGGCTGCCATCCTGACCAATCTGCAGGAAGGCGACGTCCTTTTTATTGATGAGATACACAGGCTCAACAGAAGTGTCGAGGAGGTATTGTATCCGGCGATGGAGGACTTTGCGCTGGATATTATCATCGGAAAAGGGCCAAGCGCACGCAGTGTCCGCTTGGATTTGCCTCCGTTTACTCTCGTTGGGGCAACGACGCGAGCAGGTATGCTCTCCGCGCCGCTACGTGACCGTTTTGGCGTAGTGAATCGATTGGAGTTTTATACGGTGCCAGAGCTGACCTTTATCGTGTCACGCGCGGCTGACATACTCCAGGTTATCATTCGCGAGGGCGGAGCAGAAGAGATTGCCCGACGATCACGTGGAACCCCGCGTGTGGCGAATCGCCTGCTGAAGCGGGTGCGGGATTTTGCCCAAGTAAAAGGCGAGGGTGTCATCACAACCGAGATCGCAAAGGAAGCTCTGGAGCGATTGCAAGTCGATACATGCGGACTTGATCATATTGATCACAAGCTGCTGCTCGCAATTATCGACCGATTCGACGGTGGGCCTGTGGGGCTTGACACGATTGCTGCTACCATCGGGGAAGAATCACAAACGGTAGAAGATGTTTGCGAACCCTATCTCATGCAAATCGGCTTTATGCAGCGGACGCCGCGGGGGCGTGTCCTGACCCCTAGCGCGTATCAGCACTTTGGGCGGGAGATGAAATCGTGAATCCAGTAGCTAAGCTGCTTATTTTTGGTGGAGCTGCTTTGATCGTGATCGGTATCCTGTGGCAGGTAGGAGGGCGATTCTTGCCGCTTGGTCGCTTGCCGGGAGATATTGTGGTCGAGAAGGAAAACGTCAAATTTTACTTTCCTGTAGTGACGTGTATCGTAATTAGTATTGTCCTGTCCCTCGGGATGTACCTGTTCCGTTTGTTTAAATAGAAAAAGACATCAAAGCCAGCGGAGCCGTTCGTTCCGGTGGCTTTTTGTTGTAGGCAGAATGTGGTGGTGCTACCGCGCTCCGAAAAGACATGGCGCAACTAGGCTCTCTTGTGTGAGGGTGTTTGGTCCCGAATTGAGAAAAAGGGCAGGAGATTGAATTGTGATTGTCGAAAAACATGGGAGTACATGCCAATTTTCGACGAATGAATTCAGGTGAAAGGAAGGACGATGGACGACATGAAGAAGAAATGGATGGGGACTTTCCTTTCGGTGGGCCTGATCACAGCTGCTCTTGTGGGGGGACAAGTACCGGCAAACGCAGCTGGTGACAACATCCGGGTTGCGCTCTTTGTGGATACAGGACAAGGATACAGAGGCGTAGTCCCTTCGATTACGTTAACCACTGAAAAAGGAATGGAAGTGACACTGGCTGGCCCGGGAGGCAAGACGGCGTTACCTGATTTAAAAGGAGACGCAGCCCGCTATCGGGTTGACGAATATCATTTGGTCGTCGCGGAAACGAATGACTGGAATCGCGCGCAACAGGTAGCGCAGCAAATGAGCCAGCGCAAATACGAGGGCTCGATTCAGGTTGGAAGCCGCAACGGACAGATTGTCTATCAGGTAGTCAGCGGCTCGTATGACACGTATCAGGCGGCAGCCAATCAGGCAAAGACCGTAGCCCAAGCAATCGGTCAAAATCCGCTTGTAAAAGGTCCGTTTCGTATGGAAGCAGGGCAGTTCAAGAGCTTGAATGAAGCGCAGAAATGGCAGGCAGCTTTTGAACAAAAAGGAATTCCGGCCTATCCTGTACTGCTCGCAGATGGGGGAAATGTAAACTACGCCGTATGGATTGGTGATGAGATCAGCTATGATGCAGCATCAGCATTGGCAGCCAGAGCAAGTGGCGCTGTGCCTGGCCTCACCTATCATGTACCTTCCAGTCAGTCTTATGTTGTGTTGAAACAGGATGTATACGGCTCTCCAGATGAAACGATCTGGAAGTACGTATTTTCCCCACAAGCCAAGCTGACGGTTGAAAACAAAGCAGGCTCAGAATCCATGATCGGTGTAGTGGAGCGAGATCAACGCACTTATCGAGGGGAGATGGAGCTGTCAGAATACAACGGTCACCTGACGCTAGTCAATGAATTGCCGATGGAGGAGTATTTGTATGGTGTTGTAGGCTCCGAGATGGCTCCAGACTGGCCACTCGAAGCATTGAAAACACAAGCGGTCCTGTCCAGAACGCGTGCAGTGTGGCAAGGCAATAAATACGGGATCGCAAATGTATCGGATACGGTCATCGAACAGGCCTATTACGGCTTCGCCAAGGAGTCCGAGGCTGTTCGTGAGGCTGTTGATGAAACCAAAGATGAAGTGATTTCATATCAGGGCAAGCCAGCCGAGTCTCTGTTTTACTCAAACGCAGGCGGTATGACGGCTGATGGCACAGAGGTCTGGGGGAATTCGGTTCCTTATCTGCGTCCTGTGACGAGCGATGATGCATATCCAATGGAAAGAGCAAACCTGTGGTATCGCGTGGAGTTGTCGGATGGTTCAACCGGTTATGTACGAAATGATCTAGTATCAGTGACAGGCGCTGCAAATGGCAAAGGCCAACGCACAGCTGTCATTACAACGGCGAATACGAATTTGCGCTCAGGACCAAGCACCACGCTTCACCGGGTGTTGTCCACATTGCCAAATGGTGCTGAGGTTACGATCCTCTCGGAAGAGGCAGAGGAAAATGCCTATTCGTGGACGCGAGGTCCTTATACCGTCGCAGAAATTACTGCAATGATAAATGCGAGCCAGAATAAATACAAGGCTCCGCGTATTCCTGGGAATGTTACAAGTCTGAAGGTTACGGCTCGAGGACCGTCTGGACGAGTAATCGCGATGGAGGCAAATGGCAAACCGATTGCTGCACCATCGCCGGATACATTCCGTTCGATTTTCCAACAGGGGAGCACTCTGCTTCGCAGCACGAAGTTCGATGTAGAAGTCGTTCAAAACAGTAAGCAAGCAGGCCCTCTGTTTTTGTTCCGTGGTACAGGATATGGACATGGGCTAGGAGTATCGCAATACGGAGCTCGTGCAATGGCGGAGAATGGGTATGACTATAGGCAGATCTTGCAACACTATTACCAGGATGTGACAATCGAGAAATAAGTCCATTGCCACATGATCTGACATAAAGGGAGTAACGATTCGTGGACGTGCAACAATTTGATTTTGAACTGCCGGAGCATCTGATTGCCCAGCATCCTCTAGAAGATCGGACTTCATCCAGATTGCTAGTTTTGCAAAAGCAGACTGGAGATATCATGCATCAGCGCTTTACCGATCTGATCGATCACCTGAAACCTGGCGATGTGCTTGTCATGAATGACAGTCGTGTATTACCGGCCAGATTGATTGGGGAAAAGGCTGAGACAGGCGCGAAAATTGAAATACTCCTGCTTAAATCTCTCGGGGACGATCGCTGGGAGACCCTGGTAAAGCCAGGGAAGCGTATGAAGCTAGGTACGGAAGTGGTTTTTGGAAATGGGCTTTTACGCTGCGTGTGTGAAGAGGTAACAGAAACGGGGGGGCGGATTGTCCGTTTTCTGTACGAGGGAATTTTTTACGAAATCCTCGATCAATTAGGCTCGATGCCATTGCCCCCGTATATTCACGCACAGCTAGAGGACAGCGAGCGGTACCAAACGGTGTATGCACGGGAGCGGGGCTCGGCAGCCGCACCGACAGCAGGTCTTCATTTCACGAAGCCGTATTTGGAGAAAATCGCTGCCAAAGGAATTCAGCTCGCGTATGTGACCCTGCATGTCGGACTGGGGACTTTTCGCCCAGTAGCAGCAGACTCTGTTGAGGAGCATGTGATGCATGCGGAGTACTACGAGATTCCCGAAGAAACAGCCGAACTGGTGAACCGGGCAAAAGCAGAGGGAAGACGGGTCATCGCGGTTGGAACTACTTCGTGCCGGACATTGGAGACAGTGGGGCGTGCCCATGGAGGAAAGCTCGTTGCAACATCTGGCTGGACCGACATTTTCATTTATCCGGGGTATACCTTTTCCATTCTGGACGGGCTTTTGACGAATTTTCACTTGCCGAAGTCCACTCTTGTGATGCTGGTCAGTGCACTGGCTGGCAAAGATCATGTCATGACTGCCTACAAAACGGCAGTGCAGGAGGAATATCGCTTCTTCAGCTTCGGAGACGCGATGCTCATTCTTTAAATCGTAAAAAATGTGAACACCCACCTGTATAAGTGTATCCTTATGAGTCAGGTGGGTTTACTTCACCCGGAAGTTTTTCTATAATAGGAAAGACTTACATACATAGCTTGGGGAGTGCAATGATTTGGCTGTACGCTACGAATTAATCAAAACATGCAAGCAAACAGGTGCACGTCTCGGTAAACTACATACTCCTCATGGGACCATTGACACCCCTGTCTTTATGCCAGTAGGCACACAGGCAACGGTGAAAACGATGAGTCCAGAGGAACTGAAAGCAATCGGAGCGGGCATTATTCTCAGTAACACGTATCATCTGTTTCTTCGTCCTGGGCATGAAATTGTCAGAGAAGCGGGCGGTTTGCACGGATTTATGAATTGGGACCGTGCCATTCTGACTGATTCTGGCGGATTTCAAGTATTTAGCTTGAGTAACTTGCGCAAGATCACGGAGGAAGGTGTTTCTTTCCGTTCTCACCTCAACGGTGAAAAGCTGTTCATTGGACCGGAAGAGGCTACACAGATTCAAAATGCCCTGGGCGCGGATATCTTTATGGCTTTTGATGAGTGTGCTCCTTATCCGGCTGAGTACGATTACGTGAAGCAATCCATGGAGCGGACGACACGCTGGGCCGAGCGTTGCCTGAAGGCACATTCACGCCCTGATGAGCAAGCGTTGTTCGGTATCGTCCAAGGTGGTATGTTTAATGATTTACGTGCGCAAAGTGCCCGTGAACTCGTGTCTATGGACTTCCCTGGTTATGCCATTGGTGGACTCAGCGTAGGGGAACCGTTTTCCTTGATGTACGAGGTGCTGGAGCATACCGTACCGCTGCTTCCGTCCAATAAGCCTCGCTATTTGATGGGGGTTGGCTCTCCAGATGCGCTGCTTGATGGGGCCATTCGGGGAATCGATATGTTTGACTGCGTATTGCCCACTCGTATTGCGCGAAACGGGACATGCATGACAAGTCAGGGCAGATTGGTCATTCGCAATGCCAAATACGCTCGCGATTTTACTCCGCTCGATCCGAATTGCGATTGCTACACCTGCAAGAACTACACACGTGCTTACATCCGACACCTGGTCAAGTCGGAGGAAATCTTTGGCATCCGTCTAACTACCTACCACAATTTGCACTTCCTGGTGAAGCTGATGGAACAGGTGCGTCAGGCAATTGCCGAAGACCGCTTGCAAGATTTCCGAGACCAGTTTTTCGCTCAATATGGATTGGGTGAAGATAGATCTTTTTAATCGAGGGGGATTTTCATGGATGGCTTGACGAATTTTTTACCGATTATCATCATGTTTGCGATTTTCTACTTCTTGCTGATTCGTCCGCAACAGAAAAAAGCAAAGCAACGTAACGCCATGCTCGCTGCTATCAAAAAGGGCGACAAAATTGTTACAATCGGCGGCATGCACGGTACCATTCAAGAGCTGACGGACGATAGTGTAACACTTCGTATTGCTCACAACGTAAATGTGACCTTTGATCGCGGCGCTATCAACAGCGTGGTTTCTGCAAGCAGCGAACCAGCAGCAAAAAGCGAGCCTGCAAAAATCGAAGAAGCAAAAGAAGAATCCAAATAATACAAGTAAGCAGGTGGGAATCTCCCGCCTGCTTTTTTTCTGCTACAGCGCATTACCGCCGCGGTTTAATGCCTTTTGGCTTGTGACTGGAGTTGGCCGAGTTTACACCCAGGATTCCACCGATACCAGCGATAGCAAAAGCTGCAAGCAGATAAAGAAAGGTATTCCATTGCATCGGAGCATCAAAGCCGAGGAAACCGATTAATAAGACGAGAATAAAATAGGAGAGTCCGGTGAGTCCTCCGTAATACCAGCCTTTACCGCCGCATCGCCGTCCCGTTACAAAGCCTCCTGTCAAAAGACCTATGGCGTTGATGACGTACGTAAAGTAAGGTAGAGAGCCTTCTCTCATGCTGGTGAAGCTCAGCAGTATGGTGGCCAGCAATGCTCCAATCAGGATGAGGCCAAGCGTATACAATAGTCCTGTCAGTACAGAGGTGGATGCACTCCGCACGTTTGTTACCCCCCTCACTGCTCAAGTGTTTGTACCATCTATATGAGAGGCTTGGCAGACGTATTCATCTTCGCGTTGAACATTGAGGGGAATTTTCGTATGATGGATGAGGAACAAGACGGGGGTGAGGAAAGATGATCAAAACCTACTTTTACAACCACTCAGAACAGAAGATGTTTCATGACGTTGATCTGGCAACAAAGGATCAATGGTTGAAATCGCCGGAGGACCTTCTCTGGATAGATCTGTATGATGTGGGCAACAATGAGCTTCCTTATATAGCCAAGATCTTCGATTTTCACCAACTGGCAATTGAGGACTGTCTGCACGTCAGCCCGCGAGCCAAAGTCGATAAGTACGACGACTATTATTTCTTCGTCTTTCACGCCCTGCGTTACAACGAGGAGAGCGACGATGAGATTACCACAGTAGAACTGAACGTGTTTCTCGGCCCGAATTATATCGTCACGATTCATAAATCCCCAATGAATACAATCGGACGGATCGCAGCTATGTGCCATCGTAATATTTCTTATTTAAATCGCGGTCCTGATTACCTGCTGTATGCCATTGTCGACGGGATTACAGATGAATACTTCCCGATTATTGACCGGATTAGTGTGCGGATTGACGAGCTTGAGGACGAGATTTATGAGCACCAGATGGAGGAAATTACAGAAGAATTCCTCGCGTTGAAGCGAACTATTATTTTAATTCGTCGCGTCATTATGCCGCAAAAACGAATTTTCGCCAACGTTAATGGTCGCTATTCGTTCGATATTTCCGAGGAAAACGTTCCGTTCTACAGTGACCTGACCGACCATTTGGAGAGGATTTCAGATTCAACAGAAACCTTCCGCGATCTGGTAAACGGTACACTGGATACGTACTACACGATTATTAGTGCGAAAACCACAGAGACGATGCGTGTACTGACCATCATTTCGACAATTATCCTGCCTTTGACATTTATCACAGGCTTGTTTGGAATGAATACCTTTGCCTGGTTAGGCGAGGAAGCAGAGCCCTATATGCTCGTAGTTGCACTCGGCATCATGCTCGGTATGACTTTTGCGATGCTCAAGATTTTCCGCAAGCGAAAGTGGCTGTAATTGGCGCTAATAGTTGGACGCCCCTTTGCTAAAGACTAGTAGTAAATGTTCTTTAGGGGGGCGTCGTGAAGTGGAAGAACTTTCAACAGCGTTGCTACGCACCCTTTTCTCGTATTTTTTCCTCCTGATCATTATGCGAATGATGGGGAAGCGCGAGTTGGGGAAGCTATCTGTTTTTGATGTTGTGATCTCGATTATGCTTGCTGAGATGGCCGCTATGGCAATTGAGGATGTTGACAAGCCGGCCATTCTTTATTACATACCCATGCTGCTGATCAGTTTGTTGGAAATTGCCCTGGCCTATTTTGCATTGAAGAGCAAGAAGTTCCGCGATGTCGTGGCAGGGTCAGCGGACTTGATTATTGAAAATGGGGAAATCAGAGAGCAGGCAATGCGGCGGAACCGGTTGAATATGGATGACCTCATGGTGCATTTGCGGCAAAAGGATGTAAAGAACATTGCGGACGTTGAATTTGCGGTTATGGAGCCAACAGGACAGATGAGTGTGTTTTTAAAGGAGCAGAAAGACACCGTAACGCGTGAAGACATGGGGATCGCAGATAGCAAGCCTGTCAGTCCTGTTTTTTACAAAGGACTTCCGATTCCGCTCATTCTGGATGGCAAGGTACGAGAAGAGGCGCTGGGCAAAATTGGGCAAAATCAGCTTTGGTTAAAACGAGAGATTCGCAAATACGGGATCAAGGATATACGTGAGGTTTCGTTCTGCTCGATTGATGAACGGGGAATTATGTTTTTGGACAAAAAAGACAAGCCGCTGCAATAATGTCAGCGGCGTGGGAAAAATATGGCCAATTGCTCCCCGATCCACGGAATGCGCCTTACATCCTGCTTTCCGAGAACACGCATGGCGATTAACAGAATCAGGTATAGAAGTAGGCTCGCCATCGTGCTGACGAAGAGTAGGCGGCCTATTGAAGCTTCGATGAACCAGTGATTGGCAATGTACCAGCCGGAGTAGCCCATAGCCAGCATAGCGGCGCCGATTTTTCCGAACTCCCACAGATCGATCGTAAAGCCGATTTTTTTAATCAAGCTGGCAAAATGCAGCAGTGTTCCCAATGTAATCCCGATGTTCATCGCAATCACTGCGCCATGAATCCCGAATGATGGATGGGCGGTAAACAAAAACATGGCTGCTGTTTTGATGATCGCGCTGATGAGGGTGTTGCGAAATACCACCTGAGCAAAGTCAAGTCCTTGCAGGGCTGCGGCGAGGGGAGCCTGGAAAAACAGAAAGACGGAGAACGGGGCAAGCTCTTTTAACAGTATACCTACCTCAGCGTACTGTTCCCCGTATAGAAGAGCACATAGCGGCTCTGCAAAAATTGTAAGCAAGACTGTGCACGGTGCTCCTATTACGAGTGTGATCCGCATTGCTTGATAAATGCGTCGATGCACGAGGGGAGCATTGTTTTGATACGCGGCTTCTGCGACGGCAGGAACCAGTGAAACGGACAAGGAATAGGTAAGGAAAGTCGGAAACAGCAGCAATGGGACAGCCATCCCGGCAAACTGACCGTAGAGACCGGTAGCGGCAGCAGTCGTATAACCGGCGATGACAAGAGCGAGCGGCACCAGCATCGGCTCCAGAACATAGGCGATGGAGCCGATGACACGGCTTAGCGTCACGGGGAGCGCGACGTGAATCAATTGGGCAATGCTCGCCTTGCTTTTGGACACTGCTAAAAATAGCGGTCTTTCAAAAATTTGGGTGGCTGTTTTTTTACTGCCCTTTCGGTATTGCCACAAGATGTACAAAAGTCCTGCTGCTTCCCCAAAAATAATGCTGGCGACAGCTCCGGCTGTGGCATACTCAATCCCGGAAGAGAGAAAGGTGATGGTCATAATGACGACCAAAGCCATTCTGACTACTTGTTCCAATAGCTGAGACACAGCAGTGGGCACCATGTTCTGTTTTCCTTGGAAGTACCCGCGCAGCACCAAGGAAATACTCGCGATAGGTATGATCGGGATAGCTGCGAGCATGACGATATGGGCGCGCTCGTCAGCAAATAGTGCTCCCGCGATCCAATGCGAGAAGACAAATAGTACGGTGCAGACGAACAAGCTGATCCCACTGGCTATGGATAAAGCGAGTACCAGGAACTTACGGGTAAGACGAGGATTGTTTGCCGCTTCTGTTTCTGCCACTTGTTTGGCGATGGCTACTGGCAGGCCAAACGTTGTCACAGTAATCAGAAAGTACAAAAGGGGCACAACCATCTGGTAAAGCCCCATTCCTTCCGCACCGATGATGCGCGAAAGCACGATCCTGTGAGCAAAACCAAACACCTTCGTAATGCCACCAGCAATGATGAGGATGACCGTTCCGTAAAAGAATGACTGTCTCATGGAAGGCTCCTTTGCAACAATAAATTCACTCAGTAAAGAATATGGACGTGCCGCTGTCGGCATGACTACTTTGAGGGGGAAAGAGAATGGATCAAGCGCAAAAGCAGGAATGGTATGGGCAGGTAGCTAGTCTTTGCCAGAGCAAAGCGGAGGAATTTGCGATACTTGGCTACGAAAATGTGACTGCCGAAGAGGTGTGGGAATGTGTGGCAAGCGGGTATAAGGAGATTCCTCCCTTGCACCGTCTTGTAAATGACATTCTGTCTCTAAAGCCGAATAAGTACATGAACTATTTGATGATTCAGATGTACAAAAACTCATAAACAAGGATAAAGAGATTTCATAGTGAAACTTTCTTTTTGCCCATTCGTATAGGATTGTTACGCAGCGTAGACAAGGGGTGGGTTACCATGGTACGTCTTTCCAGCAATAATTGACACGTTTTTTCATACTTCGCTATAATGGGCATATTGGTTTCTCGTCTAGGACGGGACCCTGTAAGGAAAGAGGGGTATTACTGCTATGATAAAATGGGGAAGATTCCTCCTGTTCCTGGTCGTTGTAGGACTTTTGGGCACACTCGTGTCAACTACGATCACACAGGTGGCAAAGAACATCACACTCGGTCTGGACCTGCAGGGCGGGTTTGAGATTCTTTACGAGGTAGAGCCTCTCGAGGCTGGGCACAAGGTGGATATTGAGCTCTTGAAGGCAACTGCACACATGATTGAGAAGCGGATTAACATTGGTGGTGTGGTAGAGCCGGTAATCGCTACTGAGCTGCCAAACCGGATTCGTGTACAAATCGCCTCACAATCGGCCGATCAGGACAAGCTTCGTGAACTGATCGGTAAACCTGCTTTGCTTACATTCCGTGACGAAGCTGGCAAGATTATTTTACAGGGAAGCGATTTAGCTCCCGGCGGGGCGGCAGTAGGATATGATGATCTGAAGCGCCCACTGGTTACCTTGAAAATTTCTGATCCGAAAAAATTGGAAGATGTAACACGCGCCAATTTAGGTAAGCATATGGCCATCTATTTAGATGAAAATATGCAAACCAACCCTACCATTCAAAGCGTAATTACGGGTGGAAACGCACAAATTACCGGTAATTACACACAAGAGAGTGCACAAGAATTGGTTGACCTCTTGAATTCTGGTGCGATGCCAGCGAAACTGGTCGAGCTGCAAGTAAACTCTGTCGGTGCTTCACTTGGTGCATTGGCCTTGCAAAAGACGATTTATGCAGGCTACATCGGTGCAGCTTTGATCTTCTTTTTCATGTTGTTTGTATACCGCATGCCAGGAATGATTGCGAATATCACACTGGCTGGATTTACTTATTTTTGTATGGTCGTTTTGGACTGGATGGACGCGACACTGACATTGCCGGGGATCGCCGGATTTATCTTGGCTGTCGGTATTGCCGTTGACGCCAACATCATTACGTACGAACGGATTCAAGAAGAACTGCGCTCCGGGAAAACGGTTCTGTCTGCTTTCCGTTCCGGTGAACGCCGTTCCTTGATTACCATTATCGATTCTCACGTAACAACACTGATTGCGACGGGCGTGCTGTTCTTCTTCGGGACAAGCTCTGTCCAAGGTTTTGCGGTCGTACTCGCTATGACGATCATCGTAAGTATGATTACCAACGTGTTTGGGTCTCGCTTCCTCCTGTGGCTGGTGGTCCGTTCCAACATGTTTAAAAAGCCGTTCTGGTTCGGGGTAAAGGAGAGTGAGATCGGTGAGCTTTAATCAAGAGAACACGGTCGTGAGATTTGACATCGTAAAGAATCGCCGAAAGTATTTTATTGGCTCTTCTGCGATCATTATTATCGGCTTTTTGTTTATGCTGTTCCAAGGACTTCACTTGGGTGTAGACTTTAAAGCAGGGACACGGCTCGATATTTTTGTGGGAAAAGAATTTAATACCGCAGATGTTGAGGCGGTCATTAAAGAAGAGATTCCGGATGTTGCTTTTACTGGCATCACCCGTTATGGTGAAAACCAAGCGTACACCCGTTTTGATCAAGCCATTCCGTCTGACACGATGATGAAGCTGGAAACTGCTCTGAAGAAAAAGTTTGGGGAGCAGGTAACGAAGCAGGTATCCTCTGTTGACCCGACGATTGCGCGTGAAATGGTGAAGAAAGCTGCGATCGCTGTTGCGATTGCCTCCATTGGTATCGTCATTTACATTGCGATCCGTTTCCAATGGCTCTTCGGGATTGCATGTGTAGCGGGACTTTTGCATGACGTGTTTATCCCGATCGCGCTTTTCTCGGTACTCGGCTTGGAAGTAGATATCACGTTTATTGCAGCGATCCTTACCATTCTCGGTTACTCCATTAACGACAAGATCGTTATTTTTGACCGGATTCGGGAAAACCTAAGAACCATGAAGTCCAAAACGATTCCAGACCTTGAGCATCTGGTTAACGTATCTCTTTGGCAGACGATGCGCCGTTCGATCTACACCGTAGCCACCGTATTTTTCACAGCTTTGGCACTGGCGGTATTGGGTAGCGAGAGCATTCGCAACTTCTCTCTGGTGCTTTTGTTCGGTCTGGTGAGTGGTACGTATTCTTCCATCTTTATTGCCGCACAAATTTGGGTAAACTTGAAAGAGCGGAATATGATGAAAAAGAAAAAAGAAAAAGAAGCGTAATTGAACGAAAGATAAAGACCGCGGGGGTAGCTCTCCGCGGTTTTCTAACTTCTGATTCCATTAGGGAGGAACGACACATGGTGGATGAGCGTCTGGCCAAAGCACAGTTTGCTGCGTGGGTAGGGATTATCGGAAACATAGCGCTGGCAGGGGTAAAGCTGCTGATTGGCGTGATAGCCAAATCTCAAGCGTTGATTGCGGATTCTATTCACTCGGCGTCTGATGTAATTGGGTCCGTCGCTGTCTTGATCGGATTACGTGCTGCAGAACGTCCGCCAGACCAAGATCATCCATATGGTCACGGAAAAGCAGAGTCTGTTTCTGCGATTATCGTGTCCGTCCTACTTGCTGTCGTTGGATTTGAGATGGGTGTCACCTCGATCAAATCTCTTTTCGTACCTTTGGAAGCACCAGGGTTTCTTGCGGTTTGGGCAGCAATCGGCTCCATGATCGTAAAAGAGTGGATGTATCGATACAAGTACAATTTAGGTAAAAAGCTCAAAAGTCAATCATTGATGGCAAACGCACTGGAGCATCGCTCAGATGTCTTCTCATCCTTTGCCGCACTGGTGGGGATTGGCGGAGCGATAGCTGGTGGATGGTTCGGCATTCCGTGGATGCTTTATTTAGACCCGGCCGCTGGAATTTTTGTCACCTTGCTCGTCTTGAAAATGGCGTACAGCATTTTGATGGAATCAATCCACAGTACACTTGACCACGTTTTACATGATGCTGATACGAAAGAGCTGCGCCAGGCTATTCTAGAAGTGTCTGGGGTTATGCGCATTGATTCTTTGCGTGCTCGTGAGCATGGTCACTACCAGATTGTTGACGTGAAAATAGGTGTCGATCCGCAAATAACAGTAGAAGCAGGGCATGGGATTGGGAAGCAAGTAAAGCATGAGCTGATGGAAAAATTTCCTGAAGTACGTGATGTTTTCGTCCACATCAATCCCTGAATGTGGATACGAGAGGGGCACTTGATAAAAGCTGTATGTTTTACGCAGTTGTCAGTCTCCTGCTCCATCCTCTATAATGAATGAGGATTGGAGGAACGCTCATGCTGAAAGCGAAAAGTCGCTGGAAACTGGCCATGTACGATGAACAATTGGCTGCAACGATTGCAGATGAATGTCAGCTGACTCCGCTCGTATCCAAGCTGCTGGTCATTCGAGGTATTGAGTCATCGCAAAAGGCCCGAGATTTTCTTCAGGCAGGACCAGATTTATTTCATGATCCGTTCTTGCTAGATGGAATGGAAAAAAGCGTGCGCCGTATTCAAACGGCCATCCAGGATCGGGAGCCGATCTGTATTTACGGTGATTATGACGCGGATGGCGTAAGTTCTACATCACTCATGGTACATGTATTGCGCCAACTGGGCGCCGTGTTTGACTATTACATCCCAAACCGTTTTACCGAAGGGTATGGGTTACATAAAGACGCCTTGGCGCAGCTGCAGCAAAGCGGTTACAAGCTGATCATTACAGTAGATACCGGGATTAGTGCAGTCGAGCAGGTGGAGTATGCCAAACAGCTGGGTCTTGATGTAATTGTAACCGACCACCACGAACCTCCGGCAATCATCCCGGAGGCATTTGCTGTGATTAATCCAAAAAAACCTGGCTGTTCCTATCCGTTTGACATGCTGGCGGGAGTAGGGGTTGCTTTTAAACTAGGGCATGCTTTGCTCGGCGAGCCTCCTCTGCATCTGGCTGATCTGGCGGCTTTGGGTACGATTGCTGACCTGGTTCCGCTAGTTGACGAGAATCGTATTCTCGCGCGAGAGGGACTGAAGCGCTTGAATCACACGAGGAATCTTGGACTGCAAGCGTTGATCCGCGTCTGTGGGCTCTCAGACAATGATCTGTCGGCAGGCCATGTAGGATTTGCTCTTGGACCGCGATTAAACGCGAGTGGGCGATTAGAGACCGCAGAATCAGCTGTCAAGCTGTTGACGACAGAGGACAGGGATGAGGCAGAAGCATGTGCAAAGGCTCTGGACGATTTGAATCGCGATCGTCAGGAGCTGGTTGCGGCCATGACCGAAGAAGCAGTGCAAATGGTTAGGGAGCTGTACCCGCCAGATGAGCACAATGTGTTGGTAGTGGCAAAGGAAGGGTGGAATGTAGGGGTCGTCGGCATTGTCGCCTCCAGGCTCGTGGAGACATTCTACCGACCTACCATCGTACTCGGGATTGATCCGGAAAAAGGAACGGCGAAAGGCTCTGCTCGCAGCATTGCCGGCTTTGACATGTATGAGGCCTTGACGGAATGCAAGGATTGGCTGCCTCATTACGGCGGACATACGATGGCAGCAGGGATGACTCTGCCGGTTGAGAACCTTGATTTTTTGCGCAAAAAACTGAACGAGCTCGCTGGTCAGTGGCTTTCCGCAGACGATTTTATCCCCTTGACCAAGGTGGATGTATCGATGGATATTACCCAAATCAGTCTCGAATCAGTCGAACAGCTGGAGCAGCTTGCTCCGTATGGGATGGGAAATCCGACTCCTTTGGTAATGCTAGAGGATGTAGAGACTGCAGGGATGCGTACGATTGGCCGCGATGACAATCACTTGAAGTGTTCCTTGAGCAAATCCGGGACGACCGTCGATGCGATCGGGTTTAATTGGGCGCATGTGACGAAAAAGGTGACGCCAAAAGCACGCTTCCAAGTCTTGGGTGAGCTTTCCGTAAACGAATGGAACGGAAATCGCAAGCCGCAGCTAACGATTCGAGATTTGTCGGTACCGCATCAACAAATTTTTGATTTGCGAGGGAGCCGTGACAAAGCGCAAAAGTGGCTGCAACTCGCTGCTGAACCAGGCTCTATAACTGTGCTGTTTCGAGAAGAGAGCTACGAGCTCTTGGCATCTTCGGCTACCGAGGAGCAAAGACAGACACTTTATTTATTTGGGCGCGAAAATAGCGAAAGCGTTTTTACTTCTAGCCAAAATGTCATTCTGTACGACCTGCCAAAACGTCGTGCTGATTTTGCTGCCATCCTTACCCAGATAAAAGAGGCAGAGCGGATATACTGCATGTTCGGCGATCCAGATTTGGGAATGGAGCGGCTTTCCTGTCCAGGACGTCAACATTTCAAGGAGCTGTACCAGTTTTTCGTGCAAGTCCCTACCGTCAAGCATATGCATCTGGATGCGTTGGCACGCAAGCTAAAGTGGAAAAGACCCATGCTGGACGGCATGCTTGGAATTTTTCTGGAGCTTGAGTTTTTGGCAGAGGAGCCTGAGCAGTACCGTCTGCTGACTTCGACAGAAAAGCGGCCACTGGAAAGCTCTGCCCTCTATGCTGGGTGGCAAGAGGAATCACAGCTGGCTACTGATTTATTACTTTCATCTTCAGAAGCCTTGCTTCAATCGTTTCATCAGTTGGTGGAGCCTGCCACCGTTTAGGAGGAATTATTCAATGGATTTTAAACAATATATTCGTGTCATTCCTGATTACCCACAGCCTGGTATCCGTTTCAAGGATATTACCACCTTGTTGAAAGACGGTCCAGCCTATCGTGCTGCTATTCAAGAGCTTGCTGTGTTTGCCCGCGAAGTGCAGGCTGATGTGATTGCAGGTCCTGAAGCACGCGGTTTCGTAGTAGGTGCGCCACTTTCTTATGAGATGGGCATTGGTTTTGTTCCGATCCGCAAGTCGGGCAAGCTGCCTTATGAGTCTATTAAGGCGGACTATGACTTGGAGTATGGAAAAGACGCACTGGCTGTGCACGTGGATGCGATTCAGCCAGGTCAACGTGTTCTGATCGCAGATGATTTGCTGGCAACTGGTGGAACGATCGAAACCACAATTAATCTGATCGAACAATTGGGCGGTAAAGTAGTAGGTGCAGCTTTCCTTATCGAGCTGACCTACCTGGATGGCCGTCAAAAAATTGGGGATAGACCGATTAAATCCCTGATTCAATACTAATCGACGAGAAAAAAGCGGGTGATATGCCCGTTTTTTTTCTTTTTTCTTAGGCTGTACATACTTTACAGAGGAAAGCACCTTTACAATATGAACGACTTAAAAGATAATAGATGAAATACCATAGCCAAGTTTTCTTATTCGGATTAGCTCCATCAAAAGCCCATGTTCTACCTGATGGTTCAGCAAGCTTGACGTTATGAAAAAATGCGCTTGCTAGCCGTGACAGCCTCGATAGGGGCTTTATATCGTACAGGAGAGTTTGTGTACGTTTTCACTTTCTGAAACGACAACAAATCATCCGCTAATACGCGGTAGCACCTCCGTGAAGAGGCCTCGATTGAGGCTTTTTTATACAGATAGGAATCTAAGTATTTCTATTTCGTATAAGTGCAACCGCGGCTGTTTGCCAACGGGCAAGGCGTAGCCAGGTTTTCTAATGAGAGGATAAGGGAAGGGAACTATGATTACCGGCATTGATGAGGTAGTAAAAAAAGCAAGCACTTATTTATCCCAATCGGATTTGGACTTAATTACACGTGCTTATCAGCTTGCCCACAAAGCTCATGAGGGCCAAGTGAGAAAGTCTGGTGTGCCTTATATCATGCACCCGATTGCAGTAGCGGGTATCCTTGCCAATTTGCACATGGATGCGGTAACGATTGCAGCCGGTTTTTTGCACGATGTTGTAGAGGACACTGAGATTACGCTGGATCATCTCCGCGAGCAGTTTGGGCCTGACGTGGCTCTGCTGGTTGACGGAGTGACTAAGCTGGAAAAAATCAAGTATAAGTCAAAAGAAGAGCAGCTTGCCGAAAACCACCGCAAGATGCTGGTTGCCATGGCGCAGGATATTCGGGTCATCATGATCAAGCTGGCTGACCGTCTGCACAACATGCGGACTCTGCGGCATATGTCCGAAGAAAAACAGCGTGAGATATCTGACGAGACACTCGAAATCTTTGCCCCTCTCGCTCATCGACTGGGGATTGCTTCGGTTAAATGGGAGCTGGAGGATACTTCGCTTCGTTACCTGAACCCACAGCAATACTATCGAATCGTCAATCTGATGCAAAAGAAGCGGGTTGAGCGTGAAGCCTATTTAAATGAAGCCTCTGATACGATCAGGGAAAAGCTGGGCGAGCTGAACATTGAAGCAGAAATTTCGGGTCGACCGAAACATATATACAGTATCTTTAAAAAGATGACGAAGCAAAACAAACAGTTCAATGAAATCTATGATCTACTGGCGCTGCGGATTATCGTAAACGACATTCGCGATTGCTACGCCGTTTTGGGGATCGTGCACACGTTGTGGAAGCCGATGCCGGGCCGTTTTAAAGACTATATCGCCATGCCGAAGACAAATATGTATCAGTCCCTTCATACGACCGTAATCGGACCAAAGGGAGAGCCGTTGGAAGTGCAGATCCGCACGTGGGATATGCATCAGACAGCGGAGATCGGGATTGCTGCTCACTGGGCATATAAAGAAGGCCAAAACGTCGTGCAAGGATCTTTTGCCGAAAAGCTGGGCAGCTTGCGCGAAATTATTGAGGGCGGTTCTGAGGAAGCTCCCAATGCCCAGGAATTCATGGAGAGCCTCAAGCAGGATTTGTTCTCGGACACCGTATTTGTGTTTACGCCAAAAGGAGACGTGGTCGAGCTGCCAAAAGGCTCTGTACCTCTCGACTTCTCCTATCGCATTCACTCTGCAGTCGGGAATAGAACAATTGGTGCGAAAGTAAATGGCAAGATTGTTCCGCTCGATTACGCGATGAAAACGGGCGATATTATCGAAATCCTGACCTCGAAGCATTCGTACGGACCAAGTCAGGACTGGCTGAAAATGGCCAAGTCAGCACATGCCCGCAACAAAATCAAACAATGGTTTAAAAAGGAAAAACGGGAAGAAAACGTTGCAAAAGGTCAGCAAATGGTGGAAACGGAGGTCAAGGCACGCAGCTTCGATGTGAAGGATGCCATGACCGATGCCAACCTCAAGGAAGCCGCAGCTCGCTTTAATTTCCAGGGGGCAGAAGACATGTTTGCCGCTGTCGGATACGGCGGAATTACGGCATCACAGATTGCCACACGCTTGGTTGACAAGCTGCGTCGCGAACGCGAAGAGCAGAATCCGACGATTCCAGAGGTCAAACCGAATCCAGCGCATCAGGCAAAAAGTGAATCAGGGGTCAAGGTGCGCGGTGTAGACAATCTCTTAGTACGTATTTCTCGTTGCTGTACGCCTGTCCCAGGTGACCAGATCATCGGCTTTATTACACGAGGTCGAGGGGTTTCGGTGCATCGTCTTGACTGTCCGAATGTGCTTGCGGACGAATGCTCAGAGCGTTTGATCGATGTTGAGTGGGACACGGACTTCAAGCACAATTTCAACGTAGAAATCGAGATTACGGGCAACGATCGGAGCGGGCTTTTAAACGACGTCCTGCAGGTTGTCGCTGAGACCAAAACAAACATTGCTGCCGTCAGTGGCAAAGCGGATAAAAACCGGGTTGCGACCATTCACATGACGATTTCGATCAGCAACGTGGATCATTTGCTAAAAGTAGTGGAGCGTATCAAGCGCATCAAAGATATTTATTCGGTTCGCCGGATATTGAGCACCTGATCCCTATGTGGATTGGGTGTTCTTGTTTTCAGTCGTTTCAGTCGCAGGCATGATAGGAGGATAATCATTCATGAGAGTAGTCGTACAGCGATCCAAAGAGGCAAGCGTAACAGTAGCAGGCGAGGTAGTTGGACAAATTCCCCACGGCTTGATGCTGCTGGTAGGAATAACACATGAGGACAGCGAAAAGGACATTGAGTTCGTTGCGGACAAGATCGCCAATCTGCGTATTTTTGAAGATGAAGAAGGAAAAATGAATCATTCCGTTCTGGAAACCGGTGGTCAAATTTTGTCTGTATCTCAATTTACGCTCTATGGTGATTGCCGAAAAGGGAGACGCCCTAACTTTATGGCAGCAGCACGGCCGGAACAAGCCCAGCCACTATACGAGCTGTTCAACAAGAAGCTGCGTGAAAAAGGGCTGCATGTGGAAACAGGGCGTTTCGGAGCAATGATGGATGTTGCCCTGATAAATGATGGACCTGTCACACTGATAGTAGAGTCGTAATGAATCAAGTCGATTAGGGGGTGGGGATAGTCATGTAGTGTGGAGCCTTGGGATAAGCACCCCACATAATTGATTGTGAGTCCGTTCGCCGCATGCAAAAATAACCCCCAGTAGTAACCACACACCGTAGTAATGGTCGTGATGTTTCTACTGGGGGTTTTGTATGTCATTTCATAGGAGCAAAATTAGCCGCCCTGTGGGTTTAACGAATTGAAGTACTGAATAATCCCTTTGTATAAGCCCTCGGCAGCTAAATCTTGTTGCTTCTCCGAGCGAACCCGTATCTCATCATTGTAGTTGGAGAGGAATCCAATCTCCGCCAAAATGGATGGGACGGAGTTCTCCCGAAGGACAAAATAGTCGCCAAAGCGGGATTGCAAATCTTTGTAGCTCGTTGCTTTGACAAGCTCATTTTGAACCAGGGAAGCGAGCTTGCTGGAGTTGCCCTGGTTGTAGAAAAAGACGATGGAGCCGTTTGTCGCTGTGTTTGGATGCGTATTGTGGTGAACGCTGACAAATATATCTGCCTTGTTGTTAACTGCCACATCTACACGTTGCTGAAGCGTCAGCTTGCGGTCGTCAGCACGTGTCATAATGACATTTGCTCCCGAAGACTGCAGCTTGTTTCTGAGCAAGAGAGCGACCTGCAGGTTCACTGTTTTTTCCAAAGTAGAGAAGCTGGAGCCAGTTGCCCCATTGTCGTTACCACCGTGGCCAGCATCGACAACGATTATTTTTCCGACGAGCTCATTGCCGCGGATAACAGCAGGTACACCGCTTGCTGAAACGAGCCAACCAGCGATATAGCCGGATGAGCCGTCTGTGAACTTGACTTGGAACCATTCTCCTTCATTGACCGCAATGCTATATTTTTCGCCCGGTTGCACCCGCTTGATGATTTCATGCTCGGTACTAGGGCCAGATCGTACATTCGTATCTGGATTGACGATGGTGACATACGGACCGCTTGGTGTTGGCATAGTCGGTTGTGATACCGTGATCAGCCAGCCTGCGACCCAGCCTGTTTGTCCTGCTGGTGTCTGGACGCGGTACCAATCGCCCCGCTTCTCCAAAACAGTCAGACTGCTGCCGACTGTGAGTGTGGCCAAAATGGAGCTTGAGGTATTGGCTTCGCTTCGCAAATTCAGTCCGTCTGTTTGCACGGTAGCTGTTTGCTTGGCCGGTGTAGTTGTTGAAGGCTGCCCCGGTTGTGTTCCCGAATGAATATCTGTCGGTGGTGTGCCAGGGTCCAGCTCTGCGTTTGGATTCGGTGCTTGCTCGGTTGTGAACCATGCGTTTACACCATCGTAGGGAAACTGAATCCAACCATTTTGCTGCGTGATGACCTTTACTGTTTCCCCGGCGTGGAGCTGTCCGATAGCGGGAGTAGTGGAATCTGGTGTTGCGTAAACATAGGGTGCGTACTGCAGCGTCAGACTGGCACCTTGCACCGCGGGTGGCTTGGTTGCCTGAGTTCCGGCAGTGGATGGGGCAGTGGTTGTTGTACCGCCGCCAGATGGAGTAGTCGGAGGCTTGGATACTTGTCCAGATGAGCTTTCCTTAACTAACCAGGACGCTACCCAGCCTTTGCTTTGAGCAGTGAGCTGGATTTGAATCCATTCTCCGGTCCTCTGTACGATGTTGTAGCGAGTGCCAGGGTTGATCGTTCCTACAACCGCATTCGTTTGTCCGGGACCAGAGCGAACATTGAGATTGGTGGTCGTGCTTTCCACATGTGCGGTAGCGGTAGAAGTAGAAGCTTGCTGCTGCGTAGTTACAAGCCAGTTTGCGACCCAACCGGTTTGACCATTTGGCAGCTTCACTTGAACCCAATCGTTTTTCGCGGAGACCACAGGTAATACAGTCTTGTTCGGCAGAGTAGTGACGACAGTGTCCTGAAGGCTTGGACCTGAACGGACGTTGAGCTTGTCCACGGTAACCTGAACAGAACCGGCGGCCCAAGCTGTAGAGACGGGGATGGAGATGGCGCAAAGAACAGTCAGGAGGGTCCTCAGGATCTTTTGACGAACAAACACGTTAGACATCCTTTCACGTTAATTTCCTTATACGAACCAAAATATGTCTTGCATGTTTTTGGCAAAGTAATCACTTCTCCCTATATCCTGCTTTTTCCTGCATCATCCGACAAAGTTCCTCACTATTTTCCAGATTGCTTTTCCCAGTTGAAGGCAATAATAGAGACTGTGAAGATAGAGCATTCAGGAGGAATTTTGCGTGAGGCAGTCTAACAAAGAAACCTTTGCACAGGAAGTGAATCGAAAATTTTTCTCTGTCGATTTTCATGATTTTTTGGAAAAAGACGCTTCATTAAACGATGTGGAGCTGTCAAAGGAATTTACACCAAGTGTCCGAGATGTTCAGCATTTGCGCAAAAAACGGAAGTGATGGGAGAGCTTGCTTGTTACAGTGCCACTAGGATAGTTGACCATGACTGTCGCCGTCAGCTAAGATGAGGAGTGGCATTTTGAAAAAGCAGGTGAACTCGATGATACAAATTACATGCGTAGGACACGCATTTGAGCGAGAGCTTTCGCTGATTCTCGCCTTGTTTTACGAAGATCCACAGCTTGTCTTTGTTCCAGAATGGACAAACGAAGCTGATTTGAAAATAAAGCTGACTCTGACCGTGCATGACGATGGCGTTTCGGCGACAGGTGAGCTGTATGACGGCAGCAAGCGTTTGACTCATCAAGTAAATCGGGCATATGTGGCTCGTGATGAAAAAGCGATGCGCAAAACAGCCAAGCAGGCACTTTGCTATGCGCTCTTGTTAATGCTGGAGGAATATACCGGCATTGAGCAAGGCTGGGGCATTTTGACCGGGATACGCCCAACCAAGCTGCTTCATCAACTAAACGCTGCGGGTGTCCACAGAGAGGATGCCCATCGCCGCCTTCAGCAGGATGTGATTTTGCGTCCTTACAAGCTAAAGCTGCTACAAGAAATTGTCGACAAGCAGCTTGCAGTCGTACCGGATTTGTACCAGATTGACCGCGAGCTATCTGTCTATATTGGCATTCCTTTTTGTCCGACGAAGTGTGCGTACTGTACGTTTCCTGCGTACGCCATTCGAAGCCATACTGCGTCCGTAAATCCGTTTTTGGAGGGACTGCATTACGAGATCGAGCATATGGGCAAGTGGCTGCGGGAAAATAACCAGCGAATAACATCCATCTATTTTGGTGGTGGGACACCAACGAGCATCACGGCCGATGATCTGAACCGATTGTTCGAAACGATGCATGAAGCATTCCCTCACATGGCTGATGTGCGCGAATTGACCGTTGAAGCAGGACGACCCGACACCATCACCAGAGAAAAACTGGACGTAATGAAGCGCTGGGAGGTAGATCGCATTAGCATCAACCCCCAATCATTTACGCAAGAAACCTTGCAAGCGATCGGCCGCCACCATACGGTCGAGGAAACGATCGAAAAGTATCATCTGGCTATGGAAATGGGTCTTACTAACATCAACATGGATTTGATCATTGGTCTTCCAAATGAAGGTGTGGCAGAGCTAGCGCATAGCCTGCAAGAGGTAGAAAAGCTGATGCCTGCATCCCTTACTGTTCATACGCTTTCGTTTAAGCGGGCTTCGGAAATGACGCAGAACAAAGAGCGTTACAAGGTAGCCAGCCGTGAGGAAATCAGCAAGATGATGGACATGGCGTCGTCTTGGACAGCTGCAAACGGTTATGATCCGTACTACCTGTATCGCCAAAAAAATATCTTGGGTAACCTGGAGAATGTAGGTTATTCGAAGCCCGGGCAGGAAAGCATTTACAACATCATGATCATGGAAGAGGTTCAAACGATTTTGGGGCTGGGCTGTGGAGCAGTCTCCAAGCTGATGGCACCGGGAAGCGGCAAGCTGTCGCGTTTTCCGAATCCGAAGGACCCGAAGACGTATAACGACACGTACAAGGTGCTCGTGGAAAATAAGCTCCGTGATTTGGATGAAATCTATTTCGGAAAACAGACGGTTTCACAGGATCAGTAATTCCGGTATAAAAAAAGTTTTATGGTGCGCCTGTTGACGCGTGCCTGCTGGTTTGCTATGATTCACAATAAGCTTTTTGAATAAGTATTGATCTGATGACGGGAACAAGTATCCAGGAACCGGATAACCAGAGAGAGAGCGCCGTGGCTGAGAGTGCTTTCGTATTACGGCTTGGTGAATGACATCCCCGAGGACCGCAGTGAACGGCAGAAGAACATCTTCGCTGAGTAACTGGCAGGCGTGCGCCGGCGTTAACGGCTAATAAGTGGGATAGCCTTTCCGGACACAACAGGCTATTCAAACAGGGTGGCACCACGGGAGTATATAACCAGTCTCTCGTCCCTGACATGCGGCGATTAGCTAAATGTCAGGAGACGGGGGACTTTTTTATTTGCTTGGATAAATGAGTCCTCTGATCCTGGAGGTTTGGCGTAGCCCAAGTTTTTTAACGTATAGGAATTTATAAGCGCGACGCTTACGAATTCCGGAGCGCATGGGAACTTTCCGCGAAAACGCGGGCGCTCATCCTTGAGGAGGCCTCGATAGAGGTTTTCTTAAAAGACATGGAGGTTCGATGGGAATGACAAGAATTCAGATCCCTCGCGGTACACAGGATATCATGCCTGGTACGGTAGAGCTTTGGCACTATATTGAGGCCAAAGCACGAGATCTTTGCCGCCGCTCCAATTATGCGGAGATACGTACTCCGCTATTTGAGAGCACAGAGTTGTTCCAGCGCGGGGTAGGCGAAACGACGGATATTGTGGAAAAGGAGATGTACAGCGTAGCCAATCCGCGGAGTACAGATGCACTGACACTCCGCCCTGAGGGTACAGCTGGCGTCGTCCGCTCCTACGTTGAAAACAAATTGTACGGCGTGCCGAACCAACCGACAAAGCTGTACTATTTGGGTCCAATGTTCCGTCACGAGCGCCCACAAGCGGGACGCTACCGCCAGTTTGTTCAGTTTGGGGCTGAAGCAATTGGTTCAAGCGATCCAGCGATTGATGCGGAAGTCATTGGTCTGGCTATTCGCTTGTATCAGGAGCTGGGACTGACTGGACTGAGCGTGGAGCTGAACAGTGTTGGTACACTTGAGGATCGTGCTCGTCATCGCGAGCATTTGCTGGCTCACTTGAACGGGGTTCGCTCAGAGCTTTGCGAGGATTGTCAATCTCGTATTGACCGAAATCCGCTTCGTGTCCTCGACTGCAAGAACGAAAAATGCAAGTCGCTGACCAAGGATGCTCCGTCCATTCTCGATTATTTAAGCGAAGAGTCTGCGGCGCATTTTGAAGCAGTAAAAGGCTATTTGACAGCACTGGATATTCCGTACCACGTGAATCCGCGTCTGGTTCGTGGATTGGATTATTACACGCTGACTGCATTTGAAATCAAAATGGCCGAGATCGGTGCGGTGGAAACCTTGTGTGGTGGCGGACGATACAACGGTCTGGTTGCAGAGCTGGGCGGAGACGATATGCCTGGCATTGGCTTTGCACTCAGCATCGAGCGCTTGCTGCTCGCTTTGGAAAAGCAAGGTGTCCAGCTGCCAATTACGGGAGGCATCGACTGTTTCGTAGTAGTGCAATCACCAGAAGCCAAAACAGCCGCTTTCGTATTGGTGGATCAATTGCGTCGCGCGGGCATCTCTGCTGAGCTCGACTATCTGGATCGCAAAATGAAAGCACAGCTGAAGCAAGCCGATCGATTGTCTGCCCGTTTTACGGCAATCATTGGCGAAACAGAGCTGGCGAACGGCACTGTTGTCTTAAAGGAAATGGCTACAGGTGAGCAGCAGGAGATCAAGCAAGATGAGCTTGTTGTCGCACTGAATGAAAAAAGAAACCATACGAACTAAAACAACCGAGTGGGGGATATCAAAATGTCTTGGCAATATCGAACCGTAGAATGCGGAAAAGTAACCAAAGAACACGTAGGACAGGAAATCGTACTGAATGGATGGGTACAAAAGCGTCGTGACCTCGGAGGCGTTATTTTCATTGACTTCCGCGACCGTACTGGTATCGTGCAAATCGTATTCAACCCGGAGCATGACAAAGCAGCATGGGAGAAAGCTGACAAGGTTCGCAGTGAGTATGTTCTGGTTGTAAAAGGTAAAGTGGTAAATCGCTCTCCAGAAGCGATTAATCCGAAGCTGGTAACTGGTGAAATCGAGGTTCACATCGATGACATCCAAATCTTGAATGAAGCGAAAACGCCTCCTTTCCAAATCGAAGACGATATCGATGTAGATGAGCAGGTTCGCTTGAAATACCGCTATCTTGACCTTCGCCGTCCGGAAATGCAGCGCTCTCTGTTGCTTCGCAGCAAGGCATCGAAAGCATTCCGCGATTTCCTGGACGAAAACGACTTCGTGGAAGTAGAAACACCAATGCTGACAAAGAGCACACCTGAAGGGGCGCGTGACTATCTCGTTCCATCTCGCGTGCATCCAGGCGAATTCTACGCACTGCCGCAATCGCCACAGCAATTCAAGCAGCTTCTGATGGTATCCGGCTTGGAGCGTTACTATCAAATCGTACGCTGCTTCCGTGACGAAGACTTACGTGCTGACCGTCAGCCTGAATTTACACAGGTGGACATCGAGACCTCTTTCCTGTCGATGGAAGAAATCTTGCCGATGATGGAAAAGATGGTCGCTCACGTATTCAAGCAAACACTTGGTGTTGATGTTCCAACTCCATTCCCACGCCTGACTTACGCTGATGCGATGGGACGCTACGGCTCTGACAAGCCAGATGTGCGCTTTGGCATGGAGCTGACAGATGTTGCAGACATCGTAGCAACTAGCGATTTCAAGGTTTTTGCAAGTGTGGTAGCAGGCGGTGGCCAAGTAAAAGCGATCAACGCAAAAGGCTGCGGTCACTACTCCCGCAAAGAGGCAGACGATCTGCAAAAGTTCGCAGCCCGTTATGGTGCCAAAGGTCTCGCTTATATCGGCTTTAAAGATGGCGAGGTAAAAGGGCCAATCGCCAAGTTCTTTAAAGAAGAAGAGATTAACGAATTGAAAAACCGCCTGGCTGTAGAAGAAGGCGACCTGCTCTTGTTCGTTGCTGACAAACCAAAAGTAGTAGCTGATGCGCTGGGTGCTCTTCGCTCCAAGCTGGGCGCTGAGCTCGGTCTGATCGACCAAAGCAAGTTCGCGTTCCTGTGGGTTGTTGACTTCCCGCTCCTGGAGTGGGATGAAGACGCGAAACGTTATGTCGCACTGCACCATCCATTCACTCGTCCAAAAGACGAAGACCTGCACCTATTTGACACTGATCCAGGTCAAATCCGCGCTCAAGCGTACGATATGGTCCTGAACGGCTATGAGCTCGGTGGCGGCTCCATGCGGATTTACAAGCGCGACGTACAAGAAAAAATGTTTGCCGCACTTGGCTTCACACCAGAAGAAGCGCGTGCACAGTTTGGTCACCTGCTGGATGCATTCGAATACGGAACGCCTCCACATGGTGGTATCGCGCTTGGTCTGGACCGCTTGATCATGCTTTTGGCTGGACGCACGAACCTGCGCGAAGTGATTGCATTCCCGAAAACAGCAAGCGCAAGCGACCTGATGGTTAATGCACCAGATGTAGTTGCTCCAAAGCAATTGGAGGAGCTCTCCATCGCCACTACAGTAACAGAAGAGGAAAAGGTAGAAGCGTAATAGAACTTGCAGAGCTGCATTGCTCTTTGATACATTGGTAATACTTAAAGTCAAAGCCCTGCGATGTTCGTGACCTCCGATAGTTTTGAGCCACAAAGTTTTTTTAGGGAGTTTTTCGTCCGTTATTGTAAAGACATGCCTCCAACGAGTGGACGTCTGTAACAGTTCGGCAAGACACCCACCTGCGATGAGCAGGTTCAAAACTAAGGAGCAACACGGCATAATGGGGCTCCTTTTTTCTCTTGAATCCTACTTTTCCGATTGACAATAATCTCGTGTACGAATGAAAGGTGACTTTTGCGATGCTTCATCAATTTTCCCGTTGTGAATTGGCTTTCGGTCCCGAAGGTTTGGAAAAAATGAAAAATAGCCGCGTGGCAGTCCTTGGCGTCGGCGGAGTTGGCTCCTTCACAGTAGAAGCTCTCGCGCGGACTGGTGTCGGCAAGCTGGTTTTAGTGGACAAGGATGCCGTAGACATTACGAACATTAACCGCCAAATTCACGCAACACTGAATACGGTTGGGCAAAAAAAGGCAGAGCTGATGAAAGAACGCATCGCGACAATTAACCCGGAGTGCGAGGTAGTCACGCTCAACATGTTTTACAATGCCGAAACAGCTGATCAGTTTTTCGCGCATGAGCTGGACTACATCGTAGATGCGATGGATACGATGTCTGCCAAGCTGCATTTGATCCAAGAAGCAAAACGACGTGGCATTCCTATTATCTCAAGCATGGGTGCAGCGAACAAAATGGACCCGACGCGCTTCGAGGTTGCGGATATTTCACAGACGAGCTATGATCCGATTGCCAAGGTCATTCGTCGTGAGCTGCGTAAAAATGGTATTTACAAAGGCGTCAAGGTCGTATACTCGAGAGAAATTCCTGTTACCGTACGTTCGGATGTACGTGAGCAAATCGTTTCCAACCCGAATTCACCGATTAGTAAAGTGAGGCAGCCTCCAGCGAGTAATGCTTTTGTACCATCTGTTGCTGGATTGATTCTGGCCAGCGTCGTTGTACGCGATTTGTTGGATTGGCAGCCGGCAAAAGGATAGTGTGAACTATGAATGATCTATTTTCGTTTGCTTACGACCAGCAGGAAGGCGGCAAACAAAAACCATTAGCCGCTCGGATGAGGCCGAAGTCCATTCAGGAAGTCATTGGACAGTCTCACATCTTGGCTCCTGGAAAACTGTTGCGCCGTGCGATTGAAGCCGATCAGGTGTCCTCTGTCATTTTTTACGGGCCTCCGGGTACCGGAAAAACGACGCTTGCAAAAGTGATTGCCCGCTCGACCCGAACTCATTTTTCAGAGTTAAATGCGGTAACGGCAGGCGTAGCGGACATTCGCAAGGTAGTGGACGCGGCCAAGGAACGACTGGTCATGGACCAACAAAGAACGACCCTGTTTGTGGACGAGATTCATCGCTTTAACAAGTCCCAGCAGGATGCCCTTCTTCCGTATGTGGAAGAAGGAACGATTACACTCATAGGCGCGACGACCGAAAATCCGTTTTTTGAGGTGAATCCTGCGCTTTTGTCTAGATCGCAAATTTTTTCCCTTCAGCCCCTCAACCACGAGGAATTGAAGCAGGTACTGGATCGTGCCCTCGCGGATGAAGAAAACGGATTGGCAGAGCTGTCCGTTACGGTTGAACCAGAAGCGGCAGAGCATCTGATCCAATATGCGGAGGGTGACGCGCGCCGATTGCTCAATGCATTGGAGCTGGCTGTGACTACGACAAGACAAGGCTCAGATGGCTGCATCACAGTAACACTGGATGTAGCAGTGGAGTCCATTCAGCGCAGAGCCGTCCGGTATGACAAAAGCGGGGATAACCATTACGATACGATTTCTGCTTTTATCAAATCGATACGGGGATCTGATCCGGATGCCGCACTCTATTGGCTGGCAAGAATGATTGATGCGGGTGAGGACGCACGGTTTATTTCACGCAGGCTCGTCATTTCTGCTTCCGAAGATATCGGAAATGCCGATCCACAAGCCATCACCGTGGCTATTTCGTGCTTTCAGGCAGTTGAGCTGGTAGGAATGCCAGAGGGTAGAATTCCTTTGGCACAGGCAACAACGTATTTAGCCACTGCTCCCAAAAGTAACGCGGCATACAACGGCATCAATTCTGCCCTGGATCGGATTCGGACGGATGGTCACAAGCAGGTGCCAATCCATTTGCGCGACTCTGCTTATAAAGGGGCAGCAAAGCTGGGACACGGTCAGGGTTATCTGTATCCGCACAATTATCCGTATGGCTACGTGCCACAACAGTATCTGCCTGACGGTGTAAACTATTCGTTCTACCAGCCAAAGGATCACGGTTATGAAAGGCATATCCGCCGCTTCCAGGAAGAGCGCCAGAAGCTCGACGGGCGTGGTTTGCCGAAGAAAAACTCCCCCGAATAAGGGGGAGTCGACCAATTAAGTACGTACGTTTCCGCCTGGTTTGTTCGGCAAGTCGCCATTTTCATTTGGCTGCTTGCTTTGCTCACTGGCTCCGTAGCGGGCTTTGTGGGCAATCGTGCCAGCCGGTTGGTCGTACAAGGTTTCGGACGGGTGATTACGTCCCCGTTCTCGGCGTTTGTTTGTTGCCATTATGCTTTCACCCCCCTAAGATGCTAGTGTGTCCTTGCAGCGCCAAGTCATGTAGGCATGAAGGGAAGTGGGTAGAACGAAATAAAGAGGAGAGTTGTTACATATGAAGATTTCGACGAAAGGACGTTATGGGCTGACAATCATGATGGAGTTGGCCAATCGTTGCGGAGAAGGACCGACTTCATTGCGGAGCATCGCCCAGCGGCATGATTTATCCGAGCATTACCTGGAGCAATTGATTGCACCACTGCGTAATGCAGGCTTGGTAAAAAGTATTCGCGGCGCATATGGCGGCTATGTTTTAGCGAAGCAGCCAGAGGAAATTTCCGCAGGTGACGTGATTCGGGTATTGGAGGGACCGATCAGCCCAGTCGAATTTGCCGAGGAAGAGGATCCAGCAAAACGCCACCTGTGGCTGCGCATTCGCGATAGTATTTCGGCTGTTTTGGACTCCACCTCGTTGCAGGATTTGATCAGCTTCGAAGATGATGGACATGCTAATAACTACATGTTTTATATTTGATATCCAGCAAGTAACTACAATGTTAGTAGAAGGTGAGACGAGTGTCTGACATGATGTATTTTGATCACGCTGCTACGACGCCTGTCCACCCACGTGTCATTGAGGCCATGACGCCTTATTTGACACAAGTGTTCGGGAACCCATCCAGTGTGCACGGTGCTGGGCGCCAAGCGCGCCAGGCCCTTGAGCGAGCGAGAGATCAGATTGCCGCATTTATGGACGCTGATCCGCAATCGCTTATTTTCACGAGTGGTGGTACAGAAGCAGACAATATGGCGATTATTGGCGGAGCGATGGCACAAAAAGAGCGTGGTCGACATATCATAACTTCGCAGATCGAGCACCATGCTGTCTTGCATGCGTGTGAATATTTGGAGCAAGTCGGTTTTGAAGTGACGTATTTGCCTGTCGATGAGACGGGAATGGTGCGTCTAGCTGACCTGAAGCAAGCTGTACGGGAAGATACCGTTCTAGTGTCGATTATGTATGGCAACAACGAAGTAGGTACCATTCAGCCGATAGAAGAAATCGGTACATTTTTGCAAGAGCGCGGTATTATTTTTCATACGGATGCTGTTCAGGCTTTTGGTGTGCTGCCTGTTCATGCCAGAGCACTTCCTGTGGACATGCTTTCCGTTTCAGCCCATAAAATTAATGGGCCAAAGGGAGTAGGTGCACTTTATTTGGCGAAAAAGGTACCAATATCGCCCATTGTGCATGGCGGCTCCCAAGAACGAAACCGCCGTGCTGGCACTGAGAATTTGGCTGGGATTGTCGGGTTTGCCGAAGCAACCAAAGTTGTTGCCGAGGAAGTGGATGAGCGTAATTCCAAGTACAACGAGATGCGAGAAGCGATGCTTGCTGTTTGGCAGGAGGAAGGCATTCGCTTTCATGTGAATGGACATCCTGAGCAGGTAATGCCGCACATTTTGAACGTCAGCTTTCCTGGTATTCATACTGAGACGATGCTGATGAATCTGGATTTGGTTCAGGTTGCGGCAGCCAGTGGATCGGCGTGCACGTCAGGATCACTGGAGCTTTCTCACGTTTTGCAAGCGATGCACTTGGAGGACGAGATCACTCACTCGGCTATACGCTTCAGCTTTGGAATTACCAATACGGTGGCAGAAGCCAAAAAGGCTGCGCAATCAGTAGCCAAAATCGTACAGCGACTGGTTCGTGATCGTTAGTTTCATCCAAAAGAGAAAATAAACCGCTTGGTTTGTCGCTATGACGAGCCAAGCGGTTTTTGCATGAAAAGCCTTCTATCAAAACGCGGTCACTGATCTAAGAGTTGCCAGGGCGAACTTGATTAGAGGCTTAACTACTGAAAGGAAAGTAGGTAGATGTTCAAGACCGATTTCAACACCGACCTCTACCACAACAGTTACAGGTTAAATAAACATCTGAAAGTCTAGTGAAAGTACAGTCAGATTGCTAGTGTTCAAGCAATCTGCTTCTAATTAGGAGTTGTTTTTCTTACTCACTTATGGTTAATTTTGGGGATAGGGTGAAATAGTTCCTCAGAACTAAATATAGAGACCCGATTGGTACGGTCCAGCATAAAGGGGAGGAAATACATGTTTTCCAGACGCTTCTCAATTCGGTACAAGCTCGTGTTAACGATTTTGGTTCTCACGATGCTACCGCTAATGATTGTGGGGTTTATCCAGTTTGAAAATGCCCGTAACGCCGTATACCAGCTAACGGTATCAGATCTGCAATACATAACCGAGATGAAAGCGAGAGAGCTATCTACTTACACCCAGGATGTGTCACAAGCGGAACAAAATAATCAAAAAATTGATGAAATCATTCGTGAGGTTGCTGAGCGTTACTACCAGCCAAATGGAATGACAGGCTACGCCTATATATTGGATGATAAGGGTATCGCGATTTTTCACCCCGATCCGAGTGTTCACAATACTTCTCTTGCCCATGAAGGCTTTACACAGGAGATGCTGACGAAAAAGAACGGGTGGATTGAGTACGTTTTCCAGGACTTGACCAAGGTCGCTGCCTATAAACAGCTCCCCAACGGCTGGACACTCGTTATAGGCAGCTATCAGGATGACTTGTTAACATCAATTGAAAGCAGCAGACCGCTGATGTTTTTCCTCAGCCTGGTTAGCGCAATCGTTGCCTTGACTTGCGGGATCTTCATTGTGAACAAGCTGGTAGGACCGCTAAAAGAGCTGGTTGCTGTCATGAAATCAGCAGAGACAGGCGATCTGACTCCACGGGTAACCGTTCGCTCAAGAGATGAACTGGGTGAGCTATCCGCGATGTACAACGAAATGATGGATGTATTTTGCAAAATGCTTAGCGAAGTACAGCACGTCTCACAGCAAGTAGCGGCTTCATCGGAGGAATTGACGGCAAGTGCAGCAGAAAGTGCCCGTGCTTCTGAGCAGATCTCGACAGCATCCACTGAAATCGCGAATGGATCTGAACAGCAAAAGCAGACCGTGCTGGAAACAACGCGCTTCCTGCAGCGGATGGGTAACGATATTCAACAAGTAGCAGCATCTACAGATCGAGTAAATGAAGACGCTTCCCAAGCATTCGAATTGGCTCAGGATGGCGAAGGCAAATTAAAAGAGCTCGTTTCTGAGATGGATCAAATCGCGAAGGACGCTCATGAGACTGAAATGGTCGTACGTGAATTAGGATTGCAGTCTGAAAAAATTATGGGAATCATCTCGATCATCCGGCAAATTTCTGATCAAACCAATCTGCTTGCTTTAAATGCGGCAATTGAGGCTGCGCGGGCAGGGGAGCAGGGGCGGGGCTTTGCTGTCGTCGCGCAAGAGGTCCGAAAGCTGGCTGAACAGTCAGGGCAAGCTGCTGAAGAAATTGCCACCCTGATTCATTCGATTCACAGAGATATTCAGCAGGCTGTAGAGGCGATTGGAATGACAACAGGCTCAGTCCAGGAAGGACGAGACGGAGTGGAGATGGCAGGTGTGAGCTTCCAGCAAATTTTAGTCGCGGTTCAGGATGTAAGTCAGCAGGTACACCGTATGAATCAGGCAGCACGGACCATTCATCAGGATACACAGCAGTTGGTCGTGAATGCAGACTTGATATCGGAGCTGGCAGAAACCGCAGCAAATGACACGCAGGAGGTAGCGGCAGCTTCGGAGCAGCAATCTGCAACAACGGAGGAAATGACAGCAGCAGCTGAAACCTTGGCCCAAATGGCGGAGCGGTTGTCAGAACAAGTAAAACGATTTACAATTTAAGACGAGTGCGCAATCGTGAAATCCACTTTGACGTAAAAGTGGATTTTTCTTTTCTATGCAAGGTTCAAGTTAGGAGGCGGTAGGATGGAGGAGCAGCAACAGACGATCTCCCTGTTTGCCGAGACGTTTATACGCGGCTTTATCGCACAAGAAATTTTTTACAATGAAGAAACGTGGTACGGAGTTATCCGTCTTAAAATAGAAGAGACTACCGAATCCATCAAAGAATCGGAAGTGGTCGTTGTCGGCAATTTTCCCCGTCCGCATCCTGATGAGCTCTATACGTTCTACGGGGAATGGAAGACACACGCACGCTTTGGACAACAATACGTAGCCAGACGATACGAAAGAGAAACCCCGAAGACATTGGCTGGGGTCGAGCGTTATTTGGCGAGTGGGTTGTTCCAGGGCATCGGAAAAAAGATGGCAAAAAGAATCGTTGAGCATCTAGGGGTCGATGCGTTAACTGTCATTGCAGATTACCCTGAGCGCTTGGCGGAAATACAGGGAATTTCCGAGTCGCGTGCCAAAATCATCTATGAATCGGTTATCGAGCATCGTTCTCTCGAGAGTGCGATGGTATTTTTGTACGACTTTGGCATTGGGGTCAACATGGCGCTTCGTATATATCAGACCTACAAGCTGGAGACAATGACAGTACTCAAGGAAGAACCGTATCGTCTGATTGAAGACATCGTCGGTATCGGCTTCAAGCGAGCGGATGACATCGCCCGTGCGACAGGAATTGCCGCTTCGTCCGAGGAGCGAGTTAAGGCAGCTGCCCTGTTCATATTGCAGGAAGCCTCCTATTCAGAGGGGCATGTCTACTTGCCAGTGGAGGACCTTTGTGAAAAAACACTGCGACTTTTGGAAGAGTGCGGGGGTCATGTGTTTTCTGGCGAAGATATCACACTCGCTGTGGAAGCCATGTTTGTCGCCAGCAAAATCGCTTGGGAGGATGAAAGGGTTTATTTGCCCTCCCTGTTTTTTGCTGAGCTTGGGCTTGCCAAAAGGCTCCGTCATTTTTCGCAAAGGGATTCTTTTGCGTCTTTTCCAGCCTCAGAGTTTTATCGTGCGCTGGGAGCTGTTGAGGACGAATTGGCCATCACGTATGCCCAGACACAGCGTGATGCTATTGAACAGGCAATCAAATCCGGGCTGATGCTGTTAACAGGTGGACCAGGTACAGGGAAAACAACGGTGATTCGCGGGATTTGCCGTGTGTTTTCGCAGCTCCACGGGCTCTCTCTTGATCTCAAAAAGTACGATGAAGAAAATCCGTTTCCGATTCTGCTGGTGGCTCCAACGGGGCGTGCGGCCAAACGAATGACAGAGACTACGGGCTTGCCCGCGATGACGATCCATCGCTTGCTGGGGTACAAAGGGGAGAGCTTTGAGCATGACGCTGAGCATCCCATTCGCGGTCGGCTGCTGATTGTAGATGAAATGTCGATGGTCGATATTTGGCTTGCGAACCAGCTTTTCCGTGCTGTTCCTGATGACATGCAAATTATTATGGTGGGGGACCCGGATCAGCTTCCTTCCGTAGGGCCAGGTAACGTTCTTCTCGATGTGATTCGCTCCAGACTTTTGCCTTTGGCACAGCTTACAGAGATTTACCGGCAGGCAGAAGAGTCCACGATTATTCGTCTGGCGCATGATGTGCGTAAAGGCACAGTACCCGCAGATTTGCTGCACACAACTCCAGATCGTCGATTTTTCACAAGTTCGCCACAAGATGTTCCGGAAGCAGTGAAACAAATTTGCTCCGGAGCCGTAAAAAAAGGGTATACGGCAAAAGATGTACAGGTTTTAGCACCTATCTATAAAGGCAGTGCCGGAGTTAATCGGTTGAATGAGGAACTGCAGGAGCTGTTTAATCCAAAAACAGCCGGTAAGCGTGAAGTTAAATTCGGTGAAATGGCTTTTCGGACAGGCGACAAGGTCCTGCAATTAGTAAATAATGCCGAGGAACAGGTTTTCAACGGTGACATGGGTGAGATAGCGGCCATTTTTTTTCCGAACGAAAATGCCGGGAATGAAGAGATGCTGGTCGTTGCTTTTGACAACCGGGAAGTGGTGTACAAGCGTTCTAATTATCATCAGCTGACGCTCGCGTATTGCTGTTCGGTACATAAATCGCAAGGGAGCGAATTTCCGATTGTGGTCATGCCGTTTGTTAAAAGCTATTATCGGATGCTTAGACGCAAGCTAGTCTATACGGGGATAACTCGGAGCAAATCCTTCCTGATCATGTGCGGAGAGCCTGATGCCTTCCGTGCAGCTGTCGAAACAGATGAAGAAGGAATCAGATACAGCTATTTGGAGGAACGGCTGAAGCAGGAGTAAGGACAATGGTTGGAACCATTTGCGCCGAATGGACAAATCCATTTCGCCCGATACTAAATGAGCGGAAGGGGGATGTCCCACATGCGCAAGGCAATGGATGCAGTCGGTTTGCCCGTCGTATGCCTGCAAACAGGAGAGACGATTGGTACCGTTCGTGACATTCTTTGCGACTCCACTTGGCATGTACGAGGAGTCTTGCTGAGCGAACAGGGTTGGTTCCATCCAGGTACCTATATCCCTACCGAACAAATTCATGCGGTAGGGGAGACCTGCCTTACCGTAACGGGAAAAGACGCCATCACGCCCTTACCTCATCTCGCCGCTATAGAACCTGTCGGCATCGTGACGGGAAAGACAAAACTAAAAGGAAAAGCGGTTATAACCGCTTCCGGAACACTCCTGGGCAGATTGGAAGATGTTTACTTTTCTGCGAACTGGGAGAAACTTGTAGGGTACGAACTATCCAATGGTTGGTTGACGGACGTCACCGAGGGGCGCAAGCGCTTGTCCGCACCACCTGCTGTCATTGTCGGGGAGGAAAACCTGATCGTGCCGGATTTTTGTTCGTAGCCAGGCGTGAAAGGGAGGATTACGTGATGCGTGTCATTTGCCCGAATTGCAGTTCCAAGGATGTAGGAAAGATTGGAACCAATCAGTACTACTGCTGGAACTGCTTCATAGAAATGAGCGTAACAAACGAGCAGATTGCTTCTGTCTATCAGGTAGAGGAAGACGGCTCATTGCATTCGCTCAATGATCTGTTTATTGAAGATCAAACGGTTTCCGCTCAGTTAAACATGTAATTCATGTGAGCGGCAAAAAACAATTGGAGGTGGCACGCTTGTTCATTCGAAGCCTGTTGCGCGTTCTTGCCACAAGTGGTATTGTGGCAGTCATCGGTTATCTGATGGCTCCTCGCCGTCGCAGTCGGTTTTCACTGAATTTGAATCGCTTGCCGTTTTCGATGCGTGATGTACGGCGTATGTTGAAGACGAGCCGCAAGCTGATGCGTGCTGTTGCCCGTTAATTCGTAAATGCCCGCTTAGCGGAACATAAATAAACGCCCGAACGTATGATAGTTCGGGCGCTTTTTTTGTCTCTGCTATTAAGATTGTTCTGCAAGTCGTTTTTGCTCGCGGCTTTTCATTCGTCCGATCAAAAGGACTCCAACGACTACCGCAACGATGAACAGCCATTTCACCCATGGATAGGCAGTGAAGAATGGGACCAAGAACTTCTCGGTTGTTACCATGCTCGCAGCTGTATAGGCAAGAACAGCAGAACCGATATAAATCACAATCGGATAACGCTCCATCACTTTCAAAATCAATGTGCTTCCCCAAACCATGATCGGAACACTGATGATAAGTCCGATGACGACTAGCAGAAAGTCACCGTGTGCAGCACCGGCTACTGCAATTACGTTATCCAATCCCATTACCGTATCGGCAACGATAATCGTCCAAATGGCAGCTCCAAGGCTTCCGCTAGCTTTCATGGTGTCGTGGCCCTCATCCTGTACTAGCAATTTGAGGGAAATCCAGATCAGAATCAATCCACCAACCAAGAGCAAACCTGGTATTTTCAACAACCAGACAACGGCCAGGGTTGCCAAAGCACGTATGATGATCGCTCCGACTGTTCCTAAAATAATGGCCTTTTTTTGTTGGTGGGCAGGCAAGTTGCGCGCTGCCATCCCGATGACAATTGCGTTGTCACCGGCCAACACTAAATCAATTACGATGATGGCAAGTAGTGCTGACCAAAACTCAGGGGTAAACAACAGTTCCATTTCTTTTCCTCCTCCTGTCCTTTGGAAGTGAATAATCCACTGGCCGTTTTCTTCATACCGCCTACTTTAGTTTGTCTGAAGTGGGAAAAAGAAAACGACCTTTCCCTGGACAGGCAAAGGTCGTTAGAAACCAAAAATAGACCTTTACCTGTTAGGCAAAGGTCTTGCTTACAACATTAGAAAAACATGTTGCCAACATAGCCGGGGATAAATCCCGTAATGACGACTATGCTGCGAAAAAGCTACTCCCCTTTGGAGATATTCTCTTGTATTTCCATACTACTTCGATGTTTCTGATGTGTCAATAGGGTACATGATTTTTGTGTAACTGTGACAACCTATCCATTATGGAAACGGAAGGGAGGGGGCAAAGTGGATGATCTTAGGCGTAGTCGCCTGTTCGCCGCGGCTGTTTGGCTCATCATCCTGTTAGTCATCGGCAATCTCCTGTGGCTGCTCCGCCCTGTCGTAGCACAGGTCTTTCTTTTTTTAGAGGAAGTATTCGTCCCTGTTTTGGTAGGGCTCGTCATCGCCTATTTGCTGCATCCAATCGTGGAGATGCTGGAAAGACGAAGAGTTCCTCGCTTGATGGCAGTACTTCTCATTTATGGATCGTTTGTATTAGTGATTACAATTGCTGTAGTCAATGCGATACCAATCTTCACGACGCAGCTGGTGGAGCTGTCCGATGACTTGCCCAGGCTGACTGACTGGTATTACAAGTGGTTGAGTGAATGGGAAGCACATAAATATTTTTTGCCCGATAGCATCTCGCATGGTGTAGATCGCGTAATTATTCAGTCTCAGGAGGGCATGTCACATACGGTGACGAAGCTGGTCAACAATGCCCGGAATTCGCTTGGAAAGGTTCTAGCATTTGCTGTTGTTCCATTCATCGCCTTTTATTTTTTGAAAGATATGAAAGAATTGCATCAAACGGGGATGCTCATTGTCCCTCGAGGTTATCGCAAGCAGGTTCTTGTTGTTCTTCGTGACATCAACGAATCGCTCGGAAATTACATACATGGGCAAATGACGGTCGCCCTCATCGTTGGGGTGTTCGCATACCTCGGCTATTGGTGGATCGGAATGCCGTATCCTTTTGTGTTGGCCGCATTTGTTTGCTTGACGAATATCATCCCTTACATTGGGCCTTTGATCGGGGCTGCGCCTGCCGTTGTAGTGGCATTGACGATTTCTACAAAGACACTTTTGCTGGTGATCGCTGTCAATCTGATCATTCAAATAGTAGAAGGGAATATTTTGTCACCGAATATCGTCGGGCGATCGCTGCATCTCCATCCCTTGCTCATTATCATGGCACTCTTGGCTGGAGAAGCGATAGGTGGCATTATCGGGTTGATTATTGCCGTCCCTGTTCTTGCCGTGTGCAAGGTCATTGCGACGCGAATCGCAGTCATGATGCATGAAAGTTGACAGTGATCGCCAAAAAAATTTATAATACGAACAAAGCAATAATGGCATTGATCAATGAGGGAACGAGTAAGTTGCAGACCTTCTACAGAGAGGACGCTCCACGGTTGAGAGGGCGGCCAGAAGAAGTGCAGCTGAAGGCTACTCCTAAGACCCGGCAAAAACCGGCGGCATGGCACCGTTATTCGCCGTTAAAGCGACAGGCACGAGCGCAGATTGGTGCGCAGGGCCTGTAAGCAGGGTGGTACCGCGAGAAAAAACAGTTCTCGTCCCTGAGGGGATGGGGGCTTTTTTCATTTCTAAAAGAGGAGAATGTAGATGAAAAAGCTGACAGGTAATCAAATTCGTCAGATGTTCCTTGACTTTTTTGTGGAAAAAGGACATCGCATCGAACCAAGTGCTCCCTTGGTTCCCATCGACGATCCATCCCTGTTGTGGATTAACAGCGGTGTTGCAACCCTCAAAAAATATTTTGATGGACGCATCATCCCGGATAACCCACGTATCACCAACTCCCAAAAATCAATTCGCACCAATGATATCGAAAACGTAGGACGAACTGCTCGTCACCATACGTTCTTCGAAATGCTCGGTAATTTCTCTATTGGGGAGTACTTCAAAGAAGAAGCAATTGAGTGGGCATGGGAATTTTTGACCAGCCCAAAATGGATCGGCTTTGATCCTGAGCTCCTTTCCGTTACGATTCACCCAGAGGACGAAGAGGCATTTGAGCTGTGGAGCAAAAAAATCGGTGTTCCTGAAGAGCGCATTATTCGTTTGGAAGGAAACTTTTGGGATATCGGAGAAGGCCCAAGCGGACCAAACACAGAAATCTTCTACGATCGCGGAGAGTCCTTCGGCAACGATCCGAATGATCCTGAGCTGTATCCAGGTGGCGAAAATGAACGTTATTTGGAAGTGTGGAACCTGGTATTCTCCCAGTTTAACCACAATCCAGACGGAACGTACACGCCACTGCCGAAGAAAAACATTGATACCGGAATGGGTCTGGAGCGTATGGCTTCGGTCATTCAAGGTGTTGACAACAACTTCGAAACCGATTTGCTGTTCCCTCTGATTGAGAAAACAACAGAGATTTCTGGCGTGAAATACAAAGAAAGCGCGGAAATGGACGTAGCGCTGAAAGTCATTGCTGACCATGCTCGTACCGTTGTATTTGCGATTGGAGATGGTGCGCTGCCTTCTAACGAAGGCCGCGGTTATGTCATCCGCCGCTTGCTGCGACGTGCTGTTCGCATGGGTAAAAAGCTGGGCGTGGAAAAACCGTTCCTGTACAGCTTGACCGAAACTGTGGGAACCATGATGGGCGAGTTCTATCCAGAGGTTGTTTCGAAACGCGCGTTTATTGAAAAAGTAATCCGTGCCGAAGAGGAGCGCTTCCATGAAACACTGAACGATGGACTGGCGATTCTCGCTGAAATGGTAAAGGCAGCCAAGGCAAATGGTCAAACACAGCTGTCCGGACAAGACGTTTTCAAAATGTATGACACCTATGGATTCCCTGTAGATTTGACAGAAGACTTTGCCGCTGAGCAAGGACTGTCCGTTGACCGCGATGGCTTCGATCAGGCGATGGAAGAACAGCGCGAGCGTGCCCGTGCAGCTCGTCAAGATGTGGACAGTATGCAAATCCAGGGCGGTCCTTTATCCGATTTGACGGTTACGAGCCAATTTGTTGGTTATAATGAATTGGTAGCAACAGGAAAAGTAGAAGCTATCATTTTGGACAACCAGCTGACGGATGAAGCACAGGAAGGTCAAACCGTTCAAGTGATCATGGATCAAACGCCTTTCTATGCAGAGAGCGGTGGACAGATCAATGACGAGGGTTATTTGATCTCTGACTCTGTCAAAGCTCGCGTGTTGGACGTGCAAAAAGGACCGATGGGTCAAAACGTACATTCCGTACTCGTAGAAGCAGGTACACTTCTCAAAGGTGAGGAAGTACGCGCAGAAGTAAATCGTGAATCCCGCCTCGCAATCACAAAAAACCATACAGCTACTCACCTTTTGCATCAGGCTTTGAAGGATGTCCTGGGAACACACGTGAATCAAGCAGGTTCTTTGGTATCTCCAGAGCGACTGCGCTTTGACTTCACACACATTAGCGCGATTACACCAGAAGAGCTGGAGCAAATCGAAGCGATTGTGAATGAAAAAGTGTGGGAGAACTTGGCTGTCGATATTTCCAACAAGGCATTGGCTGAAGCAAAAGCGATGGGTGCGATGGCCTTGTTTGGTGAAAAATACGGCGATGTTGTGCGTGTCGTAAAAGTTGGTGATTACAGCCTGGAGCTTTGTGGTGGCTGCCATGTCAGCAACACAGCCGAAATCGGTTTGTTCAAGCTGGTTAGCGAAAGCGGTATTGGTGCAGGTACTCGCCGTATCGAAGCCGTAACCGGAAAAGGTGCTTACCAATTCCTGAACCACCAATTCACTACACTTAAAGAAGTAGCGCAAGCTCTCAAAGCACCTGTGCTGGCAGAAGCACCTGCTCGTGTAGAAGGATTGCAGCAGCAACTGAAAGAATTAGGGCGCGAAAACGAGTCCCTGCGTGCGAAGTTGGGCAATATTGAAGCAGCTTCTCTGACTGATCAGCTGAAGCAGGTAGATGGCATGAATGTGCTGGCAGCCCGCGTTTCCGCAGTTGATATGGACAACCTGCGTGGAATGGTAGACGAGCTAAAAAACAACCTTGGTTCAGCTGTCATCGTACTTGGAGCTGTAGACGGCGACAAGGTAAACCTGGTAGCTGGTGTAACCAAAGACCTGATGGATCAAGGTATTCATGCAGGCAAAATCATCAAGGATGTCGCGACCCGTTGCGGCGGGGGCGGTGGAGGCCGTCCTGACATGGCGCAGGCAGGTGGTAAAGACCCATCCAAGCTCCAAGAAGCATTGGATGCGGTAGCAGATCTTGTGAAGAGTCAGGCTGTTGCAAAATAATGTTTCCTCGCGATAATTTTGCGAGACTGACAGGAAAGAGTCGACGTTAGTCGAATACAGTTTGTAACAAGCAACTTTTTCTTACACGTTTACAAAGGAAATCGAGGTGTTGATTGTGAGTTCGTTGGATAATACCATGAAATTCACGGTGCCCAAGGAAGCGAATGCGGCGGATGTGCAAGAGACGTTGACAGAGGTGTACAAGGCCCTGCAGGAAAAAGGATACAACCCGATCACCCAGATCGTAGGTTATTTGCTTTCTGGCGACCCGGCGTTTATCCCACGCCACAACAACGCACGCAGCCTGATTGGCAAATTGGAACGGGACAAAATCATAGAAGAGTTGGTGACCGTTTACTTGTCTGAGCGCAAGTAGACCCGATAACATGACACGATTCTTGGGATTGGATGTTGGTGACAAGACGATTGGAGTTGCGGTCAGTGATGAGCTGGGATGGACTGCCCAAGGGGTAGAAACCATCAAGCGGCAATCCAAGGAAAAAGATCTTGCTCGCTTAAATGAATTAGTTGCTCAGTACGGCGTGTGTGGATTTGTAGTAGGCTTGCCGAAAAACATGAATGGCACAATCGGCCCGAGGGCTGAAATGTGCCAGGCATTCGGCAAGTTTTTGGAGGAACGCACATCTCTTCCAGTCCACATGTGGGACGAACGTTTGACGACTATGGCAGCCCAGCGGATGTTGATCTCCGCGGATGTCAGTCGTCAAAAAAGAAAGACGGTAATAGACAAAATGGCGGCCACTTTAATCCTGCAGGGATATTTGGACGCGAAATCGAGGTGACCCATACGTGAGTGAAGAGATGACCACAGAATTTGAAGTGGGCGATGTGATTGCCCTTACAGAAGAAGGTACAGAAGAACCGCGCGACTTCCGAATCATGTACATTTTTGATATTGAAGATCGCAGCTATTTGGTACTGGTGCCAGTCGACCAGGAAGAAGAAGAGGAGTACGAGGTACACTTCCTGCGTTATGATGGTACAGATATGCTGGCACCGATCGAAGACGATGAAGAGTGGGAGCAAGTAGAGGCCACTTTTGAAACGTTGATCGCTGACCTGGAAAAAGACGGGATTTAATAAGTAGAGCATAAAGGAGGACTTTCTCACAGAAGGTCCTCTTTTCATTTCCATTTACAGAATACGTTGAAACGATCGAAAATCGGAGGGACGGCGCCCCCACACTCGTGCTGGAAAAAAACGCTAGGATTCGCTTGGATTCGGCAGAATATCCTAAACGGTGACAGCAAGAGACAGCTCTAGTATAATGAATGGGATGGAGAGAAGAGACCCTAAAGGGAGGATTTCTAGCTTGAAACCAAAGTCACAGTTGCCTGATTTCGAGGCGGTACGACCAGTTGTAAGACGGCGTAGAAGAGGCGGACGAGTCCTGTTGTGGATTATTGCCTTGTTCCTCTTGATCATCCTGGCTGCCGGGGGAGCAGCATGGTATGTCTATCAGCAATTACAACCGGTAGCGGGTAGTCCGATTACGAAAAACGTTACGATCCCGTCAGGATCATCAGTGCGGGAAATTGGTCGATTATTAGAAGAACAAGCCCTTATACGAAATGCCGACATGTTCAACTACTATGTGAAGTATAAAGGAGTTGCCCCACAGCTGAAGGCAGGCGAGTACCAGTTTGCGACGGGACAAACCATAGACGACTTGCTTGCAGCCATGACGGAAGGGAAAACGGTCATCAATTCAGAGCGTTTTACCATCCCGGAAGGCTGGAATGTCGAGCAGATTGCCGATCATCTAGCAAAAGAAGGAATTGTAGAGAAAGAAGCATTTTTGAAAGAAGTAAATGAAGGTGAGTTTCCGGAATTTCCGTTTGTAGCTGCGATTCCAAAATCAGCAGAGCGGAAAAACCGACTAGAGGGATACTTGTTCCCGGAAACGTATGAAGTCAAAAAAGATGCTACAGCTCATGAAGTCGTTTCACGTATGCTGGCTCAATTTCAAAAGGAATGGAAACCTGAGTGGGACGAGCAATTGAAAAAGCACAATTTGACACAGGATCAAGCCATCAATCTGGCGTCGATCGTAGAACGGGAAGTCACAGTAGATAAGGAGCGTCCAACCGTCGCAGGCGTTTATTTCAATCGAATTCGGGATAAATGGCCGCTTCAGGCAGATGCTACTGTCCAATTTATTTTGGGCAAGCAGCGGGATCGGTTGACCTATGATGACTTGAAAGTAAAGAGTCCGTATAATACGTACACCAATCCAGGGCTGCCACCTGGACCGATCGCGAGCCCAGGGAGATTATCCATCGAGGCAGTTGTGAATCCAGAGCAACATGACTACTTTTTCTACGTAACGAAAAAAGATGGAACGTCAGAACATTACTTTTCGAAAACATTGCAGGAGCATAATGCGAATAACGCAAAAAGCAGGGGAAACTAACCAGGTTTCCTCTGTTTTTTTACATGAGGTATGCTATAATTATTCGGTTGTAAAGTAGAGGAGTGAAGGCATGATTACCAATCCGGCGATAGATGATTACGTGTCCGGCCTTGTTCCCGAACGTTCCCCGCTGTTGATGCGTTTGGAGAAGGAGGCTGCTGAAGAAAATATTCCCATCGTTCAGCTCGCGTCTGCACAAGTGATGCGGATGCTGCTGTTGCTTCATCGCCCGAAGTCGATTCTCGAAGTGGGAACTGCAATTGGTTATTCCACCATTTGGCTTGCGGATGCTGCTCCTGAGGCGCAGATCGTAACCATGGATATAGACGAAGACAGGCTTGTTCGTGCACGCGCAAATATCGAAGAGGCAGGCTGCGTTAGCCGCGTCGAAATATTATCGAGAGATGCGACGCTGGGGCTGCCGGATACCTATCAATTTGACTGTCTGTTTATTGACGCAGCCAAAGGACAGTATCGCACGTTTCTCGATCAATATTTGCCGCTTTTGCGAGACGGTGGGCTGGTGATTAGCGACAATATTTTATTCCGCGGTTTGGTAGCGACTCCTGATGAAGCAGGAAAGCGCCAGCGTCCGATGGTAGACAAGCTTCTTGCTTTTAATACACACTTGAAAGAACGACCTGATCTGGAGACGACCTTTATTCCGGTAGGGGACGGCCTTGCTGTCAGCATCAAGAAAAGGGTTTCCGGTGCGTAATAACAGCTTTGATGATTGCATGAAGGGAGAAATGAAGCATGGGTAACCCCGTACTGATAGGGGTAGCAGGAGGCAGTGGATCCGGCAAGACTACAGTAGCAAAGGAGCTTTTTCGCCAGTTCCAAAATGATAGCGTCACCATGATTGAACAGGACTCTTATTATAAAGATCAAAGTCATCTCAGTGCCGATGAGCGCGCACTAACGAACTACGATCACCCTTTTGCTTTTGATAACGACTTGTTGCTTGCTCATTTGCAGGAGCTGCTGGCAGGAAGAGCGATTGAAAAGCCGATCTATGATTTCAAGCTGCACAATCGCAAGGAAGAAAAAGTGAAGGTTGACCCAAAAGATGTCATCATTTTAGAAGGAATGCTGATTCTAGAAGATACCCGGATTCGCGATTTGATGGATATTAAAGTATTTGTAGATACGGATGCTGACGTACGAATTATCCGCCGTATCGCGCGTGATATTGAAGAGCGCGGCCGTTCACTCGATTCCATCGTCAATCAGTATCTGAATGTAGTACGTCCCATGCATTTGCAGTTCATCGAGCCGACGAAGCGTTATGCTGACGTCATTATTCCTGAGGGTGGCTACAACCGGGTTGCGCTTGATCTGTTATCCACGAAAATTAGTAACATTTTATTGGAAAAACAACAGCCCGCTCATTCATAGACGAAGCAAACACGCCAGCAGCTAGGCGTGTTTTTTGTTTGTGCCCTGTTTCCCTCCTTTGTATTCAGGTAATACTGGGGAAGTGGGGAGGTGACCGTAATGCAGTTGGAAAAGAGGATAAAAAGACGGCATTTTTTGGTGCTGCTAGCCATGACCTTCGTATGGCTGGGCTTGATTACAAGATTGTGGTGGATTCAAATTGGATCGCCTCATCGCTTTTCACGACGAGGAATTGATTTGGTCAAAAACGCGGTGAAACAAAGGCAACAAAGTATTGTCCTGCATAGTGGACGTGGCGATATTGTAGATCGAAATGGATACGCCTTTACTGGTGAGGAGCACTTGGCATTGATCTTATTCCCGCTTGCACGTGGGAGCCTAGAAGGAACAGACGGTCTGGCGCGCTTGTCGGAAATCGTTGGCGAGTCAGAAGAAAGATTGGCTGCAATCATGGAAAAAGCAAAAGCCCCACTCCTTCTGCGCAAGGATTCAGGGAGGCTGCTGGTACTGACTGAGCGGCAAACCGAAAAAATTAATGCGCTCTCCATTCCGGGAATTGTCGCATTGGCTGTAACGGAGCGCTATCGGACAGACGAGGTCGCCAAGCACGTGATTGGCTTCATTCACAAAAATCCAGCTATGGTAGAATCGCTTTATCCCGAAGAAGTGAAAAGTGGCAAGATGAATGCGGAAAGTACGCTGGGGGCGACTGGCCTGGAGCGCAGCTTTGACCGCTTTTTACAAGGAGTGGAGCCATCTGTTTTGTCCTATTATGTGGATGGACAAGGGAAGCCACTTCGTGGACTGGATATTCGATATACGAAGCAGTCCAATGACTATTATCCGTTATCACTTACAACCACGATGGATGTGGAAATACAGAGAAAAATGGAGCGAGTGGCCGATCGAGTTGGCCTTCTTGAAGGTAGTATTGTTGTCCTGGACGCAAAGAATGGCGATATTCTCTCCAGCGTTAGTCGTCCAAGCTATGACCAAACGAAGGTAACAAACAATGGTGATGAATGGAAAAATCGGGTCGTCAAGCAAATTCCTCCTGGCTCCATTTTCAAAACGGTCGTAGTAGCTGCAGCTCTGTCAGAGGGTGTCGTTTCTCCAACAGATCGCTTCACGTGTACAGGCGATTACGGCAAATATCATTTTTCCTGCTGGAATAAAGAGGGACATGGCAGTGTGACGATGGAGGAAGCCTACGCACAGTCCTGCAATATTGCATTTGCTGAAATAGCCAAGCGGGTAGGCGGAGAAAAGCTGGAGGAATATGCACGAAAATTGGGCTTGTCTGAACCAGTTGGGCATATGACGGCACATTTGTTCAAGCTGGATGGCTTCAAGCAGCTGGATGGTGAGGAACGAGGGAATGTGTTTGCCGAGGGAGTATCCCGCCGTGATGAAGGAGTGCTGATCCAGACTGCCATCGGCCAGCGGGATGTGAGAGTAACTCCACTGCAGGCGGCTAATATGATGGTGACCATTTTGAGTGGCTCTACACCTAATCAAGTACGGCTCGTCGGTGAGATTGCATATCGAAATGGGCAGACGTTTTACCGTTTTCCACCGCAAAAGCTGTCGGCACCAGGAATTGATTACGTAACTGCCAGTAAACTGCGGAAAATGATGCGTAAGGTTGTCACAGAGGGGACGGGTCAGACTCTCAAGGACGCAGCTTGGGAAGTTGCCGGAAAGAGTGGAACGGCTCAGCTAGGCGGCGAGAATCAATCCAAAAACCATTTGTGGTTTGTAGGATACACTCCGGTAGAGGATCCCCGCTATGCCATTTGCGTCGTCTCCGAAAATCAGCCCAGCCTGAGAAAAAACCAGGCTATGGAGCTTTTTCGCCTCGCTGTCGATGAGCTTTCCGATCAAACAGCTCAATCCTCCCGACCTCTCTCAGGGTATTCCCAAGAATAAACCCTCTTGCCTGGATCTGGTTCTGCTTGCCGAGACCGACGATCAGCATCAAAGGCGAGGAGGACATATACATAGACTGCGTAGCCTTCGTCCAAATCGTCCGTTTATCTCCCTTGCTGGGGGAAAGACGCTTGATCGTATGGCTGTGCCAATCGCCGATATATTGCCATTGGCGACTTTTGCTTAGCTTTTGAACCAGCTTGCGCAAATGACTGTCGTCAAAAAAGATCGAATGGGGCTGGTGGATTGCCTTGGGACCAGGCTCACTTGCATACGTCACGACCCATTCATCTTCACCAAGCGAATAACCCATCATCACCCCTCCTGTCTCCAGCGAGGGTTTTTTTCTTACCGCCTGTTCAATCTGCTTCCACGCTTTGGGAGTGATGTATAGTGTCGTCATCTCAACATATGTCCCTCCTTAAAAATCACCACGAGCATTCGCCCTACATCATATGTAGCCTGATAAGGGAAGGTCCCGCGATATAAGAAAGTTAGGAACGGTTAAGAAAACCTCTATCGAGGCCTCCTCAAAGAGGAGCGACCGCGTTTAAAATGTAGATACGTGAAGTTTATACTTTCTGATTTAGTTAAAAAAACATTGTAACTCTGACCCTTTCTTTCTATAATTTAGAAAATGAACTAGATTGGAAGGTTGATTTTAATGCCTCAGGCACCTGTTGACTTCTCATTGATCGGCCGTGTACTCGCGGAAGATGTTTTTGCGGACACAGGAATTTTGCTACTCGGTAAAAATACGACGATTGCAGCCGCGCATGTCCCGATCCTGCTCAAGCAACGCATAAAAGAAGTAAATGTCGTCCAGGTCCTATCTGAAGGAACTGGAGAAGTCATTTCAAACCAGCTGTCTCAATTGGAAGCAGACGAAGAAATCGTAGCCGCATATGTGAAGGCCTTGGACAAGACGAGAGAGCTTTTCGACCAAATCAGTCATGACGGAGCGCCACAGCTCGAGGAATTTTCAGATCTCTTTTTTGAAATGGCAGAACAATCAACTAAAAATTTGGGTTTTTTCCGTTCGTTATATGTACTGGAGGGAGCTGATAGCTATACATATCGCCATTCCCTGAACGTAGGCATCCTCTGTTCGATAATCGCTCGATTGTTGAAATGGGATGAAGAGCGAGTCGCATTTATGGGGACCGCTGGCTTTTTACATGATGTTGGTAAAATGCGGGTTCCAAAAGAAATATTGTTAAAGCCTGGAAAACTGACAGACGAAGAATTTACGATCATGAAAAAACATACCGAATACGGATACGAGATGATAAAAAGCATGGAGGGAAGCTCGGAGCTGCTGGCCTTGTGTGCACTATTGCATCATGAAAGGCTGGATGGGACAGGCTACCCAGAACAGCGAAAGGGAGAAGAGATTCCAAAAGAGTGTCAAGTACTTGCGGTAGCGGATATGTTTGATGCCATTTGCTCGGACCGAGTCTACAAGGGAAGAACATCACCTTTTGAAGCGGCACAGCTGTTGTGGAAGGAAGCGTGTGATGGAGCGCTGGATATTGAGATCGTCGCTCAGTTTGTTCGTTACATTGCCTTATTGTACATCGGTGCAAAAGCGCGATTGAACAACGGCGAGGAAGTAGAAGTTATATTGATTCACTCAGATGAGCCGATGAGACCACTGGTGCGTCGGAGTGAGGAATTTGTAGATTTACGTTTTGAACGAATGCTGACGATAGAGAAAATGATTGGCTAATGATGTGAGAAAAGTGGCTAAAACCGCTCGTATCTTTGAGAGCGGTTTCATTTTTAAGGATCTGTGAACGATGTCTCAGATGGCTCGACCCTTTTCGCTGATTGTGACAAAATAAGTAGGTGCACCCTAACAGAGGATGAAAAAAGGGGCGTATCTATAGGTTTTTGAACATCATGATACGCAGCGACTAGGAGGATTAGCATGATACGAAAAGCAGAGCCGACGGATGCAGCATTTGCAGCACCGCTGATTTATGAGGCGATTGGAGATATCGCAAATATGCTGACTGGTGCAAAGGAAGCTGACGAAGCCATACGCATGATGGGCGAATTTTTTGCCCAGAAAAATAATCGATTGAGCTACAAAAATGCCCTGATTGCCATGGATGAAGGTGTGCCAGTGGGCTTGGCGCTGTTTTATCATGGCAGTCAAACTGAGGCGATGGATCAGCCGTTCGTCGATCATGTACAGCAATTGACAGGAAAAGCTCCGCGCATTGTAAAAGAGGCCAAAGACGATGAGTTTTATTTGGATACAGTCGTGGTGAGCGATGCATGCAGAGGAAAAGGCATCGGGAAAAAGCTGCTGGAGGCTTTCGAAAAAGAAGGAGAGCGTCGCGGGCACGATCGGGTAGCATTGCTGGTCGATGAAGAAAACGGCCGCGCACGTCAGCTCTATGAATCTATTGGCTATCGCCAGGATGGTACGATCATGTTGAACGGCCATTTGTTCAGCCACATGGTAAAAGAATTAACGGTTCTTGTGTAAAGGAAAAACGTTTCCAAGGGATGGCGCCAGCTGCTGCCTCTTGGGAGCGTTTTTTGAGTTTGGACAGTGTAGAGATTGTGAAAAATATGGATAAATTTGGTTCTTTGGTCTGATAAAAAATACGCAATTTCATCCGATCATATAAAAAAAGGAACGGAAATGGGGGAAGACAGGTGAGACATGTAGTCACGATTTGGGGGGCGAATTTGCAAACGGAGGAAGAGCTCCGGGAGTTTATAGAACCGATTTTTGACGAAAATGGAGATGTAACCCCATCCAGTTTCCTTACAGCAACGGGTTTGAATTGGATTGACGAGGATTTTTTCGAGGTTCACCTGTTGAAGGAACCGGAGGTAAGAAGTGAGTTTTGGACATATCTAAAAGAAGAGTATGCGCCTGAAGGGGAAGCTTTTTCTCTACAGCTGTCCGATGACCTGAAGGCAAAGCTGGAGGCATATCCCGCTGTCATCTTGCTGTACGGCAACGAATCCCCATATGGCAATATTAATGAACAGCTGTTTCAGCTAACGGAAAAGGGAGCAGAGCAAGGCTCACCTGTCGTGCTGCTTGCCAAAATTAGATATGAAACGAGTGAACGCTAATCCACATATGCTCAGAGGCAGGAATGAAGAGGTTATGCTCGAATTATTGAGAGGACTTGATCACTCAATAGCAGGAGGGAATCACATGCTCGCAGACATTCAAAAAGCGGATGAAGGGTTTACAGCCAGGTTTGACCGTCATTTGAAGCATTCGGTAGAAAGTGTGTGGGCATATTTGACGGAAAATGAAAAGCTCGCCAAATGGTTTTCCGAGCTGTCTGTAGATGACCTACGTGAGGGCGCGAGTATCAAGTTTGACATGCAGGATGGAACCTTTGAGGAGATGAAGATAACCGCTCTGGAAACATGCTCCGTGTTGGAGTATACATGGGGAGAAGACCTGGTTCGCTTTGAGTTGTATCCTGAAGCAGAGGGCTGCTTGCTTGTGTTAAAAGAGTATATTACTAAGCTGACGAGCCATACACCTAGAGATCTAGCGGGCTGGCATGTTTGCCTCGATGTCATCGCAGCGCTATTGGACGAGAGGGAAATCGCCTCGCGCCAGGAACAATGGAAAAAATGGTATGAGCAATACGTAAAAGCTGTTGAAACCATTGCGTAAAAAGTTGTTGATCCCGGTGTATGCCAAATGAAGCGCTCCAAGCCATTGAACTATGAGTTATGGCTTGGGGCGCTTTGTCTCTTTTTCCAGGGCTTCGATGCGTTTTTCCAACTCCTCAATGTGGCTCTGTTTAGTTTTTGATCTGCTTCGAACAATGCCGATACAACCGAGAACGAGCAGGACCGGGAACAAAATAAATTTGTCAACTTCATTGTCTTTGTGAGAGAAAATCCCATAGGCGATACGGATAACGACGCCCACGGTCAATCCTGTTCGGCGGGCACAAAGGATTTCATGAGAAAACGGGTGAAAGAGCTAATTCCTTTACATATCGAGATCGCCTGCTCTGATGGACTCCCAGTAGCGATCTATTTTCCACGTGTCTCCGTCTTGCACGATGGTTACTTGAGCAGGAAGTTCATTGGTGATCACTTTTTTACTATCGCTGGAAGTGATTTCGATAACCAAGGTGTAATCGATGCTATATGATGCTTTTGCTTCAGCAGCAACGAGCTCCTTGATGCGAATTTCTTTGATTCGAAGCTTATGATTCATTTTTGCGGATGCGACGATGTAATAGCCATCTCTGTTCCGAAAGAATCCGTTTTGAAAAGCCTTCTCTGTCAAATACGGCCTTACCCTCTCTTCAATGAGCGGATATAAATCGTCCTTATTTTCAATAGCCAGGTCTTCTTGGGTAAGTTCGAATCGGGCTTTTTGGTAAGCTGTAATAATCTCCACTGCCTTGTCTTCAGCGGAAACGGCGCTGCAGCCAATAAGAAAGAAGAGTCCTCCCACGAGAAATAGAAACCATTCACGCATGGATAGTGCCCCCTTTACTATTAATTTTTCGGAATCGTTAATTGCTTATTAATGTGATCGGAGGATTGGAGTCAGGGGCCTTAAAAAAAACATGGTGGTTCGACCAAGGTTGCGAGGTGATCACAATCTTTTCGCTCCCCTGTTCAAAAAAGTAGCCAGCCCCTTCTTGCTGTACAAACGACCAGCCGTCCTTTTTCATCGCAGATAGAAGACTATCAATCTCTCTTCCTTGATCAGCTTTTGCCCCATACCATGTATATCCATCCTCCACTGTGAGCTTTGCTAGTGGAGTAGGAGAATCCTTAATTAATGAGATAACAGATTGCTTGGAAAGAGACTGAAAGGGAAGCTTGCCATAGACAAAAGAAGGAGGATCATTCACCATCATGATTCCACCAAAGACAACAAGGACAAGGACAAGGGTAGATACCACGAGCTTTTTCATCATAAATGTTCTCCTGTTATTATTCTGTGATATCCAAATGTTACCATAATACTGCGTCGAAGGACACGATTATGTTTTTGTTTATCAAAAGGATGCAAGAAATGACTTGGTGGAGGCAGCCTGCATATCATAATCGTGGCATCGCTTCTCGTCCAGGCAAGCTTTGCATTTCGCTGTTTTTCAGGCGTACATGCACGCGTAGGCATCTGCCCACATAAGCATAGGAGTAAGCTATTCCAGACGTGGAGGTGGCAGCCATGTCCAGCATCCTTGCAGCGCTTTCGCTGGTATTTAAAGAGCTTCTGATGTTTGTGGCTTATGTCAAAAACAACGCTTTTCCGCAACCTCTTCCCGACACGGAAGAAGAAAAGTTCCTCAGACTTATGGCAAAAGGCGATCCGTATGCGCGCAACAAGCTGATCGAGCATAACTTGCGGCTGGTCGCCCATATCGTGAAGAAATTTGAAAACACGGGTGAGGACAGCGAAGATTTGATTTCCATCGGCACGATTGGCCTGATCAAGGCGATCGAGAGCTACCAGGTGGAGAAGGGGACGAAGCTGGCTACGTATGCGGCTCGTTGTATTGAGAATGAGATACTAATGTCAAAAGGGGTGCTACTGGGCACAGTGTAATGAAAAGGGGGACCACAAAGGTCCCCTTAAACTGTTACCAGATGATTTGGATATTCGTCGTATGTCCGTCCGTCGATCATCCTACCATGTCGATGTTTTTGGACACCACCCCACTGCTTAAAGAAGAATGGAACATTTTGATCATGACATTGTTGCATAATACTCCGAACCCACTCTTCTTTCATTGGACGAGCACCTGGTCCAGATTCCCCACCAACGATTACCCAGTGAATACCTTCAAGATTCAAATTATCAAGTGGTCCAATTAAAGGTTCAACAGATAAGAAACGTGTCCTAGAAGGAACTCTTCTTAAATCATCAATACGATATGTGACGTGTTGATCTTCGACACTTACACCTTGCCATACATTAATGTTCACATTTTGGCTGATTTAGAAAGGAGCGAAAAAGTATATGACTGCATATTTGGGTCCAGAAACATTGTCAATGTTGTCGGTTGCAGATCGTGACATCGTACACACAGCTCTTATAGAAGCAGCAAGGCGAGATGCCCTTACACCTGTTGATCTGCTGAAAAATAAACGATGGATACTCGCCAGCAAGATAAAACGTCAAGAACCAGTCGATGAGGAAGAATTAGGATGGATTATCAAATCACTTCAAGAGCGTGCTGACAGAACAGAGCGAAGAGGTGCAAGAGTGTGGCACGTTCAATGCCCGATGTCTCACAGGATGGACTTACCTATGACAGTATGGGGCGCATTCAATACCATCCTGAATTTCACTTTAGTCATAGAAAGCCGTTCACGAATGAAGAGTTGGAATACCTGTGCAGATTTTACGAAGTAGACGACAGCAGAACAATGGCATTTGCTCTTGGAAGGACTGAATCAACCCTGATGTCTAAAGTTTCCGAGCTAAAAAAGCAAGGGCTTTTTGATTACTACAAACAGTCTTGGGATAAACATTACGCATAAAAATGGGGGGAGAAAAGCCTATGGGTAATTCACTTTTGGATAAAGATAATGTTGCGACAGATTACATTGATCCTAATTGGGATCGCTGGGTGGTGTACCAAACAAACGGGACGTTGAAAATCTCGGATTTATCGGTGCTGAAAAGTGGAGAGGGTTGGGAAGACCCCCGGAAGGTTGTCCTTAAAAATTGGGAAGAAATTTGCCGTCTTAAAGATTTCTTGAACGATACGGAACCGGTTAATTTACCTAAACCAGCGAAGGAGGAAATGCAGTTTGAGCGAGCCTCTGCTTGATTTCCCAGAACACGTAGAACTGACAGAGCCTATACGACAAAGGGAGCAAGAACTATTAGTTTTTGACGTATCCGATGATGCGCTGGATAGCGAAATCAAGAAGCTAATGCTTGAACTGGAGGACATAACGGATGCAACTGCATCAGAACTGCAGAGCGATCTGGAAAGCATTTGTGATTTCAAGGACGAAAATTTTGACAAGTGTTGCTCCAGTAAAGCCAGGGCAAATGACCGGTGCAGCTTTATGCGACAAGTGTTTAGCAAAAAAATAAAAGACCCAGCGGTGCAACGCTGAGTCTTCGGTCTTAAAGCACGATTGGGAATCAATTTAATCGTAGCGGATAGGCCCCAAAAAAACAAGTGGGAGGTATCTCAATGAGCAATGAGCTTGCAGTAATTACAAGCCTTGGCGATGGAAATGTTTTTGTAAATCCGTAAAAGGGAGAATGGCACTTTCCGAAAAGCAAGGCGAAATTGCTGTAATTCAAGACAAAGGGATGGTAACGGCAAAGGGATTCAACAAGCTGAATCAGATTGCTGGCCTGTCCATCGTGACTCCTGAAAAACTCACTCTTCCAGAAGGCCATACAGTGGTTAACCCATATCCAATTAAGACCCCGAAAGTGGAACGATCAGTAAGGTGTGGGTCAAGAAACTCGCTATCGGCTTTAGTCCCATTGGGTACCTCGTAATAACGTCTGCAACACTACTCTATGACGTCAACATGTACTTTATTCAAGATCTGACTAACAAAGTTAAATATAACAAAGACGCTGGCAGGGTATGCATGGAAGCCATGCTTACGGAAGAAGAAAAGCGCAGCGGTGGATTCTACAAAATTCAAGGTTCTCTTGGCGTTTACATGGATTTCACCCATAAGGAAATTTTGAAAGCCGTTGATACCTTCATCAACAAAAAGCAATTTGCGAGCGGAATGCACAAACAATTTGCGAACGCTTGGTAATGTCCAAGCACCCTGCATTGGCTTATCCATATGTAGAAGTAAACGGACAAGATAAAAATCGAGTAGCAGCTGTGACTGTGGTTGGGTACGTTAACGAATTTGATCGCCCGCAACTCTTAGAGATTGCTGGACAAGCTGAACGTGGCGAAGAAATCAAACTGAACGGTCAACGTGCTGAAGTAATCGAAATGACCGGTGAAGCATCTGCAGAGGACATGACCATCGATCAGGAAGAAGATGAGTTTGCTGTAAATACATAGCAGCAGGGTGATCTGTTTAGCCATAGTGCTTCAGCTAATACTGGAGAGGTGAGATTCTAATGAGCAAAATCCAAGCAATTTCAATGGAAAACCTAAAAGGAACGATAGATAAGCAACTATTGACTGGAAAAGACATCTTCATTGGACGAAACGGATCGGGAAAGACAACCCGCCTCCAGGCTCTACAAATGTCCATGCTTGGTTATGTACCAGGGAACGGGAAGAGAGCGGTGGACAATTACAAGTTTTCATCTGATGACAATGAAATGAGTGTTGGTTTGGAGCTTGAAGACTTCAAATTCTCACGAACATTTGAAAGATCCACGAAGATGACGAAAGGCGTTTCAAATGTGACCATATCCGAGTCAATAACGGTCTCTCCTTGCTGGCCCTCACCTTCACCCGCCTAGCAGGGTTGGAGATGAAGGAACGTATCGCTCACCTCATCGGAGAAGAACAGTCAAAAAAACTATTTTGCAATACGTTTCATTCCTTCTGCATCAACGTGCTTCGTGAATGGGACCATCGGGTTGGTCTGGAGCTAAACTTCTCAATCTATGAACAAGAGGACCAAGAAGCCATTATTGTTTCGATTCTGGATGAGTTCAGGTACGACACTAAGAAACGGCAGGTTTTAGATGATATCAATAAGTTGATTATGACAGTGAACGAGATTTTCGTTCTTAACGATTCGGAGCAAGCAGCACGCGAATATCTCTTTCGCTTAAAACAAAACAACGCCATCAGCTTGGATGAATTGCTAACAAGAACTTTGGAACTGATGAGGCAAGACGACATTGCTGCTTACTATCGGAATCAGTACAAGTACGTATACGTGGATGAATTTCAGGATACCGACAATGTGCAAATGGACATCATCCAGTCAATGAATCCAGAAAATCTGTTCGTTGTAGGCGACGATTATCAAGCGATTTACGGATTTCGCGGGGCGAATGTGCAGAACATCCTGGACTTCCCGAAAAAGTATCAAAATTGCGAAGTCATCAAGTTGGAACGGAATTACCGGTCAACAGCACCCATCGTGGAAGCAGCCAACACCCTTATCAAACAGAACAAGAATCGAACAGATAAAAAGCTTGTGAACAACCGAGATGGCGAACCTATCGAGCTGGTTGAGGCTCCACTTACGGTGGAGGAAGAGGCGCATTATGTGGTAGCAACAATTCATTACCATGTTCAAAGTGGCGGAAAGCTTTCGGATATAGCGATACTAGCGAGGACAAACGGACAGCTTGAGATGATAAAGGATAAGCTTACCGAGGGAAAGCTAGCGGCTATGCTAGTCAACAAGAACGCTGATCCACTAAAACGGACGGATATCAAAAAGCTAATTAACTTCATGTCTCTTGTAGTCAATCCAAAGGACGAAAAAGCGCTCCGGTCCTGCATTAACTTCCCAGCAAATAGGATGACGGACTTAGAAAAGGCGACTTTGCTCTCCAAACCAAATTGGTCAAGTGAGCGGCCATTAGATGTCATGCGTACAGACGGTAGTCACAGGGTTCAGGATTTTGTCCGAATCATTGATGATCTTAGAGACCTTGCTCAATTCAATAATGGGATCACCACAAGTTATTTTGATTTTGACGCCTATGTAGCAATGAGGGAAGCAGCGTATGCGATTGGACTAAAAACCTTTTACAAAGAGAATTGCCTACAAAACCGTATCGACGATATGCTGGCAGCTCTTCGATACGTAAAGCATTGGTGCCAACAACAAGAGGCTGCAGGAGAGCGAAATAACATCGAAGCATTCCTGAAATGGCTTCGTATCCGCGACGTCCAAGACTACTACCGTAAGGACGAGGACGCGGTTCAATTACTTACCGTCCTCGGTTCCAAAGGTCTTGAGTTCGACACAGTGATACTGGTCGGGATGAATCAAGGGACTTTTCCTTCCAAGCGAACGGTCGATATGGAGGAAGAACGCCGCTTAATGTATGTTGCTGTCACTCGAGCAAAAAGAAGGCTGATTCTCACAAGGGCAAGAGAAATCAGACTGTTTGGGAAAAAGACCTTTCAACCACTTCGTAGCCAGTTTATCTCGGAAATGCGTTTGGGTGACCTTGTGAGTCATTGAAGGGTGGAGCAACAAGAGGGGGCAGGGGATGGGCAAAGCAGAATACGGGACAACGGGGTTTTTGGTCCTTCCCCGTTTGTCTTTCCGGAATAGAAGGGACAAGCTGTTGTTCGCTGATTTGATGGAACGGGCCAGCTACAAGGACGGTGCAGGTCAGAAACGCGGTGAGTTGCAGTTTAATGCCGCGGAGTTTGAGAGGGAAGTGGGATGGAAGCGCAAAGCAATCACCACCTCATTAAGCCATCTGGTGAAGGACGGACTGATCAAAATTACGGCTGCCAAACGTAAGAGTGACGGCATTATCATAACGGTTTTGCACTACAACGAGATGCAAGATTTGAGCTCTTACCGGGTGCAAAATTCCTCCGAAAAAGGGACAAAGGAGGGACAATCTTTATTATTTAAACAACAAGAACAGCAGTTTGAACATAAGAACCTAGTAAAAGACTTACCTGAGCAGTTGTCGAGAGTAGAGCATGTAGAGACCTTTGTTGACTCGCAAATGCTCGTCAACCCCATATCCACTTTACCAAGAAAACTCTTCGTGGAATATTTCAACACCGTTCGCTTAAAGAGATCTACAGGACGCATCGCAGTAAGTAAAGCAACAAAGATATGGGACAAGCTTTTGAGCTATTGGGAAAACGAGAAATTGGCAGACACTCCTGACGGCCGGGCGGCTATCACCCTGTATGCCCTGACTCTTCACATCATGAAGTTTGATGAAAAACAAGAGGAGTACACCTACGGAATAATTCGCAACACAACAGAGCATGAAGCTCGACAAAAGATGCTGAAACTCAGGAACCAAGGAGGTGCTGGCCGTGAAATCGCTGCAACAGGTACTGAATCAGGACGTTCAGAGTATCACCAGAAGCGCAGAAGTTTCTAAGCCACCTAGCTAGGGAATGCCCCATCTGCCATCGGCACATTGAGCCTGTACAAATCGTATTACTCGGTCAGATCCGATGGGGAACGGTCACATGCCCTTGCGAGACACAAGCGAGGGAAGCAGAAGAAAAAGCAAAACATGTTCGTGAATGGTTGACTCTTTGTCATGAGTTCACTAGCAGGAACAAGCTTCTTCCAAAGGCGACGTTGGAGAACTACTCCATGCGAAAGGGATGCGGAAATGCCATCAGGATAGCAAACAACTTCGTGGATACATACACCGAGTGGCAAAAGGAACGCCCAGGATTGGGACTGTATTTAAACGGACCGAATGGGTTAGGCAAAACGCACTTCTCTCCGGACTGTATAGGGCATTGATGGGCAAGAAAATATCTGCAGTGTTTATGACAACGTATCACATGTTCCAACGCTTCCGTGAGGTCATCAAAGTGGAGGATTACGAGTATGAAAAACGGTTGCTGAAAGTGCTCTACGGCTGCGATGTACTGCTTCTCGATGATGTGGGCGGGGAGGTCCCGTATGACTCCCGAGCTGAGAGGCTTCTGGATGTCATTAATGCTCGGAGCCAAAAAAGGCCCATTATCTACTCGAGCAATTCACGACAGACGGACTGGAACAGTGGATGGGAAAGCAGGGGGCTAGGATCGCGGATAGCATCTTGGAAAACGCCATTACGATTACCCTGGATGGTGACAGTAATCGGGGGCTGATTAACGATCAACACCATGATTGGCTTGCTGGAAGGGTGAAGGGACTTGGATAACACCGCTGTTAAAACAGAATCTATCAGCCATGTGCTGGTGAACCATCAGGCCGAACAGAGCGTCATAGGGACCATGTTTTTAAACGAAAGCTATTACCCGCTGGTCTACTCGATATGTAAGCCAGAGGACATGTATACGCCACAACACAGGCAGATATTTCAGTCCATAGTCGATCTTAAACAAGCAGGAAAACCAATTGACCTCGTTACTGTGACTGCGCACCTGCAGGATACAAAGCTGCTTGATGAAGTAGGGGGCGTAACATACATTACCGAACTCGCCAGCTTAGTTCCTACAGCAGCCAATATCGAATACTACGCTGGAATTGTTCGGGAGAAGTCCAGCCTTCGGAAGGTTTACCTTACAACGCTAAGATTACCTCGTCTGATTGAGGAAGAGGTCAACCTTGAAATGGCTATTGAGTGCATGGAAAAGACGCTGCAAGAGGTGTCAGCAAGCTCCTATGGCAAAGGTTTCCGATCAACCAAAGATGTTCTGTTGAACGTCTACGACACAATCGAGCAAAACGCATTTGGTGGGGCTGGAGATGTAACTGGGTTGTCAACTGGTTACAAAGATTTGGATCGGATCACTAGAGGGCTACAAAGATCAGATTTGATTGTCGTCGCAGCTGGGCCTTCGGTGGGGAAAACGGCATTTGCATTAAACGTTACCCAACAAGCCTCGAGCAACACAGATGACCCACTAGCAATTTTTTCGCTCGAAATGAGTGCTAAGCAATTGGTGCAGCGCATGATCAGCTCAGAGGCAAATATTGAGGCTGACCGACTACGAACGGGACAGCTCGAAGAAGATGATTGGCAGAAACTCACAGGTGCTATTGCCAGCCTAGGTAAAAAACCGATATTCATCGACGATACCCCCGGCATAACGGATACTGAAATCAAAGCCAAGGCAATGCGACTGATGAATGAGCACGGGGAAAGACTTGGAGTACCGTCACCCTGCCCAATGCGTTACAGGTACCCTTGAAAAAAGGTGATCGAGTTGTTTTTAATATCGGCACAGACAGAACTGTCTATGTGTTGAAAACAGATGAGTATAGTCTATACAGCAGAATGGTAGTTGATTTACAAAACTACGAAGGTGAAGTAGCTGTTGAATACTTGAACAAGTGTGAAAAAGAAGAGGAAACAGCTTAACAAAGTAGTTATTTTGTTAAATTTTTTAACATCTTGAAATTCTTTAGTTGAACCCCATTACGCTCAACAACCTGTGACTGAATGACTTCGTATCCCATTTTTTCGAAAAAAGGTTTGGCAGTAATGCTTGCATTTGTTTCTATCTGTACAATGTTTAAATTTCGGGCTTCCGACTCAAGAGTATTTACCAAGGCAGATGCTATACCTTGACCTTGAAAATCTTTATGCACAAAAAGTCTATCTAGGTAACCATGAAATGTCATGTCAGAAAATCCAACAATCTGAGAATTTAATTCGGCAACAAAGGCGATATTTCCGCTAAGTGATTCCTTCCAGTTATTCAGACTAGCACTCATTTCTGATCTTGGTGCCCAGGCATCAAGATGAATATCAGAATAATCCTGCTTGTTAACGGTATGTACAGTATCGTAAAAAAGGTTAACGATTTGAACAATATCTAATTCGTCGAACCTTCTAATATCCATTGAGTTCATACCTCCTGCATTTGGTTTAGGTTTCGTAATTTTAACACAATGATGACCGAAATACATTGAAAATCGAACTATGTGTGTCCAATTTAACAAAACGGTAATTGTGGAAAGTATGATGTACGCTCCTAGAAAAAGGCTATAAAAAAAACCCCGGAGTAACCCGAGGGCCGTTGATGGAAGTTGTTATCTGCAAATGATAAGCCACTTACTGGATATTGTGCCGCCTTTGTCATCGTGAGCTGTAACGGTAATAGTTATAGTATTTCCAATCGTTTGTTTTGGAAATCTCGCAAATAAATTGTTTTCAAAAACAAAAACGGAGACTGATGGATCCTCTGATTTGGCTGTAAATCTAAGTTCATCTCCGTCTGGGTCCGAAAAAGCAGAGTAAATCGGACTTAAAGTACCAGTACCCTCAGCATATTGATTTATATAAGTTACCTCTAGAACTCCATCATTATCATGAACTACAGGAGGTCGATTGCTATTCTCGACTTATTCCCTTCTGTTTTTGAGGGCTTTCGTTCGAGCCTACACCGTGCAGGCGACTTTCATCGCACACGGCGTTCCATCAACAGATAAGAAGGGTAAATTTTACAACGGGCAATATAATCGTACAACTCATATGTCTTGATTTACAGTTTTTGTTTTCGACAAAAAGTCGACTTGTCACAACACACGATTTGTTAAATGGGAGTGATACCTTTGTGCTAGTTGATGTAATGCCAGATAGCCATTTGCAAATAACAAAGAAGTGTCCCGAAGGACACTCTAATTGAACAGCATTATTTATGGTCTTGAAAGTGCATATATTTCAACCAAAAAGTTTGCTTGCGCACCCTTGGGGGCCCCAATGTAAAGAGAGCGAGTAGAAACAACATCTGTGATTTTTTCGCTAACTACTCCAGTAAGATGAGTAGGATCATTGCCACCACTAACATCTTGACTAACAGAAAAACTAATTTGATTAGGATTGGAAACTCCACTTATTACCCATTGAAAATTAATTGTGTTTGGCGGAAGGACTTCCGTACCAATATTTGAGCTAGAACGATGCGATTGACCAGGCAGCGGGGAAGGAGCGGAATAAATAGCGCCGATAAACGTTGACTTAAGTTCACCCATGAAGAAACACCCTCTCAAAAAAAGTAACTACATGAGTAAGTGTATTGTAAGTAAATGGTAAATATGTGGGTGATTTTCAAAACAATCGATTTGATAAACTGGAGGTCTTCATGATCGGTGAAACTTTGAAAAAACTACGCGCCATCTATGGGCTAACATCAGCGCAGATGTGCGAAGAACTTGGAATTTCCACGAGTTACCTATCTGAGATTGAAAATCAGAAAAAAATGCCTTCACTCGAATTGCTTGAAACATTTCTCGAGTGCGAGTGCGGCCATAACTTCAGCTTGACTGGCAAAGAGACTGAAGATGAGTTGCAAAAGCATTATGAGGAAATGAACGGATACTACGATCTTTTGAATGTGGAGGAATCGGCATGAAAAAAGAAACTCGCATTCAACTCAATTATGACACGACTTTGATTAGGACGGAGGAAGGTGTTTACTTCCTCCAGGTCAACGAAGCGCCACCTGTAGCAATAGAACCATGCGAGGTTGCTGATGCTTTGGTTAAGTTGATTCAGAACGATACAGCAAAGCTTATAGCAAGAAATTTAGTTGCTTGGGATACATCGAAGGACAAGCGTGAGGGGTTGCTTCCAGAGGTTTACCTTTCAAACATGGTTTGGTACGAGAGATTAACGGGCGAACCGTATTACCAGCATAAAGCCATCAAAAGATTCGGGATTGAATAGATCGGAGGGGAACGGGATGCAAGCAGGACGTGAGATCAAGTTTCGGGTGTGGGATAAAGAACAAAATAAAATGCTTGGCCCAAACTTTGACCGAGAGCAATACGCCATCGTTTCTTATAATGGATTGGCTTTGCTGGATATAACCAGGGAAGATGAAGATGGATACGATTACGAGATGGATGTTGAGTGGCTACAATACACTGGCCTCAGCGACATGAACGGCAAGGAGATCTACGAGGGGGACGTAATAGAAATGGAGTGCGGGTGCGATTCGGAGTATGGATGCTCGCACGGTCCATACAGAGCGGTTGTCAAGTGGTCAGCTGAGTCGGCTTCATTTGAACTGGAAGGTTTACATGGAAGGGGCGCTTATGTGGAGTTTGAAGACAGCTATGAAGACGAGTATTTGGTCATCGGCAACATTTACGAGAATCCTGAGCTGCTGGAGGCGGTCTAATATGCAAGCAGGACGTGAGCTGGATGCGAAAGTTGCTGGAGCTCTCAAAGGATGGGAACCCGAGTTCATTGAGCACCTGAAAGAAAACGATGGATGGATTTTGATTCCGCATTACTCAACAGATTGGCGACGTATGGGCGAGCTGGTGGAGGAAGCAAAAGAAAAGGAGATTTACCTGGACTACTCGCACTCGCTAAATGGTGGTTACTACGGATTTGCTGGAATCTTTGCAGATGGTGAGTACCAGATTCACCATAATACTCCAACAGTGGATAAAGCGCCGTATGCCATATGCTTGGCATTCCTGATGGCGAAGGGGATCGAGGTATGAATAGACCATTGATCAGTCCACAATTGCTTCAATGGATTGCGAAGTCAGAAGCTCAGGCAATAGCCAAGATAGAATACTATCTACAGCCACGACCCGAAAAAGAACCGTCCAGCAATTTAACAAAAGAGAAACTTTGATACAAAAAAGACCCCTATTCGGAGTCAGGTTTTGTTCTTGACAATTGAATCACTTCTTCAAAGTCACCAAACTTTTCGATAAAAAGACGTTCCTTCTCTGTCAATTCTACTCCATGCTCTTCTTGCTTTTCTAAAAGCTCAGTTACTAAATCTTCGGAAGCGGAAAAAAAGTGATAGAGCGAAGTTCTGAAATCTAAAGGGACGTCTTCTGACTGGATGAATTTTTTGAAGCGATTGATTTCTCTCATAGAAAACGTGGCTCTTGAATCATTCGGTGCTATCCGAAACCCAATCAGTTTTCCTTCTGCTTCCAGCTTGTAAACCTCTTCTTTGGAAATTCCTAGAGCATTTGCAGCTTGTGTTGCAGATAGGTAAAGGTCATTTTTACCGAACACGTTTGATCATCCTTTCAGAATGACTAGATAATCTCAATGTAAGTAAGATCGCAATCAAAAGCAATCTGTTTAACAAAATATTTCAGGAGTGAAGGAAGGGAGTTGAGATCAGTTATGGCCCGTAGCCTACCTAGCATTAAAAGAGGAGATACCTTTTGTTACTACATCAAATGGGAAGGGGCTGTACTATCTGAGCTGAAGTCTCAGATAAGAGACGGATTCGATCGATTATTAGCAGACGTAACCATCGAAGAAACAGGGGATTTACACACGTTTAAAATGAGTGTTCCAAACACCGAAAAATGGCCAATCGGAACACTCTTAACGGACATCCAACGTGTAGTTGGAGGCATTATACAGTCATCTGAAACCATGTCAATATCGGTCATAAAGGACGTGACGAGGGATGAGTAGCAAAGAGAATCCGATCATTGTCACACCAACTCCGAAGGTTACCATTGAGATTATACCTGTTAGAGGTTTGCCCGGACCTAAAGGAGAGCGGGGTGACAAGGGAGATAAAGGAGATATCGGCCCGCAAGGATTACAAGGTCAACAAGGGGTGAAAGGCGATACTGGGGCACAGGGCGCCAAAGGAGACAAAGGAGAAGCTGGTCAGCAGGGGCCGATGGGATCACAAGGCGTTCAAGGGAAGCGTGGCGTGCCTGGAGGGAATAGGGAAGGAGTAATCTTGCTTACTGCTGGTGTATCTTCGTCATGGACAAAGCCGTACGGGGATACGATCGGCGTCGATGCTGCAAACACGTACCTGTCTTCGCCAAGTGCTATGTATATCCAATCAACAAATGGCGTAGATACTGCACTGAGACTACCTTCATTACGCGGCTTCAAACTGGACAAATATAAAAGCCTACGAGCATATGTGCATATTGAAAATGCCGCGAATTTAGTTGATTTACAGTTCTACTTTTCCGCGAACGGTGGTTTTAGTATTCAATCCTACTATGTGCTGCTGGGGGACGACGCACGATTCGTTGAAGGATGGAACGAGATTTTGATTGATACAACGAAGCTTATCGCACAGGGCGGGGACGTCCTCTCAACAAAAAGAGTGTCCTTCCAGGTGCGTGCGAAATCCAGGGCTAGCACGACTGTAAAAGTTACATTCGATTCACTTGTTGCGGACGTCATCCAGAAACCAAAGGTTCTGTTTACCTTTGATGATGGCTGGAGTACACAATACACAAAAGCGTTCCCGTTACTGTTAGAGAGGGGGTTTGTAGGCAATATCGGTGTCATTTCCTCATACGTAGGCAAAACCAATTACTGCACGCTAGCTCAACTTCAAGAAATGTACAACTACGGCTGGGATTTATTCAACCACACAGCTACGCATCCAGACTTAGCTACTCTTTCTGATACTGAGGCGAAGAACGAGATCGCAACGTGCAAAAATTGGTTACTATCAAACGGTTTTGCAAGAGCAGCTGATTTCCTTGCCTACCCGTATGGTGGGTTTACCTCATCGACCATAGAGGCAATAAAAGACAATGTGAAAGTGGCACGATCATTAGGGGAAGGTATTCAAGGCGAAAAGTTGCTGAATCCTCATCGAATAATGACCAGAAACATGGTTAATGGTCGAGCGACAACAAATTTTACAGGCTTTATTGACGAAGTGATTAATACGAGTGGAACGCTTGTATTTTTAAACCATAAAATTGAGCCGTCTGGTACAGATCCTTTGATATATACAGATGCTAGCTTTACGACCGTTCTGGACTATTTGTATACAAAACGGGATCAAATCGATGTTGTATCTGTTTCTCAATGGCTTATCGGGTGACATAAGGGAAAAGGCGAAGTGCTGGATAAGTGAAAATTTTTCGAGAATAAAGGTTATCTTTTTTTAAAGATCGCTTTAAAAATGATAAACAACAAGACTATAGTCCCTACAAACAAAAATGCTTTTACTCCGCTTGGATAAAGATTTATCTGATTCATGAATGACCCTCCTAAAAACAAAAAGCCCCCATCCGGGAGCCAGAATATGCGTTCGTCAAACCATATTATACCACGGGCAACCGGACAGGGGGAACGGAAGATGAGCGCACAAATACAGGAACAATTGTCCTTTCTGAAACCAGTAAACGAAACGGAAGTTAGAAAAGCGGTTGCAAAGGAATTGAAAGAGTATAAAGCCCTCCGTGTTGCTGTACAGAATAAGCAGGAACTAAAAGAGAAGGGTATAGGTCAATTGTTTCCACGTCTCCAGCAAACAGAGACAATAAGCGAACTGAAGGCACGCCAAATTGAACGAGCGCTGTATTACTCGTTAGATGAGGTTGAGCGTCGAATCATTGAAGAGAAGTACCTTAGCACATCGAGGGTAAAGGACATTAACGTTTACTTGGATCTGGGACTTACAAAAGATCAGTATTACATGAAAAAGAAAGAAGCAATCTTTCAAATTGCCACGGCACTCGGTATGATCTGAGTGCCTTTACTATTTACAAGACAAAAATTCAATTATACGGTGAGTGCGTCTGAATCATGTTATGCGGATCAAAAAAAATGCCGCTAGTACAAAACACCTAAATGTTGATTGAACTGCTGTTCCCTTAAAAGGGCGAGTAAGGATACTGTATCAATAGCAAACAACTATAAACCAGGTTAAATAAAAGAATTTATTTTGTCTCCATGCTGGTAATAACTCGTCAATAGGAGTTAAGTACGAATTTGTGTAAAAACCCAAAGATTGACAAAGTATTACATAAAATGGTATTTTTTCTACATCAAAAAGGAGGGAAGAAACACATATGAGACGTGGCAAAATTTTGAAAATCTCTGCAGTTACTGTCTTATTAATGACATTGGTAGTTGGGAACTTGGGTGTCGAAGCTAAAGAAGAAGTGATTACAACATCAAAGATTAAAGAAGGGGCATTTAAAATTGGAGTAATTGGCACTGAAGGAGACAGTGTTGTAGGAAAGGCAGTTGAACATTCTGTTGAGAAACAGAGTATGAGGGGACTTTCTGACGAAGAAGAATCATTACAACTACTAGATGAAGATATTAATGAAATTCCTGATGATATTGATGCGCTTTGGGTATCTGAAGAAAATATGAAAGCATCAAAGGTTAAAAGATTATACAAGCAGGCAAAAAAAGAAAAGAAACCTTTTTATGTATTTGGGGAAAAGCTTGATGCAGAGGAAATCAACAGTATCTTTGAATCAGATTTAGAAATAACTCCTGAGTATATTACAAATTCTGCATATTCCTTGGATATGTTTGGATACAAATTTGAAGATAACCAAGTTAAATTATCCTCAGTTATCTCGATAAACAGAGGCGATCAAGAGTATGAGTTGAAAGACCTTGAGGATATTACAAAGAGATATGATATAAAAATTAATAAGAAGACTAAATCCAAAAAATCTATACTCAGTTTCCTTGGTCCAAATATTGCAAACGCTGCAGGTATAGAAGTTAATTTGCCGGATTCATTTAGTAATATCTATACTTGGGAAACTGAGGTTAATAACTTTGTTGATATTAATTCTACCCAACAGAGACTAGCAAAAACATATCATGTTTGGGAAGTTTATAAAGATGATACACCTAGTAACCCTGATACAAAAAGCTATGTTTACTTTCGCGCTGACCAACCACTAAGTGAGTTTGAAGTGTTCATTTCAAGAGAATTTGTTGATCTACTTGATGCGGATAATACAAGCAATATAATAACGAAAGGTTGGCTTCCCGATAATTCAAGTTTCTCTGGAAGTGTAGATTTAAATCTTTCGTGGCCACCTGGAGCAAGTGTTTCCTGGGACACAAGTGGAGACATAGAAATTTTTGATGCATCAGGAAGTCTTTCTCGTGACTCTCACAAGTTCAAAGTAGAGGATAATGAATATTTTGATGATGTTCTAAGCGATTCAGATATTTGGGTCTCTTCACAGTCATACACTATTAGCCAGAATGCTAAAGGGCACAAAATTGGCCATGACTTTGAGGCTACAATTGATGGTCATACCGGTGGAGCAAAACCAAGTGAAGTTGATGACTATGATACCGATAATAATTTGTACTTTTATTGGGTTGTAAGAAGATAAAAAGCTTGATATGTTCCCAATCAACTTTTAAGGCACTCGGTATGATCTGAGTGTCTTTTTTATGCCTAAAACTGTCGACAAAATCCCGACAAAATGCTGGACAAAACCCGGACAAAATCAGGGATATTTTGCTGGACGTTTTTACCAACGGAGATCGGTAATCTTGAGTCAAGGGCAAGCAACACAAACCCTTGGGAGATACCGTCTATCCCTTATCAATGGCGTACCTGAGCGATTCTATGGATGATGACGAATGTTACCTTACGAGAGGGGGACATTTAGAGTCTGAACGCGCTAGTCTTGCGATGATCGTAGCAGGGAACATGCAATTGTTTTTTCGTTGTATGCATTGCTGCGGTTTTCAAGTTTGGGAACCCCTCTCGGAGCTTTAGAAAATCGCCATTACTCTGTTGGGATATACCGGACAGGGGATACATGCGAGACTTACGGCTCCGGTCACTCGCCCCTTGTCCAGTACCTCTCAAAAAAAAATAGTGTCAGTAATTGTGGGACGTGCTCCTTTTCCCAGGTACACTGGGCGTTTTTTAATTTAGGGAATGCACATTTGTTTGAATCAGGGTTATGTGTCTTTTGTATCGGTAAGTAAGCTTGTTAATAGAATTGCTGCAATCAATGATAGGAGCCATTCTATTGTACTGTTTTCATTATCTAGACTAATACTTGTTACAACAAAATGAATGATAATAGTGAGAAGTAATGCTAATAGTACTTTTAATATTTTCATAATAAAATCCCCCCTATTAATAAGTTTATATTAGCATAAAAAACCACAATTGATAAAATCATTACTTTATTGTTAAAAAAAGGTTGTTAATTTAATGTTTATATTCTATTATGTAAATTGTTAAATATAACCAAGGAAGGTGGATTTAGTAATCATGAAAAAAGCTGTATTATGCTTATCTTCCCTAGTTTTAATTCTAACGTTAGCCGTCACCCCTTCATCTGCGGAGAAGAGATTACCGCAGCGTACACTGTTAGAAAGTACTAAGGAATTTAAGAGTTTAATGGACGGTAATGGAGAGATCGCTTTCATCAACCAAAATGACGTTGACCTAGCGGAGTTAAGAAAAGAAGTTCCATTCGGAGGGCTAGTTGTAGAGGAAGCTGAGAATCCTAAATTTAGTAAAACAAGTAAAGCTGAGAAGTTTAAATATTTCGGGTCTTTTAAAGATAGTGACGATGAGGTTGTACCAGTCTATCTGACTTCTGACAGTGAATTATCTGAGGAACAGTTCAGAGAAATCGGAAAAGAGATATTGGATGAATATAAAGATAAAGATAAAGGCGAAGAAAATATTCAGATGAATGATAGTAACAATTCTATGAAAGCGCCTGCCCTACAATACTACCCAACAAGTAGGGCACTAAAAATTAATGTATCAGATGGTGGTAAAGTTTTTTGGAATACGGAATATCGAGTATATATAGGTGGAACAACTACTAAAATTAATTATTTTTATTTAAGAGCAGATCATCAGAGTAAAACTTCTAAAGATATTACTGGCTTTAAATCTCAATGGTGGCCAAAATGGAGTGCTTACACAGATTTACTGGATCCAATGCCCGTTTCTAAAAGCAGAACCAATCAAGTATCAATCTCAATTCCGGCCGCTATCACTTGGATAACAGATATTAATAGCGATGTTAGAATCGAAAGCACGTTTGATCAAGTTGATGATCATGCAGTTTGGTATGTAACAAATCCAATGCTAGTTGGTCCATATAAGCAAACAATGCCAAATTTCAGTTTTTCTCAAGGTACTCATATTGAGGCAGACAGAAGTAAAGATGGTTTTAGAATGAATGTGAATTATGACATTTGGAAAAGTGACTCGCATAATATTAATTCTTCTCCATGGTTGTGGTGGGAAGATACGATCTATTTTGTTTTAAGTGACGATGATTTAGATTTTAATGACTAAGAAAAGGAGCGCTTAAGGCGCTCTTTCTTTTCCAAAATAAACTCATTAGGTGGTGGTGATCATGTAGTGCGCCAGTATGTTGACTCAGGCACCGGAGAAATATTCTACACCGAAGAAGTGCTGAGACGGTCGGACGAGATTGTAAAAGTATTTCGTCCCCTTGGACGCAGCTCAAAATTCGTAAAGATCAAAGCCAGCCAGAAGGCAAAGCGACGGCTACGAAAGCTGTCACTCGCTGAGGCTGGCTTTTTGTTGAAAATTGCACCTTATGCAACAGAGGGAACAAACCTCCTGCAGGGCGATAACGAGCGCGGTCAAAAGGGAACGCCGCTCACAGTCAAAGACCTTGCCCGCATCGCTGACTGCTCCTATCCAACAGCGCGGAAGATCGTGAAGACATTTACCGAGCTGCACGTCCTACGCCGCACCGATCTGGAAGGGCGGTCAGCATTGGCAATCAATCCTCTATATTCCCTTAACGGGAAGGCAGCAGAGGCGTGGCTCCTGCAGTTGTTCAAACAGGAAATCACGGAGGCTGGAGAAGACCCGAATTTGGATTAGGGGGTCGCCAGAAGGGAACAGCCAGCAGAGCCTTGGCGCTCTAAGCATCAACCGCATTTTTTGCGGTGAAAGGAAACATATACTTTTCCGCTGGAATAGTAGTCGTTTGGTTTCACCACCAAAATACAGCACCAGCCCAACAGTAACAAGGCATTCAGCCGTTTTGGGGCTGGCAATATTTTTTATTCTTACTTTATTGCCACGAAGGAGCTGAACAGCTTGGACATACGGAAATTACATATCTCGAAGATCAACCCTGCTCCTTATAATCCGAGGGTAGATTTGCAGCCCGGTGATCCAGAATATGAGAAGCTGAAACGATCGATTCAGGAGTTTGGATACGTGCAACTGCTCATCTGGAATGAACGATCAGGAAACCTCGTCGGAGGACATCAAGGATTCAAGGTACTCGTTAACGAGCTAGGGCGGACTGAGGTAGTTGTCTCTGTTGTAGACCTTGATGACACCCAAGAGAAGGCGCTCAACATAGCACTGAACAAGATCAGTGGAGCGTGGGATGAGAAACAGCTTGCTCAGGTCCTGGCTGATCTACAAGAAAGCGAATTGGATCTCAGTCTTTCCGGTTTTGACAATGAAGAAGTCGAGGAGTTACTCAGTGAATACATAGGCATCGAAGTGGACGATCCTGTTGTCGAGGATGATTTCGATATCCAGAAGGCGCTAAATGAGATTAAGGAGCCCGGGACGAAGCAAGGGGATATCTGGCAACTGGGGCGGCATCTTCTCATGTGTGGAGATTCTACAGACCTGGACGATGTGCAGACACTCATGGATGGATCAAAGGCTGATTTGGTGGTAACGGACCCTCCATACAATGTCGCTTTTCAGAGCGATTCAGCCGAGCTCGCAGCAGATGGGCGGGAAAGCATCATGAATGATGATATGCCCATGGAGCAATTCGAGGTGTTTCTGGAGGATGTTTTCCGAAGCTATGCAGCGGTCATGGAAAAGCAGGCTGCTATTTATGTTTTCCATCCTTCTGGTTATCAGCGTGAATTCGAGAATCAAATGAACGCATCTGGTATCGTCGTCAGAAGACAGTGCATCTGGGTGAAAAATGCGTCTACATTTGGATTCGCTCAGTACAAATTCAAGCATGAACCGGTGTTCTATGCTCATTTGAAAGGACAAGCTCCTGCATGGTACGGAGATCGCAAGCAGACGACAGTTTGGCGGTCGGGTTTACAGGTAGAAGCGAATGAACCTGAGACGGTATGGGAAGTGTCACGAGGCGACGTCAATAAATACGTTCATCCCACACAAAAGCCTCTCGAGCTCCTGGCTATCCCGATCGGAAACAGCAGTAAGAAGCATGATACGGTTGCGGACTTCTTTGGCGGCAGCGGATCAACACTCATGACATGCGAACAGATGGGACGCACTTGCAGAACAATGGAGTTAGATCCAAAATTCTGCGACGTCATTAAGCGAAGATATTACGAGGCAACCGGCATAGAACCAGTTCTAATACGCAGGCTGCAGGAAGCAGCTTAAAACAGCAAAAGGGAGACGCGCGAACGCTCCCCTAGCAACCAGGTCACCCCGGCTGAGATAGCGAAACGCTGCGGCCGCAGTTTTTACCAAGTAGCTATCTCGTTTTCCATTTTACAGGAAAGCCGAGGGTGCCTCAATGAAAAATACAAACAAACGTTCTATTTGTGATTCCGAAACTCTACTTCTTCAGCACGAAATTGAAATAATGGAAGGCATTATGGAATCAAAGGATCAGTACAGGAGAGTAGTGAAAGCAGCCATAGCAAAATGGGTGAAGGACTTTCAGTCGGGACACATCGAGATCAAGACGGTAGATGACCTGAAGAAGCTAATTGAGTTGGATATTGAGTTGCAGAAGGATTTTTGAGTAAAAAGAGAATTATATTATGTAATAGATTAGGAGGGGAAGGTATGGTTGACAATCGTAATGAACAGATTATCACTAGCATAAAAATATTTTTAGGTATCGAAGTAGGAAGTAAGGTCGATGAAATTACAGGTAAAGCAGTAGATGTAGTAGATTCACTTACCCCTTTTATCGATCCAATTGCTCCCTTAATTGGGCCATTGTTCAATTACTTTAAATTTAGAAGAGTAAATAATAGATTAATAGATCATGCAGATCAATTAACTGCTATAAGAGATCAATTAACTCAACTAGACATTGAGTTTAGAAGCTTTATATCAACAATATTTCCGATTGTAATAGAAAGACTCTATGAAGAAAATGAGGAAGATAAAGTAAAACTGATAATAAATGGATTTGAGCATATCGTTGATAACAGCTTGAATGATGAACATTTAATTCTTACGTATTACGATATATTAAAAGAGTTAAGACTTGCCGAAATAAAAAGGTTGATGGAACACACCATTGAATTTGACAAGTGGTCACAGCCAGCCTACGAGGGTCCTGTTTCTCTAGTTTTCTCAGACCAAACTCTAGATGAGATGGCATTGAGGCAATATATAGATAACAAGCTAGAGAAAAATGGATTAATTCATCCTTTAATCGAATCAAGTGCACCGAGCCCCAAATGTAGAATAAACCGTTTTGGCAAAAATTTTCTTACCTTTTTTGCAACTGAAAAATATCTATCATAGGCACCCGTTGGGTGCTTCTTATTTTTAAAACAACCCCATGAATTGGTGAGGTGGTGGACATGTAGATGGCGAGAAACCCAGAGAAACAACGGTGCAAGGCTCGCAGCAAGCAGCGCGGCGAACAGTGTAAGAACTGGGCAAAGCCTGGCTGGGATGTGTGCCGCTTTCATGGTGCAGGCGGCGGTGCTCCCCCGCGCAATTCCAATGCTGTGAAGACAGGAGAGCATCAGTCTATTTGGATGGATGCTCTTTCTCCTGAGCAGCAGGACGTAATTGCAAGGGTCAGTGTTGAGCCGATGGAGCAGATAAACCAGTCCATAACTCTTTACGCTTGGCGTGAGAGGGAAATCATGCTCAAAATTTCCGCGCTTGAAAGTGGGCTTACTGAGAAACAGCGCAGAGTGCTTCAGAAGCGACAGGCTGTAAAAGGGGCGGTGCCTGTTCCTGATAAGGATGGACAACAAAAGACGATCACCGTATCACGTGAGGAACTGGTCATAGCAGAGTTGGAGGAAACAGAGTATAGGGCAATCGACGACATCCTTCATCTGCAAGAAGCTCTGACACGGGTCACAGACAGGAAGCTCCGCGCTGTTGAAATGAAGCACAAGCTGATTATTGATGATGACGATGAGGACGAAGGAGACGGCCTTGAATCGCTCGCTAAGGCGATTGAGGAAAGCCGGAACCTGTTGGAAGGTGAAGAGTAATGTTTGATTTCAAACCATTCAGTCGCAAGCAGCTTGAGGTTATCTGCAATGCAGACGCATTTATCAATATCTTGGAAGGCTCTGTTCGTTCGGGCAAGACCATCGCATCGATCGTTGCATGGATTGATTTTGTGCAGAGCTCCCCGCACCGAGTATTCCTTATGACTGGGAGTACGAGTGATACCCTGTACCGAAACGTCATCGAAGATATTGAACGCATCCTGGGCAAGAAAAGAGCTCGGTACGTAAAAAGTGCAAAGGGTGGCGCGCGGCTCAATCTGAAATTCAGAAATCCAGCTTATCCGGATGAGTCCAAGCAAAAATTCATATATAAGATTTGTTATTGCGTGGGTGCTCATGATGAGAGAGCAGAAGGTCGCATTCGTGGGATGACAGTTGCAGGATGGTATGCAGATGAGGTTACGCTCTATCCTGAATCAGTTGTCAAACAGGCAATTAACCGGATGTCGTTAGCAGGCGCTCGAGCAATATGGACAACAAACCCTGATTCTCCATACCACCCTATCAAGAAGGAATTTATCGACAAGGCAGCTGAGAAAGAATATAAGAATTGGCATTTTGTCTTGGACGATAATTTTTCACTTGATGAAGATTACAAGAAGAACATCAGAAACGCGTATGTAGGACTGTGGTACAAGCGAATGATTCTTGGGCTATGGGTGCTTGCGGAAGGCGCTGTCTATGATATGTGGGATGAAAAGGAGAATACGTTCACAGATGACGAACTTGTGCCGGGATTCAAAAGCTTAGCGAGGCGGTATATCTCTGTAGACTTCGGGACGAAGAACGCAACCGTATTTCTCGATTGCTGGGACGATGGAGACACGATCTGGATAATGGACGAGTATTATTACAGTGGCAAGGAGAAGGGCAGACAAAAGGAAAACTCCGAGTACGCCAACGACCTTGAAACATTCGCTGGTGACGAACACCCGTTATACGTCATCATTGACCCTTCTGCTGCCAGCTTCAAGACGACTCTCCGCAATCGTGTATTCCGTTTAAAGGACGCAGATAATGAAGTGCTGGAAGGTATTCGCATGACCGCGACCATGCTTGCAAAGCGAAAAATCAAAGTACACCTGACCAGATGCACAAACTTCCAAAAAGAAATCAACGGTTATGTATGGGACGAGAAAGCAGCTCTTCGCGGGATAGAACAACCGTTAAAGAATGACGATCACTGTATGGATGCGATTAGATATTTCGTTAAAACAATCATCAAGCTAAGGCGTTTGGTGGGATAGGAAAGGATGTGACGGTATGTCAGAGGAATTGCGTAAAGCTGCTCACGATGCGGCTATGAAGCTTTGTACACAAATCGAAAAGCAGACATTGCAGATTGCCCCGAGATTTGGAGTCCATGTCTGGGATCGTAAAAGCAACAACAGAATTGCTCTTGGTTATCAGCAATATCTAGTATCGATTCAGAAAACTCCTAAGAAAGGAGGGAAGTCATGAGCAGGAAGCACAGAAAACAGAAGAACGTTAGGGACGCTCGACAGCCCCCAGCTCAGAAGCCTAATAAGCCCGCTGTAAAAATGCCACCCGGCTTGACCATGGACGCATTCTCGAATGTGCTGGCCCGCCTGGGGAGTGGAACACCAAACCTCATGGAAGGCACAGATTACACACTTACACGGTTATCCAAGAACTATCAGCTGTTGAATACCCTGTACCGCGAACACTGGATCATTCGGAAGATCATTGACGCTATCCCGGAGGACATGACGCGTAACTGGATTACAATCACTTCAACGATGGAGCCCGACAGTATCAGAAAGATTGATAAGCTGTGGCGTGTACGACGGGTTAAGTCAAAGATTCTTGAAGGTCTAAAGTGGGGGCGCTTATACGGAGGTGCAGTCGGCCTGATCATGATTGATGGCCATGACGATATGCTGCACCAACCGTTAGACTTCGATTTGATCATGCCAGGATCGTTTAAAGGATTGATGATTCTTGATCGCTGGTCCGGTGTGTATCCAAACAGTGACTTGGTTAGCAACATTGATGATGTGGAGTTTGGCTTGCCAGAGTCCTATCAGGTTACCATGGATAATGGCCAAACCATGCAGGTCCATCACAGCCGCATTCTTCGCTTCTCTGGGCGTCAGTTACCGCATTGGGAAAAGATCGCAGAGACCTATTGGGGTGCCTCTGAGGTTGAAGTGATCTTTGATGAATTAAAGAAACGGGACAATACTAGCTGGAACATTGCGCAGCTCATTTTCCTTGCAAATCTTCGCGTGATGAAGAGCGAAGACTTGGGGGAAATGCTTGTCATCGGAGACCAGCGCATGCAAACGGATATTTACAATACACTCCAGGCGCAGAACTGGCTCATGTCCAACATGGGACTACACCTGATTGGAAAGAACGATGAGTTTCAAACACACCAGTATTCCTTCTCTGGGCTGAACGACATTTACGAGAGCTTCATGCTCGACATAGCTGGAGCAAGCCAGATACCTGTTACTAAGCTCTTTGGAAGGTCACCAGCCGGCATGAATGCGACAGGCGAAAGCGACATGCAAAACTACTACGAGGTGGTCCAGCACCAGCAAGAGAGCACGCTGGGGCCGATCCTTGATAAGCTCCTCCCAGTTATGTGCATGTATGAATTTGGAGTTATCCCTGACGATCTGGACTACACCTTCAATCCGATCAGGACGCCTGATGATGAAGAAGTGGCCGAGCTGGCGGACAAGAAAACAAAGTCCATTATCGAGGTTTACAACGCTGGTCTCATCAGCCAGAAGGTTGCCCTCAAGGAATTGAAGCAGCTGTCCGATTCTACTGGCATGTTTAGCAATATCTCCGACGATGACATTGAGAACGCAGACGAAAGTACCCATCAAGGTGAACTTGGATTTGGTGGTGAATTAGGACATGGCGACGAAATCGAAAACCCTTTGGGCACCGAAACGCCGTATAGAGCAGGCTTACCGCAAGGCGATTCAAGCGGCTTTGAAAAGTTTATCCGAGTCTTTGACCGATTTAGAAGACGTCGAAGAAATTCTTAGTCGTATCAGGAATTTCACCTACGATCCGAAGTTTATGGATTACGCAAACGCCGAAGCCTTGAAAATGGTAACGCACCTATTCACAGATTCAGGGAGAACATGGCGGCAGGCTGCAAAAACGAATAGCAGAGGACGCCTAATCTATCAGGGGCTGCAAAGGGAACTACAGGGTCCGATTGGTGCAGACCTACGCTTCCAGGTAGGGAGAAATGCAGCACTAATCAAGTCATTGCCACTCGATGTAGCCAAGAAGGTCAATGAACATGTACTCCGTGAGGCAATGAAAGGGACGCGGTCCAGTGAGATTGCGAAGCAGATCAAAGAGTTCTTTCCAGAGGAATCACAAGCAAGGGCGAACCTGATCGCTCGGACAGAGGTAAGCAAAACCTCTACAGCATTGACACGGGCGCGCTGTCACTATGTTGGAGCTGATTGGTATGTATGGAGGACAAGCGAGGATTCGCGCGTTCGCAGCTCACATGCAATCATGAATAGTGTAATAGTCAAATGGAGCAATCCCCCAAGTCCTGAAAGCCTGGACGGAGAGAGTCGGACATACGGAAATTATCACGCAGGCGAAGTAGTTAATTGAAATCACTCCTGAAGAATTCAAGCAAATCACCAGTCAAGAGTTCTAGTATGAGGATGAATTGAATTAACTTTGGATAGGTTTCCAACGCTAGTTGATGGGTTAATCTGAAGATGCCCACTGTAAAACTTTACCTTCTTATCCGTTGATGGAACGCCGTGTGTGATGAAAGTCGCCCGCACGGTGTAGACTCGAACGAAAATCCTACTGAATCTAAGGGTATAAGTCGAGAATAGCGGTTTAGTACCACCATCATTTTCACCTGCAGTATTTGTGGCTGAAGCGTCATTTCCACTTTATTTTAAGGATAATGTGGACTGGAGAACCAAAATTGAGCGTGTCGAGTACAGTACAGATGGTGAAACGTTTACTGATTTTTATCCTACAAGCCTTATCAAGCCTGGGTTCATTCAAGTTAATCAACCTCTGCCAGCAGGGACATACATCATCCGAATCAAGTCTACTGGTTACTTAGATACGTCCGTTATCGTAACATTGCTTCCAGCCACAGAAGTTTGAACAAAAAATCATAATGTAAACATTAATACCTATCCATCAACGACCCTCGGGAAATCCCGGGGGTATTTTTTTCACCAAGACTGACAGCCAGCCTCGAACCGATCGGGGCTATTTTGTGCCCATAGGGAGAGAGGAAGATAGCCCATGCCTGATCAAGAAATGGGGCGAGTGTTAAGTGGTATCCGTGAACGATTAGCACGCGTTGAAACGAAAATAGACAACATGACAGACGTACGCGTAACAGCAGAAGAGGCTAAAGAGATGGCAAACGTAGCCATGCAAAGCTCGAAGTCCGACCATCATCGTATCGATAGGATTGACAAAACAATCTTCTGGTTGGGAACGACTGTCGTTGGAGCGGTTATTTTAGCGATCATAAAATTTATCGGGGATGGGAGAGGTTGGAATGGTTGAAATCGAATTAGTAATTGCCATTGTTATGGCTATCGGAGGATGGTTGAAAGGACAGGATTGGTACCCAAATAGTTTCATCCCATTGGCGATCGTCTTGTTGGCTGTCGCCTTTAATTTGGGCAATGCCTTTCTATTCCATGGTGATACGGTATCTGTAGGTATCCAGCGCGGAAGTGTGCGAGAAAGTGTTCCTGGGTGTGAGGCAGTAAATCTGATTTATCCAGCAGTAATAGAATGGTTAAAAAAATTCATGTAAATGGTGATGCCCTCCTTCCAGAATAATCGGTAGGAGGGGTGGCTTTTCTATTTTCTGGTGTAAGGAATTCAGCATTACATTTACTTACAGAAGTTTACACTCCCAGAGTTTTGGTTACTCAATTGACGTTTCGGTAAGATATAAGAAACAATTATTGGAGTCTCACTAGGGGAGTTGTAGTACGGTCGTAAAAGTTTAAAACCGCCATCAAGGAGGTCTTGTTCTCATTGACAAAATTTGGGCTTCATGACAATATTGAAGGAATTCCCAAATAGTGGGTGATTAAACGTGGATAAATTTGCTGAAGAATTAGGAAAAGGGATCAGCGAAGCTGTCGGCAAAGTCCCATGGGCTATGCCAACAATTGCAGGTATAATGATTGTTGCCATAGTACTTTTTGCTATAATGACTTTTTGGCGGTTGAAGAAAGGATCAGAGGTAACAATTGCTGGATTGGTGAATATTAAACCAAATGAAATTGTCGAACAACTGAAAAAGGATTTTGATAGCCTTAATGAGGACGACAAGCAGAAAACGCAATTATTGCGGCTGATGAATCATCTAACTGTTGAGATATCGAATATAATTTGTAACACTACGAACGAAGAGTTTTTTGAGACACGCAGATCAATCTATGATTATCTTCTACCTGGCATCGGGAGTACAATAACTAAACAAAAGAGAAATAACCATAGAGTTGCCATTTTTGTAAAAGACGGAGATCAATTACGTATACATCAAGGAATCGGGTATAGTACCGAAGGAAAGAAGAATTTGAGACTTGCAATGGATTCCTCAGCAGGATACGCTTTTACTACTGGAGAACTATACTCTTCAGGTGAAGTATATTCGGCAGGAAACAGGTTTAAGAAGCACCCCAAGGCAACAAAGGAATACCACTCTTTGATTTGTGTACCTATAAAGTGTGGTAATCATATACTGGGAGTCCTTAGTGTAGATGGTGAGGAGCCGAACTCATTTACAAAAGATGATGAAGATTATCTCACTTATCTGACTAATTCACTCTATATACTTTTGCATTTTGAGAACTTTATGGAAATCATGATCGAATCAAGGAAAGGTGGTGAACTCGATGGGGTCAGCAACAATTAAGAAAAAAACGCCTCTCGATCGTTATCATGAGGGTAGCCTAACCGTCGATCAGTTCCTTGATAAACTGCTTAACGGAAAAGAAGGAGATAGGAACAGACGTCGCATTGAGGAAAAGCATCAAAAGATGTTTAAGACCGAAACATCAAGGAAAGCACCATAGATGACCGTAACTTTACCATAGCTGAAATAGGCTAAGGTCTTTTTTATTTGCTTGTTTGCATTTCGTTTGTATATAATCAGGAACAAATGTTCGATGTGAAGGGAGTGTTATCAGATATCGAGCGAAAGGTTCTACGCGTGATCGGAAACTATTCGGCAGGCAGGCGCAGGACTCCAAGTGTGAGTGAACTATGCGTAAAAACGGGACGGACTCGTGGCGGATCATGACGGTGCTTGACGTACTGGCGCGCGAGGAGTATATCGAGTGGCAACGGGCGGAGCCGGATAAGATTGAGGTTTTAGAGGCGTGGGAACGAAAGGGACCAGGCAGATGACGAGTAGAATAGAAAATCCGTTTTCAATTCGATTTGTGTTACCGGAACAACGTGCTATATATCTGCAGATGAATGAAGATGACAAGCTTGTATCAACGCTGGTGATTGAACAAGAAGAATTTGAGTCGTTTCATTCCTTGATTCGAGATTCGGCGCGTGATGATTATGCCATCACAGTGTCTTGGTGGAATCCGATTAAAGAAGAATTGGAAACATCTGCAGCATGTGGGGTGCAGTGAAATGGATTGACCAGAATGGAAGACGGATCAAGCTAGTGAGCGACGAAGATAGCCAATGGATAGGTTTAGATAAGATAACGGACGTGAAAGGCTAGGAGGTGCTTTAAGTGGCAAAAGCAAACACACCCAAAAGGCCAACAAGAGATGAATTCGAGCTCGAAGAATTAGGGAGTCAGCTTGTAGAAGCAAAAGATGATGGGGATGAAAGGGCGCTAACTGTTTGGGGCGTAGCCGAGAAAGTACGTGGGCGGATTACCGTCCTTGATTCGCGAACAAGGCTAGTTCATGTGGATGAGAACGGAGCAACAAGGAAGATTCCGTTCCTAGATATCATGAAAGTTAGTTACGAGTAAATTCAAGCGCATGTTTGCGAATTATATCGGTGATGTTATATGGGGCACCTCCGGCAAAACGCGGAATTACAACATAACAACATAATGGTTTATGGGTAACAAAACTACCTTGTCCCCAATAGTAACAAGGGGGAGAATGGTGTGAAAATATCAGGGAAAGATGAGATTTTTGTTGATTTTGAGGCGTACTCAGATGAAAAGAAAAAGGAAAAAGACAAAGATTTTGTAGTTCAAACATCTATCGTTGATACGGTAACAGATCATTTGGAGTTTTTGAAGAACGACGATACAGAGGAAGTATTTACTAAGCCACATAAAGCTCTAGCTACTGCAACTATGCTTGGGCTACATTTGATGGACCATTTGTCAGGAAAAGTGTTAGTAGAGTTGTCAATGAAACAATTAGTATTGATTGGTAAAAAGTTAGAATCTTAGGCGGTGGCGACTTTTGGATAAATCAATACCTCTTTTCCTAGCTTTTTTAGTGGGATTTTTATTTACACTAATTAAAGCAGGTAATGATCTCGACTTCTTGGAAGCGCCAGTTATTATTCTGAATTTTATAGGATTTGTACTGATGCTCTTCTTTGGGTTTTTGACCGTGATAACTGCATTGCAACATTTGAAAAAGAAATAAAGTTTATAAAGAAAGTAGCCTACTTTGGGTCTGTCAAGATTTTTGTGTAAACTAAATCAACCGATTTATGAAAAGGTTTCATCCCCCCTAATTAGGACATTTTTTTCGAAGCCAACAGGGTCAAGGGCGTAATTGGGGACAGATTCTCATGCAGCTATCTGTTTTCTTTGAGGATCGCGTACGACCACACATCCGTGGGACCCTTCCCGTCCATTTTCGTAAGACATCCATTGGTCTGAATCTCTTTACCATTGACAATTAATTTGATATTAGCAAAATTAACCCGTATCACTTCCGTTGCCTTTTTTGCCAGTGCGTTGTTACTACCTACCATCTTCCCCCAGTAAATAATAGCGCTCCTGCAATGCTTCCAATTAGAACCTTTTTTGTGCTCAAAGCGTTTTCTCTCCTTTTTGTAGTTGTTATACATGTTTATGTACGAAAAAAACGATTATAAGTTGCTCTGAAAATGTAATTATTTCCTATTATTGGCACGTTGAACTTTCCGTCTGATTAACGGTTATCCGCTCAATATTTTATTAATTGAAGTAAGTACTAATAATTAACGCGAGACTAATTGATACAATTAAATCGGTGATGTTATATGGAATTTATATACCCGATGCTGCTTGAACAGATAGAAAAGCCGTTTTCAGATGGTCGCTACGTCTTCGAACCGAAGATCGATGGCCATAGATTAGAGTTAACTCGAAGCAAGGGAAAGACTCATCTGTTTACCCGGCATAACAACGATGTGACGACGAAGTATCCCGAGCTCGTAACAGACAGTCCTGATATCATTCTGGACGGCGAGCTTGCCGAAATGGACCCAGATACCGGTATACCTGATTTTGAATGAACAATGTCACGCTTCCAGTCGAAGAAATCGCGGTTGCCTATTTCCTACGTCGTGTTTGATATATTGCAGTATGATGGAGCTGATCTGCGCGATTTTTCATTGAAGGAGCGCAAGGCGATTCTCGATAGTGCGATCACAGATACGCCAACAATGAGCAAAATAACTTACATTGATGGACGCGGCGAAGACCTGTACGATTTGATTGTTCAACGTAAAATGGATGGCGTAGTCGCCAAAAGAAAAGACGGACGCTACCATGCAGGTAAACGTACAGACGATTTCGTAAAAATCATCAACTATTCGTATGCAGATGTCAGTTTTGCCGGCTGGCGCATGTGAACGGACAACCTGCAGGTGTGATCAAGTTTGGAGTACCACCAACTCATAAGCAGGTATTCCATGGCGTAGCAAAAACTCTGATTACAGGGGAAGATCGCGATTTTGTATACGTTCAGCCGCTTATCAAAGCCCGTGTCAAATTCCGTAACTGGACTAAAGGCGGCATGCTACGGTCACCCGTTTTTGTCGAATTCATATTTTCTGCATAGCCCTGGTTGGCAGCCCGAAAAAATAATAATATGCCTGAGTGTATACAAGAAATAGCTGACTCGTAACTGCTTCAGAGAAAACAAAAATAACGCCAACGCATAACAAAACCCTCCTTCGGACTATTATCCTGAGGAGGGTTTACTCTTACTTATCTTTTTCTAATCGTTTATTGGATACCCATTCGTTCCAATATTGTAATTCTTCTACACCTTCGCCCATTGCCTCGATTGCACCAATGCAATACTCGCATAATAGGTAAGTCTCGTCTTTTTGGAGGATTGAACATTTTTGTAATTTTAGTTTTTCGAGTTCCCATAATTCATTTATTTTCAAACAATTATCACATCTTCTTGTTTCATCTGGGTCAAAAGAAAATGGCATTAACTCACATCCCATAATAGGTAGGTTACAGAGAAATTTCTATCTATATGGTACCACCGATTTTCTTCCGTTGCTATCTCTTGTCAAGTTCCTGTCGCGTTTTGCTTGATTGTATTTTCTCTCGTAGTCTAATCGATCACTATCAGTTCTTTGTAAGTTCTCATTAAAGCCAGGTGAAAAGCGAACTCTATCAAAAATCTGTAAATCAAAGTTCCCGTTGTAACGCATATATTTTAATTCTTTTGTTCTATCAGCTTGAGGAACAAAATGAACGTGGAATAACCGATCATATCTGTAACTGAAAATAAGGAAAACGGTATAGCCCCTGAGATTTAAAGTTTCGTTGCGATAGGACGGATCTGACAGTTCAGATCTATCTAGTTTATTCCCAAGATGCCTATTTACTGTTGTGTTAAGGGAGGAATTAATATCATAAACAACTAAGACTGACTCTTTGATATCTGTAGTACTTACGTAGATCTCTAAATCACCATCATTATTTCTATCCCGTTTAATCCGATCGGAAATTTCTTCAACACCTTCAAGTGCAATATGCTTTGTTGCAGTGGTTGATGTGGCAGTAGGGATTCCAGTAAAATCACTCCAATTTTCTGGATAAGTATTTCTGGTACGAACTTCGGCAGTAGCGTCTGAACTTCGATGTCTTTCTTCAAGTATTAACGTTGCAACTGTAGCAGTAGCAGCAGTTAATGTAGCAAACAAAGCAGTTTCAAGTGCAGCAATGGTTGAGCTGCTAATTACACCTGCAGCTAGTGGTACAACAAGTAAGGGAACTGCTAGTGCACTCACTTTATCATTTTGATTACTGTTATCGGCTTCTTCCTCAGATGCGATGTCAAAAACCTCGTTTAAATAATCCTCAAGGTCTTTGCTGTCAGTTGCTCCTTGCAGAGTTTTTGTTAATTGTCTCTCAAGCTCTTTAGGACAGTATTTTCTTGATTATTTCTTGCAATTAATTCGAAAAAAGCATCGTCATTCTCAGGGACTTCAATTTCTAGATCAGCGTAAATGTGGAAGTTTGTTCCATGGATGATGCAGGTAAAGGACTAGCAAAAATAAAAGTGAATAACAGACAGAAAGTTAGTAAGACATTTCCCAGTAGAGATAGAGATCGTTTCATTGCGACATTCCTTTCCGAATTTTGTAAGAGTACTAAATAAAAATACCAAATAAGGAAAAAGATCAATTCTTTATATAAATATTTATTTATATTTATGAGTAATATTTAAACATTTGTGAATTTTTTAAAATTATTTAATGCTTATCCATGTAATCCGAGGTATAAACAAACTGCTTTCCCCCGGCCAACATGTATCGTTTCAAATTCTCTCTAAACAATCTATCCGCAAGAACCAGCTCGACAATGAACGCCTGCGCACTGTCAAACGACCTGTTTAGTTTCGCGCTCCAGCAGTAGTAATGCTTCGACAGCTGAGCGAAGTTTTTCTACTTTTGACAAGCCGTATTTGAATATCCTCTCCACAGGAGGGGATGAACGATGCATATAAGAATGATACCCGGCGATTCTACTGACAGTATTCGTTCTGCCTGCTATCACTATTTATTAGGAAAGTACAGGAGGGAGAAGCCAAATGGTCGGAATATACGCCAGGGTGAGTACGGAAGAGCAAGCGAAAAGCGGATTCAGTCTCAACGATCAGATAAGGGAATGTCGAAAGAAAGCCGGGACCAGTGAAGTTGCTGAGTATATAGATGATGTTTCTGGAGAGTTTCTTGATCGGCCTTCACTCTCTAGGTTGAGGCAAGATGTAAAGGATGGAGTAATTACTAAAATTGTTTGTCTTGATCCTGACCGGCTATCACGGAAGCTAATGAATCAATTGCTCATTACGGATGAATTTGATAAACGTGGTATTGAGCTGGTTTTTGTAAATGGAGAATATGCAAAAACACCAGAAGGCCAATTGTTTTACAGCATGCGTGGTGCAATTGCTGAGTTTGAGAAGGCGAAAATTAACGAACGGATGAGTCGCGGAAGAAGAGAAAAAGCAAGGCAAGGTCGTGTTCTTCGTGACTTTCAGATATACGGATACGGTTATAATTGTGAGAAGGAACAAATTGTCATAAATGAAGCTGAGGCGGCAGTAGTTCGTCTGGTATTTGATTTATTTACCCAGCCAAATGATTTGATTCATGGCATAAATGGAATAGCGGTTTACTTAACAAATAAAGGTGTACCGACGAAACGAGGAGCTAGTGTGTGGCATCGTCAGGTTGTCCGCCAGATGCTTATGAACGAGGCTTATGTGGGCCGGTTCTATCAGAATAAATGGAATACCGAGGGAATGCTGGGTAACCAATATCGCCAACCGGATGAGAAAGTGCGTATGAAAATGCGACCAAAAGAAGATTGGATATCATTGCCTTGTCCGTCAATTATTGATGAAGCCAAATTTGAGCATGCCCAGCGCCTGCTTAAGGAATCGAGAAGAAGATGGGCTGGGCAAAGTTTAAACGAGTACCTGCTGAGTGGGTTAGTACGTTGTGGCAGCTGCGGAAATACGATGCCTGGTAGAAAGGCGAAAAACTGGGGACGGCATGTGTTTGAATACACCGACATAAAGAATACTGCAGGTGCAAAAAATAAAGGATGCGGTCGTCATGTAAGATGTGACGACTTGGATCTCCAAGTTTGGGAAACAGTTAGCGCTTGGTTAAACAATCCAGATGAGATTGCAGCTGCTGTGGAAGAAAAGGTGGAGACACCCTTTGAGCAAGTGGAACTGGATCGTTTGCAACAAGAACTCGAAAAAACAAAAACCGGTCGAAAACGACTACTTAAATTATTTGCTTCTGGTGAGGAAGACATTGGTGAAGAAGAAATTCGACAAGAGCTGAAGGAACTGAAAGAAAAAGAAGAAAAGTTGAATCAACGGCTTAATGAGCTAAACGAACAGACAAGACTTCAGAGTGATCACCAGTACAGTAGAAATTTGATTCAGGAAGCAGCAGAGTATTATTTATCGAAGGCACCCGATGAGCTTTCGTTTGAGGATAAGAAAGAGCTTATAAGGCATGTAGTAAGGGAAGTTCGAGTGTTTGAAGATAGTGTGGAGATATTCACTTTTTAAAGGGCTTTCCACGCCATCCTTTTGACATTTAGATTGAAATCCTTATGCACCTTCGCAGTCTGAAAAAAACCAAGAAGGACGTCTCCTTGCACGACCCGATCGGGACAGATAAAGAGGGGAATGAAATCACCCTAATCGATGTCTTGGGAACGGAAACAGATGAAGTCGTGGACGCCGTGCAGCTGAAGTTGGAGTCCAACAAAATTTATCAGCACATCCACATTCTCGATGATCGGGAAAAAGAAGTTATTATCGGCAGGTTTGGTCTGGATCAGGACAAAGAAAAAACACAGCGGGAAATTGCACGAGAGCTTGGCATCTCCCGTTCGTACGTATCCCGCATCGAAAAGCGTGCACTTATGAAGCTGTTTAACGAGTTTTACCGGACAAAGCAGGCTCAGAACAGATAACGCGGGAGCCAAATGTAATCCCAAAGAACCGAGCGCTTTCAGCAGCGAGCGCCCGGTACTTGGGATACACTGGGAACAGTAGTTTCTATTCTTCTGGAACCGTTTGGAGTAAGAGAAAGTGAGGTACTAGGAGGGATCGTCATAGAACAACCTGAACTATACCACTCGGTTTCCCGAGTGGCTTTTCTGTTTTTTACACTTTTAAGAGGAGGATTATTTTGATGCAAAGATCAGGCTTCTCCTAAGAACAAAGAGAGCTTAATCGACATTTGAGGGCTTAACATCAACAAAGGCATATCGTAGTTCATGCACAAAGTAAATCATCAGTGCCGAATGATAAAAGTAAAGAGCCTAAGATGTCATGATGGGGAAAGTCTTCTAAAGTCTATCCACATACTGTTTTGCTTCCAGTAACGACATATTAAAAACTACTCTAGCTGTTTTAACCGCCTCAACATATTTTCCTTCAGCAATAAGAAGACGCAACTCATGATTGATTTTTTCAGTCCATTCTGTGTGTGTTGCTATTTGAGAAATAAAGTAGTCTATACTTTTTAAGCGAGATTGCATGTCGTTCATTCGGAAGTAAAGATACAGAATAACTAGAATAAGCAATCCAAAAATCGTATATTCCATAGTGAAGTTCCTCCTCATTATGTAAAACGTATCCACAGGGGAGATACGGGGCAGTCCTCTTCAAAAGTATAGTACGAAAAGCGTTAAAAAAAGTTGCAATAAGCGAGGGGATAGTAGATAAGGATGGCGTTTTCCATTCTCGCGAGACAATTCTAACTCCAAATCTTGTTCCAATATCCAATCCTCTCAAGGCCTTTTCTGAACCAGACTCAGATGAATTAAAATGTACCGCTATTGCCGATGAGGCAAGATTTAAAACTTTGATTTTGACAAATGCATTCACTTGGACCTTTTGAATTATTAACTCCAGGAAGTAAATTCAATTTATTTGAGGGAAGCAGGCATGTTGCTATCGGTTACCTACTTTAGTGTAAATATCCATATGGAATCACTGCGATCATACCACCAATAGTTGCCTTTTTATTGGATACCGAGTGTTCGCAAAACCTCATTTTCTCCAATGGCTGTCGCTTTAAACACCCGCTTCAACTTACCCCCCTCCTTCTCTTCCTACACATTGTGTAAAGCACCGAGAAATTACATTTATTACACCCATTTTATTTTTCTGGTACAAACGCCCTTACATAGCTAGTTTGATTTAATTTAATTGAGCTTGTGTGAAGTCTCCTTTTTGTCCCAACTCGTTATGTCATACTCACAATTTCATGGAGAAATCGTTTATTTATTCTGTCAAGTAGAGTGGATTAGGCCATCTGTAAGTGACCAAATTGTCACCCTCCTTGTCACTTGAAAGTCATTTTGCATAGATAAAATGATATCCATCAGCGTAGCTATGGAGGTTTGGCAATGAAAATTTTAAAAATAGAGAATCTGTCTAGATTATACGGTAAAGGCGAGTCGTCGGTGCTTGACATGACAATACAGCAACGTAAGATTATGTTTGCCCTAACCATATTTTATACAATTGTGATTCTATATTTTATATTTCTGGCTTTCGGTAGAGTAGATTCCTTAGATCAAAGGACAAGTTACGTCTTCATCTTTGTACCGGACAGTTTTTTTAGGTTGCCAAGTGTATCAGATCTTCTACATCCTACTCTGATGGACTTTGTGAGTTTTGGAAACATCGCAGCCTTCATCCCTTTTGGCATATTGGTCCCGTTGTTATATCGGACCAGCTTTATTCGATTCATTGCATTGTTTATTTTGTCCATTCTTGTGATTGAGACGATTCAGGCACTAACTTTACTTGGCAGTTTCGATATTGACGACGTAATTCAAAATTCATTAGGTGCAGCGGTCGGATTCGGGGCGTACAAACTTGGCTTTCGTACAAAACATGTCTGGAGAAATTTAGCTGCTACGGGCATCTCCATTGTTGTCCTTATGACCATGGTTTGGGGGGGCTTCGGGATCGTTGACAATGCGATCATCAAAGATATGGGCCCTTTTGTGGCGTTGAACGAACTGAAAGACAGCAGCGGAAATACATCAACGGGTACAATACCATACAGTTTCAAAATTGGCGGTCAAACCGTAAACCCCAAATATAATGTGTATAGTGTCGAAGGCAATCATATTGAAACGTACACGTATACGTTAGGAAATAAGGAGCTTTATCTCTCCTTGCATTATGGAATTCCCGATCAAAAGGATTTTCATGGGAGATTAAGTGTCTCTGTCGACGGACATGAGTTCCTGTCTACATCTGCAGAAAATCAACGCCATGAGCCAGATATGTTACTAGTGTATCTTGAAAAAGCAAATGAGCTTACGATAACCATTGAGGGAAATGAAACAATGTGGGATGTTGCGTTTAGGGAGATGAAATATTATTGGAGTTGGGAGAAGCGTGAGGAATAAGGCGAAAGAGGAATGTTATTGGCGCCTGAAAAAGAAGGGAAATCAAAATACACATGAGCCCTGGCTCAACTAACTCGCCCGCCTATTTAAAGGCGGGTTTTTCATTATAAATAGCTGTCCATGTAATCGGATGTTTAAACAAACGGCTTTCCCATGGCCAACATGTATCGTTTCAAATTCTCTCTAAACAATCGATCCACAAGGGCCAGCTTCACAACGAATGCCTGCGAACTGCCAAACGATCTATTTCACTTTGCCCCCGGTTCATTCACGAACGCGAATCAGGGCAGTTTTGTTTTGTTTATTCCCACACGAAGTATGTAGTAATATGAAAGACAAACACACCAATTTGACTTAAGAGGTTTACACGTAAGACCTGTAAAATTAGTATATGTAACAGAGAAATGTAATTTTGTGGGGGAGCAATGAAAAAAAGAAAGATCGTCCTTCTAATTAGCCTATTTGTTATTTTCCTTTTAGCGATCCGGACAACTTGGTACCTACTGCTTGCAGAGCCGAATCACAAAGTAGCGGAACAAGGAGTGCTTGATCTGAGGGACTTCGATTTCAATTCTAATCGTGTTCTGACATTGAATGGAGAATGGGAATTCTATCTTCACGAACTTTTGATTCCGAACACATCCATTACCAGTAATCGACTAACCTTTATTCAAGTTCCAGGAAACTGGGGTGGAACCTTAAATCCTGAGACGAACTCAAAAATTGGCTATGGAACCTATCGCTTGCGTGTATGGGTCAAGCCTGACCCTCAGCGTTTGTATAGTATCAGGTTATCGTATGTCGTATCCGCGTCCACAGTATTTGTAAATGGTCACTTGGTTGGCAGCTCAGGTAAACCAGCTGAGAAACTCGATCAAAACATAGCTCGTAATGTCCCTTACACCGCTACTTTTACCACCGATCTAAGCGAACTGGATATCGTCGTTCAAGTAGCGAATTACGATCATCTTCGAAGGGGAGGAATCATAAGTTCCATCAAGCTTGGAAATGAGCAGGCGGTTGAGAGGGACAGGTGGTTCTCGATCAGCATGCAAGTAATTGTTTGCACTGTTTTGGTCATGCATGCCATCTATGTTTGTCTCCTCTATCTAATAGGAACTCGACAAAAGACTCTGCTTTCCTTTTTCATCCTTATTCTCTTTGCATTGCTTATGACTCTACTGGATGATGACCGGTTGCTTTTGTATTGGCTACCGATTGATTATGCATGGTCTATCAAACTAATTTATTTGGCTATAATTGGTGTGGCTGCATTCCTGATGCACTTTGCCAAAAGTATTTTAGTCTCTCCCAGGAAGGCTAACATCTTCTATTGGTTCTTCTGGATATGCGCCATCTCAGCGATCGTCATTCTTTTCACTCCTGCAAAGCTGACAACGGTCCTAGCTTCTTTTTATTTCGGTCTGACCTTAATCGCAAGCATTATCTTGCTGGTCCTCTCTGTTCGGACGGCGGCAACCGTCGACGAAGATGCAATTTTTATTTCTTTGGGAATTTGCAGCATTCTGACAAATGTCATTGGCGGTTACATTAAGGGTTTCTTTTGGCCAGATATCGGTTATTACCCGATTGATTTGATCGTAGCGTTCTTGATGTTTGCCTCGTTTTGGTTCAAACGTTACTTTCGAGCTTCGACGCACACCGCCGAGCTAGCTTCTCAACTACAAGCTGCTGACAAAATGAAGGATATCTTCTTGGCAAACACGTCACATGAGCTGCGTAATCCACTTCATGGGATGGTGAATATTGCTCAAACTGTCTTGGAAGAGTGGGATAACGAACACCATGAAAAGAAAAAAGCAGATCTTGAGTTACTCGTTACGGTCGGGAAACGCATGTCCTTTTTATTGAACGACTTACTGGATTTAACCAGATTGAAGGAGAATGGTATCCGTCTGGATGTTCGTCCTCTCAAGATTCAGGGTGTCGCAAACGGTGTCACTGATATGATGAGATTTATGCTGCAGGGCAAATCAATTCGACTCATTAACCAGATCCCGGACAAATTTCCAGCTATAGTTGCTGATGAAAATAGATTTACCCAAATCTTGTTCAACCTGGTTCACAATGCCATAAAGTATACAAACGAAGGCAGCATCACCCTTCATGCAAAAGAAGAGAACAATATGGCAACGATCAGTGTTATTGATACAGGCATCGGCATGGACGAACAAACTCTCAAACGTATTTTCCAGCCATATGAACAGGGAGACAATGTCACGCAGGTTATGAGTGGTGGCATTGGACTTGGGCTGAGTATTGCTAAGCAGCTTGTAGAGATGCATGGTGGGATAATCGAGGTGTACTCTGAGCCAGACCACGGATCGCATTTTCGTTTTTCCATTCCATTGGCACAGGAAAATGAACACATGCCCGATCTTTCCAATCACCAAACAGAAGAGATGGTACAGCGGGAAATTTCGGCTACTGCTCCGAGTACGGCAAATGATGCTGAATTAGAAGAACAAGTAAGCATTCCTGAAGATAGAATAACGGTTTTGGCAGTTGACGATGATCCTGTTAACTTGCAGATCCTAGGCAATATCCTTTCCTCAGAGAAATATGACATCATCAAGACGACTAGTGGCAAGGAGGCTTTGTCTATTTTGGAGCAGCGAGAATTGGATCTGGTTGTTACCGATGTCATGATGCCGATCATATCCGGATACGAGCTGACACGTATCATTAGAGAGAGATACTCCCTTTCTGAGCTACCCGTACTGATCCTAACAGCACGTAGTCAAATAGAAGATATCCATACAGGGTTCTTAGCTGGTGCCAACGATTATGTGTCAAAGCCTGTTGATGCGCAAGAGTTGAGGTCACGCGTGAAAGCTTTAACGGATATGAAGCAGTCGGCACGAGAGAGGCTTCGAATGGAGGCAGCATGGCTACAAGCACAGATAGAGCCGCATTTCTTGTTTAACACATTGAATGCTATCACCGCTCTGAAGCTAGTAGATTCTGATCGGATGAGTGGGCTGCTGGAAGCTTTGACTGACTTCTTACAAGCAAGCTTTGACTTTAGTAATTCGAGAAGGCTTGTTCCGCTTTCGCAGGAGCTGGATCTCGTGCGGTCATACTTGTACATTGAGAAGGTACGTTTCGATGACAAGCTTAAGATTCATTGGGATATCGATGATGATCTTGAACTGCAAATCCCACCTCTTTCTATCCAGCCACTTGTAGAAAATGCAATTCGACATGGTGTCTTGAAGCGTTTAGGCGGGGGGACTGTCCGCATTCAAATTATGAATCTGGGGAATTGTGCTGAAATCGTTGTCAGCGATGATGGGGTAGGGATGGACGAAAGTACCTTACGTCACCTATTTAAAACAAATCGTCAGCAAAAATCAGGGATAGGTCTTTTGAATACACATCGACGCTTACAGCAAATATACGGAAAAGGTCTGCAGATACAGAGCCAGCCCGACCTGGGGACCAAGGTTTCCTTTACCGTTTGTAAGTGATGGTACATGAACTAAATAAATAGCGGGTAGACATTTTTTGGTAAGTAAGTGAGGGGAGGATTTTAGGTGTTGCCTATGGATGTCGTTTGGAGGCCAAGTACAGGAATCGGACTTGAGCATCTAAAACTAAGAGAAGAAAAACAGCAGATTCATGTAGATAGTATTGTCGTTGGCAGTGTAAATGGAGATGGTATAGAAAGAATAAAGTATGAAATTGTCCTTGATAAAAGCTGGGTCACGAGCGAAGTAAAAATATCTAACCTGGGAGATAGTCAAAAGCTGAGTTGAGCTATAGACAGGTGAATCAGAGCTATACTTTGCTTGAAAGTGGGAATGATTCGGCGTTATTTCGTTATCAAAGCGGGAATTTTCAGGAGAGCATTACTGTTGACTCAAACGATATCGTAACGGTTTACCCAGATTTATTCTATCAGGAGAAATATGGAGACGCTCATTTGGCGTCTTTTTCTTTTTCAGAACCAAAGGTCGGACACCATCAGAGGTTTCCTTGTTAATTCTGTGTTGATAGTAGTTTGATAGAATGAACACGCCCATTGTAAATCCCTTGTGAAAGGAGCCCCTAATTCTTCGGCTCGATTATTGCAACCTACAAAATCATCAAGTGCATCAGTAATAAAATAAAGTTTTGTCCTAATCATTTCGTCGGTCCATTTTTCAGGATCATTTTCCAACATCTCTTTAGCTTCTTTCTTTATTAAATCTACAACTTCTTCGTCTCTTATTGGTATTCCCTCTAGTACCATTCTCTGCATGGAAGGCTTTGCATCTTGAAAATCCATTTGGAAATAGGATTGATAGCTAGTTAAATTATGAACAAAAGTCTCAATTGCCCAGCCAAAATCTATGAATGACTCTCTATAAGCTGATGCAATGTTTTTATCAAAAATGACAATGTCAAGGTCAGATGTATTCGTTGCCTCACCTGTTTTTTGCCTCCAACTCTATTGTAACGTCACATTCGTATACAAAATAAAATTAGCAACCCCAATCAATAACTGGAGACAAAAAGAAGCTCGTGAAAAGTATAAAGCGGTTCGTCCGACCTTTTTCATTTGCGGGTTTTGGTTAAATAACGAAATGATCCACGTGATAAAACCAACCGGAAAAAGGATAAAGCTCAAAATATACAAAATCACCTTTTCAAATTTGCTCATTCCATCCACTCCTTTCCTTATTATTATACAAAAAATATAGAATTTAACAAAAAATTTAATGCTGTATCGAATTTCATAAAGGGAAGCCTATGTCCGCTTCTCAACAATTCATTCATCGCCCCTCCAAAAAAGACATCCTGCATGTCTAGTGTAGGGGGGTAAAAACAGAAATCACTAATTAATTTTTACGGTCAATAAAGAAAAGGAAGTGGCGTATATGCACAACTTCCTTTTCTTTTCTCTGTGAGTTGTTTCAGGGCGCCTCGATTTCACTGAGCGTTACCCCTGAAACATCTTTAAAAATGGTTCCGTTTGGATCGATTACTTTGTCAAAATAATAGGTACTTACTAGCCAGGGAGAAGTATCTTTGTTGAAATAATATTCTTCTCTCATAGGCAGGCCTGTAGAAAGATCAAGGTAGACAATATATTTCAATGGGTAACCCTTTGGATCAGTGGATAGGCGCTGTGATTTCTTTACTTGCTTACCAAATAAATTCACTGTCCCAACAGATTTCCATTCGCTTTTTTTGTACTCCTTTGCTACATCTTGAAATAAGGATTGAAAGGGTCGTTTAATAGGCTCTCGATTGATCCAAGTTTGTCCTGTAAGTCCTCCTGCAAGTCCTCCATTCCCTGTTTTAAGCACGTATTCACGATACCCTTTTTCAGTAACAATACTTCTTAAAAATGTTCCGTTTACTGGTGTTTTGGGATTATAACTAAATAGATCAAGACGCCAGTCTTCTGTTGTGGGGTTAAACCAGGTTTCTTCATAGTCGAGGTCGTTTGTATACAAACTTTGTCTGAATACTTTCATGTGTTCAATCGTCGGCTTTACTTGTACCGGCATTTGATTTGCTGCCAATGAATCCGTACTTAAGCCACTCCAAACAAAAACAGCGAGTATCGCAAACCAAAATACGATGAATTTACGGCTCATGACTCAGCCTCCAATTTATTGTAAATATTTACAGTTACTTAGACGGTTATTTAGCGCTTTTGTTTCAAAAATTTATTTTTCAACGAAGGTTTTTGCGATACTCGGATTCACAAACGTAAATGAACACCTGCAGCACACTCGTAGTGTCCATATAAAAATGCAAAAGCCCTCTAAGCTTTTCGGGGGATTCGTGTTTACAAAGGGCATGGAGCAAAGTAAAGGACATATGTCCTTTCTTGCAGGTCAGGTTTTATCCTTTAATGAAGGAAAAAGATCTCAAGGAGAGAGCGAAATGAAGGGCAGTTTCTTTGCATTTATCGGTGGGGCTTTCATTACCTTGCAAGGAGTAGCCAATTCCCGAATCAGCCAAGATATAGGAACCTGGCAGACGGCGACACTTACCCAGCTTACCGGTTTTATTACGGCCTTATGTATTTTACTTGTCGTGCGGGATGGGAAACGGCTAGGATTGAAAAGAGTCCAGCCATTATACCTGGCGGGTGGGGCTTTGGCGGCGGTCATTATTTTTGGCAATGTCACTGCGATACACCAGATCGGTGCTACGCTGACGATATCCGCCATTTTGATTGCGCAACTGAGCTTGACGTTCTTTATTGATAGTAATGGCTGGTTTGGGGTGGCAAAGCAGCGGATGAGACTCCCTCATTTTATCGGAATTGGTCTTATGATTATGGGGGTAGTTATTCTTAGATTGTAGAAACCTCCTGTGATAAAAAGCGGTGGGATAAGGACTGGAGGGAACGAGGTTATGATCGAAATCTCGGATCGTGAGCAATTAAACCATTTTTTGTGTGAGTATCAGCTAGAGTCTGTGTTTCATGAGCAGCTGCTTTCTCAATTATCGCTGTTTCGTTTTGATCCCGGTGAGCCCATATGCGTCCAAGGAGAGCAAGCGCATGTTTTGTATGTGCTCGTTAAAGGAAAAGTGAAAATCTACACGACGACGGCAGAGGGGAAGACACTGATCTTATCCTTCAAGACACCGCTGGAGGTGATTGGAGAGATCGAATACGTGCGGGAGATGGAGAACCTCAATTCGGTAGAGGCGGTATCGACGGTATGGTTGATTGGGATGCAGCATCGGTTAGTGAAAAAATACAGCTCTGATTACGCTCCCTTCCTGCAATTTTTACTGGAGAACCTTACGAAAAAATTTACGCTCAAATCCAATTCACTCAGTTTCAATCTAATGCATCCGGTTGAGGTGCGTCTGGCCAGCTATTTGCTATCCGTATCCTATGATGAATCTGATTCATTAATGAAAGGACAGCTCGGGTCGGACCAGCTACTGGATGCTGCAAACCTGATTGGCACGAGCTATCGGCATCTGAATCGAGTCATCGGGCAAATGTGTGCGGATGGCTTGATCGAGCGAAGCAAAGGATACATTGTCGTGAAAGACAGGGAAGGACTCGCTATACTGGCAAGAGGCAATATTTATGAATGAATGAATGAAAGGGGAAAGCAACATGATTGTTGGGCTGTTACTGGCACTGATCGCTGGCGCATTGGTCAGCTTGCAAAATATATTCAACAGTAAAGTGAATGAACAAGCGGGGACATGGACAACTACCACGATCGTATTGGGAATGGGCTTTCTCGCTTCATTTGGCATCGGGCTGCTACTAGAGGGGAAGCACTTGTTTTCCTTAGCGAATATGCAGCCCTGGTATTGGCTCAGCGGAATAATCGGTGTCGGGGTAGTTATCAGTCTAGTTCAGGGGATCAGATTGCTTGGACCTACATATGCGATCTCGATTGTCCTTACGTCTCAGCTAGGCTTCGCCCTCCTGTGGGATTCACTTGGCTGGTTCGGCCTGGAACAAGTCCCTTTTACAAGCAAGCAGTTGTTTGGTGTGCTGGTCATTATCGCTGGGGTGATCGTGTTTAAAGTGGGTGGGGGACGTGCGGTTCAAAAAGCTAGTTAACCTCTTTGGGGGGCACCTCGGAGAACATCATTCTTCATGCAATTTTATCCAAAATAAAATATTGACTTAAAATAATTTCCTGTGATAAAATTAAAAATTTTAAAATGAAAATCTGTGGTATAATGAAATGGATCGTATTGAAGGAGGTGGACGTATGTTTCAAGTTGGAGACAAGATTTTTTATCCCATGCACGGTGCTGGAGTCATCGTGGTCATGGAGGAGAAGGAGTTTCTGGGGGAAAAGCATCTGTATTTTGGACTAAACATGATGTTAAAAGAGCTAAACATTATGGTCCCCGTTGAAAAAATGTCCGCTCTGGGTATACGCCAGGTAGTTGAAGCAGATATTTTGGAGCGTGTGTTGGCGGTTTTGCATGAGGGGCAACCTGATTTAAGCATCAATGCAGCCCAACGGTACAAAATAAACACCGAAAAAATGAAGAGCGGCAATATTTACGAAGGTGCCGAGGTTATCCGCGATTTGTTCCTGATCAGCAAAGGAAAGGTGCTCGGAACAGGAGATAAAATCATGCTGGATCAGGCACAGCAGCTCCTCATCAGTGAAATTGAGCTCGTAAAAAGTTTGGATTTTGATGCAGCTTCCGAATGTTTGAAGCAGGTGCTTTATAAAGAAGAGGCACAGGTAGCGCCATAAGCTACCAACTGTTACTGTATTGCATGCACTGATTAATTATAGGAATAGGAAATAGGGGTGGGGACTGCGCTGGCAATCTCACCCCTTTTTGTTTTATATAAACCGTGGACCTATTGTGCGCCTGGAGTGGCCAAAGAGCAGCCTGAGCTTCTTGCGCTGGTTGAGCGTCAGAAATTTGTCCGGGGAAAGCAGCGCAGGACGCATCGGAATGACGCGATACCGGACACGTCCCCCCGAAAAAAAGCGGTGTGAATAGGTAGGCACGACAGAGATATGCGTAATTTCTGTTTGCTCCTGTTCATCTTTTTCTACGGTCAAGCGTAAAATTGCTCCACATAATGACGTCTCGAAATTAAGCATGCGTTCAGAAGTAAAGTTTCCCAGTGAATATGCAACAACGGTTCGTCTGATTTGGCCATCGGGTGTTTTGATCTTTGGGGTCACGACTGGCTGTAATACATGAGGATGAGCGCCAAGAATGACGTCTGCCCCCTGATCCAAAATGCTTTGGGCAAGCAGCCTTTGTCTTTTGGTCGGGATATAACGGAATTCGAGTCCAAAATGAAGACACACAATTAGGAGATCGACGAGGGGACGAAGCAGCGAGATGTCTTGCAAAATCTTTTCCTGGATGAGCAGATTGACTACCCAAGGAGAGTTTGGCGGGATTTGCTGTTTGTTCGTTCCGTACGTATAAGCCAGAATTCCGATGCGGATGCCGTTTACCTCTTTAATCAGATAGGTAGAGGCATCCTGTTGATTGCGATATGTGCCTGTGTGATCAATTTGATGCTGATCGAGTATATCCAGCGTTCGAAAAAGTCCGTTCGTACCCCCATCAAGACAGTGGTTGTTGACGGTCGTCAATACATCAAAGCCTACCTTTTTCAAATCAGCAGCGAGGGCATCAGGACAATTGAAGCGAGGGTAGCCTTCTCGTGCTGACCCGATTTGATAGGGCTGCGTGCTACCGGAAAAGGTCGTTTCCAGATTTCCGATGGTCAGATCCGCGCCTTGCAGGATAGGAGCGACAGGAGCAAACATGTCCGCGAATGAATACTGGTTCGTCCCGTGAATGTGAGCAGTTGCGATTTGCTCTCTCCACATGAGAATATCCCCAACCGCGGCTATCGTTACCTTTTGTTTCATTGGCTTCACCTCTCTTTCCTACTCTATTCTGGGAGTCGTCCGCTTGTTTTGGATAGAAGCGGAACGTTTTCATAGATATCGGTCTATACAGGCTGTCTCAGATACTCATACAATGTGAAAGCTGATCGTGAGGTAACCGAGGTAAAGGGGAGGGTGCCAGTGAGAAGGACCGGGGGAAAGAAAGTGCTCAAACCAGCACTAAAGCCTGTAAAGACGCTCATCCTGGATAAACCGGTTATCGCCGTGACAGGAAGTGCAGGCAAAACAACGACCAAGGAAATGATATCGGCTATTCTTAGTAGACACTGGAGCATCTATAAATCCATGTATAACAGAAATTTTTTGGGGAATACGAGGGCGCATGCTAGACGAATCAAGGACGAGCACAAAGCGGCTGTCCTCGAATTCGGCATGCTGAACAGTGGCCACATCAAAAAGCATTGCCAGATTATTAAGCCATCAATAGGTGTCATCACGAACATTGGAACGGCACATATCGGTAATTTCGGCGGGCAAATCGCAGGAGTAGCAAAAGCCAAATCAGAATTGATTCGACATATGAAAACAACGGGGAAAGTCTTTTTAAGCGCGGATTGTTCGTACACCGATAAGCTGATGCAGCAGCCTTATACAGGCTCGTTTGCAGGTACGTTTATTACGATTGGAATTCACTGTGAAGCGAATTATCAGGCCAGCGATATTACGATGGATGAGCAAGGCATCACCTTTCTTTGCAGGATGAACGATACAAAAGAATCCTTTTTTATTCCGACGCTCGGAGAACACAATATTTACAATGCACTTTTTGCGATAGCAGTGGCGCACACACTTGGCTTTCCTGTCAGCACCATCCAAGAAGGACTGAGGACCTTCCAGCAGCAGCGAAAACGATTGACACGATATCGCTTCACCGGAAACGTGCAGGTGCTAGACGATACGTACAGCTCGAATCCCCATGCTGCCAAAGCGGCGATTGATGTTCTCTGCCAGGTAGGAAGTGGGACGAAGGTGGCGGTTTTGGCCAGTATGCTGGAAATGGGATCTTATGAAGTACAGGGACACGAAGATGTAGGACGTTATTTAAGTCAAAAAGACGTAGATTTCCTCTATACACTAGGAAATAGTGCCCGCCATATTGCGAGGGGAGCAATTCGCTCAGGCTTTCCTGCAGATCGGGTGGTACATTGCAGGACAAAAGCTCGCTTGCATCGGATGCTGGCGCAACGGATGGGGCCAGACACATCATTTCTCGTAAAAGGCTCTCATCGGCTAAAGATGGGAGAAACAGTTGTGTTTCTATGCAAGCAAACAGGGAAAATCTGGTCCCAAAAGAAATGATAGACACTAGTGAATGTAGTGTGCAAGCTCTTGTCAATCAGGAAGGACAAGGGCTTTTTTCCATGTGTTGGGGCGCTGTCAAGATAGGACAATGGTCATCCTACTATGTAATCAAATCCTCGATTGGAAAGATTTACAGCCTTATACGAGCTCTCTTCTTCCAGTAAACTGGTTTTCGTACCCAATCCGTTGGGAAAAACACAGCCAGGAGGAGAACGAATGACGAAACGAGATTGGTTGCAAAAGTCGACTGTCGCCGTCATGCTGAGTGCATCCCTGCTCATGTTTGCTGAAGGTGGACATGCTGCAGCTAAGACTGTGGATTCACAAGCTTCTGCGAAAGCGGCAGCAGAAGTGGTATCACAAGCAAAAGCGCTGGTCGGAAAAGATTACAAATATGGCGCAATGGGACCAAATTCATTTGGCTCGGCAGGTTTAGCAACATACATATACAAAAAAGCAGGTATAACGATCGGGGACACGATTCCAAAGCTGTATAAGGCAGGGGAAAAAGTGTCGGAGAAGGATTTTCAGGAGGGTGACCTCTTATTCTTTTCCTCGAATGGAACAGGAACGCCAAGCTTTATGGGTGTTTATATCGGAAATAACAAATATATCTACTCATCCCAAGGCGAAGATGCTGTCGTAGTCAAAAATGTGAGCGATTATTCGAAAAAATTGGTTGGTGCGCGCCGGATACTGCCAGCAGATACCGGTACAGGATCAAAACCAGCTCCGGGCGGGACAGAGAACAATGACTCGTCTGCCTTGGGAGATAAAGTGATTGCAGCTGGCAAGAAATATATAGGCACGCCATACGAGTACGGATCGACCCGCTCGAATAAAAAAACCATGGATTGCTCTGAGCTGACAATGTGGGCTTACCTGGAGGGCGCAAATATTGACATGGGACGCGGGGGAGCACGCTCCCAAGCGAATTATGTAAAGAAAAACGGCAGCTACACGACGGATATCAATAAGCTGAAAAAGGGTGATCTTGTCTTCTTCATGGCTTACAAGGGTTATAAGGAGTCCGATTACAAAGGAATCGATGTAGGGAAGCAAAGTATCACGCACGTAGCTATCTACATGGGAGATAATAAACTGCTCAATACGTTTTCCAAAGAGTCTGGTGGGGTCAAAATTACTGATTTCAAAGATACGCATTGGGGATACCGGTTTATCATGGGTGGACGACCATACTAAGCTGTGCATAGCAGGCAGTAGCGGAAAAAATAGGTGAATGACCGAGGGCAAACGCACATACCATCTGTGCGTTTGCTGCATCTCTTATAGGGAGACTTGTAGGAGGTGAACGTCATGTCATATCAATATCCGCCTGGAGGTTATCCTCCCGGAGGCTACCCGCCGCCCCCTGGAGGTGGTTATCCACCGCCGCCACCAGGACCTCCGCCAGGCAGGACGCCCAGTTCGCCAGGAGCACGTGGATATGGAGGTACACGGCGCATTGATCGGGGTGCGATTTATCCCTGCCTATATCGCTATACCTACATCTGGCTGAAAAATGGCCGTTCCTTCTGGTTTTACCCCGTATACGTCAGTCGCAATTCCGTATCAGGGTATCGATGGAGAAACAATCGCTGGGAGTATTATGGTTTGGAGCTGGATCGAATCGCCTACTTTACTTGCTAGTGATCAACTACATGCATGCACCATACAACAAACGGCCTTCCGCGATGGAAAGGCCGTTTTATTTATGCTCGTTACTGCACCGTGAGCGGGAACTCTTTATGATCGTGAACGTCCCCTTTTTCAACGTGTACATTTACTTGATATGAACCAGCGGCTGGAAAGGAGATGCTGCTATCATACTGTCCGGGCTTGGATTGGGTAGCCTCCACAAATGTGTGCTTTTCTTCATTTCCTTGCCAGTATTCGAATTTAACCGATGCATCCGCAAAAGCCTGATTGTCCTTCATCAGATGGACTGTCACTGTAGCGGGCTGTGAAGCTTTGATTTCGTCAGCAGGCATGAAGTGAAAATCGACGCCGCTTGCCGCGTGATTTCCACTCTCTGCATTACTGCCATGCTGATGGTCCGAACCTGCGCCTGTAGCTGGCGCCGTATGCGAAGCATGCTCATCTGCCGAGCCCTTTACTGTAAACGGGGTCTTTTGCATATTGTGAAAATCTCGTGCAGTTACATGGTAGTAAACAAAGTAAGAGCCAGGCTCGCTGATCGTTTGCTGGGCCGTATAAACCCCATCAGATGTCAGGGTAGCGGGAATGGTCACATGCTGCTCCTGGCCATCCTTCCACCACTCAAATTTTACTTCCTTGGCGTCATCAACAGGCTTTCCTTCTTGGGTCACTTTTACTGAAAATGTAATCGCTTCCCCTGCTATCGGTTGTTCAGGAGCAAAAGAGAAGGAGGCCTCTACAGGTGCACCGGAGCCAAGATCGGTATTTGCGCTGTTGTCATTGCCACAAGCCGTTGCAATGAGTGCAACCGTACATAGTAAAAAAAATAAATAGCGTTTCATTGTCATTACCCTTCCTTATTTAACGTTCAGCAGTTCTTGATATATTTGATCAGGATCAAAATCCTCCCCCATGCCAAACTTGCGCATGACATTATTATTTTGGTCGACCAAATATGTACTGGAAGTATGAGAGATAAATCCATCCTCCATTTTATTGGCGATAAAGCCAAGAGAACTCGTTACTGTTCGGATCGTCTGCTCATCACCGCGCAGAATCGTCCAGCCCTGCGGTTGAATCCCTAATTGCTTGGCATAGTACCGGAGTACATCAGGGGTGTCATTTTCAGGATCAATGGTGACCGTCAAAAATTCGACCCCATTGCCCATCAAATGGGCCTCCTGCAGGCGTTTTTGCAATTGGACCATTTTGATCGTGGTTGTCGGACAAATGTCGGGACAACGTGTGTAGATCAGCTCGACCAGACGAATACTCCCCGGCTTTGGGGTGAGGGCAAAAGCATGTCCATCGAGCGTTTCCAATGTAACTTCGGGGAGCGTGGACTGTGCATTTTTTGAGCCGCCCCAAAACCAGGAGGCGACCAATGCAGCGAGCACGAGCAGCGGCAATAAAATAAGCAGTCGTCTTACGCGAAGAGCAGTGGTTGTAGGGACAGACATCAAGTGCACCTCCTTGGTAGATTTGGTTGCAGAATGGTTATTGCGGCAACAATTCATCCTCAGGCTGATTCTTTTCCTTTTTATACCAGGCTGTAAAAACGTAGGCGAGCACTGCACCATACGTCATTTCCTGCATCAGCTTCATAATGATCCCGCCAAGTCTCTGATCCTCGTGAGGAGGGAGTGGAACAGCAAACATAGACTTGTCGATCGGAGCAGAAAAGAATGGCGCACAGAGCAAGGACGGACCGTTTACATATGTTTCGTACATGGCTGTTTCCGAAAAGATGATCAAGGCACAAGCGGGCGTGAGAAGTACGCCATTGGCGAAAAGATAAGCCAGCTTTTGCAGATCAGTCAAGCGGTTAATCTCCGGGAACGGTGCAAGCACAGGTATCCACATAATCAAGGCAGCGACGAGCAGCACGAGGTGAATCATATTATGTACGGCCAGGTTGTTCATCGCCAGATCTAGGACAACAGGCATATGATAAAACGAAAACAGACTATTAAACAAGAGAACAGCAGGAATAGGATGGGTGATGACACTAAGAAGACGTCTCGACCAATTGCGAGCAATGAGCGGACGCAGCAGCCATCTGGGCATTCCGTAGAGCAATAGCAGCGGCATAATCAAATATAACAGAGACTGCTGCAGCATGTGGGCACTAAATAAAAAGTGTCCAGCTACGTTGAGCGGACTGCCCATGCCAAAGTAAAAGAGCACAAGGCCGAGCGAAAAGGATATCTTTTGTCTCAGTGTAGCGGGACTAGCATCTGCGAACGTATGACGCAGAGGACCGACAAAGGAAAAATACGCCAACGCAAGCAAAGCAGTAAGGAGCATCAGCTCCGGGTTCCATGTCGCACGAAAGCCAAAGGTTTCCGTTAGAGAAATGAGGGTCAATGGTCTTACCTCCGTTTCCAAGGATCTTCCCCAGTACTCATTATAGGCAAAGAAAGAAAAAGCCTTATGACTCGTTCGGGCTATTTCTTCCATTGAAAGCGCAGGAGTTCACATGAATGTCACGATTATCCAATAGAAAAAGCCTCCCAAGAGAGGGAGACCTTATTTGCTTATGATTTTTTCTGCTCTTCCAGCCACGTCTTCCATTCGTTGGCTTCGTGACCACCTACCATACGAGCAACTTCCTTGCCATCTTTGTAGTGAACGAGTGTAGGGGTGAATTCGATGCTGTATTGGTCCCAGCTAGCGTTGAACTCCAACAGATTGTGCTTTTTCATATCAATTTGCATGTCTTTGACGATAGGAACGAGTACAGGAGTGGTCGCCTTGCAATGCTCGCAAACCGGGCTGTAGTAGTATACGAATAAATCATCTTTATTGGCGAGCTTTGTCTGTAGTTCCTCAGGCATGATCAGGTTGTCGTACAAAGGATCGTTTAATTGCTCGATAGTGGCTGGATTCAGGTTTGCTTTTCCATAAGGATTGCCTGCCGCTGCTTCGCGATTGGAAATATCGGAGTAAACGATAGCACCGATCAACAAAGCTGCGACGAGAATGGAAAGAAAAATAATCTTTTTCATGGCATCAGTTCTCCTTTGTGTTTTTCATGACAATAACTTGCAGGATGCTAATCAAGGTAAAAGCGATTAAAGCCAAAAATGGAATGGTAATGAATCCAAACCAGTTGATATAGTCCGTATTGCAAGGTACAATGCCGCAAGCGTTACCCAGGTCATGCAGCGCTGGAACCTTTTGGACGAGGTAATGATAAAGCGAAATTCCACCACCAATCAACGAAAGAACCAGTGCGTACATCGACATTTTGTAGTCTTTTTTGGCGCTTGCGATCCCGAGCAGGATGATGAGCGGATACATCAAGATGCGCTGGTACCAGCATAGATCGCATGGTATGTATTTCAGTACTTCTGAAAAAAAGAGACTGCCTGCTGTAGCAATGAGGGAGATCCCCCAAGAGAAGAACATTGCTTGCTCAGCGACTTGTTCACGTTTCATAACAACACCTCGTCCATATCTTAACATATTACGAATCGGAAGTAGATTATAAAAAGTAACAATTTGTGAAAGGCATAGCTGGCAATGCTTGTCCAAAATGGAAGGAATGGCAGGCTACCTGTTGCCTTATGCAGCAGGTAAGCGCACCTGATTGCTCGCTTACAATTTATATGGTTCATTCATCCGGACGTGAGGAGAGGACGTCGCTTCATGGATGGGCACAAATATGCTTTGCAGCGAAGGCCATTCCACCAGCATAACGCCACGGCGATAAGCTGCGCCACCATCAATACCTACCAAATTATTGCGTCTCCATGGTCCAAAGCCCTCGTAGCCAGGCAATTTAGGTACAGGGGTATGACCGAAAACTATAGGGCGCTCTCCACCATAATAAAGGTAAAAGGGCTCCCGAATCCACAACAGATCTTCAGGTGACTGTTGGTGCAACGGGATTCCAGGACGGATGCCAGCGTGAACGAGGAGGACAGCGGGAGCACCTGTCTGCGGATTCGCCGGAAGCTCTACGTAGAGTGGAAGGGTGGACAGAGCTGACAACAGCTCAGGATAGCGGGACAGAATGAACTGCCGAGCTTCTTCCTGTGCTTGTTCGGAGGGCATCGAGCCAATAAAAGCACGGCGCAGTAGGTGATTACCCAAAAAGGAACGGATGGTCGCATCACCTCCATTAAACCGGAGGTAATTTTCAGAATTCCCGCTTCTTAGAAGCCAATCCTCAAACATTTGCTCGTGATTGCCTTTTAATATGACGACTTGCTCCGGATATGCTTGACGCATCGCAAGTAAATCCAGCAGGACTTCTTTCGATTCGGGTCCACGATCGATCATGTCTCCTAGAACATAAAGCTGATCATTGCGTTGAGGTGAGAAGGAAGCGTTGCGAAGTGCTTGCTGAAAGGCTTGATACTGTCCATGAATGTCTGAGACAAAATAGGTGGTCATACCTCCATCCCCTCCTTCTATTGCCGATCTATCGTTCTTATTACCATATGTACAAAAGCGAGTAGGGTGATTGAATATGGTGCTGGAGGTGCGATGCATGGATGCAGGGCCTAAAGATGGGTTCACGGCATGTAGGCAAGTGGAATACCTATAGAAGGTAGTCAAATACCTATGATGCTGGAGGATCAAAAGTAAAATGGTTAATTCTTCCATTGATTTTACTTCACCGTCTGTACAATTTACGTACGACTTGAAAAATAATCTTTTTTTTAAAAAGGATGACAGGAATTATATTGATGCGCTATCGATCAATCAATTAAACACATTAGGCAATGCATCCCTGCTCGATATTTATTTGACCACAGGCAATGTTGTTGAACCGCATATTCATCAAAATGCCTCCGAGCTTGTGTACTGCATCTCGGGTGGAGCAGTTGTTTCGATCATGAATCCGTATACAAATCAGATGCTCAATTTTACGATTGGGCCAGGGCAGGTAGCCAATGTTCCTCAGGGCTGGTGGCACTATGAAATGGCTACCACAGACCATACACATCTTTTGGCGATTTTTGATGCAAACACTCCAGAGGTCATTTTCGGTTCCCAAATGCTGCGCCTGACTCCTGCAAGTGTACTCGCTCATACGTATTGCCTGGATGAGGCAAAGATAAAGGAAGCGCTGGCCCCGATCACAAGCAACGTCGTTATCGGTCCACCAAGAGGCTGCCAGCAAGGAGGGCGTGGAAGTATGACCTCCAGTGCTTACCCATACCAGCCATACTACGGACAATCATCAGGACCCTATCCCTATTATGATGTAGCCCATGTACAGCAAGCACAGCCACCATACGGATATCAGCCAGCTCCACCCTCACAGCCACCATTTCAACAACAGCCCGCCTGCCAGCAACCACCGACATATCAGTGGTATTACTAACAGGATGAAAACGACTCCCTACGTGTACAAGAAACTACTTGTCCCTTACAATTTAGGAAAAGGTGGAAAACAGACGCGGAGGGGATGGAAGCGATGAAGCAGCTTGTAGAATGGATCAAAGAATCTGCGTGTATGGTTGTTTTTACGGGAGCAGGTATGTCGAGCGGTTTGCCAAATTTTCGCTCGCAGACGGGGTTATGGCGAGGGCAAGACCCCATGAGACTGGCAAATCCGAGACGAGCCGATTGGTACGGTGCTGTAACGAGCAGCTGAAGCTTTGTGATCTAGGTAAGTGGCATTTGGAGAACACGAATGCTGCTTGCCTTTTGTGCGTTTACATAGTCAGGCTCAGGTTGCGGGTGAAAATCCTTTGCGCCCTAGAGCTTCGGAGAAAAACATGGTACCATCGGGTATAGCAATCCATTTGCCTATTCATGCGGCAAATAGAAAAGTATAGGTGACCGATATGCAAATACTGACAGTAGAAAATCTCTCCAAGGGATATGGGGAGAAGGTTTTGTTTGACAATATTTCCTTTCACATTGCCGAGCAGCAGCGCATCGGCTTGATCGGTGTAAACGGCACAGGAAAGTCTTCCTTATTGAAAATTATTGCGGGGCTGGATACGGCTGACAGCGGAAAGGTAGTTCACGCGAATCATTTCCGCGTTGAGTACTTGCCGCAAAATCCGAGCTTTGAAGAGAATTCCTCCGTATTGGATCAGGTCTTTTACGGTGATTCACCACTCATCCAGCTGTTGCGCGAGTATGAGCAGGCTGTAGCAGATTTGCAAAGCGCTCCCGATGACGAGAAAAAGCAAGCACGCATGTTTTCGGTGCAAACCAGAATGGATGCTGCTGACGCGTGGGAAAGCAATACGCAAGCCAAAATGATCTTGACTCAGCTGGGGCTGCACGATTTTTCGCAGCAGGTCAGCGAATTGTCTGGTGGGCAGCGCAAGCGTGTAGCGATGGCCCGTGCTTTGATTCAGCCAGCCGATCTGTTGATTCTCGATGAGCCTACCAACCATATCGATAATGAGACCGTAGAGTGGCTGGAAGAATATTTGTCCCGCTACAAAGGAGCCTTACTGCTCGTCACACATGATCGCTACTTTTTGGATCGCGTAACAAATCGGACGTTCGAGCTGGATGGAGGCAAGCTGTACAGCTATGAGGGCAACTATGCGACCTTTTTGGAGAAAAAAGCGGAGCGTGAAGAAAACGAGGCAGCGGCAGAGAGCAAGCGGCAAAATCTCCTGAGACGGGAGCTGGCGTGGCTGCGACGAGGAGCGAAAGCACGGACGACCAAGCAAAAAGCGCGGGTTCAGCGTACCGAGGAGCTGAGAGACCGGGTGGTAGAAGGACCGGCAGCCAAAATGGAAATGGCGCTAGGAGCAAGCCGCCTGGGTAAAAAAGTGATTGAAATTGAGGGCATCAGCAAAGCGTACGGAGATCGCAAGCTCATTCAAGATTTCAGCTACATTGTCCTGCCAGGTGATCGAGTCGGTATTATTGGACCGAATGGCAGCGGAAAATCGACGCTATTAAATATGCTCGCAGGCAGAATTCAGCCGGATGACGGTTCTATTGACGTGGGTACGACCGTTAAGATCGCGTATTATACACAGGGCAGCGTGGAAATGGATGAAAAACTGCGCGTGATCGAGTATGTGAAGGAAGCGGCAGAAGTCATTCAAACGAGTAACGGGGAATCGATTACAGCCTCGCAAATGCTGGAGCGTTTCCTTTTTGCCCCGCATATGCAGTGGACCCCCATCTCACGTCTGTCAGGTGGAGAGCGACGTCGTCTTTATTTGTTGCGTACATTGATGGGAGAGCCGAATGTTTTGTTCCTGGATGAGCCGACCAATGATCTCGATATTCAGACACTCAGCATATTGGAAGATTACCTGGAGCAATTCCCGGGTGCAGTCATAACGGTTTCCCATGACCGCTATTTTCTGGATCGTACGGTTGACCATTTGTTTGCTTTTGAGGGGCAGGGCACCATCCATCACTACAACGGAAATTATTCAGAGTACCTCGAAGAAAGACGTGAGCAGAGGTCTTCGCAGCAAGCAGCCGCAGAACCAGTCGAAAAAAGTGAAAAAACGAGCGGAAACAGAGGCAATAATCGTACGAAGAAGCTCTCTTACAAAGATCAAAAGGAATGGGATGAGATCGAAGGCAAGATCGCCTCTTTGGAAGAGCGCAGCGTTCGTCTGAAACAGGAGATTGCTGTTTCAGGCAGCGACTATGGCAAGGTGGAAAAGCTGTTTGCAGAAGAACAACAGGTAGCAGCGGAATTGGAAGCAGCAGTGGAACGATGGGCAGAGCTGTCTGCCATGATAGAAGAATTGGAGCAAGGAAAGTAATGGGTGTAACCGGACGAGATTTGGAAGTAAAAGGCTGAGTGCCAATCTCTGTTTGTATAGCCAGTTATTGAGGCTGTGAAAGCACTCCCTGCTTCCTGTAGACTAGAGAAGATTACTAGAGTAGAGGAGTCGCTGTCGTTGCCTGCCTATAAGTTAGATCCAGAATGGGTTGAGTCTTATCTCGCTCAGCAAGAAGAAAAACTCGCTTGCGAAGTGCACCCTGACGAAAAAGATGCGATCATGAACAAAATCAGAGAAATGACGTTATCCATTATGTACAAACAAGCAAGAAGATTTCTTGTATACATGGAATCAGATGGAATGCATGTAACTGATCAGGGAAAGGCTCGTTTTATGTAAAAGGGAAAGGAAGACCCGCCTCGGGATTACAGGGGCGGGTCTTTGCATTGTACGAAAAGGTAAGGCGCTCACTACTGCTGTCTAATGCGTACTGGTGTACCGATCGGAACTGTCCTCGCCAACTCATTGACGTCCTGATTGTACATGCGAATACATCCATGAGAAACGTATTTGCCGACGGAGGAAGGATTATTCGTTCCGTGAATGCCGTAATGCGGTTTGCTCAAACCAAGCCAAAAGGTGCCAAATACACTTAATGGACCGCCCGGATACGAGTTCGGATACGGTACTTTATTGATAATGGTGAAATCCCCATGCGGTGTTGAGGTAGCAATCTTTCCGAGAGCAACCGGATAGGAGCGGACAAGCCGGGAACCGTCAAAGAGGTCAAGTCTCAAATTGGCAATGGAAATACGAATGTTATAGGATGGCATCTTCTTCACCTCCTCCAGTTAGGGGGAAACCAAACGCCTCTATCAACATCCTATGTGTGTAAGCTGAAGCGGTACCTGTCCGCTGGTTACATTATCTGAGCTTATAGCTCGCAGAAAATGGATCTGGATAGCGGAGACCGTCTCGATAAAACAAGGAACGCACCCAGGCGTACAGACGTAGTGGGATCGAAGGGAAGACGATAGCTAGCTTGCCTTCCTCTAATACAGGCAAATCTACTGGAGATTGAATTTCATAGGTAACTCCTTGTTGATCCAGCATGATTTTGTACTTGTGAGCTTCACTCCAGCTAACGGGATAATAAAAAGACCTCTCCATTTGCATCCAACACCCCTCCGATATTCACTGCTTCTCATTGTATGCAAATCGATTGAGATAAAAAAAGAATCCGCAGCCCGAATGAAAAAGGGGCTGTTGCATGAAAAACGAAATGATTTTCTCGATCATTTTCGTGTAAAGTGAAGTGAGAGGAACAGGAGGGACGATTGTATGACGCAGACGCATTTGCACTTTAATATGCAAATGGGTAGGAAAAAACCAGAGAGTGTGATCAACCGGGAAGCAGCCTGTCCATTTTGCGATCGCAAAAGTCTCACAGACGTGCTGGAGCAGCGTGGATCGATGATCTGGCTTATGAACAAATACCCGGTTTTACAAGAGACCTATCAGACTGTCTTGATTGAGTCGGATGATTGTGAGGGAGACTGGTCGGTCTATTCCAAAGAGCATGTACGTGCGCTTTTGTCCTTTGGGGTAGAAAAATGGCTGGAAATGGAGGAGAGCGGCTCCTTTCAATCGGTCCTGTTTTTCAAAAACCATGGTCCATTATCTGGAGGAAGCATTCGCCATCCACATATGCAAATCGTTGGACTTCATCGGTATGATTACCACGCACAAGTTAAGGATAGTGATTTTATCGGAAAGACTATCGACAGGGAAGCAGGGATCGAGTGTACACTGTCGACACATCCGCGAGCAGGCTTTTTTGAATACAATGTGGTCTTGTCGGATCGGGATCGCTTGCCTCAGATGGCAGATTACCTACAAATTCTTGCTCATTGGGTAGTGAATCATGTCAATGTGCGAAATAAAAGCTACAATTTCTTTTTTTATCATTGGAAGGACAAGCTGATTGCCAAGGTCGTACCACGTTTTGTTACCTCGCCGCTGTACGTCGGTTACGCGATTCCACAGGTAGCAAACAATTTGGACGAAATCATTTCGGAAATGAGACGCCATTATTTTTAGGCAAACTGCATTTGTTGCCGCTCCAGATTGGAAAAAGAGGGAGCAGGCGTGCTACGATAAGAAGGATGCTTGAAGTAGTACGGAAAAAGGAGTGACAAATGATGAAACTGTTGTCTATCGAACCAACACCAAGTCCAAATGTAATGAAGCTAAACGTAGACGTGCGTTTGCCAGATGGTGTTCAACATGTTTATAAAAAAGTAGAGGCAGCGAAAGCGCCAGAGCTGATGAGCAAACTGCTCGAAATCGATGGGGTAACTTCCATCTTTCATACCGCAGATTTTCTCGCATTGGAGCGTAAATCGACTGCAGATTGGCAGCGTATTTTGACACAGGCAAGAGAGGTTTTGCAAGCGGGTGCAGGGACGACTGTTACGGTTCCGTCTGCGGCAGACGCTGCCGCTTTTGGCGAAGCGCAGGTGTATATCCAGATGTTCCGCGGTGTACCGATGCAGGTTAAAGTAACCATGGGTACAGAGCAAATACGTGCCGCCCTGCCAGAGCGTTTTGGGCAAGCAGCTGTAAACGCAGGCTCTGCTTCTCCAAATCTGATTATGGAGCGAAAATGGGTCGAGCATGGCGTACGCTACGGGGATTTGCGCGAGATTGGAGAAGAGGTTGCTGGTGAAATCGATGCAGCCTATCCCGAGAGCCGTGTTGCACAGCTCGTAGAACATGCGATGCAGCTTGGACCAGGAGAAACCCCAGAGCCCGTTGTAAGGGAAAAGAAGGTTGTTACACTGGGGATGCTCGACGATCCAGACTGGCAAAAACGATATGAAGCACTCGATCGGATGGAGCCGACTGAAGAAGATTTGCCTATTCTTGAAAAGGCATTGCGCGATACAAAGCCATCGATTCGCAGACTTGCTGTGGTCTATTTAGGCATGGTTGGAGGAGACGCCGTCTTCCCACTCTTGTTCGAAGCGCTTCGCGATGACTCTGTCTCTGTCAGACGTACTGCGGGGGATACCTTGTCTGATTTGGGTGATGAACGAGCAACTGCTCCGATGTGTGAGGCTCTGAAGGATCGCAATAAGCTGGTTCGCTGGCGTGCAGCGAGGTTCTTGTTTGAGGTGGGGGACGAGTCTGCACTCGAGGCATTGCGTGCAGTACAAAACGATCCTGAATTCGAGGTCAGTCTGCAGGTACAAATGGCTGTTGAACGGATTGAAAGCGGTGAAGCAGCTAGTGGTACAGTCTGGCAGCAAATGACACGCAGAAATGACTAAGAGGATAGATGGAAAAACGGGGCGATGTATGCAGCCCCGTTTTTTGCGGGTTAGGAGAACTTTTCTGGGATGACTCCGCCATAAATAGCTGTCTCATTCCCAGTCAATACCGCCCAGGCTTGATTGCCATAATCAAAATGCCACCACTCATCAGAATAATTGGTGAAGCCAACCTGACTCATGACGTGGTACAATAGCCGACGGTGGTCACGACAAATTTGTTCATCGAGATTTAGCTCAGCCTTTTGTTCATAGTAGAGGGTGGCTGCTCGATCGCTGAAATCATCAAAAGGTGTACCCATGTCTAGCCAACCATCGGGTCCTGAAAGCGTCAAATCTACCGCGCCTCCCGTCAAATGACGAGGTGGCTTCTCCGGATCTAGGGAGGGGCGGGCAACAAAGCGGTGCAACTGCGCATACATCTCTTCATTTTCTGTCCAGCCCTGGTCAAGCAGACAGTTTTTCTGGCGATCGTACAAAGCCTGTTGCACCTCTATGGGCCGATAACCATCCAAAAGTACGAGCCGAATTCCTGTCGGAAGCAATGAAGCAGCTTTCTTTAACCGCTGTGCGACACTCATGCGCAGCAGGCAATCATCCGTTGCCCCGGTTAAGCCTTCGTGAAAGTAAGCCGGATACACCTCAATCTCAGGGGAATACTGCTTGAGAGAGAGTAAGGGCTCGTGATTTTCAATGATGGGTGGCAACGAACCCAGCTGCATGACTTGCATGGGGATAGGAAAATTCCAGGTCATAAGTGGAAACACCCTTATCTTTTCAGGTTTTCTTACATTATAGCATGATGGGTATAAAGGAAATAAATGGTATGTGCTAGTATAAAAATAGACACAGTTCAATAATGGTTGACTTCCACCTTATCCATCCAGTATTCTAGGATAGGGTTTAGTATTGTTACTAATCAGAATCAACATCGCTAGTGCGTAGGGGAGATTGTGTATGACAACCAATCACTATGACGTTGTTATCGTAGGTGGAGGACTAGCTGGTCTTTCCAGCGCTGCCTACCTGTCATCGAAAGGCAAAAAAGTTGCTGTATTGGAGCGCGGTCAATTAGGTGGACGTGCCGTTACGTTGAAGATCAAGGGCTTTAACTTTAACTTCGGTGCCCATGCTATTTACGCTCGTGACAGCTCCGTTCTGAGAACGTTTGAAAAAGAGCTGGGGCTTCACATTGACTGGCAAGACTTTAACCCGACCAAAGCTAAGTACGATATAGGAGACGAGCTCACTGCTGTTCCTTCCAACGTACAAGGTCTCTTCCAAACAAAGCTGCTTACCGGTTTGGACAAAGTGTTGTTTACGTTTGAAATTTTAAAAACCATGTTGAAAATGGAAAAAGGCCATCCACATATGTCCATTTTGAAGTGGATGGAGAAGAAGCATGTCAATGAAGAAGTAAAAGACATGATGCTGACACTCGCTTCTTCAAACTTCTTCACACGTGAACCGGAGAAAATTCCGTCTGACGTATTCTTCTCGTACTACAGCCGTCTATTTACAACCAATAAGCCTGTTGCCTATATTGGTGGTGGCTGGCAGGCGTTGATCAATGAATTTGTTCGTGTCATTGAAGCGAATAATGGAACAATTTTGACCAAAACCAAGGTTGAACAGTTCCATGTAGAAGATGATCGTGTTGTGGGAGTGGTAACACCGGAGGGCGAGTTTACTGCTGACGAATTTATCAGCTGTATTCCGCCGAAAGAAATGGTCAAGGTCTTTGCTGAAACTCGCTTGGAGCATGCGATTGCCCAGCACGCGGAGTACGAGCCGACTGTTGTTATCGTTTATGACATCGGGCTTAAAGAACGCATTGACGTTCCGTTCTCGTACATCTACGACAAGCAAAACAACATCTTTATTACCGACATCTCGTATTACGACCCGACTTGTGTACCTGAGGGTGGTCAGCTTTTGCAGGCAACCGCGTATATGCGTCAAGCAGATGTAGGGAACAAGGAAGCAGCTGAGCAACGTAAATTGGAAATTGAAAACCTGTATGACAAGCATTTTACCGGATGGCGTGAGCAGCTTGTTGTGCCACGTGTCTCCACCCGTGCGATTGTACAGGAGATCAAATGGACCATGAACCAAAAGCCATTGCCAATTGCACTGCCGGATTACCGCAACCTGTTCTTTGCTGGTGACTGGTGTGAGGGACAAGGACAATTGTCCGAGTTGTCTTTCTCCAGTGCGTTGAATGTAGCAAACCTGATTTTGGAAAAAGAATAATGTGTGAACATGATCACGGGTGCTCCTTTTTTGAGTGGGAGCGCCCGTTTTTCGTCAACAAAGAAAAGCCGCCAAACGAAGCTGGCGACGAAGATAATCTTTTCATTTTGGCGATTTAGGAAGTGTACAGACCGTAGACAAGGCTGCCGATACGCGCCATGACGTCCGCTGCCGCTTTTTGCTTCAGTCCTTTGTTCAGCACACTGATCGTAACAGCATGGTTGCCGACGTAAAGGATACCAACATCGTGAGTAATGTTTGTAACTGAGCCTGTCTTGTTCGCAAATTCCCATTTTGGTACCATGCCGATGATATCTCCATCAGGATCAGGCAGCAGGAAAGGAATGCGGTCACGGTGCTGCTGCTGCTTCAAAATCGCAATCATTTTTAGACAGCTGTCGTACGAAATGACTTTACCTGTAGCCAGATAGCGCATATGGCTTCCCATGTCGGCTGCTGTAATCTCGTTGTAGCCCTCAAGCTCGGCTGGGACGACCATCAGCTTGTTGTAGAACTGGCTGTTCACCATTTCGGTTTTGCTCATGGCAGTACGGATCGCTTCGATGCCAACCAGTTCTATCATCATGTTGGTCGCGGTGTTATCGCTCTGGATGATCATCAGGGTGACCAGGTCCTGTACGGTCAGCTCGGTACCGGGAGTCATATGCTGCAGCACACCTGCTCCGCCCACCAGGTCTTCATGGCGCAGCTTGATCTTGTCCTCAAGTGCGAGCTTGCCTGCGTAAGCCTGGGCAAATACAGCTGTCATAATGGGAACTTTAATTACACTCGCGGCGTAAAAGCGTTGATTTTCATTCCAGGTGAACTTCTCGCCGGTTTGTAAATCTTCCAAATAAATCCCCCATTCACCGCCAGCTTCTCGCAGTAAATCGCCTATGGAAGTAGAAAGGCTAGATAGCATTTGATCCATCTCCTTTTTCTTTCGTGTAGACAAAATTTTCTCAAGATAATATTATTTAGTCATGCTCCTAACAATCAAGAAGAATTATTCCAGAGACGGGGGTTTTTTTGTGAAAAGGTTCAAAAAGCTATCATTCTGTGCTGTGCTACTGACCAGTCTGGCATTTGCTGGCTGTGGTACACCGCAGGCGGGCACGAGTGAGGGAGCGTCTGCTTCCGAGCAGGGACAAGCAGCATCCAGCCCGCAAACCATGCAGGTGAACCTGAATACAGGTGAGCCGAACACGATCGACCCTGGACTGGCAGAAGATATCCCTTCGATGTCTGTTGCCCGGGCAGCATTTGATGGTCTCCTTCGCTTGAATGAAAAGGGCGAGCTAAAAGAGGCGGTCGCTGAAAAGTACGAGGTATCAGAGGATGGGCTCACGTACACGTTCCATTTGCGCGATTCCAAATGGTCCAACGGGGATGCGGTAACCGCTCATGACTTTGAATACGCGTGGAAACGTGTTCTCGATCCTGTAACCGCTTCCGGCTATGCGTACCAGCTGTACTATTTGAAAAATGGAGAAGCCTTCAACTCCAAGAAAGCAAAAGCAGAGGATGTAGGTGTAAAGGCAACGGACGACAAGACGCTCGTTGTGACCCTGGAGAACCCGGCGCCGTTCTTCCCGGAGTTGGTCGCATCTGTCACCTACTTCCCTGTGAATCAAAAGGTTGTAGAAGCAGGAAAAGAGTGGGCATCCAAACCAGAAACCTACATCGGAAACGGTCCGTTTGTGTTGAAAAAATGGGAGCATAAATCGGTCATCGAATTTGAAAAGAGCGATTCCTATTGGGACAAAGCTAAAGTCAAATTGTCCAAGCTTACAGTCAACATGATTGAGGATGCCAACACAGAGCTGTCCATGTTTGAAAAAGGCGACCTGGATTGGGCAGGCTCACCGCTTGGCGATTTGCCACTCGATGCGCTCGATGCTCTGAAGGATTCGGGTAAAATGCAATCGCAGGCGACTGCAGGGACGTATTGGTACATCTTCAACACGACCAAGAAGCCTTTTGACAACAAAAAAATTCGTCAGGCGTTTGCGACAGCCGTAAACCGCAAAGAAATCTCGGAAAACGTCGTGCCGTTCAAGAGTACGCCAGCAACGGGCATTTTGCCGCCAACCATGGAGCTCACTCCAGATGGCTACATCAAGGATGGCGATCTAGAGACAGCGAAAAAGCTGCTTGCCGAAGGAATGAAGGAAGCTGGTCTGACCGAGCTGCCAGAGCTGACAATCGCGTACAATACGACGGAAGTAAACCAGCGCATCGCCACTGTTATCCAGGATCAATGGAGAAAGGCGTTTGGAATCGAAGTGAAGCTGGTTAATAAAGAAAACAAGGTACACCGGGAGCAGATGAAGGAAGGCAACTTCACGATTGGACGTGCGAGCTGGATTGGCGATTTCAACGATCCGATCAACTTCCTGGAAGTGTTCAAGGGTGGCCTGAATACATCGAAATGGGAGAACAAGGAGTTTCTTGACCTGCTTGCACAGTCTGCCAAAGAAGGCGACGTAGCCAAGCGCAATGAAATCCTGAAAAAAGCAGATGCCATCGTCATGGACGAAATGCCGGCAATGCCAATCTACTATTTCACGTATGCATGGGTTAAACAGGACAGCGTTAAGGATGTAGTAGTAGACGCCCTCGGATTCATTGACTTCAAATACGCGTCCAACGAAAAGAAATAAAGAATGGATGAGGGAGTGACTTGTGTGCGTCCGATTATTGGCGTAGCGTGTACGAAAATGTTTTTCCCAGGTAACAATCTGGACCAGTTCTTTTATGTTGGTTCCGGCTATGTGGATGGAATTGCCCGCGCTGGCGGAATTCCACTCCTCCTGCCGCTTCTCACAATACAAGAGGCGCCATTTCGCCAGATGATCGAACCCTTGGACGGTTTGATTTTGACGGGTGGAGACGATCCTGCACCACACTTGTACGGCGAGGAGCCGCTGCAGGGCTTGGGGGAAATCGAATACGAGCGAGACCTGGCTGAGCTTGAGATAATCAAGCTGGCGATGGAGCTGAAAAAGCCGATGTTAGGAATTTGTCGCGGGATGCAAATCATGAACGTTGCTTGTGGCGGCACGCTCGTTCAGGATATCCCTAGACAGGTTCCAGGGGCATTGCAGCACGCGCAAAAAGGCTCGCGCCAGTACGGGGCACACAAGGTAGTGCTGCAGCCTGGCTTTGTGGCAGACGCACTCGGCAAGACGGAAGTGCTGGTTAATACCTCTCACCATCAATCGGTTAAGGATGTAGCACCAAGCTTTAAAATGACTGGATGCGCGGCTGACGGTGTGATTGAGGCGATTGAGAGCCTCGACGGGCTGCACGTAGGGTTGCAATGGCATCCGGAGCGCATGTGGGCGCATGACAGTGATATGCTAAAGATCGCGGAGGCGTTTATTGCCCGTGTCAAACAGCAAAAGCTGCAGGCGACCTAGGAGCGATTAGGAATCAAAAAACATTTCAAGAAGAACCGTTCTGTCAGAGGCAGGACGGTTTTTTCGTCTTTTCTAGAACCGTCTGAGTTTTCGCGCTGGTTCATGTATACTGGGAGAAAGAGGTGAGTGATATGTTAAAAGTGGGAGCAGACGCCCCGGTATTTGCGGCAACGAGCACAAAAGGCCCTGTAGACCTCAAAGAATATCTGGGCAAGCAAAATATCGTCCTCATTTTTTATCCGGGTGATGACACGCCTGTATGCACGAAGCAGCTCTGTGCCGTACAGGACAACTACACTTCAATCGAACAGGCTGACACAGTCGTATTCGGGGTAAACCCGGGAGAGATAGGCAAGAAGCAGTCTTTTGCAGAGAGGTTTGGCTATCGCTTTCCATTGATCGTCGATGCTGACGAGTCCATTCGATCCGCATACGGAGTAGGCAAAATTCTCGGTCTGTTTTTCCAACAACGCATCGTCTACATCATAGGCAAGGACAGGAAAATCATGTATGCGAAAAAAGGAAATCCTCCTGTTTCCGAGCTGCTTTCGGTGATTGCTACACGCTCCTAAAGAAAAAGGGCGGATCATATGGGGTTCGTTACTTGCAAGAAAGGCGAAAAACGGGGATAATACAAATGAGAATGTATGTTTGGTGGTTATCCGACATGAGAAAAATCCTTCACATGGATATTGACGCTTTTTTCGCGAGTGTGGAGCAGCTCGACCGGCCGGAATTGCGTGGGAAACCGATCATAGTTGGGGGTACAGGCAATCGTGGAGTCGTATCGACCTGTAGCTACGAAGCACGTAAATTCGGCGTTCGCTCTGCTATGCCCATCGCTATGGCTCGAAAGAAATGCCCGCAAGGTGTTTATTTGCCTGTGCGGTATAGCCGGTATATAGAAAAGTCTGCGGAAGTCAGAGAAATTTTTTCGGCCTACGCAGAACGTTACCAGACGGTTGGACTGGACGAGGCGTATTTGGACGTCTCGCACTATGACAATGCCGTCCCTGTTGCTCGTGAAATAAAACGGCGTGTCAAGCGGGAAACGGGGCTGACCTGTAGTATTGGACTTTCGTATAATATGTCACTAGCCAAAATTGCCAGCGACCTGAAAAAACCGGATGCTTTTGTGATTATTCGCCCGGAGCAAGCGCTAGAGGTACTGAGGACGCTTCCTATTGGTACATTGCATGGCGTCGGGAAAAAGTCTGTTGAGGTGCTCGCCAAGAAAGGGATCGAGACGGTAGAGGACTTTTGGAAGCTTTCTTTGGATGAGGCAGTCAGCTTGTTTGGCAAATTCGGAAAATCGCTCTATCATCGTGCCAGAGGGGAAGACAGCAGGGAGATTGAAATGGATCGTACGCCCAAATCGACGAGTCGCGAAACGACCCTCCCCTTTGATTTGTATGATCGGGAATCGATAGAGCCGATCGCCACGTCCCTGCTCCGTGAGGTAGAGGAGGACATCCGCCAGGAAGGGGTAGAGCCTCAGACGATCACGCTAAAAATCAAGTACGCAGATTTCACCCAGCGCACCAAGCAGCACAAGGCTATGGCAGGTGCCAATTGGAAGGATTTGCTGGATGATCTGCTCGATGCGTTTGACTATACCGCAGGTGTGAGGCTGGTTGGTGTCGGTTTTTCCAATTTTGCTGATCAACAGGTAGAGCGCTATGAGCAGCTCACGATGTTTTCCTGGAAGCTGGGGCAATAGGAGGGAGAGCGGTGGAGGAAGCAAATGCATTTCATTGCTGTGCAACCTGTATTCATTTTCGCGTCGAAAAAGGTACACGTGGGGTCAGCTATCGATGTTCACGTCTTACCTATGAAACACGTCCAGATTACCGTTTTGAGTGCTGGACTCCGACGGAGAGAGTCCAGCGATTGATGGAAGCGAGACAGAAACCAGCAGAATAAATGGTCGGATAATAATGAGCAGCACCCCCTTGCCGATCAGTGCGAGGGGGTGCTGCTGTACGATGCCGGATTCAAATCGGCAGGTTCAACTTCAAAATTTTAGCTCACTTTCTTTGGGGCGGTACGGACGGTTTTGCTCGAACGCAGTTGAACAAACAGCATGATGCCAAATCCAAGAATAGCCGCTGCAACTACGATGATCGCAGTGGATACAGGCAATAAATCCGTCAAGATTCCTCCCAGCAAAGGACCTGCAACCATCCCGACACCGTGGAACATGTTAAAGAGCGAATAGGCTGTTCCGTAAGCCCCGCTTCCGCCTTCGTCAATAATTCCGCCCAATGTAGCAAGGGTTGGTGAAAGGGTGAAGCCTACTCCTGCACCTACAAGTGCCATGGCGATAGCTGTTTGCCAAAACGAGCCAGACAAAGTCAAAAAAGGCATGAAGACAGCAAGGGCGATGATACCGCCAAACATGAGCTTGTATGGGTTATAACGACTGGAGAGAGAACCGGCTACTGGCGCGATCATGCCGTATGCAAGTGTCATGATGGCAAACAATAGTCCAATCGTTGTCGGTGTAGTGCCGAGCTTTTCCGTAAAGAAGACAGGGAGAGTCGGTTCCAGCAAGCAGAGAGACATTTCGGCTAAAAGGACGATCCCTGCAATAAAGATGACCTGTGGATTGCGAATAAAGCCACTCAATTGCAGTTTTTCGCTAACTGTACGATTCGTTTCTTCTTTTAGGAAGAAATAGACGAGTACAATATTAAGAACGGTAAATGCAGCTGCGGCAAGGAACGGCATTCGATGGTCGCTGATCTCAAACAGCCAGCCGCCGATGGGAGCACCAAGCAAGGTTCCTGTAGAAATAGCGGTCAAAGCGGTACCCATGACAGCTCCACGTTTTTGCGGCGGAAACAGGTCAGCGAGCAAAGCGAGGGCGGTTGGCCAGGTAGCTGCTGCTGAGATTCCTTGTACGAAGCGTGCGGTAATCAAAAGCGTCATGGACTCTGAAAAAGCAAACAAAAGTGTCGATGCAGCGAGTCCAAGCAAGCCGATCAGAAGCATAATGCGTCTGCCGAACCGGTCGGATATCGGACCAAAGATAGGAGTGGCGATAAGCATAGCAACCGCATAGCTGCTAAATAATACTCCCATCATGGTCGAAGAAGGCTGCAGCGTTTCCATAAAATAAGGAACAATCGGAATCAACAGGCTGTACAGCAGCATGTCGATAAACAGAATCAGAATGACGAACAGAAGACCTGTTCGCTGTTGTTTTGTCATTTGTGTAAAGAATGACATGGAAAACACCTCGTAACTGTAGAAACTATTTTTGTTTTATTAGTTTTTCTAAAAAAAGGGGAATAAAAGGAGTTACCTTTTATCCACTGGTATGAGCCCAAACAAAAGCACATCGACAATTGCGGAAAGGGCCTGTGAGACTGTAATTTGATTTTGCATGTAAAAACGTTGGTCAAGCGTCGAGTTTACGGCATCGATGATCAGCTTCATCAAGAGAGTGACGTTCATATTCACAATCTGACCTTCGCGAATTCCTTGCTCAATAAGCACACGCAGTGTTTGCCAATCGTCTGATAAAGACGAGTCGACCATGGCCCATTGCTCAGGATAATAGCGCTTCATCTGTTCAAGTACACGCAAATCGTATAACTCGTAATGGGTGGGTAAAACCATCATGACCCCTTTGATCTTATCGATGAGAGAGAGACTTTCGTCATCAATGATTTGCTGTGCTTTTTCATCGCCTTCTGCAAACGTTTGTTCAATGATTGCTTCTAAAATTTCAACCTTGGATGAGAAGTGCTCATATAGTGTACGCTTGCTGATTCCGAGCCTGCGAGCCAGATCATCCATAGAAAATTTCATACCCTTGTCCCTGATCTCTTCAATAAAACCTTTCATGATCCGGTCTTTTATGTCCATCAACCCCCTGACAAAACTACTCGCACGAAAACTGTTTAAACAAAAGTAGTTTTCTTAGTTCCCTCATTTTACTCAAACAGTTTCCCGAAAGCAAGGGGCTTCTGTGCTTTTTCTTTTGCAACAGAGTGGTCGATTATGGTATAGTAGGTGCCGAAATCGCGGTTGATTGCTTTACATCATTTGGAGGTGCCCCCGTGTTTTTAAAGAAGCTGATGCCCAGTCAGTTCGTGGAATCTATCCACCATATCGATATAGATCAATTGAAGCGAAATAAGGTACGGGCCGTCATTACAGACCTGGACAATACCTTGGTTGAATGGGACAGGCCGCTGGCCACCCCCGAGGTAGAAAACTGGCTGAAACGCTTGCATGAAGCGGATATTCAGGTAACGGTAGTCTCCAACAACAACAAGGAACGTGTGGACCGTTTCTGTTCACCTCTCGATATCGGATTTATTTGCTCGGCTCGTAAGCCTACGAACCGGGCTTTCCTGCAAGCAGTACGGCAGATGAATGTAACAATTGCCGAGACCGTTGTTATTGGCGATCAATTGTTTACGGATGTACTGGGCGGAAACCGGCTTGGGTTCCATACTATCTTGGTAGTACCGGTAGCCCAAACGGACGGTTTTTGGACGCGTTTCAATCGACAGTTGGAGCGTGTGGCCCTTATTTGGATGGAGCGGAAAGGAATGGTTTCGTGGAGGAGAAAAGCATGACAGAACAAACGTCTGGCTCCTGTGCCGGCTGTGGGATCATGATTCAGACGGAGGATGCGAAAAGGCCCGGCTATGCCCCGGCGTCTGCACTCGGCAGGAACGTCGTCATTTGCCAGCGCTGCTATCGCATCAAGCATTACAACGAAGTGGCCCCTGTAGGAATGGGTGACGATGACTTCCTGCGCATTTTGGATGGGATCGGCTCTACCGAGTCATTAGTGGTCATGGTAGTCGATATTTTTGACTTTCAAGGCTCATGGCTGCGTGGATTGCCTCGATTTGTCGGTAAAAATCCGATTTTGCTCGTAGGAAACAAAGTTGATTTGCTTCCGCGCAACATCAATTTGAACCGTGTTCGCAACTGGATGCAGCACGAGGCAAAGGAACGGGGCTTGCGTCCAGAAGACGTAGTACTGATCAGCGCTGAAAAAGGTCAGAACATCGACGAGCTGCTGAACCGGATTGGCGAGCTGCGCAAAGGCCGCGATGTGTATATCGTCGGGGTCACGAACGTAGGCAAGTCGACCATGATTAATCGGATTTTGCATGATTATGGCTCTACCGAGATGGAAATCACTACTTCACCGTTTCCAGGAACGACTCTCGACAAGATCGAGATTCCGCTGGAGGATGGTCGTTCCATTTTTGACACGCCTGGCATTATTAATCGTGATCAGATCGGACACATGGTTTCCCCGGCAGACCTTCGAAAAATCACTCCGAGAAGTCGAATCAATTCCAAGGTATACCAGCTAGACGATGGTCAATCGCTTTACTTGGGTGGGCTTGCCCGCATTGATTTTGTTCGTGGACCGCGCCAGTCCCTCGTTGTTTATGTTGACAATGATCTGTACATCCACCGGACGAAGCTGGAAAAAGCAGATGAAGTGCTGGCAAAGCATCATGGAACACTTCTGGTGCCACCAACTGGCGAAGAAGGAGTCAAAGCATTGCCGCCATTCGTTAAGCATTCCTTCAAAATTAAACCGACCGAAACGACAACCGATATTGTTATTTCCGGTTTGGGTTGGGTCAGTCTCCAAGGAAAGCATGAAGCAAGCATCGTGGTCCATGCGCCTAAAGGTGTAAGTGTAGGCATGCGCAAAGGATTAATCTAGTCACTGTTTGATATAGGAGCATCTTTTTCCGTGATATACGCTAGAGAGACATAATGGGGAGGATATCTTCATGATTACAAGCAAAACACAACTGGTTGGTTTGTTTGGACATCCGGTTTCTCATTCGCAGTCGCCGATGATGCATAATGCGGCATTTGCACAGATGGGCCTGGGGTTCGCCTATGTTGCGTTTGATGTTGATCCTACCGATCTGGAGGACGCTGTTAGAGGTATTCGTGCCCTTGGGCTAAAAGGTATTAATGTAACGATTCCGCACAAGGTCGCCATTATGCCGATGCTCGATGAGATTGATCCGCTGGCAAAACGAATTGGGGCTGTCAACACAGTTGTGATCAACGATGGGCGACTGATCGGTTACAATACGGATGGCATGGGATACGTCCGCTCGCTCGTAGAAGAGACAGGGATTGTTCTGGATCAACAAATCGTAACCATGGTCGGAGCGGGTGGAGCTGCCAGAGCAGTTGCGTTTACTCTAGCAGAAAAAGGTGTTAAGGAAATCAGAATCATGAACCGCTCAAGAGAAAGAGCACAGATTCTGGCGGAGCATGTTGGAACGATTGTGCCTACCAAAATCGTAGAACAGGGTGACGGGATGGACGCGATCGCAGACTCTTCATTACTGATCAATACGACCTCGATCGGGATGCTCCCAAATGTACAGGAAATGCCTGTTCCACAAGAATGGCTTCATAACAAATTAACCGTAAGCGATCTTATCTACAATCCGTTGGAAACACGCCTGCTTGGCGAAGCCCGTGCGATTGGCGCAACTGTTCATTCTGGTGTAGGCATGTTCGTCAATCAGGGAGCATTGGCTTTCGAGCTATGGACTGGCCAAGAGGCACCCACTGAGGCCATGCGTGAGATCGTCTTGCAGCAACTAAAGAAAACGACCTGATCGACAACGATTGCAGGACAAATAAGGAGGCATGCCGATGTTAACCGGCAAGCAAAAACGTTTTTTACGTGCAGAAGCTCATCATCTTACCCCCATTTTCCAAGTAGGAAAAGGCGGAGTAAATGAAAATATGATTACACAAATCAAGGAAGCGCTGGAAGTCCGCGAGCTGATCAAGGTATCCATCCTGCAGAACAACAGTGACGGCAAGCATGAAGTAGCAGAGGACCTGGCAGCTGGTGCTGGAGCGGAGCTGGTGCAACTGATTGGACATACGGTTGTACTGTACAAAGAGTCCCGGGAGCACAAGACAATCAAGCTCCCATAGGACAGTTAGGCAATCACTATGAACGAACAACAACAAAAGCACATTGGCATCTTGGGCGGTACATTCGATCCGATACACTGCGGACATTTGCTGGCTGCTGAACAAGCACGAGAACAGGCGGGATTGGACGAGGTGTGGTTTATGCCTACCCATATACCACCCCATAAAAAACGGAACAGCCTAACGCTTGCGAAGCAGCGACTGCAAATGGTAGAGCTTGCCGTCGCTGATCATGAATCGTTTTTTGTAACGGATATAGAGCTTCGGCGTGAAGGGCCTTCCTACACCTATGACACGATCGTAGAGCTTGTTTCGCAGTACCCAAATTACCGATTCTCCTTTATTATTGGGGGAGACATGGTGCAGATTCTTTCCGAATGGTACCAGTACAAAGAACTGATTCGTATGATACACTTTATTGGTCTGGCTCGGCCAGGAGTTAAGCTGGACAAAGGCAACAACGATGAAGTCGTGACGTTTGTCGAGATGCCAGTGTGGGATATTTCTTCTACACTCATCCGGAATAAAGCAGCTGCCGGCAAGAGTTTACGTTATCTCGTGCCTGATGCAGTCGAACGCTATATAAAGGAGAACCGATTCTATGAACACTTGGAGTAATCGGGAGGCTCTGCTCGAAAAGGTACGAGCGCAAATGCATGACAAGCGTTACCAGCATACGCTCGGAGTAGCTGCGTCGGCAAAGCAGCTTGCAGAGCGATTCGGGGCTGATCCAAAGAAGGCAGAGCTGGCTGGGTTTTTGCACGACTACTGCAAATGCTGGCCTGTTGAAAAAATGTTTGAGATTCTGGTTCGACATGACATGCCAACCGAGCTGTTGGAAGGAGAAAAAGAGCTGTGGCACGCCTTTGCCGCAGCTATTGTCATCCAGACGGAGCTTGGCGTCACCGACACTGAAGTCTTACAAGCCGTGCGCTACCATACGACGGGTCGGGCAGGGATGTCGATGTTAGAAAAAGTGGTTTGTGTGGCAGACTATATAGAACCGAACCGCAACTATCCAGGTGTGGAAGAAATTCGCACGCTGGCACAGCATGATCTGGATGCTGCCCTCGCACATGCTTTGGGAGGGACGATCCGCTTTTTGATAGAAAAGCAGAAGACGGTTTATCCGTTGACGCTGATTGCATACAACGATTTGGTATCCCAAAAAGGGAGAGCAGGAGGGTTTAATGGTTAAAACAGTAGATGATTTGGCACGTTTGGTAGTGAAGGCAGCGGAAGATAAAAAGGCAGAAAACTTCAAGGTACTGGATATCAAAAAACTGTCCGTCATTGCGGACTACTTCATGATTTGCCACGGTAACAACGAACGCCAGGTTCAGGCAATCGTCAGAGAAATTCGTGATCAGGTACACAAGAATGGGTTTACAGTACGCGGCATCGAGGGTGCTGATGAAGGGCGCTGGGTTCTCGTGGACCTCGGTGATATCGTGATCCATGTCTTCCACCGCGAAGATCGTGAATTTTATAATTTGGAGCGTCTGTGGAAGGATGCAGAGGAAGTTTCCTTCGCAGAGCAAGGGTAAATACAGATGGCGTATGCACATATGGCTGCTGTGTACGACAGGCTGATGGCCGACACTCCCTATGACCAATGGCTGGGCTGGGTAGAGCGCATGTGGGCAAAGGGAGAGAAGCCAAAGCATGTCATCGATCTTGGCTGTGGTACGGGCACGATTGCCATTCCGCTTGCCAAGCGAGGATATCGTGTTACGGGAGTCGATTTGTCAGCGGAAATGCTGGCAATCGCGTACGACAAGATGAGGCAGGAGCAAGTAGATGTTTCCTGGGTGGAGCAGGACATGCGCGAGCTGGAATTGCCAGTGGCGGACGCAGTCATTTCGCTCTGTGATTCACTCAGCTATTTGACCGAGGAAGCAGATGTCCAGGAGACCTTCCAGCGTGTTTTTGCTCATCTGGCGCCCGGAGGCAGCTTTCTGTTTGACGTACACAGTCCTTATAAAATGCTGCATATTTTTGGCGACGGGACGTTCACACACGTGGAGGATGAAGTTTCGTACATTTGGCAATGTTTTTGCGACCCGCTTCGTTTGGAGGTAGAGCATCAGCTGACCTTCTTCATTTTGCAGCCAAATGGCTTGTACGAGCGAATGGAAGAGGAGCATTGGCAGCGAGCCTATCAACCAATTCAATTGATGCGCTGGCTAACAGAAGCCGGATTCACAGACATTGTGATCACTGCTGATTATTCGGATTTGCCGCCACAGGAATCAAGCGAGCGCCTATTTTTTTCGGCCCGCAAGCCGAAAGATTTGACATGATTGGTTCTCATTTACTATAATCGTGTTATAACTGCAAATTTCGACGCGTAGAAGAGGATTAGTAAGAAACGACTTCGTGAATCTAGAGAGTTGACGGCTGGTGCAAGTCAACCCGGAGCATTCTGAACTCACCTCCCAGCACTCCCCCTGAATGCCTTTTGGCTGCGTAAGGGAGAGCGACTCATCCATGATACGGATGTAACAAGTGGGTGAATGTCTGACATTCGCCAATCTGGGTGGTACCGCGGGATAAACACAACCTCTCGTCCCTTTTTCGTTGAACGACAAGGGACGTGGGGTTTTTTTTATTTTTTACCTATTGATGATGGGAGTGCTTTACCATGGTTTTTAGTCATCGCAATATCGAAAAGAAGTGGCAACAATACTGGGAGCAAAACAAAACCTTCAAAACGTCTGAGGACGAAGGCAAGAAGAAATTTTACGCACTCGATATGTTCCCGTATCCATCTGGTGCAGGACTTCACGTAGGTCACCCTGAGGGATACACGGCTACGGATATTTTGTCCCGTATGAAGCGCATGCAAGGCTACAATGTTCTGCACCCAATGGGCTGGGATGCTTTCGGTCTGCCTGCTGAGCAGTACGCACTGGATACAGGGAATGATCCGGCTGAATTTACAGAGCAGAACATCAACAACTTCCGCCGTCAAATTAAGGCTCTGGGCTTTTCGTATGACTGGGACAGAGAGATCAATACGACGGATCCGAGCTATTATAAATGGACGCAATGGATATTCACCAAGCTATATGAGCATGGCTTGGCTTACGTTGACGAAGTAGCCGTTAACTGGTGCCCTGCTCTGGGAACTGTACTGGCTAACGAAGAAGTCATTGATGGGAAAAGTGAGCGTGGTGGACATCCGGTTGAACGTCGCCCAATGCGACAATGGGTACTGAAAATTACCGCTTATGCCGAAAGACTTCTGTCTGACCTGGAAGAGCTCGATTGGCCAGAGAGCATCAAAGAAATGCAACGTAACTGGATCGGTCGTTCAGAAGGGGCAGAGGTGACTTTTGCTATCGACGGACATGACCAATCCTTTACCGTCTTTACAACACGTCCTGATACCTTGTATGGGGCGACATATGCTGTGCTGGCGCCAGAGCACAAGCTGGTTGACGTAATCACTGTACCAGAACAAAGGGAAGCAGTCGATGCATATCTGGAGCAAGCAAAACGCAAGAGTGATCTGGAGCGCACGGATTTGGCGAAAGAAAAAACCGGGGTATTCACTGGTGCCTATGCCATCAACCCGGTAAACGGCGAGCGCCTGCCAATCTGGATCGCCGATTACGTACTCATCAGCTACGGAACAGGCTCGATCATGGCGGTTCCAGCTCATGACGAGCGCGACTATGAGTTTGCCAAAACGTTTGATCTCCCAATCAAGCAAGTAATCGCAGGTGGAGATATCTCCAAGGAAGCGTATGCAGGTGATGGCGAGCACATCAACTCCGGTATTCTCGATGGCCTGGACAAAGAACAAGCGATCAGCAAAATGATCGAATGGCTTGAAGCAGAAGGCAAAGGAAATCGCAAGGTAACGTATCGTCTGCGTGACTGGTTGTTCAGTCGTCAGCGCTACTGGGGTGAGCCGATTCCGATCCTGCATCTGGAGGATGGCACGATGAAGGTCGTTCCAGAATCCGAGCTGCCGATCATTTTGCCAAAAACAAAAGAAATCAAGCCGTCCGGTACAGGTGAGTCACCACTTGCCAACATCACAGACTGGATTAACACAGTTGATCCGGAAACAGGCCTCAAAGCACGCCGTGAAACGAACACCATGCCACAATGGGCGGGTAGCTGCTGGTACTTCCTGCGCTTTATCGATCCACACAATGATAAAGCAATGGCTGATCCAGAGAAGCTGAAAGAATGGCTGCCGATCGACATTTACATCGGCGGAGCCGAGCATGCGGTTCTTCACTTGCTCTACTCCCGTTTCTGGCACAAATTCCTGTACGATATCGGTGTAGTTCCAACGAAAGAACCATTCCAAAAGTTGTTTAACCAAGGAATGATTCTGGGTGAGAACAACGAGAAGATGAGTAAATCCAAAGGGAATGTCGTAAACCCTGACGATATCGTAAACAGCCACGGTGCAGATACGCTTCGTATGTACGAAATGTTCATGGGACCTTTGGATGCTTCCATCGCTTGGTCCACAAAAGGTCTGGATGGATCACGCCGCTTTATAGATCGTGTATACCGCTTGTTCGTTAACGAAAGCGGAGAGCTAAATGACAAAATCGTGGACACCTCCAAGGCTACCAGCATGGAACGCGTGTACCACCAAACTGTGAAAAAAGTAACAGAAGACTACGAAGGTCTGCGCTTCAACACGGGTATTTCCCAACTGATGGTCTTCATCAACGAAGCATACAAAGCTGACGTACTGCCGAAGAAATACATGGAAGACTTCGTGAAAATGCTCTCCCCAATCACGCCGCATATCGCTGAAGAGCTGTGGGAGAAGCTGGGTCACCGCGAAACCATCGCATATGAAGCGTGGCCGACGTACGACGAGTCCAAACTGGTTGATGACGAGGTAGAAATCGTCCTCCAGGTAAATGGCAAAAACAAAGAAAAGCTGCTGATCGCATCTGACGCAACCAAAGAGCAAATGGAAGAGCTGGCTTTGGCAAACGAAGTGATCAAAGAACTGATCGAAGGCAAAACAATTGTCAAAATGATCGCCGTTCCTGGCAAGCTGGTTAACATCGTCATTCGTTAAGGGAATAAAACGAGGTAGGAAAAGTGGAGCCTGTTCTGACGGGTCTCCACTTTTTTTATGCGATCAAAAAGGTTGCAAAATGGGTCTGCATCTTGAATTCGCAATATCAACCTTGAACAAGAGTTTTTCTTGCCTTCATTCTTTCCTTCTTTTAAAACGTCCCGAGTGAAGGTCAGAGGCTGGCGAGAGGAAAACGGAGAAAAAGCGAGGCTCTTTGGAACACAACCCAGGCGAAATGGAAAAAGCGGAACACGTTTTTAAGCGTCCAACTCTGAAATACTCCCTGAGCCAGCCACTTTTGGACGCGGTTCCGCTTTTGGAATGTAGCCGTACAGTTCATACGCCCAGCAAGTGTTCCAAGAAGCCGGAGCTTTTTCTCCGTTTTCCTCTCCACCACCACAGCCCAAACGAGGCTAGCTAGGCTGATTACTCCAAGACCGCTCCAGCATTTCCTGATCCTCTGCGAACTTGGCCCGCGTACGCCGAAATACTTCAGCGAAAAGTCCGGGGATGCCATTTTGCAAAGGAATCAGCCCTTCTCCAGTCACACCACCCGGCACGCAAACACGCTTTTGCAGAGTAGGGAGGGTAAACGCTTCTTTTCGTAACAGCTCAGCCATGCCAATAACCATTTGCGTAGTCAAGTACGTAGCGGCTTCCTCAGAAATGCCTGTTTCCTGTACGGCATCGTGAATCATTTGCTGGAGGATGTAGCTGAGAAAAGCGGGGCCGCAGCTGGCAATATCAGAGGTTACCCGCAGGAATGGCTCAGTCACCTCGATAGGGGTGCTGATATGCGAGAATAAAGCGCGAATAAACTGACGCTGCTCGTCTTGGATACGTACACCAAATTCGCAGAGGCAAACGCCACCCTGGGCGGCATTGGTTATACTGGGCACAACACGCGCTACAGCGCTGGGAACCCATGCTTCCAATTGCTCTAGCTTAATAGGGCTGGTGATCGTAATCAATAGGTGCTCGGGTGTCAGCGCAGGGGAAATTTGCTCAAGCATCACGCTATATTCCATTGGCTTGACGCATAGCAGCAAGATTTTGGCGGCTTTGGCAAGCTCCAGATTGTTTTTGGCAACGACAAGTCCGGGATGCCGATGAGCAAGCTGCTCCGCTTTGGCGGGAGTACGGTTGCTGACAATAATGTGTCCGGGGGACAGGGCATTTGCAGACAGCAATGACTCGATCAAAATGCTGCCCATACTGCCCGTGCCAATAAACCCAATTTTATCCATGGGCATACCTCCCTCCAATATTCTTACCCCATTCTATGAGGAGAAGGAAGGGAACATGACCAACGATTTCGTCACCTATTGAATGCGGACGCGGTCTTTTATACGTTCGAACATTTTATCGCCGATGCCTTCGATCTCTTTTAGCTCTTCGACTGATCGGAATCCGCCTTTTTCTGTACGGTAAGATAGGATGGCTTTTGCCCGCACCAGTCCAATGCCAGGAAGTGTCGTCAACTCCTCGGCAGTAGCTGTGTTCACGTTGATGCTGCGTTCCTGGCCGCCGCTCTGGCTATTCATAGACCCTGAGCTTACTCCATAAGGTGGTAAGGCGACTGTCTGCTGTCCCGAAGAAGGAGCTGCCGAAGAGCCTTTGGCAGGTATGATTACGGCACTGCCATCAGACAGCGGCTGTGCCAAATTGATTTGGTCGAGATCTGCATCGGGCAGAGTGCCGCCTGCTTTTGCTATGGCGTCTGCTACTCTCATTCCTGGTTCAAAACGGTACATGCCTGGCTGCTTGACCACACCCTTCACGTCTACGTACAGAGGGGCAGCAGCAGGGGGCTCGCTGTTTTTTTGATTCGAGGACTCAGCAGGCTTCTTCAACTCCTCGCTCTCTGCATCGCTTTCAGCAGTCTGGTGGGCTTTCGCGTAGGCGGGTGCTTCCAATGGCAGCTTGGCAGGTACATTCTCCTGATCCGATTGGTAAAGCCAGACGCTGCTGCCAAGAAAGAGAATGGCGCCAGCAAGCAATATGTATCTGCGATAACGTTCCCACAAATCAAACAGCATAACAAAAAACCTCCCTTGCCTTGCGCGCGTATCGTAATAGAGACAATAAGTTCGTTCTCTTAGCACGATGCTACGAAAAGTAAGGGAGGGGTTGCAAATCTATTTTTGTTCGTCTTCGAGAGAGATGAAAGACCTAGCCAATATGCTGCAAGGAATTTTTCTTGCGACGAACGTCTACATTTGGACTGACATACGGATCAAAATTATAGCGCTGCTCGATGAAGATTTGATGCCACAGCATGAAGACCAAAACCGTCCAGATTTTGCGGCTGTAGTCAGCATTTCCTTCCCGATGTTCATCTAGCATATAAAGGACGTAAGCCTTATTGATCAGATGATCGACTTTGGATTCAAAAATGATCTCTTTGGCCCATTTGTAAAACTCGTTCTTCAACCAATGGCGTGTCGGAACCGGGAAGCCCAGTTTTTTCCGCGTCTTGATTTCTGGAGGCAAGAAATCTTTCATCGCTTCACGCAGAACGTGCTTGGTGGTGCCATTCGCGATTTTATACTTCGTTGGAATGGTAGCGGCAAACTCAAAAACTTTCGTATCGATGAAAGGCACGCGGAGCTCCAGTGAATTCGCCATTGTCATTTTGTCGGCTTTCATCAGGATATTTCCACGCAGCCAAGTATGAATGTCCAGATACTGCATTTTCGTCACATCATCATATTGCGAAGCGCGTTTGTAGATCTCCTCTGTGATGGTAAAAGGGGAGACGTATGAACTAGAATGTGCAATATCTTCCATTACAACGCGTTTTTTCATCTCTTCACTGAAAATCAGTGCGTTTCCGAAAAAGCGTTCTTCGACTGTTTTTGAACCGCGGATTAGGAAGTTTTTCCCTTTTACCTGATCAGGGAGAAGCTGAGCTATATTGCCGATGGAGCTTCTCATCCAAGCTGGCATCCCGGAGAACATTTTCAACGAGCTAGGTTCTCGATAAATGTTATAGCCACCGAAGAATTCATCAGCACCCTCTCCTGACAGCACCACGGTTACGTGCTCACTTGCCATTTGGGCGACGAAATAAAGCAGGATAGCAGATGGGTCAGCAACTGGTTCATCCTGATGCCAGATCAGACGCGGCAATTCATCCATGTACTGCTTGGCACTAATAACACGCTCATAGTGCTCCGAGCCTAAAAACTCGGCAGTCCGTTTGGCGTAATCAAGCTCGCTGTAACCTGGGATATCCGAGCCTACAGAAAACGTCTTGACGGGCTCGAATGTTCGCAGCATAGCGACGATACTGCTCGAATCAACACCGCTGGAGAGGAATGCTCCGCGGGAGACTTCGCTGATCCGGTGCTTGTCGATAGACTCCAGCATGACATTGCGTGTGCCTTCCACAAAATAGGAAAACGGCTTGCTTTCGTCTGGTTTAAACTCAACATCCCAATATTGTTCCAGCTTAATCTCGTCATTTTCGATAGTGAAGGAATGCGCTGGAGGGATGCGATAAATTCCGCGATACATCGTCTCAGGGTCAGGTACATACTGGAAGGTCAAATAGTGATAAAAGGCGTTTTCATTGACTTCACGTGTCAAACCTGGGAGTTCCAACAGACTTTTGATTTCACTGGCGACCCCGATAGAATCACCTGTTTCAACGTAGTAGAGTGGTTTGATTCCAAAGTGATCACGGGCACCGAACAAACGCTTTTTGCGAGAATCGTAGATCGTAAATCCAAACATACCGCGCAAATGCTTCGGTGCTTCAGTGCCTACTTCCTCATAAAGGTGAAGAATGGTTTCAATATCAGAATCGGTATGGAAAACATGACCGATATCTTTTAACCATTGTTGGAGTTCTTTGTAATTGTAGATTTCTCCGTTTCCAATAATCCAGATGTCTCGTGTTTCATTGAACAGCGGCTGGTGTCCGCCTTCCACATCAATAATGCTTAAACGGCGAAAGCCCAGGGCGATGTTGTCTTCGAGATGAAAACCATCGTCATCTGGACCACGGTGCAGGATAACACCTGTCATCGCACTAATCGCTTCTTGCCCGACGGGTACTTGCCGTTTGTTGTAGAGTGATACGATTCCACACATATGAAATGACTCTTCCTCTCACTGGATTGCTCCTGCTAACTCTATCACGTATCGCAAGTCAGCGCAATCTCTACAAAAATGCCTTCCATCCAACCAAAAAACGTTGTCCCACCAAGGAAAATGGTCATTGTCTCTCTTCTATTTTTGTCCGCATTCTAAGAGATATACTCCCTCCTAGTGATGAAAAAAGCGCGACAAAGAGATGGAGGGGAAAAATACGTGACAGTACTTGGCGCAAGTATTTTGGTGATGGCAGGTTTCTTGCTTTCTGCTTATTTGCATCCTGCCTAGCTGCTGGCAACAGCTGGCTTGAGCGCAGCTCTTGCCGGATTTTTCCATAATCCTTTGCGAAAACAGTGCGCAGTCTATACGCTTATTCTCATTCTAGCAGGTATGTTTTTTGATGGGTACGAGTTTCTCTATCGCTCTGAGCTGAGTCGGCTAGCCGTAGACAAAAAAGCTGTTTGGATACAAGCAACGATAGCTTCACCGGTGAAGAGAGATGGGGATGTGGCTCGATTTTTTGCAGATGTAGAGGAGAGTTATGCTGCGTATGGTGCTGGTGAGCGGCTTTACCATTCCGAACGAATTATGCTGCGCGTGAAGCTTTCAACCATCGATGAGGCCAGATTGATAGAAAAGTGGAGAAGGGGGAGTAATCTGACGGCGAAAATCCAGTTGTCACTACCCACTGCTGCCCGTAATCCTCACGCTTTTGATTATGCGCAGTATCTCTACTGGCAAGGTGTTCAAGTGACTGGAGAAGCTGAATTTTCCGCGATTGAGCATATAGAGCAAAAATCCGTTTTCTCCCGTTTTCAAGAGTGGCAAGATGATGGAGCTAATCGAATCGATCAGCTTTTTCCCGATCCTGAAATAGCAGGATATATGAAATCGTTACTGCTTGGTCTTGGCCAGGAAGTAACGCCAGAGCTTTCGGAGATGTACTCACTTCTGGGATTAAGCCACGTCTTGGCAATATCAGGGCTGCACGTGACCCTCGTCAGCAGCATGTTTATGTGGACACTTGAACGAGTGGGAGTCAGGCGCAAAACGGCGCTCGTGACCACGATCATTATGCTTGTCGCCTATGTGCTTTTAGTTGGAGCCAGCGCTTCCGCTGTTCGCTCCGGACTGATGGGTGGAGTGGGATTGGCGTGCCAAGTCCTAGGAAAAAGGTTGGATGGAAAGGAAGTTTGGGCAGGCGCACTGATTGTCATGCTACTGTGTAATCCGTATCAGCTATGGCATGTCGGATTCCAATTGTCATTTGCGGTGACGCTTGGTCTCATCATTTACGTACCATACAGTTTGCAGATTTGGGTCAGGATTCCGGTCTGGCTCCGTACACTAGTAGCGGTCACTTTTACTGCGCAGGTAGTTTCATTCCCGTTTCTTATCTATCACTTTCATCAGTTCTCGCCTTTATCCTGGCTTGTAAATCTTGTGGTGACCCCGCTCCTTTCCATTATTGTACTTCCACTTGGCTATATTGCGATTATTTTGGGCATGGCTCATCCGAGTTTAGCCGTTTGGCCAGTAAAACTGTCTAGTGTATTCCTGGAATGGGTTCATCAACCGTTATTCAGTTTGCAAAGGTTGGAAATTCCCTATACCAATTGGCCCCATCCAACTTGGTGGTGGTTATTTTTGTACACCATATTTTTGATTGTGATACCCATTTTGTGGAAGGCGGGGCTTCATCGCCGAAAAGACATAATCCTTTACATCGCTGTATTTTTTGCGCTATTAGTGACAGCAAGGCAACCTTTTATAGGCGGAAATGAAGTGCGAATCACGTTTCTCGATGTTGGTCAGGGAGATTCCATCGTTGTCGAAATTGCTAATCAGAAGGTATACTTAATTGATGCTGGTGGAACGATTTCGTTCTCAGCACGCGAACCATGGCGAGAAAAACAGGACCCATTCGAAGTGGGAGAGGATGTCGTACTACCATTTTTGATGGCCCGAGGGATCGAGAGAATTGACAGAGTTGTCATGACCCATGGGGATATGGATCACATTGGGGGCGTTGCAGCCTTGGTACCACGTTTTGCTATCGGCGAGGTGATCGTAAACGGAAGCTCGCCGCAAGCACACGAAGAGAAAATATTGCAGCTTTTTCGTGAAAAACAAGTTCCGATCGTAACTGGCAGACCTGGGCAGACGTGGTCAGATGCACCGGGAGTTGAGTGGAAGTGGCTTCATCCAGGACAAACTGGGACTTATGCTGGTAACGAAGCATCGGTTGTGTTACAGTTGACAGCTTACCAGACAACAATATTATTTACCGGAGATGTGGAACGTAATGGGGAAATGAGGCTGGTGAAAAACGGATTGCCGCCTGTGGATGTATTGAAGGTAGCTCATCATGGCAGCAAGACGTCAAGCACGGAGGCGTTGCTTTCGGCTACTCGTCCAAAAGCCGCAATTATTTCAGCAGGTGCAAACAATCGCTATGGGCATCCGGCACCAGAGGTTTTAGCAAGATTGAAAAATGCGGGTTCTACAGTGTACAGAACTGATCAGCAAGGAGCAATTACGCTAATCATTACTACTTCAGGCATGAGCTGGAAGACGCAATTAACAGATACATAAATTGAGGGTGCAACCTTTTCATTGAGCGAACCGTCTGTAGGGGGGAGAGGAGAATATGCAGGAAGCAGAGCTGATCAGGATGGCGCAGTCAGGCGATCAAGACGCGCTGGTCGAACTGCTTCGATCCATTGAGACCTCCGTTTACCGCAGCGCTTATTATATTCTAGGGAACGAACAAGATGCGCTTGATGCAGCTCAGGAAGTGCTGATTCGTATCTATCGCAAATTGGACACGTATCAGGAAAAGGCGAAATTTTCCACGTGGGTCCAACGAATTGTGAGTAACGTCTGTATGGATAAATTTCGCGCGAAGAAGGAAACGGTCTCAATAGACGAGCATGAGTTGATCATTCCTGATCGAAACAACGTAGAGGATGAAATTCTTCTCACTGGATTGTCCAATGACATTCAGGAAGCCATTGGACGACTGCCCAAACAGTATCGAATGGTAGTAGTACTCCGCTATCTGGAGGATTTATCCTATCAGGAAATTGCGGAAGCTTTGGATTTACCGCTTAACACGGTCAAGTCGTATTTGTTTCGGGCGAGACAGCAGCTTCAGGAACTACTGTACGACTATCAGAAAGGGGGGATCGGTTGATGACCAATGATGAGATTTGGGAATGGATGCAACGGGATCTGGATGGAGATCTGTCTTCGGGAGAAAAGCAAACGCTTTACAGTCTCCTTCAAAAAGATTCTGATCTGCAGCTGATGTACAACCGTTTGAAAAATGTTTCAGAGCAGCTAGAACAGCTACCCCCTGTCGTACCCTCATTCAGTATTGTAGATTCCATACTGCCAAGACTGGAATCAGCGGCAGCAATGCCAGCAGCCAAGTTGATTCAAAATGAGGAAATCTTGCCCACACTGGAAGTAAAGCACAAGTCGTCTTCACCGGTTACATCGAAAAAGTGGAAGCGGACAAAAGTTTGGCTTGCCAGTATCGGAAGCACAGCAGCAGCAGCCTGCATAATGATTGGGTTGCTGTTTACAGGTAGTGACGGTAAGAATCACGAAATCATTGATTCAAGTCAAGGCGCGATGATTGCCCCTCCTCCGATTGTGGAGAATACTGCGTTTATTGGGCCGCCAGCTCCAACTCCAAGCACTAATACATCTCAATCCATTAATGCGGAGGACGAGAAGAAGCCTGCCAAGCAGCCTGTGAAGAAGCAGAGTTCGAAGCCGCCTGCAAATCAGGTTACGCAAAAACAAGACACAAAACCGATTGTGAAACCGACCGACAACAAACCTAAAGCACCTCCAACGCCTGTGCGCCAAGAGGAAAAACCACCAGCATTTCCAATCGGGCTGAAAGATAACCCGGACCGTGAAGAAAAGACATCTGCTAAAGACGACAAGGAAAACGACGGGGACAAGAGTAAAAGCAACAAGAATAAAGATAAAAAAGACAAAAAAGATGATGACGACGATGACGATGATGATGATAACGATTAAACCGCTATCTGCATGACAATCGCGGCTTTTTCGAAAAGACTGGCACCAAGCGGGGGCTTCGTGCGTATTGTACAGTATCAAGCACCCCCTGCTTACCGTTTGGGGAGGAGGAAATCCCGGGGCTTTTCCCTGAACGTTTACATAGAGGTGCCATGTATAGAGAAACCGCTGCTGATGAGGCTAGCGGTTTTTTTCTTTTCAAACGCCCCGGGAAACATGTGCTATAATAACGCAGGTAAGGTTAGGGAAAGGGAGAGAGTAACTCATGCCACTACTGTCGGCCATCAGGGAAATTCGCCAAAAACAATACTCGCCGATCTATGTCCTCTACGGTCCAGAGGGCTTTCGTGCGGAAGAGTTTGTGGCTCTGGCTAGAAGGGAAATGATAGCTCCCGAGTTCAGTGATCTCAACTTGAGTGTGTACGACTGTACAGAAACGGGACTGGCGGATATTTTGCAGGATGCGGAGACATTGCCGTTTCTCGGGGAGCACCGGTTGATTATTGCCAGACAAGCCTACTTTTTAACAGGCAGCAAGCCGCCAGCAAAGGTAGAGAGTGATCCTGATGCCTTACTTAGCTATTTGCAAAACCCGCCGGACTATTCGACGCTGATTTTACATACAGAGGCAGACAAGCTGGACGAGCGTAAAAAGCTGGTTAAGACATTGCAGCAAAAAGCAAAGGTAATCCCGTTCCCCTTGTTGAAGGACGCGGATTTGTATGGCTGGGTAGAGCGCCAGGCGGACAAATATAAGGCAGCCATCGACCGCCAGCAAGCCATGAAGCTGGTTGAGCGTGTGGGCGGCGAACTGCGTCTTCTGGATAAGGAAATTGAGAAAATGGCTTTATACGTTGGCGAGGGCGCAACGATTACAGAAGAGGTTATCGAAATGCTTGGTGCGCGTACGCTGGAGCAAGACGTATTCGCCCTGATTGAACAGGTTGCTTCTGGGCGATTGGACCTGGCACTCCGGATGATGTACGACTGCATGAAGACAGGAGAGGAGCCGATCAAGCTCCTGGCGCTTTTGGCGAGACAATTTCGCATGCTGCTCCATGTCAAGCAGTTGGCGCCGCGTGGTTATTCGCAGCAGCAAATGGCTGGGATGATCAAAATGCATCCCTATGCCGTGAAAAAGGCGATGGAGCAAGCCAGACATTTTTCGGAGAGTTCATTGAAAAAACTGCTTGGCATACTGGCAGAGGATGATTTCCGGATGAAGTCCGGGCAGGTGGACAAGCGCCTGGCCTTGGAGCTGTTCATTACACAGGCGTATGCAGAGCGGCAACAAGCCTGAGGACAAACCATTTTTTCATACATGAAAGAAAAAACCCCAAGAACATGATGTTCACGGGGTTTTTTGCGGTTGGTCTCTTACGCTACAGGAGCGCTCAGAACGTTAAGCTTTTTCATCAAACGAGACTTTTGACGGTTTGCTGCGTTTTTATGAATGAGACCTTTCGAAGCGGCCTTGTCCAGCTTTTTCACAGCCACCAGAAGAGTAGATTTAGCCAATGCTACATCGGAAGCGGCAACAGCTTTCTCAAAGCTTCTTACGGAAGTGCGCAGATCAGACTTTTGAGAAGCACGTTGAGCGCGGCGCTTTTCGATTGTTTTGGTGCGTTTAATCGCAGATTTAATGTTTGGCATGTGTGTCACCTCCTTAGACGACCATAGACATACAGTCATACAACAAAGTAATTCTAGCATGCACAGAACCCATTTGCAAGAAAGGATTCGGAATAAAAATGGGGGATTCAAGCAAGCTAGTAGCAGGAACAAAATGGAGGAGGGAGTCTATACAAGATGGAACACAACATTGATTTGTCGGGATATTCGATTCGCACCGATTTGGCGGTGGAAGCACATGAGCTCGCACAGCAGCAAAATGAAAGCAATATTGCTGGTGTATGGCTGCAAGCAGACGATACGGAAGCAGATATAAAAGTGACACGGCTTCATGTACAAAATGAAGAAGCAGCACAGCAAATCGGCAAAATGCCAGGGCGCTACCTGACGATTGAGGTACCCAAGCTGCGTGACAATGATACAGCCATTGAGGAAAAGGTGGCCCAGCGATTCTCGGTCGAATTCGCGAATTTCTTGCAGGAGCTGGGGATCACTGAGGACAAAAAAGCTTTGGTGGTAGGACTGGGCAACTGGAATGTAACGCCTGATGCTCTTGGACCGATGGTTGTAGAAAATTTGCTGGTCACCAGGCACCTCTACATGCTCGCACCAGAGACGGTGGAAGAAGGCTATCGAGATGTCAGTGCGCTATCTCCGGGAGTACTCGGGATTACAGGTATAGAAACGAGTGAAATCGTCTTCGGCGTCGTGGAAAAAAGCAAGCCCGATTTCGTGATCTGTATTGATGCGCTTGCCTCGCGTGCCTTGCACCGCGTAAATACAACGATTCAAATATCGGATACGGGAATCCACCCTGGATCAGGAGTGGGCAACAAACGGAAAGCAATAGACCAGTCGACACTTGGCATACCGGTGATTGCGATCGGTGTCCCAACCGTCGTTTTTGCTTCAACGATTGTAAATGACGCCATCACCTACTTGCTCGGTCATTTTGGACAATCGATGGTGGAGAGTAAACGAGCTTACAACAAGCTCTCACTCAGTTCATTGCCTGAACGCAAGGAGCCTTACACCGAAGATGATCTGCCGGATATGGAGTCACGCAAGACATTCATGGGTTTAGTAGGATCGCTGCCAGAAGAAGAGAAGCGGCAATTGATTCACGAGGTGCTGAGGCCGCTTGGACAAGATCTGGTGGTTACGCCAAAAGAAGTAGATGACTTCATGGAAGGGGTCGCCAATGTGATTGCAACAGGCTTAAACCGCTCCTTGCACAGAGCTGTAGACGAAGGAAACAGTGCATCGTATACACACTAGCTAGGGGAGTAATCAATCCGCTAGAGTTGGAAGAGAAAAGCTAGAAAAGGGTTCTATCGTCTCTATGACGCTCATAGGCTAAAGCATAGACAAGCGTGAACGGCTAATAGCCTGCTACGCAAGGTCAATGGCTCAGCTAGAGGAGTGAGACAGATGGCGACCCTAATTCAACGCCAATTCGTTGTCCTTTCATTTATAACAGCAATTCTATTTGTATTAACCGGGGTTCTTTCACTTGGAGGCAGTCGCTTTATTATCGCCTCCTCTACCATTCAACAGGCAGCGGCGCACGTTTCTAGCCTGGCTATACTCAACTGGATGGGAAGAGAGATACCCGTATTGACCGATACCGTACAGGTCAATTCCGATCGCCGGACAAATAGCGTGTCAGGCTTTCTATTTCAACTGGCAACAAGCATTCAGCCTGGTGATTTGCGTAGTCTTTTAGGAAGAGAGCTGCCAGGGATGATGACGACGGAGGATGCCAGATATGTCGTAGCGGGGAAAGGGGCCACCCTTACTGATTTTTATGTGGAATACCCCCCGCATCCGAAGCAGGTCATCGATGCTTCCCAGTCTATTCCGATCTCGCAGCCGACAGACCAAGACACCCCTGATCAGACGGAAGAAAAGCCCGCACCAATCGCGAAGCCAAGCACTGGTGACAAGAAGATCGTGTTTGTGTATAACTCTCACAACAGGGAGTCCTGGTACAGCGAGACAAAGCCTGTCGGAAGCTCTGTTGACCATCCAACGAAAAACATTTCGCTGGTGAGCAAGCGTTTGGCAGAAGCATTGAAAGAGAATGGCATCGGAGCTGACGTGAGTACAGAAGACATTTATCAGCAGCTCTTGAACAATAATCAGAACTTTGCTCTTTCTTACGCCCAATCTCTCAAGGTGCTAAAAGCAGCAACGGAAAAGAACAGGGAGCTGCACTATTTCTTTGATCTCCATCGCGACACAGCACCAAGAGATCGGACCACTGCTACAATCAAGGGCAAAAGCTACGCCAGAGTGATGTTTGTCATCGGAAAAATGAACAAGAATCATGAGAAAAATGAAGCGTTTGCGACCGAGCTGCACAAGCTGATGGAGAAAATGTACCCGGATCTCTCGCGTGGCGTGATGGAAAAAGGAGCAAAAACTGGTCATGCCGAGTATAACCAGTCCATCTCTCCGGGAAGCCTGTTAATGGAAATAGGTGGAACGGAAAACACGTTGCAGGAAAGCCTGAACACGGCAGAAGCATTGGCAGATGTTTTCGCCGCGTATTATCTGCAAGCGGAAAAAGTGGGAAAACCGGTAGCGGAAGAGCCGGCGAAGAGGTGACGGGTATGAGTGTGACAGTAAGGCTGACAGGACTTCTGGTGGTACTACTTATCGGGGTAGTGATCGGCTTGCAAACGGCTGAGCGTGGCATCTCCAAAGTAAGCGGGATACCAGAAGAGGCGGCGCAAACCTTTTATATTAAAAAAGTAGAGCAGGGACAAATGGAGATTGCGGTCATGGGCAAGCAGGTGCAAACGGCTGACCCTAACAAAATGGTCAACTACGTTAGTCGGATGGGCTTGACTCTTGGCAGCAGTATCAAGGACGGCGCGAAAACGTTTGTCGATTGGATAGGCGGATATTTTGAACCGTAGAGATTGTTTATGTGCAAAAAGATGGGATGTAAAAAGCCTCAGTGACAAAAGACCCGTTCCGACGGGTTTTTTGCGTGTGAGCCAGTCCTATTCCGAAAATTGGAAAATATTGAGCGGCGTAGGCATGGCTTGACCCCATTACGCTATGAAAGGCATTTTTCCTATGCAAAGCGTTAATGGAAACAAGCGAGAATATTATCTGTAAAAATATAATTTTTTGAATATATTGCATTGCCAAAAAATTGAATAAATGTAATAATGTCTACTGATAGATCTTTTTTTACTTCATATTTCGGTGTGAGAGGTGAGCCACGTGTCACATCCTGTCCTTCAAATTGAAAACCTGCAGACACATTTTTTTACGGACCGCGGCCAAATCCCAGCCGTTGACGGTGTTTCGATCACGGTAAACAAAGGGGAAGTAGTTGGTATTGTAGGGGAGTCCGGCTGTGGAAAAAGTGTAACCTCCCTCTCTGTAATGAAATTGGTGCCAAACCCTCCTGGGAAAATTGTCGGAGGGGCAATCAAGTTCAAAGGGGAAGACCTCGTTTCCGTAGATGAAAAGCGGATGCGAGCCATACGCGGTAACGAAATCGCGATGATTTTTCAGGAGCCGATGACCTCGCTCAATCCCGTTTTTACGATTGGCGATCAAATCGGTGAATCCGTCCGATTACATACGAAGGCTGGCAAAAAGGAAGCGAAGCAGCGAGCCGTTGAAATGCTGAGAAAGGTCGGGATTCCAAGAGCAGAGTCAATCGTGGATGAATATCCACATCAGCTCTCGGGAGGGATGCGTCAGCGTGTCATGATCGCCATGGCGATGGCCTGTAATCCTGAGCTGTTGATTGCGGACGAGCCTACAACTGCACTGGATGTGACGATTCAGGCGCAAATTCTTGACTTGATGCGACAGCTCAATCGGGAAGCGGATACCGCCATTTTATTGATAACGCATGATCTTGGTGTCGTTGCGGAGATGTGCCACCGTGTTGTGGTTATGTATGCAGGTAATGTGATTGAGGAAGGTGATGTTCGGAGTATTTTGAAAAGTCCGAAACATCCGTACACAATCGGTCTGCTTCACTCGCTTCCAAGATTGGAAGAATCACAGGAACGCCTGTATTCCATTCCGGGAAATGTGCCTATTCCAGGCTCGCTTACCGTTGGTTGCCGATTTGCGCCCAGGTGTGAACAGGTAACAGACAAATGCCGCCAAGAGATGCCTGAGCTGAAGGTCGTCGGGGAAAATCATCGCTCCCGATGCTGGCTGGGCGAATAACCCGAGAGGAGCATGCTGGTGACTGAAGAACTTCTTGTTGTCAAAAACTTGAAAAAATACTATCCCATCACAGGCGGTGTTCTTGGGGGAGTAGTAGGTTTGGTAAAGGCGGTTGACGATGTATCGTTTACCGTACGGCGTGGAGAAACATTGGGGCTGGTTGGCGAAAGCGGATGCGGAAAGTCAACGACAGGACGCTCCTTGCTGCGATTGATTGAGCCGACTGAAGGGGAGATTACCTTTGACGGTGTCAACGTCATGTCTCTTTCGGCAGATGACATGCGCAAAATGCGTCGAGACATGCAGATTGTTTTCCAAGATCCGTTCGCCTCTCTTAATCCTCGTCATAATGTTGAGAAGATTCTGGAAGAACCACTCATCGTACATAATATCGGAACAGCTGCGGGGCGCAAAAAAAGGGTGCAGGAAATGCTAGAAGTCGTTGGGCTGAGCAGCTATCACGCCAGACGCTATCCTCACCAATTCAGCGGAGGCCAGCGGCAGCGTATCGGAATTGCACGTGCCCTCATGTTAAATCCAAAGCTGATAGTGGCCGACGAACCTGTCTCAGCCCTCGATGTCTCCATCCAGTCACAGGTGCTGAACCTGATGCAGGATCTGCAGCGCGATTTGGGTCTTACCTACCTGTTCATCGCTCATGATTTAAGTGTAGTACGTCACATTAGCGATCGTGTCGGTGTGATGTATTTAGGGCGAATCGTCGAGCTGAGCACAAGCAGCCAGCTCTACAACAATCCCCTCCACCCTTATACACAGGCATTGCTGTCAGCTGTGCCCACTCCAGACCCGGACGCTGCGAGAGAGAGGGTAATCCTCCAAGGCGATGTTCCGAGCCCGGCCAATCCTCCAAGTGGATGTACCTTTCACACGCGTTGTCCACATGTGACCGACGAATGCCGCAACGTTCGCCCTGTTTTCCAAGACGTGGGTGACGGACATTTTGTTGCCTGTCATTTATACAAGGCATAGCTTGCGATCATCGTCGTTTGTGTAGAAGCGCTTTAAAGGGGGGATGCGCGGGAGATTCTACTCTATCTACCATATGGTACTAGCTGTCATTTTAGAAGAGGGGGTTATTTCATGAAGAAGAGAGTACTCTCCGGAGCTATGACCAGTCTGTTGGCATTGTCCATGCTGCTTGCTGGTTGCGGTGGAGCTCAAACAACAACACAGGCGCCGGCAGAACAGCCAAAGACAGAAGCGCCGGCAACTACGCCAGCTGCAGAACCGGCAAAAGCTGGTCCTAAGCAGCTGATCATTGGCCGTGGCGGCGATACGGTTGGACTTGACCCGATTGCTCAGACGGATGGCGAATCCTTCAAGGTAACGGAAAACGTATTTGATACGCTGGTTGGCTACGCCGAGGAAACGACTGAAGTCGTACCTTCCCTTGCAGAGAAATGGGAAATCGCTCCGGATGGTTTGACGTATACGTTCCATTTGCGTAGCGGAGTCAAATTCCACGATGGAACGGATTTCAATGCGGAAGCAGTAAAATGGAACTTTGAGCGCTGGAGCGACAAGAGCCATCCACAACATAACAAGGAAGGCTTTGAGTATTACAACGATATGTTCGGCGGATACAAGGGCGACGAGACTCATGTAATCAAATCTGTTGAAGCTGTAGATGCACAAACCGTGAAATTTACGTTGAACCGTCCTTTGGCACCATTTATCCAAAACCTGGGTATGTCTTGCTTCGCGATTGCTTCTCCAAAAGCAGTACAAGAAGCGGGGCCAGAGAAATTCAATGAAAAGCCTGTCGGAACAGGCCCATTCAAGTTCGTAGAGTGGAAGCGTAACGACACGATTACATTGGAAAAGAACCCGGATTACTGGAATGCTGGCTTCCCAAAACTAGATAAGCTCGTATTCAAAGTGATTCCTGAGAACACAGCTCGTTTGACAGCACTCACTTCCGGTGAAATCGACATGATGGACGGTCTGAACCCGGATGATGCTCAAACGGTAAAAGACAACGGTGATCTCCAACTGATCCTGCGTCCTTCCATGAACCTCGGTTTTGTCGGCTTCAACATTGAGAAAAAGCCACTCGACAATCCAAAGGTACGTGAGGCGCTTGCGTACGCAATCAACAAGCCAGCAATCATCGAAGCATTCTTCGCAGGTCTGGGTCAACCAGCGGTGAACCCAATGCCACCTTCTATTTGGGGTCACAACAACGAAATCAAGGATCGTGAGTTCAGCATCGACAAGGCAAAACAATTGCTGAGTGATGCAGGCTTCCCGAACGGCTTCAAAATCAAGTTCTGGGCTATGCCAGTTGCTCGTCCGTACATGCCAGACGGTGTGAAAATTGCCGAAGCGATTCAGCAAGACTTGAAAAAAATCGGCGTAGAAGCCGAAATCGTTACGATGGAATGGGCTACCTACCTGGAAAAAACCAAAAAAGGTGAGCAAGAAATGTTCATGCTTGGCTGGACTGGTGACAATGGAGACCCAGACAACTTCCTCGCCACCTTGCTCGATAAGAATAACATCGGCGGTAACAACCGTACTCGTTGGGCAAACGAAGATGCGCACAAGCTGCTGATGTCTGCACAATCTGCAACTACAAAAGAAGAGCGCGAAAAACTGTACTATCAAGTTCAGGAAATCATCTTCAAGGATGTGCCAATGGTACCGCTGGCTCACTCCACACCAGCTCTGGCTGCCAGAGCAAACATCATCGACTACAAGCCGCATCCAAAAGGATCGGAGAGCTTGGAAAAGGTTGATCTGAAGTAAAAATCTGTGAAGTAGGGTAGCAGTTTATAGGGTAAGAGGAGAAACACCCTCTTCTTACCCTTTCTTTTTTCACCCCAGCACTTATTTTTTTGCAAGGAAAGCGAGGAGATGGCATTGCTATCTTACAGCATCCGAAGAGTTCTTATGCTCATCCCCGTTCTACTGGGCATGTCCATCGTCGTATTTTCCATCATCCGTGCTATTCCAGGCGATCCGGCCCTGACGATTTTGGGAGAAAAAGCAAGTCCCAAGGCTATTGAAGACTTACGAGAAGTACTAGGCTTGAACAATCCATGGTACATCCAATATTTTGACTATCTGAAGCAAATTATCACTGGCGATTTGGGAGTGTCACTGCACTCGGGTGCAAGTATTACACAGGAAATCGGTCCTTATTTGGCGGCAACCACAGAACTGACGATTGTCAGTATGTTATTCGCTGTAATAATTGGAGTGAATGCGGGAATTTTGTCCGCTTGGAAACAAAACTCCTGGTTTGACTACTGTGCGATGTTGATCGCCTTGATCGGTGTATCCATGCCAATTTTCTGGCTGGGTCTGATGGAGCAATGGTTTTTTGCCCAAGAACTCAAATGGCTGCCATCAGTTGGTCGTGACAATTCGCGTAATCCCATAGAGGCAATTACGCAGTTTTATATACTGGATACGATAATCGCAGGGCAATGGGATCAGCTGTGGGAAGTAATCAAGCACTTGATTTTGCCTGGAATTGCTCTTGGTACAATCCCGATGGCGATCATTGCGCGGATTACCCGTTCCAGCATGCTCGAAGTGATGCGTGCTGACTATGTACGTACAGCACGTGCAAAAGGCTTGGCCCAGTTTTGGGTGGTGTACAAGCATGCCTTGAAAAACGCCATGATTCCCGTGCTGACTGTAATCGGTTTGCAGACGGGCTTACTGCTTGGCGGGGCCGTGTTGACGGAAACGATCTTTGGATGGCCTGGCGTTGGTCGATACATTTTTACGGCGATCGGGAATCGTGATTATCCCGTGATTCAATCTGGTATTCTCGTAATCGCTACCATCTTTGTTTTGATTAATCTGTTAGTGGACCTGTTGTATGCCTATGTAGATCCGCGCATCAAATACCGCTAGGGAGGTGGAGGAGACATGGCAGAAACTCAAGTACAGACCTTGCCTTTACAAATAAAAGATGAACAAGTAATCTCTCCTTGGCGGGAAGCATGGAGAACGCTGCGAAAAAACAAATTAGCGATGGTTGGACTTGCGATCATCATCTTTTTCGTCGTGATTGCTGTAATGGCACCGTGGATTGCTCCCTATCCGTACGATCAAGGCGAGCTGGTGATGAAAAACAAGCCGCCCTCCGAGGAGCATTGGTTTGGTACCGACTACAATGGGCGTGACGTACTGAGTCGTGTCGTATACGGGGCGAGAATTTCACTGTGGGTAGGTACCTTTTCGGTTATAGGTTCTGTCGTAGCAGGGACGATCCTTGGGCTTTTGGCGGGTTATTACGGCAGATGGATCGACATGATCATTTCACGAGTTTTTGACATTATGCTGGCGTTCCCGAGTATTCTATTGGCGATTGCGATCGTTGCCATCCTGGGACCTTCCCTGCAAAATGCGCTGCTTGCCATTGCGATCATTAACATCCCTACGTTTGGGCGGTTGGTTCGATCGCGCGTACTCAGTCTGAAAGAGGAAGAATTCGTGATGGCAGCACGTGCGATCGGGATGAAAGATTCGCGCATCCTGATGCAGCACATTTTGCCGAATAGCCTGGCTCCGATCATCGTTACCGGAACGATGGGGATTGCGACCGCTATTATTGAGGCGGCGGCACTTGGATTTTTGGGCTTGGGTGCACAAGCTCCCGAGCCAGAGTGGGGAAAAATGCTCTCTGATTCACGTCAGTACATTCAAAAAGCACCATGGACCGTTATTTTTCCAGGTCTCTCGATTATGCTGACGGTACTCGGCTTCAACCTGATCGGAGATGGCTTGCGCGATGCGCTCGACCCGCGAATGAAAAATTAAAGAGAAACGTAAAAAGACAGAAGGGCATCGGGCTCTCCTGTCTTTTTTGCGTTTATTGCATGAAATCGCGACACAGCTGGTTAAAGGCTGGGGCGGCGCGAGTTATGACTTGGTGATGAACATGAGGGATGTGCAGTAGATTGGCCCCGGGCAGCTGCTTTTTAAACAGCTGAGCGTACGGCTGCATCTGTCTGTCTTCTTTGCCGTATACGAGCAAAGCGGGCATGCGCAGCTCGTCCAACCGCTCCGTACAGCGATAGCGATGACCAGCTCCATAAAGAGAGGCAAGACTGCGGGCATCTGTTCGACTGGCATGCTCGACCCATTTGGCATGAATAGCTGGATCGTTTACATGAGAGGATGCAATAGAGCGTGCAAGAAGTGGAATGCCATGTAGCCAGGACAGCGTTTGTGCCATGAAAAACCGACCGTGTAAATAGAAGTCCTTTACTTCAGAAAACGCACTGACCAAAATGACTCCTTTTACTTTCTCAGGATAACGGAGACAGTATTCCAAAGCGATAGATGCTCCTTGGGAATAGCCCAGTAAGTAGGATTGCGTAATATTCAGCTCTAGTGTGAGCTGATTCAAATAGTCTGCAAGCTCGCCAATGGAAAAACGCCCTCCAAATGAAGAGCTCGATCCATGTCCGGGCAAGTCTGGCACGATGAGCTGGTAAGCATCAGAGAGAGCATGCTGCTGGCTGAAATTCATAGAGCCGATGCAGGGGGCATGAATACATAAAACAGGAGTGCCTTTGCCTGAGAGAGTACTTGCGAGCTGACCGTTTTTTAGCTGTACCATAACTTGTTCCACAGATCATATTCACCTCTTTTATATGTTATCCATTACATGGCAAAAATTTTACGAGAACTCTTCTTTTTTTAATGAGGAAATGTTATCCTCGCAATAGAATATTAGGCGAAAGCAGGGTGAAGTAAGGTGACAAAGGTATTTCAAGAGCGCATTTCGAAGTTGCATGATTTTTTGACGAAGCAAGAGCTGGACGCAGTGCTCATCACCTCTCCCAAGCATGTATATTATTTGACAGGCTTTTTTACAGATCCATATGAGCGCTTTTTAGGCTTGGTCCTTCCTGCGCAGGGCGAACCAGTCTTGATCGTACCTGCACTTGATCGTCAGGCAGCGACGGAGGCTTCATCTGTCCAAAACATCTACACACATACAGATACGCAAAATCCGTACGAAGTATTGAAACAAACATTGCCAAGCGGTTTGTCTAAGCTCGGTATCGAAAAAAGTCATATGACAGTCGAGCGGTTTGAAGCAATGGGACAAGTGGTCTCTGCTACTAGCTTTGTAGACGTGGAAGAACCGCTTCGCGAAATGCGTCTGATCAAATCTGCTGACGAAGTGGCGCGGATGAAGCACGCTGTTGTGCTCGTTGAAGAAGCACTGGCAGAGACGCTGAAAACAGTGAAGGTCGGCATAACCGAAATGGAGATTGTCGCTACTCTGGAATACCAGATGAAGCGTGTAGGTGCTGAGGGTCCTTCCTTCTCGACAATGGTTTTGGCTGGGGAAAAATCAGCTTTGCCACACGGAATTCCTGGAACGCGCGAGGTTCAGGCAGGGGAATTGCTCCTGTTTGATATCGGGGTAGAAGCAGACGGGTACGTTTCTGATATTACCCGTACATTCGCAGTTGGTGAAATTAGCGAACAGCTTCGCGAAATTTACGAAACGGTATTGGCAGCAAACGAAGCAGCGATTGCCGAAGTTCGTCCGGGCGTAACCTTTGCGCATATCGATAAAACCGCTCGCAATGTAATCGCGGCAAAAGGCTATGGGGAGTACTTCATTCACCGTCTGGGACATGGACTCGGCATGGATGTCCACGAGTATCCTTCTTTACATGAGCAAAATGAGGAGTTACTTCGCCCAGGGATGGTTTTCACTATCGAGCCAGGAATTTATTTGCCAGGCGTAGGCGGCGTCCGTATCGAGGATGATGTGGTCGTAACCGAGACAGGGGTAGAAGTATTGTCGAGCTTCCCGAAAAAATTGACGGTAATCGGTTAAATTGCACGAAATAAACAACTTCATAAGCATTTCATGGTGCTGACTGGACGTATCTAAAACGTCCCCTCAGCTTAATAGGGAAGACCGGTGAAAAACCGGCGCGGTCCCGCCACTGTAACGAGGAGTACCTAGCCAAGACCCACTGTTCCGTTATATAGGAATGGGAAGGAGGCTAGTGTGCGACGATTCGTAAGCCAGGAGACCTGCCATGAAATCATATACAATCGACCCACGAGGATGGGGCAGATGTGGAATGTAGGCATATGTCTTGAACTAGGCAACCAGAAAGCCAGATCTATTACTATGTCCACGTTTGTCATGCACCTCCCGATTGAGAATAGGGGGGTGCTTTTTTGTGCGGAAAAGGGGGCTGGAGAAAAGAATTGCAAAAACCATAACGTACGCGTATAGTAATAAAAGTATATAAAGCATAATGATTACGATTTGCAAACGTTGATTATCATCTCGAATCCATGAAGAGGGGTTAAGCAAACATGAAAAGAGTTTTACAAGGATTTTGGATTGCAGTAGTAATGGCGCTGGTACTCATTGTTTCGGCTTGCGGTTCTGCTGCACCAAGCACGACTGAGTCGAAAACGGGAACAGAGCAGGCTGCTAAAACAGAAACGAACACCGAGCAGCCCGCTGACGACAAGCCTGTTACCATCACGACAAACGGTATTGAAATGACCTATCCAGAAGTGCCAAAACGTGCAGTTACCTTAAACCAGCACGTCACGGAAATCATGCTTGCACTTGGTCTTGCAGATAAAATGGTAGGAACAGCATATTTGGACGATCAGATTTTGCCTGAGTTCAAGGAAGCGTACGACAAGGTACCAGTGTTGGCCGATAAATATCCGAACAAAGAAGTGCTGATCGCAGTAAACCCTGATTTTGTCTACTCAGGCTGGAAGAGTGGTTTTGGTGATAAAGGAGTAGGCTCTATGGAGGATTTGGACAAGGCTGGAATCAAATCGTACCTGCAGGAATCTTCCAATAAGCCAGGACCAACCGTAGAAGATGTCTTTGCAGATATTCAAAATATCGGTAAGATTTTCCGTGTTGAAGATAAAGCCAATGAATTGATTGGAAAAATGAAGCAGGAAATGGATCAAATCGTGAGTAAAATCGGCTCTGTGGACAAGCCGTTGCAGATTTTTGTGTATGACAGCGGGGAAGATAACCCCTTTACAGCAGCGAACAACTACATGACATCCTTAATCAAATTGGCAGGCGGTAAAAACGTATTTGATGATATTCAAAAGGGGTGGGCAGAAGTCAGCTGGGAAGAGGTTGTCAATCGCAAGCCAGACGTGATTGTAGTCGTGGACTACGGGGACAAAACGGTAGATCAGAAAAAGAATCTTTTGCTGACAAAGCGCGAGCTGGCAGATATTCCGGCCATTCAGAATAAAAGATTGATCGTCTTGCCCCTGTCCGCAGCATCAGAGGGTGTTCGCGCACCGATTGCACTGAAAATCCTGGCAGAAGGGCTCTACCCGGACAAATTTAAATAAAGAAGTCTACTAGAGGAGGGAATGACTCTGCATCGGATCAAAATGCCTCTCATTATCATCAGCCTGCTAGTCGGGCTGGTGCTGTCCATCACAATCGCCGTCACCTTGGGCTCTGTAGATATCAAGCCCGCGACGGTATGGAAAATTGCCTTGTCGCAAGTTCCAGGAATAGGTCAATGGATTCCCGTTGATTGGTCCAAGGGTGAGCAAACGATCATCTGGGATATTCGTTTTCCAAGAGTGCTGCTAGGGGCAATTGTAGGAGCAGGCCTTTCGGTAGTAGGTGTAGCTATTCAGTCTCTTGTACGAAACTCACTAGCAGACCCGTACATACTGGGAGTTTCTTCGGGTGCTTCGGTTGGCGCCACACTGGTCATTCTCTTCGGAGCCTTCAGCATGTTCGGGCAATTCGCCCTGTCACTCGGTGCCTTTGCAGGTGCGCTTTTGTCTATCCTGTTGATCTTTTCACTATCGCGGATTGGTGGACAAAACTCGACGGTACGTTTGCTTATGTCGGGGATCGCGATCTCGGCAATTTTGTCAGCAGTTACCAGCCTGATCATCTTTTCCGCACCAAATGAACACGGTATTCGGTCCGTTCTGTTCTGGATGAGTGGTAGCTTGGCGGGAGGAAAATGGGAATACCTCACAATTCCGACGTTAGTTGTGCTTATTTGCCTGTTTGTATTGATGGCGCAATATCGTTCGCTCAATGCGATGCTGATGGGGGAAGAGTCGGCGGGAACGCTCGGTGTCAATACGGTCCAATTCCGCAAGCAGCTTTTGATGATCACTGCTTTGCTGACTGGGGTGATCGTCGCGATCAGTGGAGCCATCGGGTTCGTGGGGTTGATGATGCCGCATATCGTGCGAGTAGTCGTCGGGTCGGATCATCGCCGTGTCCTGCCTGTCAGTGCTTTATTTGGAGCGATCTTTCTGATTTGGGCTGACTCCATTGCGCGGCTAGCCTTTGCTCCAGAAGAGCTGCCGATTGGGATCATTACGGCTCTATGTGGCGGACCGTTTTTTATCTGGTTGATGCTGCGCAATTCATATTCCTTTGGAGGTAACGGACGATGAAGCTAGTTGCGGATAACATATCAGTCAATCTAGAGAAGAAAACGATCCTGTCCAATGTGGGGCTTGAGGTCGCAGCTGGTGAGTTTGTGGGACTGATCGGGCCAAATGGCAGTGGGAAATCCACGCTGCTAAAAAGCATCTATCGAACAATGAAGCCTCATGTTGGATGGATTTCGCTGGACGGAGACGATGTGTATAAGCTTTCCGCCAAGGAAAATGCTCAGCGCATGGCTGTTGTCCGTCAGGAGTCCTCAATCGAATTTGATTTTACAGTGATGGAAATTGTCTTGATGGGGCGCGCACCTCACAAACGGCTGTTTCAGCAGGACACAGAAGCAGACCACGACATTTGCGAGGAAGCGCTTGTGCGTGTCGGCATGGAGGCCTATGCAAATCGCAGCTTTTTTAGCTTGTCAGGGGGAGAAAAGCAGCGTGTACTGATTGCCCGTGCGCTCGTGCAGCAGGCCAAATTTCTCGTTCTGGACGAACCGACTAATCATTTGGATGTTCGCTATCAGCTGCAGGTAATGGATTTAGTCAGGGCGCTTGGTATCACAGTCTTGTCAGCTTTGCATGATCTCAATATCGCTGCGATGTACTGTGATCGTTTGTATGTGATTAAAAAAGGGGAGATCTTTGCAAGTGGAACTCCTGAGCAAATTTTGAATCCGCCGTTAATCCGTGATGTATTCGGTGTGGAGACCGAAGTGACAACTCATCCGATTACGGGAAAAAAGCATGTGTACTTTTTTTCGGAAGCTTTTAGAATCAAGCAATCACCGCAGGAGGTGTCCAAAGCATTATGAGTGTGTATAGCTGCACGGTATGTAAGTTTCGTTACGATGAATGGCTGGGCGATACGAAAAATGGCGTCCCTCCTGGGGTGCCTTTTCCACATTTGGCGAGGTCTGTTTGCACGACCTGTGGCATGGAAGGAGAAGGGCGTCATCAGCCACTTTCTGAAACGAAGTACGCCGGGCTTGAGGCAACCTACTATGATCAGTTTGCGGGCAAGGCCGGGATTGCCTTTTATCGCGACTGGCTGCTTCAGGAAAACGAAAAAAGCCCAGTCTCGGTGCTAGAGCTCGGGGTTGGAACAGGACGAATTGCCATCGAGCTCGCTCGTAACGAATTGCCTGCATGCGGAGTGGATTGGAGCCCGGAAATGCTTGAGCTGGCGGAGAAAAAGAAACGTCGTATGTTGAAGAAAAAAGAAGACCTGCTGGAGCTGATCGAGCAAGATATGCACGAGCTCGATTTAGGGCGGACGTTTTCCCACATTTTGCTGCCGGAGGGAATTTTTCAGCAAGCCACCTCTAGGGAGCAGCAGCGACAATTGCTCGGAAGAATCAGGAAGCACACGACGGAGGATGGCGTTGTGGCAATCGATTTGCTTTTACCGCCATTGAAAAGCAAATGGTCGTTTTTGCAGCGTAAATATGTATTTCCTGATCGAATGGTTTATCAGCGGATAGAAGGAGAAACCTCGCTTGCCGAGCAGCAGTTTCGCTACACGCTCACCTATGAGACATTTTTGGAACAAGTCGAGCAGTCTCGTTATCGTGTTGAACGACAGCTGGCATTTCTCATGCCGGGAGAGCTTTCGCTTCTTTTGGAATCGGAAGGCTTTCAGGTGATCGATAGCTTTGAAAATGTTCCGCACAGCCAACAAGTGGATCGGGATTTGCCAACAGGCGGCTATGACATGGATCGCTGGCAGTATGGAGGCTATCCTTTTGCTGAGCTGGCTGGCGCATCAGGGACGGCGACACGCTGGACCATTATTGCCCAGAAAATAAATCGCTAGATCTTGTAACAAAACAGTGTCTGCCGCATCTAACCAGTATAGAAAGCAAGTGAAGGAGGACGCTTCCTTTGGAGAAATTGCAGCCTACGCTAGATGCTGCATTCGAGCAAATCATGCGGGAATACGGGACGCGTGTGCTGCGGCTTGTTACTTTTCTGGTGAAGGACAAAAATCTGGCAGAAGACATAGCCCAGGATGTATTCGTAAAGGTTTACCGGAATCTTCCGAGGTTTCGACAACAGAGCAGTATCCATACGTGGGTGTACCGCATTGCTGTGAATGAATGCAAAGGTTTTTTACGCTCTTGGACATTCCGCAACCTCCTGTATAGCGCCTGGATCAAAAAGGACGGAGAGGTGTCGACGGAGCACCTTGTACTGGACCGGGTCGAACGTGATCAATTAGTCGCTCATGTTCTGGAGCTTTCCCAACCATATCGCAGGGTAATCGCCTTGCACTATTATGCCGATTTGTCGATTGCCGAAGTAGCCGAGGTTCTTTCTGTATCAGAAGGTACGGTCAGGACGAGGCTGACTCGGGCGCGGCAGCAGCTCAGAAAGCGAATGGGAGAGGGGAGGGACTGGGAGTGGACGAGACGAAATGGCTCGAGCAGTTAAAGGAGCGGGCGGATCGAACGGTGATGCGGGATGTACAGTTTACATCTGCTATGGAAGAGAGAGTTCGCCAAAAAATCAGGAAAAAAGCAGACTGGAGACCGCTTTTGGTACCTATTGTAGCCGCTATCTTTTGTCTGATCATATGGCAAGCCTTGCCCAAAGAGTTGGGAAATGACCAAGCAGCGAAGCCAGGGACAGTGATGAATCCTGCACCTAGCTTGCTGCCAGGCGGCGTATTGGAAACGCCAGTGCTGTGGAAGCCATCGACACCTACAAAGTCCACTTATCAAAACCAGACCTTCACTTATTTGGGAGAGAAGCCTGTTCGGGTCATTACCGACGAAAAAGGCTTTTATGAAGGGCAGGCGCAGCGGGTCACCTGGTTGTTGGATGAGGCCACAGCGTCTACTGTAGAGATTGTTGCCTATAGCAGTGAAGGAAGCAGAGTACCAGTGGGCACCTTTCAAGTCATGGCTCCACTGTTTGATGCAAAGGGACATTTTCCAATGCTGGTTGCTCTACCTGATCCAGGTATTTGGAAGCTGCAGGCTTTATCAGAGGGGAAGCATTTGGGGCAAGTGTTCGTCCAAGTGCAGGATGGAATCTCACCTGCAAATCGCAGCTTGGTGGAGCCGCTGATCTTCGAATTTCTCAATGCAGAGGGAAAAAAACTAGGATGGCTGGGCCCTGACAGAAAAGTCGAGGTGGAATTGCTAGGTGTGGACGCTCCAAATGCCGAGAACAGAACGGTGTATGCTTGGGTAAAGATTCTTGGAGAAGCGCATTCCTCCTCTGGGATCAGCTCGCCCATGGTATTTTCAATTGCTTACAATGGGAACAAGTATCGCGTAACGGGTTTTCAGATTCCAGGTAATGGAAGTGAATATCAAAGCAGTATGAAAAAGCTGTTTCCCCCGAAAATATTGGAGAAACTGCGCAACAGATAGAAACAAATGATGAAACCGATCCATGAAAAACGGACCTTTCGTAAAGAGGGTCCGTTTTTTGATGTACGAAGGCGAATGATTTAGCCAAAGATTTGGGCGGCTATGCCAAAATAGGTTCCATTGCGATCGGGTAAGCGATTCGTATTTGCAACCATGACAGGAGGCTCTGAGACTTTCGTAAAGCCGTTCTGCTGCAAAAAGTCGAGGAAAGCCTCTTGTCCATTCGGAACATCGATGCGAATCTTTCCAATATGCCCTGCGGTTAATTGGCAAAGCAACCGCAGGGCCGTGGTGGAATCTGGAGCCACGAGAGGACCGACGATCAGATTGACAGGTCCTTGGACTGCCATGCCATATCCTACGGTTTTACCGTTATCGTCTTTGGCAACGAGACAGGAAGCGGCCTGCTCCATCCGTGCTTGAACAAAGTGGGAGCGTCTGCTGCCTACAGCAAGTCGATCGAGCTCAATGACATCCGCAACATCTGCGACCTCTATAGGGAGGATGACAGGATAGCTTTCGTCCTGTCCGCAGGAGCCTGCAGAGGGAGAAAAATGATCGCTCAAGCATTTGTGAATCGTCTCAGCTGTCGTAAATCCCAAGCTTTCATACAAAGGCTTCCCGGCTGGGGTAGAAACGAGCATGATAGTCGTGTCACTGGGGACAGATGACATGCATGCCTGCATGAGCTCCCGTCCTAAACCGTACCCTCTGCATGAGTCATGTACAATCACCATCCCGAGCGTTGCCAGTTGTTCTTCATAGACGAGAATGGCTGAGCAGGAAACGAGCTGATCCGCTTCATTTCTGTGTCCAAAAACGTTGCCAGTAGACAAAATGGTGCGAAGCTCTGCCTCATCATAGTCCCAGCCAACAGAGTCCGAGAGTGCGATCAGGGCAGGGATATCATTTTCCATTAAAGCATGTAGCCGAAACGAGGTGCGATTCAAGTGTAACGAGCCTCCTTAAGTGCTTGGATGAGCAGGGCGCGGGTATTGGACAAACGAGTTGCTGCCCCATGAGCCTGTAGCGGTTCACTCCATGTAAAGCCATCCCCATCGAAGCGGGGAATGACATGCATATGAAAATGGGCAAGCTCATTAAAGATGCCGCCATTTTGGCAAATGGTAATGCCTGCTGGCTTGTACACATTTTTGAGTGCTTCCGATAGGAGTGAAACTGCTTTCGTTATCTGTTCCATCATGAGTGGATCTAGGTCTGTCCATTCCTCATAATGGTGTTTCGGTAGAATGAGCGTATGTCCTTCATTAAAAGGCTCGATATCTAGCAGACAGGTGACCCACTCATTTTCATAAACGATGTGAACAGGCTGGGCAGCATGAGCTAAACAACATCCTAGACAATGAGACTGCTTCTGATAATCCTGATCCATATCGAAACCTCCCTGTTTCCTCACTCTAGCATAGGGAATAATTGGTGGCGAGAAAAAATCATGTCAACCGCCCAATTCTCTTTTGTTGCTCCGGTTTCCCCCGTTTGTTATAATTACCGTTAGTGTATTTTTTGCGAGACGCAATCTGAAACGTTTGTATGGATTCGCGTGGGAGGGAACGAACAACACATGGATCGCCGTGAAAGACAAAAAAGGATTCGAAATTTTTCCATCATCGCCCACATTGACCATGGCAAGTCAACGCTGGCAGACCGGATTTTGGAATTGACCGGAGCACTGACTGCACGTGAGATGGAAGCCCAGTTTCTGGATACTATGGAGCTGGAAAAAGAGCGCGGGATTACAATTAAACTGAATGCCGTGCGTTTGAACTATAAAGCAGATGACGGAGAGGAGTATATTCTCCACCTCATCGACACTCCTGGTCACGTCGACTTTACGTATGAAGTATCACGCAGTTTGGCTGCCTGTGAAGGAGCTATTCTGGTTGTGGATGCGGCACAAGGGATCGAAGCGCAAACGTTGGCCAACGTTTATTTGGCGCTGGACAGCAATCTGGAGATTATCCCGGTCATCAACAAGATCGATTTGCCGAGCGCAGAGCCTGAGCGCGTCAAGCAAGAGGTTGAGGATGTTATCGGACTGGATGCCAGTGATGCTGTACTGACCTCCGCGAAAGCAGGAATCGGAATCAAGGAAGTGCTGGAAGCGGTTGTACAAAAGGTTCCGGCACCAGAAGGCGATCCAGATGCACCGCTGCAAGCGCTTATTTTTGACTCGTATTTTGATGCTTACCGCGGCGTTATCGCTTCCATTCGTGTCATTAATGGAACGCTGAAAAAAGGCATGAAAATCAAAATGATGGCGACCGGCAAGTCGTTTGAAGTTACCGAAATCGGTACTTCGATGCCACGCCAAACACAAGTGGAAGAATTGACAGTTGGGGATGTAGGCTATGTAGCTGCCTCGATCAAAACGGTAGGGGATACGAGTGTCGGTGATACGATCACGGATGCAAGCCGTCCTGCTGCTGAACCACTCCCGGGCTACCGCAAGATCAACCCGATGGTTTTCTGCGGACTGTATCCGATTGAGACCAATGAATACAATGACCTGCGTGATGCTTTGGAAAAGCTGCAGTTAAACGATGCTTCGTTGCAGTTTGAACCGGAGACGTCCCAAGCACTTGGGTTTGGTTTCCGTTGCGGTTTCCTAGGGCTGCTCCATATGGAGATTATCCAGGAACGCATTGAACGTGAATTTGACATTAGTCTAATCACAACCGCACCAAGTGTTATTTACCGCATCACCAGAACAAATGGCGAGGTTATCGAAATTGACAACCCGTCGAAAATGCCAGATGCACAGAAGATCGAAATGGTTGAGGAGCCCTATGTGACCGCTACTGTAATGGTGCCGAAAGAGTATGTGGGCGACGTGATGCAGCTGTGCCAGGGCAAACGTGGCGATTTCCTTGATATGCAGTACCTTGGTGAAAATCGTGTGCAGCTGAAGTATGATATGCCATTGTCCGAGATTGTCTATGACTTCTTTGATTTATTGAAGTCTGGCACAAAAGGGTATGCATCTTTTGACTACGAGTTGGCTGGTTACAAGGCATCCAAACTGGTGAAAATGGATATTCTCTTAAACAGCGAAGTAGTAGACGCCCTGTCCTTCATCGTTCACAAAGATACAGCTTATGCGCGTGGCAAGGTCATTTGCGAAAAGCTGAAGGAACTGATTCCTCGTCAGCAATTCGAAGTGCCAATCCAGGCAACGATTGGGCAAAAGGTTGTCGCTCGTGAAACGATCAGCGCTCTGCGTAAAAACGTACTTGCTAAGTGTTACGGTGGGGATATCTCACGTAAACGCAAGCTGCTTGAAAAGCAAAAAGAAGGTAAGAAGCGCATGAAGTCCGTTGGTTCCGTAGAGGTACCACAAGAAGCATTTATGGCTGTATTGCGTATGGATGATAAGAAGTAATAAATCTAACGAACGCTCCCTCACCCGATTGGTAAAATGGTGGGGGAGTTTTTTCATTTTGTTGGTCAAATGAGAAAAGGTTTCGAGCGTAATTCCTGATCGACTATGGCCTAATCGAGCTTGGATGTCTTTAATAGGGGCGCCTTGATCAAGCAGCAATGTTGCGTGGGTATGTCGGAGTGAGTGGAAATGAAGGGCTATGCCTAGCTTTTCCCGTATGTTCCGTCCTGTACAACGATGCTGTTTTAGGAATACCGAATACCCATTCTTTATTGACATTAACCATGATTTTATCAACGATTATTGTACCTTCGAATAAATCGACACAATCCCAAGTGAGGGCGCAAACTTCACTTACTCTCATACCGGTATTGAGTCAATGTATTTGCTGGTTCAAGGAAAAGTGAAATCTTCTTTATGGACGACAAGGGCAGGATTTGTAAATCTGCTTCGGTCGTTTTTTTGTTTTCTTTTTTTGGTAATTTAACGTACGGCATAGGGTTTTCATTGATCAGATTGTATGGGTAAACAGCTTGTTTTAGAGAGTGTTGCAATACTGTGTGAAATATCGTTAAAGTTGTTCGGGAATATCTCTCCCTATATTTGTCGTTAATGAATGTTTGGAGTAACTCAGGACTGAGTGATTTAAGTTTGATAAATTCCCCGAAGAAAAGTTTGATATCTCACAACTTTATGAGTACCGCGATACAAACATAAGTTGCAAAAGTTGCTCAGGTTTGGAGTCTTGCTCCAATTTCTTTGCTGGTCATCGAATGACAGTGGTCGAAGAGAAAGGATTTCGCCCACATCTAACCTACTCACCTTGCGATTATCAAAAGAGTCACGAGTACCAACGAAAGACAAAATCGCTGATCAAAAGCCAATTCGTACCTGAGCACATCCTGAATTCCACTTTTGAGACGATGGAAAAGGACGTTTATCGGATCGAAGCAATAAAAGCAGCTATCACTTTTTGCCTCAACTTTGAACGGGGAAAAACAACGAGAGGTCTTTACCTCTTTGGACAATTCGGAGTAGGGAAGAGCGCCATTGGTGGAGCCATGGCTCAGGAACTAGCAAAACGCGGCGTAGATGTCTTAATGATCTACGTTCCAGACTTCCTCATGGAGATTAAAGGGTCAATTGAAACAGGAGGCATGGAGCAAAAGCTGGAGGCCCTGAAAACTGTTTCTGTATTGATTCTGGACGATATGGGAGCGGAGGCAATTACTGCTTGAACCCGGGACGAAGTGCTTGGTCCTATTCTTCAAAGTCGGATGGAGAAGCTGCCAACAATTTATACGTCAAATCTTACTCTAAGCGAACTGACAGATCATTTGGCAAACGCCAAAAACGAACGGCAACCAAACTACCGTAACTCAGCTCGAGTTATGGAGCGGATCGAACCGTTCGTAGGCTTCTGCGAGGTTAAGGGACGGAATCGACGGCGGGATCAGAAGCAAGCCTCGGAATGATAAACCGTATGTCAAAATCTGATGTCAGAGTGCGGGGTTCACGAAAATGCAGTATAGCAGGAGCAAGATAACTGATAATCCACCAGCTAAACTGCGCTTATTTCCTTTTTGATTAGTCAAATTATTTACCATTCATGCGAGATAAAACTTCATTGTACAACTTAGATTGATATTCAATTGTATAGTTAATATCCGTCGATTCTAGATTTTCGCTAACAATTCGAAACTCATTCAGAAGTTCCCAGTTGCTCAATTCTTTCAAGTCTTTAATTTCAGCATAGCTTTCATAGCTTTCAATTTGATCACCCATTTCAATTTCTCCTTTAGAATAAATGTCATTACAAAGCAGGTACCTTTCATTAGTTTCCTTGTTGTCCATTTCTTTAAGGTATGTAAAATAACGATCTATGTAAAGGCGATAGTACTGAAAAAATAAAATGGGTATAAAAACGTGCGTTTCGGTGATTTACAAAATGTGTATTGTGAGAAGTAGATTTAGTGGAACCACATTGCCGTGTTAGGGGGGCAAACGGGCATATTTCCGGCGGCAACCATATTAAAATTGAGCATGAAGTTAGTTCCTTCTCTGTTTGTTACCACTTCATCAACCCAAAAGATTGGCTGGATCGCAATTGAATTGTCATCATTTAGCACTGAAGCACTACTATCATCTACTGTCCCCCAATGCCAGCCAAAAGCGCGAATATACTGCTCGCCAAGTAGTACACCGAGTGCGATACAGTCGTCATTTTCAAGTGTTTGTTTGTTAGATTTCAGTTCGCGTACCCACTCAGTGATTACTTTGACAATATCATTGGGCTGATCGTCCAACTTTACTTGCAGAAGCTTTGCGGCATGCTGCTGAAATTTAACAATTTCCTGTAGGGTTTCAGTATCGAGTTTTCCTATTTTGGCAGGTTCGATTCCAGTGATTTCTCTCATGTGGGTCACCTCACTCTATTTTTTATTTAGGGAAAAGTCAGTTAATCACTAGCCTTTGAATTATTTTACAACAAACTTTTCGTAGTTTACACAATAGTTATTTTGTTGAAAATCTTTTCTTATAAAAAACATAGGCAGCCATTAAAAGAGGGAATGTTACACATCCGTACCATAACAAGGTTTCATACGAGTTACTAGACCAATAGGCTACTGAAAATCCTGAACCTGGATTCTCAGTTAATTCCTTTTGCATAATTTGAAAAAGTTCTTGATACTGTTGATTCTGTTCATACAAGTCCCACGTATAGTAGGCCCATAAGAAAAGAAAGTGCATGACAAATGAAAATCCAAAGGCTTTAAGTAAAGTAATCAAAAAAATCACCTGCGATGTCAGTTTTAAAGAATTGTATCACATAAGTAAAATAATTGGTGTTATTTAACAAAATAGTAATTGAATACCTAATCTCAGTTGAGAGTAGTGTTTGTGGACAGAATAAAATTTATGACCCCTATGGTGACCAGTATAAGGATTTGGATGCAAAAAGAGGCAGCAGCGAAATATAAAGCTGTTCGTCCAACACTCTTTACTTGCTGATTTTGGTTAAACAAGGAAACGATCCAAACGATCAGTCCGATTGGAAAGAAAATAAAGCTAAAGAAATAAACAATTCCTTTTTCAAATTTTTTCATGGGATATTCACCACTTAGGTTTTTGATCATTTTACAACATTTGGATTTAATTAACAAATCGGTCATTCAATAAACTAGCGGTCACTTAAAAGGGTGATTATGATCGTCACTACAATGCTCAACACTAATGATGCAACTAGATCCTGATTCCGTGTTGTATGAGCGAATATGCTCCATTTTCGACCTAAGAAGCTAAAAAATCTAGCTATTAGAAACATTGGAATGAACAAAGTAACAGCCAAACCAAGCATCATCTCACCTCAAGGAAGAAAAAGTAATTTAGTTCCAATTTTCTCAAAGAATCATCATTTACACAACACACGATTTGATTAATTGAAAGTCACCTTTTTAAAGTGTGGCATCAACAAAGGTTATCTGTGTCCTATAATGAGCTCTTATAAGGGGGACATGGCATTTCCGCTTGAATAATCTAAAAGTATTAATTCTTCAAAGTGGGGTGCCAGTAATTACATGTTTACGTACATTAAAAAACGAATCGGATCAGGAAAACATCGAATTGTTTATGATATTGGAAAGGGCCGTGTTTTAAAGGTTTCCAGGTCAAAGCGTGGTAGGCGAAGCAACAAAAAGGAAGTGTCTGTCTACTACTCATCACCTTATTCGGTGAGAAAGCATCTTGGGAGAATCAAAAAATTTCATCGAAACTATTTCTGGATAAAAATGGTGAAATATAGGCGGAGATTTCCTCGTTCAAAGAAATATAGGAGAAAACTGAAGAAGTTGATAGCTTATTTTAGGAAGCGTGGAATTATGCCTGATGATGTATTAACTCGTAAGGGCAAACCAAAGCTCCGTAATTTACGGGTAAAGCGAAAAGGAAAGATCGTTTTCATTGATTATGCGAATTTTCGATTGAAGCGAAAGTAGCTTCTCTGATGATTTAACTTAACATTACTTGTGATAAGGGGGAGAGATCATGCTCACCATTTACCGAATCGATGTTGAAAACCTGAAGATCGAGGAGGTCGGGACAGTAACGGATGAAGAGGCAGACAGCAACATATTCGATGCCCTGAATTATTACCTGTGGTGGAACGAAATCTCCCCATATTTCGAATACGAAGATTTAGCTGTAAAGATTAACAATGGTACCAAGTATGACGATGGTGGCTTTTAGAAGGAAAGCACTTTATCCTCAGGACAAGAACTAATGGAGTATAAAAACGACACCCGAAATTCGGGACTGGTTTAAAAGCAGGCTTCTCAATTACATCTCTGGTCATCAGCAGTTGGAGACCGCAAGGCAAGCTCTTGCGGGAAATCGAAGACAGCAAACGGCAAATGTCGTTTTCATGAAAGGGTAGGTTATCGTGAATTGTACATTTTGTGATGAGAAGATCGTTCAATTAAAACACCACCATTTCAAATATATGGAAATGGTAGCGCATATCTCAGATGGTGGTTATCAATTGTTTTGTTAACACAATGTGTAGAGAGATAACTATGGTCTTTCTAAAGGTTTTGTTGGTCTAGTAGAACAATGATGACAATTCATGTCTGAGCATTTTCCTTGCTTCCACTCATTACAACTTGGGCAAAAATCAGCATCATATTTGTCGTAATAAACAAGGTTCTTTCTACAAGCTGAACACATTTGTTTTAAAATGCAACCACCAATTTTTATGCCATTGATGCCGACTCTTCTTTTGTTCCTATTCTCATATATTTTCATTCGATCACCTCGAGTAAAAATGAAAATATCTATCAACTTAATTTTATGCTTTTGGCAACGCATAGGAAAGAAAACTCATTTAACCTTTGTAATCTCCATTTTCGCCCCAACTTCAGGCGATGGCACCAGTTGTATTAACAAACCAAGGACATGTCGTAATGTTATCGAATCCCCTGCCTCAAGGGTCAACTGGGCACTACCTTTTACATGACTTGGATCCGTAAGAGGGGTGGAGGAGGAATCCTGAAACTCTCCATTAACGGTGATCGCCATCATGGAATTCTGTCCGGCTAAATAATTTCATTCGAAGGTAATCAGATAATCACCAGCTTCGTTAACTGTTATGACTGGTGATCCTTCTGAGTGTGTCGCGCCATGTAATGATTCGTTTTTATTAAATGGTACGTCATGCCCCAATAGAATCATCCAGTCTAAGGACGTAGCCTCATGAGATACTCTTGCAACCTGAAATTCGCTATTCTCGACTTATCCCCTTCTCTATTTGAGGGTTTTCTTTCGAGCCTACACCGTGCGGGCGACTTTCATCGCACACGGGGTTCTATCAACGGAAAAAAAGGATATTTACAACGGGCATTTTTAACGTACAACCCATGTGCATTGATTTACAGTTTTTGTTTTCGACAAAACATACGATGTAATAAGCGTATACAACGATATTTTTAAACAAGACGGAAATTAAGATAAAGGAATTTATCGCAGGGCATAAACAAGAACAACGCACTTAGAACAAGTAGAGGGAATATGATCAAAGTTAGGTTTTTCTTCATTAGATCTTTCTCCTTTTGGGCGTTTTAAGCGGGTAACAACACAGCTCATGCACAAACAAGGAATTTAAGCATTGATCAATCGGTGGATGTAGAGGAGCTTCAGTTGATTTTCGACGCTATCGAAAAATACCAAGATTACTACTCTGTAGACAAAAAAGGGTACCGTCTAAATGAAGAGGCAAGTCAGGTGATACCTGAGATAACTTATAAACTATTAAAAGAAACCTTTGATAAAGCAAACGAGATGTATAAAAATAAAGGGAATAATAAAATAGGTAAAAGTGTAAAAGGAGGGGAACTAACAAGTGAAATAGCGAGTGAAAGAACAAGCGACGATGGTATTTCATTATTTGCAGTGGATGAAGGATACAGGTACTATGAAAAGGACTCTGATACGTATTACTTTGAAGGGACAATTGGGATGTTGGTAATTGGCTCTACATAAGTGATGATGATACTAGATATGTTGCAAATATTTTAATTGGTGTCACTACTGTGACGACTGTAGCAGCAGTCATTCTAAACCTTTTCCCACCGACAAAAGGCCTCGCGCTCTCTTCGGGAATAATTGCTGCAATTACGGGTGCTGGTGCAGCGTATATTTCTAATGTCAACAAAGGGTACGGCATCGTCGTGAGAGCTTATAGCGGAGGTGTAACCCTTAAAGCGCGGAAATATTAAAACTAGGAGGGGGGTGTACGTTATTGTATATTTTCCTTACTTAATATCGATCCTAGTCGTTGTATCATACGGATTTAGTTACTATCAAAAAAATTCCAAGATAATGACCCTTAATAGTGGATTACTAGCCGTATATCCATACCTGATAAATCAAGACTATTGGGTAGTTAGTCTCCTCCTACTGATTACGGCGTATGTTGTTGCAATGATCAAAAGAAAAAATGAATAATTCAGCTTAGACTTGCCATTAAAATAAAATTGCAAAGTGATTGTCAAGATTCGTCAAAATGACGAACTTTTCTTTTTGCTGAATTCGTGATGAGTATCGCTTACTTGAACATTTGATTAAGAATATCAGAAAGAAATGTTTTTGAGTAAGTAAATAAATGGGAAACAAGTAATTAAATGTTGAACCCTCATCAGTTTTTTAGTTAGGGTTCTAGTTCAGTATTAGAACAACAAGTGTGTACTATTGCATTAATAAATGATTGCAAGGATGATAGCTAACGACAGGTTGACATTTCTGACACATCTGACGTTTTTTGCAGATATAACCAACACTCATTTATAATCAAGTCAACGCACGATGAGATGGCCGCTCGGGAATTAACCGGGTGGCTTTTCTTATTGATATGGTGAGGTGAAAGGCATAGCGCTGAAAAAGTTTTGTCGTAAGCACGGATGATCTAGGCTCACAGCTGACCAATACTGCGATGCACATACAGACCATGTAAAGCGCTACAACCAGGGACGGGGCACACCTGCACAGCGCGGATATGACGCTAGATGGAGAAAGGCAAGGGCAAGGTTTCTCCGTGACAATCCATTGTGTAAGGATTGCCTTGACGTTGGAAAGGTAATAGCTGCAACTGTCGTTGACCACATCACTCCACATAGGGGTAATGTGGTTTTATTTTGGGATGAAAAGAATTGGCAGGAGCTTTGTGCTTCTTGTCATAGTAGAAAGACAGCGACAGAGGATGGTGGGTTTGGGAATGGCTGACACATGGATGGATAAAGTAAGAGACTTTGTAGGTATTAGGAATCCAGCTACATTGGAATTTAAAACACGTGGATTCAATCTTGAGGAGGCATTAAAAATGAGCGAGGATAATTACCGTTTAAGTGAATTGACTGCAAAGATTGAAGTAGCTTCTTGGTACAGTAAGTTAACTGATGCAATGGTTGAGGCAATCACAGCGGCAGCTCACGCGGGGATGCCTGCACATGTTGCACATCAGGTGATGAGAGCAGCTATGTCTACGGCTATGCCTAGCTTTTCCCGTATGTTCCGTCTGCTTCACTTGCAGCCAGATGGGGTGAAATTTTCTTTGGTGCATACAAAATCGCTAGCAAGGAAAAACCGCCATATTTCAGGCTCCGAACCCCCTATGTAGATCGTCTGTATGTTTTTGCAAGGGAGATACATACGGGACCCCATCAGAAGTTCCTTGTTTATTCTTTGTTGATTGTAGGTTGATAGAATGAACATGCCCATTGTAACTCTTCACCTAATATGCGTTGACGGAACGCCGTGTGCGATGAAAGTCGCCCGCACGGTGTAGGCTCGTTATAAAGCCATAAGGTATAAGATGAGAATAGCGATACAACAACAGGCACAAACGAACTTTGAAAACGATAAAAGTGCACAGTTAGAAAATCAGCGTAAGCTGTTTATAGCAGATATTGCACTTATCGTCTCAGAATATATAACAGATATTTCACATTATTATTTTGCAAGTCGACACTCTCCGCAAATTCAAGAAGAATTACTTATTTTGAAACGTAAAATTGATGAAAAAGATTTAGAAATTAAAAACAATCCAAACTCTATTGAGGTTCTTAATACTGAAAAACATACGCTCTTGCTTAAGCCTAATGCAATTCCACGGAAACGGAAGGCACGAACCACGTGAGTGTCTTGAGCAATGTCTACCCCGACAACTAGGTGATGAACAGTAATGTTTTCAATTAGTTGGTTTTGCTTGTCCTGTGCCTTAAACTTCATAGAAGAGCGACCTCCTGATGGGTTTTTGAGGCTATGACCTCGTGTGCAACCCCATCTTACCGAGGCGCTCGTTTTTGTTCAAACGCCATATTATTCGTTTTACAGGAATCTAACGAGGAACGTAAATACATAATGGGCTGAACAAGCAGCGGTAGTCTAAGACTTGATTTTTTAAGTTCTTAAACCACTGCTTTTCAGCCTCTTGGTAGCATTTCTATGTCCATCCACTTTCGTGAGTCTCCCGTGAGCAACAACAGAATCATACAGGAATCGATCGTAAATCAAACCGGTTCGATAATATATTGTCTGAATTTTTGCACTTATAATAATGATGACAAAAGGAAGTGAATCAAACTAAATCACAAAGGGGGCAGTTTCATGGGGATTATGCGTTTAGGGCGTGTCGAGTTAAAAGTGATGGATCTTGAAAAGTCAGTTGACTACTACACGAATGTGATTGGCTTGGAAGAAACGGGAAGATCAGAAGGCAGAATTTATATGAAGGCCTGGGATGAGTATGACCACCATAGCGTGGTTTTGCAGCAGGCAGATTCTGCTGGATTGGATCACATGGCTTTTAAAGTAGAAAAGCTGGATGACCTGGCCCATTATGAAAAAAAGGTAGAACAGTTTGGCTGTACGGTCCGACGTGTGCCAAATGGTACTCGGTTGGCTGAAGGTCAGGCGATCCGTATCGAAACTCCAACAGGGCATCAGGTGGAGCTTTATCACGATATTGAAGTGCTGGGCAAGAAGGTTGGCTCCCTGAATCCACATCCTTGGCCAACGGATACTCGCGGAATTGCACCGCATGCCCTCGATCATTGTCTTTTGACAGGTGAAGATTTGGAAACGGCCACTCGCTTCTTTATGGAAGTGCTCGGCTTCAAACAAAGTGAAAAGGTTATGACGGTAGACGGAGAAGTGATGCTGGGCAGCTTCTTGTTTACAGGAAATAAAGCGCATGATATTGCGTTTGTCAAAGGCCCGGATAAAAAATTACATCACGCCGCTTTCCATGTAGATAATTTCTATGAAGTATTGAAGGCTGCGGATATTTTGTCCCGCAACGAAGTGCAAATTGAGGTAACCCCTACAAGACACGGGATTACGAGAGGCCAAACGGTCTACTTCTTTGATCCGTCCGGAAATAGAAATGAAGCGTTCTGCGGTGGTTATTTTACCTATACCGATTTCCCGACCATTACGTGGACAGAAGACCGAATCGGCCAGGGAATTTTCTATCATCGTAGAGAATTAATTGAGTCCTTCATGAAGGCGCTTACATAGTTGCCGGCAATAGACTGACAAAAGGTAACCGACGGATAGGGGGACGAAGCGATGTTTACAGTACAAGTGAATCGTCTTGTTGGTGAGATATTCAAGTGTTCCAGTACGGAAGATGTATTGACCGCAGCACGCCGTCACGGGGTATCGATCCCACTGGGTTGCCGGGGCGGCGGATGTGGAATGTGCAAGATTCAGGTCACGGAAGGCAAATTTGAGCGAGGAACGAGTTCAATGGCTGTCCTTACCGAGGAGGAAAGAAGGGAAAACTATAGTTTAGCGTGCAAGACCTATCCGAGGGAGAATATAACCATTGAAATAACGCTCAAATGACATGCCGATTGGTTCCTGCTTTCAGTAGAAAACAGGTGGGAAACGGAGGGGAGAGAAAGTGAAAATCTATCGCGAAAAGAAGACAATATCGTCGGAAATGGGCAATCAGATGGCAGAGGCTGCCGTTAAGCAGGCAAAACAGCTTGGCATTAAGATCAATGTAGCGATCGTCGACGAGGGGGGCCTTCTGGTTCATTTTCGCCGGATGGACCAGGCTCCGATTCTCAGCATTGAAATTGCTCAGAACAAAGCTTATACGGCCATCGCTTTCGGATTGCCGACTCATGAGTGGCACCCGCTTATCCGTAATGAACCAGCTCTGCGAGAAGGCATTGTCCATACACCACGCTTGGTAGTCTTTGGGGGTGGATTCCCCATTAAAATTGGCGAGGAGATAATCGGCGGGATTGGCATTAGCGGCGGGTCAGCAGATGAAGATATGGCGTGCTGCCAGGCTGCCTTGAGCTTAATTCAATGATGTACGATATGGATGATATTTTTGTAATATTCCGAAAAAGAGGGATGGAACAATGCTTAAAGTTGAAGACAATCATCTTTTAACACGAACAGACAGCGGAACATCAATGGGAGACTTGTTTCGCAGATACTGGATCCCGGCGCTGAAGTCAGATGAGCTTGTGGCAGACAGCAATACAGTCACCCTCCGTTTATTAGGAGAAGATCTGGTTGCGTTTCGAGATTCTGAAGGTAAGGTAGGGCTAATCGATGAGAAGTGTCCGCACCGGGGAACGTCTATGGCGCTTGGAATCAATGACGGATGCGGATTGACTTGTATCTATCATGGATGGAAATTTGATGTGAGCGGAACATGTACCGATTTGCCGTCAGAACCGGTGGAAAGCAACTTTAAGAAAAGTATCAAGATCAAATCCTATCCGGTGATAGAAAAGAACGGCATAGTATGGACTTATATGGGACCATCAGAATCCATGCCTCCCTTGCCTAATTTTTTCTGGATGGGCTTGCCCGACGAGCATCTTCTATCGGAAAGAGTTTGGCAGGAATGCAACTACTTGCAGGTCATGGAAAATGATGTGGACTATGTACATGCGGCGTTCTTACACAGGGCTTTATCAAAACAGATTCTGAAACAAGGGATTTTGAGCAGCGACCTGGGTATTGACCCTGACCATCCGTTGTGCAAAAACCCGCCAGTTCGTCAGGAAGTGGAAAGCACGATTTATGGCAAGCGGTGCTTGGCCGAAGGAGTAGGCGAAGGGGACAATAACGTATTCCTTGAAATTCACTACATTTTCCCATTCTATACGTATCCTCCTCGAATGGAAGGGGAAGATGGGATGTTCCATATTTTTGTCCCAAGGGATGATCACAGCACTTGGAGCTGGGATGTTCAATTTTCCCATAAGGGACCGATCGATGTAAAGGCCCAGCATGACCGCCGAGGATTGATTCTGGATGAGAATTACCGCAAGCTGCGCAATAAAGAAAACTTTTATGAGCAGGATCGCACGCTGATGAAGGGTGGAAACTTTTCCGGCATTCGCGGGATTGCAAACCAGGATCATGCAGTTACCGAAATGATGGGGCCAATTGTGGACCGTAGTATTGAGCATTTGGGAACCAGCGACATGCCGATCATTCAGATGCGTCGGATGATGCTGCAGACAGTAAAAGAGTTTATGAATAATGAAAATGAAATACCCAAGCTGGATGAGTTCCCTTTGGAAAAATTGTATAGCTGCGGAAAGAGTGCACCGAAAGGAAAAACCTTGCAAGAGGTGATTCCGCTGGCCAAAGAATTTGCTCCGTTGGTGAAAAAGTAGAGTTTCATCGTCGTAGACGGGGAGAGCGGCAGAAGGGGGAAACATTGAAAAGGAAAATCTATGACGGATATCGTTCCTTTCATTACTTGGCTGCCGGATTAGATTATAAGGCGTTTCCGCTGGCCAGTCAGATAGAACGGTTAGGAAACTATTCGATTCCATTAAATGAAAGGCAACAGAAGAAAGTGGAACGGATCTTTGAGGATAATATCATGATCTCACTAAGGGACCACGGCTTCGTTATGCCTCTTCATCCGGAGCACACGTTGGAATATTGCAAGCATGGATTTACCTCGTTTGGTTACGAAGGTCTGTCGCGTTCCGGATTGGATGCCGTTTTCGAGAATTTCATGGACGGGATCATGAATATCAGCTCTCGAATGGGACTCAAGTGGGATGATGTCATCTGGAATCTTGGAATGCGCTACTGTGATATCGCTCAGCAAGATACCGTCATGATTGCTTCGAATATTTTCGATCTATACCGAGCAAAAGAAACCGGCCGGATTGCAATTATCCCATCACTGGAAGCGGCAACCGCCCTGGAAAACGAAATCGATCGGGTGGATATTTTATACGGATTCGGTATTCGCTGTATGGGGATTACCTACAATGAAGCCAATACGTTAGGCAGCGGATTGTCCGAAGCGCGGGATGGCGGATTGACCAACTTCGGCCGTCGCGTAGTCAAGCGTATGAACCAGCTGGGTATGGTAATCGATATTTCCCACTGTGGGGATCAGACGAGTCTCGATACGATTGAAGCCAGTGAAAAACCTGTCCTGATTACCCACGCTGGGGCACGAGGGCTGTGGAATACCCCACGGATGAAACCAGATGAAGTGTTGATGTCCTGCGCAGAGAAGGGCGGAGTGATTGGTATTTTGGCAGCGCCGAATACTACATTGACCAAAAGTAGTTCGGATCATTCCATTGAATCCGTCATGGAGCATTTTGAATATATCGTAAATCTGGTGGGCATCGATCACGTGGGCTTTGGGCCGGATACCTTTTTCGGCGATCATGTTGCCTTGCAGCATGCGGTAGACGCTCAATTATCCATTGGCCAATCACATAGCGGGGAAGAGTTTGATGAAAGCAGCTATGTATTGGGGCTGGAGGATCCGATGGAGGCGATGTCTAACATCGTCAAGTGGTTGGTTGTTCGCGGCTATTCGGACACGGATATCGCGAAAGTCACCGGGGGTAATGTAATGCGAGCTTTAAGTAAAATTTGGGTGAAATGATCGTTCCTAGTAACTCTATGGATTCGGGGGAAGCTCATGGTAGATTGGTTTATCCATGAAATTCCCTCGCTATCTGATGGTCAGAATAACGCAATATCACCTGTGAGTTGACAAAACTCCTCCTTCAGCGATGACAAGGTTTCATCCCTTTGTTCTTGTAAAAAGCGATGCGTGATGTGGCATTGGTTTAGACGAGAGCCTGAGAGAGTGTTCATGGAAGAGAAGGTACCCGGCCGGTGGCGGCCGCCATTTTTTTCATGGAAGAAAACCAATGAATGATTAGGTGATATAGGAAAAGGGAGGAAAGAATCTTGAATGCTGTTGAAAAGCAAAGTCAGAATCAGTTCGACCACGTGCTGACCGAAATCCGCGCCCGGCGGGACGAGTTTGACGCGAAACGGCACGTGCCTCGGGATATGATAGCGCAATTAAAGCAACTGGGCGTATTTCGCGCTGCCACGCCGCGTTGCTTTGGCGGCGATTCTCTCTCGCCCTCGGAGTTCCTCAGGCTGATCGAAGCCATCTCTGAGGCTGACGGTTCCGCCGGATGGGTGGCAAGCTTTGGCTCTGCAGCGGTCTACCTGGCGGCTCTTCCACGCGACACACTGGCACGCCTTTACGCAAACGGACCGGACTTGGTATTTGCAGGGGGCCTGTTTCCAATCCAGCCCGCAGAGAAAGTCGAGGGCGGCTGGCAAGTGAGCGGTCTTTGGAAGTTCGCAAGCGGCTGTAAGGGCGCCGACATTCTTGGTGTCGGTATTGGAGCTGGGGACGGGGGCAAGCCGCGCACGGCTGTGCTCATGCCCGAGGATGTGGAAATCGTCGAAAATTGGGAAGTGCTCGGGTTGCGCGGAACAGGCAGCCATGACCTGCGGGTGAAAGACGTTTTCGTCTCTGACGAATGGACCTTTATTCGTGGTGGTGTGCCTACGATCAATGAGCCGCTCTACCAGTATCCATCCATCGCTTATGCAGCGCAGGTACTGGCGGTGGTCAATCTCGGCGTCGCTCGTGCCGCGCTCGATGAAGTCTCTCAGATGGCAGGTGGCCGTTCTGGCATTACCGGAGCACCGAAGATGGCTGATCGCGCTTACCTGCGAATATCCGTGGCAAAGGCAGAAGCCTCGCTCAGATCGGCGCGCGCCTTCTTCTACGAAGCCACCGATTCAGCTTGGAACTCGATCCTGAGGGGTGACGGTGTCTCCGCTGAACAAACAAGCTTGCTGCGTCTCGCTGCCGTTCAAGCTACCCGTGCAGGCGCGGACGCCGTTCAGTCGGCCTACATGCTTGCGGGCACTGCGGCGATCTACGATGGACACCCGCTGCAGCGCTATCTGCGCGACGCGATGGTCGTGACCCAGCACGCTTTCCTTGGCGAAGGCATGTACGACGGTGCCGGTTCAGTATTTCTTGGCGTGCCGCCGATGCCTGGCTACATCTGATCTTGACAGAGCCATCGTGTTGCCATGCAGCATGCGGGAGACTCCAATCAAATTTTGAGGGGAAATAAATGCAAAGGGAAGGACGACATACAGTGGATAACAAAGTTCAACGGGTAGCTGTGGTAACGGGAGCCTCCCAGGGGCTGGGAAAAGCCATAGCGGAAAAGCTGCTGAGCGAAGGCAAAAAGGTCGCTTTCCTAAGCCGCAGTCAAAAGAAGCTGGATCTGTTAAGAGAGCAGCATCTTGACAAAGCGAGCCGCGATGAAGCCGTTTTTATGGCGGTAGATGTCTCGGAGCATGAGGCAACGAAGCAGGCTGTTCATGACATTTTAAGCAAATGGGACCGGATTGATATTCTCGTAAACAATGCAGGGATTCGGACGCAAACGTCGATAGAAGATATGACGCTGGAGGAATGGGACCAAATCATGTCCACAAATCTTGCCAGCACCTTCTTTGTCTCGCAAGCCGTCATGCACGCAATGAAAGAGCAAAAATGGGGACGAATCATCAACATGTCCTCCATTGGCGGGCAAGATGGCCCATTAACCTCCAGTGCAGCCTATTGTGCGTCCAAAGCTGGTCAGCTGGCCTTGACTAAAGTGTTTGCAAGATCTCTAGCCCCATATGGAATCACGGTGAATGCGGTGTCACCTGCTGCCGTACGCACACCTGAAATGGATAATGTGCCGACCGAAAAACTGGAGAAAATGATTCAAATGATTCCCATCGGCAGAGTAGGAGAAGCGGAAGAAGTTGCAGATTTAGTATCGTATCTGACCTCTGAAAACGGGGGCTTTGTCACAGGAGCAACCTTTGATATCAACGGCGGAAGATTAATGCGTTAAATCAATTGCCTATGAAGGAGTGTGTGCCAGATGGCTATGGAACATGGAGCACCCCAAATACCGACGAAACTGCGGGTCATGATCAAGTTTGAATCTACAGGCTGGTTCAATACAACAACGGAAGAAAAGACCCAAGCAGTTCTTCCAAAGTTAAATGATGTGATCGCTACATGGAAAGACAATGGGTCGGAACTACTTGGAACGATTGATAGAGATATTCTTACGGCTGGGCACGCTGGCAGTGAAGGATGGCACGCTTGTTTGCTTTATGATGTGCCGGATCTGCAAACAGTAACAAATATGACGCATTCCTTCCGTGCCACCGGATTGGATAAGTACTTCCGATTAGAAGCGATCCTGGGCCGTCCGTTTTTCTTGCTGGAGAAAGGGAAGAAATAGGACACAATTGGAGTAAGGGACGACTGACATTAACCAAAGGATGGCTATTGTCAGTGCGTCCTGATGCATTTATAAAAAAGGGGGCAAAATATGTGAAAAAGCTAGTAACCAGTCTATTAACGCTATCTTTGGTTGCCATGCTAACTGCATGCGGTGGGGGCAATCAAGGGGCACAACAAGCAGGCGGCCAGTCTTCCCCAGCGTCAAATGAGAAGCCTATTGAATTATCCTATGCCTTTTTTGCCCCAGCGAATACCTTTCCTGCCGTACAAATGGAAAAATGGAAAGCAGAGTTGGAAAGGCGTACGAATGGCAAGGTCAAAGTCAATTTGTTCTTGGGAGGAACCCTTCTAAAAGCAGATAACATGTACGATGGCATCGCCAACAAAGTAGCGGATATCGGGTTGTCTTCCACCACTTATGAACCAGGCCGCTTCCCATTATTGGCTATCTCTGATATGCCCTCCGGTTACACAAGCTCCAAAGTAGCAAGCCGGGTCGCTCATGATTTGATCGAACAGTATCCGCCAGAAGCGTTCAAAGATTTTAAGATTATTACCTCATTTGCAACAGAAGCCTCCTATATTCAAACAAAGGATCCCGTTACTAGCCTTGGTGACTTGAAAGGGAAGCAGCTTCGCATTTCCGGGGCCCTTACGCCAATCATGCAAGAGCTAGGCGCGTCACCAGTGGGAATGTCCCAAGCCGAGGTAGCAGAAGCTCTACAAACCGGAGTGGTCAACGGTCTGGTTACCTCCCGAGAAGGCTTGCTTGACTTGAAATTTGCTGAAAGCGTCAAATATGTAACCAATTATCCATTGACCATTAACACCTTTATTGCGGTCATGAACAAAGACGTATGGAATTCCTTGCCGGGGGATGTTCAAAAGGTCATTGATGAGCTTAACGGCGAAATGACTGCATTTACCGGAGAGTACTTGGACAATCATGTTAAGAAAGCTTTGGAGTGGAGTCAAAAAGAGCATGGTACACAGATAGTCGAGCTAAGTGATAAAGACATATGGGATCAGAAGCTGAAGACGATGCAGGACAAATATGTGGATGAATTAGAAACAAAAGGGCAGCCAGCAAAAGAGTATAAGCAAAAACTCTATGAATTGATCGATAAATATTCAAAAGAGTAGGATCTGTAATAGTTGCTAGCAGAGGAGGGGAGTAGGCATGAATTTAGAGGATTATCTGATGCAAGTATTGCAACTGGATCAGGAAGCATCCATAAATATGGTCAAAGAGGAACCTGCATTCATGTTTACCTTAATAGAGTGGCGGGATCGTGATGAGTGATTTATTTTTTCTGGACATATCGACCTTGTCAAAGCTGATACAGACAAAGAAAATTTCACCGGTAGAACTGACCAAGCAGGTACTTCAACGAATTGAACAATATAATCCCACAGTCAATGCTTATATCAAGGTATTGGTAGAAGACGCTTGTCAGCAAGCCGAAGTGCTAGAGCGGGAACTCATGGAGCAAGGTGTACGCGGTCCTCTTCATGGGGTTCCGATAGCCATCAAGGATATTTTGGAAACGAAGGGTCATGAGACAACGGCAGGATCAAAGGTTTTTGAGAATTGGATTCCAGATCGTGATGCAACGGTCGTTCGAAAGCTAAAAGAGGCAGGAGCTATCCTCATCGGTAAGGCAAATTTGCACGAGTTTGCTATGGGAGCTACAACAGAAAATCCCCATTATGGAGTGTGCCGCAACCCGTGGGATTTGGAAAGAGTTCCGGGAGGTTCCAGTGGAGGTTCAGCGGTAGCCGTCGCTACAGGCCTGTGCTACGGTGCGATCGGAACGGACACGGCAGGCTCGATCCGTTTGCCGGCAGCGATCTGTGGGATTACTGGCATGAAGCCTACATATGGCAGGGTTAGCAGGAATGGATGTTTGCCGTTTAGCTGGTCCCTGGACCATATCGGGCCCATGACACGCACGGTGAAGGATTCGGCTATCCTGCTGAAAGCGATAGCAGGCTTCGATCCATTAGATTCCGCTACTGCATCCCAAGCTGATGATGTTATGTGGGATCAGGCCCTTCCAGATCTGAAAGGGATCAGGCTGGCGGTGGTTCGAGCGCACTTCTTTGTTGATTTAGATCCCGAAGTAGAATGGCTGGTTGAGAAGGCTATGAGGGATATGCAGGCGCTAGGTGCAGAAATCGTGGAAATCGAATTACCGGGACTTGACGAGGCCCTGCAGGCGTTGAAAATGATTGCCCAATCAGAGGTCCTGACTTTCCACGAGCCCATTTTAAACAAGTACAAGGATTGGTATGGGGAAGACCTGAAATACCGTTTCAGCTTCGGCCAAAGCATCAGTGCTGTGCAGTACCTGAATGCGCAGCGCACGCGAAGCAAGTTTAGTCAGGAGTTAAGGGAGAAGCTGAAAGGATTTGATGGTCTTCTTGCTCCTGCTAACGCCAAACGCCCGTTCCTGATTGGAACCGTGCCGCCCGATCAGGCGATCGACAATATGTTTACATTGGGGCGCACGCCATTCGGTAATATTACAGGACTTCCTGCTCTCACCCTCCCATGCGGATTTATGTCAGGCAATCTCCCGGTAGGTATGCAAATCATCGGCAGACCGTTTGAGGAGCGCAGGATATTTCAAATCGCTGAAGTTTATGAAAGATCTCAAAATTGGGTGGCTAAACTTGCTGAGAATCAGGCTTATCTGGTCCGCTAGCATGGATCCATAGCATTTGTGAACGTAGGGCTGGGGACAAATGCAGCAGAAATGATAGAGGGGTGACTTACTGATGGCAAGTCAAAGTGAAATGGAAGTAAAAGAATTAGCAATGGTTCCACTCCCCAAAAAGTCGAATTTCATGAACGCATTGGATCGTTTGAATCAACAGGTTAATCATTTTCTTGCGTTCCTGGCCGTTATATCTATGGTAAGCATGATGCTGCTTATCGTCGCAAACGTCTTAATGCGTGTAATGTTTACTCCGATCGTAGGGATTACGGAGCTGGTTGGATGGTCGGCGGCTGTGACGGCAGCCCTTTCACTGGGATATACGCAAATTTATCGTGGCCATGTGGATATCGATGTCTTTGTCCAACGTTTGCCAAGAAGAGTAAGGACATGGATTCAAGGACTCGTGATATTGGCAAGTCTCATCTTTTTTATCTTCCTTTCCTACCACTTTGTCAAGTTTTCATACTCGACGATGGAAAGTGGTATTCTGTCCCAAACCTTAGGCATTGTGTATTATCCGGTGATTTTAGTCGTGAGTGTTGGTTTTTTTGCTTTATTCTTGTCGCTTTTGGTTGATTTTTTGAAGATTTGCACTGGAGGTGATCAGAATTGAGCGCTACTGTTATTGCCCTTCTGGGAATCCTTGTCCTCTTTATTCTCATGATGTTGAGAATGCCCATTAGCTTTGCCATGTTTTTGGTCGGATTCATAGGCTTGGTGGTCGTAGCTTCCCCCGAAGCAGCATTCAAAGTGACAACAACGGATTTATGGAGTCAATTTTCTGATTATTCTTTAAGCGTGATCCCTATGTACATTCTCATGGGGGAAGTCGTCTTCAGAGCAGGGATTACGGATAAGCTCTTTCATGCAGCCTATAAATGGGTAGGACAGCTGAAGGGGGGAATGGCATGGACCATTATCTTGGCGAGCGCAGGGTTTGGATCCATCTGCGGCTCCAATTCAGCTACGGCAGCCATGATTGGTACGATGGCCATCCCTGAGATGAAAAAATACAAATATGATGACGCTCTTAGCACGGGAAGCATCGCTGGTGGCGGAACACTTGGAATTATTATTCCACCCAGCACGGTGCTTTTGGTTATTGCCTTACAGATGGAATTATCCATTCGTGATCTTTTTATCGCGAGTATTGTTCCTAGTATTTTGCTTGTTGGCCTTTTTCTTTTGACAGTCTGGGTACTCTGTCAAAGGAATCCTGAATTGGGTCCGGCGGGTCCAAAATCTACTATGATGGAAAAGATGAAAGTCATACCTGGAGTTTTTCCCACTTTGGCTTTGCTCGTTTTCGTCATTGGCGGATTGTTTATGGGCTGGTTTACCGCAACAGAGTCCGGGGCTATTGGGACATTTGGAGCTTTGGTATACGCGGTAATTTTAAAGAAGCTGACATGGGAAAATTTCAAAAAGGCTGTTTTCGATACCCTTCGAGCATCAGCAATGGTCGTCATGCTGGTTGCCAGCGCGTTGGTTTTCGGCCGCTTTTTAACCATTACACGTCTACCGTTTGAAGTGGCGGATTGGGTGAGTTCTCTGCCTCTTCATCCATTCTTTATCATGCTCGGTATTTATTTGGTTTTCGTAGTTGGCGGGGCGATCATGGATGCTTTGGGCTTCCTGATCATTTCTATCCCTATCTTTTTCCCGACGGCTCTTTCTTTAGGCTTTGATCCAGTATGGTTCGCGATCATGTTGTGCATTATCACCAGTTTAGGAGCCATTACGCCACCGATTGGAATTAATGTGTTTGTCGTGAAAGGATTGGCACCTTCCGTTCCGATCACCACCATTTTCAGGGGAGCTGGGTACTTTCTTTTCGCGTATATGATCTGTATTTTGCTGCTCACGATTTTCCCAGCGCTGGTTTACTATTAAATCGATGGCGGGAAGCGTGGGGAATCTAGGAGTATTTTTGATTCATAGAAATAAAAACAGGAATGGGTACTCATCCCATCCCTAATTGCTGATTTTATGAAATTGAATCTTTCCTAGCACAAGGTAGATTTCCAAAGCCATCTGGATCTCGAATCTCGTTGTAGATTGGCTCACATCGATCCCCGATAATTCTTGTATTCGTCCCAGCCTATAGCGCATGCCGCTAATAGAAACGTTCATGAAACGAGCCGTTTTGTATAGGTTGCATTCATTGCTTAAATAATTGTAGAGGGTTTGCAAGTATTCAGTGGAATACTGCTTGTCGTATTCATAGAGTTGTCCTAGAAGTTTGGAAGCGTAGCGTTCTAATTCATCGGGTCTTTTGGCATCAAGCAATATGGCAAGGTGGCCAAGCTCGGAAGAGAGTACGACTTGGTTATCTTGCCTTTTGATTTTGGCAATCTCGATAGCTTTCAAAGAATCGTTGAACGAATCATTCAGCTGCGTGATATCTTTGCAACAATCACTGATACCAAGAACGACTTTTAAGGGCTGGACGATGTTGCCTAAGCGTTTCAAAAGTCCTTCTCCGTATTTTTTGACGGGCATACACTGTTTTTTGATCAATGACTCAGGGACAAGGGTATGGATGCGATCCAAGCGACTTGATAACAATATTTTTTCGTCCAAGACGGATGCATCCTTCAACAGGTAATTGATGATATCATCCCTTTTCACAGTAATGGCATGCTCATTCTCCAGCTGCATACAGGGGTCTTCTAAATGAAAAATAAAAACATAGTGCGGTTGCCTCAGATTATATCCGAGATAGGAAAGCTTTTTCGCAGCGTAGGAATTCTCCACGGGTTGAGTGAGAAGCTGGTCCAATAGCTCTCCCTTCATTCGCTGCTCCGTTTCAATCGCCGTCTTCTCATTCAACATTTGGAAAGCACAGATATTGGCTGTTTGTTTGAGAAAAGCGGCTTCGAGCTCCCCGACTTCCCCTTCATTTTTTATCACGGAAATGAATCCATAGGTCTGATTGCGGATCACAATAGGGATCGTAAGCCGCTTATGGGGGAAAGGAAAGGGTTCATGCAACTCAAACTCTGTTGCGCAGTGCTCCTGGAGCATTCTGTTGATGCTTCCCAATTGACTTTCGGATAGCGCTTTTTTGTTCTCCATCAGAGATTTCAGAGAGTACCCGGTCACATCGCCAAACCCGGCAATCGTTTCAAAATGCTGGTTTTCCAGCAGCACGCTACAGTTTAAGGTTTCTCCTAAAGTTTCAGCAATGGCATCCAAGCCTTTCCCTTGAAGTACGATCTGAGTAAGGCTTTGACTGAGGGTGCCTGCCCTTTTTAAAACTTCCCGCTGCTTTTCAATACGCTTGTAGGCTCTGTCTAGTTCGTCCCCGATATCCTCTTGCTCATAATCTACCAGCTCGTCGGCAATCTCATCTCCCCAGAGCTCAACCGTTTTCCCTGCAAAGCGGCAATGTTCATCGCCCTTACCGGAACATGCCACTTCCTTGAAGATGATTCTCTTCCCAAAAGATTCACTGCAGTATCCCCCGGCGTATCCAACCAGGAAGTAGCAAACGGGTTCATGGTGATGACTGAAATACTTCAAATATTGGGTAGCTTCATAGGAGTTAAACCAATATCCTTCCACATCGAAGATTCCCTTTTTTGTTTGAATATTCAGCTTGATCGGAACGGAAGAAACGCGGCCAGAGATATCGTGCATCTTCGAACCAGCAAGCACCCATTCCTTGTCATCTTCCCACTGGAACATATTCTTGAAGATTCTTGCTTCGTGAACGCCACAATGCCACCCATAGCGGAGCAAGAAGCGCTTTGCTCTTTCGATGCCGAGCGCCATAATCAGATCGCGGATCAGGGCTCCCCAGGCTTCAGCGCTTGAGATGATCATGCGATGTAGTCGCAGAAAATCTCCATCTTTGTTATGTAATTCAAGCATATCGTTTAAGGTTATATCACTTGCCTTTTTTATCATGTATACCACCTCTCTAAAAAGGTCTTTTCGGAAAAAGAATTGGAGAGAAACCACCTGTTTGTTCCAGAGTGAAGGAATTTCCGTAAGATAAGGCAGAAAATTTCGTTAATTTTTACTACATGGAGACAAGGCAAGTTGTTTTTTATATGAATCATAGCATATTGAGAGAAAATATTAAGGTGTGAATCGTACACGAATTAATCGAATCACTGTACGAAAAGTACATTATGAAATAATTAGACAATTGCTAATATAAAGTCAAGTGTGAGGGAAGGTATGGATGCAACGCATGAATCCAAAAGGGGAGTTTTGCAAATGAAGCTATTGGGGATTTCAGGAACACTAACGGGTTCGAAGACGCTAGCAGTCGTCAATCAGGTATTGGGAGAAGCGAAAAAGCATCATGAGGAAATAGAAGTGGAACTCTTGGACTTGAAACAGTATGATGTTCAGTTTTGTGACGGACGGGATCCTTCCACCTACAATGAGGACACGAAAGCGGTTATTGATCGCGTTTTATCGGCTGACTTTTATATCATCGGTACCCCGATTTTCCAAGGTTCCTTGACGGGTGCATTAAAAAATCTGTTTGATTTGATACCACCTGCTGTCCTAAGAAACAAAGTCATCGGGTTTGTTGCTACAGGGGGGACTTGGCAGCATTTCTTAGTCATCGAAAATCAGTTGAAACCGATTGCAGGATACTTCCGAGCTTACGTTGCTCCTAGCTATGTTTACGTTCACAATGAGCATTTCAACAAGACGAATGAGATTGTTGATCAGGATGTCATAGACAGGATATCGGAGCTTGCCCAAGAGGTTGTATTTATGCACAAGGCTCTGAAATAAACCTATTCGGTATACTTGATGCTAGTTGGAACGGTCTGGCCGATAGGAAATTTTCTTGATGTAACCGAGATTTTCGGAGATTTCCATCGCCGCCCTCATGACTTCCTTGGAATAGGCAGGGATCAGGTTGCTGTTCATTCGTTGTATTGGCCCGACGATAGATAAAGCGGCGAATACGTGCCCCGTATAATCGCGCACAGGTGCGGCAATAGATACTGCATCCTCATTTAATTCTCCCATACTAACGGCAAATCCATTTTGTTTAATTTCTTTTAGATGATCCCGAAATTCGGAAGGAATCGTGATCGTTTTGTCCGTGTAGGGAATAAGTCCTTCGGAGATAACTTGTTCAATCACTTCGCTATCCTGATAGGCGAGAATGGCTTTGCCGCAGCCTGTACAGTAGGGCGGGTTATTTTTTCCTATGTCCGTCAAAATAGAAGTGGGGCGTTTGGTTTCTACTTTATGCAAATAGACCACGTTGGTTCCTTCCAGAATGCCAATGTGTGCCGTTTCTCCTAATTTCTCTACTAATTTCTCCAGGACTGGAAGGGCTTCCCTGTGAATTTCAAGATGATTGGTGACGACCCTACTAAGGCCAAGCAGAGAGACACCTAAGCGGTATTTTTGTGTAGACGGATCTTTGACCACAAATCCCTGCTGAGACAGAGTGGCCACCAACCGCTGTACGGAGCTTTTGCTAAGCGCAAGCTCCTTTGACAGCTCTCGAATTCCTTTTTCCGGTTCTTCGAGGGTGAAAGCACGCATAATGAGAAGGGCATTCGTTACGGAAGAAAGCAGGTGCTCTTGTTTTGCTGGTTTTTCAGTCATGGCAGTCGTCCTTTCAGATAGCCAATCCAATAGGATTTGGGTGAAGTGAGATCATTATACAATGATTTTCTATTTTGAAAAATCTTTTCTTGTCCCGTTATCCGGGACACGCTGCTTATGTTATCTTTTTGGCTGGTATAAGATGATGTCAGAAAACACATCCAGTCATCGCCAATAAACGCAAAAGCGAAATTATGGGAGGGAATTTTATGCAACTCATAACTGGGCAAACAATTCAAAAAAAGCCGATCGATTGTCTTCACTTTATAAACGGAGAGTATCAATCTTCAGTGAATTACAAAACTTTTCAAAACATTAACCCGGCGAACGAAGAAGTACTAGGAACCGTAGCGGAAGGCGGAGCAGAAGAAATTGATCTTGCGGTTCAAGCAGCGAAGAAAGCACTAAAGGGCCCATGGAAGAACATGACCGCAAATGATCGTGCGGTTGTCCTTCGACGCATCGGAGATATCATCCTGGAAAGAAAGGATGAGCTGGCAGCACTCGAATCCCTGGATACAGGAAAACCGATTTGGCTCTCCAGCAGCATCGATATTCCCAGAGCGGCTTACAACTTCCACTTCTTCGCAGACTACATGAGATCACTCGGAACCGAAGCATACCAAACCGATGATGTGGCGCTCAATTATTCGATCCGTCGCCCGGTTGGAGTAGTAGGACTGATCAATCCGTGGAATCTTCCGTTGCTCTTGTTGACTTGGAAGCTCGCACCATGTCTGGCTGCAGGTAATACATGTGTCATCAAGCCAGCTGAATTGACTCCAATGACGGCAACATCGCTAGGGAAAATTTGCCGCGAAGCAGGGGTGCCGGACGGCGTTGTGAATATCGTTCACGGGTTTGGCCCTAATTCTGCGGGCTCCGCGCTTTCGGAACATCCGGATGTCGATGCGATCTCCTTTACAGGGGAGACGACAACTGGAAAAGTGATCATGGCAGCTGCTGCGAAGACGTTGAAGCGTCTCTCCTATGAGCTGGGCGGAAAGAATCCGAACATCATTTTCGCTGACTCTGATTTGGATGAGGTTATCGAAACCACCATGAAGTCGAGCTTTATTAACCAAGGAGAAGTATGCCTTTGCGGGTCCCGCATTTATGTAGAAAGGCCAGTATATGAGCAGTTTGTGGAGAAGTTCTTGGCAAAAACGAAGGAATTGGTAGTCGGAGATCCGTTCGATCCGAAAACGAAGGTCGGCGCTCTCATCGGAGAAGAACATTATCAGCGCGTGACGAGTTACATCGAACTGGCTAAACAAGAAGGCGGAGAAATCCTGACAGGCGGAAAACGCCCGGCTGGACTAGACAAAGGATATTATATCGAACCGACCATTATTGTTGGATTAGACCGGAATTGCCGTGTGGTAAAGGAGGAAATATTCGGACCGGTAGTTACCGTAATCCCGTTTGATACAGAGGAAGAAGTCATAGAACAGGCCAATGATACTCATTACGGGTTAAGCGCCTCTATTTGGACCAATGACCTTCGCCGCGCTCACCGTGTAGCCGGTCAAATCGAAGCAGGGATTGTATGGGTAAATACCTGGTTCTTGCGTGACTTGCGCACACCATTTGGCGGAATGAAACAGAGCGGTATTGGACGCGAGGGCGGAATGCACAGCTTTGAATTCTACTCAGAGTTAACCAATATCTGCATTAAATTATAAGGGGAGGAAAGAAGATGAGTGTAATAGATCGAGAGCTGGTATACAAATTGGCAGACGACTTGGCTCAGGCGGAAACGACTCGCAAAGGCATCGAGCCCTTTACGGAGCAATATCCAAACCTGTCTGTGAAAGAAGCCTATGAAGTGCAGCTGGTCACCATCGGTCGTAAGCTGGAAGCGGGGCAGAAGGTTGTCGGAAAGAAAATCGGATTGACTTCGCTTGCCATGCAGCAGTTACTGGGTGTTGACCAGCCGGATTACGGGCATTTGCTGGACAACATGGTAATCGAAAACGGTAACAAAATCTCCTTCGATCGTGTTCTGCAGCCAAAGGTGGAGGGAGAGATTGCCTTTGTTCTGAAGAAGGATTTGGTTGGACCAAATGTGACAGAAGCGGATGTGCTTGAAGCAACGGATTATGTCCTACCAGCTTTGGAAATTGTAGACAGCCGAATTGCGGATTGGAAGATCAAGCTCCAGGACACAATTGCCGATAATGCTTCATCTGGACTGTATGTCCTGGGAGGGAAGCCGATCCCTGTCAACCAGCTGGACCTTCCTCAGATTGGGATGGTGCTGTACAAGAATGGAGAAATCGTAAATAGCGGAATCGGTGCCGCTGCTCTGGGGAATCCGGCAACCTGCGTAGCATGGCTGGCGAACCAGCTATTTGAGTTTGGCGTCACGCTGAAAGCAGGGGAAGTGATCCTTTCTGGCGCGTTATCCGCAGCTGTCAGTGCAGAACCAGGAGATTTCTTCCAGGCACGATTTGCCCATTTGGGAGAAGTAAGTGTGAAATTTACGAAATAATGGTGGAGAAAGGCGGACATATACATGGCAAAAGTAAAGGCGGCCATTCTCGGCTCAGGAAATATCGGAACAGATTTGATGCTGAAGCTGCTGCGCTCCGACGTATTGGAATTAACGTGCTTAATCGGGATTGATCCGGATTCGGACGGGTTGCGCCGTGCAAAAGAGATGGGAATTGAAACGATCGATACAGGAATCGAAGGATTTTTGCATCGCCCTGAATTGGCAGACATTGTATTTGACGCGACTTCCGCTAAAGCCCATATTCGTCATGCGAAGAAATTAAAGGAAGCAGGCAAACTGGTACTGGATTTAACTCCTGCTGCAGTTGGGGCGTTGGTAGTGCCGCCCGTCAATCTTCATGAACATCCCGAAGCTGATAACATCAATCTGATCACCTGCGGAGGCCAAGCGACAATTCCCATCGTACATGCGATCAACCGGGTATGTCCGGTGGAATATGCCGAAATCGTAGCGACGATTTCCAGTCGCAGCGCCGGACCGGGTACACGGGCGAACATTGATGAATTTACGCAGACGACATCAAGAGGAATTGAAAAAATTGGAGGAGCAAAAAAGGGAAAAGCGATCATTATCTTAAACCCTGCTGAGCCACCGATCATAATGCGGGATACGGTTCACGCGTTGGTTGAAGAAGAGACGATGGATGTAGAAGTCATTACCCGCTCAATCCAAGAGATCGTCTTAGAGGTTCAAGCTTACGTTCCTGGTTATCGTCTGCGGACCGAACCGCTATTTGACGGAAATAAGGTAACGGTATTCCTGGAAGTCGAGGGTGCAGGGGATTACTTGCCGAAATATTCCGGAAACCTGGATATCATGACAGCCGCAGCAGTCAAGGTGGCCGAAGAGTGTGCAAAGCGCCAACTGGCAAAGGTTGCAGGGGAAATACGCTAAGAGGAGAGGTTGAATCATGTCAGGTAATCTCAAGATTAAAATTACGGAGGTGGCTCTGCGTGACGGAAGCCATGCTATTGCCCATCAATTTACCGTCGATCAAGTAACGAGAGTCGCGAAAGCACTAGACGAAGCCAAGATGCCCTATATTGAGGTAGCCCACGGCGACGGCTTGGCTGGCTCCTCGCTCCAGTATGGTCTGTCACGAACGTATGAGATGGAACTGATCGAAGCGGCAGTTTCCGTTTGCCAACATACAAGAGTAGCGGTTCTTTTGCTTCCGGGGATCGGTACTGTAAATGAGTTGAAGCATGCAGCTGGCCTTGGCGCGAAGATGGCGAGAATTGCGACCCATGTTACGGAAGCGGACGTATCTGCCCAGCATATCGCGATGTCGAAGGAGCTTGGATTGGAAACAGTGGGGTTCTTAATGATGTCTCATATGGCCCCTGTGGAAAAACTGGTCGAACAAGCTAAGCTGATGGAAAGTTACGGCGCCGACATCGTTTATGTGGTCGATTCAGCTGGCGCCCTGTTGCCGCATGAAGTGAGGGAAAGAATTCGGGCCCTGCGCAATACGCTGACCGTAGAAATTGGATTCCACGGACATAATAACCTCTCTTTGGCGATGGCGAACACGTTGGTCGCGATCGAGGAGGGGGCAACTCGGATTGACGGAAGCGCCCGATGCCTGGGGGCGGGTGCAGGCAATACGCAAACGGAAGTGTTGGTAGCAGTCCTTGATCGGCTAGGCATTGACACCGGAATTGATCTCTATAAAATGATGGATGTTGCTGAGGAGACAGTCGCACCCATTCTCCATACCCCTCAGGAAATCACGAGAGATAGCCTGGTATTGGGTTATGCAGGCGTATACTCCAGCTTCTTGCTTCATGCTCAAAGAGCCGCCAAGCGATTTGGCCTGGATTCCCGTGACATTCTCGTTGAATTGGGAAAGAGAAAAGTGGTCGGCGGTCAAGAGGATATGATTTTGGATGTCGCAGCAGAAATCGCGAAAAAGAAGACGGAAGCCGCCGGGTGATAGGGAGGAAATAAGATGAAAACAATCGATATTCAACAGTTGGCGCAATACTGTCTGTCGGCAGAGGAAGAAAAACAGGAAATCGTCCGAATCACTGAAGAGTATCCAAATCTGACGGTAGAAGATGCTTACCTGATCCAGGAAGAACTGGTGAACATCAAACTTGCCCAAGGCAAAAAGATTCTTGGCCCGAAAATGGGGCTAACGAGTCGTCCAAAAATGGTGCAAATGGGTGTAGAAGAGCCGATTTACGGATTTATTTTCGATTACATGAACGTCCCTAATCAGGAAGTAGTTTCCATGTCTGATCTCATCCACCCTAAGGTCGAGGCGGAAATTGCCTTTATATTGGGAAAAGATATCGAAGGTCCGGGTATAACTGGCGCACAAGTGCTTGCAGCAACCGAATTTGTCGTTCCAGCGTTAGAAATCATCGATAGCCGCTACCAAAATTTCAAGTTTACCCTCCCGGATGTCATTGCGGACAATGCGTCTTCATCACGGGTAGTATTCGGTAAAAGGATTCCCTACTCAAACGACCTTGATTTGGAGCTGGTTGGAGTGACCATCACCATCAATGGCAAGCTGAGAGATTTTGGAACAGGAGCAGCAGTATTGGGGAATCCGGCACAATCGGTGGCGATGCTGGCAAATATGCTGTCACGAAAAGGGAAGAAGCTGAAAAAGGGAGAAGTCATTTTAACGGGTGGCATTACAGAGGCTCTCCTGCTAGAGACTGGTGACGCAGTAACCGCGAAGCTGGATGGACTTGGAGAGGTATCCTTCTCCATCAAATAATAAAGGAAGGTGTACAAAAATGCCATTCATTCAAGTGCAAATGATAGCAGGCAGACCTGAGGAAAAAGTGAAGGAATTGATCGCTAACCTTACTTCAACGGTGTCTGAGACACTCGGGGCTCCGAAAGAAAACATTAGAGTCGTTGTTACCGAGGTCCCGAAGTCCCACTGGGGGATTGGGGGAGTACCAGCAGCGGATATTCCGGGGAAATAGCTTATAGAATAGAAGTTCCTTGTCAATTAGAAAGCTTCCGCCAGTATTTTGAAGTGACCCCAAAAAGTTAGACGGTTTATTAAACAGCATGTAGGGTTTGATTCGGTATTGTACCGGACTCAAACCTTTTCATTTTGCCTTGATTCGTTTGTTGTTATCGTAAACGATGTATTTTGCAAACGCTTGTTTATGTACGATGCTTTCAAACTCTTGCATATATAAAAATTCCGATTTTAGGATGCCAAAGAAGTTCTTCATTCAGCATTGTCATAACAATTACCCTTACGTGACAATAAAGCTTTTCTCCAAACAATGTAAACTCGGTAATATCGGTAACCCACTTTTCATTTGGTCTTTCTGCCTGGAAGTCACGAACCAAAAGATTCGGTGTCGTCTTACCAACCATCCCCTGATAGGAGCGATATTTTTTCATCCGAACTTTTTAAGCCTAACGCTTTCGTTAATCGCTGTACCTTTTGATGATTCACCCGATACCCCAGTTTCTTTAATTCATCCCTAATACGCCTGTATCCGTATCTGTCTGGAAGACCGATAGTCTTTAGTGCTTCAACTGATCCTTCAACGGGTTGTGCTTTCTTGGATTCCATCTTCATACTTGAACGCATAAAAGTTGATAAGAAAAATGAATCAGGTGAACCAGGCAACCTTCTCCAATGGAGCCATCATGTTTGCCAGTTCTAGTAAAAAGAACGAGAGCAAGAAAATGGTGCCTATGCCGATCGAGAAACATACGAAGGGAGAAATCTTCCCGCTCGTATTGAGATTTAGTACTTTGCAAATTTTGGATCGTCTACACTTAGTTGGACAATAAAAATAAGGGCTTGTAGAATAAATCTATCATTCTAAGGAGCGGATCTCTACAATGCCAAAACAACAACGACGTACCTTTACAGCAGAATTCAAAAAACAAATGGTGGAACTCTATGAAAATGGAGGTGGATATTTGTGGAAGTTCAGAACCGGTGGCATTACATTTGTGTACGTATCGACCTGTTCAATCGAGAGATCATCGTCCAAAGTGTAGGTCCTCATAAGGATGCTGCGCTGGTTTCTCGTGCCTTTGCAACGGTGCAGGGTGATTTATCTCAGATTCAATGGTTCCATACCGACCGTGGAAGCGAGTTTAAAAATCAAAAGATGGATGAACTTTTGGAGACATTTGAAATTGGCCGATCCCTGAGCATGAAAGGCTGCCCTTATGACAACGCTGTGGCGGAAGCGACCTACAAGATTATGAAAACAGAGTTCGTGAACCAGATGAACTTCCAGAGTCTTCGTCATCTAGAAGGGGAATTATACGATTATGTTAACTGGTTTAACAAGCATCGAATTCACGGAACACTAGGATACATGACACCTGTTCAGTATCGCCATGCAGCCCTTAAAAAAGCTGTCTGATTGTTGAGTTTAATAATAAAATTGAAACGTTCATTACAAAAGACATAGTAGATATGTACGGACGTATCCATAATCCTGACATTGTAAAGATTGAAATTGGCAATGAAGAAACGGAATATACTGAAGCAACTAGCCGTTTTTCATTGAAGTAACGGGATGGATTCGACAACAAACGAAAGGTTGGGAACGTTATAGAAATTGTATATGTTCATGTTCGACACTGCCTTTTTTGGTATGGAGTTTACGGATTATGTGATAAAAGTTGTAACGATGAAATTACACTTTATGCTGATGAAAAGCAAAAAAACTGTTTAGGGTATTTCGAGCTTACAACCGAAAAGTGCCTAAAAAATCTGTTAGAAAAGGAACTTGATAGGACGGAGGATAAGGAATACTGTGATGAAATTGAGGAGTTCTTAAATAGTAAAAACGATGTTCATTACAGCTATATATATCCAAGAGATTGTGAGGATGTTTTACATCAAGTTAATCACTTTGCTCCAATAAATGAAAATGGTCACAAACCAATTTACATTGATATGTGGTCAAAGCTGTCAACATCCTGGGACATAGATGAGATTAAAAAAAGTGTAAGAATACTTGTGAAAGAATTTTTACATATGGAGATAGACAATGTAGAGCTGCTGGAGATTCCGACATACGAGGAAACAAAATCATCGTTCCAAAAGGATTATGAACCGTTTATTAAAAGCTAAATATAACAACAATCTTGTCATTGACCTACAAAAAAAGCAGAGGATGCCAGCGTTAATACTGGCAGCCTTTGCTAAACTCCTATGAAAATTCGATTCTGCAATAAAGTTAAAAATGGCATTACTAAAGAAGACGTAGCACATTCAGTTTTTGAAAAAGTGGCAACGCCTGGGTTCTTGCTATGTGGGTTTTGGTTTTGAATCAAGAGGCTTCGGTAATGGTAACGGTGTACCCCAACTTTTCTAATCGTCGAACGGAATGCCTTACGATGAAATGCTGCTTCTGTTTTTCGAAATAATCTTCTCCTAAATCGACGTACATTTCTTTACGAGTTAGCAAATGGTACGCGATTTTTAACATGGCATGAGCAACAGAAATTGCTGCTCGTTTCTTACCTTTTCGTGCAGCTGTACGCCTATACAATGCACCAAGGTAATTTCTCGAACCTCTTACTGAATGAGCTGCTTCGATTAATGCAGATTTTAAATACTTGTACCTTTTTTTGCTTTTAGATGACTTTTTTTACCAGCACTTTCATTGTGTCCGGGTACTCGGAAATTGTTTTTCGATATCTGCTCCAATCTCAGATAAAATCTGTTCTGCCATTCGAGTCGCAATTCCTGGGATGGAGTCTAACCGTTCAATAGCTTCTTGAAAAGAGGTTAGTCTTTGAGCGACTTCACTGTCTAGTTTTTCGACTTGCTCATTTAGAAATTTGATATGAGCTAGAATGGTCTTAATCATAAGAAGAATAAACGTTTCATTCAACTAACTACGTCATTAGTTTTAAAAAAGAAGGAGAAGTTTTCTGATGAATATCGAGTTGAGACGTTTGCTCGAAGAAGATCAAAGTGATTTAAAGAATACTCCAGTTAAACGTGTAGAACGAGATCTATTAAGGAGGAATCGGGTACGAGGAATTCTTTCCGAAGGAGGGGTGACTGAAGGAATTGATTTTTTTCACGCTGCGTTAATCTTCCAGCACGGTGACTCATTAGATGACTGGTTTCAAGCACATGAATTAGCTAAGAAAGCAAGTGCGCTCGGATATTACGAAGCACGATGGCTTGCTGCTGTAGCTCTGGATAGATGGCTTGTCTGGCAAGGTAGGCCAGCAAAATATGGTAATCAGTTGATTCCTTTTGGTGGCACCTATCGTTTACCATGTGTTGATCCAGCCACAACAGATGAAGAGCGGAAAGAGTGGGGTATAGCTACTCTCGCTGATTTACTTGCGTTTCATGGTCTTCGTGGCTTTGCTTCATTAGAAAAAGAAAATATTGTTTCAGCAGCTGTTGAAGGATTTCAGATTAACGTGGTTAGACTTAACCGTCATCTCGTCCATAGCCCGAAATTAGATGGTGTTCATTGCGGTTTTGATGAAGAAAACCGTACTATTTTGGAAAATTCATACGGCTGGCGCTGGGTTATAGATAATATGGGCGAATTAATCACCTGCTGGCTTTCTCTTCCTTATGCTCCTAAGATAGCCCATATTATAACTGGTGAAGAATCTCCCACTTTCGAAATAACCGAGTACCAGGACTGTCCTGCAATATGGGTTACTTGCAACGGTTTGTTGACCCTATATTTTTTAAAGCAAGAAGAAATTTGGGCTGTTTCAGGTCGTAATCGCAATGATATTGTAAAAATTTCGAGCAAGGTCGGGGTGCATACAGGAACATAGTGTTACTGAATGGGTCCAAGTATCCATTCAACTAACGGGCAGGACAGTTCCAATAAATGGTATTATTATTTGTGAGGTGGTTATTTATGAGTTGGTTACAAGATGGACCGTTTTTAGAGCTTAGCTTTATATTTAATGAACCAACAAACATTGAAAAAATCATCTCTAAACTGAATAATACTAACGTTAAAATAGAAGTGCACAACTCGCCAGAATATATTCAGCAATTTTTCGAGGGTAGCTCAATTGCCTTCACTAGCATCAGTTCAATACGAACTACAAACCACTCTGTGCCTAATCAAAGGACACAGAGTTTTTTCGTTCCTAAAAGCATGTTGTTTCCTCATATACCAAATACAAAAACCATTCAAAATGTATCTTGTTGAAATTTTCAAAATTGTTGTTGATATGTTCCATAAATCGTGTTATTCTACCAGCGACCACGTTTGAAGTATAGACTTCCTAATTCCAAAAATAAGAAGTCTGAAATTCAATAAAGTAATATGTATGAAACCGCTTTGCAATTGCCTGGTACATCAGCACATTTAAATGTTAGCTAGGCGAATAAAGTGATCAGTACTCAAAGGAACTTGAATCTAATCCAAAAAGGCGGGAGAGAAACATGATAGTAAAAGAGATTACACTGCGGCATGTAAAAATGCGAATGAAAGCGCCGTTTACAACAAGCTTTGGAACGTTTCAAGACAAGGAGTTTCTCTTGCTTGAAGCCAAAGATGAAAACGGTATGAGTGGGTGGGGCGAATCCGTTGCATTCCATTCCCCTTGGTATAATGAGGAAACCTTGAAGACAAACTGGCATATGTTAGAGGATTTCATTATCCCAAGTATCCTTCATAAAGAAATCGAACACCCAGAGAAAGTGTCTGAGTACCTGACGTATATACGGAAGAATAATATGGCAAAGTCCACAATCGAAGGTGCCGTATGGGACTTATTTGCGAAGCAAAAAGGCATTCCGCTTGCAACCGCTCTTGGTGGAAAAAAGAATAAAATAGAAGTTGGTATCAGTATTGGCATCCAAAACACAATTGACGATCTTCTTCGATTAGTTGATGAATATGTCAATGACGGTTATCG
>NZ_CANMZW010000002.1 GCF_947502445.1 uncultured Brevibacillus sp.
GAATCATCTTTTGTCCGCTTCCTAAATGTGTGAATCTTACTCTTTTTTTAAGTGTCCTTGACAAGGGAGCCGGATCATTTTAGCCGAATGGAATGGGCTTTTTTCTTTTCTCGGTTACGAAAATGGTCATTAGTAGCGCTTGGTTGGGATCGCCGTCAGTAAGGCTAGCGGTTGTTTCCCCTGAAGTCCCATAACGAGATTTTCAGCAGCAAACTGTGCCATCGCGAGTCGCGTCTCAGACGTCGCAGAACCAATATGGGGAAGTGTGACTACATTAGGCATGGTGAGCAGCGGATGGTCCGGACGTACCGGTTCTTGTACAAACACATCGGTGCCTGCTGCCAATATCTCGCCATTTTGCAAAGCTCGCACGAGAGCGTCTTCATCAACGGTCGCTCCTCGGGAACCATTTACAAAAATAGCTGTCTTTTTCATGAGGGCAAATTCTTTCTCTCCGATCAGCTGTTGTGTTTCTGGTGTCAGCGGAACCATCAAACAGATGAAATCTGCTTCCTGACAAAGCTCTTCCAAAGAGCAATACCTCGCCCGATACGCATGCTCTACTTCCTCATTACGAGATCGATTATGGTAGAGAATGTTCATACCGAACCCAAAGTGAGCTCGCTTGGCAATAGCCGCACCAATTCGTCCCATCCCAATAATCCCGAGTGTTTTATGATGCATATCTACCCCAAAATGAGTGGGCGTTAGGTTTTCCTTCCACTCCCCTGCTTTTACATAATGATCAAGCTCGGGTATTCTTCGAGCTACCGCCAGCATTAAGCCAATCATCGTATCTGCGACTGTTTCATTCAGTACATCCGGCGTGTTAGTCGCCATGATTCCTCGGCGGTTCAACGCGGCAATATCCAAATTGTCGTAGCCAACCGAAATATTGCTGACGATTTTTAATTGAGGAGCCTTTTCCAAAAGCTCCTCATCTACTTTTAGCCCCGCGCCAAAGAGTCCCTCAGCCGTCTTTAGCTCCTCATAAAACGAAGCGGATGTATGATCGTCGATATTTTCAAAATATACAACCTCGCAAGCGTCCCGAACATATTCCAGAATGGCCGGCTCCACTTTTTTATAAATAATCACTTTTGGTTTCATGTGCACTCATCCTCCCTCACAAATGAAAAGACCAACGAACCTGTTGATTCGCTGGCCTCTTATCCATTTCGAAAGAAGGCACACAATTCCTGCTACTTATCAAAAGAATTGCAGATATTTCGCCATAAAGTACGCTTTATGATTCGTCACCTGACGTACCAGCTTTGGCCTCTTCAGCTTGTTCTGTCTCACTGGCTGCTTGATTCACTTCGGTATGCTTTGGTTGATCCGATAATGCGGGGTGGATAGCCTTGGCAAGCAGTGCAGCATAGGCTTCGGAGCCCTCTCGATTCAAATGCACGCCGTCCTTGTAAAAGTAGGAGCTTTTTCCTGCACTTGCTGCGTACCAGTCAATCAGGCTCGTGTGTGGATAGGCAGCGGCAACCTCCGCCAAGGTCGCATTTACAACACTCTCCCACGGCTTCGGTACACGTGTGTTTACCAGAATGATTTGATCGACACCTTCTAACGAATGTAGCAGCTTCTCCAGCTGTTTTTTGCTGAAAGACCCGTTTGTACCAAGCTCGATGATGACGCGATTCCCAAGCAAGCCTTTTTCTTTTAACTTTGCTACCAGCTCTGGTGCCTGTGACATCTGTCTGCCGATTTTGGCATCAATGACGATTCCAGGGAGCCGCTTTTCCAGGTGTGGAGCCACATCAAGCATGACCGAGTCTCCTACTGCTGTGATGCCTTTTCCAGAGCGAACGGCGACCTCTTCAGGGGCCTTCGTCTGTTCTTGGTTCTCTGAGTTGGCTGTCCCTTGTGAATCTGTGCCTTGGGATTCGTCAGGCTTATTTCCATTCGCAGCATCTTGTGTTTGTTCTGCAGAAGATTTGTCTTGTGCCGGTTTTTCGGTTTTTGCTGGTGCTGTAGCCGAGTCATTCGTCTTGACAGGTGCTGTAGGCTTTTTACCCGTTTCAGGTTTTTTAGGCGGTGGAACGACTGGACCATGTGGACCGAGCCCAGCATCGAGCTGACTGTCTTTCCCTTGCTCTTCTGGCAATTGCGCCATGCCAGATGGTTGCGTGGATTCGAATGCTTCTGAATCCGACTGTGGCTGGCTTGCTGTTGCATCTGAACGGAGAGATGCGACACCAAAATACGTCACGCACAAGATGATTGCGCAGCCCGAAGCAATCCATCGCGTTCGTGTATATCGCTTGGTATTCTGGCCTTGCTTCACGGGGCGCCATTTTGCCCAAGCCTTGCCTAAAGCACCTCGTCTAATCGGCTCTTCTATATACTTCCATGACAATGCTGCCAGTACAAGCGTTGCGGTTAGTTGAAGAATCGCGCGGGTGATCTGACTCCATTCACTTTGTTCAACCGTTGGGGTAGTCATAACGATGATTGGATAGTGCCATAAATAGATGGCATACGAACGTACCCCAAACCAGCGCAGCGGCTTACACCCCATCCATTTGGCAAAATGACTTGCTGGATGTGCAAGCACAGCAACTACGACGGCGCTCACGAGGGACAGCAGGACTAATCCTCCGCGGTATAAAAAATCATCATACTGATTTGTTTTCCAAATGCTGTAAAGCAAGATAGCCAGACCTAAATAGCCAATCGTATCAAGGGTTATGCGAGCTTTCGCAGATATATCGGGGGACAGTTTTCGGCTCGGCCAGACCATAGCCAGTACCGCGCCAATAAGAAGGGCAAAAACCCGTGTGTCCGTTCCGTAATAGACCCGACTAGGATCTAGACCTGGTTCATAGAGGAGTGCCATCGCCAGGGCGGACAATGCTGCTGCTACCAGAGTGAGCATAATGAGTGGACCGCGGCGTTTGACAAAATGTAAACCGAGGGCAAGTAGAAGCGGCCAGAACAAATAAAATTGTTCCTCAACAGCCAGTGACCACAAATGCCCGAGTGGAGACGGCGGACCAAATTTTTCAAAATAGGAGACATCCTGAAAGATAAGCCACCAGTTACTAACGTACAAAATAGCCGCTGGCACGTCACCACGTACACTTGACATGTGGGCTGGTGAGAAAATGGCTACCCATGCTACTACCAGCATCAAGAGCGATAATAGAGCGGGCAAAAGCCGCCGTGCTCTGCGTATCCAAAAATCCTTCATATCGAGGCGACCATGACGAGCCCACTGGGCAATGAGCAAATCGGTAATCAGATAGCCTGAGAGGACGAAAAAGATCCCGACGCCCAAAAGTCCTCCAGGTGCCCAATTGTAGTTCAGATGATAGACGATTACGGCAAGTACCGCCAGAGCTCTTAGTCCGTCTATTCCGGCCATGTAACGGCTGGAGCCTTTGACTGGTTCAGGCATTGTGACGGCCTCCCTTGCTCTTCAGTTGGCGATTCTTACCGGTTTTCTTGCCATTAGTTGCTCTTCGTTGTTCGTGATCCCAGGTGTGATTACTTTGTTTGATTACCGTACTCGTCATGCAGTTCATCTGCATACTCCCCTTTTACTTCTGTTCTGTTTTACTTTTGTAGGTGGACGGGGGCAGCCAATACACATCGGGAAATGCGTGCGAAAATGAATGCAAAAACCCCTGATTTCTAAGAAGAGGAAGAAAACGGGGTTGGTCTCGTTCATAATCTTTATGGATGATGAATTAATCCAAACATCATGGCCCGTATTCAGGATGTGAACAACTACTCACAGTCAAATTTTTTTTCGTTCTCCTTCTTACTTATGTATGCTGCATCGCCTCATTCCTGCCCGGTATTTTACGGAAATGACCCGGACGACCGCGAAGTTTATCCGAACTTGCTCTAAACCTCGTATATCCTGATTATAAGACGCCTCAGTGGATAAACGCGTTACAAAATGTTTACAATTTACCATTGAATTTTTCCCGGTAAATCACACCAAAAAAGAAAGAGCTACTGGCCCATTTTCGTGCCAATAGCTCTATTTCTCTACCCTCATAATTTAATTGATAGAAACAATAATAGCGCTTATGTCAGGTGCATTAAACGTGATGGGTAAACAAATAATTCAGGAACAATCCCCCGCTGACTACAGCAATCGCCATGCAGACAATCCCACTGCGCACACGCTGAGATACGAGTCGCATAAAGCCAAGACAAAAGAACACACCAGTCACCAGAAAATAGGAGATTCCGACCCAGAACAAACTCCATGGCAAGTTGGCAAAATCGATGTTACCCAATCCTAACACCTTCCCCGTTTCATTCTACTTTTCATTCTTTCTTCGATGAACCTTTATTATAACATCCAGATATCCTGTTGATGCCAATTTGTGCCGAACGTAACAGAAGTGTCATACATCTCCATCTCATTTGAATCAAGAGAGAGAGTCTACAGGCTCCTCGTTCCACTCCACACCGACAGGGAAAATAGCTTTTACATGTTTGCGTAGCTTTTCATCACGCTGCAGCTCAGCACTATAAATCGTGACGATTCCCTGATCCTCTCTCGTACGAATTAATCGGCCTATTCCTTGGCGAAGGCGAAGCAGCATATACGGCAAATCTACCTCTTCCCTAGCAGAAGCCGCTGCTTTTCGTTTCGCGGTAAAGACTGGATCGTTTGGCGGGAATGGCAAAGACCAGATGATTACATTGGATAGAGATGGTCCAGGAACGTCGAGACCTTCCCATAAGCTGACCGCACATAGACTACTCGCTTCGTCATTTTGGAAGCATGAGATCAAATGGCTAATTTCCTGATCTCCTTCATATAAAAAATGCAGATGGGCGATCTGTGAATAGGAACCAATCGCTTGTTTGAACTGCTTCATTTCTTCTACCGACGAAAACAGCAGCAATGCTCTTCCTTGCGTCTGTTGCAGCTGCTTGACTGCACTGTTCATTTTTTCCGTAAAAAGGTCGTTTCCAGACAGCTTGGGAACAAATGCTTTCATTTGCTCTTCATATTCGTAAGGAGACGGTACTGAGAAGGAAAGATACTTTTCGATCCCTAAGCTTCCTGCAACAAACTGAAAAGCTCCGTCTACAGATAAGGTTGCTGAAGAAAAAATAATCGGCATATGTTGCGAGAACACACGCTCGCGAAGAACTTCCTGCACCAGCTTTGGCATGACAATCAATGTCGGCCCTGTCACCTCTTCTGTCATCCATGAAATGACATGCTCCGGGTCCTGGAACAATCGAAGCGCCAGCTGCATCATTTCCAAATGCTCACCGACAATCCGCAATTGGAACTCATCGAGTGTATAGAGACCGCTTTCAAGTGCCAGTTCTTCTTCGATCCAATCGACAAGGCTCGTGAAACGGTGAATCGACTGGAGCAGTTCTGGATGAAAGTGAATTTCTTTGCGCTTGGAACCGACGACAGTTTTGCTTTCTTTATCCAAGCGGGAAAATAATTCTTCGCTTTGGGCGATTGCCTCTTCAATGGCTACTGCCAGCGACTCCCGAATCTCTCCCTTAAGCAAGCGTGTAATCATTTCTTCAAATACTGCATGGTTGAGCTTATAGGTTAATGCTTTTTGTGCGGCAGGCTCAAGCAGATGGCCCTCATCAAAAATAACCGAGCTGTGCAAAGGAAGCAAAGGAAGCTGCCCGCCCCGTTTTCTTGTCTCATATGTCCACACATGCTCCATGTAAAAGTCATGCGAACAAATAATTAAATCGGCCGATTGGCGATAATGATTTCTGGATAAGGTTTGCCCACAGCGATGCTGCTTGTCACAGGAAAAACAATCTTGAAATGTATCCCAGTTCATTTTTGCCCATTGCTCGTCATCCAGCTCCGGGTATGTGCTGCGATCTCCGTATGGATAAAAGGATTGCAGGGCTTCATGTGTGTGCACAAAAGAAGGCAGCTCCAAATAAATCTGCTGATAAGCTTCTCCTTCTTCCGGCTGGTATCTGGCCTCATCCAGCTTTCGCAGGCATACGTATTGATCCGGAGATTTTCCCAATCGCGCATCAATCGTCAGGTTCAGATGCCGTGCAAGCTTGGTAATGTCCCCTTCTGGCTTGACCAGCTGCTCGATCAATGACTCATTCGCACAGGCAATAATTGCAGGCTTTCTCGTATAACGCGCATAACAGACCGCGTATAACAAATAGGCAAGTGTTTTCCCTGTACCAACTCCTGCCTCTGCAAAGATCGTTTGCTTCTCGGCAAAGGCACGCTCCAGCTGAAAGGCCATGTAGATTTGCTCGTCTCTTACTTCAAATCCTGCTTCAGGCAAAATTTCATAAAATACGTCCGCTACCCAATCGCTCACCTGCGAAATGAATGGTTGTGACGGATCGTACGCAAAAGGATACCGTTCCACTTCTGTCCTGCCTCCAATTAATGAAATGAATCATCTCTGGTTTATACCAACATGTAATGATGACATGTCTACGCGATAAACACAATACGAGACATTCAAAAAAAGCGAGTGAGCCTTATTTTTATCGAATGGGAAGCTTTCAGGGTGATTCGTGGTAAGATGGAGGAGAAGAAATACATAACCGAAGTCTTAAGTAGGAGTGATTTGGCAATGGAAAAAGTCATGTTTATTGAAATCGGAATGGGTATCGATCTACATGGTCAAAACGTTACCAAAGCAGCGGTTCGTGCTGTGCAAAATGCCATTCATCATAATTCGATGCCGGGCCTGCGTTCTGTTCTTCCAGACAACGACATTCATAACATGAAAGTAAATGTGCGACTGGCTGTTCCCGCTGACAAGGACAAGCTGGACTTGGAAACAGTCCGCGCAGAATTGCCATATGGAAGCGTGACGTTTGACGTGATTGATGGCGGGATGCTCACAAGCAGTGGTGTCGTAATCGCTGAAAAAGACGACAAAAACGATCTTGCCTATGTGGTCATCGCCTCGGTAGAAGTAGGCTACTAACCCCTACTGGAAATAAATAAAATACCTCCTCAACTCGTACTAGATACGCGATTGGTGGAGGTATTTTTATTAGGTAACCAATTCATCTCTCTGGTTTGCAGGAAGCGGCTCATGCAAAAACTTGGCAAGATCGATCTCCCCTTCCGCCGAAACCACCACACCTTCGCTTTCCAGGTACATCTTTTGCAAAGTGAATGATTCATCATCCGTAAGTCCGATTCGCCCTTTGGCATTGATTACTCTGTGCCAAGGCAGCTTGTACTTTTTGCTCATCGAATGGAGTATGCGAACAATCTGTCTGGCTCCCCGCGGGCTCCCTGCCAATGCAGCGATTTGTCCGTATGTCATGACGCGTCCTTCGGGAATGCTGCCAATAATGGCGATCGCCCTTTCCGTAAAAGGTCTCATAACCGCTTTCGTGCCCCCTCTTCCTTTCGTTGATAGGCAAGCGGGTTTGTGACGCTTTCGCCATCACAAGCCCGCCCCATTTTACAAAACGAAAATCATCTTCTTTTTCGCTAGTTTAAAACAGCTTTTCCAATTCGTCTACCAGACTTCCTACATACGCTACAGCATCACGAATCGGTTGTGGATCTGCCATGTTAACACCTGCGAGCTGCATCAGCTCCAAAGGAGTTTTTGTACCGCCTGCTTTCAGTGCTTCCAGCCAACGATCAACTGCAGGCTGTCCTTCCTTCTGGATGCTTACAGCCATCGCAGTAGAGGCAGTCAGCCCTGCTGCATACGTATAAGGATACAAGCCCATGTAGTAATGTGGTTGACGCATCCAGGTCAGGCTCGCTGCCGGATCGAGATCGACTGCATCTCCCCAGAATTCGGAGAGCACCTCGCCTTTCCATTCACACAGCTTCTTCGCTGTCAATGGCACATCTTGCATCGCAGCTTCATATACTTTACGCTGCATTCTACCTTCAAGCAAATGAGTGACAAAGTTGTGGTAGTACGTATTCATCAGCTGCAAAATTACCCAGCGCTTCAAACGAGGATCGTCGGATTGCTGCATAATATGCTGTGCCAGCAAAAGCTCGTTGATCGTCGACGGTGCCTCGATAAAATACAGGGATGGACGTGCATTGGTGTATGTTTGATTGCGTCCCGCCAGTGCAAAATGACCGCAATGGCCAAGCTCGTGAGCAAGTGTAAACGCACTGCGCATATTTCCCGACCAGGTAATCAAGATGTAGGAATGGTTGCTGTACGGTGTGGAGCAGAAGGCACCTGTGGACTTTCCTACGTTGTCTACATAGTCAATCCAGCGCTCATTCAGTGCTTTTTCCATGATCTCCGCATATTCAGGTCCCATTACCTCAAGAGCTGCCTTGATTGTGCGTCCTGCTTCTTCAATCGTAACTGGCGGACTGAACTGCGGATCGAGCGGCGCTTTCAAATCGCAAAAGGAGAGCTTTTCCAGTCCGAGCTCTTTGGCTTTCAGCTTGGCAAAGCGGCGCATGTGCGGGGCAAGCTCCGTACCGATAATATCCAGAATGTTATGGTACATCTCCAGAGTCACCTGCTGCGGGTGCAGGAGCATCTCGGTAACCGACTCATATCCACGCAATCTGGACATGACCGTCTGTTTCTTGACTTCTGTTGCATACACGGAAGCAAAGGAATTCTGATAGGATGCAAGCGTGCGTGAGAACGACTCGTAGGCAGATCTGCGCAGCTTTGTATCGGATGACATTTCGTAATCAGATTCAAACAGAGAAAAAGAGACCGGATTCTCTACTCCATTACTGTCTGTCACGGATTCAAAGGACATATCCGAAAGCTTTCCACGCTGATAGATGGTGTAAGGGGCTGCAAACACTTCACCCAATGCTGCCAAAGCTGCTTCTGTATCCGCTGAGAGACGATGCGGCTTCGTTTCTAAAAGGTCAGACAGGTGTTTGCGGAAAGGCTCCAAGCCAGGTTCTTCCTGCAGGAATTTTTCAATTTCTCCTTCTGGCAATGCTAATATCTCCGAAGGGATAAAAGAAAGCGATGCGTTCAGATGAGAAACCATATCCCCTACTCGCGCAGAATTCGCCTGATTTTGTGGGTTCGTTCCGTCTTCAGAGGATCGCAGGCTTGCGTAGGACGCCACAAGCTGTGCCCTGATGGTAATAGCTTCTCTTGCCTCGAGGCAAGCAAGCAGTGTTTCAGCACTCGTATGTAATTGACCTTGAAACGCAGTAACAACCGGCAGTTGACTCACAATATCAGATAGTTCAGTTTCCCACGCTTCTTGACTTTCAAACAGATCATCCAAATTCCACGTAAGCGATACATCGACTTGGTCACGCGTCTGTCTTGTTTTCACCATTTATGCCTCCCTCGATGGTTCAATAAAATGTTTTCTATTATTAAAGTTTGATTCTCTTTCGAATTTTCCTCTAATTCTTAAAAATAAAAGTATATACTTATGATAGTGTAAAATATTGGATGGTGAGTCTCATATGAAATCAAACAATGCAATATTCAAATTCGTCTTATCATGCTCTTTGTTGACTGCATGTTCATCCACTCAGGAAGTTTACTCGATCCCATCAGCGAAAGCATTGCAGCTTGATACGGATACTGTTGATAAGCTGATTCAAATACATGAAATCGCTAGAGAGGATGCCCAAGAAATTGGTTATCCTGTTACGCTGGTGTCACTTCCTATCCCCTCTACCATTTATCAGGATGGCAAGCCTCTTGGAGCCTATTTAGTAAAAGTCGCCTCCAAGTCCAAGAAGCATCCAGAAAAAGATCTACTTATACTCTACTACTTTTCGATACAGCATGAGCTGCTGGTACGTATACCTCTGGGTGAGGATGAGGAACTGATTGAAACCAACACGGTTCGACCAAAAAACATTCAATTTTAGCTCATCAAGGTAATTTATCTCGAAATTCCATAGGAACTGTCTGTTTCTGCGCTTTCCTAGGAAATGAGAAAATAAGTAGCAAGTATTTCCAGACAAATAGGTATAATAGAACAGAAAGCTCGTTTTGTAATGGAAGAGGAGGTTTTCACCATGTCTTTTGATACTAATTTTGATCGTTACGCAGAGCTCGCTGTCAAAATAGGGGTAAACGTACAACCGATGCAAACGCTCGTCATTACAGCTCCCATTTCTACGGCTCCTTTTGTCCGGAAAGTGGCAAAAAAGGCATATGAGGCAGGAGCGAAGCATGTCATCATGGAATGGTCCGATGATGAATTGACACGCATGAAATTTGATCTCGCTCCTGATGAAGCCTTTACAGAATATCCACTCTGGAAGGCAAAAGGGTTGGAGGAAATGGCTGAGAACGGTGCAGCCTTCTTGTACGTATCAGCATCTAACCCAGACCTGTTAAAGGGGGTAAAGCTAGAACGAATCTCTGCCTCTAATAAAGCTGCAGGCCAAGCCCTAAATGCGTTTCGAAACTACACCATGTCAGATAAAGTAAGCTGGTGCATCCTCGCCGTGCCTTCTCCACAATGGGCTGCCATGGTCTTCCCAGACCTCCCTGCTGAGGAGCAGGAAGCTGCGCTGTGGGACGCCATCTTCCGGGCAACCCGTGCTGACATGAATGCTCCAGTACAAGCATGGCATGATCATCATGCGGCGCTGAACAGCAAGGTCGATTTGCTAAATGCAAAGCAATACCGGTACTTGCATTACACAGCTCCAGGAACTGAGCTCACGATAGAGCTACCTCCCAAACACGTTTGGATTGGCGGCGGTGGCCATAACGAGAAGGGTGTCTTCTTTATGGCGAACATGCCAACGGAGGAGGTGTTTACTGCCCCTCTGAAAACAGGGGTAAACGGCAAGGTAACCAGCACAAAGCCGCTTAGCTATCACGGCAATCTCATTGAAAATTTCACGCTGACCTTTAAAGATGGCAAAATCGTAGAAGCAACAGCGAAAAAAGGAGAAGCTTCACTCAAGCAATTGATTGAAACAGACGAAGGCTCACATTACCTGGGTGAAGTAGCGTTAGTCCCTCATCTCTCGCCTATTTCCCAATCGAATATTATTTTTTACAATACATTGTTTGATGAGAATGCCTCTAACCATCTTGCTATCGGAAATGCTTACTCCGTCAATATCGAAAATGGAGCAAAAATGACGAAAGAAGAGCTAGAGCAATACGGAATCAATACAAGCATGACGCATGTGGATTTCATGATCGGATCGGCTAAGATGGATATCGACGGGGAAACGGCTGACGGTAATCGGGGGCCTATTTTCCGCAAAGGGAATTGGGCTTAAACTCATAACGAAAAAGGAGAGGTGATCGCCTCTCCTTTTTTCTGTACGAGACAAAATGAGCGCGGCGAAGCTGTGTCCCTAACCTATTGCGTAATGATCGGATAAAGATGCCCCTGCAGCGCAAAGGATGCTTTCCCTGTCTCCTCAGAGACTACGATGATCAAAGCATCACTGACTTCGCTCATACCGATCGCAGCTCGATGTCGCGTACCCAGCTTTTTCTCCCCGACCACGACCTGTGACAGCGGAAGCACGTTTGCAGCGGAAATAATTTGATTTTGCCGAACTAACACCGCACCATCATGCAGAGGACCGCCCGGAAAAAAGATAGACTCCAGCAAAGAATGGCTGAGCAACGCTCCAATCGGAATACCTGCTTGCAGAAGCGTACTAAGCGTGTCATTGCGCTCAATAACGATGAGAGCCCCTTGTCTTTTCGCTGCCAGGTGCTGGACAGCAACAGAAACATCCTCATATTTGTCTGTATACGGCGCTAAATAGCATTGCAAATAAAAGGATGCCGCGACCGTCTCCAGTCTGCTGAATCTGCTTCTGATCTGTTCAAAGGTACCTAGTAGACACCCATTTTCGCTCTCCAGAACGTCTATGCTTTCTTCCATAGCTTTTGAAATCACGACTAATTCTGCACGCAGCTCCTGCTTCAACAGCGATGTATCACAATTCACATGCTCCATGGAAACCCCTCAATCACAAAATTGTCTTTCCGTCCTTCTCTTATGGTTGAGTGTTCCCATCTACTGACAAAAGCATCCGGCATGCAGCGCCTGAAAAATCGAGACTTCTGCCCCTAAGCATGAAAAGCCTTTACCGAAATTTGTGCGGCGGTAAGTGCCTGTCGAATATGCTGGGCGAATTCAAGCGCATGAGCCCCATCTCCGTGGATGCATATCGTATTGGCGGAAATAGGCACATCAATCCCTTGCTCGGACTGCACAACGCCTTCTTTAACCATCCTCACGACCTGCGTCAATGACTTTTCCTGGTCTGTAATCATGGCATTCGGTTGGGTGCGTGGTGTAAGTGTACCGTCTTGTTGATACGTCCGATCAGCAAAAACCTCATGTGCAGAACGCAGACCAATCTTCTCACAGGCCTTCGTAAGCTCGCTGCCTGCCAGTCCATACAGAATGAGATTGGGATTAACCCGATACACAGCTTCTGCGATCGCTTCAGCGAGTGGTGCTCTGGTGGCAGCCATATTATACAAAGCGCCATGAGGTTTTACGTGCTGCATCACTCCACCTTCTGCCTGGACAAAGGCCTGTAGCGCTCCGATCTGGTAAACGACGATATCATGACCTTCCTCTGCGGACAGCTCCATATTTCTACGCCCAAACCCGACCAGATCAGGGAAGCCTGGATGTGCCCCGATAGCTACGCCCGCTTCCAATGCCAGGCGTACTGTCTTTTTCATGGTGGCAGGATCCCCTGCGTGGAAGCCACAGGCGATGTTAGCCGAGCTGATATACGTCAATATTTCCTTGTCATTTCCTAACGAGTAAGCGCCAAAGCTTTCTCCCATGTCGCAGTTAATGTCTACAGCTTTCATCGTTCTCCCCTCCACCCCACATTCATTTCCATCCCGAGTTTAATCTGTTTCAACAAGATCTTTCGCTCGTATAGCGCTGTCTGGGCATCACGAAGCGAGATCTCCACAAAACGAACGGATTCGCCTGGCCGCAATTGAGCTACAACTGACAAGTCTACACTAGCCACGTAACCAATTTTGGGATAACCACCGATCGTTTGTCGATCCGCCATGAGAATAATCGGTTGACCGTCAGGCGGGACCTGTATCGTTCCTGAAGTGACGGCAGCTGAAATCAGCTCGTTTGGAGAACTCAGAGTAAGGGTCGGCCCGGTTAGGCGATATCCCATACGGTCGGAACGTGGCGATACCTGAAAGGATTGTTGAAAAAAACTGTGCCTGCTCTCCTCTGTGAAATCATCATATTGATCTCCGCGAATCACACGCACAACGGCTTCTTGAGTCGTAGAATAGGAATTTGCGGAAACAAACCAATTCATATGGGAATAGGGGGACGTACCCGCCTGATTTTTCAAGTGTTGTGCGAGAAAAAGACTATAAGGACTTTGCTTATGATGTCCAAGCGTATCACCTGACTTCAGCACTCTTCCCTTGAAGCCTCCAAAGCCAGCCCGCAGGTTGGTGCTACGACTCCCCATGACTAGAGGAACGTCCACCCCACCTGCTACAGCTAAATAGGCACGGCATCCGTGCTTGGCATGTCCGAGCTTCAGGACACTCCCGGTTTTGATCCAAATGGGACGATTCGATAAAACAGGCTGGTCATCGATCATCGGGCTGAATTCGCCACCACATATCGCTATAACCATATCTTTTTGAAACAGCAAGGTCGGACCTTTTATCGTGATCTCAAGAACTGCGTCAGTAGACCTGTTGCCGACTAAGAGATTAGCCATTTGCAAAGCCAAATCGTCCATCGCTCCACCTACATTGACACCGTGCTGTTGATATCCATATCTGCCGCGATCTTGCACAGTTGTACTAAGTCCGGGCGAAATGACTTCTATACTCACGAAGACACCTTCTTCCTCTCATCGTATTCCCCTTCAGAAATAGGATGGAAGCGAATCTTGTCACCTGAGCGCAAAAGACTCGGCGAGTGTTCATCTGGCTGAAACAAGCTCTGTGGTGTTCGACCTATGATTTGCCATCCGCCCGGGCTTTCAATGGAGTAAATTCCAGTTTGAGAGCCCCCGATCCCTACACTTCCCATCGGAATAGAGAGTCGTGGCGAAGACCGTCGTGGTGTAGAAAGTCGCTCATCCATCCCGCCTAAATACGGAAATCCTGGAGCAAAACCGATCATGTAGACCAGGTACTCTCTAGAGGAATGGATGGTAATGACCTCTTCACTACTGATACCGTTATGCTTTGCTACTACTTCCAAATCCGGACCGAAGCTACCACCGTAGCAAACCGGAATTTCTACGAGCCTAGCTTCTCGCGCGTAGCTTTCTGGAAGATGCTCTGCCATTTTCTTGAGAATTGCGAGGACACGCTCGTAAGGTATGACATCACTACTTGGATCAGAGAGAAGGATGGGATCATAATAGACCGTTACCGTAGTAAAGCCTGGTACGAATTCTACCATTCCGGGGAAAGGATGCTTCTGAAGGTACTCAGAAAACGTTACGACCTTCTCATGTGTCGTTTGATCAATGACGTCCCCTAGTTTGACAATGACACCGGAATCCCCAAGAGGAGAGAATTCATGGTTAGGCAACATTTCCCCCTCCATTTCGATTATCGGTTCTGTCACGTTACCTGGTAAGAAAAGAAAAGAGGAGGTTCACTCCTCTGGATCAATTGATCTGTCCGCCACTTACGACCATATCTTGGTCATGGGAAATCACGGCTTCAATTGCCACACGCAAACCTTTTACAATCGTTTCCAGCGCCATACTTGGTTGTCCTGATTGTCTTGCTGCCTGTTCTGGAAGGTACGGGATATGGATGAACCCCCCGCGGATGGCCGCCTTGTTCTCAGCTACGTAATGCATCAAGCCATAAAACACGTGGTTGCATACATACGTGCCCGCTGTCTGCGAGATAGAAGCAGGGATTCCTTGTTGCTGCAGCTCATGGACCATCGACTTGATCGGAAGAGTCGACCAGTAAGCAGCAGGGCCGTGCTCTACAATCGGGGTGTCGATCGGCTGATTTCCTTCATTATCGGCAATCCGCGCATCATTCACATTGATCGCGACGCGCTCGATGGAAAGGTCGCCGCGGCCACCTGCTTGGCCTATGCACAAGACGATATCGGGCTTCGTCTCCTCTATTGCTGCATACAGATGCTCAATCGATCTATCAAAAACTGTTGGAATCTGCCACACTTCCACTTTGTATTGATCAGATTCGATTTTTGCCAGCTCTTTGACTGACTCCCAAGCTGGGTTTATAGGCTCTCCTCCAAAAGGATCAAATCCTGTAACAAGAACTTTTGTCATAACTTCTTACCCCCTATCTGTATCGGTCGCAGACGCGTCATACGAATGCTGCTTTTCTCATCTTGACGAGAAACTACTTGTGGACATGTCGCAACACTTCTGAGTACTTCCCGATTAAACACCTTAAGTGTTTCCATGCAATCACGCAGCGCGTCACCCCAAACCGTCTCATCGGCTGCTTCCGTAATCAAATCAAGCGTTACCCACTCTGGAAAACGCGAGACCAAAGAAGTGGACGAGCGATCAGTTTTTGTGGGCCAGCGGTAAAATAGCAGCTCATGATCATCTGGCAACGGGAAAATTGCTGGTTCCCAGTTGTGGCCATATCGTACGTAGCGTTCCACATAGTGCTTATTTTTGTTCCAAAGGTACGGATTTTGCCTCATGCCACCCTCTGTTGCTTTTTGAATCGTATCTAGCGCGAGTGCATGGTGAGGATATGCTGTTCGATCCAGCTCACGACCAATTCCGTAAAAAAGGGATATCGGCACCCAATACGATACGGGGAATCGCGGTGGACTGTTGTACCCGGCAAAAGGCTGGGTCCACTCATGAGAAGGAATTCCGTGATCATCAATAATCACATCAGGCAGCCAGCGATAAAATAGCTGCGGGACAACCCGTGATTCACCAAAAATACTCGGTTTAAAGCGGTGATTCGTATACTCCAGACCCACTGCGTTATAGCGGGCGGCGTGATGCTTCCAATACGGGTTCTCTTTCACCAGTTCCTGATGTAGGGCGATTCCATCCGGATTGGCAAAGGGAATCACGACGAGATTGAAGCGCGTTAGCCATTCCGCTCTTTCCGTTACGATTTCTTTTACGAGCTCTCGGATGGCGGGCATACTTGACACTTCATTCGGATGATGCCCCGCTTCGATCAGCACAGTCGGCTTGTATAGAGACAGCTTGTGAGTCGATACATAACTGGAAACACGAGGGGTCGTAACCTCCACCGTATAGATCGATCGACCTTCAAACGATTTTTCGACTTCCCAAATATGGACAGACGGATGTGCAGCAAGCTCAGCCCACTCAGCAATCACTGGCTCTTCCTTCGGCTCAGCAGTTGCGCATTCCCACTCCTCGAGATTGCTCGTCGAATCTTTTTTCAGCAATAAACGTGCACGCACTGGCTCTGTTTGTTGTTCATCAAAGTACAGATGTGTGGTGGCAATTGTGAGAGCTTGCTTCTCGCTATATTCTTTTACGCGAATGGTTGCATGGGGCGAAATCCCTGTTTCCACCCGAACGTACGGACGAACAGCTCCCGGAGAATTCCATGCCACTCCCGTTTCTTTTTCACCTAGATAAGCATAGTAGTCAAGCGTATAAAAATAAATATCCTCGTGCAATGCTTCTAATGAAGAAATCGTCTCTTCATCGATATTCAGCCGCTCTTCTTGTTCGCTCATCGCAACATCGACATCGATTGAATAAAAGAGAGGAATGTCCCCTTGATATGGACCCTGTTGCTTTTGCATAAGAGCTGCTGTCAGCTCCGGCAAAAATTGCTGCGTATAATAGTGCCAAAATCTTTCCCGATCAGTAGCAACTACATAGTGGTCGACCGCCAGACCGTTGCTAATGGTCAGACCAGATGTTGTTGGATAGGCACGTTTCACCTGATCGGCATACGGAACCGATGCTACAGGAACATCCAATTGCCATGTTCCCAGCAAGTTCTGGTTATCGCTCCACACCTCTACCTGATAGGTCGTCTGCAACCTTTCATTCATCACGAATGAAGTTTGGGACAAGGAAATTCCTAGCTCCTTGGCAAGCAGCTGGTCTACGGGATAAAGCTCCTGTAGCCAACGATGTGATAGCTCCATTCCATCTTTACGCGACACCCGTTGAAACGAGATTGCTACTCGTTCCACTCGCTTGCCGGAACGCTGTAAGCTTGGAATGATCGTTTCCTTTACCCAGCACAAGCCCGGCTTAAATGCGGAATGTATATGTATACGGTGTTCTATTTGCGGGAGCAACCGGGAGATGGTATGACTCCAGCTTCGTTCCAGCGCCCGTCGTATTTCTACCGGTTCAGACAAAAAGGCGGTAATTACCAGAGGAGCCGATGCTTGCTTGCCCTCTTTCAGCTGCTGAGCGAGTGTCTCTATCTTTTCCTGAAACAACTGCTCCATCTCGCTTCTTTCACCTGGGTCACTCCATGTTTTCTCTACAAAAAGCGGAAAGTCCTGCTGAATGTTCTCGCTAACCGCACTGTTCTCCCACTTGCCATAGGTGCCGCCGGTTTGATGCGGGGTCGCACTCGCGAAGTAATCAAGTGCAGAAATTACGGCTCCTTCTCCCCCAGTGATACGAATTACTCTAGCTGTAGCCTCCTGCTCATCAGCTACAACAACTACCTCGGCCTGCGTGTTTGACTTGTTTGGTTCGATGTTTACTGCAAAAGTCAGTTCTGCCACGCGTTCTTGTTCACCTGTGAGGGGAAAACGAAGCCCAGTCGATGCCAGCCCAATGCGAGCAGCGAAACGAGCAGCAGCTGTAATGGATGCGCTTGACGTGATTCCAGTAAAGAAAACATCTGTTTGACTTGTAACATCGATGCGGCCTGCTTGATAAAACCCGGCCGTCGTCCAAAGCTCCCCGAGACTATCAAGAGGCACCGGACGAGCTACTGGTGGCTTTGCACCATAGGTCGCCTCATTCCCAGGCGCAACCACGATCTGATCAACTGGAGAACTGTCTGCCTTCGCATAAAGCTCGATCATGCCAGCACGATATTTCATTGCTTGAATGTCATGATCCGTTGTACTCACACTCACCCCAGCTGGCCAGCTTGATGCCATCCAGCGCATCATCCGGCTAATGCTCGACTCGCTTCCACCAAGAAATTCGAGCCGCTTATGATCCGGCTGTATACAACATGCTGCCTCATCCGTTTTATAGGCTGAATCGATAAATACAGTGCACACCCAGTCTCCGTCTTTTGTTGCTTGTGCCTCATCAGGAGTATCTACTTCGCGAATTACGGGTAAATCCAGCTCACTGGTTTCTAATCCCAACCGCGCGCAGAAGTCAATCAACCCTACTATCGCGACGCCTGTTTGCTGAAAAAACGAAACAGACAGGCAATCAGCAATTCCACCATGATTTTGATCGCCCACCAAACCTGCAGTCGTAAAGATGTCACGTAGTCCTCTCACCAGTCTGCCTCCTTACACACGCAAATTAGGATCAAGCTCGTCACGCAGCCAGTCACCGAGCAGATTAATGCCAAATACGGTCAGCATAATCGCAATACCTGGGAATGTAGCTACCCACCAGGCTGTTTCTAAATAGTTACGACCATCTGCAAGCATGCCGCCCCAGGTCGGGATGGAAGGGTCTACACCAAGACCAATGAATGTCAAGGACGCCTCCAGCAAAATGTTTACCGCTACATTTAACGTAGCCAATACGATGATGGATGATAGAACATTCGGGAGAACATGCTTTCTGATGATACGTAAATTCGTAGCACCAATCGCTTTGGCAGCCTGTACATACTCCATTTCTTTTACGCTCATAACCTGACCTCGAACCAATCTGGCGAATCCAACCCAGTTACTAATCCCCAAAACGAGAATGAGCTTCCATAATCCTGCCCCAAAAACCGTCATTACAATGATCGCAAACAGAATAAAAGGAAAAGCAAGCTGAACATCTGCCAAGCGCATTAAAAGATCATCCACCCATCGCCCATAAAAACCGGCAATTAGGCCCAAAATGACACCGATGACCATGGAGATTAATACAGACACGACACCTACGAGCAGTGATACGCGTGCTCCATAAATAATCCTACTAAGCAAATCACGGCCGACCTGATCGGTTCCAAGTATATGCTCTGATTTCCCCGTATCATCCATCCAGGATGGGGCAGTCAATCGCGCGCGCAAATCAGCCTTGTCAGGTGTAGTCGGCGCAAGTACTGGCGCAAAAAGAGCTGATAACAAGGCTATCAGGAGCAAGAACATCCCTGTCATCGCCCACGGATTACGAACAAAGCGTCTCCCCATCTTGTTCCATTTTCCGCGTCTTTTTACTGGCGGATTCGTCTGATTGTTAGTAACTGCCGCTGTTGTCATTCGCTTTTTCCTCCCCCCTGCCTGATACGTGGATCAATAAAGCCATAACTGATGTCAACCAGCAGGTTCACGAAAATCATCAAGAAGGACAAGATGATGACCGACCCTTGAATGACTGGAAAATCACGCTGGGAAATGGCATCGATCAGCATCCGACCAATCCCTGGCCACGAAAAGACCTGTTCAATAATAACCGTACCGCCTAGCAGAGTCCCGAACTGCAAACCGATGAACGTGACGGTTGGGATCAATGCATTACGCAATCCGTGCTTGATGACCACGATCCATTCCTTGATCCCTTTGGAACGAGCTGTATTGATGTATTGCTGATTCAAGACCTCAAGCATCGAAGAGCGCACGAGGCGTGCCAGGATACCTGACAAAATAAGACCGAGCGCCACAGACGGCAGAACGAGATATTCCAGACCTTGATAACCAGAAGCCGGAAACCAGCGCAGCTTAACTGCGAAGATAATGATCAGCATGATCCCTAGCCAAAAGTTCGGGAAGGAAATGCCGAGCAAGGAGAAGATACGGCCGAAAAAGTCAGCAACGCTTCCTCTACGAACAGCGGAAATAATCCCGACAGGAATTGCAATCAAGAGAGCGACGAACATCCCGCCAAATGCGAGCAATAGTGTTGCCCCCATCTTTTCTTGCATCATTCCAATTACACTTTCACCTGTACGAAACGAGGTACCCAAATTTCCGGTAAACATGTCTTTCAAATAAAGAAGGAACTGAACATACACGGGCTCATCCAAGCCAAGGTTTTTACGCAATTCCGCTATGGCTTCTTTTGTAGGCTCGCCTGCCTGGAACATGATCGAAACCGGATCACCTGTCAAACGAACGAGTACAAAAATAACAAGAGTGATAGCAAGAACGACAAAAATACTATGTAGCAAGCGTCGAATCAAAAAGGTTGTCATCCCGCTCCTCCTTTTTCATAAATGAGGGGAATAGAAGAGACATCTTCTACTCCCCTGTTCAATCTGTTTCCTATTCTACCGATACTTCGCGCAAGTCGATGCGCTCATCTGCTGGAGGCTGGAATCCTTTTACGCGTTTGTTAACAGCCCACAGGTTGATGGTTTGATAGAGCGGTACTTCTGGTACCAGCTCATACAGACGTTTGTTCAGTTCTTTGAAAGCTTCGAGACGTTTGTCTTGATCAAATGTGGAGCGTTCAGCTGCCAGCAGCTCTTCTACTTTTTCATCATAGAAATCAGGGTTCCAGAACTCGCCTTTGTGATACATCAGGTATGCCGTGTTGTCAAAGTCAAGCGTCCAGCCACCCCAACCGTTGCGATACATATGGCCAGCTTTTCCGTTTGGAATCAGATCAGAAGTAAATGTGGAGGAATCAACCAGATTCAGTTTCACTTTCAAACCGACTTGACCCAATTGAAGCTCAATTGCTTGTGCCACTTCTTTAAAGGTTGCATCTGTACCTGGCAGGAAGAGCTCCAGCTCAGTTCCTTCCTTCACGCCAGCTTCAGCCAGTAGTTGCTTTGCTTTTTCCGGATCGTACTGACGCAATGGAAGACTAGGATCATGACCGAAAGACATTTCACTTTGGAATGAGTTCACGCGCTTACCGTAACCACCGAGCAATGTGTCGATGATCAGATCGGCATCAATCGCATAGGCAATCGCTTCACGTACTTTTACATTGTCAACAGGCTTCTTGGTTGTATCGAAGCGCAGAGCATAAACAGTCGGAGAACCTACTTGCATCAGCTCCAGATCAGACATACCTTTGATGGAATCGGTCTGGCTGATCTCTACCTTTTTCATTACGTCAATGGCACCGGTTTGCATTTCAGCAAGGCGAGTGGTTGCTTCCGGAATGAAGCGGAAGGTTACTTTTTCCAGCTTAGGCAGACCTTGCTTCCAGTAGTTCTCGTTTTTCACCAGAACCACTTTGTTGTCTTTTTCATAGCTTTCCATTTTGAAAGGGCCAGTACCTACTGGATGCGTATTGAAATACTCGTCTCCTTTTTCTTTAACGTATTGCGGAGGAACGATCACACCGCCATAACCCGCCAGCTTCGTAATCAGTACAGGGTCCTTTTCCTTCAAGATCATGTTTACTGTAAATTCGTCTACGACTTCGACATGGTCAATCGAAGCGTAGTTTGCTTGTTGTGGTCCTTTTTTGCCTTCTTCTCCAAGCAAGCGATCAAACGTAAATTTTACAGCCTCGGCATTGAATGGTTCGCCATTGTGGAACTTAACACCCTGACGAAGCTTGAATTGGAGTGTTTTGTCGTCTTTAAATTCCCAAGATTCTGCAAGTCCTGGCTGGAGCTTCAGATCTGTCGAGCGTTCTACCAAGCCCTCGAATACAGATGTTGCCACTGTACTCCAGTCAAGCAGGAACGTATCGATTGGGTCCCAGGAATGCGGGTCGCCGTTAACACCAAGTGTCAGTTCGTTTTTCCCAGCGGCAGGTGCCGCGGTTTGCGCTTTTGGTTGCGGGTTCGCTTGGGTGCCAGAGTCCGCTGGCTTACTAGCACATCCGCCAAGTGCGGCTGCGAGCACCAGCAAAGCTGAGCACGCTGTGATACCTAACTTTTTCAATTCAAATCCCCCTTGTTTGTTCTGATATGCATGCTTTCATTTATATGGCAGCCGTCATCTGTACCTATGGATTGTACAAATGACAAGCGACATATCGCCCATCCCCCATGGAATGAAACTGGGGTTTTTCTGTTTTGCAAATCTCCATACAATCTGGACAGCGTGTGTGAAATGTACATCCGCTAGGCGGGTTAGCCGGGCTTGGCACATCACCCGTCAAAATGATTCGTTCACGCTTCGTTTTCGGCTTGGCAATCGGAACCGCCGAGAGTAAAGAGCGTGTATACGGGTGCAGCGGCTCCTCGTATAGTGCATTTTTCGGAGCCAGCTCAACCATACGGCCTAAATACATCACACCGATGCGATCGCAAAAATGCTTGACGACACTCAAGTTGTGAGAAATGAATATGTATGTAAGTCCGTATTGCTTCTGTAAATCCCTCATCAGATTCAGCACCTGCGATTGGATCGATACATCCAGTGCAGATACAGGCTCATCCGCCACGATCAGCTTGGGATTGAGCGAGAGGGCGCGTGCGATACCGATCCGTTGGCGCTGACCTCCACTGAACTCATGTGGAAAGCGTTCTGCATTTTCAGGCTTCAACCCTACGACCTGCATCAATTCCGCGACTTTCTGTTTACGTTCCTTCGGTGTCGGATACAGATTGTAGATAATCATCGGCTCTTCAATGATGTCTCCGACTGTCATACGTGGGTTCAGGGAAGCAAAAGGGTCCTGAAAAATGATTTGCAGGTCCTTGCGCTTCATTCGCATCTCGTAGGGGCTAAGCTTTGCCAAATTCTCTCCCTGGAAAATGACATCCCCTCCGCTAGGCTCGATCAGACGCAGGATTGCCCTGCCCGTAGTCGATTTCCCACATCCCGATTCTCCGACAATCCCTAGCGTTTCGCCCTTTTCTACCGAGAAGGAAATGTCGTCGACTGCTTTCACATGATTGGTTACCTTTTTCAACAATCCGCTACGAATCGGGAAGTACTTTTTTAAGCCTTTCACTTCCAGCAAGGGTTTCGATTCAGACTTGTCCACTTCCATTCAACCCCTTTTCTCCATCATCGTTGCTTCGTCTATTCGTTTGCCGTGGACTCATGCAGCCAGCACCTGCTTTTTGTCCCATCAGGTAAATCAAACAATGGTGGGGCCTGCGCGATGCATTTGTCAAAAGCCTTGTTGCATCTTTCAGCAAAGCGACAGCCCACTGGCATTTGACCCGGACTTGGTACGGTTCCACCGATTGTGAAAAGGTACTCCTGTTCGACGTCCATGTCAGGGATGGAGCCTAGCAGGCCAACCGTGTAAGGATGCTTTGGCGTTTCAAACAGCTTTTCTACCTCGGCTTCTTCTACAACCTGTCCTGCATACATAACCACTACGCGATCACACATTTCCGCAACAACGCCCAGATCGTGGGTGATGAGCATGATCGTCATCTCGCTTTTTTGTTGCAATTCTCGCATCAGATCGAGAATCTGCGCCTGGATCGTTACGTCCAAAGCTGTTGTAGGTTCATCGGCGACCAAAAGCGAAGGACTACAAGACATGGCCATAGCGATCATCACACGCTGTCTCATCCCACCTGAAAGCTGATGCGGATACTCGTCGACGATTTCTTCAGCACGGGGAATCCCGACCAGCTTTAACATCTGGATTGCATGTTCTTTGGCTTGCTTCTTGTTCATATCCGTATGGTTCAAGACCAGCTCCATGATTTGCGCGCCGATCGTATACACCGGATTCAGTGAAGTCATCGGCTCCTGAAAGATCATCGCAATTTCTTTTCCTCTGACCTTCCTCATCTGATCTTTGGAATAGCCAGCCAGGTTTTCACCCTTGTACAAAATTTCTCCGCGAGTGATTTGCGCCGTTCGTGGCAGTAGTCCCATGATGGAGAGGGAAGTGACGCTCTTGCCGCATCCCGACTCCCCTACAACTCCGATGGTTTCGCCTTTGTTGATTTGAAAGCTCACCCCATCCAGAACAGTAATCTCGCCATTGTCGGTGCGAAATTTCGTTTGAAGATTCTTAATTTCCAGCATCAAATTCCCCCCTTTTGCTTGACATACCCTAGCTTGCTCATGATTTCTTTGGCAATTTCTTTTGTTTCTTTGACTAAATAATCCAATCGATCCTGTTGGAAACGAGAAGTAGCTCCAGCAAGACTAAGACCTGCAATGACTTGTCCAGTAAAATCTCGAATCGGTACGGCAATCGCAGCGGAATCCGGCTCCAGCTCGCCGTAGCTCACCGTGTATCCGCTTTCACGGGCGTCGTGAATCCATCTCCAAAGCAGCTCTATGTCCGTATTGGTATCGGGAGCGATTTTTTGCAGTTCAACGCGATTCAGCAGTTCTTCGATTTCTTCATCTGGCAAATACGACAAAAGAATTCGCGGACATGCCCCAGCGTACAGTGGTGACTTTCGTCCTACCTGCGTATACACCCGAACATATTGACGTGTATCTACCTTTTCAATGTAAACACCCTCGTCCTGGTCGCGAATAATCAGATTGACCGCTTCATCTACGCGATCTGATAATATAGACAGACCTTGATTGCTCCAGTCCAACCATGGTCAGATCAATCATCTTGTAGGCGATATAGTAGGCAATCAAAGAGTACATCGCTCGATCCCAACCAAAAATAAAACCGGCGCTCCCTAAAATAAACAGGTTAAAAAACATAACTACTTCGCCTACGGAAAAAGGGCTCTTCTTCGTCAGCAGAATTGCGACGATTTCCGTTCCGTCTAGCGAGCCCCCCGCCCGAATGACCAAGCCTACTCCTATACCGACAATGATCCCTCCGAAAACAGCAGATAACAGCAGGTCCTCTGTCAAGCTCGGAACGTCGTGCAACAGTGCGGTTCCAACTGACATCACCGCTACCCCAAACAAAGTCGAGATCGCAAAGGTCTTGCCGATTTGATTGTATCCAATAATTAAAAAAGGCAAGTTTAAAATAAACAGGAATAATCCCAACTTGAGTCCTGTCAGATGGGACATCATGATGGACAATCCGGTCACGCCACCATCAATAATATTATTGGGGACCAAGAAGATTTCGAGTCCAACTGCGACCAGCACCGCCCCGATCATAATGGCCAGGGTGCGCATGAAGATCCTTCGTTTTTTCGTTCGCTTACGGGGGCCTGGCAAGACCTTTCCTTCCATAAAAACCATCCTTGCCCATTTATTGTTTTCTGCTACATCATTCCCCGCTTAAGCAAAAAAAATAGCCAACCAGCGAACATACTGGTTTTGTGTACATCCTCTTCACCAAAAAATTAAGTCATTCTTTGCCACAGACGTCGTTTCTTTCCGATTTCCTGCATACATACGTGTAAGTGGTACCTCGCCTGTGATCTTAAAAAGAAAAGAGATGGTGTCGAATGTCTCCGTATCCATCGCTTGGAAAAGGGCAGATTGATCAACTATTTCTCGCGTACACTGGCTACAGTATCGGTACAGACGGTACGCCTCACTATCAATTTTGGGAGCCAGGCGACTTCCTCCCCCTCCTGACACATGCCGACCCGAGCACTGGCTGCCCGGATGGCACCATGTTCACAGATTTTCTCTTTCTCGCTTTAGGGATTCTGGATAACAACGGGGAAGGCAGATTATTGACACGGGATGAGAAAAAGCCGGCTAACTGGAACGAATGGCTACGCTATATGCATGAGCTGTTTCTTTGTGATCGCAATCTCGATGCTCTCTGTCAGGCGATTCGCTGTTCACCCCTTTGCCGGATCAACGTCTGGATCGCGCTGCCGTACCCAAACCCACAAATTTTTCCTGATGACAGGCTCCGTATACAAGCTGTGACAGACTGGATGTGCTTGTTTCTCGATAGATGGTCGTGCCAGTCGTGGAACGATTGCCTCCAGTTGCAAGGCTTTTATTGGCTACAGGAAAGCTTATATTTTCGTGGTCCGGAAAATGACGACCGTCTCGTCATTCAGACCGTCAATCAAGAAATCCATGCCTGCAAGCATAGCAGCCACAGATTGCGTTCGATCTGGATTCCGTACCAAAAGGCGAATGGCTGGAATGAATGGGAGACTCTCGGCTTTGATCTCGCCTTTCTCCAGCCGAATACGTATTTCAACCCGCAAAAAAGCTTGGAGGAGGCTGCCGCTGATGCCTATGGGTATGCGATGGGGCTGGAAATCGAGTTTGATTTAGCAGTAACGTACGACAAAGCCAAACGCGAGCGTCTCCGCGCCTATTTGCAAGCAGGAGAAACAGGTGGTTCTGATTTACAGGGACGCTCCTTTTCCCCGTACATGTATGAAGCCCCTATCGCGTGGTATACAGGTGGCTGGTTCTTTGGCAAAAACGGTCGTAAGCAAGCCGTAGTCAGCCTTTATCAAGCTAATGATCCGCTTTACGATGAAATTTATCGTTTTATTAACGGAGTCGCAGAGCTTTAGATTCTCTTCCTTTTTCCATTCCCCGGTTTTTGGGTTATAATGGAGGGATGACAATTCGTTCGGAGGATCTGGGCTGATGCTGCAAAGAGAGTTGATACGGGAACAAGTCATCCAAGTAGGAGAGCAAATTCTCGCACATATCGAGGGACATATCATTGAACGGGGCTACAACTACTTTTCGGATGGCGTCGTCTTTAACACCCGTGTAGAAAAAGGCACCCTGTTAACAAGTAATGTACAGGGAGGCGAGGTCTATCATGTGAGCTTGGACCTTGACGCAGTGCAAAACAGCACGTGTAGCTGTCCGTATTCCAGACTGTGCAAGCATATTGCTGCAACATTTTTTCAGATGTACAGCGTCTTTGAAAACCCGCGTCATTATTTAACGCGTTCGCAAAAGCCTCGGCGCGTTCAGTTCTCCAAATCAATGCTCACTCCAGCATACAAAAACAGGAGTCATCTCGTAGGGTCAAGCGACGGGCATCCCGTTCAATCTTCCCTCACAGCAAATAGCCCTGTGCGCGACTGGTGGACTTTTTTTGAAAGCTGGACGAGGAACCTCTCTTCTGCTATGGAGACATACCGCGCCTCTACAGAGCTATTTTCCAGCTACGAAAACGTGCTTGGTGTCGCTGCCTCGTGGCCGAGCGACCGCGCGCAATTGTTTACCATACATGCCAACCTGTTTCATTTACTGACCCTGCAGGAATTCGTAAAAAAGTACCGACAATCATTTTGGTATTTGGATTTGACGCAAACAGCCGAGCGACTGCTGGAGCAATTGGAAGCCTCGCTTTTTTATGCGGACATCTCCGCTTTGCGGGAAAACCATACGGAAGCCTTGGAGGAAACGCTGTACATTGTAAAAAAAATGAAGGAGGATGAAGCACCGTCTCTCTACTGGAGCTTTGCCTATCACATGATGTGGTGGCATTTGCTCTGTGACGATGGCTGGATTCAGCAAGAAACAGAAGAGTTAGACCAGCTGATTAGCGATTCCGAGACAAAGCCAAATGTACGAGACAAATACCTTATGCTTCGCGCTCATTTTTACGTAATGGCGCGCAATGATGAGGCAGCGCTTCGTATTTGGCTGCAAAATCGTCAATTGACATTACCCTTTTATCTCACGTACCTAAAAGCTTTTGCACGAATCAATGAATGGAAACGATTCCTGTTTTGGGTGGAGTCACTTGAACAGCTCGTCGGGCAAGCAGAAACACCGCATTATCGTCTGGTGACCGCCATCTGGCTCGAAGCGATGGAGCAAACGGGACAGCTAGCGGAATCTGGTGCCATGCTCAAACGCTTTTTACCTAATAGCTTTCAAGAGTACGCAGCCTATCTGTACGAAAACAAGCTATTCAAGCAATGGATTGACCTGCAGATGTCCTATCAGGTCCCGCTTTCTGATATTTCAGCAGCGCAAGCAAAGGAAATCGAGGAATCACACCCCTCCCTTCTCTTTCCGCTTTATTTGCGTGAAGTAAATCGGTTGATTAACGAACGAAATCGTCCCGCTTACAAGGAAGCAATCAAGCTGTTAAAAAAAGTACGGTCTACTTACAGCAAAGCAAATGAAGATGCTCGCTTTGAACGCTACGTAGATCAATTGTCCGCAAAATATAACCGCTTGCGTGCTTTTCAGGAGGAATTAAGGAGAGGAAATCTGAATCTATGAGTACCGTCATGACACTCGTTCTAACCGGAGAGCTCCTGGCAGACGGACGTTTCCTGATTGCCGGGACAGGTAAACATGGGGAACGGATTGATCCCGAGCATTTGGCGGGAGCCTTGTTCGCCTGGGATGAGAGCTCGTACTATGGAACTTTCTTGGAAACATCCGAGCACGGCCTCCTCCTACGTCCTTCTGAAGCCCTCTCTTTTTTCACAAGTCCGCCTTGGCTGGCGCATCGAACCTATACGTGGGACCATGCGTTTTCTACGTTTCGTGATACCGCAATTCTCATTTTGCGTGCGCTTAGTGATGGGGCTATTGTCCCTGACTTTTCCAGCTGGAAGGAAGGTCGCTTGGGCTGGAAAATCGCCTGTGCACCGGAGGAAGCCTCTATTCTCGGAGATCGCTGGCTTTCTCTCGCCTTGGAGGAAACGATTGCGGATACAGGAGCGGTGGGTCGCGCCTGGGATCAATTGGTCACGCAATTCCCAGCCCTCACTGTCATGGGCGCAGACTTATCCCCGCACCAGCAGGAGAGTGAATGGCTGCAATCTATCGGCTGGCTGCCTGACCTGACTCCGTTTCGCACATGTTTGCAAATCGTGGAAGCGGAGGGCACCTCGGATGATTGGTCCCTGCATGTCTATTTGCAGGATCGGGCACAGCCTGATCGACTCTTTTTGCTTGAGCCTGACGGGCTACATGCAGAAGGTTTTTCCTTTGCAGAAATTCCAGACGCATGGCGGGAGCATTGGAGCCGTTTCCTCACTGACATGCAGAAGTGCTTGGAGATCCTGCCCTGGCTGCACACAGGCCGCAAGAGTAATTATCCTTTTGTTACGCACCTCTCCAACGAGCAGGCTTGGACGTTTTTGACATCAAGCAGTCTGCAGCTCGTACAGGCAGGCATCCATGTCTTTTTACCGGCATGGTGGGAGCAGGTCCGCAGAGTCAAGCCAAAATTGAAAGCAAAGGTCACATCTTCTGTCGGTTCTGCTAGGCAGTCTTTTTTAGGGATTTCCCAAGTAATGGATTTTGAGTGGAAGCTCGCCCTAGGTCCTGTAGAACTGAGTGAAGAAGAATTTGAACAACTGATTAAACAAAAGCAACGTCTGTTGAAAATCAGAGGACACTGGGTCCAATTGACGCCAGACTTGTTCTTGCAAATGCAAGAAGCTCTGAAAAAGAACAAGGGAAAAAACGGCTTAACCTTGCGTGATGTCATGAAAATGCATCTGACAGCTCCGATAGAGGTAGAAGAGACGGGGGAAGACGATCTCGATACGTCCTACTCGCTTGCTGTTGAAGTAGAATTAAATCAACACCTGCGCGAGCTCATGCGCCAGCTGCAGGAAACCAAGCACATTCCGTTTTTTCCGCAGCCTGCTAGCTTCCACGGTACACTACGTAAATACCAGCTGGAAGGCAGCTCCTGGCTGCTCTTTCTGCGCAGATTTGGTCTTGGTGCTTGTTTGGCAGATGACATGGGACTCGGAAAAACCGTCCAGTTTATTACGTATCTGCTTGAGTTGAAACAAAACGGTGTCTCCGAAGCCCCTTCCCTGCTGATTTGTCCGACCTCGGTAATCGGAAACTGGCAAAAAGAGCTGGAGCGGTTTGCCCCATCCCTGAACGTCTTTATTCACTATGGAAACGGTCGCAAGAAAAAAGAAGACTTTCTACCTGCCATACAATCAGCAGATTTGGTCATTACTTCTTATGCCCTCTCCCATCTGGATGAGACGGAGCTTTCTTCGATTACATGGAATACCATTTGTCTCGACGAAGCGCAGAATATCAAGAATGCTTACACGAAGCAGGCCTCTGCCGTCAGAGATCTGCGTGCCTGGCACCGGATTGCACTGACAGGAACACCGATCGAAAATCGATTGAGCGAGCTGTGGTCCATCTTTGATTTCCTGAATCCGGGCTACCTCGGCAGTCTCGGTGACTTTTCCCATCGCTTTGTGCAGCCGATCGAACGAGATCAGGATCAGACCTTGATTACACAAGTGCAGCGCTTAATACAACCGTTTTTGCTGCGCCGTGTGAAGACCGACCCAAGCATCCAGTTAGATTTGCCAGAGAAAAGTGAAGGAAAGGAATACGTCCCTCTCACTGCTGAACAAGGCGCCCTGTATGAAACCGCGATTCAGGATATGTTTGACCGCATGGCAAATGCTTCTCCGATGGAAAGACGTGGTCTTATCCTCACGACTCTGACTCGTTTGAAGCAATTGTGCGATCACCCTGCACTAATCCTCAATGAAATTACGACCAATGATGAAGCTGTTCGTTCGCACAAGCTGGAACGTCTCCTCGAGCTGGTAGGAGACATCCGGCAAAAGGGAGAACGCTGCCTGATCTTTACTCAGTACATCGAAATGGGCAATCTGCTCCAGCGTGTACTCACTCGCGAGGGACATGGACCTGTGCTGTTTCTGAATGGCTCCACCAAAAAAGAAAAACGCGATGAGATGATTGCACGATTCCAAAACCCTGAGCTGCCTGATCATGAGCGTGGGACAGTTTTTATCCTGTCCTTGCGTGCGGGCGGTACGGGACTGAATCTGACAGAAGCGAATCACGTCATTCACTTGGATCGTTGGTGGAACCCTGCTGTAGAAAATCAGGCAACTGACCGTGCCCATCGAATCGGACAACAGCGCAATGTCCATGTATACAAATTTATTTCGCTTGGGACCATCGAGGAACGAATCGATGAGATGATGGAAAGAAAGCTGTCGTTAAGCCAACAAATTGTCGGTACCGGAGAAGCGTGGATCACCGAGCTCTCTACAGCGGAGCTTCGAGAGTTGTTCACACTGCGACACGATTGGTTGGACAAGAAAGGATAGATGTGACACATGCAAGCTCCAGAAGAGAAATCCGTTGATTCTGCAGGAAAGCCCGGTAAACAGGAACAGCCACCTGAGCTGCCAGCAGCTTGGCGCCATTTTTTGGAGGTAGTCTCCCGTCACTATAGCGCGGGGAAAAAGCAGAGCGAATAAAGAATAATGGAAACCACAAAGCAAAAGGTCCGACGATTTTTCTTTCATCGGACCTTCTTTTTTATGGAAATGAAAGCTCACTCGCTTCCATAGATGATTTTTGTTCCTTCATGCGTAGGTGTCGATAACGGATGTTTGATCGGAATATATACCTCTACTGTCGTTCCCTTATTCGGCTCACTACAAAAATGAATAACACCAGCATGATTCTCAATAATTTTATAACTGATCATAAGGCCTAGGCCGGTTCCTTTTTCTTTGGTACTATAAAACGGTTCACCTATACGCTTTAATCTGTCTTCGCTCATACCGCAGCCTGTGTCCACGATCCGAATCATCACTTTGTCATCTCCCTCCGGTCTAACCAGGATCTGGATGATTCCTCCTTCTGGCATGGACTCAATTGCATTCGACAGTAAATGACTCATCACTTGCTTAATTTGACCGGGATCGCACCACATGCGCTGCTCCTCTGCTATCCAAAAAATGAGCTCCAGCTTATGCTTGTCAGCCTCAGTCTGGATGCAGGACGCAATGCTTTGAATCATATTCCGTACATTTGTCAGCTCATAATAATTGGAATGCTGCTGTGTGAGAAACACAAATTCTCGCAAAATGCTCTCCAGCTGTTGAAATTCCTGAAGCATGATATCGAAATATTCTTTTTTTCCTTGATCTCGACGGAGTAACTGGACAAACCCTTTTATCGAGGTGACAGGATTGCGAATTTCATGCGCTACCCCTGCTGCAAGCTGACCGACAACAGACAGCTTCTCCATTTTTCTTATAAACTCCTCCGCCTGCAATTGTGTCGTGACATTACGGATCACAAAAATAATTTGTCCTCTTTCCTGACAATCACTGAGTACTGGCGTTCCTTTTGCTTCCAGTATTGTTCTTTTGCCATTTAGTTGCCCCCATGAAAACGTGATAAGCTTGGGAAGCTGTGTTTCCATAATTTCCAGCAAGGTCGCCAGTACTCGATTGCCTTCTTCTTTTGACAAAAAGGATACAATCGGTTGATGCATGAGCTCCTCGGGTGTGACCTCCAGGACCTCATTCACAGATGGCGACACGTAGGTCATGGAAAAATGACGATCCAAAATGACGATCACATCTGACATATTTTCAGCAATCAGTCTGAACTTCGCTTCACTGATGCGTTTTTCTTCCTCCGCCGTCTTCAGCTCGGTGATGTCCACACATGACGCAATCACTTCTTTAACAATCCCTTGATGAAAAATGGGTCGCAGAGCTGCCAAATAATAAACGCCATTGACAAAGCCTTCGTAGTTCACATTTTCTTCCCCGGCCCATGCACGTTCATAATAACTTTCTTTTCTGACAGCTTCGGTCGCAGGTAATATTTCGATCAATGGTTTTCCTACCACTTGTTCAGGTGTTAAACCAATCCGGTAGAGCAGCTCTCCCTGACACAAGGTATGTATAAACTTGCCATTTTTCCTGCGAAAAGAAAAGGTCATTCCTTGCTGATTACGCAAGGTTTCAAATAGGTCCTCGTGCTGCGGAGGTGCTGCTCGCTCACGGATATGCTCTTCAAATACCTGTCCCACACTCCGACAGGTGGCGTTATTTTCTGTACGTGTCCACTGCTCAAGCACCAGCTCAGGAGACATAGCTTCACGGAAGTAATGTCCCTGCGCCGAATCACAAGCAACCTCGTGCAGAAAGGCTAACTGCTCAGCTGTATCCACGCCATCTGCTGTTACTTGCACCTGAAGATTTCTGCCAATACCTATGATCATTTTGACGACCGTTTCATATGCGCGGTTCATCGTGCTTTGTTGAACGAAGGTCCGATCTATCCTCAAGCGATTGACCGGATATCGGCTCAATTGTGTAAGACTGCTGTAGCCCAGACCAAACTCGTCCAAGCAAATTTGTACACCAATTTTTTTTAGCTGTATCAAAATGTCGAGGCTTCGCTCCGCTTCCAGCACGACTGCCTCAGGAATCAGTAGTTCCAAAAAATGGGGAGAGAGCCCTGTTTTCAGGATGGTCTGCTCGACTGCTTTGACGAAGCCCGCATCATAAAATGATCCAGCGGATATACGAACGGCTACAACAAACGGTGATAATCCCGCATCATGCCACAATTTGTTTTGTTTGCAAGCGGTCTGTAGGGCCCATTGTTCCGTAGCGACAACTTCGCTTTGCTCAAGTAGCGAGCCGCCAATCACAGATTTATTTTTCTGAATATTTCGAACAAAAAGAAGCTCTGCACCGATCCACTTACCCGATTTCAAATCAACAAGCGGTAAATAGCGCAGATTGTATTCTTCGCCATCAAGTGGTTGAGGGAGATTTTTCTCCCCATCATCTGGCTCTGCAATGTCCTCATTATGCTCCCACTTTTGCAATACGCACCACTTCCTCTTGTCGTTTTTGCTCCATGCTGTTTTACTGATGCTTCTTGATCATGTAAACCTTTTCATCTCCATCCTTTCTTTACATTATAAAATAATTATACGCCATGTCTAGATGTGAAGTCAGATCCATGTCAGCTTTACCTCGCCCCATCATACAGAAAAAACCCAGCACTTTGTCTCAGCACTGGGTCTTGCCTTTCACTGTTTTGCTATGCCTGTTTTCTCCGTTATGCCATCAAGCGTCGATTAAGAGCCCGTATATACATTACGGGACTGATCCAGGTACGTTCCAAACTGCGCCTGATACAGTCTGCTATAAATCCCTTCTTGCTCTAGCAGCTCATCATGACTGCCTTGTTCCGTAATGCCTTGTTCCGTAACAACAATGATTCGATCTGCATTTTTAATCGTGGCCAGACGGTGCGCGATAACAAGCGTCGTACGCCCTTTGGACAGCTCCACCAGAGATTGCTGAATCGCAGCTTCTGTTTCGGTATCAAGTGCTGACGTCGCCTCGTCGAGAATCAGGATCGGTGGATTTTTCAAAAACATCCGAGCAATAGCAAGACGTTGCTTTTGTCCCCCAGACAGCTTTACTCCCCGTTCTCCGATGATCGTTTCGAGACCTGCTGGCTGCGAGCGAATGAAATCCTCGAGTCTGGCGCGACGAGCCGCATCCCAGATTTCTTCATCAGATGCATTTTGCTTCCCATAGACGATGTTTTCGCGTATCGTGCCGGAAAATAGAAAAACGTCCTGCTGTACAATCCCGATCTGGCTGCGAAGTGAAGCCAATGTGATATTGCGTATATCTAAACCATCAATCGAAATGCTGCCTCCATCAATTTCGTAGAACCGTGGCAAGAGACTGCAAAGCGTAGTTTTACCCGCACCAGATGGACCAACAAATGCGATGGTTTCCCCAGCGCGGATGTTCAAATCGATTTTTTGCAGGACAGTCGATTCGCGATCATAGCTGAATGTAACATCCTTGTAGCGAATATCACCACGAAGCTGTTGAACTTCAATCGCATCAGGAGCGTCAGCAATATCCGGTTCTGTGTCCAAAATCTCAATATAGCGTTTGAAGCCGGCAATACCTTTTGGATAGCTCTCGATAATGGCATTAATCTTTTCAAGTGGTCGGAAAAATACGTTTGTCAAAAGCAAAAAGGCTACAAATTCCCCATAAGTCAACTCTCCTTGGATGACAAACCAGCTTCCGCAAATCAAAACAAACAAAGTAACCAAACGCATCATCATGTAACTGACCGAAGCATTTTGAGCCATGATTTTGTAAGACAGAAGCTTAGTCAAGCGGAAACGCTGGTTATTTTCTGCGAAGCGGCCATTCTCGAATTTCTCGTTGGCAAATGCTTGAACCACGCGCATCCCGCCGACATTATCTTCCACACGCGCATTGAAATCAGCCATATCGCCGTATAGTCGATGGAAGGCAGCTGTCATTTTGCGATTAAAGAAGACTACGAAGAAAATCATAATCGGGATGACGAGGAATGTAAGAATCGCCATTTCTTCATTGATACTAAACATCAGCATGAAGGCCCCAATCAATGTCATGATCGCAATAAACAAATCCTCAGGACCGTGGTGGGCAACCTCCCCGATTTCCATCAAGTCATTGGTCAGTCGCGATAGCAGATGCCCCGTTTTCGTATTATCAAAAAAACGAAATGATAGCTTTTGAATATGGTCGTACAGCTTTTTGCGCATATCCGTTTCAATATTAATACCAAGCATATGACCCCAGTAGGTCACGACATAGTTCATACCGGAATTGATCCCGTACAAAATGAGCAAGCCAATACAAGCCCAAACGATTAACTCCCAATCCTTGCTCGGAAGTAATTGATCGACAACCATATTAACCGCGAGTGGAAATCCCAGCTCCAGCAGAGCTACGAAAATCGCACAGGAAAAATCTAGCACGAACAATCCTTTATATGGTCGATAATAGGAAAAAAATCTGCGAATCATCTATCCAACTCCTCTCTTTTTCCGCGAAGCGTTTCTCTTGACGCCCCCTTTATAGTGATAATCATTGTCATTATATATGTATTTCCTTACATTTTCGATCTTTTATTGGTATTTTTTTCACGATCAGGTGTTTTTGCTAGATTGCTGTGATAAACAAACAGATCCCAAAGCCCCTTTTTTCATCAAGGTTCTAGGGGGAATCTCGTTGCATGGAAAAAAACCTGGTTCAAGCGCCTCCTCTTAGCAAAAGGAATGACGATCAAGCCAGGCTTTATGGTGAGTAGTATCACGCTTTTTACTGCAAATCCTGATACGCCGGGACACCACCGGCACTTTTAGCAGCGAGAATCGCATTCACTACTGCTTCAGCAAGCACCTCGACGCACAAGGTTCCCACCAGATTGACAGAAGCGTCTACCCCTCCGGTAGCAATCCCAAAAATCGTATCTCCATCACTCATTGTATGTACCGGGTGAATGGTTTTCGCCAGTCCATTATGGGCCATTTGGGCGACTTTATTCGCTTGTACCTTATTCAGATTGGCGTTGCTCGCTACTACCGCTATCGTCGTATTCGTTCCAGCAGGTACTGGAGGTGTGGTCGCATCAATCATCCAGGAGAGGCTGTCGCGAATTTTGCCATCCTCTCCCCGTGCTCCAGCAAGTATTTCGCCAGTAGTAGGAAGACGCACCTCACCAACTGCATTAACAGCTACGATAGCTCCAACGACCAGACCATTTGGCAAACGGCGAGAAGCCGAACCTAATCCGCCCTTCATCGCCCTTTTCATCCCTGCCATTTTTCCCACGGTTGCCCCTGTCCCTGCACCGAAGTTCCCCTGTTGAACAGGCTCTTTGCTCGCGATTTTTGCTGCTTCATATCCCATTTTTTGATCCGGACGAACCTTTGCGCTTCCGAGCGATAAATCGAAGATAACCGCAGCCGGTATAATCGGCACGACACCTACCCCGACGTTGTAACCGAGTCCTTGTTCTTCCATATACCGCATGACACCACTCGCTGCGTCCAAGCCGTAAGCACTGCCACCCGTCAGTACGACGGCATTTACTTCCTGTACTTGGTTAATCGGGTTTAACAGGTCCGTTTCACGCGTGCCAGGAGCCGAACCTCGCACATCCACCCCACATGCAGATCCTTTTTCCAGCACGATGACTGTGCAGCCTGTTAATGCTTTATCGTCTTGTACTTGTCCTACCTTGACACCAGGTACATCTACGATCGTCCCGCTCGCCATGACAGGCTTCCCAGAAGCTAAAACGCCCAAAGTGCCGTCTTTGACCTCACTCTTTTCCTCTGCCAATGCGGAACCAAGCGTAAGTAAGGAGCCAGGAACTGCAGCAGCCAATCCAAGCATCGCCGTCTTCTTTAAAAATTTTCGTCGCGAAACACTTTGGTTTCCTTGCTCAGTCAAAACCTCTTGTGCACCCGTTTCTTCTTGCTTCCAGTCATTGGCCATTGTCGAACCCACCTTTTTACAAGAATATAATGGATGTCTATTATTCCGAAATTTCTGTCTGCTTATATCATAAACCGATATTAAAAGTTGCTCAATCCTTCCTTGTACTCACTCCCAGTTACAACTGCAAAAAAGTCTGGTGTTCTATCAGCATCTTCTTTATAATAATAATCTGTGAAAAACGGCCCCGACTTTTCTGAAAGGGGAAAGTCACTATACAACATAGAAACGAGGTACAGAATTGAATTTTCAACAACTAAAAATGGGATGGTTCACTAACGTACGTGCTGATGTGCTCGCAGGGATTACGGTGGCGCTTGCGCTGATTCCAGAAGCGATTGCATTCTCGATCATCGCTGGAGTAGACCCGATGGTCGGCTTGTACGCCTCTTTTTGCATGACAGTAACGATCGCCTTTGCAGGTGGACGACCTCACTTTGCAGCTGGAGGGGATTTTTTCATTTTGCGTTTACGTGTTTACTCGACGCGAAAGACCAGCTTTCCTACATTCTGATTTTCTTCCATACGGACATGAGCGAGAGCTATTTCTTCAAGTGGATAAATTCGGTCGATGATCGGCTTGATCTCACCAGAAGCAAACAGAGGTAAAATATGTTTCGCCAAATCCCCGCTTAATTGTGCTTTGTACTCATCGCTTCGTGGAGTAAGCAACGTGCCTGTCACTTGTAGTCTTTTCCCCATAAGCGTCATCAGGTCGATCGGTTCCGCTTCTCTGCCGCCCAGGATGCCAATCAAAACAATTCGTCCATCTATGCTGGCGCTCGCGATATTCTTTTTCCAGTAGGATGCCCCGATAAAATCGAGTATCAGATTGACGCCTTGGCCATTCGTAATCCTCGCTGCCTCTTCTTCAAATGCTGCCGATTTGTAATTGATCGCATAATCTGCGCCTAGCTCCTTGCAAATAGCTGCTTTGTCGTCTGAGCCAACAGTCACGATAACGGTTGCCTTCGCTACCTTCTTTGCCAATTGGATTGCAGCGGTTCCTACTCCACTGGCCCCGGCATGAATTAGTACCGTTTCCTTTTCCTGTAGCTTACCAATCCAAAACAATGTTTGATAAGCGGTCAAAAAAACTTCCGGAATCGCTGCCGCTTCCACAAAGCTGAGTCTCTCTGGTATGGCCATGGCGCGATTGGCAGGCATGACCGCATATTCAGCATACCCTCCCGTGACAAGGCCCATTACCTTGTCTTTGCACTTCCAGTCCGTGACACCTTTCCCCACCTGCTCGACGATCCCTGCGACTTCTACGCCTAATTGAGCCGTCGCTTTTTTGAATTCGGAGGCCGCTCCTTGTCTTGCGAGAATGTCCATTCGGTTAATCGCACCATTTTTAACCCATTTAACTGAAAAATCAATACGTCAAGGTTTTCCCTTATTTCTTTTTTGCAATAGTGCGATCATATTTCTTTATTGGTCACCTTTTAGAACCAGTGCTAGAATGATCCATATGAATATCCCTGCTTTTTAACTGCAAAGGTTGTGACAGAAATATGGATTTTTCTTGGAAACGTAATCTCATCGTGCTTTGGGTCGGAGTCTTTTTCTGTAGCACCGCCTACTCTATTTCCATACCATTCTTGCCGATTTTCTTGCACACAACACTCGGTGTCAATGAGCATTTGGAGGCATGGTCTGGCATCTCATTCGGCATTACCTTTTTGGCTAGTGCCCTGATTTCTCCTTATTGGGGTTCACTGGCGGATAAATACGGTCGGAAACCGATGCTGATTCGCTCTGGCTTTAGTTTGGCGCTGTTGTATTTTTTGACTTACTTTATCACAAATCCTTATTTGTTCATTGTATTGCGCATTTTCCAGGGGCTGCTCGCAGGATATGTACCTGCTGCAATTGCACTCGTCGCGACCAATACACCTGAAAAGAATGTCGGCTATGCACTAGGGGTCATGGCGACTGCAGGGGCCACAGGTGGTATCGTCGGTCCGCTGGTCGGTGGTGTAGTCAGTCATATTTTCGGAAATGCGGAAGCTTTTTTGTTCTCCGGCGTTGTTGTTCTGGTTGCCGCTATGATTGCTACCTTCCTCGTCAAAGAAACGAACATGAATCGCTCAGGTGTACGCTCCAATGTGCGTGAGGACTTACGTTCGGCGATAGCCAATCGGCCTCTTATGTCCATTCTCAGTCTCAGCCTGATCGTTACTGTTTCCGTGATGCTGCTCGAGCCGTTGCTCACTGTCTACGTCCTGCAGCTAGGCGCCTCTCAGAGCGACGCATCGCTTAGTGCCGGTATTATTTTCGCCGCAGTAGGAATTGCGACTGTCATCGCCGCCCCGCAATGGGGAAAGCTCGGTACCAGAATCGGGTACACAAAGATTCTTTTCGTAGGCTTGCTCGGCGGGGCACTCGGAAATCTGCTGCAATTTTTCTTCACCAATTTGTACGGCTTCGGGATCTTGCGCTTTATGTACGGGCTATTTTTTGCAGCTGTGTACCCATCTATCAACGCTATGATCGTCAAAGTAACAGAGCCCGAGTTTCGTGGCAGAGCCTTTAGCCTCAATCAGTCAGCTACACAACTGGCCACCATGCTTGGACCAGTCCTCGGTGGAGTTTTGGGTGGGCTCATCCCGATTCGCGTCGTATTTATTATCAACGGGATTGCTCTATTGGCGACAGCGATCCTCATTCACTATAAAAAGCCAGGTCCTGCCAGCCAAAATGTGAAGCAAGCGGTTAACGATCCACAGCTGGCTACCAAGTAAACATTCTTTTGAGAAACTCTCCGTGAGTAACTATTGCGATCCGTGTCGTAGTGGTTGCCCCCCTCGGAGAGTTTTTTCTTATCCTCTTCATTTCCAGTCTTACATTCATCCTTCAGAATGTTTAGCAAATCACCGATAATGGGTAGTAAGTAATAGATGACATACGTAAATTGGCACAAATCGCAGTAATCAATAAACCGTAACGATGTAGGAGGATTATCTTGGCCAAAAAGGACGACGCAAAAAGCGAGCTAGGGAAATTCCTAGCTGTAATTGAACCGTAATTGGAGTAGCTGGAGGCTCTCTCTTTTTGTTGAATCAGTTTGCATTTGACTCCAACAACGCTCTCCCTGTGAAAACGGCAGCTCCCACGGACACAACGAAGGAAATTAGTACAGAATCACCCCCTATTCTAGGAGAAGAATCCACGCCGGAAAACAGGGAAACGTAGATTTTTATGAGTCCCCAAGTGCCGCTAAAGAAGAGCAGACGAATGCCAACGGTGGGTACGTGATATCACCTGGGGAAGAAATCCTTATTGAAAACGTTCAGGTGACCAATAATAGCAAAGTTCACACCGCGAAATACACAATCGATGTCAATTATCACTTTACATACAACAGTCCAAATATGGTAAAGGTCATCACCGATCCTGAAAAAAATCTGGAACTCATGCCTGGTGAAACCGCGACGGTTCAAATCAAGGTCAAATCCAGCAAAAGTGCGCCGAAAGCAAGCTATCGTTTTATCGTATCCTTGAAGCAAAGCTGGTCAGGCCAACCACTGAAGGACTTTACGGTCGAAGTAAAATAAAAGAAAAGAAATCCCCTCTCGTTGCATCGATGACGAGTGGGGATTTCTTATGAATGTCAGGCAATGAGACTACATCAAATGCAGCAGAATTTTTCCTGTAGATACACTTTTTGCATGGTCCAACACCCTCTCTTTGTATGCACCGTGAAGTTTATTCTTTCTGATTTTGTTAAGAAACCGGGAGATCCAAACGTTTCCCCCGGCTCATCCTGGCAAGCCATCCTTATCTTACTTGTTCATCTTACAACAGATATTCCATCTGGATATCCAACGGTTCTCTTGCAAGTATCTCTTCATTTATCTCTGCCGCATACGTGCATCCCACCCGGCGATAAAAATGCTGTGTTTCCTCTGAAGGATGAGCTGCAATGTATAGCTTCTTGGCACCTAGCTGCCTCGCTTGGTCGCAGATCTGTTGAAACAGGCTTCTCCCTAGTCCCGCTTTTCTCCATTCATTTGATACATGAATGTACGGCAGCTCAATATATTGCCCTACAGAGCCAAAGCGTGCACCCTCTACGTTGGCAAAACCGATCAGGGCATTTTCCACAAATGCTCCCACTACAGCCCCGCCGGAAGCGACACAGACTTGCAAGGACGAAATGACTTGCTGCTTTTTCTGATCATCCCACTCGTCGATGAACTGATCCTCTTTTAGCAGATACTCTCCGTCTTTCTCATACCAGACGCGGGTCGTTTCTTGGTAACGGTGAAAAGAATCCAGCAGATCCGGAGTAAAGTCAGACTGCTGCAGGGTACGGTAGTAAATCTTTGTGCGATCAGTCAATCATCATCACCTCTGTTGAAGGGCTACTTTTAATCCCAAAATGATATAAACGGAGCCGACTATTTTGCCACTCCAGCGTCCCAGCCACGAGATTCGCTTAACCAAATGTCCCAACGGACGAATACTCAGGGCGATCAAGGTCGTATAACCGAAGCCCAGAATGACGAAAATTAACCCCAGCACGAGAAATTGCATCACGGACGCTCCTAGCTCCGGGTGCACAAACTGTGGCAAAAACGCCAGGAAAAATAAAGCGGTCTTTGGATTGAGTACTTCGGCGACAATGGCTTGACCGTACGATTTTAAAGGTGACAATGGAGCCATCTTTGGCAACTGTGGATCAGTAGGTTTTTCCAGCAAAGCGCGAACTCCTAGATAAACCAGGTAAGCAGCGCCCGCATATTTCACGACATTAAACGCTAAAGCAGAGGTCATCAAAATCGCAGAAAGACCAACTGCAGCAAAAATCGTATGGATGAAGTCACCTGTCGCAATACCAAAGCCTGCCATGATCCCTGCTTTTCGACCACCCTGTACGGTTCTCGTGGCTGTTAGCAAAACGGCTGGTCCCGGAATCAGGAACAATCCTATTACAACCGCCAGAAAAGCACCCAATGTAGAAAAATCAATCATGATGTCTTCTTCCCCTCTTTTCAACATCGACAGCAGACTTTTTCATTATAGTCCTTACAGAACATTGCAACAAGTTCTCCCTACTCTACTGTCTCCCTGTTTACCGCAGCTTTTTCTTTGCTGAATTCACGTTTTTTCAAGGTGACCCAGAGTTGAGCGGCGATGAAAATGGACGAATAGGTCCCACTCACCAAGCCAAATATCAATGCCAGGGAGAAATAGTACACGCCTTCACTCCCGTACATTGCGATTGCCAAAACCGTAATGAATACAGTCAGTACAGTAAAAACAGAACGGCGCATGGTCTGCCACAGACTGACATTCACCAGCTCCTGCAGCTCATCGAAGGTCTGCACGTTTCGATTACGTAGATTTTCACGAATCCGGTCAAAAATCACAATCGTATCGTTGATCGAAAAGCCCACAATCGTGAGAATCGCGGCAATGAACGTCAAGTCAATCTCCAATTGAAATACAGAGAAAAGCGCAAGCGGGACGAAAACATCGTGTAACAGGGCGACGATGCAAGCAATCCCAAACAAAAACTGGAAGCGAATCGCGATATAAATGGTGATACCGATTGCTGCCAGCATTACCGCCAGCGCCGCTTTCTGCACCATCTCATCCGCAATAATCGGATCAACGGTAGACTCTTGTATATTTACCTGGCTGCCGTAATGCTGCCGGAGGCTTTTATGAATATTTTCCAGCTCTGTCTTGTTTATTGGCTTCTCAAAGGTTGTCGTAGCCCATTCGTTATGTGTACCAAATTTGGTTACAGACTTGAACTTGCTATCAGGAACCTCCTCCTGGAGGATGGGACTGATTTCCGAAGTCTGGAATTCTTTTCCGATAAACATATCCAGCCTAGTTCCAGCTTTGAAATCAACACCTACATGTAAGCCAAAAATGAACATCGAGCATAGTCCCAGAACCAGAATGCTTGTGGAGAACAGATAAAAGCTGCGGCGCCGTTTGACAATATCAAATCGAATGACCTCGGCATTCTCCTGCTCTCGAATGTCTCTCTCCGCAACGCCAAACCAGGTCGGTCTCTTAAACAGATTCGCCTTAAGTAGCCACGCAAGCAGCCAACGCGATCCGAAGACATTTGTAAACAAGCTTACAATTAATGTCATGATCAGGATGACCGAAAAGCCCTGAATAGAGCTGGAACCAAAAGCCATCAACACGAGAGCTGCAATAATCGTTGTCACATGAGAGTCAAGAATCGTAATAAATGATCGTCTCTGTCCTGTGCGAAAAGCTGACAGTGCTGTTTTTTGGTTACGAAGCTCCTCTTGGATGCGCTCATACGTGATGATATTTGCATCAACCGCCATTCCCACTGACAGAATAAAGCCTGCGATCCCAGTCAGGGTCAAAGTGGCTTGCATCCATGACAACATCACCAAGCAAATATACGTGAAAAAAATAAGGGTGAGATTGGCAATCATACCAGGCATCCGATAAATCCACAGCATGAACAATAGTACAACGCCAAACCCTACATAGCCGGCAAATATCGTCTTTTCCAGCGCCATGGCTCCTAAGCTGGCTCCGACTGAGTTCGTTTGGAGCTCAACCAGCCTCGAAGGCAATGCTCCTGAGTTCAATATATCCGCGAGCTGATCTGCCTCCTCTAACGAATGCTGTCCCCTGATTTGGGCATTTCCTGAGGGAATCACGTCTCGTATGACAGGATTGGTCAGCATCTCGTCATCAAGGTAAATGGCTATGTTTTTGTTGAGGTTCTTTTTTGTAACGTCTGCAAATTTCTGAGGATCCGCAAATTTTAATACGATCAGCGGTCTTTTTAAATCGTCAAAATCAACCGTTGCACCATTTGGCGCCAAATCACGTCCTTCCATTACCGTCCTTCCCTGCTCGTCTCGAAAGGTAAGTACGGCAGGCTTTCCGATCAGGCTCCGCAGTGTTTCCTCATTCGATACACCAGCCAGCTTGACTCGGATTCGATCTGGATTTTCGATGGTGACTTCTGGCTCTTTGACGCCTCCGATATTGACACGCTTTTCAATCATGGATGCCGTTACCTTGAGTAACTCCCTCGTAACCGCTTCTCCTTCTTGTATAGGCTCGACCTTGTACAGGATTTCAAAGCCACCCTGTAAATCCAAGCCCAAGCTGATATTTTGCGTTATTTTCGGAGTAGTGGTCATCATTACCCAGCAAGCTGCCACGACGAAAACGATAAAACTGACGATTCTGGACCATTTCTTCACTTTCTTACTCCCCATTTCATCCTTATTTTCTAGATGAAAGGAGGCAGAGCTATGTAGCGTGATTCAAATTTGATCGGAAATAATAGAAAGGTTCGTTTTAAAATCGGGATGGCTGATCGTAGAAAGCGTTTGATGCTAGAGCGATAGCAAACATGAAAAAACGTAAGAACCATACAAAGCAAATAAAGAATGGTAAAAAAAGAAGTGGTCTGATTATTTTCCTTGAGGAATGTAGCGTGCTCCTCAAAAGGCAGATGCTCTATGAATAAAGATTGTCCTGTGCTTGTATCTGTCTCGGTTGGAAGCTGAATCGAATTCAAGCAAAACAAGCCAATCATCATGATCAAAAGAAAAATCTTTACGAATTTGGCCATTGTATACCCTCACCTCCTTCTCGAAGCCTCGACTATTCGATTTTTTTAATCGTTCCCCTTTTTACGTAAGCGGATGGAAAAAGTTTCACTTTTTGGTGGAACAAAAAAACACCACCTTTTGAAGGCAGTGTTAGCTAAACTAATCTAATTCAAGGCTAGCCTTGCTCTACGACGCCCTCCTCCATATAAATCAATTCCCAGAGGTGGCCGTCTAAATCCTGAAAACTCCTGCCGTACATGAAGCCATGGTCAGTTGGTTCATTAGGCGTTGTTCCTCCAGCTGCTAGCGCTTTATTGACGATTTCGTCAACTTGCTCCCGGCTATCCGCAGAAAGGGCTACGATGACCTCTGTGCTTTTCGTAGCGTCGGCTATTTCCTTTTTGGTGAACGTTTTAAAGAAGCCCTCAACCAATAGCATGACAAAGATGTGATCGTTTATCACCATACATGTTGCATTGTCATCCGTAAACTGCGGATTAAATTCGAAGCCGATCTTGGCAAAAAATTCGATGGATGCTTGTAAATCCTTCACTGGTAAATTCACAAAAATTTTATCTGCCGTAACACCCACACTCGATCACCTCTACTATTGGATTGGAAGTCTAGCAATCCGATTGTACCATTTAAGAGGGATAGATTAGCAAGAATATTTCGAATGAATTAACAGAGCATTTTTCGACATTACGTCTCTTTTTCATTCTCTTTACCACTTCCGCCATTTTTCCAAAACAGAACCAGCACAAGTGCCCCTGCTATGAGGGCAAAAAGCAGCCGGAGCTTATTTTCTTCGAAGTAGATTAAATCATGACCGACAAGCGTCTCGAACACCATCGAAGGAATTTTCCCGAGCGTGGTTGCGAGCAGAAAATCTCTAAAGGACAGTGTCGTAAGCGCTGCCCCCAAATTAATCACACCAGATGGGATAAACGGATTCAAGCGGAGCAGTACTACTGCAAGGCACTTGCGAAATCGCGAAGAACCGTTTATTCGGTGGACCCATTGGAACGACTCCATTTTTTTCAATCTCCTGCTGCTGCGAATCCCACGGCGATAGAGCAGAAAAGCTACAGCAGCCCCTGCTACCTCGCCAGTCAACGAAATCAAGAAGCCCCCGTAAAGTCCAAAGACAACAGCATTGGCCCCCGATAAAAAAATCGATGGAAGAACTCCCGCAACACTGATGAGGATGTTTAAAAGAATACTCCCTGCAATCCCCAAAATCCCCCAGGAACGAATCCACTCTGCTAATCCGTCCACATTCGTCAACCAATCCATTCGTTCGTGGAACCCCTCTCTCCCGTTACAGAGAAATAATACTAGTCTGAGATTTTACTTTAAACAATTGAGCGTAAAAAAACAAACTGTTATAGCCCGAAAGCTACAACAGCTTGTCTCGATACCTGTATCTTATTCTACAGAAATGGCGATGTACACATCCACTTGTGCATGATTAGGGTCAGCGCAGCGCACGCCATCATACCGTTCAAAATCAGCGATAAACGTGCGTTTGTTTCCTGGCTGCTTCGACCACTCCCAAATATGAGCCCACGCTTCTTGAACGACTTCTATTATTGGACCCACGCGTGTGGTAAATACGGCGTATGTTGCTGGCGGAATGGTCGTCACAGACAATTCAGGGGGGAGCTCTCCAGCTTTTTCCACTTCCGCTCCTATCAGAAGGGAATAAGAGCCCGTTTCATCACTTTCATAGTCCGAATAGATTCCATAAATGACTCCTGGCTCTGTTTGGCGAGGTGTACTAGACGGAAAGCCTTCAGCATAGTACCGCTGCCAGAGCGCCCCGATCTTGGCATTTGGCCCACGTTCTGCCTCATTTGTCGTGATGATTTTTAATCCGGCGACCCGTTTTTCATCGAGTTTAACAATGGTATGGTTCATGGGATATCCACGCTCCTCGTATAAAGTTGCTTACACGAAACAGTATACCTACACTACCCTGACAACTATCTGTCAACGTTTTGATCTTTTTCGTATAGGAGATACATTTTTTTGATGGTTTCCCACACCCGCTCCCTGATGTAGGCAGGCTCGACTACAAACAGAGCATCACCATAGCTGAGTAGCATTCCGTGCAGCCATTCATCATCAGCCATGACGGTCCGCACCAGCAGAGAGCCATCCTCTTGCGTCTCAATCGCCTCTGGACCAAACATATCTCGCACTCGCATATGAACGGCGGGAGCAAAGCGAAGCACGAGTAGTATACGCTGCCCAGTATCCCAATCCTCCTGCCACCTCAGCTGGTCAACATCGCTTTGGTGGGGTAAAAATTCCTCGGCGAGCACCTCCCACCTCTCAATCCGCGAAAGCCGAAACAGCCGATACTCCGTGCGTAGTAAGCAAAAGGCGTATACATACCAGACATATCCTTTAATGATTAGCGTAATAGGTTCAATCGTTCGTTCCTCGGATTGTCCACCTATTTTCGTGTAGGCGATACGCGTGCGCACTCTACGCTCGATAGCATCCCGGAGTGAGCTGACCTTTTGTGCGATAGCAGGTGTACTCCCCCAAGGATTAAAGTCATAGACGACTGGGTGCTTACTATCTGGAGCACCGGAGGGCGTAGTGGAGAGCAGCGCATTGATTTTTTCCAGGAGGTGCCCGATTTGCTTGTCCTCCGTGGTAGAGTGCACTCCCTTCAGCGCAGCAATGACCGCCACCAGCTCCTCCAGAGAAAGGTACTGTCGATCAATCGTATAGCTTTCCATGATTTCATAGCCGCCGCTAGCCCCTGGATAAGCCACAATGGGAATACCTGCTGCGTTGATGGCATCCAAATCACGATATATCGTGCGTAGAGATACTTCAAAATGGTCCGCCAGCTCACGTGCGCTAAGCCTTCGCTTGTTTAGTAGCATCATGATAATTGCTAGCAATCGTTCCAGCTTCACAGGTCTCGCCTCCCCACGAGTTGTTTCGAAACAATGCAAAGAAGGAGATCTACAGCGAATCGATTCTGCTGTAAATCCCCTTCGTAATTCTTCCCATCAAAAATTGTTATACACCAGTACGTCTGCGTTGATTGTTTGGTTTTTTGGTATGCTGGCTCTTCATCGTTTGATTTTTTGCTTTTTGATTAGCAGGATTATTGGCTTGCGCTTGTGCTTGCTTCTTTTCTGCCAATTTGCGTTTCATTGCCTCTTGCAGGCTAATTTTTCCAGGCTTTTGTTCTACGGTTTCTTTTTCGTTTTGATTTGGCTCCGTCATGCATAGCAACCCCTCATAAATAATGGTCTTCTCCCATGTATTCTAGAGCAAGATCAGAGGAACTACTAGCAGGCATCAACCCGTTATTTTGCACGAAGCTGCATGTATTTGACCCCGCTCGCCTGATATTTCAGAATATCCTCTAAAAGCTCCGCCAGATAAGCTCCTGCCTCGATCGGCAGGGTCCCTCCGCGATGAATATTGGAAATGACTGTACGATCTGATTCTACCGTATTCGCATCCGGTTTGTAAATCATGTAAGCACTGAGACTTTCGGCGGTAGCAAGGCCCGGTCTTTCCCCAATCAAAGAAATGATGACCTTACAATTAACGATCGAGGCTACCTGATCCTGGACCCATACACGTCCACGATGGATAAACACTGGTTTCCCCACACTGATATTGCGCATAGCTAGGCCCTGCAGCAGTGCAGGTAACAGGTCAGGAATGGTCGCTTCGCAGGCAGACGTACTGAGTCCGTCCGAAATAATGATTTGCACGTCCTTGCCTTTATCCGCGTTTTGTTCGAGCCAACGCACTGACTCATCAGAAAGCACGCGTCCGGAATCCAGATTCATCAAGTAGTCGGACATGTCAGTGGCTTTTGTGTGCAGAGCTGGTAGCTGCAATGTTTCAAGCAGTGTTGGGCTAATTGTTTTCATGACGGCATCATGAGCGGCAGCCTGGTCAATCCGAAATTGTAAGTAACTGCCTGTCTTCATACGAGTGCCGGCGCGTCCGATTCCGATCCTGGCAGGTGTACGATTCATCGCACGCTCCAAAGCCTCCGGATTGTTCGGCTTCTCTACTCCCCGTTGTTTCTGCTCAGGAAATTGAATCACGTCTTGATCTTTCCGGGTAAGCTCCTCCAGTACGCGTTGGACTAAGTCATCCAAATTAATCTGCTTCATTGTGCTTGCCCCCATTTTCGCTAGTCAAATATCGTTAAATCTCCAGCCCGCTCTGTCAAGCGACCATTTTCCATAATTCCCATTTTTTCCAGCCATTTCTCAAATTCACGCAGTGGTCGCATACCGAGCAGCTCACGATAGCTAGCGTCGTCATGAAAGCTCGTATCCTGATAGCTTAGCATGACATCGTCTCCCCCGGGCACTCCCATGTAAAAATTGGCGCCTGCGAGCGTGGTCAACATACCGGCAATCTCCTGATCGTTTTGGTCGGCATGCATGTGATTGGTGTAGGTAGGTGCAATTCCCATTGGCAGTCCATGCAATTTGCCCATAAACAAGTCTTCCAAATCTGCACGGATCATCTGTCTACCATCGTACAGTGTCTCAGGGCCGATGAAGCCAGAGACGTTATTGACCATAAACGGCTTCCAGTGACGGCAAAAACCGTACGTACGCGCCTCCAATGTTTGCATATCGACACCTTCATGGGATTCCAGGGATACCTCTGAGCCCTGGCCGGTTTCAAAATACATGACGTTTGGTCCTGTAGCTGTCCCTTTGCGCAGCATCAGCTCCATTGCTTCGTCCAAAATCTCCTTGCTGACCCCGAAGGCATCATTCGCACGTTGAGAGCCTGCCAGACTTTGGAACATCAAGGAAATGGGTGCTCCACCTCGCAGTGCCTGCATTTGTGTTGTGATGTGTGCCAGTACACAGTTTTGCGTCGGGATTTGCCAGTGCTGCATGAAATCATGCGTCATCTTCAGCAGCTTGGTTACGCTTTCAACTGAATCATTATTCGGGTTAATCCCGATAACAGCATCTCCTGAGCCATAAGAGAGTCCTTCTTTTATCGAAGCCAGGATGCCTTCCGGATCATCGATCGGATGGTTAGGCTGACAACGGAAAGCAAGTCGCCCCGGCTCCCCGATCAGTGTGTTGCAATAAGCCTGGTGCCGCATTTTTTGCGAAGCCATGACGAGGTCAATACTCGACATCAGTTTGGCGGTTGCGGCAATCATTTCACTTGTGAGTCCTCTGCCGATCCGAGTCAGCTCAGGCATACCAGTCGAAAAGGAAAGGATGTAATCGCGAAGCTCGCCGACTGTCCAATTTTTAATTTCCTCGTAAACCGAAAGATTCATATCGTCGTAAATAATGCGGGTCACTTCGTCCTTTTCATAAGGAATTACCGGGTTTTCATAAATATCTGAGAGGCGCATTTCACTCAAAACAACCTTTGCTGCCATGCGCTCCAGTGCGGAGTCTGCTGCCAGCCTGCTCATGCGATCTCCAGACTTCTCTTCACTCGCTTTTGCCAACACCTCACGTACGGACCCAAACTGATATGTTTGCTTACGAATCACACATGCCAACTTCATACTCAGATTCACTCTCTTTCGCGTTTGAGTCAATTAAAAACAAAACAGTCACGAGCGTTTTCCCCTCTCGTCGGGGGATACAAGTGTTTGACCGCAAGGGGTCACATCCACTTTTATAAACAACGTGGAGACGTTTTTCACAGAAAAAAGCGCTTTGAAAAATAGACGGAACAACCGCCCTTCCTCAAGCGCCTTTGCTTCACGTTTTCACTTTTCATATGCAATGCTTTTTTTGGCAAATGCCAAAGCTACAGCCGGTAAAAGGTCTTCCTCCATCACGGGCTTTGCTAAATAGGCACAAATTCCATTTGCCGTGTCGCGCCCCACCATATCCTTTTGGCTATAGGCGGTTAAAAGGAGTACGTCTACATCCGACTCCCTCCGAATAATTCCAGTCGCTGTCAATCCATCCATGACCGGCATTTTTACGTCCATGATGATAAGATGAGGCTTCCATTTTTGCGTCAATCGAACGGCTTCTTCCCCGTTTTTTCCTTCAGCCACTACGTCGTAACCCTCCGCTTGCAGCATTTCTATCAGGTCCATTCGGGTAATAGGATCATCGTCTACAATAATGATTCGATAATGATGACGCAAAATTCCACCTCCTCATCGTCAGAGAATGGACGTGCCAACACTTTTGTCCCGCAACAAAAATCGACGCCATTGTCGATCTTTCTTATTTCTTTCAGAATAATAACATTATATCCGTAATTTTTTACTATTTCCACCCTTAATCCAGTTCTGTTTGAGAGAGTTCGATCTATGTGAGCGCCTATCAATCAGGCTATAGTTGGTATTTTTTCAATTTTTCGTAAAATCCGGATCTGCTTATACCCAGCATCCGAGCAGCCTTGGATTTGTTTCCGTTCATTTGGCGCAGAGCGCGTTCCAGCTCTGTTTTTTCTGCAGCCTGAACGAGCGTTATTCGATCCTGTCCATCCGCTTTCTTGAGCAGCTCATCAGGCAAGTCTGTAATTGAAATGAGTCCCGTTTCAGCCATAATCATACCGCACTCGATGACGTTGCGAAGCTGACGAATGTTCCCAGGCCACTCGTATTGTTCAAACAGCTTTTCGACAGTATTCTCTACTCCTGTAATGGTTGTATCCAGAATGGGATTTAGCTGCTTGATGAAAGCGTCTGTCAATACCAGGATATCGCTTTTGCGTGCTCGCAGTGGTGGGATGGAACATGTGATCACATGCAGACGGTAAAATAACTCTTCTCGAAACTTCTTCTGTTGAATCAGCTCTTCCAAAGGAGCATTCGTTGCAGAGATGATGCGTACGTCGGTTTGAATCGATTTGATGCCCCCGATCCGAAAAAACTCCTTGCCCTCGATTACACGTAGCAGCTTTGCCTGCAAATGCAAAGCCATATCCCCTATCTCATCCAAAAATAAGGTTCCGCCATGTGCCAGCTCCACTTTCCCTATTCGTCCTGCCCGATCTGCACCCGTAAAGGCGCCATTCTCATAGCCAAAGAATTCGGCCTCAAGGAGATGCTCGGGGACAGACGCGCAGTTGATCGTAACAAAAGGACCCGAGGCTCTCGAACTCGCGTGATGGATAGCATGTGCAAACAATTCCTTGCCCGTTCCGCTTTCCCCGCGAATCATGACGGCGGTATTTCGGCGTGCAGCCTTTTGAGCCGAGCTGATCAGATCGAGCATGGCTTTTTCTACCGTCAAAATATGCTCCCAATGATACGAGGCTTGCGGAAAATGTTTTTGCAACGCTTTGTCTGCTTGGCGATTTGCCTGATCGACCCTATCGACGAGCATGCGTGTTCCACCCTGGCTCAGTCCTTTTCCAGGCTCAACTTTATCGACTGTTGTCCCGCAGTTCTGTTCCCGTGAGATTGTTATGCTCTCCGTACTCATATAGCTTTCAATAGCAGTCGTGGAAGGCGCTTTTTCCAGTATCATCCGATACAGCTCGCGATGCGAAAAAACACCTACCAATCGGCCCTGGGCATCTCCCACAGGAAGCATATCCATCTGCGTCTCCAGCATCACGCGAGCGGCGTCTTCTAGTGTGTCGGTTGGGCGTAGGTAGGTGGTAATCGGTTGCATCATCTTTTGCATGGTCATACGTCCCCGTCCCTTTCGATACAATGAAGTCTCCTTCTTAAATACCATACGACACGGCGGGATGTATCCCTTCTTGAGCTTACCCCATTTGATATTCAGTAACAAAACGATATCAGCTTGATTCTCCTATTTTCACACGAAGGTCGCTAACTAGCTGTGACATGGTCACGCCTCCTAATATATCCTCCATCGCATGCTGGGCACGGGTCAAAATCAGCTCCAGCACAAACTGAATGTTGGCTCCGACCGGACAATCCAGATTTGGTTGGTCATGAACGTGAAAAAGCTGCCCTTCTTCTACCACCTCAACAGCACGATACACGTCGAGCAATGTAATCTGCTCCATATCCTTGGCAAGGGTAGCGCCACCAGCGCCGGCACGAACATGTACAAGCCCTGCTTTTTTTAACTGACCGAGCACTCTGCGGATAATGACAGGATTGGTATTTACACTTCCCGCAATCCATTCGGATGTGTTGTGAGCATGCGGGTCTACTGAAAGTAGCGATAATATATGGACAGCTACAGAGAAGCGACTACTAATTCTCATGAGGGTCACCCTTTCGTTGTAATGATTATAGTTACACCACGTGAAGGAAGTCAAGTTAACCATTCCGTCACATCTTTTTCGTTCGTACTTTCGTCAGTAAACTATAATTGCCTTGTCCTTATTCCATTTATTTGAAAAGGAGTGTCGTCTGCATGATGCATCCACAAATAGATGTCACACCGGCAACCGCCTTGTTAGACATACCTGTTCATATTACACTAATCGGTTTTGCTCCTCATCAATTAATTACACTACACGCCACATTACATAATGGTCTTCCGGGTGGAGAGCTGACAGCTTCATCGCATGCCATCTTTCAAGCTGATGAAGACGGAAATGTAGATCTGATCTCACAAGCCCCTCTATTCGGGACATATGAAGGCATTGATCCCATGGGGCTGTTTTGGTCTATGCACGTAAAAGCCCAGCGCTTTTTCAGTCCATACAGTCTTGATGATTTTGAATTTTCACCGCGCTCTACCGAAATCGTATTAACAGCAGAGATTAATGAAAAAGCTGTTGCTACGGCAACCGTTAAACGCTTCTTTGTCTCTCGCGATGTGTCCATCGTAAAGGTGCGGGAGAACGGATTGATTGGTCAATATTTCTACAAGCAGCAAGCACAAGCCCGTCCAGCGATTCTTGTATTGGGTGGAAGTGAAGGCGGAATCGGTTCCTGCTCACAATTCGCTGCCCTTTTCGCTTCCAACGGTTATCCGGCTCTCGCCCTTGCCTACTTCCAATGTGATGACTTACCTGACGACATCCGCCAAATCCCACTCGAGTATGTACAAGAAGCGATCCAATGGCTCAAACGCCAGCCTGCTGTTGACGCGGACAAAATCGCCGTCTTCGGTCGTTCCAAAGGCGCAGAATTGGCACTCGTCATAGGCTCCGTCGATCCTGAAATAAAGGCGGTCATCGCTTCCAGCCCTAGTTCTGCCGTGAGTATTGGATGCGATCGTGAATCTGCTGACTCCGAAACGTTTTCCCCTCAGTCCTCCTGGTCTTTCCGTGGTGAACCGCTTCCTTTTGTTCCCTGGACCCAGGAACAGTCGGAGGAATCACAGGAGCTGCTGGATGCGGGCGAACGAATCGATCACATCCATGCTGCTGCCTGGAAATCGTGCGAATGGCTAGAGGACGCGGCTATTCCCGTCGAAAGGATCAATGGTCCGATCCTCCTACTCTCATCCGATGACGATCACTGGTGGCCTGCAGCCGAGCACTGCGAACAGATGGTTGCCCGCTTGCAGGCGAATCAATTTCCTCATCGCGTCGTTCATCTCAGCTATACGGACACTGGCCATGCCATTCGTTTTCCTTATATCCCGACTACACGGACACGCTTAAACGGAGGTACTGCGAAAAACAACGCCTACGCTTCCGAGCATTCCTGGCGTGAGGTGCTCAGCTTTCTCGAAACAACTTTTCCATAAAACTACGGTCTACCCTATGCTAGTCTTCGGGTTTAAGGCGAGTTCGACATCGAAAATGGCGTTCACCTTCGAAGTCCGGTGCTCATGTAGTTTGCCTACATTCCGCTCCTCCTTCGTACGATTCTCGCCATTTTCTCGGTGCTGAAAAGCCAACTTTTTGAACGTATAAGAATTTATAAGCGCGACGCTTATGAATTCTGGAACGCATAACAAGGTGCCTCAGCGTCCGCTTCTGGCATTACTTCGGTAAAACTAACCGCTAAAGCGCGGTCGCTCATCTTTGAAAAGTCCTCGATAGAGGTTTTTTTAACTCGAACTATATAGAAACAGGTAAAGCCTACTTTGATGACGAAGTAGGCTTTACTGCGTATTTCATATAGAAAGGAAGTTGACTAAAGATGGACTGCATTTTTTGCAAAATTGTAAATGGGGAAATCCCCTCCAAGAAAGTATATGAGGATGAGCATGTGGTCGCCTTTCACGATATCAATCCGATTGCTCCCGTGCACGTACTCATGATCCCGAAAAAGCATATCCCATCCGTACTCGCGATAGAGCCGGAAGACAAGGAGCTGATCGGTCACCTCCACCTCTCCCTGCAAAAAGTAGCAGAGGAGATGGGCGTCACTGAACAGGGATTCCGTATCGTGACGAACATCGGTGAGCACGGTCAGCAGACGGTCTTCCATCTACACTATCACCTGATCGGCGGCAAACAACTAAAATGGACCATGTAAAAGCTTAATCTCGCATCTGCGATGTGATGTGGCGGGCGATTCCTTCTCCGTGAAAACGGCCATTCTCAATAAAGATGGCATTCGCGTGCTGGCCCGCCGCGATCACACCCGCAATGTAAAGATGTGGAACGTTCGTTTCCATCGTATCAGCGTCATGCTGCGGGATGCCCGAATCTGGATCGGTTTTCACTCCTAGTGAATGCAAAAAAGTGCGGTCTGGACGATAGCCAATCAGGGAGAATACGTGATCATTATCCAAGCTGATCACCTCTGTACCCGTGTTTACATGGATTGTACGCTCTTCAATACTTGCTACGTTGGCGCCAAAATACATGCGGATACGCCCCTTGTTGATCAGACTCTCAAATACAGGTCTGGTCCACGCCTTCACCTTCTCCGAAAGCTCTGGTCTGCGGCAAATGACAGTCACACGTGCTCCTGCCCGCTCCAGCTCCATCGCGGCATCGACTGCCGAGTTATTTCCTCCGACAACAGCTACATTCATCCCTGCATACGGATGCGCTTCCTTGTAAAACGATGAGACCTTGGGAAACTGCTCTCCTGGTACACCTAAACGGTTTGGATTGTCAAAATAACCAGTGGCGATAATCAAATTTTTGGTCTCGTACAAATGGGACGTCCCGTAGCGATCTGTTGTATTCACACGAAAGCCATCAGCTGTCTGGCCAGCCCCAATAACGGTCTCATAGACATTCACTCGGAGGTTTTCACGTGAAGCCACCAATCGGTAGTAGTTGAGAGCTTCTTGTCTCGTTGGCTTGTCATTCGCCGTCGCAAATGGAACACCACCGATCTCCAACAGCTCTGGAGTACTGTGAAAAATCATATATGTAGGGTAGCGATATATTGAATGAACAAGTGATCCCTTTTCAATGATGAGTGGATCAAGCCCGGCTCGCTTGCAGGCGATTGCTGCTGCAAGACCACAAGGTCCTCCCCCTACAATAAGTACGTCTTCCATTTCTCTCCCGCCTCGTTTCTTTTCGTCTCTCTCCTATCATTGCCCTCTTATCATACCATACCGCTACTTTTTCTAATGCCTTCTCTTGGCATTCCTTTTACCAATAAATAGCCAATGAAAGACTGGTTATATCTCCTTATACTGGATGTATGATGAATAAACAACGCATACATATTTGGTTTGTTTCACTTGTATTTCTGATGTACAGCCTTACGCTGGCCATTGGGGTACCCGCTTCAACAGCTTCAACAAACAACCTGCGAGACATCGGAAACAGCTACGCACAAAAGCAGATTCGCTCGCTTCATGAAGCAGGTGTCATTGCCGGTGATGAAAATGGGTATTTCCACCCTACCAGTCCTGTCACTCGTGCAGAATTCGTAACGATGCTCAGTCGTACAGTAGGAATCAAGCCCGTTTCAGGAACTGTCGTCTCCTATACGGATGTCCCGAAAAGCTCATGGGCATACGGATACGTACAGGCTGCGGCTGCCCTGAATATCGCAAACGGCATCGGTCCGACTACTTTTGCCCCGAAACGTACTATTTCTCGCGAAGAAGCGGCGGCTTTTCTCGTGCGGGCATTGGAACAAAATGCTTCCACCACGACAAGCCTGAACCTAAAAGATGCGAAAATGGTTTCGAACTGGGCACGCAACTCAGTCAGCAAAGCCATGCAAAATAATTGGCTGGTTGGCTACCAAGGATATTTCCGCCCTGGTGCTGCCCTCACTCGTCAAGAGACGGCCGTTATCCTACAGCGAATTCTGGATGATTTGAATGCACAGACAACTGCTAGTCAGCCACTCGTATCACTAGGCTGGCAGTACCAATCCACAACGGAGGAATTTATTGCTCAAGTAAAAAAGAGTGGCGTCAACACACTGTCTCCCCGATGGTATTTCCTGCAAAAAGACGGTACAGTGAGTGACTTCTCTGATGCTTCACTCGTTAACTGGGCTCATGACAACGGCAAACAGGTTTGGGCTCTCTTTGGAAACAAATTTGATTCCGCTGCTACGCATGCCGCGCTGTCTGATGCAGGCAAACGCAAGGCAATCGTGCAAAAATTGTCAGGCTTTATTGACAAGTATCAATTGGATGGGATCAATGTCGATTTCGAAGGCGTTGCCCCTGGTGACCGTAATAACTTTACGCTGTTTATCCAGGAGCTGGCTACTGCCCTGCACGCAAAGGGCACAGTTCTTTCAGTCGATATTCCACCCGACTCTGGGACGGATTGGAGCGAGCCCTACGACTTCGCAGAGCTGGCAAAATATGCAGACTATCTCGTATTGATGGCTTATGAAGAACATTGGGTCGGAGGGACCAAGTCAGGCTCAGTCGCTTCCCTGCCTTGGATAAAAAAGATTATCTCCGATTTGCTTGCTGAAATGCCCGCGAAAAAGCTGATTGTTGGTTTGCCGCTCTATACGCGCGACTGGTATCAGTCAGGCAAGCAATTGCAGTCAGTCGATCTGAGTATCCCAGAATCGTATCAGCTTATTTCACAATACAAGGCGAGTACGACATGGGATGATTCTGTTGGACAATACCGATCTACCTACAAAAAACTAGGAGTGACACACACAATCTGGCTGGAGGAAAGCCGATCAATGGGGTTGAAAGTACAGGCAAGCCTGCAGTGGGAAATAGGAGGATTGGCTTACTGGTATGTCGGTTCTGAATCCACCGATATGTGGACGGCCATTGCCAACTCGATTACGCTTAAGCAGGCGCGTACAAGACTGTAAGAATTAATAAGCAAAGATGATTGTGGGTACCCCTTACACTGCTTAACTTGGGCTCTCACAATCATCTTTTTTTGCAATCGGCATGAACTGCTTGCAGCTTCGTCTTAATAAGTACCAGATGAGCCTGCTCCACCAGGATGTTTGGGAGGCTCGATCACCTCTTTTTCGGAATTGCTTCGGGTCTCAAATAAATCGGGTATCCCTGCTGAATGTGTACCCAGCTTTTTCAGTTCCTTATTCTCCACTTCCTGATTAGCCTTGTCGCTCATCTGATCACTCCTCACCATCAATAATTACAACCTCAAGTAGTTTGTCTCAAAAGTATGGATTCTAGACACTCTATAGCCAATAACCTCCTATTGTCTTGCCCATAACGATAGCGTATATTTAAATGCTACCCCCACATTCTCCTTTCACATCCCTAGTCGTTTGATAAGATTAGCACTGAATAGATAAGGAGGAATCAACAGTGAAGATGGAAATCTTAGATAACCGGACCATTTCGATTTTTCTGAATGAGACCGAACTTTCATCTCGGGGTTATAACCATGATGATCATGAGGCGAGCCTCGCTCTTATCAATCATTGGATAGATGAAGCTCTCCTTTTTGCCGAATCGACTCACGACTTTCCAGCCATTGATATGCCTTGCCGTACTGAAGTAGCTCTTGTCCCTTCCCAAGGTATGTATATTACGATTACACTTACGGATCATCCTGAAGAAAAGGAAGAAATTGCTCCTTCAAGTAATTCGGATCGTTCTACTGTTTTCTTCGCATTTCGAGACTTCGAAGACATCACACGGTTCGCAGCGAAAATCCGTGTAGAATTGCGGAAAAACGGAAAGCTTTATGTCTTTCATGATGATTACTTGCTTCTTTTGCAAGAATCTGAGTTTTCGTTGACAGCAAATTATGAAGACGCGTGCTCTATCGCAAGTGAATATGGTGAAAAAAATACGGATGATACCGTTGAGGTCGTCGATACCTACGGAAAAGTCATTTTTGAGAAAAATGCTATCTATGAGATATCTCGCCTCTTCCCTTGTGACTGAAAAAATGAACTCTCTCTTGATTGGTTGTACACATGAAGCCACCCTTATCTGGGCTGGCTTTTTCTTTTTTGGATGAATTTCATTTTCCATATTCATACTGAAAAGGAGGAATTTCCGTTCCGCAACAGCCGAAGAATGGTATCTTTTTCTGCCGGGATACCTAGATCCTTAAACAAAAGAGGCTTGCGGAAAAGTGCTGGTACAAATTCCTATAGGGCAGAATACGTTAGTTAGGTACTCTTTTGCATAAATTATTACTAGGATGTACGATCCATCCTATTACAAGAGCACATCTCAGACAGAGAAAGGGTTAGCTGTTACGCATGAACAAGCAAGTGATGTATACGTAGAAGGTACGAACGATGGAAACATTGATGAAAAAACAAGGGAGAATAATGTGTAGGTACCTCAACCTGTTGTGGGACATGCTTAAAGCACCATGTGAGACTTGGAAAAAACCGTCCTTATCTGGGACGGTTTTTGTCTGATTAATCGTTTTGGCGAACAGTGTCCGCATTATTTGTCCATCCCCAGCTCTCAATCTGTGGTTCCTCACGATCCTTCTCGGATACATCCTTTGTGGATGGTGTATTAGTTTGCTTCATTTCTTCATCAGGTTTCAAGCTAGCTCGCAGATCCATGGTTCTCCTCCTTTGTTTTCTCATGATAGTTACTCGGGAGAATAGCCCTCTGATTCGTTTGTTAAGCCCTGATATTGGGTAAGCGCTGAAATCAGTTCTGGGCATGTATCTCTATTTGCTTCTGCAATCTTTTTCAGATCGAAATACACTTCTGATAAAGCAAACAGCGGGTTCTTCGTTTCCATGGACTGCTGGAGCGCCGATCTGGTAACGACACCATTTGTTTGCAAAAAGAACGACTCTGCCGAGGTCTTTTCGATATTCTGCCTCACTTCCTCCAATTGTGCTTGCAATTGTTGTGGGAACATCCCCTTATGCTGCTCGATATTTTCCAGAATCGTAAGGACATAATCTTTTTTGGTCATAATGATTGCCATCCTTTCATCCAAGCTACCCGACTATTTTGCCCGAATGAAGAAAAACACATCCGAGAGCATAGAACTCGAAACCAAATGGCTCCTCTTATCGTATTTTCTAGGAGAATTCTTGTTGTGGAGGTGCACAATGGGCTATTTTTCCCGCTTGGTTGACAACTTTTTTTCATTTGAATGCATTGCCCCCTGGATAACGGAAGACGAGCTACAGCAACATATTCGTTTGCTGCAAACACAAAAATGGTTTCTGATGTGGCTTTTGGACGAGAAGAATCAATACTTGCTGCACCATAATTATCAGGTTGCCAATCTTTTAATTGATAAGGATTACGTCCAGCAGCTTCTTACGCAACCGGACGCGCAGACACAATTTTTGCAATCGATGGAGCAGCTGAAAAATACGTATGACTGGAAGTAAACTCCGGTCAAGAAAGTGGAAAAAAAACTGCCACCCTGTTGATTACAGGAGGTGGCAGCTATACGTGCTATTCTATAAGATTAACCGACCTTTTGCAGCAGCTTTCCCCGCAATTTTGCCAGCATGTCTTCTGTCATCTTATTCAAATCATACTCTGCTTTGAAACCCCATTCCTGCACAGCAGCTGTCGCATCAATCGAATTCGGCCAGCTATCCGCAATCGCTTGACGAACCGGATCTACCTCGTAAGAAAGCTTGAACTCAGGAATATGCTTGCGAATCGATGCAGCTACATCCTCTGGCTCGATACTCATCGCAGTTACGTTAAACGCATTGCGGTGAATGAGCTTGGATGCATCTGCTTCCATCAGCCCGACAATCGCATTGAGCGCATCTGGCATGTACATCATGTCCATATAAGTGCCTTTTCCGATATAAGAGGTGTACTCTTTGTTTTGAATCGCTTTGTAGTAAATATCAACCGCATAGTCTGTCGTTCCTCCACCTGGAGGTGCTACGTAAGAAATGAGACCAGGGAAACGTACACCGCGCGTATCTACCCCAAATTTTTGGTAGTAGTAGTCGCACAGCAGTTCACCAGATACTTTATTTACGCCATACATCGTCGTAGGACGCTGAATCGTATCTTGTGGCGTATTGTCTTTTGGCGTGGACGGACCAAACGCACCTATGGAGCTAGGGGTGAAGAACTGGCAGTTCAACTCGCGTGCAGCTTCCAGAGCGTTTACTAATCCGCCCATGTTCAGGTTCCATGCCAGAAGCGGCTTTGCTTCTGCTGTTGCGGACAAGAGTGCTGCCAAATGCATAATCGTATCCACCTGATGTTTTTTGGCAAGCTCAAACATCCGCTCCCCATCCGTTACATCCAACACCTCAAACGGCCCTGCTTGCACTACTGGATCGTCTTCTTTTTTGCGAATATCGGTCGCTACAACCTGATCAGCACCATACACATCACGCAGCTTTGTGATCAGCTCGGACCCGATCTGCCCCAACGCCCCTGTTACCAGAATCTTTTTCATTTGAGAATCCCCATTTCTTTGCCTACTTTTTCATAGATGCTCAGGGCTTGATCCAGCATTTCTTTTGTATGTGCTGCCGTTGGCATGTTGCGTACGCGACCTGTGCCTTTTGCTACAGTTGGGAACACAATCGCTTTCGCATATACGCCTTCTGCATAGAGACGTTTACTGAACTCTTGTGTCTGCGACTCATCACCGATGATGCATGGAGTAATCGGTGTTTCACTCTCACCAATGTTAAAGCCGAGCTCTTTCAAGCCTTTTTTCAAATAATTGCCGTTATCCCATAGCTTGTCATGCAGCTCTGTACTATTTTGCAAAATATCGATAGCTGCAATCGATGCAGCCACATCTGCAGGTGTCAACGCTGTGGAGAACAGGAATGGTCTACTGCGGACCTTGAGCCAGTCGACCAGCTCTTGGCGACCAGCTACATAGCCACCGACTACGCCAATCGCTTTGGAAAGAGTTCCGATCTGGAAGTCGATTTTGTCAGACAGGCCAAAATGCTTCACAGTTCCTGCACCTTTTCCCAAAACACCGGAGCCATGTGCATCATCTACGTACGTAATCAAATCGAATTCTTCGGCAACCTCCACAATTTCAGGAAGCTTGGCAACGTCACCATCCATGGAGAAGACTCCATCTGTGATGACCATCAATTTCTTATATTTACCGGACTCTTTTGCTTCTTTAGCTTTCGCGCGCAGATCATCAATATCGGAGTGATTGACGCGAATGATTTGTGCACGAGACAGTCGGCAGCCATCAATAATCGAAGCATGGTTCAACTCGTCGGACAAAATGGCATCATCTTTGTCCATGACCGCCGAGATCGCAGCCATATTGCAGTTAAAGCCGGACTGATAAGCGATTGCTGCTTCTGTGTGCTTGAAAGCTGCAAGCTTTTCTTCGAGCTGTGTATGAAGCTCAAGCGTACCGTTGATAGTCCGAACTGCACCGGCACCTACCCCATACTTTTGTGCAGCAGCAACAGCCGCATCAATAAGACGTTGATCTGTTGCCAGACCGAGGTAGTTATTGGAGGAAAGATTGATCAGTTTTTTTCCAGAGATCGTGATGACCGGGCCATTTGCACTTTGCAATGGATCGATGACATTGTACAGACCTTTGCTTTTCAGATCAGTCAAATTTTCTTGTAAAAAATGCTCCAATGTTTTGCTCGCCAACGAGAATCCCTCCAGCATTCGACCATGGACTGTACACGTGCGGACAGCTTTCGTAATTTCCACAAAAACAAATGTACACTCCGCATGGACGTTATATTTTTATTAAAACGCTCTAAATCAACCTTATTTACTAATAGGTTACCACCATTTTCATATAATGTCCATATGACAAAGACATAATCGAACGCGCTTTCACAAAAAATTTTGTCTCTCCCCATTAACTTCTCCTTCTCGAGCAATCTTAGACTTAGCGGTGAAAAAACAAAAAACCACTCTCCACTTTTTTCAAGTGGAATGTGGTTTTGCCTTATTTCTTGACTTTTTCCGTTTTTAAAATGCCTCGTCTCGCCGATTCCGTCCGTGCAAAGCCACCTTGCATAAAGCGATGGGTCATCAATGATTCGACTGGCTCACCATTACGCAGGTGCTGCTCGACCAAAAGGTCTGCATCCTCTGGCGTTATGTTTTCATACCAGATCCCCTCTGGATAAACGATCACTACACAGGCATCCTCACACCGTCCATTACAGCGCGTGCGGGTAGTATGTACGACATCATCCAAGCCAGCTCTTGTGATTGACTCCCGAAGTGCTAGCGTTACTTCTTCCCCACCTTTGCGCATACAGCTGCCGCCGTTACAGATCAATACATGGTGCGTTGTTTGCGATAAATCCCAGGTTGCCACTTCCAGCCACTCCTCCCTGCATCAAAACGTAATGATTACGTTTATCTACTGTTTTACTATATCTTTTCTCATCATGCCTGTAAATAGCGCAATTAGCAATTCCCAGAACGTTTTGTTTTTGATAGAATATATGTTCGTACACAAATATGATAGATGGTGGTGAAAGCATGTCCGTAACCAAGCAACGTGATGCCTTGCAGCTCCTTGAATTAATGGGCTCCTTTCCCTGGTACGTGGAGAAATTTATTGAGCATAAAAAAACGAAGAAAAATTCTCCCTCCACCCTGCTCGGTTATTTGCGTGATATTACGTTTTTCTTTCGTTGGATGATGACAGAAGGCTTAACCCCTGCGTCTGAGATGAAGCATATTCCTTTGCAGGATCTCAATGATCTAAAAAAGGAAACGGTAGAAAGCTATATTCTGTACTTACAGGAATCACATCTATATGAGCGCTCTGCTCTTTTGACCAACCCTACCCGGAGTGCAAAAAAAGAGTACAGTGATCGGACAATCAGCAGAAAGATTTCCAGTCTGAAATCATTGTTTCATTACTTGGCTGCATTGGCCGAGGATGATAATGGCGAATCGTATTTAACTCGCAATGTCCTCGCCAAAATAGAAGTAGAGACGATCGAGCTTACCCCGCTAGCCCGAGCGAATGCTATTCGAGCCAAAATCTTGATCGACGATGAGATTTACCAGTTCGTCGATTTTATCTACAATGGTTACCTTGCGCATTGTAACACGTTGAAAAAGCAGCAATTTCATCTTCAAAACCGTGATCGTGACACCGCTATTGTCGCGTTGATTCTCTCGGGAGGATTTCGTGTATCGGAAATCGTAAGTTTGGACCTGTCCGACATTGTTATGGAAAAGAATCAGCTAAAAATGGTACGCAAGGGTAAAAAAGAAGACGCTCCCTTTTTCAGTGATTGGGGAAAAGAATACTTAGGGCGCTATTTGCAAGAGCGAGACAAATATATGCCTTCACACCAGGAAGATGCTGTTTTTCTTGCTGTCTCCCCGACCAATCCAAATGGTCATCGTATTGAGGTCCGTTCTGTTCAAAAGCTGGTAAAAAAATATGCCAAAGCTTTTGGTATCCCAGACTTGTCCGTGCATAAGCTCAGGCACAGCTTTGCGACGCAGTTTTTACGCTTAAATCCCGATCCGCATCAGCTGCAGGCGCAATTAGGACATTCCAAAATCGAAACAACCATGCAGTACGCTCATGTCTTAGAGGATGCTCTAGGCAAAGCCGTCAATCGAACCACGTAAGTATTAATGCGTGCGGGAAGTTGAATAACCATCCGAAGCTGGAACGTCTACAGATGGTTATTTCCTTGAGCATTTTGTTAAGATCTTCGCCCTTAACTCGAACATCTTGTGTTGCTTCCATTCGATGTTTTCACCTAAATTTTATCTAATCACCGCTTTATGAAAATGAAATAAAAGCAACTATTTCGATGAATTATCCGCCTTTCGTACTAAGTTGTTAACAATGCCCTTGTTAAAGTAGTTGCACCGATTGCATTGGCAGTGCCAACTTTCGTCAATGAATTTCTCCAGCAGTCACTCCAGTAACTGTGATCGTTTTTAATGTTGTAGCGACAAAGATAAGGGGAATGCTCGAACTTCCCGATGAATATCCCCTCTAGGCCCGGTGGCTCCTGTCACACCAGTGACTCCAGTTGCTCTTGTTAACCCCGTTACACCAGTTGACCCCGTAGCTCAGGTGGGGCCATTTATAATAGGAAACTGCAAAATAGCCCGATACAAGGGCAACAAAATAAAATATGAGCTATCACATTACACAGGATACCGCCCCATTGGACAAGCTGGGCGGTATTTCTGTATCCGGATAGCGATACTTCGGGTCATCTTGGCCCGAAGTTTTCTTTTGCTGGGCTTTGTCCCGCACCCCAAAGCTCTAAGGATATGATATATTCCCCGCAAGGCAAAATCTCAAAAATGTGCAAGTGTCAATACACTTGCCCTGCTTGCCGTTTTATGCAGACGTGATATTTGCTGTTTTAATTCATCCCCTTTTTTAAACACATAAGGATAATTTAAGAGTAAGTGGCTTTACAATAACGTATACGTTATTGTTTATAATGTTTTTGAGGGAGGAGCGTAAACAGTGATCCGAGTTGGAGAATTAGCGAAAAAAACAAACATCAGCAAAAGAACACTTTATTACTACGAACAAATTGAATTGTTAAAACCCACACTTATTTCAGAAAATGGATATCGCTATTATGACGAGAATGCAGTACTTCACCTTCAAAAAATTCTGTTGCTGAAATCAATTGGCTATACATTAGAACAAATTAAAGAACTATTCCAAAATCAAAACAGTACGAAAGAAAACGAAAATTGGATAGCTTCTTTAAATGAACAAATTGAGCTTATTGAAAAGAAGAAAGAAGAATTAAGCCGTAAACAGTATTATCTTAGATCAACCATTCATACCATTCAACTCAAGGGAACGAGTAGCGTGAAAGATTTACTACAAGTTATTGAGACATTGAATGATCGCCCTCTTGTAGAAGGTATAATACCAGCCGAATTTAGTGATGATTTACCGTTTACTTCAAGGGAAAAGAGTATTCTTAACCGTTTTCCTGTCCTGGGCAGTAATGATGGACGAATAGAAGAACTGTTACTTATTCTTCAACAGGTAATAGGTATGATGCCAGCATCTCCATACTCTTCAGAGGCTCAAGTCGTTGCTGGCCATTTGTATGAGAAGACTTTAGATCTATTTGAAGGTGATGAAAAGCTATTAGACAAATACTGGGAACTAATAAGGCCGGCCAATGGTGAGAAGCCCGTAGTAATGGGCATGGACAGCGAATTAATGGCTTATATAGATGAAATGATAAGCTTTTTTCTAAAGCAGAGAGAGGACAAATGACATGAAGAAAAGTAGACAAGTATGGTTTTTAAGAAAGAACATTGGGCACCTAGTTTTACTTGTTGGTGTACTGATCTTGTTATCAGCTTGCGGAATAGTAAAGGACACAATTGATGGAATGACTGGTAAAGAATTGAACGTGGAGGTTGATAAAGATTCTAATTCAATAATCGTAGAGGTGGTCGTTGAAAGTGATGGTGATTCGGTAGTTAACCTTGGGGTAGACATAAACGCCCGTAAGAATCCAGAAAGTGTTCATTTTGATTCCATCGAAGTTCCTTATAGAGAGGAATTTGTCGTCCCGAAAGACGTCCCAATACCTCTTACTCCCACTCTTGTCAAGGCGGAGGTAGCTGACGGCGCCAGTTGGGTAAGCTGTACCATCCTTTATGACGGAGAAGTGGTTGCCACTCATATGTCGCGAAGAGATGGTGGGAAAGCCGTCTGTGAAAAGTCGTTCCAGTTGGGTCCAGGATGATCGAAAGAGCGATTCTCCAGATAAGCAGTTTAATACAACAAAGAGGGGAGGAACCCTAATGTTATTTACAACATTGCTCTCTAGCCTTGTGGTGCTGGCATTAATTGATTCTACAAGTTTCGGAACATTGTTGATACCCATTTGGCTACTCATGACTTCACGACGTGTTCGAGTAGACAGATTTTTTATTTATTTGTTCACTGTCGTGGGATTTTACTTTTTTGCTGGTTTAATCATCATGTTTAGTGCTAACTCATTTCTAAACAGATATGGTTCATTGCTTGAATCAAATCAATTTCTGTTTGGGCAACTTACTTTAGGAATCGTGTTAATGGTGATTAGCCAGCTTATGGATACAAAAAAAGCTCGTGCGCTTGCTGCGGAACGTGCAGCAAGAGGAGATGGTCGTATTTTAAAGTGGAGGAATCGTGTTATGGGCGATTCAGTATCTAGTCAAGGCTCTATCACTATGCTTATCGGACTTGCGCTAACCGCTGTCGTACTTGAACTAGGAACAATGCTCCCCTACCTGGCGGCGATTGGTCTTATAGCTTCTGATGGACCTTCATGGCCTATGTCCGGCATCCTATTATTCGGTTATTGTATCGTTATGGTGGTACCTGCGTTAGCTCTGCTAATCGGACGACTTGTCGCTTATCGTGCTTTGAAGCAACCTCTCGCCCGACTCGATACTTGGTTAGCAAAAAACGCCCAAAGCACCACAGCCTGGGTTATCGGTATTGTTGGCTTTCTACTAGCTGCAAACGCTATTTATGATCTTGGGTGGGTCGGTTGATCGTATATATAGTTACATGCATCTTATCATTCAGAAGGTGGCCTTAAGCAACCATCTTGTAACTGATAGGAAGCTTTCCAATTGGACTTGGTACTGGTTACTGCTGTCATTGATGATGGGTATCGCACAAAAATCCCCCTGCCAGATGACAGGAGGTGATTTTTGCTACAATTCTCTTTACGATGCTGATTTCACTGTTTTCGTCACCCGGATGGACTCTGTCAGAGCCTTTTGTTTCTGTGCCTGATCGATTACCTCCAGCTGAGCCATACGATTCAAGACGACGCTTTGCCGCTCTTTCGCTTTTTGCCAATGCTTGATGGGTGAGTAGTTTTCTGGCGCTTTCGGCAACGAAGCAAGAATCGCTACCTCACCCAAAGTGATTGCGTCCTTCCCCGTTGCTTTGGCTGACTTGCCAAAATAAAAGGCGGTCGCTTCTCCGATCCCGTTTTTTCCATGCCCAAAGTAAATGATATTTAAATACATTTCCAACAGCTCTTTTTTACTGTATCGCTGTTCCAGCTGTAAGGCGATAGCCATTTCCTTCGCTTTTCGCAGCATCGTTTTATCCTGGGTCAAAAACAGATTGCGGGCTAATTGCATCGTGATCGTGCTGCCACCCTGCACATAACCGCCCTGACGCACATCAATCCAAAGCGCCCGAGCCAGCGCGACTGGGTCAACTCCACCATGCTGCATAAAGCGATGATCTTCAATCGCGACAAAAGCTTTCCACATGTAATCAGGCATTTCATCCAGCTTGACATACGTCGCTGTTTTTGTGTCATGCAGCGCAGCCAATTTCTTTTCATCAATCCATAGATTCCCTGCCCAGCCCAAAAGAATAGGGGCAAGGACAGCGCAGGCTACTATTGTAATCAGTACAATTCTGATTCGTTTTTTCCAAGTCGAGCCCTGTTTCTCTACTCGCTCTCTCTCGTTTGCCGCAACATAAGTTTGCGCATTGCCAACAACGGGTATGGAATACTGGTTCATGCGCACATCCCCCTTGTCTTGCTTCTACTGTCATTGTAGGGGGTGTGCCGGTTTGATCCCATCGAATCTAATTACAGTAACCTTACATTTCCGTAATCTTTGTTGTTTTAGGATTGATGCTGTCCTGCTTCCTGCTGACGAAGCTCGATTCGTCTGATTTTTCCTGAGGTCGTCTTTGGCAGCTCCTGTACAAATTCGATTTTACGTGGGTATTTATATGGAGCCGTCAAGCGTTTGACGTGATCTTGCAATTCTGCAACCAATTCATCGGAAGGCATGTTGCCTTTCTTTAATATAACGAAAGCTTTTACGACATTACCGCGCTCAGGATCAGGGCTGGCGACTGCAGCACATTCCGCCACCGAAGGGTGCTTCACCAGCGCATCCTCCACCTCGAACGGCCCGATCGTGTACCCGCCAGAAATAATAATATCGTCGGAGCGTCCTTCAAACCAGATATACCCATCCTCATCCATACGTCCTTGGTCGCCTGTCACGAACCAATCACCGCGATACGCTTTGGCAGTACGCACCGGATCATCCAAATAGCCTTTAAACAATGCAACCATATTTCGATCGATGGCGATATCACCTACCTTGCCTACAGCGACTTCTTCGCCTTCTTCGTCGATAATGGCGATTCTTACTACTGGCGATGGTTTACCCATTGATCCTGGTTTCGGCTCCATTCCAACAAACGTACCGACCAAAAGCGTACTTTCTGTTTGTCCGTAGCCATCACGTACGGTAATCGAAAACTCCCGGCGGAATGTATCAATTACTTCCCGGTTGAGCGGCTCACCTGCTGAACATGCTGAGCGCAATGCACGCAGCTTGTATTGATTCAAGTCAGATACTTTTGCCATCAGTCGATACTCGGTTGGAGTCGCACACAATACCGAGACCGGGTAATCTTGTAAAATAGTCAAATAGTTTTCTGCACTAAATCTTCCTTTATATACAAACGCTGTTGCACCCATACCGAGTGTGGAGACAAAAGGACTCCAAATCCATTTTGCCCAGCCTGGCCCCGCTGTCGCCCAAACCACATCTCCCTCACGGACATCCAGCCACTGCGACGCTGCTACTGCCAAATGAGCGAAAGGCCAGCCGTGTACATGCATCACGCCTTTAGGTCCACCCGTTGTTCCCGATGTATAGGAAAGAAAGGCTAGCTCGTCAGAAGCTGTGTTCACAACAGTGAATTCGTCGTCCTGATCCGCCAGCAGGCTGCCTAGAGAAATCCAGCCCTCTTTGGCATTTCCGACTGTAATGAAGTGGCTAAGCGAGGCACAGCTCCCGCGTGTCTGCTCTACTTCATCCTGCACGCCATCAAATCCGATTACCGCTTTCACTTTTGCGTGATTGACACGGTATTCAATATCTTTGTGACGCAGCATCTCTGAGCCCGGCAGGATGACTGCCCCTACCTTTAGCAATGCCAAATAAAGACCATACGCCAGCGTTCCCCGTGTCACAAGGACCAATACTTTATCTCCGTGCCCGATCCCGATGGAGGAAAGACCGTTGGCAATCCGATTGGAATAGCGGCGCAGCTCCTCATATGTCAATATATGCTCGTGTCCTTGCTCATCCAGCTCCCAGACTGCCCGTCTGTCCGGATTTTTCCTCGCCCATTCATCCACCTGTGCAGCAAAGTTATAAAATGCTGGCATGTTCAATTGCAAATGACACACCTCCAGTTTTTTCATATATACAGAAAAATAGTATTCGACGTTTTTTACATTTTTCCTCTATTCTGTCTATTTTAAACGCAAATTTATTAGCATACTCATGAAATAATTGGCATCAACCAATGGCGTAACTATTGCACACCATTTGCGTCTTACATAATAACAAAGACTCTCATGCTATGCACGAGAGCCAGATCATCGCGTTTCTTATGGGAGCAGGTTAGATAACTCGCTTGATTTTTACCACACGTTTCTCCCAGTTCGTGCCATCGAACTTGGAGTACGTTACACCAGGACTGCCATAGGTATGTAGAATCTTACCGTTTCCTGCGTAAATGGCAACGTGTGTAATCCGGTCTGAAGAGCTATTGACGGAAGCCTTCATGAAGATCAGATCACCTTTTTGCAAGTCTTTTTTGGATACAGATTTGCCTACAGTCGATTGCTGACGGGAATCGCGTGGCAAGGTGACGCCTGCTTCCTTAAAGACGCGTTGAGTGAAGGATGAGCAGTCAAACGTTTTGGTTGTGCTGCTGCTTGAGCCATATTTGTACTTCGTGCCCATGTACTTTTCACCGTTTTTGATAACCTTGCTGGCAATGTCGCTTGCTGGTTTTTCTGGTGTATTGGAAGAATTGTCAGAGGAGCCAGACCCATCAAGGATACGACGAGCTGTGACGAATTTTTTGCTATACTCCGAATAGCTTTTCAGTACTACTTCATCTTCCCCTTGCGAAGAATAAACAAACTGATCATTGCCTATGTAGATGCCCATAAAGGAAGCATTACTGCTGCCATTGGATGAGAAGAATACCAGGTCCCCTGGCTCTACACTGCTTTGGGAGACTTTCTTCCCTGCCTTGGACAGGTTTGCAATGGTGCTTCCGATGGAAATACCCACTTGTTTGTAAGTATAGGTTGCCAGTTCGGCTGAACCAAACTGTTTCGGTCCTTTTGCCTTGTACTCGTAATCTTTCCCAATCAATGAAGTCGCGATGTCCACAATTTTTGATTGTTGTGAATCTTGTGTCTTAGCGGCCGCTTGTCCAACTTGACCACCCATTAACAGGGACGTACTCAGGATGACTGCTACTGTTGACTTCATTACCCAATCTCGTTTCGTCACTTTCTTTTCCTCCTTGCCATGTTGTGGCACCCGTCGTCGGGTACATGGACAGATTACCTCAAGAGGAAACGGGAGGATAAGACCGTAAAATTTACCAATCACGGATTTGGTAGCATCGGACTAGTCTGAAAACAACCTGTAAACTATGCCGCTGTTGCCTTATAGTGCCACAGAACCAGATGAGCTGATAATCGCTTTCAATCGCACTGCTTACCTATAAAAGAACCATCTTCTGCAAGATCATGTCAGTAGATGGTTCTTTTGTTCCAATCAATAGACGGGTCACCTATTTCAGCTTCGCTGTAAATTGACCCCAGTTTTCCTCACCCCAAACAAGCGTCATGACATCGCCGTCTGCAATAGGTCCTACTCCTGCTGGTGTACCTGTATAAATGATGTCGCCTTGATCCAAGCCAAAATTGTCCGAAATATACGCTATGATTGTCATCAAATCGAAAATAACATCGCTAATTTTCCCACGTTGTACCTGCTCCCCGTTTTTCAACAAGGAAAAGTCGGTATTTTGCAGGGCATCCACTCCCGGAAAGGCATGAAATGGTGTTAATATCGCGGAGTTTCTAAAGCCTTTTGCCAAAAGCCATGGATGACCAGCCTTTTTCAACTCACTTTGTACATCTCTGAGCGTAAAATCAATGCCAAGCGCAATCTTATCAACCATCTGCTCCAGTGTAACGCCAGCTTCATACGGTCTGGCAATATGTATGACGAGCTCTGCTTCATAATGGAGCTCTCCACGTGTGCCGGGCAGCTCGATCTCGTTCCCTTTGGCCTGCGCCAATGCATGCGACGGCTTGTCAAAAATCATCGGTTTCGTAGGTACGTCATTGCCAAGTTCTGCGGCGTGAAGGCGATAATTGCGGCCTACACAATAAATATTTTGAATCGTTTCCATTGTGTCCTCTCCTTTGGCAGCTATTCACACATTGTTACTATATCATGGCCACGCCCCGTCTTTATGAAAAAGGTTTCGCCACTTGGCTTCGTCATCGAAGCAATACGAAATATCGTATCTCGACGCATGGGCGAATATCCATTGATTGCATGCTTGCCGAGCTCCTCAACATGCACCTCTTTCTTTCAGCTTACTAACGTTACCATTCCAGGTAATTCTTCTCGCTCTACAAAGCCTTCTAAAACATCATGCATGCGCTGAAGCCGCAGCTTCGAGAAGCCTTTTGATCCCAACGGACCGCCACTCCCTCTCGGGTCAACTCATTTGACCTTTTAAAGATAGCTTGCTCCCTCATTACCAAAGCTTACCTTTCTGATAGCAGATTCCAGGAATGCCCAACAAAAAAGCTGCTATCAGCTAGCAGCTCTACCTTTAGTTTACTTGTATGCTATTTCCAGTATTGCTTACGAACGGCTAACAATGCCCATAGCCAGGCCAAAGACGTGCATTTCCTTTCGCTTCGACTTCAAAAACAGTATCGCAAATGTCTTCCAGTGCTCTCTCTAAGTCAAGCTCCTCCTCCGTACTCCAGGAAAACGCATAACGGATTTTCATGAGCTGCTCGCCCGTTTCACACGCGATCGAGCAAAAGCGCTCCTGCTGCTCAAGGGTTGTTTTTCGCGCGAGAACTGTCGCCTCCAAAGGAAATAATCCATCCCACTCCGAAACGAGATAAGATGAGGTCACATCAATCCAGAGTGCTGACGATTCATTCCTTCTGCGAAAAACGACAGTGTCTTCGCGATAAAAACCGTACCCTGAGGGAAGTGAACCAGCGAGTTTAAATCGAATTCCTATGGGCAGATCATCCGGCTTCAATGCGCGAACCAATCTGCCTGGCAAAAGATAATAGTCATCCTGTTCATGACGAATCAGAGGCTCTCCCATTACAAGAACCCTTCGATCCTCGCTGTCTCCTGTCACCCTTATATACATCACGGCACCTCCCTCTCCAAAGTATGGTCCGGATTGCTTGACTAAAAACCATCCTTCAAAACTTTTACATCCATTTTTCAGGAGGTTCATTCAGGCACAAAAAAACAGGGCTTCCCTCATGGGGTACACCCTGCTTCTTGGTCCATGTCTCGTTTTTATGCCCGTACGATTGCTACCACAACATGTTTGTCATCATACGTTTTTGCTTGGATCTTCACAGGAAAATCATAAGGGTTAGAGAATTGGAAGTCCAGTAATCCGTAAGCCACAGTCGCATCTTGACCCGCTGGTACGTATCCGACCGACTTGCTGTGATGATGGCGTTCGACCATCGTCATCTTCGCCTCTTCAGTGGCATTGAAAAGCGTACTGGAAACCTGACAAATCCCTCCGCCGTAATCATCTGTAAGCTGACCATTCAAGATCACTCCTGCTTTTTTCCATCCTTCGTCTTCAAGATTCGCATTGCCGACCTCCTTGTTATAGGAGAATATTTCACTCGGCATAATTTTCTCATTGTTGATTTTTCTCATGGCTTTCTCGATATTGTGTCTGCGTGCATCAGAGCTGGTGTCCATCGTCGTATGATAAAAGCCCAGGACATCTTTTTCATTAATCTCCATTTTCTTTAGATACTTGGCTCTCAGCTCCATCGGAGTAAGCTCTGAGGAGCTTTTGGCAGAGGCTGAGACTGGAAAGATCGAAGTGCCCAAAGAAAACAGCAATGCTGTAGCAACGGTGCAAGCCGCTAAAGACTTGAATTTCTTCATGTATCTTCTCCCTCACTTCTACTTTTATTATGGAATGAAATAATCATCTATGAAAACCGAATGTTTACATTTGACACGTACTTTTTCACTTTACCTCTATTATGTTACGTATGATTAAAAGTTAGATCAACCTGAAAATGTTGGTCTTTTTACACAAGTACTCATGAGAAGGAAGGCTGGCAAACAAAAAGGAAGACCAGCAATCCATTGGTCTTCCTTCATCTATTTAATTGTTATTCCACGTTGTCGATCACACTGAGTGCCCTGTTTTTTTCATTAAAGCGAACATTATGGGAGGAAACGTAAGCCATTTGATCCCGCCGATGGACAACCGTCAAGCAGCCTAACTATTATCAAAAACAAAAAAGGTTCCTGCTCTGCCATCAAAAGCAGATCAGAAACATGAAATTGAAGAGATGGTGCGGTCGAGAGGACTTGAACCTCCACGGTGTTGCCACCACTAGAACCTGAATCTAGCGCGTCTGCCAATTCCGCCACGACCGCAAAAAATGGTGCCGGCGATAGGACTTGAACCCACAACCCCCTGATTACAAGTCAGGTGCTCTACCAATTGAGCTACACCGGCACGGTAAAATCTATGAACGCACATTCCAAGAATAGAATGGCGGAGCTGACGGGACTCGCTTCCACTGGCGCCTCTTCCTCGAAATTCTTCTTAATGAGAAGCCAGCTCTGAAGTACCCGAGCGGTTCACCTTGATGTAACTTCTTCGAGGGTGAACCCGTTTACGGGTGAGAGGCCCATAACCACTTTAGAAATGGCGGAGCTGACGGGACTCGAACCCGCGACCTCCGGTGTGACAGACCGGCGTGAACTCCAACTTCACCACAGCTCCATAGTTTTCATGTCTTCCGTATGGCATTTCTCTCAACGGGACTCTTGTAATATAGCATGATCCTATTTCAAATTGCAAGAGTTCACAAAAACTTTTTAAAAAGATTATTTTTTCATAGATTTACCAACCAAAATCCGCTAGAATTTTATCTAGATATGCAGAAATTAGTAGATTGGTGGAGACGATGACATGAAACATACTTCAAAGGTATTCACCCTCCTCGCCCTCTTCACTCTGCTGCCTACAGCTGCCCACGCAGCTTCTCCCATGCATGTGGTGTCAGCAGGTGATACATTGAGTAAAATTGCCCGCGAGAACCATACGACTGTGGACCAACTTATGCAAGTGAATCAACTCCATACGGATCAACTGTCGATTGGTCAAACCTTGTCGTTGCCAACTACAGGTGTGTCGGGCTCTGCAGATGAATCAGCACCACCTGATGTTGTCGAAAGCAAGAGTCATGCTCAAGGAGAAGTCGAAGGGATTACAGCAGGAGAAAAAGCACGTGTCACAGGCGACGTATTGAATGTTCGAAAGAAGCCTTCCGTGGATGCCAAAATTCTGGGAAAATTGAAAATCGGCTCGCTAGTAGAAGTACTGGAAACAGGTAGTGAATGGACAAAAATTGAGTTTGAGGATCGCGAGGCTTATGTCGCTACTGAATTTTTGAGCGCTAAGTTGTCTTCTTTGCCACAACTGTCTGGTGATGTAGACTCCGCTAGTCTGGGACGTCTGGAAACGATCTTCACACCATTGCTCAAGACCCCTTATGTGCTAGGTGGTACCACGCCAAGTGGTTTTGATTGTAGTGGCTTTACTTCATACGTTTTTAACCAGCTCGGGGTTACACTTCCTCGCACATCAGAAGATCAGTTCAATAGCGGACAAGCTGTTTCCTTGGATGAAGCGCAGCCAGGAGACCTTCTGTTCTACGATGCACTTGGAAAAGGACGCGTCTCTCACGTAGCCATTTATCTTGGAAACGGAACCATTGTCCACGCAAACGGAGACGATGTTCGTTATGGAAAAGTCGAGTACATGCACAAGCTTTATCCATTTTACGGCGTAAAACGTTACATTCAGTTCCAGTAATTGGACCACCAAGGCTTTGCCACGCTTCTGTGTCGGCAAAGCCTTTTACGTTTTCATTTTACAAAAAGAAGCCCATTCCTCTTGTCACATACAAAGAGAATGTGGGCTTTTGGCTTTAATGGGTTTCCGTACTTTGGGACGTCTGCTGCACTCCCTGTTGTTGATTTGCTCCAATTTCAATTTTTCCCAGAGCCTGCTTCATTTTGTCAAGCTGAAGCTGATAATCTCTAACCACTACAGTGAGAACGCTGACGGACTCCTTGAAATCCGGTTCACTGCTCACCCTATCGATGGCTCTATGTAAATGCAGCATTTTGTTCTCCGTTTCCCGTAGTAGGTCGAGCAACTGCAATCCGTTTACCACGATATCACCTCATTCGTTTTTACTTACTTTCTCCACCAAGTCACCTGACTATGCGCAAAAAAACCGTCCGACGTAATCGGACGCCTTGGAAACTATTGCTGACGGGAGGATGCCAGCTCTACAAAGGTTTCGATATCCTTGGCGACCAAAGCCAAAGAGTTGCGCCAGAAATCCACAGAACGCACATCTACATCCATGATCGCTGCCACATCTGCTATGCTTTGCTTGCCTGTTACGGAAAGAAGCTGGTCATACTGCTCAATGAACGATTCGCCACGCTTCAAATACTCCGCATACAGTCCTTTTGCAAACAGCAGACCAAACGCATACGGGAAGTTGTAGAAGTTAAAATCAGCACTGTAATAATGAGGCTTACATACCCACATGTACGGATGAAGAATGGATGGGTCCAGACCCTCACCATATGCCTCTTTTTGTGCCTGAAGCATAATGTCCTTCAATTCCTGTACGGATAACGATCCGTTTTCGCGGCGAGCAAACAGCTCAGTTTCAAACATGTAACGGCTATAGATGTCCACAATGACCTGACTCGCACCAGAAATATCATTTTCGAGAATGGCAAATGCCTCGTCTGGTGTCGCTTGCGCAAGTGCAGCCTTGGCAATAATCGTCTCACACAAAATCGATGCGGTTTCTGCGATTGGCATCGGATAATCACTGTTCAAAAACGCTTCATCAACGAGGCAATCGCCATGGTAGCCATGTCCAAGCTCATGTGCAAGTGTACTGACATCGTTATAGCTGCCTGTGTAGTTGGCCATGATGCGGCTTTCTCCGACAAAGTGCAGGTTGTAGCAGAATGCTCCTCCCCGCTTTCCTTCCCGTGTCTCGGCATCAATCCATTTGTTGTCGAAGGCATGTGCTGCATAATTCGCCAATTTTTCGCTAAAGCTACCGAAATGCTTCACGATAAAATCACGTGCCTCCTGATAGCTAAAGCGCATGTCAGCTTCCCCTGCAGGAGCGAACAGGTCATAGAACGGGAGCTGAGAATTCGCATGTCCGAGCAGCTCTGCCTTTTTGCGGAAATAGGTATGAAATGCTGGCAGGCTTTCCCGCATCGCTGTGAGCATCGCGTCCAAGGTCTCTTTGTCCATCCGCGAATCTTTGAGCGTTTTGTCCAATGGCGAATCATAGCCACGCAGCTTTGCCACCGTGATGACTTCGCCTTTGATTCCATTCAGACTGGCTGCAGAAGATTCTTCAATCTTTTTGTATGCTGCAAGCTCTGCTTCATACGCATTTTTACGTACCGCTGCATCTTTTTCATACGCCATGTTGCGCACAACTGGCAGTGGCAGCTGTTTTTTCTCGCCGTCAACGGTGATATCCACCAAAAGGGTCGAAGTCAACATTTCCTGAAGCTTGGTCCATGCGTTTGAGCCCGTATTTTTCATTTTCGCGAGAATAATTTCTTCTCTTTCACTGAGCATGTACTTGCTCTTCTCGGACAATTCACTCAAATAAAAACGATGCGTCTCCAATAGAGTGGACTCGCTGATAAGCGTTTCCAAATTTTCCAAAGATCCTAACCATTTTTGGAAGAGTACCTCTGGCTCCACTAGCTCTACAGACTGATCCTGAATACGCTCAATCAGCTGAAGGGCATCTGTGTTTTTCGCGTCAACGCTCGCAGTCAGTTCTGCAAAGCTGTATAAACGTGCTTGTATTTGCAAGGCGGAGGTCAATTTTGTGAGATAGGTCTCCATTTTGGCAACTGCATCTTCTTTTGACTGCAGATTTTGCCCGGCCCAGCTTTTTACCTCGTCCATCTCGCGGCATAATTTTTCCCAATCAGCCTTGCATTCAGGCGAGTCAAATGACGTATACAATACGTCCAGGTTCCATCGCATATCCATGGGCGCTTCCTCCTTCAACTTATGTAACCATTCCATTGTAAAAAAAAATGGATGGATTGAGCAAGTTTTTAGCAAAAAAACCCTGCCAGCATTTTGGCAGGGAATGTTTCTTATGCGCGTACAGGCTGAGCAAGGTATGTCAAGGCAGACAAAGCAAAGAGCTGGGTTGACTCTACAAGCTGATCGATGTCGACGTACTCGTCTGCATGATGTGGGATGTGGCGATCTCCTGCTCCTGTCGTCAATATCGGGATGCCTGCTTTGTGTAGGAAGGTTCCATCTGTGGCACCAGGCACACCATTGTAGACGGGCTCCTTCTTTGTAATTTCACGATAGGAGCTGGCAACCGCTTGTACGACTTCCTCCTCCATCCCTGTCAGCGTCCACGGACGCTCTTCAATCACTTCAAGCGCAGCTTTGAACTTGTCATCCTCTCTGCCCAATCTCGCAAGCAGCTCCTGCATTTCATGACGCAGCTCATCATGATCTTGACCGGGCACTGTGCGTATATCCAGTGTCGTCATGCACTGATCGGGGACGACATTGATTTGAGCATCGCCTTTTACCGGGGCTTGTAATATGGTCGGTGTGATACTCGGCCACCCCAGCATCGGATGCTGTCCGAGACGTGCCATTTCTTTTCGCTCCAGCTCTTCCAGTGCCACGATCGCACGTGCCATGCGTGTATTTGGGTTGATTCCGGTCAAGGGCATGGCCCCATGCGCCATTTTTCCATACGTTCGCAAAATTGCCCGCATCGCCCCTTTTTGCGTGATGCAGAGCTGATTTTCCTCTGGCTCACAAATAATCGCTGCGTCTACGTTGTTCGCCCAGCCTCGTCGAATAAAATCCTTAATGCCGATCATCATTCCTTCTTCATCGCATGGAATACACAAAAGAATTTTTCCCGTAAAGGTTTCTTTAGATCTCTGTATCGCCTTAACCGCACAGATCGCTGCAGCCAAGTTTCCTTTGGTATCACAAGAGCCACGCCCATAAATACGGCCACCTGAAACCTGCCCGCCAAACGGATCGTAGCTCCATGCATCGTGGTCTCCCTCGGTAACGACATCCGTGTGTGCTTCGAACAACAAGGTTTTTCCTGGTCTGCCTGAATCGTAAAAGGCGATCACATTTGGCCTGCCTGGCACTACTTCCTCGTAGAACACTTGCATCCCCATATTTCGTAAATAATCGGCTACAAAAAGAGCGACTCGTTCTTCGTTAGCTCCTGGCTGCTCAGGGCGGAATACACTTGGAATCCGAATAAGCTCCTGCGTCAAGCGGACAACTTCCTGTTCGTCTACAAAGGAAACAACCTGGTTCATTGGAAAATCCTCTCCTTTTGCATCCAATTGTGTGAAAGGAAAAGCGATAAGCTATTTGTGAATACTGCTGTGAGAAGGAAGTCCCCCCGCAGCTGCTGCCGATTTTACTGCTCTAACAACCGCCTCGGCGAGCGCATCCGCGGATAGGGTACCAACGAGGTCTACAGAAGTCTCGATACCTCCAGTCGCGACGGCAAAAATGGTGTCTCCATCAAACATCGTATGGATCGGTCTGATCGTACGGGCGAGCCCGTCATGAGCCATTTGTGCTACTTTTTTTGCTTCTGCCTTGGTGAATGTAGCATTACTAGCCACCACTGCAATCGTTGTATTCGTTCCTGGCGGGATGGGGGAAAATTCGCGAGCCTTCATCATCTCCACACTGTCCTGAATTTGTCCCTTTTCATCGCGTGGTCCAGCCAAAATTTCTCCCGTCTGCGGCTCTACTACATGTCCGACTGCATTCACTGCGACCAGTGCACCCACTACCAATCCGTTGGGCAAGCTGATCGAGGCTGATCCCAACCCGCTTTTCATGGCATGGTCAAAGCCGTTCAGTTTACCTACGGATGCACCACTCCCCGCTCCTATATTTCCTTGTGGGCAGTCTTCTCTGTTAGCAGCTGCTGCCGCTTCAAAGCCCATTGCGCGATCAGGACGAATCCGGTATTCACCGACTGCCAAATCAAACAGCACAGCTGCTGGCACGATCGGGACAACACCAAACCCTACCTCGAGCCCAATGCCTTGTTCCTCCAAATACTGCATGACCCCTGTTGCTGCATCCAGTCCATAAGCACTGCCACCCGATAAGCAGATAGCATGGACGGAATTGACGAGATTCACCGGGTCGAGCAAATCTGTCTCGCGTGTGCCCGGGGCAGAGCCCCGGACATCTACGCCACATACGGACGGTTGATCAAGGATGATCACACTGCATCCTGTTAACGCTTCTTCATTTTGTGCATGCCCCACTTTTACTCCGGGCACATCAATAATCGTTCCATTCATCTACTTAAAAATCTCCCGAAATTTTCGACTTTTGCTTACCAGATGAACCAATCTTTTTCCATGCGGCCACTACTGCCAGTGTGACGATTACAGAGACGATCGCTTCAGGCAAGCCACTGGTGACTGCTACGGTTGTCGCTACACCAAATGGCATATACCCGCGAATGACAGCCATTCCGAGCACCAAGATCGTATTGGTCATCGCGCCAATGAAGCCGGCAGCACCAATCGCCAGATACTGGTTAACGTTTTTTAACCCTACATAAGTCAAATAAGCGGTGACCCCGATGAACAAGCGCGGCAAAATCGCTACCAGTGGGTCTTTAAACAAAGGAACAGTGGCGTTTAAAAAAGAAGATACTCCAAATATAAGACCAATGATCATACCAACGCCCCAGCCCTCCATGATACCGCCGATTACTGCCGGAATGTGCATAATCGTAGCGTTCCCTGCTGCTGTTGGAACCGGGATGTATCCTAGACGCGTCACCCCTAGCAAAATCGCTATCGCTCCCAGAACACCTGCAATTACGATCCTTCGTACGGTCAAGCCCTTTTCCATGCGTACTCCTCCTTTATCTTGATCTATCTGGAATCCCCAATAAGGGAGAACTCCCGCTTACTAAAACGGTATTCCAAGCATGATAACAGAAATGACAATACTGAAAAGGAGTGCGAGATAATCTTTGCTGCTTGCTTTGTAATGAGCAAACCGAGTTCGTGAAGCCCCTGGCACGTAGCATCTGGCTTCCATCGCGAGAATCAGGTCCTCTGCTCTGGCGAGTGCAACATTAAAAAGTGGGATGATGATCGGAAACATGTCCTTGGTTCTGCGAACAATCCGCCACCATTCTCCGGTCCCAAAGTCTGCTCCACGAGAGGCCTGGGCCTTCATCATTTTTTCCATTTCCATGGCAAACGTCGGCACAAAGCGAATTGCAATCGTGATGATCAAAGCGAATGCATGCACGGGAAATTTTACTTTTTCAAGTGGACCCAAGAGTCTCTCCATCCCATGCGTAAGCTCTGTAGTAGACGTACTGAGGGTCAATACACTGGAGAGAAAAATCACATCCACAAATCGCATCGCTGAGACGACGACCAGCCGAATACTTTCACTTGAAATCGTAATAAAACCGTATTTCAAATAAATTGTACCGCCATTGGCAATTTCTCCGTAAAAAAGGAGCTGCATGATAGCGAGGATAATAATGAACGGAACCGCCGGCTTAATTCCAGATATCCCATAGTGCAGAGGAATTTTGGAGACAGAGAACATCCAGATGCAGACCGCCAAAGCAAACAAATTGCCAACGTACGTATTACAAATGGCGATAGCCAGGATCATCACGACAAAAGCAGCCAGCTTGAATCGCGGGTCCAGACGATGAACGACTGAACCTGTGGGCAAGTATTGGCCGATGGTAATATTGCGTGTCAATTCAAATTCCGCTGACATGGTGATCCCTCCTATCGCTTGATCAGCTTTAAAATTTCCAGAGCGGTTTCTTCAGGTAAATAGGCGCCAGGATCAATTTCATAGCCTTCCTCTCGCAGTCTGTACAAAATATGTACGGATTCAGGCGTACCGATATGATGCTCGCGAAGCAATTCTTGATTGCCGAAAATTTGGCGTGGGGTACCATCTAGGACGGCTTTTCCATTTGCCATGACATACACACGATCAGCTAGCTGCGCGACTTCTTCCATGTTGTGAGAGACGAAAATGACAGTCAGTTTTTCCTCACGATTCAACGTGCGAATTCTCTCGAGCAATTCTTTTCGCGAGCGTGGATCGAGTCCCGCTGTCGGCTCATCCAGCACCAATACCTTTGGCTGCAAGGATAGAACGCCTGCCAAGGCGACCTTGCGCTTCTGACCACCACTGAGTGCGAATGTGGGACGGTCCTTCATTTCTTGAAACGAAAGACCAACCAGTTCCATCGCCCAATGAACGCGGCGTCTTACCTCCTCCAGCGGCAAGCCCATTTTGAACGGACCGTACGCAACATCATCGCCCACGAGTTTTTCGAAGAGCTGGTCCTCAGGATTTTGAAACACCAATCCGACCTGACGTCGCAATGTACGAATATCCAGCTTGGGCTGGGAAACGTCCAATCCGTTGATGATGACTGACCCGGATTGAGGGCGAATCAGCCCGTTAAAATGCTGTATTAATGTGGATTTTCCTGAGCCTGTGTGGCCAATGATCGCAAGACACTCTCCTTCTGCGACCTCGAGATTGACCTCATCTAGGGCGCGATGCTGCAAAGGCGTTCCTTGCATATAGACATGCGAGAGGTTTTTTACCGAGACCATCGGATTGTTTTGCGTCATGATCCACTCGCCTCCGCTCGTCTACCATATACGCGATTGACTTCTGCTACCACTTCTTCGTTGTGGATCAAATCGGGAGAAAACGCCGGATATTCAGTGTGAACCAGCGCTGCTACACGACTCGCATCCGGTACGTCCAAGTGCAGCTCCTGAAGCCTCTCCTGATGTGAGAATACTTCTCGTGGTGTTCCTTGCAAAACGATTTTGCCACCCTCCATGACGATGACACGATCCGCTTCCGCTACCTCCGACATATGATGAGTAACTGTCACGATCGTCATCCCTTCGCTGTGCAGCTTGCGGACGACTGCTAATATGTCCTGCCGACCGTAGCTATCCAGCATACTCGTCGCTTCATCGAGCACCAGGCATTGCGGCTTCATCGCCAATATACCTGCGATGGCGATTCGCTGCTTTTGACCACCTGACAAGTGGTGCGGCGGTCGATGGCGAAATGCACTCATCCCGACTGCTTCCAGAGCAAAATCAATCCGCTCCTTCATCTCTTCCTCTGCTGTTCCAATATTCTCCAGCCCAAAAGCCACATCATCCTCGACAATCGTTGCCACAATCTGATTGTCCGGATGCTGAAACACCATCCCTACACGACTTCTCACTTCATGAATACGTGCCTTGTCACGGGTATTGATCCCGTTTACAAAGACATCTCCTTCTTTTGGGGTCAGAATCCCATTCAAATGCTTGGACAAGGTCGATTTACCTGAACCGTTATGCCCAATAATCGCTACATACTCTCCGGGAAACACTTCGAGGGAGACGTTTTGCAGCACCGGCACCTGCTGATCTTGGTTTAACTGATACGCAAACGAGACGTTTTCAACACGAATGATTGGGTCTGTAGACATGTGCTCCCCTCACTTTGTACGGGATTATCGGGTGGTACAAAATCAATGGACTTGTTTCCATGTAAAAATAAAAGCAACAACCATGCTAAGTCTGTATGTTTTAAATTTTCTGTTAATTATACTCCTTTTTTCCTTTTCCTTGTTGCAGCGTGCACGATATATGTTGCATGTGCAACAGGTTTATTCTCCTCCGTGCCGTTTGATCTTCCTCCATAGAGTTGATCGGTCCATTCCCAAAATCTTCGCCGCTTCTCCCTTGTTTCCTTTTGTTTCTTCCAAAACTTTCCTGATTAACTCGACTTCCTGGTTTTCTTGTCGCCTGATTTGTCTGCGTTGATTGAGCCTTTTCGCGAAAAAAGCGATGTCGTCGCTTCGTATGTCGTCCCTTTTGCACAAGAGAACCATCCGTTCAACCACATTTCGCAATTCCCGAACATTACCAGGCCAATCATGCTGTTTTAACAAATGCAGGACAGCCTCATCTGCGATTTGCAATTTTCGTGTCCCACGCTCAGCCAATTCTTCCACAATAGAAGCAACTAACAAGGGAATGTCTTCGGTACGCTCACGTAATGGTGGCAAATCCAAGGTCAATACATTCAAACGATAATACAAGTCGGAGCGAAACAGCTTTTCTTCCATCAGCTTTTCCAAATCGCGATTCGTTGCAGCGATAATGCGCACGTCAACAGGGACAATCCGCTCTCCGCTGATGCGCCGGACCTTTTTCTCTTGCAAAATGCGCAAAAGAAGTGCTTGAATCGGAATAGACATCTCTCCGATTTCATCTAAAAATAGCGTTCCCCCGTGCGCTAGCTCAAACAAACCTGCCTTTCCTCCTTTACGCGCACCGGTGAACGCACCTTCCTCATACCCAAACAGCTCGCTTTCCAGCAGATTCCCTGGCAGCGCTGCACAATTGACCGCAATAAACGGTCCAGTAGCACGTTGGCTGCTCAAATGGATGCCTTGCGCAAATAGCTCCTTTCCCGTCCCTGTCTCTCCTTGGATCAAGACCGTTGCATTGGTTCGTGCAAATGTTTCAGCCCATTCTTTTGCCTCTCGCATGGCAGGAGCTTGACCGATGATGTCCTCTAAACGGTACTTCGCTTCCAATCCGCTTTCCATGCTTTGTTTACGGATACGCAGCTCCATTTTTTGAATGTCTGTTATTTCCTTGAAGGTAGAGACCGCACCCACGATCTCTCCCTCGACGACCATCGGAAGCCGGTTAATAATAATTCGGCGATTCAATATCGTAGCAATATCGCCGATCTCGCGCTTTCCGGTGGCCAGGATGCGCAGCATGTCCGAATTGGGGATATAACGAGTAATTTTTTGTCCGACGATGTTGGCTGGCAAACCGAGTATTTCCTTTGCGATGGAATTCACCCAAATGATATTCGAATCACGATCAACTGCAATGATCCCATCGTGGGAAGCATCCAAAATGGCTTGAATGTGTATATCGTTGATCATTTACCAGCCTCTCCTTCCTGTGCGTGATCGAGCATGACATCGACTTCTACAGGTGGTTTGCGTGTTCTCTTTTTCGTTTTTCGTTTCTTCTTACGCAAAACAATCAGAGCAGTCAGCATGAAGCCAAGAATGACGAGCTGAATCGGTTGGGTCAGCTTGGCCGTGACCCAGCCACTCATGCTGAGCAGATGTAGGATGACCGCCATGTATAGTAGAATAGCGGCCACATTTTGTGCATTCACGATTGATCACTCCTCGCCTGCTCAAATGTATGAAGGAATGGAGAAAAAAATCTCCCGTGAAACTAAATAAGGCTTAGCTCCACAGGAGAGTCGGTTCGTGATGTCGTTATTAAATTGGGAGCAGCTCTACAGATTGTTTTGTTTCTAGCTCTGCCACCATGTCCAGCCACGCTTGCGGTTTTTGTGGAAGAACAGCGTAGTAGCGCTTGAGGAAGGTCACGATCAGATCTGCTTCCAGTGTCGTTTGCTCCTCATTTGTCGGCATGAAGCCCAAATCAAGACCAGCTACTGCTTCCCCATCATTTTGCCAGGAAGGGTGAACGTACGTGAAGTTGGTACGCTTGTAACCTAGATGGGAGAGCACCTCCCGGCGAACAAACGGGTCCATCGGCTTGATTCCACCAAATGCATGCTCTTCTACACGGTATGGATCATAGATTTCAGCGAACATACCATACAGCTCTTTGCCGTTCTCAGTAGCGAGTGAGAGAAGATCCTTTTGACGCTCTCTTGCCAAAAAACGCCCTACTCCGAGTCCTTCCCTGCCAATAATGGTAAAGTCCGTCATGGCTACATTCATATCCGTGTAATAACGATATTCGGTGGCCCCTACGACTTCTCCTTCATGAACTGCGACGAAAACGCGAATACCTGGGTCTTCCAACGGTTCCTTCCACAGATCGTAGTCGAGTACTTCTTCTGGCGGGAATACTTCTTGCATCAAGCGGTGCATTTTTGCAAAAAGCGGGTTGTCAATGTGCGAAATACGTACGAATTCCATGAATAAAGCCTCCTATAAGGTATAAGTGAATTTGTCTGTGTGTGCTGTTACTAGCTCTGAAACGGATTTTTCCATTCCATCAGCGCTGCACAATTGCGCGACTCCTCGTCCTCCAAATAATTGGTTACAGCCTGAACAGGGATTCGACCACAGCGCATGAGAAAGGAGATCACCGGGTCTTTGAGCTCACCAGAAATGATTTTCTCCAAGTATTGCTCTGGAGTCAGCGTATCTGCATGACGCCCGTAGCCTGGCATCCGTCCACCTCCTAGGAGCCGCTTCAAGCCTTTATGTACAACTAACTCGTACATGGCCTGCATCATCAGCTGTCCCAACCCCAGCTTGCGATGGCTAGGCCGAATACATAGATCCACGATATACAGCGTATCTCCGTTCGGATTGTGGTTGCGGATATAGCCATTATCGGTCACCTCTCCCCAGCTATGTTCCGGATGCGATGGGTCAAACGAAACGATCAGGGCCGTCATCGAACCAGCCAACACACCGTCGATTTCAACACAAATCGCACCTTCTGGAAAAAGCGTAACATGATTGGTCAGCTGCTCCTGATTCCACCATTGCTCAGAAGGATACGGCGGCGGAAAGCTCTCTGCCTGTATCTGAATCAGCTCGAAAAAATCCGATTGTGTATAGTTGCGGATTATGGCCCGGCGAGGCTTTTCTCCTTCAAACACATACAGCTCTTTACGGTACATGACCATCCTCCTGTTCCCGATTATTTCTGCACGTAGCCTACTTCCAATCTGTGTACAAATCGGTGCGGCGGTCACGCCATGTTGTTACCGAGCCTTTTTCCCGTACATCATACAACAGCTGGATGTCCAGATCAGCAGTAACGAGCATGTCGTTGTTGATTTCTCCTTCAGCCAGGACACCACGAGGCGGGAACGGAATATCGTTTGGCGTCAAAATGGCAGCCTGTCCAAAATTCGCGCGCATAAAGTCGACTGTAGGCAGCGAACCTACTGTACCTGTCAAAACAACATACACCTGGTTTTCGATCGTGCGTGCATGGCTCGTATAGCGTACACGATGAAAGGCATGGCGATCATCCGTGCAGGATGGGCAGAAAATCACATCAGCTCCTCTTGCCTTGGCAATCCGCACCCACTCAGGGAATTCAATATCGTAGCAAATGATCATCGCTACCTTGCCTTTGTCGGTTTCAAAAATTTGCAAAGAGTCACCGGCTCCCATATTCCAGCCTTTGACTTCCCAAGGTGTAATGTGAATCTTCTTTTGCTGGCCAACGCGACCATCCGGGTAAAACAGGAATGCAGTGTTGTATAGCTTTCCTTGTTCTTCGATGATGTGTGTGCCGCCAATCAGGTACATCTCGTATTTGGCAGCAAGTGATTGGAACAACTCTATGTATTGCTCGGTAAAGGACGGCAAGGCTGTGATGGGCAGGGCATCACCATTCTCATCCCCAATCGACATCAGCTGGGTCGTAAACAACTCCGGGAATAGAACAAACTCCGTATCGTACTCTTGAGCATTTTTTACGTAATGCTCCACTTGTGCAGCAAATTCATCAAAGCTATGTATGGTGTGCAAATGATACTGCACAGCAGAAACGCGCATTTTCATCCCATTTCTCCCTCTCCACTTTACTATTATTAAAATATATCAAATACGAGCAGCAAAGTCTTCCATCCAGCACGAAAAAGTCACCCACCGCGGGAGATGGGTGACTTGATTTTAACGTGTAAGAAAGTGTAAGTGCTGCACCTTATGATGGCAACATCGCTTAAACTTTCTGGAGCACATATCGGATTTCCTCAGCGTAATCATCAGGCATTACTTTGGTAATCATTTCAGCTAAAACGCGGTCACTCCTCCTTGAGAAGACCTTGATAGCTTTTTTTACTCACTGGCTTTGTTCACCATTTGCACGACTGTCTTATACAAAAGCTCTGTGCCAAGGGCGATATCCTCATAGGTCGAATACTCCTGTGGATTGTGGCTGATTCCGTCCTTGCAGCGCACGAAGATCATCCCGTAATCACATACATAGGATAAAGCCAAGGCGTCGTGAAACGGACCACTCATCAGCTCTCGTGGGATAATTCCCAGCTCCTTGCTTTGCTCGTGTAGGATGGCTTTGATCCAATCTGCACAATACCGTGGATCGCTGTTGGTATCCTCTGTGATCGTATAGCGCAGACCGCCTTCCATCGCTACCTGCTCGATCATTTCGATTAGGGACTGTTCCCTTGCGTCCCGGCGGGTCAAATCAATATCGCGCAAATCTACTGTAAATCGCACTCGTTCCGGAATAATATTCCGTGAATCGGGGAACACCTCCAAATGGCCGACTGTACCGACAGTGGGAGCCGATGGATCAAGCTTTGCCAGTTCATTGACAGCCGTAATCACTTTGGCAGCACCTAACAAGGCATCTTTTCGCATGTCCATCGGGACTGAACCTGCATGCCCCGCAAAGCCTGTCATTTCCACCGTCCACCACAACGGTCCAGAAATGGCGGAGACGATACCAATCGGCTCTTCGTGATTATCTAGGATCGGCCCCTGTTCGATATGCATCTCCAGATAGGCTCCAATGCTCCCCTCCGCATATTGCGACTCTTCCAAACGATCTGGATCACATCCAAACTCGATGAGTGCTTGCCTTCGGGAGACGCCATTCCTGTCTGTTCGTTCCAAATCTTCTGGTTGGATACGTCCCAGAATCCCCCATGAGCCAAACAACCCTTTTTGGAAGCGGCACCCCTCCTCGTCACAAAACGCAACTACCTCGATCGGCTGATGTGGCACTACCCCCTGCTCTTTCATCGTCTGGACCACTTCCAACCCACCGAGAACTCCGATCACTCCATCGAATCGCCCTCCGTACGGTTGGGAATCAATATGAGAGCCAATCATCAGAACGGGGGCACCATCATCTGTTCCAGCTAATCTGCCAATCAGATTGCCGAAGTTATCAATCCTTGTTTGTAGCCCAGCCTCCTCCATCCAACTGCGAACCAGCTCCACGCCAGCACGATCCTCCTGTGACAACGCCAGACGGCAAACGCCGGTTTGCCCTATTTTTCCGATTTGGGACAATTGTTCGATTCTTTTTTGCATTCGCCTCTCATTAATCGTCAGAGTTCTGGCCTTCAAATTCATGCCTGCAATACCTCCTCGTCTTGGATGCGATAGACGATCTCTCCATCAATCATGGTCATCTCTACTTTCATTTCTTTGATTCTCTCCTTTGGCGTATCCAAAATGTTGCCATCAAGTACGACCAGATCAGCTAATTTGCCAGGCTCTATACTTCCTTTTATCCCCTCCTCAAAACTGGCGTATGCTCCGTTCCAGGTAAACATCCGAATCCCTTCCATCACACTCACCCTTTGATTGTCACCTACCACTTGACCCGACTTACTCTGGCGATTGACTGCCGCATGTATCCCGATCAACGGGTTAAAATCAGTGACAGGACAATCCGATGCACCTGCAGCAATAATTTTGAGGTCGAACTGATCCCGTGCCGGAAACATATGTCCCACTCGCTCCCCGATATTTTTCACGTACGAATCTCCATAATCATAAATAAAAGCAGGGTTGGGGATCGGGACAACACCGAGATCAGCCATTCTTCTGAGCAAATCAGGTGCTGACACACCAGCATGCTCGATTCGGTGACGGTGGTTTTCACGCGGATGAGCTTCCAGAGCTGCTTCAAAGCAATTTAAAAGCATTTCGATGGCACGATCTCCCTGGGCATGAGCGGTAATTTGAAAACCTTTTGCATGTGCCTCTCCCAAAATGGTATTCAACTCGTCCTGCTCGTAGTAGAGAATTCCGTAATCTTGTGGCTTACTAGTGAACGGCTCCCGCATCGCCATTGTAGGGGCGATGCTTGCTCCGTCTGTAAAAACTTTGGCCGGACCGATACGGAATCGATTATCTCCTGTGCCTGTCACCAGCCCAGCCTCAATCATTTTGCGCACAAAATCCTCAGATTGGTTCAATGAGCAGATGATCGCGTAGATTCTGACTTTTACATCACCCTCTTGCACAGCCTTTTGCATCGCCCGATAATTTTCCGGTCCATATCCACCCGCATCATGAACACTCGTAATCCCCGCTGCTACAAAATCTTTGGATGCCATGCGCAGTCCCTTTTTGTACTCCGCTTCATTGAAAGCAGCCAGTTCAAACATTTTCATGTGAGCCGTTTCCACAAGAAAGCCGGTCAATGCCCCACTTTCATCTCTATCGATTCGTCCTCCCTGCGGATCAGGTGTGTCACGGTCATACTGGGCAATCCCCATCGCGCAACTGTTGACCACTGAGTGATGAGCACACGCCCTCATGACAAAAATCGGATGATTCGTTGAGATTTCATCTAATTCTGCGAGCGTCGGATAGCGTTTTTCCATCATGAGATTCTCATCGAAGCCACACGCCCGCACCCATCCTCCAATCGCAGTCTTGTTTGCTTGCTCTTTTAGTGCATCAAGTAGTTCTGCAATCGATTGAATTCCCATCGCTTTGCAATCCACACCCAGCTTGTTCGTTCCGTAGATGGTAATATGCAAATGAGCGTCAATAAAACCAGGCAAGAGGCTTTTTCCTTGCAAATCGATAATCTTCGTATCTGCATGTATGTGTTGCCTGATCTCCTCGTTCGATCCGGCTGCGAGTATCTGATTTCCTTTCACCGCTACTGCTTCCATGATCCGATTTTCTGCATCGACCGTCACCACTTGTCCATTGAGAAACACTGTATCTGCCATCTCATTTCCTCCATTTGCTTTTGGAATCGATCTATCTGTTAAAGCGTTGGCGTTCCTTCTGTCTTTGCCCCGTGCGGATTTAATATGGGAATACTTCTTGTCACAACGGTAACAGAGAACATCACTACAACATTGACAATCAAAGCAACAACTCCGATATTGAGATCCTTGATGACGGGCGGCCAATTCGGAAGCATCGTTGCAATCGTTATTTTTGAAATTGTTACGTAAGTCACCACGGATACACCACTTAAAATTCCTGCAAACGCTCCGTACTTATTCACCCATAGCTCCTTTTTCAGACTGAATAAGAGAGCGGGAAACAATTGCGTGACCAAGCTGTATCCCATCAACAGCAAAGTGACCAGTGTATCGCCGCCACTCAGTGTAAAATACAGCGAGATGAGTGAGATAACAGGTACGAGCCATTTGGCGATTCGTGCGATTTGCGCTTCGTTAGCTTGTGGTGCCATTACTTTGTAGACATTTTTAGCCAAAAGAGTAGCTCCCGTCATCAATAGCATGGAACCTGGCACCAGGGCTGTCAGCAAGCCAGCTGCGCCGATAATACCGACGATCCATGGATCAAACGTCATAAGGGACAACCGCAATAGCGAGAGGTCTCCATCCGCACCTTTTAGTCCCGGTACCTGCAAGATGGCTGTAAAGCCAACAAAAAATACGAACAGAAGCATCAGCGTATACAAGGGTAGCATTACTGTATTTTTGCGGAAAACGTTTTCATTTTTAGCGGAAAAAACAGAGCCAAATGTGTGCGGCCACATGTAGAATCCAAATACAGTAATCAATACCGTCGAAATATACCATGAGATGCTCAGTCCCTCTTCAGGGAAGGTCAAAAATCCGGGATTTGCTGCTTGTACAGCCTCAAACATCGGCTGAATTCCCCCGTAGTAATGAAAAGGCAGATAGAGTCCGAGGAAGACGACGACAAAAAAGATCATGATGTCTTTAATCGCCGCAGTCCACGCTGAGCCATGTATACCCGAAATCATGACATAAATCGTTACGGCTATAACCCCGATCCAGACCGCTGCAGCCGGTGATATAGAACCATAGGAAGCTTCGGACACGATGATGCCCAAGCCTTTGAATTGCAACACGAGATATGGAATAATCGCAATGACTCCCACCGCTGCAACCAAAATACCTAAAACAGGACTTTTGAATTTACTGACAAAGAAATCTGATTGGGAGACGAGCTTGTTTTCTTTTGCGTAACGCCAGATGGGAGGAAGTAGCCAATAGGAGATGACGTACGCAAGTGAAATGTACGACAGAACATAATAGGCCGGGGCGCCTTTGGAGTACGCCCATCCGCTTCCCCCAAGAAAAGTAAACGTAGTGTAGATCTCACCAGCAACGAGCAGAAAGATAAAGATAGATCCAAAGCCTCTGCCACCGACAGTCCACTGCTCCATGTTCATATCCTTCCCTCTTTGGGCGCGAATCCCCGAGTAAAAGGACAACAAAAGGAAAGCAAAAATGATCAATAAGGCGATGTTCATGAGCTCTCCTCCTTCTTTGTAGCAGGATCCAGTTTGTTAAGCACGAACATAATCAAAGAAGTAAGCGCCACCCATAGCACGATCCAAAACAGGACAAAAGGCATACCTAGTACGTACGGCTCCACTTGATTAACAAACGGTATTCCTCCAAGCATTCCTAAAAACGGCACTACCCCAAGCCAATCTCTAGCTTTCATGCAAATCCCCCTGTTTGTTCGTTTTGTCTCATTGCCCCAGACGCACTGGACATGTAAGCTAATATTATCTAAAAATTCAATTTTATCCTTTGTCCAGTTTGCCAGAAAATAGGACGCGGTTTTGTCCAAGTAGATAAAATCATCGAACAACGGGGTGAATCGAGTGATAACGGTACGTGAACTGATTAAGGTCGGAGGGTTTGATGAGGCAGCAGTGCTCGCAGGGGAAACGTTTTTAGAGAAAGAACTGCTAGGTGTAACTTCGTTCGACTCGCCAGATGGTCATAAGTGGCTGCGCCCTGGTGAATTTGTCTTAACAACGGGCTTTCCTTTTCTCACACACAAAGAATCGAGCGAATCCGGGCTGATCAAACTAATCGATGATCTGGTCGAGGTCGGAACACCTGGACTTGCCATCAAGCTTGGGAGATACATCGAGTCGCTTCCGCCAAAAGTCATCACCCATGCACTGAACAGACAGATGCCGATTCTTTCTTTTCCCATGGAAAAAGCATGGTCTGATGTTATCGTTCCGGTCGTTCGTTACATTAACGACAAGCAGCGGATGGAGCTCGTTCAAACCCATGCGATTTACGAACGCTTCCATAGACACTTAACCTCTGGTGATCCTGTATCGAATCTTATCCCTTTGCTTCATGATGTTTTGCAATCTCCTATCTCCATTCATGTTCCAACACTGAAATGGAATTGGTACACACCCTCTGTCATGCGAGAAGATGAAACGATTGTATATGTGGACAAGCAAGTAGGACAACATGCGCCGCGATGGATGTTGCATCAGCCGCTCGCTCGAATGACCAACGGTCTTTTCGTGCGCTGGCTACTTCACGATCAGAAAGTACAAGGGGCCATTCTTTTGCGACAGGCAGATCGAGACTTATACGCTTGGGAGAAGGTCGCTATTGAACAAAGTGCTGCTTTGTTGTCACTCGAGATGGAACGCCAACGTACGGTGAGCGAGACGTATCAACGATTTCGCAATGATTTTCTGCAACTACTCGTCAGCGGAAAGTATGGATCCCGCCACATGTTGATTCGAAAGGCTGAAGAGGTAGGTTGGGAGCTTGCTGAACACTATATCGCTGTTGTCATTAGCGTTAAGCCACATTCTAGTTTGGATATGGAGACATGGAAAGAAAACCTGACTCTGCTTGAAACGATTCGCCGCACACTCACTATGCACGATTTGCCCATCCTGTTTGGGTTGGATCAGCATAATCGAATCCTCTTGCTTATGCCCACTACCGAAGATGACGAATCAGCTGCAAAAGGGATTCTTACCGATCTAATGACAACTCTCGCTTTGCAATGGGAACATCCTGTTTATCTCGGGATAGGTCGCCTCCATCATAGCTGGGAGGGCATAGTGCAAAGCTATCATGAGGCTCAAATTAGTTTTCGTTCTGCTACTCATGCTATTGGCTTAGTGAATGCCCCTCTACTCCATATGAAAGATTTTAACGAGCTGGGGTTGGAACGAATCCTTTTCGCAGACAAGCCTGGCGCTGAAGCTCATGCCTTAGCAGAAGAACACCTAGGTAAAATTGCGCAGTACGACAAAGAGAAAAAGGGACAATTGCTCCACACCCTCCAAATCTTTCTACAGGTAAATGGAAATTATGTAGAAGCCGCTAATCTGCTGTTTGTACACAAAAATACGATCAAGTATCGACTGCAATTGATCCGAGATTTGACTGGGCTTCATCCAGAAAACGGACAGGACCAATTGATGCTGCGCATTGCCATGACTGTACATTCCTTTGGGTATCAGGCATGATATTGGTATAATGAAGGGGATGTCATGTAGGAGGAACGAACATGGATGATTGGTTGAACAAACCCGTAAAAACAATCGACAGACCGAAAAAGCGAGGCATCGTCGAATATGTCGATGATCAATACATCGTTGTCTTTTTTACAATCCCTCGCAAGGAGCGTCTCATCTTTTCCAGTAAGGAGTCATTCCTGAATAAAATCGAGTTTATGGAAGACCGTAACACCTGATCCTTCCATAAAAAAGCCTTTGGCTCGTCGCTACAGTAGCGCTGCCAAAGGCTTTTTCTTTATTTCATGCTATCGATTAAGCGTAATGCTCTTCACGCAGTTTCTTGATTTCATCGCTTTCCAGATACTCGTCGTACGTAATCATCTTATCAATGACGCCTTTTGGTGTGAACTCGATGATACGGTTCGCGATTGTTTGCACGAACTGATGGTCATGTGAGACGAAAAGCAGTGTACCGTCGAAGTCGATCAGACCATTGTTCAATGCTGTGATGGATTCCAAATCCAAGTGGTTCGTAGGTTCGTCCATGATCAATACGTTGGCACTAGCGAGCATCATTTTGGACAGCATGCAGCGAACCTTTTCTCCTCCGGACAGTACGTTGGCTTTTTTCAGAGCCTCGTCACCCGAGAAGAGCATGCGACCGAGGAAGCCGCGAATGAAAGTCTCGTCTTGGTCCTTGGAGTATTGGCGCAGCCAGTCAACCAGGCTCAAATCCGAGTTGAAATACTCTGCATTGTCTTTCGGGAAATATGCTTGTGAAGTCGTAACGCCCCATTCGAAAGAACCGCTATCTGGTTGAACTTCACCTGTTACCACCTGGAAGAACGTGGTTTTAGCCAGCTCATTTGGCCCGACAAATGCCACCTTATCCCCTTTGTTGATGGTGATGTGGAGGTTTTCAAACAGCTTTTCGCCCTCGATGGTTTTGCTCAGGCCTTCTGTAGCCAACAGGTTTTTGCCTGCTTCGCGCTCTGGCTTGAAGTTAATGAACGGATATTTGCGGCTGGATGGACGGATATCATCCAACGTGATTTTTTCCAGCAGTTTTTTCCGTGAGGTCGCCTGCTTGGATTTGGAGGCATTTGCGGAGAATCGCGCGATAAACTCCTGCAATTCCTTCATTTTTTCTTCTTTTTTCTTATTCTGATCACGAACCATTTTCAGTGCCAATTGGCTGGATTCATACCAGAAATCGTAGTTACCCACATACATTTGAATCTTGCCGAAGTCGATATCAGCGATGTGTGTGCACACTTTGTTCAAGAAGTGACGGTCATGGGAAACGACGATAACGGTGTTTTCATAATCAGCCAGGAAATTTTCCAACCAGCGAATCGACTCGATGTCCAAGTGGTTCGTAGGCTCATCCAGCAGCAGGATGTGTGGATTACCGAAAAGTGCTTGCGCCAAAAGAACCCTTACCTTTTCCGTACCGGAGAGGTCCTTCATGAGCTTGTCATGCAGATCTGTCGGAATGCCCAGGCCAATCAAAAGGCTCGCTGCGTCTGCCTCGGCCATCCAGCCATTCAGCTCCTCGAACTCGCCTTCCAGCTGGGAAGCACGGTTTCCGTCTTCTTCCGAGAAGTCTTCTTTCATGTACAGAGCTGTTTTCTCTTCCATGATTTCATACAGACGCTTATGACCCATGATGACTGTCTTCAACACTTCGAAATCGTCAAATTCAAAGTGATTTTGCTTCAATACAGCGATACGCTCTCCTGGTGTAACCGAAACGTGACCACTGGTCGGATCGATCTCTCCAGAGAGGATTTTCACGAATGTAGACTTCCCTGCACCGTTCGCACCGATGAGGCCGTAACAGTTACCAGGGGTAAACTTAATGGATACATCTTCAAACAGTGCGCGTTTGCCGTAGCGCAGCGTCACGTTCTGAGTGCTTATCATCGTCGCAATACCTGCCTTTTTTGAATCGTTCAAACACTTATCTTACCAGAGAAAGCCTCATTTTGCAAAAAGAAAGGACCAGGTTCCGAAACTGGTCTTGGGACTGCTTACCTGAAAAATAGAAAGTCTGCACATAGGGAAAGCTAACTGTGAACAGTCATCCTATGAGAAAAGAGGTCGAAGCAATGTCCAAGAAGAATGGCGTCAAAAACGAGATGGGCAATAAAGAAAATCCATCACAGACAAGGTCCTCCACAACGGTAGGCAAAGAAGAAACCCGCTCCAAACAACGCGGAGAGTAATCCATTCTATAACGACAAACCGGTCTTGGCATTGTGCTGACCGGTTTGTTCTTTTTGCTCTGTTTTTTATACGCTGACCTGTAAGGGAATAAACGTCGGTGCTGGAGTGACAGACTGCCCTTCCTCAACGTAAAAGGATAAATTGTTTAACGTTACGTACACCGTTCCGTTCTCGACCAAAGCCAACTCAGCAAAGCGCTGTCGACTCATTTCGGCTTCAAATACTTCATTTGTATCCAGTCGTTTTAAATCGAGGCGAACGATTGGACCTAACAGAGAAATACGGCTGACTTGCGCCTGTACAGCCTGGATCGACGAATCTGCTGGAGCATGAAGTGATACTTCTACATCGTGTGGGCGCATGTAACCAACTGCTGGAAGCTCGACTGCCTTGTTCTCCCACTCGGTTTCAAACTCCGCTTCTCCCAGCTTGATCTTGCCTTCATGAACTCTCCCACGAAACAGATTGACGCGCCCCAAGAAGCTGTAAACAAACGGGTTCGCCGGGTGATGATAAATCTCTTCGGGCGATCCAACCTGCTCCACCTTTCCCTCATTCATAACGACAACTTGATCCGCCAGCTCCATTGCCTCTTCCTGATCATGCGTCACAAACAAGATCGTCAAGCCCAGCTTTCCATGCAGATGCCTGAGCCACCTGCGAAGCTCCTGTCTCACTTTTGTATCCAATGCTCCAAAAGGTTCATCAAGCAGCAAAAACTTGGGCTCTACCGCCAATGCCCGTGCCAAAGCCACACGCTGACGCTGCCCGCCGGAGAGTTGTGACGGATAGCGATGTGCCAGGCCCTCTAACTGGACAAGCTTCAGCAAGGAATGGACCTTTTCCCGGATTTCTTCTTTGTTTGGTCTGGTTTTACGGGAACGAACTGTCAGTCCAAATGCAATATTATCAAAAATATTCATATGACGAAAAAGAGCATAGTGCTGAAACACAAATCCTACGCGCCGCTCGCGGACATCACGGTTCGTATTGTCCTCCCCGTTAAACAGGATTCTTCCTTCCTCGGGCTGCTCCAAGCCTGCAATCAGACGCAGCAGGGTCGTTTTTCCCGAGCCAGATGGTCCAAGCAGCGCCACCAGCTCCCCCTCTGGGATTTGCAGGCTGACATTTTTCAAGGCGGTAAAATTTTTATAAGACTTGCTTATGTTATCTACCTCAATACTCATCCGGCTCTCTCCCCTGTCACGTCAATATAAGGCTCCTCTTCTACGCCTGACTGCCTTTCTGTTTTCCACTCAATGAAGCTTTTTACAATCAACGTCACCAATGCCAATGCTGCAAGCAAGGTCGCTACAGCAAAGGCGGCGGCAAATTGGTACTCGTTGTACAAAATCTCAACATGTAACGGAAGCGTATTTGTCATGCCGCGTATGTGTCCAGATACCACTGATACTGCCCCGAATTCCCCCATTGCCCGGGCGTTGCACAAAATCACTCCGTATAAAAGCCCCCATTTGACATTGGGCAACGTCACACGAAGGAATGTCTTCCAGCCACTTGCTCCAAGCGAAACGGCAGCTTCCTCCTCATCCTTGCCCTGTGCTTCCATGATCGGGATCAATTCACGGGCTACAAACGGAAACGTCACGAACGTAGTCGCCAGTACAATGCCCGGGACTGCAAAAATAATTTTGATATCATGCAGATCAAGCCACGGACCCAAGATTCCTTGACTGCCGAACAGGAGCACAAAAATCAGACCTGCGATAACAGGAGAAACTGCAAAAGGCAGGTCGATCAAGGTCAGAAGCACGTTTTTCCCGCGAAACGAGAATTTGGCGATCGCCCACGCAGCAGCTATCCCAAAGGTCACATTAAGCGGAACACTGATCGCTGCAACCAAGAGCGTCAGCTTGACAGCCGAGAGTGTCTCTGGATCAGCAATCGAGGCAACAAAAACATCTGCCCCCTGTTTAAAGGCTTCGGTAAATACCGCAATCAACGGCAGGATCAGAAACAGTGCAAGGAACAAGAGAGCTACACCAATCAATATCCAGCGCACGTAGGCCGGTTCCGTCAAATGCTTCACTACAGGCGCCTCCTATCTGGCTGCATCAAATTTGTTAATTCTCCACTGCAAATAATTGATGATCAGCAGCATGATAAACGAAGCTACCAGCATAACAGTCGCAATCGCGGTTGCTCCGGCATAGTCAAACTGCTCCAGCTTCGTCATGATCAAAAGGGGCACAATCTCCGTCTTTAGCGGCATATTCCCCGAAATGAAGACGACAGAGCCATACTCACCTAGCGCCCTGGCAAAAGCAAGAGCAAAACCGGTAATGACTGCGGGCAACAAATGCGGCAAAATGACCCGAGTAAACGTGGTCCATCGGGTAGCCCCGAGTGTAGCTGCAGCTTCCTCCATCTGCAAATCCCAGTCCTGTAAAACAGGCTGCACGGTCCGGACGACAAAGGGTAAGCCAATAAAGGTCAGCGCTACCCAGATTCCAAGCGGCGTATAGGCTACTTTTATCCCCCACTCCGCCAAGTATTGTCCGACCCAGCCGTTTTCGGCATAAATTGAGGTCAAGGCAATGCCTCCTACTGCAGTTGGCAATGCAAATGGCAGGTCAACAATCCCATCGATGATGCGTTTTCCAAAAAACTGATAACGAGCGAGAACCCAGGCCACCAACACGCCAAATACTGCATTCACGCAAGCGGCGAAAAAGGACGAGACGATGCTGACGCGAATCGAGGCGAGTACACGAGAATCCAAAATGGTTCCGACAAACTGCTCCCAGCTCATCGTAGTCGCTTTTAAAAACAGAACTGACAGAGGGATCAATACCAGCAGACTCAAGTAAATGATCGTATAACCCATCGTCATGCCAAACCCGGGCAAGAACCCTCTGTTATGCAGTAATTTTCTCATGGAGATAACTCCTCTGATGGGATTGTTTGCTTATGGCTTATAGAGCTGATCAAAAATGCCTTGATCGGAAAAATGAACCTTTTGAGCGTTGGTCCAGCCACCGAACAACTCGTCAATCGTAAACAGCTTGATTTCTGGGAATGCTGGTGTATGAGCTTTGAGCACTTCTTCTGAGCGTGGGCGATAGTAATGCTTCGCAGCAATCTCCTGCCCTTTTTTCGTGTAGAGGAATTGCAGGTAGGCTTCTGCTACCTCACGAGTCTTGTGCTTATCAGCGTACTTATCGACTAACGTCACTGGCGGCTCTGCCAAAATGCTGATCGACGGATTTACAATCTCAAATTTGTCTTTGCCCAGCTCATTGACGGCCAGATAAGCTTCATTTTCCCAAGCAATCAAGACATCCCCGATTCCGCGCTCAACAAAGGTTGTAGTGGAACCACGCGCTCCAGAGTCTAGGACTGGGACATTTTTAAACAGGCTGGTGACGAATTCCTTTGCTTTTGCTTCATCGCCGTTGTTTTTTTGCAGCGCATAGCCCCACGCAGCGAGATAATTCCAACGTGCGCCGCCAGACGTTTTCGGATTGGGTGTAATGACAGAAATGCCAGGCTTAATCAAATCGTCCCAATCCTTGATCTGTTTTGGATTTCCTTTGCGCACGAGAAAGACGATCGTTGATGTATAGGGAGAGCTGTTGTCAGGGAGCTTCTTTTGCCAATCCGCCTGAATGAGTCCTCGTCCTGCGAGAGCATCTATGTCATAGGCGAGCGCAAGTGTCACCACATCCGCTTCAAGACCGTCAATCACGGAGCGAGACTGCTTGCCTGATCCTCCATGCGATTGTTTGATGGTAAGGTTTTGCCCCGTTTTTTCTTTCCACTCCTGTGCAAATTCCTTGTTCACATCCTGATAAAATTCCCTTGTCGGATCGTACGACACATTCAGCAGATCCAATGTGGGGCCAGCTTCTGAAGCACTGCTACCCCCATCTGTCGCTGCAGAGCATCCTCCGATAGTCGCAGCCAAAACAATTATTCCCAATCGCTTCAGTGTGGATTGGATCATGCTGGTTTTCTTTCTCATGTGGTTGTTTTTCACTCCCCTATAATCTCTACTAGTTTAATCGGAATACTTTGATATTTTGAATTATACATCCCTTTTTAACCCTGTCAATGATATTTCAATCTACCGTATGCCCAACACGCGGGCTAGGTTCTGATGACACATGCCTAGAGAGGAAATTTGGGCATAAGCTGGATGCTCTAACCAAAAAGAAAATGTGTGCCCCGGATTTAGCCGAAACACACATTCCTCCCTTTCGTTATTCAAGCGAATATTACGAGTACGCTCTCTTGCTCAGCTGCAATGCATCCTGTAAATCGGTAATTTCTTTTTGCAGCTTGGTATGGCTGATGCGAGTGGATGCGCGGCAAGCAGTGTTCCCAAGCCGACCGAGAGAGTCATTGCTGCGGCAACAAAAAACAGCCTTTTTGCTCTCTGGACGTATGGAATGTGAAATACGTACAAATAAGTGAAGCTCCCGATCCCCGACAACAAGCCATAGGATAATTTCCCGAAGATAACGCTGATGACAATCGGAAGACCCGCACATATACCTGCATTGATAGCCCTCATCCACGGAAGCGGATTGCGATTCATTTGAAACGCTTGTGCGAACATCGAAAGCATCGTAGAAAATATCGTCTCAGGGGACTTCATTACGGCGTCTTCCTCCCCGTTTCAAGCTGAAAATAGGTACCCGTATACCCCTTCACGGACAAAATGAATACGCCTATCATTACTCATTGCTTCTTGTTCTATTCGTTCGATTGCTTCCCCCTAAAATGAAAAAGCAGTCATCGAAATGACTACTTTTTATCGCTAGATTTTATATTTATGTACAACCTCCTGCAGATCTTCAGCGAGTTTGGAGGAAGCGATCTCCTTGGGGCGTTCGTTTAGTTGATTCGCAAGCAATGATGAGGAAGCAACTGATTGATTGATCACATTCAATTGCTGGATGGCATTCTGGATAGCTTCGTTTCCTTGCTTCGCCTCTTCAGCTAATTCTAGCGCCAAAAGAAGCCAGCATGCTTCGGCAGCTACCGAACATGCTGGCTAAATCATCTTGCACATGCTATTCACGAACATGCTGGCATAAATTCCACGCAAATAAAATGATCCCTACCCCCAATCCTAACGAGCCGATGATCGTTCCCACGACGAAGGATTCCATTTGTGTAAAAAGCATGACGAACAAACAGCCTTGCATAATCGGTAGACAAAGGTTATGCAACCAAAAATGCCATTTTGCAAGTCCAGTCTTTGCCGCTTGCGGATACGCTCGATAAATAAGGCCAATAATCGCAAGCGAGACCCAGCCCACTAAATTGAGATGGGCATGAACCGAAGAATAAGCAAATGCTTTCGTAATGCCCATGACAATCCCCAGAATAATCGCAATGACAAAATATACGGCGGCAATCCGTAAACAACGTGCAGCCACTTTTTCTCACCTCCCTTCCCCCTTCCCTTTATGACTATTTTCCTACAGCTCATGTGAGTACAAAAAAACGGACTGTCTGCTCGACAATCCGTTTACATAATAATATTTTGGTTAACGTTTGAATTTTTGACGCGATCAAAAGCAAACAAATCTGCATCAGAGTGGCTGCCTTTGGTGATGAGATCGGCAACAATCTGGGCGCCTATTGTTGCATAGACTGTTCCATTCCCACCATAGCCGAGGCAGAACAGGCAGTTCGGATATCCCTCCTGCTCCCCAAACAACGGTAATCCGTCATGCGTACCGCAAAAGGTCGCTGACCAATAATACTCTGCCCGCAGCGACAGCTGAGGAAACAGTGCCTGAATTTTTGCCAGCAGTTGATCACGCTTGTTGAATACAGCAGCATCCCTTTTGCGGAAGTCCCTCTCTGCATCGTCAAGACCACCCGCTATGACTCTTCCGTCCTGGCTCGTGCGTATGTAGAGATAAGGGCGAGCCGTCTCCCAGATTAGACAAGCCTTTGGCCATCCCAGAAACGCCTTCACCGGATTAGTAACGATCGCATGTGAGCTGGACATCATCGCATTTGAATTGCGTCTCATCGACTGTGTTTCGTACCCGGAAGCAAATACAGCTTTTTTGCAGCGAATCCGATGTCCTGTCTTTGTGATGAGCACGAGATCACCTGCGTCCATTTTGGTCACTGCCACTTCCGTATGCTCAAAGACCCGCATTCCTTTTTTGACAGCATCAGCTATAGTTCCATGTGTGAGCTTGTACGGGTTTAGCTGAGCATCCCCTGTCGCGTAGATCGCCCCTGGCTTGGAAAACGAATAACGCTGCTCAACTTCAGCCTGTGTCAAATACGTAACCGGAAATCCAGCCCTCATCAAACTCTCGTATTCTACACGCAAATCCTTAACATCTTCTGCCTTGCTAGCAAAATACAAGCTGTCACGTCGTACAAATTCAGGAAAACCGTCGAGCTCGCTTGAGATGTTTTCCAAGCGATCAAGCGCTTGCCAGCACAGTTCGTAAAAGCGTCGACCTTTTTTCTCTCCAAACGAATTCATGCATGAAGTGAGCGATTTGTCGTTGGCAAACTGAAGCAAGCCTGTATTAGCACTACTGCTTCCTTTGGCAATTCTCCGTTTTTCAAGCAAAACCACATCGACATCCTGCTTCAATAAAAAATGAGAACAAAGCGCACCCGCCTCCCCACCCCCAACAATGGCGACATCGCATATAATATCTTCGATTAATGGCGCGTATCGGTGCGGGTTTGGCAATGTTTCTGGCCAATACAGCTTTCCTGTCACTAGGTTCATGGACATGTCCCCTCATCACTGATTCCCACTTAGGGTATCCAATGAAAAGTTGTCCATCCACGCTATATCCACGGGTGTTCGATTTGCGCTATGATGAGGAATGAGGAGTGATGAATCTTGATTATGGTCTATGTAAAGCGACCACACGAGGACGCATATAAAACGGAAATTGCCGAAACAGACGTTTTGAACGAGCTCGTGGATGGTGATTTTGAAGTGGTTGCGGATGACAACCTGAATGGAATTTCCTTGATCGTAAACGAAGACGCGCGGGGCGTACTCGCAAATAATTTCCCTATCACCTCGGAGGGCTATCTAGACTGGGTGTACGGTCCTTGTGTCTTCGTAAAAGCAGATGGGCTTTCGCTAACCGATACCGATATTGAGCTGATTGATCAGTTTTTAGCTGCAAAAGTGTAGTCGCCAATAAGAAAAAGACCCACACCATCACGTTCTGTGCCGCATGTGGCCGATAAACATGATGGAAGGGTCTTTTTTCCTTTTTTATGGTGGTTGAAATATTAACCTTTTATTCCGCTGCTTCCGAAACCGCCGGAACCGCGTTCTGTTTCATCCAGCTCATCCACTACTTCAAATTGGGCAACTGGTACAATTCCGATGACACCTTGGGCGATACGATCACCTTTTTTGATCAAGTAGCTGTGTGCATCTACCTCTTGCTCGACAGTGACTTCTTTTTCGCTCGCATCCAGACATATATGGCCTTTTTGCGCAGACGGAAAACGAATATTGTCAATCAATACGCACACTTCTCCGCGATAGCCGGCATCAACCGTACCAGGCGCATTGGACAAACGCAGCTTTGTTTTCGCACCGATTCCCGACCGTGGACGAACTTGCAGTTCAAAGCCTTCTGGCAGCGCAAACGCCAGCCCTGTCGGAATTTTCGCCGATTGTCCAGGCGCGATCAATGTATCCTCTACTGCGACAAGATCAAATCCAGCATCCATAGCACGCGCGTATTTCGGGATCACAGCATCTTCATGCAGTTTTTTAATTTTCACCTGTGCAACCAGGCGTTCATTGGTTATGTTCATCCGAAGTCTCTCCTCTATCTAGCATCCTCACCTAGTGTACAAGAACACCTCCTCCGCATCAAGATAATGATCCTTTCGTAGTCTCAGTAGCAACCAAGCATTTTTCATAGAAAGCTCACAATTTCCTATCCTTTTCAGAGCTTTCCACAAAAAAATATGCTATAATCACCGTTGCATCTAAATTTAATATGGGATAAAGAAAGGGTGGATTGTACATTGCAAGTACAAAAACCATATCGCATTTTGTTGTATTACAAGTATACTCCAGTGGACAATTATGAGGAGTATGCAGCAGAACATCTGAAGTTTTGCAAAGATAACGGACTGCTAGGCCGGATCATCATTGCTCCAGAAGGGATCAATGGAACAGTATCTGGAACCATCGAACAAACAGAAGCCTATATGAACTATGTTCGCCAGGACCCTCGCTTTGCGGACATGTGGTTTAAAATAGATGAGTCAGAGGAGCATGCTTTTAAAAAGATGTACGTCCGTGCCAAAAAAGAGCTGGTTACATGGCGCTTGGAAAATGACGTTGACCCGAATGAAAAAACGGGCACGCATCTGAATCCAAAAGAATTTTACGAGATGATGCAGGAAGAGGATGTTGTCATTCTTGACGGACGCAACTACTACGAATACGATTTGGGCCATTTCCGTGGCGCTATTCGCCCAGAAGTAGATTCTTCCCGTGAATTCCCTGAGTGGATTCGTGAAAATATGAGCCAGTTTAAAGACAAAAAAGTTCTCACCTACTGCACAGGCGGCATTCGCTGCGAAAAGCTGACGGGTGTTTTGATGGACCAAGGCTTCGAGAACGTTTACCAGCTGCATGGCGGTATCGTATCGTATGGAAAAGATCCCGAAGTACAAGGTCGCCTCTGGGATGGAAAATGCTACGTATTTGATGAGCGCATCTCGGTTCCAATCAATCATACTGAGGAAGATGTCGTAATCGGTCGCTGCTACTATTGCGGCAAAGTGGAAGACCGCTACCTCAATTGCGCGAATCCATTCTGCAACAAACAGCATTTTTGCTGCCCGGAATGTGAACAAACTTATAAGCGTTCCTGCTCGGACGAATGCCGTGAGCATCCTCGTAACCGTTTCGTAGAGGCTGAAAAGAAAGCAAAGCTTGCAGCGGCAGGAGCTAAAGCATAATAACAAGGTCAAAGAGCTGACTTCCCATACGGAGGTTAGCTCTTTTTTGAATTTCTTTTCTTCCCTCCCTCGTTCATACTGCCTGATTACATCCCTGTATATTTTTGGTAAACTAAAAAAGATCAAAATCATATGACAAAGGTGGAGTCCGATGGTACCCAATCATGAATCAACCATACTCGAATGGCAAGCGGCTATGGATGAGAATACGACGACTTCCCGCGAGCTGACTCTCGCCTTTCTCAAGCGAATTGCAACCCATGATAAGCAAGGTCTAACTATTAATGCGATCTGTGAGATTAATCCAGACGCCCTCGCTATAGCTGAAGCACTCGACCGGGAACGGATCGTATCGGGCAGTCGAGGTCCGCTTCATGGAATTCCTATCCTGCTCAAGGACAACATCGCGACAGGTGACCGCATGCATACGAGCGCAGGAACATTGGCACTTGCTGATTCCTATGCTTCCGCGGACTCATTTGTAGCTGCTCGTTTGCGTGAAGCTGGCGCCGTCCTTTTAGGCAAAACAAATCTGACCGAATGGGCAAATTTTATGTCCGATCACATGCCAAACGGATATAGCTCACGCGGTGGACAAGTTCAAAACCCGTATGGTCCGGGAATCTTTGATGTCGGTGGCTCCAGTTCAGGCTCTGCTGCTGCCGTGGCAGCCGGCTTTGCGGTGGCAGCAATCGGGACAGAAACATCCGGTTCGATTCTCTATCCGTCTGTTCAAAATTCATTAGTTGGCATAAAGCCTACCGTTGGCTTAATCAGTCGTAGTGGTATCATTCCGATCTCCCATACACAGGATACGGCTGGCCCGATGACACGAACCGTTTCCGATGCTGCAATCGTGCTCGGCGCGCTCACAGGAGTAGACATAAGTGATCCCGTCACAGGAAAAAGCGAAGGTCTTGGTCATACCGATTATCGCCCTTTTCTCGATCTCGACGGACTGCGTGCTGCACGAATTGGAGTCATTCGCTCTCGCTTCCAAGCTGAATGCGATGCCGATGAGATTCAATTGTTCGAAGCAGCGATTGCCCAGTTGAAAAAAGCTGGCGCCATCCTAGTCGATTCCGTCACGATACCTTCTGAGAGTGCTGCATGGGGTCGTAGTGTTCTTTTGCATGAATTCAAATCTGGCGTGAATGCGTATCTCAGGACCTTGCCTGACTCCTACCCCATCCGAACACTCCAAGACGTAATCGAATTTAACCGCGCTCACGAGGAAGAAGCGCTACGTTACGGTCAAAGCTTGCTGGAAAGATCGGAGCAAACAAGCGGTACGTTGACAGAACCAGAGTATTTGCAGGACCTGTTGTACAATCTGGATATGTCACAAGGCAGTGGCATAGATGCCGTAGTCAAAGAGCAATCGCTCGATGCCCTGCTGTTTCCGGGTTGTACGGGTGATGAAATTGCTGCACGGGCAGGATACCCTTCTATTGCCGTTCCAGCAGGTTATACCGGAACAGGCAAGCCGTTTAGCATCATGTTTACTGGACTTGCCTTCCAAGAACATGTCTTGATTCGCCTGGCTTATGCCTATGAGCAGGCGACCCATTTGCGAGTTGCACCTAAGTTGACCTCCTAAATTGTTTCACCAATCAATAAGAAGAAGAATCAACTATTAGGAATACAGAAATATCGACATGTACTCGCGAGAATACAGCGAACTCAAAAAAGGCCATCCCCCAGAGGATGGCCTTAAAGCTTGTTATCAACATTGCTTCCCTTCAATAATCGCGTGCTGCGTCGAACCAGCGTTGAGCCATCTCCTCCGTTATAGGCTGGCCAATAAGGTGGTCAGACTGGCTTAGTTGCCATACGGCTTCACCAAGGTCTTCTCGTTCCATGGTTTCGATACCTTTGAGGGTATTGAAACGTACGGTGAAGGCAGTAATCGCTGCCTCAGCGTCAGCAAGACTGCGGGCTTGGGCCAAGGCTGCTTGTGCAGCGTCATAGGCTTCATTAGCCTGTTTGGCCAGACGTTTCGGCCAGGACGAAAATGGGCGGCCAAACTCTGTCGTCCACCACTCTGGCTTCCGTAATTGGCTCACTGAAGCGTAGTTCGTCCACGGACGGGTGTTAGCCCGCGCTTTCATTTGCTTCCTCAGTCGCTTGCCTGTAATCTCCTCCACATTATAGGCGATAAATCTGTCAAGCAACGGCCACACAGTAAGTGGCGGCAACTCCCCCAGATCGGGCATGAAGCGTAGCTCCAGATTGGTTAACTGGGTCTGACGAGCTAGCGTATCCAAATCACAGAAATTCCCCCACAAACTCAGTGATGTAAGATTTTGGAATCCCCCCAGACACTCCAGTGAGATGGGCTGCGCCATCGGTTCGTTTTGAAGCGTCAGGTTCGTGACGTGGCGCAAATCGCCCAGATTAGGTAGCAAGAACGGAGCATTATTCATGCGCCGGCTGGTGCGCGGCTTCAGTGTCAAAGAGTATGGCATGTCGCCCTCGACAGAGAAGCGCGATAGATCGCCAGCCACACTCAGACGAAAAAATTCAGAGACCTGCGATTTCGGCAGTTTCAAATGCAAACGGCTTTCAAACTTGTCCAAATCAATAGACAAGCTGTACAATTTGGACTGGCTGGCGTCCACGACAATGTCTTCAGGGAGAATCGGAACCCATGACATTTCTTCGATGGGGCGTTCCTTGGCCCAGTCAAAAAAACCAGCGTCACTCCCTGCGTAGTACAGAAATCGTGGCCATGGCGAGCCAGCCGGTGTTGCAAAGGAATCGAATACGTTCCAATTGATGGGCGTATTAGGATCAACAGGCAAGTCTACTTTATTGCCCGATTGTGACGGCCCAATGGAGAGGCTGCCTGCGCCGGGTTTGATAACAAGTGTGTGGCTGTGAGGACCAGTCAGATCGATAGGATAACGACCCTCTTCATGAATAGAGCCAGCTTGTGTGTGATGTGGCATTTCCTTCATCCTTCCTTCTTAACTTCTGACTTCTTCTCTATGTATCAACACAATTCAATACCTTGGTGCTTACCTAAAATATACCATATAAAGCCAGGCTTGTAGTTGCTAGTGGAGCCTAGCCTTATCCAAACAAAAAACGCATGCCTCGTTGCCGGGGGCCATGCGTTTTTTAATTCGTCCTTACATCGTTTTCTCTTGCTGCTCTGCTTTTCCTAGGCGGTCCTGGAATACCTGCCCTAATTGACCAATGTCCACTTCCCACTTATCATCCTTATAGTAAACGGTGGCTTTGGTTTCCCCTTTTTTCCCTACGATTCGAATACTTGATGTTCGCACCTCATACGTGCCATCTGGCTGAAATGTGACATCCGCATCTTTCAGTTCGCTGTTCAGCACAGGGGTAATCGTTTTATCAACCACTTCTTGTGTAGCCACAACTGCTTGGCGGCCCATTTGGATGACTTCATCGGGAGTAAATTGAAAAAACAATACTAAAACAACTCCGATGATTGCTGCGAGTGAAATAATCCGAATCAAGCTGCGAACGACCCATTGTGCAAGCAAGATTACCACTATGATACAAACTACGACCGGCCAGTAGTCTTTTACGAGTTGAAGAACTTGCTCCATCCTCACCACTCCTTCACCATTTCAGTCTCGCCAAGAAAGGGCAGTGCCTAATCATAGCAATAGCGAAAAGGGATTGTTCCGTAATCAGGATTCGGATATGTGAGAGTACCCCGATCTGATTCCGCAAAAAAAACCGCTGCAATAGTGCGGGCGGCCCCTCCTGATAAAACTTTCATGCTTCCCTATTTTACAGCATTCGACATCGCTGTGTAAAATCCTGCTCGAAGAGAAAGGAGATGTACAGAAAAAGTGTCATTGACAGGCAAAAGCAAAAGGTTGGTGTGCAAAATGCTGTACCCAACATTCTCACGCCAACCTTTTTTAGCTGATCAGATATGCAGCTACACTTTGGTAAAAGCGACATTGGACATTCTGCCGGTCGAGAACAGACAACAGGTCACTTCACTGTCGGCCCCTATTGTGAAGGCAAGGTTTATGCAGAACAGATTTTGTCCGACGTTTGCAATGAACTGATCAGGAGCGATCTGTATCATCAGATGCTTGCCATTTCACTTTTTCCAAGGAAAAGGTCGGAATCAAATGTGGATAGTCGGTAGCGATTTCCATCAAGATGAGTAAGCGGCGAGGCACCCTATTCCCCCTGCATGTACAGTTGATCGCCCTGCTTCGTGACCTCCACGATAATCGCACTTTCTCCATGCGTAAAGTACAGACCCTCAGCGTCTACTTCGTCAAACTCCGCTCGATAAAACTCTGGTACTTCTTCAGCCACAGCCTGGCTTGTCTCTACTCCCAGCACGATATCAACGATTTTATTTACGGCACTCCCCAGAGAAACCGTTTCTGTATTACTGAAAATAATGATATCGAGGTCCTCTTCTGTTAAGCGGACTGAAGTGCTTCTGAAAGCGGCATCCGCGCCGTCGTGCATGAGGAATGGACGACCGTTGTACATCTGCGGATCGTTTACAAGAATCCCTCCTGCATAATGACTCGTGCTTCCATTGAGAAGCGTTGGGCAAGACAGCATGAGAGAGAGCGTCTCTTTGTTACAAATGACCGGCGTCTTCAGATTTTCCATCCACTTCATAAAATCTGTTGCTGTCGTATTCAGTGAGGTAGCGCCATACGTACCGTAATTAAGCACAGCATGCACATATTCGCTGCCGAACGCTTTATATGATTCTGCACGGTTTGGAATCATCTGCCAGTAGCGATCCTTGAAGCAGGTTTGCGTCATGCCTAGCGGAGAAAAAATGCGCTCACGAGCAAGCTCATTCAAGCTTTTGCCAGAAACTCTTTCTGCGATTTCTGCGAGCAGTGTAAAATTCGCATTGCTGTACATATAACGGGAAAGCGGCGGAAAATTCAGTTCGGTTTGCGTAGCAATGATATCCTTGGCGTCTTACTGTGTGATGGTATCATCGATTCTGACTCCTTGTAGCATCAAAAGCTCCCATTGATCCCGAACTCCGCTTACAGGGAAATTTTGCTCTTTAGTTGCTGATAGTGTTTTGCAGACCTTTGGCATAGTACTCTTCCTGGATGTGGGCAGGCACCATACTGCCTCCTGTCGCCCAGACGATATGAGTCGCGTTTTTCAGCTTGCTTGCAAGGCCCTGCTGCTCAATATAGTTTTGTCCTGCCTCTTGTGTAAGCAAACGGACAGGACCTGGCATCCCGGCCAAAGCAGATGGCTCCAGCCGCACTGACTCGCTATCGCGCAGCGCCCGCAGAAGTGTATACAGCTCCGCATCAGCAACGGTATAAATGCCGCTGAGCAGCGTTTCCATTACCTTTCCGACAAAGCGCGAAGGACGACCAACTGCCAATCCATCCGCATCTGTCTTATTGTCTATGCCAAAATCTTGGACAGCTAGCTTATCGTGGAGTCCAGTCATCAAGCCGAGCAGCATGCATGGAGAATGGGTCGGTTCGGCAAAAAAACAATGGACATTGTCGCCATAGACGAGCTTCAGCCCGTAAGCGACACCCCCTGGTCCGCCTCCTACACCGCACGGCAAGTAAACAAACAGCGGATGCTCGCTGTCCACTGTAATTTGCTCCTCCTCAAGTTGTTTACGAAGTCGTTCTGCTGCGACTGCGTATCCGAGAAACAATCGCTTGGAGTTTTCATCATCGATAAAATAGCACTGTGGGTCCGCCTCTGCCTGTTTTCTTCCCTCTTCCACAGCTTTTCCGTAGTCGGATTGGTATTCGATCACCTGTACACCTTTTGATCGAAGCAGCTCCTTCTTCCAGGTCTTGGCGTCTGCCGACATGTGAACCGTAACTTGGAAGCCTAGCTTGGCACTGATCACCCCAATGCTCATCCCCAGATTCCCCGTCGAGCCTACAGCAATGGAATAACGGGAAAACAACTGGCGATACTCATCGGAGGCAAAAACGGAGTAGTCGCCGTCTGATGGCAGCATGCCGTGTTTTCGGGCCAATTCCTCCGCATGCGCCAGTACCTCATAAATGCCTCCCCTCGCTTTGATCGAGCCAGCGATTGGCAAGTGACTGTCGCCCTTCAGCCATAACCTGCCGGGGATCTCCAGCTGGTAGCGAGACTCCAAGTATCCTTTCATCTGCTCAATCGCGGCGAGAGGAGACTCAATCAACCCGTCGGCACCCTGCGTCTCCGGAAAAGCCTTCTGAATAAAAGGAGCAAAGCGTCGCAACCGCTCTTCTGCATCACGTACGTCCTCTGTTGTCACAGATAGGGTAGCTTTTGCCAGCTGATCATAGCTGGGATTTGTCCAAAAAACTTCTTCCGTTTCGATCATTTTCACTAGCAACGGATATTCTATTTTCCACTGCTCGATCGTTTTCCCCTCGACTCTCACACCGTTTTCCATCGTAACGAAGCCCTCCATCCTGCATTTGGAATCCCTTGACATGAGAGAATATTCGGTATCTTCCTTCGTCAAAAGCTGCCTATGTCAACGAGACTTGTCCCTCTGTATGATAGTGCAATAAGAACACCGGAATCAACTCCTAAACGCCGAAAATACAGACAAGGATGATTTTCTTCTCATGATTGGCATATTTTACAAAGTTTCGCAACGATTGCTATAATAGCATCAATATAAACTTGCTTTAGGAGATTGCCCCAGTCATCATCGTCCCTCTCTTGACGTGGGAATAGACGCTCTGGCAAAAGGAGAGTAACCAATGGAAATTAGAAAACTGGCTCCACACGAAGAAGCTCCCATGCACTTGTTGCTGCTTGCTGACCCCTCACAAAAACTCGTAGAAGAGTATTTGCAAAGAGGCTATTGCTTTGTCGCTACAACCGGAGACGAAATCGTCGGTGTCTACGTCCTCATTCAAACCAGACCGGATACGATTGAGCTTGTGAACGTCGCTGTCGATGAAGGGCAGCAAGGACGCGGCATTGGCAAAAAGCTGGTTCTGCACGCGATTGAAGTGGCAAAAGCGTCCGGCTATAAAATCATTGAGGTCGGCACAGGAAATTCGAGCCTGGATCAACTGGCGCTCTACCAAAAATGCGGATTTCGGATGACGTGGATCGATAAAGATTTCTTCATTAGACATTACAGTGAACCGATTTACGAAAACGGCATCCAGCTCTTTGACATGGTTCGTCTCTCCCTAGATTTATAGAGGCACGACCGTAAAACGAGAAGCCCTGATTTTCCTACTCCTGTGTAGAAAAATCAGGGCTTTTTTTCAGTTTCCTTGCTTTTTCACATCCCCCATGAAGCCGTGGTGTTCTGACAAAATCGCTTCCGCTCAAGTGGCCGAGAGCACGGTTTACTCGTGGAGATTCCGATAACAGGGGCTCAATTTCTCAGGGGGATTCGTTACGTGTACCATCGAGGGAAGCATCTTTCCCCAGAGGCCCAACAATTTATCACGCTGCTGAATGAGCGCAATGAAACGGCATACAAAAACAAGCTGCCAACGATTTGACCGTTAGCAGCTTGTTTTCATTTGCCTGACTTTTTACTTTGCAGCAACAGCACTAGCTGCTCTCAGCTGCTCATTCATCATGAGAATCTTACTGATTTTAGTACCGTTTTTCTTGTCTAACCTTGGCAACGCTGGGTACATGTATGTCACCTCCCTTCACCGTTCCTTCGGTTAATTCAGTATCGGTGCTTTATTCACTCTATTCAAGTAGCTCTGTAAACGTTGGAATTCACTAGAATATAGATTCTCCATTCCATAATTCCCCTCATGCTGACCACTTATTTGTGCAAATTTGGAGTAGAGGCGATTCAGATACACATTCTGCTCCTGTGCTCGAAATTGCACCAGCCTGACGTGTGTATTCTCTTTCGCAATACGATTAACCAAGTAACACATCCCCGTTACAAACAAACGAGTGCTTCGATATTCTTTCGACACGATCACTGATTCCACAAATACAATCTCTCCTGCTGGATCGTGTTGGTTTTGTGTATTGACATAGCGGTAATGCCCCCAGCCGATGACGGTGTTCATCGGATCGAAAATCAAAATAATCTGGGATTGATCGATCGAATCAATAATATGGAACAAGGTATCGCACAAGGTGAATTCCACGCTGAAATCCTGTCGATTGCGAACAAAATATAATGTGAACTGGGCATAGTCTTCAGTGCTTACACAGTTTCTAAATGTCGCCTGCATGGCTTAGTACCTCCGTCGTTCTACGTCCCTTCAGTGTTTTCCTAACGTACTCATCGATTTTTGGATTGCTCGCTAAAATATACTGGAGTACTTTGCGCTGCAACGATACGCAAATACACGGCGTCAGAGCTGTAATGGTAGCGGTTCTCGGAATATGATCGAGCAGGGCAATCTCTCCGAAATGATCTCCATCCTCCAATATAGCTACTTGGATTGAGCCATTTTCTATTTCGGCCGTGGCTTTGGTGACTTCTACTCTGCCCCTTACCATGACATAAAACTTCTCGCCTTTTTCCCCTTCACGAATGATCGCCTCACCCGTTGAGAAAGCTTCTGTTTGAAATAGACCTGCGATATCATCCAGGACAGATTGATCCACGCCACGAAAAAAAGGAAGTCTTGAGAGTCTCTCTCCATCAATCGTAGCTTCCTTGCCGCTCTCGGAGATAGACAGACCATTTTGCTTTTCCCAAAGCTCCTGATAAAAACCGCCATTTGCAAGCATTTCATGATGACTTCCACGATCGACTAGCTTCCCTTTGTCAAAGACAAAAATTTGATCCATTTCTATAACCGATGCGAGCCTGTGTGTAACGGAAATGACTGTCCTGTTACGTGATAGCTCATAGAACGTTCGGATTAGGAAGGACTCTGCGATTGGGTCTAGGGCTGATGTCGCCTCGTCCAAAAACAAAATCAATGGATTTCGCAGAATGGCTCTGGCAATCGCAATCCTCTGCCTTTGTCCACCTGAGAAATTACTGCCCTCATCCAGCACTTCTGACTGGTAACCATCTGGCAGGCTCGTAATATATTCATGAATCTCCGCCATTTTTGCAGCTTCCACGACCTCTTCCAATGTTGCTTCGCGACGACCCAAGTGAATATTTTCCAGGATGGTTCCCTTGAATAAGAAGTTATCCTGAAAAACGATCCCGATTCGTTCGCGATACGTGCCTTGATCCACGTTTTGCATATTAGTACCATTGATTCGAATCTGACCCTGCTCCGGATGATAAAAGCCGATCAGCAGCTGGAGCATGGTGCTTTTTCCTGAGCCACTTGTTCCGACGAAAGCGACTTTTGAACCGAATGGAATATCCAGTGTGACTTGCTTGAGTACAGGATCGTTTTCATCATATCCAAACGTCACATTTTCTGCCGAGATTACCATTTGCTCCTCTTTGTTTTCTCCCATGGCATGAACTGAGCCTCTCTTTTCCTTTGGTTGGTCGAATACTTGCTCAAGGCGCTCCAGGCTGACAGAAGCTTCTGTAACGGCTGGTATAGTATAGGTCAGGTTAAAGACCGCATTTCCCATGGAGGTGTACATCGTGAAAAACCCGACAAAAGCGCCAACGGTAACATGACCTTGCAGTGCCAGATACGATCCGAAAGCGACGATAGCGAAGTTGACAAGAAGCAGGCTTGCCATCGGAAAACGTCCCAGACGTGCATCGATTACCTGTTTGTGATAATTCGCAATCGAGAAAGCTTGCAGCCTCGATTGAAATTTTTGAATCATTGATGCCTGCAAATGATAGCCTTTAATTACCTTTTGGGCTTTTATATTTTCATTGACGTCACTCATTAAGAGGCCAACCTCTTCAAAGTATTGGTTGTTTGCCTCTTGGGCTCTCCTGTTCAGAAAGTAAGGTCCGGTGAAAATGATGAATGCCCCCAGCAAAATCAAAAGCGCCATTCTCCACTCCAACGTAAACAAGACCGCTGTACTGAACACGACCACGACAAGTGACTGAATTCCCGTTGTAAGCAGCACGGACAAGGCACTTTCGATTGCCGGTAAATCAACTGTGAAATGCGAGACCAGTTCCCCTGACCGCTTTTTTTGAAAGTATCCTACATGTATGTGCTGCAGGTGTTCGAATAAGCGTTTTCGCAAATCTGTTTGTACTTTTGTGATTAATTTGGCCAAAAATACATCACTAGCCAGCCCGGAGGAAATACAAATGACTGCGCAGATTCCAAACACAGTCAAGAAATGGTAAAAGTATTGGAAATCTCGGGGTTCAATTGCGTTGTCGATAATGTATTTAAAGCTAAGGGGCGCCAAAGAGACAAAAGCAAGATCGAGTAAAAGAGTAAGTAAAAAGAGAGCTGACAACCTTTTATATGGTCTGATGTAAGTAAGCAGATTTTTAATAACGAAGATCATCTAGTAGTCTCCTTCGAGCTAGCAATAAACCTTTATTGACGAATTCGCTGTACGTACGTGAGTAGATCGGATGGCGAGCAGCGATATTCGTCCAGCATCCCATGCTCGGTGTGGGCGGATGCTGTTTTTGTAGCTATTTTTACAAAAAGCTTTTGTAAGTAAGCATCAGCAGGAGCCCAGAAACGCAATTCTTTTACTTCCCTGTCCAACTGTTCGAGGTATTCTGTGAAAAAGTGAAGCGCTCGAGTGAAAAGAAGGGTTCGCCTATATTGGTCTGCGAAAAAAATGACTTGGATTTGTACAATATCAGTATCTTCATACCCCTTTTCTCCCGTTCCATAGATGCAGCCAAATGCTCCGACTACTTCATCATCGTCATTGAAGCAGAGAAAGGATTCATGGGTCATCAAAATAGGACTGACAATATAACTAAGTGCCACAGGGAAAGCATATGGCAGCTGCAACTGCTCGTAATTCTCCAACAGAAATTCAACGTATTTCTGCTGATAAAACTCTGAAGCACAAATCGAAAAATAATAGCTCATGTCATTTCTACTCCCTCAGTCTTTCACTAACCAAAGCGTTAACGGTCATATCTCCCTGACATGTTATTACCCGTTTTGTCAGTAGTTCGAAACACACAGCAGGACTTAGGTACCAGAATCCACATTCTTCTTCTCCTTTTCTCATCCTGTATCCTTCCTGCTAACAGTATAAAGGCAAACGTTTTTCGTTTATGTGATCCATGTTACACTTTTCAATTTTTTTGTAAAAAAAGAAATGGATAGAGCTCAGATGTCTCTGATCACTCTACCCATAAGTCATTAGCGATTGGCTGCTTTCGCGGAGAGTCTGGTCTCACGGCCGTCCTGCCCTTTCGTTTTCGCCAGGTACATCGCATATTCAAGTGGTCTGGAAATGGCTTGCTTATACTGCTGCACTGCTCCCATCTCTCGGAATATTTCCCGTGCCGGCTTCGGATTGACTTCGATTAGCCAGGATCTTCCATTGACATCAATCCCGATATCCAACCCGAATTCCACCATTCTCCCAAAATGGTTCTCCAGCGTCTCCGCTGTCTGAAAGGCAAGCTGTTCACAATCCTCCACAATTTGAGCAGACCGCTCCGCTCCAAATCGCGGCTGCAGGAAGGTGGTCACAGGAATGGCTTTGCCACCGCCATGCAGGTTGGATGTTGCGCTACGCTCACCACCTACACGAATCCCATGACCCGTAATTCGCCAGTCGCCTTGGCCATCCTTTTGGATCAAAAGGCGCATGTCTACTGCACGAGCGGGGACGAGCTGAAGTCTCAACCCTTGCTGAACGATGTACTTCTCGCTTCTCGTCCAGCGATCGACCCAGCGTTGAACAGATGATACTTGTTTCAGCACTGTTGCGACCTTTGCCCGTTGTTTGTCCCTGCCTAACAAGCGATACCCCTCAGACGTCTTCTCAATGCTGAGGATGTTTCGCCCGCCAGTTCCATTCAAAGGCTTTACATAGAGGAGTGAATGCCGTCCAAGCATTTTGACCAGATTGGTTCGATTGTACAGCCAGGTTTCCGGTAGCCACCGATGCATACGGATATCACGATGAAGAACCTCATGGACCCGCCATTTGTTAGCCAAACGGTTATTTGCATACAAAAAATGGCTCGTACGGCGAAAAGCTACATAATCTTTGAAAGCTTGTGTGGGAGTGTACCGATAGCGATCAAAAACCGCATCGGGCCGATCAAAAATACGTCCCTGAAACCTTCCGCCAGCATCCAGCACATAACCCCTGACCTGCTTGCCGGATGCTAGCACATCTTTTGGGGAAAACAGGAAAACTGTACTGCCCAGCTCTTGTCCTGCCCGGAGTAGACGCCGAAAGTAAGCTGGCTCTGCAAATTTTTTGCCTTCTCGCCAGGTCAGGATTCCGATGATGGGTCGTTTCATGATATTGCACCCTCTCTCGTTTCCTCTCTGGCAGTTTATTCAGCTACTAACCAGTTGGCGCTTCCTACAGCTTCTTTTCCAGAGCTAACAGGTCGTCTGGCAGGGGGGCTTGCACTTCTACGAGCTCCTGGCTAAACGGATGCTCAAAGCGCAGAATAGCCCCGTGCAAAGCTTGCCTTCGGATAAGATCTCGTTTGCCTCCGTACAGATCATCGCCCAAGAGCGGGTGTCCGATGTAGCTCAGATGAACCCGAATTTGATGGGTACGACCTGTTTCCAGCCGACATTCTAGCTGGGTCGCCGTTTTGTACCACTTGCGAACCTGATAATGCGTGACTGCCTGGTCGCCATTTGGCGTAACCCTCCTTCTGGACGGATGATTACGGTCCTTTCCAATCGGCTCGTTTATTTTTCCGCTATCTTTTGAAACCTTACCATGAGCGAAAGCCCAATATGTACGCTTGATTTTTCTTTCACGTAAAAGCTCATCCAGAAGAGCGGACGCCCACGCATGCTTGGCATAAAGAACAACGCCTGATGTGTCCTGGTCAAGGCGGTGAACGTGTCGAACTTTTGCTTGCAAGCCCGTCCGAAAAAAATGACCTGCAACCAAATGATCCAGTGTGACATGATGATGCGGTTCAGTGGGATGCAAAAGCAGCCCAGCCGGCTTGTTTACGATAAGCAAGTGATCATCTTCAAAAAGAATGTCTGGCGCCTCGCTCGCCGGATCTAGTCCCAGCGGTTCTGGTGGGCATAGACGCAAGCGAACTTCCTGACCCTCTGCTCCTGTTGCATGTTGGGCAACTGGCTCCCCATCAAGCAGAACCTCTTTGTATTGAAATAAAAGATGGACCTGTTTACGAGGTAGCTTCCACTTCTCCCGCAACAGGTTCCCAATTGGAATTGCCACATCCTCAGCACGTAAATGAGTGATGAGCCATTCCCCTTCTTTTTTCATGTCTTGCATGGGCTTGTATCTCCCTGTCTTGTGATCTCTTTCTTATGCCTGTTCCAAGCCTTTGCTCACTTGAATGACTCGATCGAGAAAATGTTCGATTTCTTCGCGGCTTTTGCCCAGCTTGCTAACTAAACGAATCAATTCCTTCCCTTCTTGAAAAGCGATGAAGCTGGGAATGCCGAATACATCCAGCTTTTGAGACAAGTCAGGAAGCGTGTCACGATTTACTTCTATCATGTCCAGATCGCCCTTATATTTTTCCTCCACTGCCGGCATGAATGGATCGATGCGATGGCAATCTGGGCACCAATCGGTGAAAAATTTGACAATCACAGGTTTCGTGTTGGAAATCACTTGCTCAAAGTCTGCTTCGGTTTTAATTTCTCTCATGGTCGATCTGCCTCCCAGAATGATTTTGCAATAGTGTATCATAGCTTGCGCTTTTTTGTGTATCCAGAAATGTAATGCCTAATTTTTGGGTGTGAAACAATTGCCATTACTAACAATTCGACTATCGGAAATGATATGGCTTGTAAGGACAAGAACTCAAAAGGATGGTGTGAAGATGAAAAAGTTTGCTGCTTTTGTAATGGTCCTCTGCTTGCTGGGTACCGCTCTCCCTGTTTCTGCTGCTACTCACGATGATCACACGAAAAAGCATCACAAGGTTCACACAAAATCTCACCACATGAAAACAAAAGCGCACAAAATGCACACGAAAGCTCTGCACAAAGCGCATATCAAGGCAATGCCGAAAACAGGCATGGGCGGCGCTAGCGAAATGGAATAAGGGGGGTCTCCCCCCTTTTACTTCGTTTGTTCAAGGAGACTCAACACATGAAGAACACCTTGTTAAAATTACTCCTGGTTGGTATCGTGCTGACTGGATGTAGTCAGGTTACCCAGCCCCCTCCTGAGCCAGTGCCAGAGCAACAAGTCATGCAGACGCAAGAAATCGAGCAGGAGCAACAGGTAGTTGTCTACGGACCCGCCGTACCGCCTAAGAAAAAAATGGTTCCGGCTCCCCCTCTTACAGATGGCCTTAATCCTAAGCACATCGAAATTCCCTCCATTGATCTTCATGCTGTTGTGGAGCCCGTTGGCGTTTTGGCCAATGGCCAGATGGATGTGCCGAAATCATTTGACCATGTAGGAATCTTGTCGCCATGGACGAAACCAGGCATGAAAGGAAACGCTGTAATGGCAGGGCATTTTGATCACTATACCGGACCTGCCATCTTCTATAACTTGCGAAAGCTACAAGCCGGAGATCACATCAAAATTCTTGAGGAAACCGGTAAGCATCTAACCTTTGAGGTAAAAAAGGTTGTCAGCTATAAAAATGACGAAGCTCCTATTGAAGAAATTTTTGGTACGTCCGATAAAGCTCACCTCAATTTGATTACGTGCGCGGGTAAGTTCAACAAGAAAAAACAGGAGCATGCCCGTCGACTTGTCGTGTTTTCAGAGCTTGTGCAGGAAGAATATGTGGAAATGAAAGAAGCCCAGTGATCGCAACAAGCGCGATATATTGGGCTTTTTCTATATTTTCCCACCCTGCTCAATTAAGCATTGGACAAACGTTTCTGCCGGGCGTGAAAGCGGTCTGTCCTTTCGATAAGCAACTACTAGCGTGCGCGATGGCTTGGAGCTGATTCTGACATAAACGGGCGGCTCGACAGTACCAGGGGCCATGGTTATCATCTTCGGCGCAAAAGACAGTCCCATCCCAGCTGCAACCAGGGATTGAGCCGTTTGGATATTGCTGCTCTCAAACACAATTCGAGGACGAAAACCAGCCTGCTCACAGAGTCGCAAAGAAATTGTGCGAAAGCCCTGTCCTTCTTTTAGCAAAATAAAGGGCTGATCTGCAACCTCTGTCAAATCCACCTCATCCCTGTCAGCTAATGGATGGTGAGGAGGTACCGCTAAAAAGATTTCTTCTTTGATCGCTGGAACTATCTCCAGTGAAGGATCACTGATTGGCATCGTCAGCAAGCTAACATCAATTTTTCCTCTTACAAGCAATTGTTCTAAATGGCTAGAAGTGTCTTCCATCAATTGGAGCTCAACACCCGGAAACTGCTTTGTGAATGTTGTCAGCACTCTCGGAAGCACATACGCTCCAGTAATGGGGAGACTTCCAACCAATAATTTTCCGCTCTCTCCTACAGCATATGAGCGCATCTCTCGCTCCAGGCCTTCTGACATATCGACGAGAGTCTGTGCGACCTGCACAAAGCGTTGACCAGCATCCGTCAGCTCCACATGCTGCGGCAAACGGTGAAACAGGCTCACGCCGAGAATTTTTTCTAGCTTGGCAATCTGTTGGGACAGCGAGGGCTGCGCCAAATGCAACCGGTTGGCTGCCCGGGAAAAACTGCGTTCTTCCGCAACTGCCAGCACATAACGAACTTGTCGTAACTCCATAAAAACCTCCCGATAGGCAAAAACTATCCTTCTCATAATTATTATATCTTTGAACTATTTTCTTTGCCATGTTACAACGGTTGTAAGAGTTTTCGCACGAAGGAGGAGGAATCACTATGAAAGCCCGTACTATGTTTGAAAAGATTTGGGACAATCATGCGATCCACGAAGAAGCTGGTAAACCGAGCCTATTGTATATTGACCTGCACCTGGTTCACGAGGTGACTTCCCCGCAAGCTTTTGAAGGACTCCGTTTGGCTGGTCGCAAGGTGCGCCGCCCAGAGCTGACTTTTGCAACGATGGACCATAACGTTCCTACAGCAGATCGCTTTAACGTAGCGGACCCAATCTCCCGTCAACAGATGGAAACATTGACTGAAAACTGCAAAGAGTTTGGTATTACGCTGGCTGACCTGAACAGCCCTGACCAAGGTATCGTACACGTTATCGGACCTGAGCTGGGACTGACTCATCCAGGTAAAACAATCGTTTGTGGAGACAGCCATACCTCCACGCATGGTGCATTCGGTGCCCTCGCTTTTGGGATCGGTACAAGCGAAGTTGAACATGTCCTCGCTACCCAATGCCTCCAGCAGCTGAAGCCAAAAACAATGGAAGTGCGCGTAAACGGCGACCTGCCTTTCGGTGTTAGCGCTAAGGACTTGATTTTGGCGATTATTGCAAAATACGGCACAGATTTCGCAACTGGTTATGTAGTTGAATATACAGGCGCTGCCATTCGCAACCTGACGATGGAAGAGCGCATGACCGTCTGCAATATGACAATCGAGGGTGGTGCTCGTGCAGGTCTGATCGCACCAGACCAAACCACTTTTGATTATTTGAAGGGCAAACGCTTTGTGCCACAAGGCGAAGACTTCCTCGCTGCTGTAGGAGCTTGGAAACAGCTATGCACAGACGAAGGTGCACAATATGACACCTGTGTAGAGATCGATGCGAGCCAGATCGCACCACAAGTAACGTGGGGAACCAGCCCAGGTATGGGTACGAATATTACAAGCACAGTTCCAGACCCTGAGTCCTTTGAAACAACAGCTCAACGCAAAGCTGCTCAGGATGCTCTTGCTTACATGGATCTGACACCAGGCACACCAATGAGTGAAATCAAAATCGACCGTGTTTTCATTGGCTCCTGTACCAATGGTCGGATTGAGGACCTGCGTAAAGCCGCTGAAGTAGCAAAAGGCCGCAAGGTGTCCCCTTCCGTTCATGCAATGGTCGTACCAGGCTCTCAAGCAGTGAAGCAGCTTGCTGAGCAAGAAGGCTTGCACCTCGTTTTCCAAGAAGCTGGCTTTGACTGGCGTGAATCCGGTTGCTCCATGTGTCTCGCTATGAACCCAGACATCCTGTCAGAAGGTGAGCGTTGCGCTTCTACTTCCAACCGTAACTTCGAAGGTCGTCAAGGACGCGGTGGCCGTACTCACCTTGTCAGCCCTGAAATGGCCGCAGCAGCAGCGATTGCTGGTCACTTTGTTGACGTACGTGAATGGAAAAGCGAAAACGCAAGCAAGGAGGTATTCCAATGAATCCATTTGTCATCCATAACGGACTCGTAGCACCCTTGGATCGTGTAAACGTCGATACAGACGCGATTATCCCGAAACAGTTTTTAAAACGCATTGAACGCAGCGGATTTGGCCAATTCCTGTTCTACGAATGGCGCTTTGCAGTTGATGGCTCCACGATTGACTCATTCATTTTGAACACACCGGAATATAAAGATTCCACGATTCTCCTTGCCCGTAACAACTTTGGCTGCGGCTCCTCTCGTGAGCATGCACCATGGGCTTTGATGGACTATGGCTTCCGCGCGGTGATTGCTCCATCTTTCGCTGATATTTTCTACAATAACTGCTTCAAAAACGGCATCCTGCCAATCACACTCAGTGAAGAGCAGGTAGACGAGCTGTTCAATCGCGCTCAAGGCAAAAAGGATTATCACCTGACAGTCGATTTGCAAGAGCAGGTCGTTCGTGACAGCGAAGGTCTCTCCTACCCGTTTGAAGTGGATTCCTACCGCCGTTACTGCCTGTTGAACGGTCTGGATGACATCGGCATTACCTTGCAGTATGAGAACAAAATCGCTGCTTACGAGGCAAACCGCCGCTAATTTCCACCTTTTTATGAAAACCATAGAGAAGCGAAGGCATTCTGCATAGGGCATGCCTTCGCTTTTATTTGTCCATGTAAGATTAGTGCTATTCGTTTATCATCATGTACATATGGGTTTCGTCCACATAGCGATCCCCTATTTTCAATGCCTTTTTCTCAAAGCCAAAAGGGAGGAAGCCCATTTTTTCATAAAAACGAACGGCTGCCGGGTTGGAAGTCACGACTGCGAGCTGGACTTGATCAACATCGCCAAGCTTTTTCAAATAGGAAATCTCTTCCTGCATCAGCCCCGCTGCAATCCCTGTTCCTCGATGGGATTCACTTACGTACATGGAGACGACCGAAACTTTGTGACGAGCTTTTGTCCCTCTATGTCGGAAGAAGCCGATGATTCCCACAATTTCACCTTCAACAAAGGCTCCGAAAAAGCCGCTCTCTCCGGTGTGGGCATTAGAGAGTCTTTCTTTCCATTCTGCACCCGTCCGTTTGATCTCTTCTTCATACAAAGCTCCAAACGCATCTGGATCTCTCTGCAGCCCTTCCAGCCTTACCTTGGAAAAAGCTGCTGCATCCTCTGGACCTAATAAACGTATCTCCATTTCCGTGCTACTCCTCTCTGTACATGTCCACTCATCATAGTAGACCCAGGAAGAGTTGTAAAGAACCGCTACGCTGTTTCCGTCGCCTCATTGGCAGACAAACCAAGCGCCTGCAACGCTTGCTCTCTCAATTTGTATTTTTGGATTTTTCCAGAAGCCGTCATTGGATACTCGGTGACAAACTGTATATAACGAGGGATCTTGAAGTGCGCAATCTTTCCTTCGCAATAGGAACGTATTTCTGCTTCGGTCAAATCCGTATCTGGTTTTACGCGGATGCAAGCCAGTACCTGTTCTCCGTATTTTGGATCTGGTACACCAACCACCTGTACATCGAGAATTTTGGGGTGGGTGTACAGAAATTCCTCGATCTCGCGCGGATAAATATTCTCTCCTCCGCGGATAATCAGGTCCTTTAGTCTGCCGGTAATTTTGTAATAGCCTTCTTCATCTACTGTCGCCAAATCTCCTGTGTGCAGCCAACCATCAGCATCGATTGCCTTTTCAGTCTGATCAGGCATGTTATAGTATCCTTTCATCACCAGGTATCCGCGTGTGCACAATTCTCCCTGGACACCTGGAAGAAGGCTTTCTCCTGTTGCAGGATCAATAATTTTTGCTTCCACGCCTTCATGAAGCCGTCCCACCGTAGCTACCTTTCGCTCAATCGAATCCTCCGGTCTTGTCTGGGTAATTACTGGAGATGACTCTGTTTGCCCGTATGCGATCGTAATGTCTCGTATCCCCATCTTGTCGACGACATTTTTCATCACTTCAATCGGGCACAAGGAACCCGCCATGATTCCTGTTCGTAACGAGCCGAGGTCACGATCCGCAAAGGTTGGATGGTTCAATTCGGCGATGAACATGGTCGGTACACCGTACAAGGCCGTGCATCGCTCCTGCTCGACGATCGAGAGGACCAGTCCTGGATCAAATGCAGTTACAGGTACCATCGTCGCTCCTGTGGCCACGCAAGCGAGCGTGCCCATTACGCAGCCAAAGCAGTGGAAAAAGGGAACGGGAATACATACCCTGTCTTCTACGCCCAAGCCTTGGCACTCGGCAACCTTTATCGCATTGTTAACGATGTTCACATGAGAGAGCATGACCCCTTTTGGAAATCCTGTCGTACCGGATGTGTATTGCATATTGATTACATCGTCAGGATGGAGCGATTTCTGTCTATCGACACGTTCCTCTTCTGTAACCTGCTCTGATCGCTCCAAAAGGTCCTTCCAGAGGAACATCCCAGGTTGGCGTTCTTCTCCTAAAAAGATCACATTTTTCAAGTGAGGGAGTCGCTTTGATTTGAGCTCCCCTGGTTTGCACTCTGCCAGCTCAGGACAAATTTCTCTAATCATCTCCATATAACTGGCATCTCGATACGATTCAATCAAGAGCAGCGTGGTTGATTCAGATTGACGCAGCAAATATTCCAGCTCATGTGCTCGATAGCTGGTATTGACTGTCACGAGCACCGCGCCCATTTTTGCCGTAGCAAATTGGGAAATGACCCATTCAGGAACGTTTGTCGCCCAGATTGCTACATTTTGTCCTTTTTCAATTCCCAACGACATGAAGCCTCTGGCTGCCTGGTTGCATATTTCCTGAAATTGCCCGAATGTATACCGGAGTGATTTCTCCTGGTAAACGACTGCTTCTTTTTCCTGATAGAGTCCGGCTGTTTCATCCAATAAATCACCAATGGTAATGGATCGAAGCATAAAAAGCTCCCCCTCTTTAATAATTCAGACTATTCAGCTATATACAATCATGATTCTTCTTCTTTCCAGCCTATTCCTGCTCGAATGCAAAAAGAAAAGCGTCCCTCAATTGGAACGCTTGCTTCTTATTTGACCACAAATTTTTGTGTAGCTTCCACCTTGTACGGCAGATGGTTGCTGTAGTTTAGCTCTACGCGAATTTCATGCTCACCTTTGGGCAGCTTTTTCAGCAAGAACTCTGGGTGATAGATCATCCCTTTTGCTTCCCCATCAATATACAAGTGCGCATGTCCTTGACCAAATACAGGCTTTTGGTTCAGCTCGCCATTATCCTGGACAAACTGAAAGTTCTGCGTGAGCAAGGAGACTTCTGCTGTAGTGCCGTCGACCTTGATATCCATGTTCAACAACGGTTTTTCCGTGCTGGTCGGCTGGCTATCTAACGTAGTAGCCGCTGTGGGAATACTCGCTTCTCCTGGTCGGTACGAGTCTGAGACGTGCAGAGGATCTTTCACCAATAGCACGATTCCTGCCACCAGGACCACGACGAAGACGATTCCACCTAAAATGAGATTGCGCATACTGATAATAAAGACCTTCATGTCTCTACTCTCCCTTTCGCAAGTGCTTGTCACCTATTAGTACATGCATACGCAAGGAGGTAGAGAGTTAGAAGCAAAACTTTTCTAGTAATTAGCGATAGTTGATAAATTGAACGTCCAGTGGCAAGTCTGCTTTGCGAATAGCGTGGATGACTTGCTGGAGCTCGTCTTTGCTTTTGCCAGTCACACGGATCTGATCATCCTGAATTTGCGTTTTTACCTTTAGCCCTGCTTCTTTAATAATCGTATTGATTTTTTTCGCATTGTCTTTATCGATGCCTTGAACCAGCTTGACGCGCTGACGTACAGTACCGCCTGCTGCTGGCTCGACTTTCCCATAATCCAGGTTTTTGATCGGTACATCGCGTTTTACTAGCTTTCCAAGTAAAATGTCTTTCACCTGGGTTAGCTTGAAATCATCATCCGAGATCAGCACGAGCTCCTCTTTCTCCAGAGAGATGCTGCTTTTGCTTCCTTTAAAATCGAAGCGATTTTCAATTTCTTTCAGTGCAGTCTGAATCGCATTGTTTACCTCAGACATCTCTACTTTGGAAACGATATCAAACGAGCTTTCTTTACTCATTCGTATTTCCCCTTTCTCGTTTTATCGTTACGTGTCCTCTGCTATTAGATCGCCTTTACTCTACCACCATCTACGAGAAGTGCCTGACCGGTCACGTAGCTATTTGCTGGCGACGCCAAAAACGTCACCATGCGAGCAAACTCATCTGGATGACCGTAACGGCCAAGTGGTATTTGTTTTTCCCAATTTGCGCGAACCTCATCAGTACTGATGCTCTCTGCCCCTGCGCTTAAACCGTCCAATTGTGTTACACGATCGGTAGCGATCCGCCCAGGTCCAATCGTGCAATGGCCGTTTTCCCTTGAAGCTGCAAACCCCTGTCCATTCTCCTTTCAAGCGATCTCGTTATGTATGCTTATTCCTTTATTCTACCGAACTTTCAAACGAACGAAAAGAAAAAGAGAAGGGTTTTTGCACTCCCCTTCTCCTCTCTCCTTGTTTACAAATCGGTATCTTGTGGCAGTTTCTCCTTGAGTGCCTTTTTGCTCTCTCGCTTTTGCTTACGCGCTTCTTTGCGCGCGAGCCGGCGTTCTTTTGCCCCCTCAAACAATGAGTACAAAACTGGCACGAGAACCAGAGTTACCATCGTATGGAAGATCAAGCCAGAGATAACGGCAGTCGCGAGAGGCGCTTCCAGGTCGGAGCCCTCCGCCATCGCGAGCCCCATCGGGAGCATCCCGAGGATCGCTGTCAGCTTGGTCATGATAACTGGACGTACCCGATCCTTCGTCCCTTGAATGATCGCTTCGCCTGTCTTCATTCCACGATTTCTAAGCAGGTTGATTCGGTCGATCAGCAATATCGCATTCGAAACGACAATACCGACCAGCATGATAATCCCAATCATCGCGAGCTCTCCAAACACCCGCTGGGTTATGACAAACCCAATCACTACGCCCACTAATGCCATCGGTATAGTCAGCAAAATGATAAACGGTTGGGACAAACGACCAAACTGTGCAACCATGATCACGTAAATCAAGGCGAGGACACCAACGAATACAAAGATTCCTTGTGTCATGTTGGCACTTTGCTCTTTCAGCTTTCCTGCGATTTCGATTTTGAGTCCTGCCGGAACCGCTAATGTCGCCAATTTCTCATTGATTTCGCGGCCAACTGTTCCGAGGTCAGTACCTTGCATTTCGGCTGATACTTTTACGATGCGATGACCTTTATCATGAGTAATGGTCACAGGTGATTTGCTGTACGTGATGTCAACTAAGTCTACAAGCGGTACTTGCGCGCCATTTTTTGCGCTTACGGTTACATTGCGCAGTTGATCAGGGTGTTTCAGCCAATTGTCTGGCATCTTGGCGATCACATCTACCTCGATTCCATGCTTCGTAATGGAGGTGATTTGCTGATTACCAATCATCATGCTCAGCTGTTGCAAGAGTGAACGATGATCGACATCAAGACGAGCTAGCGCATCTTGCTTAGGTACGAGCGTTACTTTTTCTTTTCCCTCTTTAAAGTCGTTGCGGATATTATCCAACCCTGGGATCGTCGCCAGCATGCCTTCTACTTCCGTGGCAAGCTTGCTCATCGGCTCCATTTCTTCCCCGACAATATCCAGTTGAATCGGTGCACTCGTTCCTTGACTACCGAACGATGTGGAAATGGAATCGACTTCAGGGATGGACTTCAGCTTTTCATTAATATCGAGCGTTAATGCATCCTTGTCTCTCTCACGCTGGCTCTTTGGCTTCAAGGAGATGAAGATTTCTGAGCTTTCCTTTGAGGAGAAGAAAAAGATATCATTAACTTCAGGGATTTGCCGTAATGCATCCTCAGCTGTAAGCCCAGCTTTTTGCGAACGCTCCAAGGTAGAGCCGGTAGGCATTTGAATCGTGGCAAATACAAGGTTTTCATTCGGATTAATACCTTGCCCCATCTTCATAAATGGCATCAGGAATACTACGCCAACAAGCATTGCCAATGATAGAATCAATGTTTTGACACGATGGCGCAAAGCTAATTTAAGTAAGCTGTTGAATGCGCGATTAATCGCATTTTCTTTTCCTTCACCTTCGATGGAAGCATTTTTGTCCTTCTGCAAGAATCGATCAGAGAACACAGGTACAAAGAAAAAGGCTGCAATCGTCGATGCAATGATCGCTGATGATACCGTAAAAGCAATTGTCGTCAGGATCGGCTTTAGCCAGTCTTCAAAATCAGCGAAAATGAGTGGCAAAAATACGATAATAATCGTCAGCTGCGATGTAAAAACAGGTGTCAATACTTCCCTTGTCCCTTTTACAATCGCTTGCGACAGCGGTTCGCCCTTCTCTCGGAAATGATAAATGCTTTCCAGTACAACAATCGCTGCGTCCACGATCAGACCGACCGAAAGACTCATTGACAAGAGCGTAATCATGTCGATATTGTAGCCACCGAGTTTCATCGCGATAAACGTCATGAAAGCGGAAAGCGGAAGTGTCGTTGCAATAACCAGGGTCACTCGCCAGTTACGGAGGAAGACGAACAAGATAATGATCGCCAGCGCACCACCGATCATAACGTCGCGACTCAGGTTGGAAACAGCGTGTTGAATGTAGGACACCGCTTCGAACATGACCTTCATTTTATACTGACCGTTCGCCTCAGCATTGATTTCACGGACCACATCTTCTACCAGGCCTTGTGTCGTGATCAAATCACTGCCATCAGCTCGCGATACGCTCAGGTGAACAAATACGTTCCCATTGGTAAGTGCAACGGAGTTTTTCACTTTCCCACGCAAATCCTCTATCGTTGCGAGCTGATCCAATGTGACTGTTCCGTTTGGTGTATTGATAGGCAGCACAGTCATTTCTTGAACGGAATTGTATGTGTTATCAATCATGACAACCGTATCGAAACCGGTATTTTCCAATGTGCCGATCGCTTGCTTCCAGTTTGTTTCCTTCATCTGGGAAATAACCTCTTCAGGTGTTGTCCGGTAAGCATTGAGGCGTTCTGGCAGTAAGGTGATCGCAATCTGATTTTCAAAGCTCCTATCGGAGACTTTCACTTCCTTTACTCCTGGTACTTCTTCAATTCTATCTTTTATCGTCGTTTTGGCGATACTCAGCATAGCCTGAGGATCTGCCCCAACCAACGCATAATCAATCATTTGTTCGTCACCAAAATTCATTTGGGAAACGTTGACTGTATCTACTGCTTTAGGAAAGCCGTTACGCAAGCGATTCACTGCATTTTGTACATCTTGCTTGGCTTGTTCTCCTCTACCCTCTTTCGCTTTGATCGTCATGTTGACATAGCCCGTGCCTGTGTTTGAAGAATATTCCTTGATATCGGCTAGGGTCTTCAATTCCTGCTCAATTTTTTTCGTGATCTTTTCTTCCATCTCTTCTGGAGGAAGTGACCCACCTGAAATATTTACAGAGAGCATCGGGAAGTTCGTCTTCGGAACCAGCTCGATGTTAAAGCTCATTAATGAGCCTAGTCCCGCAATCACGAGCAAAAACGTAAAGAGGTAGACGATTAACCGTCTTTTTAGCAAAAAGAGAATCATCTTGTTCATGCTCTATTCTCCCTTCGCCTCAACTTTTTGCCCCTCGACGTAGAACGTGATTCCACTGCGCAAAAGCTGGTCTCCTTCTTTGATTCCAGAAACAACTTCAATCTGGTCATCGACCATCTGTCCTGTTTTGACCTGTTTTTTCACAGTCAAGCCATTTTCGACTGCCATCACATAATGCTGCTCTTGACTTACGCCGACACTTTCCAGCGGAACGAGGAAGCCGTTGACTTTGCGTGGCATTTCCACAACAGCTGCCATTCCACCACGCCAGTAGCCATCGGAGTTTGGAATCGTTACTTCCACGCGGTATTTACCTGTCTGCTTGTCAACGACTGGCGAGACAAACGTAACTGTTCCTTCACTCTTTTTGCCATCATCAGATGCAGCCTGTACCTTTGCTTTCTCTTGGAACTGGCTGATCAAATCGTTTGTTACGTCCAACGTCACCTTTACCTCTGACAGATCAACCAGATGGATGATATTCTCACCAGGAGATGCTTGCTCGCCAACCTGCTTGTAAACATCTACGATCGTCCCGGAGAAAGGGGCTTGAATCTTGGCATCATCCAGGCTCTTTTTGGCCCGTTCAACCTGTCCACTCGCTTGCTTGATCGAAGCATTCGCCAAAGCGATATCCTCTGGCTGTGCCCCGCGCATCAGCTCATCTAACGCCAGCTGGGCATCTCTTACAGAAATTTCTGCTTGAGAGAGGCCACGTCTTCGTTCATTTATTTCGCTTTGCGAAATAGCTCCTCCGGCTAATAGTTTTTCATCCGTTGCGACATCCTGCTTCGCTTTTTCCAATTTTTCCTGCGCACTTTTGACTTGCAGACGCTGCTTTTCAATCGCTTCTGCTGTTGCTCCTTTGAGTGTCTTTGTACGACGTGCTGTCGCCTCTTCTACCTGGCTTGCAGCTGCCTCTACTTCTCTCTGGAAGTACTTGGCGTCCAATGTTGCCAAGACTTGACCTTGGGAAATTTTCGTTCCCTTGATTGCTGAAATTGTAGAGATTGTTCCTCCGGTTCCGAACGGCAGCGTGGCATCACGTTTTGCCTCGACCATTCCCGTTACCCGCAGTAATACTGGGCTGCTTTCCTTTTTAACCGTGACTACCTCCACTACCTTTGCTTTTACTTCTGCCTCTGCCTGCTGTGGTGTTTCAGCAGCCGGTCCGCCGCAGCCAGTCGTGACGAACAAAAGTGAAGCCAGAACAACCGACACTCGTTTTTTCACAGTGATTCCTCCAAGTTTTACAATCATTCCCTTGCGTTATTGTGCCAGTTTTTCCCTACACTGCAAAACAGTCACCGGATGGAACTTCCTCTCCGTCCCAAGTCGGAGAAAATGCGCAAGTCAAAAGTATATACGATGGAAATATCATTCAGTTACCGTTTTTTAGTTGTTTTTCCGCGAAAAGGATTAACATGAAAAAACAGCCAAGGAATCATCCCTTGGCTGTCATTTTGCTCTGACCATTTTTTAGCTCAGTAACCTATTCTCCTACAAGCTGCTCCATTTCTTCTAAGAGGCCTTTGAATACACTTAGTGCCTCTGCAATTGGAGCTGCCGAGGTCATGTCTACTCCCGCTGTCTTGAGCAAATTCAATGGATAATCGGAGCTGCCGCCCTTGAGAAATTGCAGGTAGCGGTCAACTGCTGGCTGTCCCTCCTCCAAAATCTGCTTGGAGAGTGAGGTCGCCGCCGAGAAGCCTGTCGCGTACTTATACACATAGAAGTTGCGGTAAAAGTGAGGAATTCGCGCCCACTCCAAATCAACTTCTTTGTCAACAACCATATCCGGTCCGTGATAAGCTACATTCAATTCCCGATAAATTTCACTCAGAGAGTCAGCTGTGAGCGGCTCCTCCTGCTCTTCTTTTGCATGGACAATTTTCTCAAACTCGGCAAACATCGTTTGACGGAAAACGGTCCCTCGGAACTGCTCCAGATAGTAGTTAATCAAATACATCCGCTGCTTTTTGTCCGTCGTCGTTTCAAGCAGATGGTTCATCAACAACGCCTCATTTAGCGTAGAAGCTACCTCGGCAACGAAAATTTTATAGTCAGCATACGTGTATGGCTGTGCATGATTCGAATGGTAGCTGTGCAGCGCATGTCCCATTTCATGAGCGAGAGTAAACATGTTGTTGACGTTATCCTGATAGTTCATCAAGACGTATGGATGCGTCGTATAAGCGCCCCATGAGTAAGCTCCGCTGGTCTTCCCTTCATTCTCATGAACATCGATCCAGCCATTGGAGAAGCCTTCCTCCAGGATGCGTCCATACTCTTCTCCAAGCGGATGCAGTGCTTCCTTGATCGTTGATACCGCCTGGTCGTAAGGTATGTTCATCTCCACCTCAGGTACGATCGGCACGTAGAGATCATACATGTGCAGCTCATCTACTCCAAGCAGCTTTTTGCGCAGAGCGATGTATCGATGCATCAGTGGCAAATGCTCGCGTACCGTAGCAATCAAATTGTCGTACACGGACAAGTCCACATTGTCAGCAAACAGGGCTGCGTATAGGGCAGATGGATATTTGCGCGTGCGAGCGTAGAACACATCACCTTTGATCGCTGATGTCAGCGAAGCGGCAATCGTATTACGGAATTTCCCGTACGTTTCATACAATGCCTCAAAAGCCTCTTTGCGCACACGACGATCCTTGCTCTCCATGAACTGCGTATAGCGTCCCTTGGTAAGCTCTACTTCTTCCCCATTTTCGTCTTTAATCATCGGGAATTTCATATCGGCATTGTTGAGCATTCCATATATTTTGGATGGGGAGGAAGCGAGCTCGCTCATGTTTGCCAGTAGTGCCTCTTCCTCTGAGGATAACGTATGCGGCTTAAAGCGCATGATCTCCTCTAGTAGAATACGATAATGCGCAAGGCCTTCTTCCTCTTTGATCCACTTCTTTAGCTCTTCATTGGAAATAGCCAAAATTTCCGGCTGTATGTAAGAAATCGCACCGTATACTTGTGTGCTCAAACCAGTAGCACGATCGGTTAGACCCTGGTACTTACTGTTGGCATTGTCCTCATCTCGTCTCATGCGAGCATAGACGTATACCTGATCCAGTGTCTTTAGCAGTTCATCTTGCAATGTCAATGCCTGTAGCAATTGGTTGCCCGATTGACCTAGATGACCCTTCAGTGCTGCAATCTGATCAGCAAGCTGCTTGCTTTTCTGTACGTCTTTTTCCCAATCAGCATCGCTTGGATAAATATCTTCCAAACGCCATTTGTATTCAGCGGGGACGTCACTGCGTTTAGGCAGTGTTTTGCTTTTGTTCACCGTGATCACTCCCTCGGATTCATGTCTTCGATATGGTCAAATCATCCATATTCTTATCCTATCCTATTCTGTTATTCGGTTCAAATGAGAAGAAAACCTTTATTCAAAGAGCAAGGCGTCTTTGTTGCTGTTGTTCGTGGCTTCAGTGGTGGGGAGGAAAGAGGTATTCGAAGCGTTAAAGAACATGTCTTGTTCAATCATGTGTGGAGGTTCTATTTTTAGAGGACAACAGAGCATTTTTCAGGGCTATAGGCATCGAGCAGTTCGCTAAAAAATAGAAGCGTCCTTTGGAGCAGCACTCAAAGGTTCTTTAAGAAATCTTTGCAAACTAGCCCCAAAATACAAAGCTGCTGATGAGGAAAGAGGAGAAAACAGCGAAAGATCTTTGGGATACCAACCGAGGCGCAGAGGAAAAAACGAAACACGCCTTTAAGCGTCCACCTCTGAGAGACCCCTTGAATCATCCACTTTGGACGCGGTTTCGTTTTTTCCTCGGAGCTGGGCTCGGACACTCCTAGCTAGTATCCCTAGAAGCTAGAGCGTTTTCTCCTCTTTCCTCCCCTCCACCAAAAGCCTCGATTAACGTTCTTATTCGGCAAGAAAAAAAGCTGAGCTCTTCCGGTTTGGAAAAGTCAGCTTCTGCCCACGCCTGTATAGTGAAAGCCTGCTTCCCTCACTTCTTTCACCGGCCATGCATTTCGACCATCAAAAAGTGCTGGATAAGCCATATTCGCATAAATTTCATCCCAAGGCAGCTGAACACATTCCTTCCACTCCGTTACGAGCAAAGCGGCGTGAGCACCCAGGCAAGCTTCTGCAGGGGTACCGAAATACGAAACGCCTGGAAAAAGCTTTTGAACTGCAGGAGATGCAATCGGATCGTAAGCGCGAATACTGGCCCCGCAACGTTGCAATTCCTCGATGATCGCAAGTGCCGGCGCTTCCCTGATATCATCGGTATCAGGCTTAAAGGCTAAACCGAGTAAAGCTATTTGTTTACCTTTCAGCTCAGGAATTGCTTTTTTCACTAACTGTAAAAACCACAAGGGCTGGGTCCGGTTGATCTGGCGTACTTTATCTAAAAGGTTCAGGGAAACGCCTTGTTCCTGCGCGAGCTGAAGCAAAGCAATCGTATCCTTTGGAAAACAGGACCCCCCATAGCCTACACCTGCACGTAAAAAATCGGGTCCGATTCTGCTATCGAGTCCCATGCCGTGGGCAACAGTCAAAATATCCGTGCCAAGTACAGAGCTTAATCGTGCAAGCTCATTCATAAAGGAAATCCGTGTTGCTAAAAAGGCATTGGAGGCATATTTGATCAGCTCTGCATTGGCCCTTGTCGTCAAGACGCGCGGCGCAGCAACTCCGTCATATAAACGCTCCATGACAGCCTTGGCTTCCTCATGATTTGCCCCGATGACAACTCGAGAAGGCTGCAATGCATCTACGAGAGCATTGCCTTCACGTAAAAACTCGGGATTTGACACGACAAAAAGCGATTGGCAGTCCCCCAATAAACTAGCAACTCGATCTCCTGTCCCTACTGGAACCGTGCTTTTTATGATCACCGTACGAGCACGTGGTACACTGCGGTGCATCTTCCCGATTTCGGATACAGATGCCAGCAAATACGACAAGTCGGCTGTCCCATCGGCAGATTCCGGTGTTCCGACACAAACAAAAAGAACTTCTGATTCCTTTGCTTCGAGCAGATCTGTCGTAAATGTCAAGACCCCTTGTTGCAGGACTGCAGCGAGCGCCTCCTCCAGTCCCGGCTCGTAGATGGGTGACTGACCTTGCCTTAGCATCGCTATTTTCGCCTCGACAAGGTCGATTCCCACAACCTCATGACCATGCATGGCCAAAGAGACTGCCGTCGTCAAGCCTACATAACCGGTACCGATAACGGCAACTTTCATTGTTTCACCTCATCATTTTTTCATCACGCGCAAATACAACTCTTCCAATTTGGCCCGTTGCTTGTTGATATCGTGGTTTTTTTCCACTTTCTCTCTCGCACGTGAGACGATTTCTGCCCATTCATTTCGCTGCGACAGAACGTGGCTGATCATCTTCGCCAATTTTGTAGGGGAGCGCTCTGGTACAAGGTATCCTGTCTGCTGGTTTTCCACCAATTCCGGAATACCTGAATGATAGGTAGAAATGACTGGACGTCCAGACGCCATCGCTTCCATCAACACATTGGGAATCCCCTCTTGATCGCCATTTCGTGCTGTCTTGCAAGCGATGACAAATAAATGACATCTCGCCAGCTCGTGCTGCACTTCTCGATGTGGCAATGCCCCCTTAAAGACAACCCGTTTGCCCAAGCTATATTTTTTTACAAGTCGCTTCAGCTTTTTTTTCTGATCCCCTTCACCGACGATGATCAGCTTAGCTCCCGGATGTGACTTATGAATCTGGCAAAACGCCTTGATTAGGGTGTCCATTCCTTTTTTTTCAGTCAGCCTGCCAACACTCAGCAGTCGGAATTCGCCGTTCTCAACAGGCTGCGCGGGCAGCATCGGGAATTTTCGCAAATCAATCCCCGAACGAACAAGCGTAATTTTTCTCGCTGGGCAGCCCAAGCGGATGAGTCGTTTTTTCATGTGGTTACTTACAACAGTAAAAGCTTTTCCCCGTCGAAAAAGGCGCTTCAAAGCCCGTCGGTACACCGGATTTTCTCTGACCCTTTTGGTCGCATCAAATCCGTGGAAAGACGTAATCAAGGGCAGCTTCGTTTTTCTCGCATAAGGCAACATTTCCAAGCCAGCCGGCCCAAAACGGGCGTGCAAGCATTTTATTTTTTTTCGTCTCAACCATGTGGAGAGGCCGGTCATACGCTTGCGCACATAGACCGGCGAGTATGGAAACTGTTTTCGATTAAATGGTCGTTGTCTCGTCAACACCATCGTTTTGACCTGACGATGTCCAATCAATTGCTCATAAATAAAGGTTTCGCTCTTAGGGAGAAACTTTCTTCGATAAACGAGGACCCGATGCATAGGGCTGTCCTCCTGTATATGTCATGGTCCCTTTCTTTGCGAACGCATATCAGCTAACTGTTGGCGTAAACCATCCTCCAATGACACCTTTGGGTGGTATCCCAAACGGCTTTGTGCTAGAGTGATATCCGCACAAGTGCGCTTCGAATCTCCTGCTGGGCCGCTCTGATACACAATTTGTGGGGTCGTGCTGAGTAACCCACCCATGATACTTAATACATCAATGAGCTTTATTTCACGATCACCGCCAACATTGAATATTTCCCCTGGAGCTGCATGCTTGGCAGCTAGCAAGTTCGCCTCTACCGCATCAGTCACATAGGTGAAGTCCCTCGTCTGCTGGCCGTCACCAAATACTGCCACCGATTCTCCCTTCATCAGTTGACGGAAAAAACGGTGAAATGCCATATCAGGCCGCTGTCTCGGGCCGTAGACCGTGAAGTACCTCAGCATCGTTATGGGTAACCCGAATGCTTTCACATAAACCAAGCAAATTTGCTCCATCGCTTCCTTCGTCATTCCATACGGGGATACGGGACGAAGCGGTGCTCCCTCATTTGTATAAGAGCCTTGCATCGTTCCATAGACAGAGGATGAAGAGGAGACGACTACTACAGGTGGTTTAGGGAGCTGTAGACAAGCCTCCAGTAAAAATTGCGTTGCCAAAATATTATGGCTGACATAATCGGTAAAAGCCTTACCCCAACTATTTCGTACACCTGGAAGGGCGGCTAGATGATAGACAACATCAACCCCATCTAGCCAATCCTCCCAGCGTTGTGCTTGCAGCATAGTCGAGTGAAAGGTAAAGGCTGGGCGATTCCCGATCTCTGCCAAATTACGAAGCTTCGCAGCCACATCGTAATTGTCCACAAACCCATCAATTCCGATGACTGTTACTCCGTCATTCAACAAGCGCTGAGTCAAATGAGACCCGATAAAACCGGCACAACCGGTAACAAGCGCTTTTGTCATCGACGTCGCCGCCTCACTTTCTTCAGCCGTTTGATTACCAGATATCCATTTTTATACCCGTAAACTGCTTTGTACTTTTTCCCCCATCGTTTCAAATAATGCTTGAACGTTTTTTTCCGGAGGTGGTTGCGTCTACGCTTCATTTTGTTGTCAGTCAGCTGTCCACGGTGTTTTGTCCGGTTATACAGCTTGCGATTAATAAATCGAACCCGGTACTTTTCGATTAAACGCAGGACGATTCGTCTATCCTCCATAATTCTACCTTCGTATTTATCAGACGTATCCCAGCCTCCTACTTCGTGCAGGGCGGCTACCCGGTAGCAACGAGGAGCGACCATCCAGCGGTTGTACTTTAAAAACTGATATTTGTTGCGGAAATGCTTGTGTTTGACCAGAAACGGGTTGTAGTACTTTCCCCGCTTCACTCGCCAAATTTTTATGTTTCCGTAAAACAATGCCGTGCTTTTTTTGCTTTTGTTGATGTACTTCTTCAAAATCGCCAAGGTTCGCTTTGGCAACCAATCATCGGAATCCAGCTGAACGAGGTAGGGTGTATCTACCATGGACAGTGCTTGGTTCATCACTTTGGATATCCCGGAATTTTTCTCCATGCGATAGTACACGATGTTTGGATGAAAGAGATACTTTTCCACCTTTTGCCTCGTTCTGTCCGTCGATGCATCATCCATGATCAACAGCTTCCAGTCCTTCGAGGTTTGCTTCAGGACACTTCTGATTGCTTTGCGGATAAACGAAGCACGATTATAGGTTGGGATCACAACAGTAAAGGTCGGAATCATGGCTCCTCCCTCTTCACAGCTGGAATGCGGATTGATGATTTGTCACTCAAAATAATCACGCCACTGCTATCACTAGAATGACCCTCTAAATTGGAGGAACGCCCGAATACACTATCGCTCACTTTCCAGGTGACATCCTGCAAGGAGCTGTTTTCAAGAAGAATGCTATTCTCTATATGCGTACAATTTTTGAGATGAACACCATCTTGAATCGAAACAAATGGGCCTAAACGGCAATTTTCAATTTTGCACCCTTTCCCGATTAATACCGGGCCGACAATTTCACAATTGACTACACTGGTTTCATCGCCAACCTGGTGAGTAACACCCAAATCCCGGGTCAGTACCCATCGGTTAGCCTCCAGCCAACGATCTATGGTTCCCACATCCGAATACTTGCCACTTGTAACGGCATGAGCAATATGAAAACCGCGATCAATCAAAGACTGAATCGCATCCGTGATCTCATATTCACCACGGCTGGATGGCTGGAGTGTAGCAATCGACTCAAAAATGGGTTTGGTAAACAGGTATGCGCCAATAACCGCCAGATTGCTCTTCGGCTGCCGGGGTTTTTCCTCTACTGAGACCAGACGCCCTTCCTGTACTTCGGCGATCCCATAATCCTGTGGTCTCTCCACTTCACTTAGCATCACAACACCGTCTGAATTTTCTTCGGAAAACGCACGCTTCAGCCCGTGCAGCGAATCCATCAACAAGTTATCACCAAGTAACAAGATAAACGGTTCGTCTTGCAAGAACGGTTGCGCCAAATGGACGGCATGAGCTATTCCCAGCGGTTCCTCCTGTTCAATAAACGTAATGGCAGCCCCGAATTGACTACCATCACCTACGAGTGGAGGAATCTGCACTTGAGAAGGGTGAATGACGATCCCGATGTCATGGACACCCACTTCACGCAATTTGCGGATGCAATAGTGTAATACCGGATGATTGGCCACAGGGAGGAGGGTTTTCGGTTGCGAATAGGAGAAGGGGTGCAGTCGCGTACCACGTCCAGCACACAAGATTAACCCTTTCACAAGTATCACTCCCCAGTTGTGCTCTGCGATACTTATAAGGTATGCGTACCTTGGTTTCTGGACAGGGCAGACGTCCACACAGAAGAAAGAAAGGGCAACAACCTATAGGCCGATAGTGTTTCTCATCCGATCTTTTGAAGTGGCTGGTTTCCCAGATCTCGTTTTGTTACTGCATTTTCAAATACTTTTAGATAGCCTTGTGCGGTTGCGTACCAGGAAAACTGTCTAGCTCGCATTAGCGCCTGTTTTCCCATTTCCGTGCGAATATGGGGGGCGCTCCATAATAGCTCCCAAATGTTTGGCAGCTCTTTGCTCCATTCTTTAGGAGGTATTAAGAAGCCGCTTCCCTGGTGGGTCACTACCTCCTTGATCCCGCCACGTGGGGTAGAAATAACGGGCTTACCCGATGCCATGGCTTCCAGATTCACTCGGCAAAAAGCTTCTTTCCAAACTGACGGAGTCGCAACGATATCCCCGACTTGATAGTAGAGTGGCATTTTTGCGCTGGGGACAAAATTGACGAACTTTACTTTGTCACCTAGTGGTTTGGCCAGCTTCTTCAGCTCTTTCACATACGGGTTTAACCGATTGCTCCCGTATCCTGTACCGCCGACGATGACCAGGCGAGCCAATGGATCTTTTTCGCTAACCTGCCGGAATGCTTTAAGAAGGACGTGCACTCCTTTTCCGCGCATCAGTCTTCCAGCGTAAAAGAGAACACGATCCTCTACCTTGAGACCGATTTGCTTGCGTAGCTTTTTGATCGAATAGTGAAGCTTTGCTACTTGATATGGAGAGACATCGACCCCGAGATGAACCGCATGGATTTTGTGTGCAGGAATACGGCTTGTTTTTATAAAATGCTGCCGCAAAAATTCGCTGTTAGTGAAAAAGCCTGACGCCTGACGCACAACCTTTTTCATCTTTTCCTTGCTAATCATCGCGGTAGAGCCATATACATGTGAATGCATGTTGACGAACACAGGGATTTTGGGAAAATGACGCTTGAGTGCAAGCACATACGTCGGTCTATTTTCCACGAGAATGACATCTGGCTTGTGCTTGCGCATATGCTTGATAATCTTTTGCAAATACGGAGTCGGACCATTATATGCAAAGCGAATGAACTCTCGATTTTCTTCCACAGAAGATTTTGGATAAGTGGCGCACTTGCGGGTATAGATCGTCACCTGATGCTCGGGATCAAACATCTTGGTCACTTCGTCAATATCGTGCTCCACCGAGCTGCCATTGACTGGGGGTACCGAGAATGGCCCGGGACTAATTATGGCGATGTTCATTCCGCTCGATCTCCCACTCCTTTTTCAGGGAAAGGACAACCTGATACAGGTATTGCATTTCTTTTTTCTGACTTTCCTCCGCTTCCTTCCACTTCTTTTCCCATGCCGCTACTGTCTCTTTTAAAGAAGCAACTTCCTGCTCCAAATTTTGTAGCTCTTCACTTGTCGCTACATCCGTCTCGCGCATGATGATCTCGAAGGAAGGCTCTAGCACCAATTCCGGTTTTGTATCGGGAGCTGCCTCCTGCTGGGCTTCTCCTTCCTGTACGGTTACCTTTATCTCTGCTTCCGACGGCTTCTCTACTGGCCTCACGATTGAAATACGCTCTACAGCTTCATCGACAACATAAGTACCAGAGAAGACACCAGGTGTTACCCAGTGAGGTAAATCCCCTTTTTTTCTTTTTTCCACAAGACATTCCCCTCCTGCAACTTGAATCTACATGATATGGTATGACAGTCGCGGAGAATAGGTACGTGTAGGAGCTGGTTTGGTGGAAAGAAAAAACACAAGCCTGCATACGAGAGGCTTGTGTTTCCGGTTACTTCTTATTTTGCTGGCATAAATTCTGCGTAAACATCACGGAGTATGTCAAAGCTCTGTTTTTTCCGTTCATGATAGACAGGTTGATTCCATTTTTCCCATTGATAAAAAGTAGGTTCAATGGACGATGAAACTGTCGATCCCATCTGTTGAAGGATTGGCTCAATTTTAATTCCGTCGGTGGTTACTGGTTTGATTTCTCCGGCTCTGTAAGGGTTGTCCCAGACCTGATGCGAACTCGGATCAGTAAATCCAAGCAGCATCCAAGGAATTCGAATTTCCAAATAATTCTCCTTTACATACCAATCGGCAAGCGTATTAAAGGCAGGATCATTCGGGTCAGAAATACCTGGTTTCATCATACCTACCTCTAGCTCTTCAAATGGAATCTTCTGATTCGTTTCCGGCAGGTACAATCCTCTGTTCAAAGCTAGCTTCCAAGGCAAAAATAGCCCAAGCTCTTCATGTTGATAGCGTGGATCACCCGGTATCAATTTCTTGTCCACAGAGAAAAACCATGTATGCTGATCGAAGGCGCTGTTCACAAAAATATGTGAGTCGCTCTCCCCTGCCATTTGTAACAGGAATTCGATTCCTGTCGGGAAGCGTATACCCGGTGCTTTATCTGCAATCTGACTGCCACCCAAAATGGTGTCAAAACCGATGAACAGCTTTTCATTGGCAAAATTCCAGACGCCCTGTTTTTTCTGAAGAAGCAAATACAAGTACGCCTCATCATGGGTAGTGGACAGTTTGAACTGCGGATAGTCCTGCTCTTTTCTATCCGTGCGCTTCTCCCAATCGCTTATCTTACCGTCTACCTGTATCATATCGTCTGGGCTTGAACCCGGTTCAACCGCAATGACGCCAAAATTTTCTTCGTTGGTCAACCGATTTCGCCACATTGCCCTTCGTTCGCGGGGCAACTCCAGATCAAGCGTGTTCCACGTGAACTTGAACCATTCATCCTGCCAAGCGAAGAGAATGGCTCCATTCAGGTTTTCATCAACCATGCTTCGGATCATATCCGCATTCATCTCGCCTTGCTCTTTTTCCGTGTGCATCCCCTGATTTTTGCCCAATGGTCCGTAATGAGCCATACCACGAGAGCTCGGCACACCAAATTCGGCAACAATCAAAGGAATGCCTTGATGATGCAAACGTAAATCATGTAAATATCCAGCGTACGGATTAATCTTGCCAGATTTGTCCCGATACACCTGATATTTCGGTTCATAGCGCAAGAAATCTGGATAGTACGGATACACGTGATAAGCGGCAAAATAGCCGGACTCCCATTCCTTGGTAGGTCCAATATTCATCGGGTCAACGGGTACCAGATCTTCTTGTTCAAGCGGTTCGTTTGGATGCTTGAGTGGATCAGTGGTTAACCAGTTGGTAAAGGATACGGGATGCTGCCATCCATATTTCATCTCCTCTTTTGCCAAAACGTCCAGCATGGACGCTAACCAACTTTCGAAAGGGGATGCCTGCTGTTTCGCAGTAAAGTAGGTACCCTGATAAGGAGCCATCCCAGCGTGCATATCATTCGTTGCTTTTACTGCATACGGATACCACTCCGTACCCACAATCCATCCTAGCATATAAGCAGATACATCCGTTCGATACTCACCACTGGCATGACCTCGCACCGCTGGAATGGTAATGTTCCCATGAATTACATTTACTGCATCCCGAATTTCCTTTTGGAAAGCAGCCGTGATGGACTCGTTGTAAGCGTCAGTTCCTTTTTCATCCTCGCCAATCAATTCCTCTTCTGGAGACCAAATGCCCTGGAAGAAGTAGAGAGGTGTTTCCTTATCACGATTGTACTCAGCTAAAGCTTCATAGAAATAAGGTGGTAAAATGGTATAGATCCGGATGACGCTAATATTCATCTCCTGCATTTGCTTAAACCAGCGCAAGTAATCCCACTTTGATGGGCTAAGTTCACCTGGATCATGACCAGGAGTCGTAGCCCCCAGGTTCATTCCTGCCCAAAAACGCGGATTCCATGTTTTTCCGTCATACAGCGCAATCTGTCCATTTTCAACTTTTGCCACTTGTTTGATGCCATTTGCTTCAAAGATCGGGACGTGCACCTGGTCATCAACTTCGTTGGTTGTGATTGGGGTACTTGCCACATCCTGCAAAATTTTCTTCATCATTGGCAGATATCCTCGCCAATAAAATGCATCAGAATCTCCTTTATAATCTGTAACCGCCCACTTTTTCCACAAATCGAGTCCCCAGATTTTATACCACTCTGGAACCTTGTTGCTATCGGCGAAATCACCAGCAAAATAGTATGATGTATACTTGGTTTTTTTATGCCGAATGATCGCTGGAAAGTCTTCTGTTAAGCCAAGCTTCTCCAGCTTTTTCTTACCTTCGGGCATAACATCCATGTGGTAGTTGGCTAATACTTCAGCCCCCTCCTTTGGCTGCATGAATTCGAACCAGTAATAATAAGGGATTGAAGAATCGACATTCATTTCCTTGTCGTACGGAGGGGCAAATGAAAGCTCAACGACCCCTTCCCCAAAATCTTTTCCTGATTCCAGGATCACCACCTGATCTGCATCTGAAACCAGAGCGATTCCAGGGCCTGTAAACTCCCATTTGCGGCCCGTTTCTTTTTCATAGTTATTCACCATCCAGACAGGAACTTCTACACCCGAAGTCAAATCCAGAAAGTAGCGTCCCATCCACTTCTTCCACTCAACCGATAAGATAGCTTCCATCTGCTTGCGTGTTGCGGGCGAAGTAGGAGAAGCCATCGTATTAAACTCAGCGATTAAGGTCGTTCCCTTTTTCAGGTTATGCTGGATCCGCGTTACATCTTGATCCATTAAGCCTCCGTAAATGAGTGTGGATCGTGTGCCCGCAGCGTTATTTGCCTGAAAATCATCACTGTAAACTCCATACGTATCTGTCAGATAAATTAACTGTGGCTGATCCTGACTTGTTGCTTCTGGCAAATCCTTGATTTGATATTGTCCGGCTTCCCCTGGAAAAAATCCGAAGTAGTCTTGGTCATTCGCAAAGCTTTTGCCAGTGGTTTTATTTAGAATCTTGAAATGATTCAACGCCCACATGAGACCTTTATGCTCCCGATAATCATTATTCGGAACAGTCTTGTCCAAAATCCACACCGATAGCGAAGTCGACGGAATTAGCTGCCAAACGATAAACGGTATGGCCATGATAAACGCCACTACAATGCTTATCTGTATTATTTTACTTTTCATATCCTTCACCCAATCCTCTTATGCGGATACACCTTTCCGTTTCAATGTGCCCCACTCTTTATTTTTACCGCGGATAATTGAGAAAAGGGCCTGAACTCGCCAGAACGTCATAATCGGTCGATACCAGAATACTTCTGTTAGGGCAATGAAAAATAAACGGTTTAGTTCAGAAACTTTTTGATGTTTACCTAAGCGCCACTCTTCCAGTAGAACAGAGCCCATCGATAAAAATGATCCATAGATGATCATTAACAGAACAAGCGCCAAGGAGTAGGTGAAAAATACATTGCCAAGAATCAATCCAATTATCAATGCCACATATCCGAAAAACTCGATGAGTGGCCCCAAAAACTCAACGAAATAGAAATAAGGGATGGCCAACGTTCCGATCCTGCCATATTTAGGATTGAACAACATTTTTCTATGTAACCAGAGACTTTCATATAGCCCACGATGCCATCTGATCCGTTGCGTTCGCAGCGAAGCAAAATCTTCTGGTGCTTCTGTGTAACAAACCGGATCTGCCACATAGAATATTTTCGCTCCCCATTTCTTCTCGAGATTCATTCGATGCAGGCGGACTACGAGCTCCATATCTTCTCCGACTGTATCGGCCCGATAACCTCCTACTTGAATAACTCTGGAAGTTTTAAATACTCCAAAAGCGCCTGAGATTATCAAAAGCAAATTTTCCTGACTTAGGCCCATTCTCCCCATCAAAAACGCACGCATATATTCTATGATTTGCATCATCACAATGGGATTGCGAGATAGCCGATTCTCTTCAATCTGTCCTTTTACGATGATACTGCCATTGGCCAATAGAACATTTCCCCCTGATGCGAGGACTTCTTGTTCGGTATTTTCAATGATGGGCTTCATGATTTTGAGGAAAGAATCAGGTTCCAGTACAGTGTCTCCATCAATGGAAGCGAAGTACGGATACTTTGCCAGATTAATCCCAGCGTTTAAAGCATCTGCTTTTCCTCCGTTCACCTTATCCATCAGAAAGAGCGTAGGATATAGTTCTGATCGATAGACACACTTTACGAATTTGGTCTGGATTCCGTTTCGTTTCTGAAGCACCTTATTTTCGATGGGAACCATCTTGAATCTGTCTATGACTTTGTCCAGTGTGCTGTCGATAGAGCCATCATTCACAACAATAACTTCAAACTCTGGATAATCGAGCCTCCCACTACCAGTTACGAGTGACAGCACACTTCCAATGATCCCTGCTTCTTCATTGTACGCAGGAACAATGATGGATAACGGTGGGGTAAAGGCAGAACCTTTCATAGGTTTGTAAGGCTCTATTTGATGTAGACCCCGTTCCTTTTTCAACCGACTGAAGGCCAGCAGAAATAAGATCATGTAGAAGAGACAGATCGCAATCATGTAAATGATAATAAATTGATTTACAACTATAAAAAAAGAGACAAAAAACTGGTATACATTATTCATACACCGTACCCCTCGCCATCCACTCCATCGCAATTTCTCTTGCGTACAGATCCTCATGTGACGCTGCAATTTCCTGTAGCGTTACTTTACCATGCTTAAATTTCCGGATTGATTTGGCTGCTTCTACTCTCACGTTATAGGAGCTGTCACTAATCAAACGCTCTAAGTAAGGAATGTAGCAGTCATTTTTAATGCTGCCCATCAGCCTGGCTACCATCATCTTTTCTACTGCTGCCTCAGGAGTATTCCAATCGTTTTCTTCTTTTATCTCAATCATCCGCATAATCAACTCTGGTGAAGTCAGGCAGCCAAGAGAACTGATCGTCTTCAACGCCCGAATGCGAAGCTCTTTGTCTGTAGAATCATTCAGGAGTAAGCTTTCCAAAAGCTGTTGAATCTTTTCTGAGCGAAGGTTTTTTTCTCTCACAATATCAAGGAAACCCTTCTGCCAGTAAAGTGGAAGCTCATGAAATATATCCAGATAACCCTCCACGTTGTGCTGATCAATGAGTCGGCTCATAACCTGAATTAAAAGAAAGGAAGGCATCTCCTTACTTCCTTTTAACAAATCCTCAAATTGGTCATATTCAAACGCGGCCAGCACATGATAGATCAGATACGATTCCTCGGGAGAACATTTCCTTCTCTTTAGGTGCCTCAGTAAATCACTTTTCATACTTTTCATCTGAAAGAGATCGATAAAATACAACGTGTTCATTCGTGTACTCCAATTCCCTTTCCTAAGTCGCTTTTTATATACGGGAGCAAAATATGACTCCGCAAATACGACAATTGTATCTTCTTCTGATTCCAGCTTAAAATTGGACAAATACGCACTGAAGAAATCCTCAAGCGCTTCGAATTGGTATCGTTTCACGGGAATGAATGACTCGCAGTTCTTCCCTGTCAACAAATACGCTTTGATTGCCTGCTCATGCTTTGAAAGCCATTCTCCCTTCCTCTTATGAATGGCCTGATTTACGTACTTTCTCCAAACAAGGTACACATAGATCACCATCAGCACGATGAAGAATGCCCCTGCCAGAAGTTTGATTAAAATAAGATCAATCATCTTGACCCCCTGATTAGCCGCCTGATTCGAGCGCGAAGTTCTTTCAACCCAAACGGTTTGACCACATAATCATTTGCCCCTCTTTGGATAGCAAACGCTATATCCGATACAGAATCCTTACTCGTCAGCATCAAACAAATGTAACGCTTTCTGTCGTACTCTGTTCTAATTTTTTGCAGAAGCTCCAGCCCATCCATTTTGGGCATGATTCTATCGATAATCAGTAGATAACGCTGATTCTGACGATGCCAAGGATCTTCAAAAAATTCCTCCCCGTTTGAATAAGCCTTGATCTCGATGTCCACCATTTCATCCTCGATGTCTTGAAGCTGGTCTTTCAACATTTCCCGTATGAATCGGTCATCATCAATCACTGCGATGAGTAGCTTTTGATGCGCTTGAAACTGCTCCTCAGTAAGATCAATAACCCTCTTTATCCCTTCTTCTTCCTCAGAGAACTGCATCATCGAAAGACAAGTTTCAGGGGAATGAATTGCATCCGAAAACTCCAATACCACGCAGGAAAAAGTGACCTGCGCTTCTCCGTCTGGGATTTGAAACGGAATTTGTGAGAATCCGTCGACTAAGCGGTTCATCAATTTGACAGCATCTTCTCTGTAGGTCTTTGGCAGGATCAGGATACATTCATCCTCTTTATAGCGACACAAGACATCCATTGGCCGAACACTGCGCTTGATATAGTCAACCAATCCTTTTATGACTGTATCCCTGGCTGTATATTGATTCGGCATTATGATCCCATCGAGCTCATCAATCTTTATATTTACCAGAGTAAATGGTTCTAAGGATCTCTTTACATCATTTAATTGCCGTTCAATTTCATGCAGTAAAAATGGTTTGTTATAAGCTCCGGTCAGTGGGTCTACAAGAATATGACTAAGGACTTTTCTTCTGGTGTCCACATGCTTTTGTACGCGCAGCATTAATTCTGCAGGTTCAATCGGCAATTCAATCCATTCGTCCGCATGCTTCAAGAGCTCTAGCTTTGTCGTCATTGAAATAGTAGTTCCTGCAAGCAAAAGAGGCACATATTTATGTTCGCAGCTTAATTTTATCTCTCTGACAAGCCTGAGTGCGTCTTTCTCCGATGACCCTACGAGGATCATTACAAATTCTATATCTGCATTTCTTAGCTGCTCAACAATAGTTACGCTTTGAGAACTTGAATCTATTTTTATGGTTTTATAACTGTTCCCAAGACATGTCTCAAGAAAATTCAAGCTGAACGAATCTTCACCAATTAGCAAATGCTCTGCTTGGTTTCTCACGTAAACTTCCACTCCCTTTTTTTCCTTCCAAAAATCTGATTATGAGATGTTGTAATAATTGACCTCATTCCCCTTTAGTAAAAAAGCTGCATTTTTTGACAGGATTCAGCAAGTTTCTCGTGGCTATCGTATCATTTTAATCTCAACAAAATCTGAAATAAGGAACCACTTATTTGTATCAATATACCAAACATTTTGATAACTTTTGTGAATTAACAGGTACGAGCAGATTTCGCTGTTTTACTTGAATATGAAAAAACCGCCTTGATTGACATCAATCAAAGCGGTTGCCGATAGTCCTTTGCACTAGATTGTCTACGGAAATTGAGGCTGTACAGGCGCGCCTGCTCTACACTGGTGATTTGCTGCTTTTGCCACTCCAGCAAGATCCGGTCAATATAGCGAATGTGCAGCTTTCCTACAGTTGCGGCTTCTCGGAGTGCAGTCAAAATCAGCTCCTCCTGGTAACCGTCCTGCTCCGTCCACATATGAATACTCTCCAGCTCAAACGGTGACAGGGGACGACCAAATGCTTGTTCAAAGCGTGAATAAATGGCCACTGGCTCCGTCTCCATAGAAGCAGCTGTTTCCAGATACGGCTCCAAAAGCGGTTCTACTGCACGCGTATCTGTTTGCTGTTCACGCCACGTCTGGTACAGCTTTCGATACAATGGTGTCAAATTGTATTGCTCATGCCGCATCCCTGTTTGCGGATCAATAAATTCATCAATGCTTAACCAGTCTTCCTTTAGCAGCTTTTGCAGCGACTGAATCAGTCTCATGCTAGACATGGACATGCGCTCCTCCAGCTCTGTCAGGGTAGGAAAACGATTCCCTTCCTGTTGAAAGGAGAGCAGTTGGATGAGCAGCATCATTTCGTCATCAGCCAACGACATCCGTTTGTACATTTTGAGTAGTAGATTTGATACGGATGTTGCACCTTCTTGCAACAATTGCAAAATATGGGAATCCATAAAGCATGTTCACCTCTGAGTTGGAATGGCTAGGAAGTACGATAGTCGCGCTATACACACAATAGGAACACCCTGCTGCCCTATAGCAACAGGGTGTTTCGGTTACAAAATCTCTACGGATAGAGACGGTTCAGCATGCGTGGGAACGGAATCGTTTCACGAACGTGATCCAATCCACAAATCCAGGCAATCGTGCGCTCCAGGCCCAGACCAAAGCCGGAATGCGGAACTGTACCGTATTTGCGAAGATCCAGATACCAGCGATAAGCGTCTTCAGATAGCTCATGCTCTGCAAAGCGCTTTTCCAAAAGCTCTGGATCATCAATCCGTTGGCTGCCTCCGATGATTTCACCGTATCCTTCCGGTGCGATCATGTCGGCACACAACACCACTTCCGGACGCTCAGGATGTGGCTTCATGTAAAATGCCTTGATCTCGGTCGGATAATGCGTGATGAAAACAGGCTTGTCATAATGCTCAGCGATCATCGTCTCATCTGGTGCACCGAAGTCATCGCCCCACTTGATCTCGCTGCCTTTTTCCTGAAGCAGCTTGATTGCATCATCATACGTAATGCGCGGGAACGTTCCTGTTACATTTTGCAGTTTGGTTGTATCGCGCTCTAATGTTTTCAGCTCACGCTCACAGTTTTTCAGAACGGACTGCACAACATGGGATACAAATGCTTCCTGGATGCGGAGATTTTCTTCGTGATCGACGAAAGCCATCTCCGGTTCAATCATCCAGAATTCAATCAAATGGCGACGAGTTTTGGATTTTTCCGCGCGGAAGGTTGGTCCAAAAGAATACACCCGGCCAAGTGCCATTGCTGCCGCTTCCATGTAAAGCTGACCAGACTGGGACAAATACGCGTCTTCATCAAAATATTTGGTGTGGAACAGATTCGTCGTTCCTTCCGCAGAGGTTGGAGTCAGAATCGGTGGGTCCACCTTGTAGAATCCGTTCTCTTGGAAAAACTCGTACATGGCACGAATGATTTCAGAGCGAACAGCCATAACAGCTCGTTGGCGCGGGGAACGCAGCCACAAATGACGATGGTCCATCAAGAAATCAACGCCATGCTCTTTTAACGAAATCGGATATTCCTGAGCGATCTGAATGATCTCCACTCCGGTTACAGTGAGTTCAAACCCGCTTGGGGCACGGTCATCGGCACGAACTACACCTGTTATGTATAAAGAACTTTCTTGTGTTAATTGGGATGCTTTCTCCCAGACGTCCTCAGCTACTTCTGCCTTCACTACTACCCCTTGAATGAAGCCGGAGCCATCCCGTAGTTGCAGAAATTGAATCTTACCGCTGCTGCGCTTATTATATAACCAGCAACCCATACGTACTTCTTGTCCAACATGCTGCCCAACCTGGGCAATCGTCGTCAACATCGGATATTCCCTCCATTTACCATGCCACACAAATACAGACTAAGGATACAGAGCAATTATACTATTGGGTTGTCGCAAATTCAATGAAAGTCTCGTCATATAAAGTTGACCATAATCAAATTATGTTACCTTAAAAAGATAAAAAAGGGAGTCCTTCGCTTATCAGGAAAAGCTCCCTTTATCAAGGCACGTCTAAAGACTCATATTCTTCTTGCTTCCGCGCAAACATTTAGGAGTGATTTTCATCCTCTGAGGCAAGCCCTTGGTCGTCTTCCTCTAGATAGGATTCATCTTGATCTTCATCATGGATTTCCAGTTCGAGATCCATCTCATCCAGGTCATCCAGATCCTCTTCCCATTCTTCCTCAATGACATTGTCCAAAAGCGTATCCTCCACTTCCGTTCCCTTTTCACCGATGGCAATCCACTGGAGGACTCCTGCGCTTTCTTGATCGCCTTCTGAGCGAGTTACTGTAATGATGGCTGACGTACGCTTCGTATATTTTAACGAGGCATAGAAACCTGCTTGATTCGTCATCGCTACTATGCAGTAATGTGTATCCGCATAGGGCTGAGATAATCTGACCGTGACATCTGTTGACTGTGTGTTAGCAGCCATCCGAAACGGTATAAATCCAAACTGCTGGAGTGTCACTCCCAAATGGCTAGTCGTTTCCACTGGCTGAAATGACAGCTTTTGCGGAGTAACTGAGTTGTCTGCGAGATGATTTTGCCCGATCGAACCAGGTGCTATCTTGGCCCCGTTCACCGCTCCGTTCGCAATTTTATCCTCAGTAATGGCACGAGTTACGAGATGCTGCGATTCTACACTGTTTTCAGCCAAATGCTCCGATGTGATCGAGCCTTTCTTGAGATGAATTCCGGTCAGGGTTCCTTTTACTACATGCTCGCCTCTCACCGATTGCATATCCAGCTTGGTGGCATCGATGCTTTGCTCTGCAATTTTATCGCGGGTGACGCTGCCCTCTTGCAGCTTCTCCTTGGAAATGGATTTAGGCTGAATATGTTCATTTTGCACAGACTGACTGGCAAGATGCGTAGATGTTACCGCTTTGTCAGCAATTTTATCGCTCGTGACAGATGCTTTTCCCAAATGTCTTGTTTTGACCGCTTCTGTGGCCATTTTTGGGGCTGTAATAACGGAATCAGCCAGCTTGTTAGTCGTGACACTCAGCTCGGTAATTTTGTCCGTTGAAACGGACTCTGGCGCCAGCTTGGAGGTCGTGACAACATGGTCTGCGAGATGCAGCGTTTGAACAGCGTATTCAATTATATGATTACTGCCTACGAGCCGCTCGGTCAGATGCTGATCCTCAATCGATCGTTTGGCTATTTTTTCAGCGCGGACTGCACCATTAGCCAGATGCTTCGCTCCTACACTATCTTCCACGATCTGATGCTCGCCAACACTTCGATTTGCAAGCTTTTCTATCGTAACTCCCTTGTCTGCCAATTTGTCCGTTGTGACTTGTTGATTGCCAATTTTCTTCGTCGTTATAGAACCATCCTGCATATGGCTAGTCAAAATGCTGGATGCCTTAAGGTGCACACTACTGATCGATTCCTTTGCTACTTTTTCTGCTGTTACGCTCGAATGATCCAAGTGTTCTGTCAAGATCGCATACGGACTGATCTTATCGCTGGTGACCGCTTCTGGATGCAGATGCTGGCTGTAGATCGTTTGAAAAGCAATATGCTGGTCCGTCACACTGCCAGGACTCAAATTGTTGCTATCGATGACTTGCTCTGCCAAATGATGATGAAAAATGGCTCCTTCCCGGATGTGCCGAGACTCGATCGCATCTTCATCAATCTTTGGTGCTGTTACCGCTCCGTCACGCAGTTTGTCATTCGTAACGGCTCCATCTTCGATTTTGACCGAGTTAATCGAATAGTTGGCGAGGTTTCTTGTCAGGATGCTTCCCATTTTTATTTTATCTGATGTAATCGCCTGATCCTGAATCAACTCACTTGTAATCGCCTGCTCCTGAATGTGCTTGCTCTGGATTGCTCCTTCGGCAAATTTCATCGAGTCGATCATTTTGTCCGCAAGCTTTTCGGATGTAATGCTATTATTGATTAATTTTTGGCCAGATATGGAATGATCCTGTATCATATCATTCGTAATTACATTTCTGCCTAAATGCTCGCCATGAATGGAATGGGGTGCGATTTTGTTGGATGTTACACTCCTGTCTGCAAGCTTGCTGCTATCCACAGCATAATCCTTCAAGAGGACGCCATCGATCGTTCCCGGTTTTATTTTGGAGGAATCAATGGCTCGATTTGCGATTTTTTCTGTGGTTACAGATTGATCCGTCAAATCATCGGTGTATACAAACGATTGAACACGATCATCATTGCGCTCTTTAATTACTTTCGAGTACGTTGTCTGGTTGGAGGAAACGGTTTGCTTTGGGATTTTTTGCAGAGGTGGATAATGCTGGGCCTCCTTCCCTGCATATGAGCTCGATTGCTGTATATTGCCCGAATCCGTCTCTAACAGCTCCGTTTCCAAATCATGCATCCATTCAACTTCCGGAGGTGATTGCATCAACGGAATTTCAGCCGGGGTCTGTCTGATGGTTTTCCCAAGGTTTTTGTTTAATTTACGTCGGTTCACATTCGCCATAGAGTCTCCTTGCCTCCTGATGTCTTTCCCTTATCATTTTGTAGGATATTCATCTGTATAGGCGTTTGGTACCGCCATAGGAAAAATGTTTAGCGGACAACGCAAAAAAACCGCAAGCCAGCGCTTCCGCACCAGCCTGCAGTCTACTTGTTAAACCCTATTAGACAGCTACTTCTTCTTTTTTCGCATGCGTAAGCAATGTGCGGAACTCGTCACCTTGCAGGACTTCTGCCTCCATCAGTGTGTGTAGCCCAGTCTGGAATACAGCATCAAACTGTTTGAGCAGGGTACGTGTCTGTTCCAGCATATTATCCAGCAGTCGTTCTACCTCATCATGAATACGCGTTTTGTCTACGTATTGCAGATGGACAATCCCCAGACGGGACATCCCGCTTTGTACAATCTCTTGGGCCATTCCCAGCGCTTGCTCAAAATCGTTTTTAGAGCCTGTACTCCGACCGCCATAGTAAATCTCTTCGGCGACTGCTCCACCCAGACAAACCATGATTTGCTTTTCCATCGCTTCCTTGGTGTACAAGTAACGGTCTTCCATTGGATTTTGGCGGACATATCCGAGTGCTTTGCCACGAGGACTAAGTGTAACCTGAGATACAGAACCAGGACGAACCATTTCGCTTGCGATGGCATGACCCAGCTCATGCAAAGCGACACGCTTCTTCTCTTCCTCGGACGCTTCCCGGTCTACCTTTTCCCCGAGCATAACCTTGTCTACGGCATAGGCAAAGTGCTTCGCTTCGATCTTCTCACAAGCGTCCCGCATCGCATAAATCGCAGCTTCATTGGCTACACTCTCCAGCTGGGCGCCTGAGAATCCGAATGTCTCCTGAGCTACTTTTTCCAAGGTAACATCAGAGCCAAGCGGCTTGTTGGCTGTGTGAATCGTCAAAATCTGTTCACGTGCCGGCTTATCCGGCAAATCTACAATAATGTGTCGGTCAAAGCGACCTGGGCGAAGCAGCGCAGCATCCAGCATATCTTTGCGGTTAGTAGCTGCCATTACAAGGACTCGCGGCTTGTCACTCGTTGCCACGCCATCCATTTCAGTCAACAGCTGGTTCAACGTTTGATCGTATTCGCGCTGCTGCTGACCATCCCGTTTTCCACCGATTACGTCAATCTCATCAATAAAAATAATCGCACTATCCTGATTGTTTTTTTCTGCCATGGTTTTCGCTTCTTTAAACAGCTCACGCACTCGTTGTGCCCCAACCCCTACATACATCTCCACGAACTGCGATCCAGACGCTGCTACAAAAGCTGAATTCGTGTAATTCGCTGCTGCCTTTGCCATCAACGTCTTTCCTGTACCTGGGGGCCCTGTCAAAAGCACACCTTTTATGGGGCGAATGCCATATTGCGCAATTTTATCTTTGTAGACGAGAAAATCGAGCGCTTCTTTTAACTCCTTTTTCGCGCGCTCTTGGCCACCGATGTCAGCGAACTGTACATCCGATTTGGGAATCTCGTGTTTGTTTTGCTTTCGTTTCCCGCCGAGTGCGACGTTGCCACCCCGGCCTCCCTGCTGTCTTATAACCATGAAGTAAATGGCGCCAAGCACCAGGGCAAAGAGCAGGAAGGGAGTAATGTTCACACCTAGAAACATCAAGAAAATCAGGACTCCGGGAACGACGCCGATCAGTAATTCTTTACCCACGAGCCGTCACCTCTTTTTCCTTGGAACGGGGTACGATCGTATAAAAATCCTCCGTTCCTTTTTTCATGTAAACATAAATATTGGCATCATCCATGAGCGCAGTCGCTTCATCCAGCTTGTTATCCGCTTTCCATTCCGACACCATTTGCGGAATACGGCTGTATTGGTGCAAATCAATCGCTTCTGTAAACAAAAACTGTCCATTTTTCCAAACGTCGTCCATCGCTTGTGATTGGTTCACCACACGAATCGCGACTTCTTTATCACCAGCAAGCTTGGATGTATTCGCTAGCAGCTCACGATATTCTTGTGGAAAGTTTTTCGGTTTTGTAACCTTCAAATCTATCTCAATCTTGTCTTTCCCTATAATCAATTGATCCAGCGTGGCTGAATGAATCTGACCTACCTCTGTACGGATCGGTTCTTCGATCTCCATCTTTTGATACAAGAACCATCCACCGAACAGGAGTACCAGTGACGCCAGCAAGGACAAGCCTATTGCACTTTTTTTCAACTGCACAGCTACTCCCCCTATGTCATGTTTTCTCGTTCTTGTTTCTCTCTCTTCAACGAAACCAGTATATCATATGAGTATATCAATTTTTTATACAGATATTGGCTCAAATGCCAAACAGACCTCTTCCCACTAGGGAAAAGGTCTGTTCAGAGCGACGATTATGGGGTTGGAGATAGCGTGTAAGCTGTAATCAGAGCCCCGCTAAAAAGATCGTAATGAAGGTAATGAAATCGTCCATCCTGATCTTTGACGGTTACTTCCCAAAACCGCTTCTCTGCGTCCAATCCCGGAACGATATGCCTGATTTCACTATTGGGGAAGCTCTTTTGCACAGCTGCTTCTACATTTTTCCTAGGAACTGCCCGTTCCATACTATCAAACGCTGCCGTTTTATCTGTCAGCCAAGCGACAACTGAAGTACCAGCTTTATTTTTACCCAAAACTACGGCATAGCTTTCTTTGCCACGATACTCATCTATGGATTCAATCTCGGTGATCGTGGTTCGATCTTGGACCCATTGACGAACAACCTCATCAAAAGCTTGTCTTTCCCCCGCAACAGAGGAAGTCAAATGGTACGCAAATCCCGCTCCTGTAAGCAGGATGACAGCGATTATTCCCACAACAATTCTTGCAAACACTGCTAAATTACTCCTTTATTTGCTTGACCTTATAATCGGAAACGGAGCTGTTGTTGCTTTACTCCCGTTGCCGTCTGCATGCGCAGTTCCAGCTCCAGCTGCCGAATTTGCTGGGATTCGGAATCATACCAGAGCTGATAATCAACGCCAATTCCTTTCGCTACATCTGCCGGCAAATCATTCATGGGGAAAGACGGTCCAAGCCACATCGACAGCAGCGAGGTCACCTCATGTGCAGGTACAGACAAACGATATCCATGCAAGCCTTGCCCACCGGGATCTTGAATGCTTTTTGCCTTCACCGATTGCAATACCCCTTTGATCAAGGTTGCATGCTCATAGGGCGTGAAAAGAGCATACGGCAGTGATGCATCATTTTGAATCTGTCCATCAATTTGAATAGCGATTTGCTGCTGCGCATCGCGTGACATCTCAAATTTGTGGCCGCCAACTTCTCCATTCAGCTCAAAACGTTCATGCTGATATTGTCCATGTAAAGCACTGTCCTGCATATAAACAATGAAAGAACGCTCCTCATCTTGTGTCAATTGATCCAAGAGCTCTGACAATGCCACAGGATTGCGATCTCCCTCTATTGCCTGATCAGACGATGCTGTTGTATCTGTCCCCATTTTGTTGCCGAGCGCCCCGAGTGTACTCCCGATGAGGAATAGCCCAATAAAAATAGGAATGAGCCACCACATCTGTTTGGGCCTTATATACACATACCGTTCCCCCTGTCCCATTTTTGTCTCTAGCCTATGCTATACGGAAAGGTTTTAGAACGGCACGGAAAACTTGCTAATCATAGCATGGTGATGGTCGGTCATACTACCTATACACCCCGAGGAGGTGAGCGCGTGAAATGGTCGCAACAACCCCCCTCTCCTGACATACTAGGGTTTCTGTTACAGGAATACCGCGTCTCCTGGGCAGGTTTGTCCTCACCACTGCGTCGATTGTCGCACACACCCACACTACATTTTCGCCATCATTCCCTGACAGAACTATGGCGAAAATGAGCGAACGACCCGAGTAATACCCAAATTCCCCTACCTACACCTTATTTTCTTTTACTCCTGTCCACACCTGACAGGAGCCTTTTTACCGTTTTAACGATTGGAATACGCGATTTGCTTCGTAAATAGCACGTTCTTCATCAATCGTCAACAGCTTATGGTTACGCATGAGGAACTTACCTGCTACAATCGTATCTTTTACATCTCGTCCATTGGCAGCGTACACCACGTGTGAAATGGGTTCATGTGCTGGGTGGAAATGGGCTTGGTGACTATCGAGAACGATGATGTCTGCCTGCTTGCCCACTTCGAGCGAGCCGAGTGTATCAGCCTGGAACACGCCATCTGCACCATAACGGGTAGCCATGCGCAGAGCTTCTTCGGCTGGCACTGCTACCGGATCGTTGTTCACGCCTTTATGCAGAATCGCAGCCAGCTTCAATTCTTCAAACAAATTGAGGTTGTTATTGCTTGCAGAGCTGTCTGTTCCCAAGGAAACACTTACGCCCTTTGCCAGCATTTTTGGTACAGGGGCAACCCCGCTCGCCAGCTTCAGATTGCTGACAACATTATGGGAAACCTTCACGTTATATTTTGCCATGATGTCGATCTCTTCATCCGTCAAATGTACGGCGTGCGCAACCAGGGTCGGACGTGCAAACATACCCAGCTTTTCCAGATGAGCAACTGGTCGCAGGCCGTAATCTTTTTCATTTTGTCCCACTTCCCAAGCTGTTTCCGACATATGAATGTGGAGAGGCAGGGACAGCTCATCTGCCTTTTCGATGATTTGGGTGATGAATTCTGGAGAGCATGTGTATGGCGCATGGGGTGCCATCATGACGGTAATACGACCATCTGCCTGGTTATGCCATTCCTTCGCAAACAAGGTAGCATCCTTCAACTTGGTTTGACGTTCTTCCTCTGAGCAAAGACCAATCATACCGCGGCACAGACGTGCACGCATACCGGATGCTTCTACGGCCTTTGCCACCTCGTCCATATGATCGTACATGTCGACGAATGTGGTGGTACCTGTGCGAATCATCTCAATCAGAGACAGTTGTGTGCCCCATTTTACGGAGTTGCCAGTAAATTGAGCTTCCAATGGCCACATTTTGTCTTCCAGCCATTGCTGCAACGGGAGATCATCCGCATAGCCGCGTAGCAAGGACATACCTGCGTGTCCGTGTGTATTAATCAGACCTGGCAGGATGAAATCTCCTTTTTGATCGATGACTTCATCGTAGCCAGCGTCAGACAGATCTTCTGGAGTCGGTCCTACATAAGTAATCTTGTTGCCTTCAAAAGCAACAGCGCCATCATGGATGACTTCGTTTTGGTCATTTGCTGTGATGACAGTTGCATGAATGAGGATCGTTTTTTTCATGAGTACACTCCGTTCTCTACGTTAAATAATAGGCCAAGCTTTGCAGATTGGAAGTCACATCTGCGTAGTGGATTCTTACATCCTTGGGTGCTCGGATCGTCGTCGGTGCAAAATTCAGGATGCCTTTGATCCCCGCTTGAGTCAACAGATCACATACGGATTGCGCAGCTGGCGCCGGTACAGTAATAATCGCCAGCTTGATTTGCTTTGCAGCAATGGTTTCTGCCAGCTCATCCAACGGCTGAATGGATAGACCAGCGAGCTCATTCCCTACCTTTTTGGGATTGCTGTCAAAAATAGCCGCAATCCGCATGTTATCTTTCAAATAAGCGTTATAGTTGCTGATGGCGTGTCCTAAATTTCCGGCCCCTACGAGTGCAACTCTGATTTCATCGGTCAATTTCAAGATTTGCCGGATCTTCTCCACCAAGTAATTTACATCATAGCCAATACCTTTTTTCCCGAAATCACCAAATGCAGCCAGGTCTTTTCGGATTTGGGCGGGATTTACATCGAGATTCCTGCCCATCTGCTGGGAAGAAACGGTTGTCACCTCGACTTGCTGTAAATAACTGAGGTAACGCAGATAAATCGGCAGGCGGCGGACGACCGCTTCCGAAATCTTTTCGTGTTTCGCCACGTTCGGTCTTCCCCCTTATTTCTTTTGCTTCAAAATACGGTAATCTTTCCCATTTGATAAAATCGTGATTGTTCCTGCATCACTTGTAATGTATGTTTCTGCCCACGATTCCCCCAATCGCTCAAGAACCTCCGTTTGGCCATCCTTCATTTTATCGCGCGGTTTCCCGGTTTGAATGATGGCAACCTGCGGATCGACTGCAGTGAGAAAAGGCTGAGAGGTTCCTTGGCTGCTACCCTCGTCTCCGACCTTGAGCACTTCTGCCTTGAGCTGGCCTGCATATCGCTCAAGCAATCGTTCTTCCGCCTTTTCATTTACGCCACTGGTAAACAAAAAACGCAAATTGCCGTGCACAAGTCGGAAAACGAGTGAATTATTTTGGGGTGATAAAAACAAAGGTTCATCTGGAAGCAATACGTTCATGGATACCTCTTTATCGAGGGTAACCATCTGCCCCGCTTCTACTCCCAGCTGCCCTACAGCTGAACGAGCGGGTGTTACTCGCTGAATCGTTTCTTTCACCAGTTTGGGTAAAATGACGTTCTCGACCAAAATTTGCTTGGATAAAAGCGAGTAACCCCCTACATGCTCCGGCTGATCATTCGTCAGCACCAAATAATCCAACCGCGTCAGCTTTTGCTCTGCCAAATACGCCGACAAAACAGGCCAATCCTCGGCGGTTCCGGTATCGATCAGCATGGTTTTGCCATAAGGTAATCGCACTAATGTGCTCTCTCCATGCGGCAGTGCCCAATAGGAGATCACCAGACCGGAAAAATCCTGTTCGTTTTCACTTTCATAAGGGTCCTCTACTTTTACCGCTTCCTGCAAATGGCTGTCAATCGAACAACCTGCGAGAAGTATTACACCAAAAACGAGCAACCAGCGCCACTCTTTTTTCCATAACATTTATTTTATCACCTAAATCTCTGCTAGACTATTGCTTCATTTTATGAATCTGGCAGGGATTGCATACTAAGGAATGGTTCTATCCGCTCACGAAGCGTCGGCCACGGTCCGCTTTCGATTTGATACGGCGGCAATGATTGCAGGAACGATCGGCCATACCGGGATTCTACGACACGCGTATCAAAAACGACTACGACACCGCGATCCAGATGATGACGAATCAATCGTCCCACTCCTTGCTTAAACAAAATGACCGCTTGTGGCAGCGCCATGGACATAAATGCATTTTTTCCCTCTGCCTTCAACAGGTCGGCACGTCCTTGATAGACCGGGTGATTTGGCGGAGTAAATGGCAGACGAACAATGACCAGACTGCTGAGGGAATCTCCTGGGATGTCCACACCCTCCCAAAAGCTGCTCGTCCCCAAGAGTACACTTCGGTCCATGCTCTGAAAGAGGCGAACGAGCTTGCTACGGTTGTTGCTGTCAATGCCGTGACCAAACAGCGTGTAAGCTTCTGGTGCGTCTGCCAGTCTTTCTTTAAGCGCCTGGTACACGATCCGCAGCATGGAGTGGGACGTAAACAGGATGAGTGTCCTTCCCTTCGTTGCGACCACGACATCCAAACAGCCCTGGATGATTGCTTCCGGGTAGGATTGATCATTCTCTTTACCGGGAGCCGGAAAATCAGCCGGTATGAGCAAAAGTCCTTGCTGGTCGTACGCAAATGGAGATGGCAGAGCGAGCGTTCTCACGCGTTCCTCTGGCTGCTGGTCCAGGCCAAAACGACTTTTGACATAAGAAAAGCTGTTTTTTACCGTCAACGTGGCCGAGGTCAGAATCAAACTATGCTTTTGCGCAAATAATGGTTGAGCGAGTGAATCTGCAACCTTTAGGAGCGCCGCAGACAGATGAACCTGTTTGCGAGCTACGCGGGACTCCACCTCCATCCAGTACACGTACTCTGGGTCATGCTCCTGCAAAAAGAAATGCAGGTGCTCCATCACTTTTTGCCAATCGTTAACCAAACCTTGTAAATCCGTGCGCAGGCTGCGAACAGCAAAATTCGGCTTCTCGTCTGTAGGAACAGCCCGAAGCAGTCCGTCCAAATGACTGGCAAAAGAACTCATGGCTTCAATCAGTTTTTTGGTGTTCTTGCGGATTTTTTCATGCTTGCCCGAAAAAGACTCGATGCGATAGCGAACCGTTTCTCGCCCTGCATCCGTTGTTTCCTCCGCTCGATCAGATGCCCATGCATACAAATGCTGCGTCCACTGCTGTGCTTTGTCGCGAAGCGTTGGCAGCAGCTTTTTCAACTCCGTCATTTGCCCTGTGACAACGTCACTGATGGATGGCAGCCAGCTCTGTAATTCCTCTGCGTAACGCGGCACAACACCGCCATCGTCTAAAGAAGCCCGATCCAGCAAAAAGAGAAGCTGGGTCGTCGTAAATTGCTTGCCCAAATGCTGGGTTGCTGCTTCCTCCAAATGATGGGCCTCGTCGATGACAGCGACCTCGTATGGTGGCAGTATCCGGTTTTCTGCTTGCAAGTCGCTTATGAGAAGCGCATGGTTGACGATGAGTACATCTGCATCACGCGAGCGTTCCTTTGCCTGGAAGTAGTAGCAACGACTAAACCAAGGGCATGCCCGATTGAGACAAGAGCCTGTATCACTTTTCACCTGCTGCCAAAATAATTGGCCTGTAGGGGGCATACTCAGTTCCTCAACATCACCGGTGCTCGTTTGTGTCAACCATGTTAGCATTTGACCTTTAACAAGCCGAAGCTCCTGGCTGCTTCCCTCTACTGGCTCGTCCAATGCCTGCTCCAGCTTGCGCAGACAGAGGTAGTTCCCGCGTCCTTTTAGCGTAGAAGCGGAGAACGAAAACGGCAAAGCCTGCTGCAAAGTGGCTATTTCTTTATGAAGTAGCTGTTCTTGCAATTGTATAGTATTTGTACTGATGATCAGCTGCTGCTGATTGTCTTTTGCCCAAATGATCCCCGGCAGCAAATAAGCAAGCGATTTGCCCGTTCCGGTACCTGCCTCCACCAATAGATGCGAGCCTTCCTGCATCGCTTCAAATACTGCGTGCATCATCGCTTCCTGAGCATCTCGACGTTGGTAGCCTGCGACATGCGTTTGCATACTCCCCTGATCACCGATTACCTCATCCAGTCGTTCCACGAAAGCCTTTTGCTCCACAATGGCAAAATCAGGGCGCTGAAAGGAGGCCGTAAGCTTTTCTGGTCGCTTTTTCAGGGCCAACTGGCGGTAAATATCCCACATGTCAGAGTCTGCATTTTCGTTTAGGTTAGCGGAATCGTCCAGCTCAGGCAAAGAGGCCAGCTTCTCCATTTCCATTTGGCGTAACAGCACTTCAATGTCTGAGCGAAAGGATGCGACAAGCATTTGCAAGCGTTGGATCGTAACCAACGGCATATTCTCCAAAATATGTAACAAGTGAAGATAGAGCTGTGCTGTTGCCATCGCGTCACTATCTGCCTGATGTGGGTTGTCATGTTCAATCTCCAGCTCGGAGGCCAATTCTCCCAGCCGATAGCTGTTTTGCATCGGCAAAAGGATGCGTGAGAGCTCTACCGTGTCCAGTACATAGCCATCAAACGCATAATAGCCCTGGCTCAGCAGGGCTTCTTGCAAAAATTGGAGATCAAAGCTGGCATTGTGGGCAACAAATGTGCGGCCATCTAACATGCGCAAGAAGCGGGGAAACACGTCCTCCAATGAAGGGGCGTCTGCCACCATCGCGTCTGTAATTCCTGTTAATTGCGTAATGAATGGTGGAATAGCCTGTCCGGGGTTAATCATGGTGGAGAAGCTGTCTGTAATCTGACCGTCATCAATCGCTACCGCTCCGATTTGAATGATGCTGTCTCCCTGACGCGGATGGCTACCCGTTGTTTCGAAATCTACTACCAGTAATCGTTTCAAACGTCTGTCACCTCGTAACCTGGGCGGATACTGTTATCCGCACCCTTTCACATTCGGCAGTGAAAGGGTTTTTCCTGCTCCCGTCGTACATTTAAGGCTGCAAAAGCGGATTGGCAGATTCCTCTTCCCCCTGCTCGCCTAATTTAATGGCACATAATTGCAGATAGATCGGGATCTCACGGAACTGATTACTATGTGGCAGTGTCCGCTGAAAATACTGCTCCGCCAAGCGCCAGTTTTCTTCTAACAGTGCGAGTCGTCCCAGATGGAAGTAGCCAAGAGAGCGAATGTATGACTGTTCATCCAGAGTGAACTGCTTGGCTAGTCTTTTCGCCTCCTGCAGATCACCGATTTTTTCGTATGCCGATATCATTCCGGACTGCCCCAAGCGATTGTCCCAGTCTTTTTCAAGAATGCTGCGAAACGCATGGACTGCTTCGTCGAGCTTCCCATCAAACAACAGCATCCACCCGTAGCTAAACGTAAAATCATCATTAGTCGGAGATAAGCTGATGGCTTTTTTCACAAGTGTCAAAGCCCGCTTCGTTCCTGCAATCAACCAGGTGTTCCATGCCAAGCCGTGCCATGTCCACCCTTCTTTGGGCAAACGCTCTGCTAAAAAGTGATAGCATACCTGCGCGCGATGATAATTTCCTACCGATTCGTATAAGGACGCCATTTCCTGCAGGGTATCGCTATCCAAATCACGCGTAGGAAGGCGCAACGACTGGGGTGGGACGAGTTCGACATCCTCATCCATCCTTTGAAGCAGTTGTGCAGCACGCAGCCAGAGCATTTGTGCTTCCCAATCATGCTCATTCTTCACCAAATACGCTTCGATCTCATCCAATGCCTCTTGCGCATCGCCGTCCATTAGAAAGCAAAGCGCCAAATTATATTTGGCCTCAAACTGATCCTCTTTGATTTCGAGAGATGCCTTGAAAGCTTGAGCAGCTTCGAGCCATTGTTCTTCTTCTGCCAGAATACACCCCATCGCATTGTAGCTGATAGCTATTACGGCGGGAGAACTAGCTGATTTGCTCAAAAGGCGAAACTCCCGAAAGGCAGTCTCTGGCTCCTCACAAAACAATAAACTGTACCCGTAGTACAAGCGACCGATTTCCCAATCGGGTGACTCGTTTACAAGCTCCGAAAAGCATTTCTTTGCGTCTTGATACATTCTCAGATGATAGAAGCCCTCGCCCTTGCGAAACAACGGCTCATATCCATTCAAATCGCTCTGTGTCTTTTCTGTCACGCTTTTAGCGGCCAGTTGCTGTTTTTGGGCAGTTCCCTTTGCGGAGGAAACAGCTGCCGCAGATGCCTCCGCTTTCATTTCTGACTTGTTTTTTTGCTGTTCGGGTAATTGCCCCTCATATTGTTTGATGGTACGGATTGCATTGGACAAGCGTTCCTCAAATTGCAGCCAAAGATCTACGACTGTATCGCTGACTTGGCGCAAATGAAACAGTTGATCTGCCATTTGATGCCGTTCCTGTTCGGAGGCATCTGACCACTTTTCCTCAATGATTTCAGCCTTTCGGCGCAGTGTTTGGAACCAGTCTTCTATTTTCACGCAAAAGCCACCCCCTATGAGGCGTGAGTACTCTCATTGTCTCACAAGGCAGGTGGCTCTATGCAAAAGCAGCTAATTGGGTTTTACAAAATGGTCGCGTGTATTTCTTCTGCGATCAGTTCCTTAATTTGATTCTTCTCATCCATAATGGCAACCCGAGGCTTGTACGTACGAGCTTCTTCATCAGACATCAGCGCATACGCTATGATGATGACGATGTCCCCCTCCTGTACCAGTCGGGCAGCTGCACCGTTCAGGCAGATGACACCACTGCCTGGCGCGCCTTCGATAACGTAGGTTTCAAGGCGTGCACCATTGTTATTGTTTACGATTTGGACCTTTTCGTTTGGCAAAATATCCAATGCATCCAAAAGATTCTTGTCGATCGTAATGCTTCCGACATAATTGAGATTTGCTTCCGTCACGGTAGCGCGATGGATTTTCGCTGTCATCATTGTACGCAGCACAGGTAATTCCTCCCCTTGGTTCTCGTGGTTGACTTCACTTCTTACCGGATTTGCGTAATCAGATTATCGATCAGGCGTGTTTTCCCAAAATATACAGCCAGTGCAATGATAATGCCTTGTCCTGCTGCCTCTTTTTCGATTGGTTCCAAATCAGGGAAGCCCAAAACTTCTACGTAGTCTATTTTTGCAAGCGGCATTTCATTTATTTTTTGCACGACACGCTCTTTAATCTCGCCCAATGTGATCCCTTCATCCAGCCACTCATTTGCTTGCCTCAAGCTCGCCGATAGCACCAGTGCTTGTTGTCTCTCTTCCGGTGACAAGTATACATTGCGGGAGCTCATAGCAAGACCGTCCGCCTCGCGAATAATCGGACAAGGTACAATCTGGATCGGCATAGACAAGTCCGCTACCATCTGCGTAATAACCGCTACCTGTTGGGCGTCTTTTTGTCCGAAGAAAGCATAATCAGGCTGGACGATCTGAAATAATTTGGTGACAACGGTCGCTACGCCATCAAAATGACCGGGACGGGAAGCGCCGCACAATGGTGCGGTGACATTGGCAACAGAAACAGTGGTCAATATCGGGCGTGGATACATTTCGCTCACATCTGGCGTAAACAATAAATCCACTCCAGCTTCGCTTGCCAGCTCAGTGTCCCGCTCGATATTTCTTGGATACCGCTCAAAATCCTCATTCGGACCAAACTGCAACGGATTCACGAAAATACTCATCACGACCAAGTCGCATATCTCTCTTGCTGCCTTTACCAAACTGATGTGGCCCTCGTGCAAAAATCCCATCGTAGGTACGATTCCAATTCGTTGTCCTTGACGTTTTGCTTCCTTTATATGAATGCGCATTTCGGCAATGGTAGTTATTTGTTCCATCGTTTTAATCATTTTTGACCCACACCTTCCCCGTACAGCTGTTTGATTGTGTCCTCCGATGCGTGAAATACATGCTCGGCAGCTGGGAAGCTCCTCGCTTCTACATCCTTGACGTACGAAGCAACGGCGTCACGAATCGTTTCTCCGACCTCGGCATAACGCTTGACGAATTTGGGTGCCAGCTGAGATGCATACCCGACCAAATCGTGGAATACGAGGACTTGTCCATCACAGTGCGCACCAGCGCCGATACCAATGACAGCTATCTCCAGTTTGGAAGCGATCATCGCTGTTACCTCTTCTGGTACACATTCCAGCACGATCGCAAATGCACCTGCTTCCTCCAGCACCAGTGCTTCCTCAAGCATTTTTTGCGCCGCTTCTATGCTTCTTCCCTGTACCTTGTATCCGCCGAGCTGATGAACTGCTTGCGGTGTGAGTCCAATATGAGCGACAACAGGTATTCCAGCCTGTACACAACGCGTGATGATCGGTGCGAGTTCACTGCCACCTTCCATTTTCACAGCCTTGGCCAATCCTTCCTGCATCAATCGTCCCGCATTTTTGACAGCCTCGGCGAGCGTCCCATGATAGCTCAAAAAAGGCAGGTCTGCTACAACAAATGCCCGTTTTGCCCCTCTCGTCACCGCTTTTGTATGATGGATCATGTCTTCCATGGTGACCGGAAGTGTCGAGTCATACCCAAGCACAACCATGCCAAGCGAATCACCGACCAGTATCATATCTACTCCCGCTTCGTCTACCAGTTTTGCCGAAGGATAGTCATAAGCAGTCATCATCGTGATCGGTGTGCCAGTCTCTTTTTTCTTGCGGATGTCTGCGGTTGTTACTTGTTTCATTGCGTTAGCCATTTTCATTTCTCCCCGTACGCACCTAGCCTGTGGATCGTATGGAAAAATAAAACCTTCTCGCCGAATCGGGAGAAGGTTGTCCATGCCAAAGAGACATCTTGCGTCTTTACGGAATCCTTCTGTCTCGGTCCACATAGGCTCTGAGCAGATTTTTGTCCATACACCTATTAAATTAGCTATACACCAGAACTGAAAAAAATACTCCAAGAGTACCGTTCATGCATGTGATACGGTCTCCAACTGGAGTATAACAAAAGATTCATTCATTTGCACGATAATTGACGTCAGCCGAGTACACTTTGTGAATATTCCCTGATCGATCCTCGACCATGAGCACGCCTTCATCATCTAAGCCGACTGCTCGTCCTTCAAATGATTGCGAGATGGTTTGGACAGTTACCCATCGTCCGATCGAATAAGAGTGTTTTTCCCATTCTTGCTTTACCCGCTGGAAGCCATGCTGCAAAAAGTGGTCGTATTCCTCTTCAAAATTGCGGCAAAATTGCTGGATAAAGTCTGCTCGTTTCACTTCCTCGCCCGATTCGATGCGTAGGGAAGTGGCGATTGGCAATAGTTCTGTTGGGAAATCTGAATCTACGCTATTTGCATTTAGTCCAATACCGATGACGAGGTAGTTTACGCGATCTGCTTCAGCGTTTAATTCTGTCAAAATTCCGCATAGCTTCTTATCTCCGCAAAAGATGTCATTCGGCCATTTAATTTTTACAGGGACCCCTGTTCCTTCGCGAATGGTTCTGGCCATCGTTACAGCTGTTAATAGCGTCATTTGAGGCGTTTTGGGAAGCGGAATTGCAGGGCGTACAATCAGGCTCATCCATATCCCCGTTCCCTTGGGAGAGTGCCACGGTCGTCCCAGTCTCCCTTTTCCCCCTGTCTGCTGTTCAGCCAGAACGAGCGTTCCTTCAGGAGCGCCTTTGGCAGCTGCCTCGTGAGCGAGTGGCTGCGTCGAGATGACCTCATCGTGAGCAAAGACGTTTTGTCCTATTCGCTTTGTTTGGAGTCCCGCCATAATTTCCGCCGCCGACAGTCGATCTGGCGCCACGATCAGTCGATATCCCGACTTGCGGACTGCTTCCACCTCGTATCCATCCTTGCGCAGCTCTTCGATATGTTTCCACACGGCTGTTCGCGAGCAGCCACCAGCCTGGCTCAATTCCTCACCGGAAATAAAAGCTCCCGGATGATCGCGAAACGCTTGCAGTATCACCTGTTTAATATTCATTATCTGCAACCTCTTTCTTTGCAAACTCGATCAAGGCTTCCGGTGTATTGGGCAATCCATGTAAAGCTGCTTTAACTAAGAGGACCTTCAGTACTCGCATAATCCACTCTCCAGGCTTCTTTTGCAAAGCGCTTTGCAAGTCCAAGCCTGATACTGCCAAATCTTTCACTTTTTTCACAGGCATTTGTTCATATACCATCGCGAGCGACTGTGCAGAGTGAACAGCTCCATGCTTTGACCAGCATGCCTGTAGCAATACTTCTAGCTCTTGACACACTTCCCAGCCTTCTGCCAAAAGCAACAAGCCCCAATCTACGTGCCGAGGACGATCCCACTCTACGGATAGTTGACCGAGCAATCTCACAAAACAGACAATCATATCCGTTTCCCGATTGGACATGCGTAAATACGTGCACACGTCTTTGGCTTCTGCATGGGTATACTCTGCCGCATACATCAGCAATGACCATTTTTGTGCGGCGGTCACTAGCTGACTGAGTCTCCATGCCTGCTCACCCGTTTGGCTAAACAGCCCCTCCAAACGCGGCGAGAAGGCAAGCAGCCTGGTATCGCAGAGCAGCCGACAGCCGAGCTCGACCCCTGTACTGCTTATGATTTTGTTCAGCTCTTCTCGTACTCGCTCAACTGCAATATGAGATAACAGTGGAGCTGTTTCCTTCATCGCCAAAAGCGTCTCGGCTTCAATCGAAAAACCAAGCTGTGCGGCAAAGCGAACACCGCGTAAGAGACGCAAAGCATCCTCTTGAAACCGTTCCGACGCATTACCAACCGCGCGAATAAGTCTGGACGACAAATCTGCACTTCCGTCAAAAGGGTCTTGCAAGAGTCGATTTCGGTCCATCGCCATCGCATTGATCGTAAAATCGCGCCGCTCCAGGTCAAGGCGCAATTCCGAGACAAACTGAACGTCCACAGGTCTGCGATAATCCTCGTACTTTCCCTCTGTCCGATAGGTCGTTACCTCAAATAACTGCTTCTCCATTTTCACAGAAACCGTGCCATGCTTGAGCCCGGTTGGAACATGGTCGGGAAATAGACGCATGACGTCGCCAGGATGGGCATTGGTACATATATCTATATCGTGCACGGGTCTGTGCAAGAGCCAGTCGCGGACACATCCACCAACGAAAAATGCTTCAAATCCGTTCTTTTCCAAGGTTTCCAGCACACGATTTGCCAATTCGACAACCAATCCTGCTCCCTCCTTCCCACGCCGGCCGCAACTGATAAATCAGGAGGCGATTCACTTGAGATTTTTATACGGATTGTTCATCTTTATATCCAAAGCCCTACAAATCATAAAGGGGCATTAACCTAGCATCTGTTCATAAAGTGCTTCGTACTGGGAAGCAATTCGTTCATGACAAAACGTCGTGCAAGAACGCTCGATACTGTTCTTGGAAAACGTTTGATAGAGCTCGTTATTTTTCAGCAATTGGATTGCAGCTGAGGCCATGCCTTCTACATCACCGATTGGCCTCAGGTATCCGCACACCCCATCCAGCACTACCTCTGGCAACCCACCGGCTACTGTTGCCACGACGGGCACTCCACACGCCATCGCTTCCAAGGCGACGAGGCCGAAGCTTTCTTTCTCTGACGGCAGTAACATGAGATCCGCCAAGGAGAGAACTTCGGCCACGTCCTCCTGTTTGCCAAGAAAACAAACATCATCCGATAATCCACGCTCGGCAATCATCTTTCTGACCGCTCCCATTTCCGGGCCTTCGCCGATTAGAATCAGTCTGGCTGGTACTTCCTCCTGCACCTTTGAAAAAATATCAATGACATCTGGCACTCTTTTCACAGGACGGAAGTTGGAAATATGCATGAGAATCTTCTCACCGTTTGGAGCAAACTTTTTCTTCAGCTTACTGACCTCTTTTGGATAATAACGACGTTTGTCCACGAAATTGTAGATAGGGACAATCTCTTTTTCCACATGCAGGAGCTCGTTCGTTTGCTGGATCAAATCATTGGAGACAGCTGTAACCATGTCGCTTCGCTCGATCCCAAATCGGATCATATCGCTTAAATTCGAATCATATCCCAATACCGTGATGTCCGTGCCATGCAGAGTCGTGACGATTTTGAGATGGTCACCTACCATCTGCTTTGCCAAAAAAGCGCATAAAGCATGTGGCACTGCATAATGTACATGCAATAAATCCAGTTTTTCGTTTTTGGCAACTTGTGCCATTCGATTTGCCAAGGTTAGGTCATAGGGCGGATATTTAAACACATCGTAGTTGTTCACTTCAACTTCATGGTAAAAAATGTTCGGGTGGAAGGCACCCAAGCGAAACGGCATGCCCCCAGTAATAAAATGCACCTGGTGACCCCGTTCCGCCAATAATTTACCCAGTTCAGTTGCCACAACGCCTGAGCCACCTAATGAGGGATAACAAGTAATACCAATGTTCATGTCTGGGTGTCACTCCTTCTTACAGGCTGGTCAATACGTATGGTGCGGCACTCACAAAGCCTTCTGCCAGGGCTACACCCGCCTGCTGACCAAATAAGCGTTCACGATATTCCACCATCTCTAAATAGCCGTTTGTAAGTGGTGTCTGCACGCTGCCCTCTTCCAGTTCAAACTGGCTGCGGTAACAGCGAAGCACCTCCATTTTTTCCGGGTAAATAGCAGTAACATCTACAATAATTTGTGGAGTCACCGTAGAATTAATAAAATAGTAAAGTAATTGCGAAGGTCGGTACGCTTCTGCCGAAGACTCCGACTGATATTTCCGGATGCCTGCGTTAAAAACAGCTTCGCGAACAATCCGGCTGACACTCTCATGATCAGGATGACGATCAGAAAAATAAGGAGCCAAAACAATGCGTGGACGTGTTTGACGAATGAGGTCAACAACACCGCTTATCGCCTGCTCTCGCACCAGCTCCAGTCCCCGATCTGGCAGTCCAAAATTAAAACGCTCGGTAACTCCTATCAGTTTGTCTGCGGCTGCTGCCTCCTGCTGCCGCCGCTCAACGTTCCCGTTTGAAGACAGCTCGGCATAAGTCAGATCCACTATTGCTACCTTTTGCCCTTTTTTCGCTGCTAATAACAAGCTCCCCGCAGCCCCGATCTCCACATCATCAGGATGGGCTCCGATCGCCAGAATATCGAGTGAACTCATGCTTCATTCTCCTTATGTACCACTTCACGCCAGTCCAGCTCTCCACGTGCCAAAGCCTTCAGCATAATTTCGGCCGAGCCTAAATTTGTTGCAACCGGAATTTTGTGGACATCACATAGCCGAATCAGCGCAATAATATCCGGTTCGTGCGGTTGAGAAGTAAGCGGATCACGCAGGAAAATAATTAAATCCATTTCATTGCGTGCAATCATCGCGCCGATCTGTTGATCTCCTCCAAGAGGACCAGACAGAAAACGGGTGAGCTGAAGTGAAGTAGCGGCCATGATGCGTGATCCGGTTGTACCTGTTGCAAACAAGTCGTGCTGTGCCAAGATGTTTTCGTAGGCCATTGCCAGTTGGACAATCTCTTCCTTCATTCGATCGTGGGCTATCAAAGCAATTTTCACGCAAATCTCTCCCCTGTTTTTCACTAGAGAACGCATTTAAACAAACGTTTAATCAATCAAATGCTCCAGACCGTAGATCAGTCCATTCATATTCATCACAGCTTTGATCGCCATATTTACCCCTGGCATAAAGGATTCACGGTTAATCGAATCATGTTTGATCGACAGTGTTTGACCAGTGGCACCAAAAAGCACTTCCTGGTGAGCGACCATACCTGGCAGACGAACACTGTGAATACGGAAGCCTTCATAATCCGCACCACGTGCACCAGGGATCGTTTCCACTTCTTCAGGGTGACCCTGCTTCAATTCTTCTCGAACAGCGGCAATCATCTCAGCTGTCTTCAACGCGGTTCCACTTGGCGCATCCAGCTTACGATCATGATGCAGCTCGATAATTTCAACATGCGGCATGTATTTTGCAGCCATCGCCGAAAATTTCATGCAGAGGATGGCACCGATAGCAAAATTCGGGGCAATAATCCCGCCCAAACCCGCTTCTTTATAGCGATCTGTCAGCTCTTGCAATTGCTCTGGTGTCAATCCAGTCGTTCCTACAACAGGTCGAACGCCATGCGCTAAGCATAGCTCCATATGACGATATACGCTATGTGGTGTGGTAAAATCAACGAGTACATCTGGCTTCATTTCCTCTAGTTGGGCGATAACTGCTGCATCATCTACACGGGTATCCAAATTTCCCGTAAAAACAAGCTCAGCATCTGTCCCTAGCATCTTTACGACTTCCTGGCCCATTCGACCATTTGCACCCGCAACCGCTACACGAATTTGTTTGCTCATTGTGATTCGTTCTCCTCTATTCTCGTCCAGCGATCTTTATCGCGTGTATTAAATTTGTGCATAATACGATCAAAGGCTTCTTGCAAATCAATTCCGAGGGAATTTGCAAAGCAAATCACGATGAAGAGCACATCTCCCAGCTCCTCCTCGACTGTCTTTTCGCCCTCGTCCTTTTTCTTTGGTTTTTCACCGTAAAAATGGTTAATTTCTCTGGCCAGCTCCCCTACTTCTTCTGTCATTCTGGCGAGCATAGCAAGTGGTGAAAAATAGCCTTCTTTGAATTGAGATATGTACTGATCTACTTCCTGCTGCATTTCCTGGATGGTCTTTTGCTGTTCCATCGGGTCACTCCTTTTCCTTCACTTACTTCTCTCTTTCACTTATCGTACCCGAAAAGGCTTCGTTTGCCAAATCTGAAGTACTGTGCCTTCCAACATATGGACAATTCAAGATTTGTTCCTATATAATGGCATTCGTTGGGCCTTTTTTTCTGTGAAAAACGTCTCGACGTTTTTACCGAAGCTGATGCTAGATGTTACGCTGAGGCACTCTGTCATAAAAGTGGATGTGACCGTTTGCGGTCAAAAAAAACGGTCATGACCGTTTTGTGCAATTTGATTTACTTGCATCTCATGTCGGTCGGGTCCGATTTGGCTTTGATCGGCGAACAGGAGGACATTATGAATCATCGTATGAAAAGCATCATCGCCATCATTATCGGTTCTGCCATTATGGGATTTGGCATTAATGCGTTCAACATCCCTAACCATTTGGCGGAAGGCGGAATTACAGGAATCAGTATTTTGATTAAACTGTTGTTTCCTGCTGTGGATCAGGGTGTCGTCTTTTTCGCACTGAACATACCATTATTTTTTCTAGGTTGGAAAATTCTTGGACGAACTGCGTTTTTTTACACGATTCTAGGGACCGTTTCGCTTTCAGTATTCCTCTCCGTCTTTGATGGTGTACTTCCCCTTCCGATGCAGGACCGCCTGCTTGCCTCTTTGTATGCCGGTGTCGCTGTTGGTGTTGGTTTAGGAATTATATTCCGTTATGGAGGCACTACTGGAGGCGTCGACATCATCGCCCGCCTGCTGCAAAAGTACATGGGTGTAAGTATGGGGCGGACACTGTTTTTAGGTGATATTCTCGTGATCGGCGCATCCCTGGTTTATCTCAATTTGGAAAGTGCCATGTACACGCTCGTTGTTGTCTTTATTGCCGCCCGTGTTATCGACTTCTTGCAGGATGGTGCTTATGCAGGTAAAGCCTTGACGATCATCTCCAATCATGCAGAAAGCATTTCCACCCAAATTCTCGACTTAGGCCGTGGAGTTACCCTTCTCGCAGGAAAAGGGGCTTATTCCGGTGAAGAGAAAAAAGTCATTTATGTCGTCGTCAGCCGCAATGAGGTTATGCGCTTCAAAACTATCGTTCAGGAAATTGATCCACACGCCTTTGTCATCGTGAACGATGTCCACGAAGTATTAGGAGAAGGCTTCACGCTGGACGAAAATAAAAAGCCGATACATCAATAATTCTGGCATCACGGATACAATAAAAACCTTGCCCAATACAAGCGGCAAGGTTTTTTCATACCCACATTTTTATTACGCGGATCGTATCTCTCCATCGTACTTTTTCCACGCAGCGTAAGAGAGTGCAATCAACAACGCGATAGCAACAGAAAGCAGGATAACTATCGGTGAATCAGGGCGCATCATTAATCGGGCAAACGTACTCTCCTCTGCCCCCACAAAAGCCAATTGCATGGAGCCGTTTAAATCACGCAAGGCTTCTCGCACGACTTGCCAGTCCATTTTTGTATTTCTCATTTCTTTGTAAATCACATCATAGGCATTCGCCAGAGAGGACATCTGTTCTTCCGGCAATTGAATGCTCATCGCTGGCTTAATCGCTAAAAAAAGACGATAGTTTTCATCAAATTGCTCGCGGAATTGGAAAAAATTCCTTTCTACTGCCGATTGCTGCAAATTTTGCACTTGGTTCGCGAGGGAAGGATAATAGCTACGCCACATCGGGTGATTCATATGCGTAAGCGCGTCTATGGCTACACGGACCTGCGTTGCATGCCAGAGCAGCTGCTGTTCACTCACGTTTGTCGAGGCAAAGCTTTTTTTGGCAGCTAAAATGGACTGCGTGACTGCATTTAAACTTTCGATTCGAATCGGTACTGGCAAATGCTGATTCGGGAATCGATCCGCAAGCTCCATGATCCTTTGCTGTGCGCCCTCCAGATCACCCTTCTTCGCATAAGATAATAGCTCATGTGCAATTTGATCCAGCGCAGCCAGTTGCTTCTCCTCGATTGGTTGATCCAGCTTGGAATAAAGGTTGTGAATCGGCCACGATAAAAATAGACCAATGATTAGGAAAAACAGCAAAAATCGGATGTTTTTCTTCAACGCAAAAAACCTCCTTCCCTTTTACAGCGTATGGAAAGGAGGACAAGATTAGACCTTGTTTGTCGTATACTTCATATTCACTAACCAGATGACGGATATGGATATCAAGCTAAGTAGCACCGTAAACAGACCAACAAACCCGTCGTAAGGATCAAGCACACTCGGCAGCCACGGGTGGATTTTCATGACATAATCTAAAAAGTCATTGTTGAGCGTCCATAGAGCGGCGATACCTACAGGCAAGATACTCAGCTTGTAAAATCGTGCATACAGGACAGATTCTACAGCCATTCCTGTATGAGAGATAATCAACATTACGTCCGTAGAGCGCACTTCATTACCCATCATCCAGCCAGCCAAAATAATGCAGACTGCCCAGACACCGTACTTAAAATTGGTGATGCCAGCCAGGGCTTCCAGTACAGGAATGTGGCGACCCAACAAATAGGTAAGGAGTACTAACGTAAAAAGTCCGCTACCTGTCGGGCTGTCCGGGACGAAAGGACGCAAGAACACTGGTGTTGAAGCCAATTGGTCACCATACCAGATGAATCCGTATATGGTTCCTAACAGGTTTACAACAAGCAGTGTCCAAAGAAACCATCTTTTCCCCAATGAATGCCTAAACCACTCCCATATCCAGATCATGATTATCGTCTCCCGCTGTGTACGCCGCTAAAGAAAAAGCTGACCATTCGTCAGCTTTTTCTTCACTAGCTTATTTCAAGCTCGCCATGTATTCAGCCAGCTTTGCGATTTCTGCATCATCTTTGATCATACCGGCAGGCATTGCACCTTTACCATTCTTGATGACATCAGCAATCTGAGTTGCATCTAATTGTGCGCCGATTTTTTGGAGGTTAGGACCCATGCCGCCCTCCATGTTTTTTCCGTGGCATCCCATACAGCTTGTTTGAGCTTTCCACAGAGCATCAGCTGTAAAGCTGGTGTCAGCTGGAGCAGGAGCTGCCGCACTGGAGCCTCCGCCACCTGCTGCTCCACCACCTTTGTTTGCTGAGTGGTTCGCAGAATGCTCATGGTCTGCTGCCCAAGTCAGATAGAAAACGCCTACAAGAGCAGTCAGCATCAAACCAGTTGCTACAGGACGTTTGCTTGGACGACGGTCTTTGCTTGTATCCAGCCAAGGAGCCAGCATCAAACCACCGAAAGCAATACCAGGGATAATAATCGTACCGAGGACTACCCAATCACCAGCAGCCCAAGGATATTTCAGCATTTGGTACAGGAACAGGAAGTACCAGTCAGGCAACGGAACGAAGGATGTATCGTTCGGGTTTGCTTTGTCAGTCAATGGTGACGGATGAGAAACCGTCAAAATGAGGAATCCGACCAAGCAAACAGCTGCCACCATCCACTCTTTCAACAGGAAGTTCGGCCAGAATGGCTCATTTTTCCCTGGGAAGTCGGAGTAGGATGGAGAAATGTTAGGGATACGCTTCGCCGTTACTCGGGAATCTCCGACGAAGGTAGCATCTTTATCTAGTTTTGCCATGCTATTTCCTCCTTTTTTATCGAAGACCGATTATAGTGGACCCGAGATACCTTGCGAACGGATCATCACAAAGTGAGCTCCCAACAGGCCAAGAAGTGCTCCTGGGAGGAAGAACACGTGAATCGCGAAGAAACGAGACAGGGTTTGCGCCCCTACGATATCTCCACCAGTAAGCAGCATTTTTACATATGGACCGATGAGCGGTACGGAGTTTGCGATCTCCAGACCTACCTTGGTCGCAAAGTAAGCGGTGTTATCCCACGGCAACAGGTATCCTGTGAAACCAAGACCCAGCATGACGAAGAAGATTAACATGCCGACTACCCAGTTCAACTCGCGAGGCTTTTTGTATGCACCTGTAAAGAAAACACGTAACGTATGTAGGAACATCATAACGATGACCAAGCTCGCGCCCCAATGATGCATACCGCGAACGATTACCCCGAAGGCTACTTCGTTTTGCAGGTATTTTACGGATTCATAAGCGTTGATGATGTCTGGAACGTAGTACATCGTCAAGAACATCCCAGACAGGATTTGAATAACGGTAATAAAGAACGTTAGTCCACCAAAGCAGTAAACGAAAGCAGAAAAATGATGTGCCGGGTTCACGTGCTCAGGTACTTCGTGGTCGGCCAAGTCACGCCACATCGGAGTGATGTTCAAGCGCTCATCGACCCAATCATACATTTTTTGCAACATTTTAGCCGTTCACCCCCGGACGGTGATTTGCCTTTACTTTACCCAAATACAATTTACCATCTTTTACTTCTGTCTCGTACTCATCGAGGGATGCTGTTGGTGGCGTTCCCAAGATGTGTTCACCGTTAATCGAGTAACGGCCCAAGTGACACGGACAGAAATATTCATTTGGATGATCTGGACTGGTATTCCAGTCAACTGTACACCCTAAATGCTTACAGATCGGGGACAGAGCGAGAATCTCACCCTTGTCATTTTTGGTAACCCATGCAGACAACGTGGATTCGGATTCATACCAACCGTCCTTGGTATGGACCTTGAATTCAACGCGCTTTGGCTCGGCACTAAACTCGTCCGGACTGCCAACAGCTACTTGATCCCCACCTGCATGTCCCTGCAGAAGTGGGTCAACCGCGAATCGAATCATTGGAGTGATCATTCCCGCAGCTAGGAACCCGCCAGTTCCCATCAGTGCGTAGTTTAAAAAAGTACGTCTGGAAATTTCGCGTTTGTCTCCCATCTCTTTTTTCCCTCCTTATCCTGAAAAATAGCGCAACGATGGCGTTTTCACACACATACACTAGGTCAATCCCAATCATAGCTAACGCCTAATTAGTTGTCAAGAATGTCCAGTAGACATGTCTTCGTCCAATCCCTTATAGTGATGTGATTGTTGCCATTTTGTCAAAAATAGCAACTTGTACCTGCTGATTTTTTATAGTATTACCAGAAAACGCTTTCACTATTGATCCCGTTTTTGTTGCCAAAGTCGAATGACTTCCTTATATAAAACATCGACAGTTACTTCAAAACGAAGAGAAGAATCGAGATCCTCATCTCCTACCGGCAGCATCAGAACACCTGAATCAATTCCCTCCGCAAGACGGATACGATCCCCTCTAAAGTGCAACAATACATGGTAGCCAAACGATTCGGGGATCGTTTGAGCCAGCTGTTCCTCCGCAAACTGATAGCTTATGGGAAAAAGCAATACTCTCCCTTTTAATCGTTGCTCAATCGCCGCAGCTACATTCAATAAATAGTTCATTCGCAGGACATGCTCCTCAACGGAGAAGCCAGAGCGATACAAATAAAGAGGGAGCAGTGCGGTATCCACAAAGGTCCGCAACTCCTCCCAGTTTTCGAATTCGTTCATATTCCACTGCATGGGGTCGTCTCCTCTTCACCTGTAGATTCTGGAAACTAGCGTACCATGAATCTGAGGAAACAAGCAATACAGCCTACTATTATGCTTCCTGCACTTTTTCGTAAGCCATAATCACTTTCAATTCATCTGTGAGCTTCAAAAACAATTCCTTGTTTTTCCCAACCAAAGCCTCATCTATCTCTTGATACAGCACTCTTTTTCGATATTGCCTCATCTGCTCATCGATGACCATCTCAGACAATAGACCTGACACCATTTGATTGTTCGTTCCGTACGCATTGGAATAGAAATTTGGCCACTCCATACCCATCCCTCACTTCAATAAAATAGTCGTTTCGGTAAAACCATTATATTTGTGAAGCCAAGTCTGGCTGGCGTAGGTGGCTGTGTACAACCACTGCTTCTGATCGTCTTGGCCTACTCTCAGCAGTCCTAGGTGCACCATCATCTTGCATACGCGATTGATTAAAATATCTGTGGGCGAATCGTAATAAAACACCTTGATCCATGGTAGCAAAGCATCTAACAAAGCTTGCTGACTCACCCATCCACCTGAAGCGATCATTGGAATAAGCTGGACCAGCATCGGCAGATTAGGTATTGCCCTTTTATACAGCCTCATCCAGAATCGGATGAAATCATGGTAGAGCTGGTCACTGTATGGAAGCTCCAAGCGCTCCGCCCCTTTGTCAGTTAGGGCAACTCTTCCCTCTGTCTCCTCAATCCACTTATGAAAGTAGCAGAAATCATACAGCAGCGAAAATCGGTCAGGGTATAGATCAAAATGCAGTCCGTATCCGAATCGCCATTTCTGCGGCAATAGAGGCTCTTCCTTGACATGAAGAAATTGAAAAAGCTGTTGTTGATAGCGCTTGTACATTCCTCCCTCAGCTGTCAGAGGAATGGGCTCTTGCGAGAGGAAACGCAGAAACTGCATGATGTCGTCACAAAGCGCTGTACCTTCGTCTCGATAAGCTTCTGGTCCGTCCATCACTAGCACATTTTGCTCTCTCCATTTTTCTAGCCATGCGTGTAAATACGGCTCGCGAATATCGAGGGGAACCTGATACTGACCGACCGTCTTGCTTTTCACAGGAAAGAACCAGCCGCGTCTCATCGCTTGTGCTATGTACCGTCTTGCTTCTTCTTGCTTTTTTTCCTTCTGGCTCTCCAGTGCCACTCCGGCTTTTGCGAGTAAATCCTCCAAAGACATGATCGTACGCTTGTCCAGGAACAAAAGCAGCATAAAATGGGTTTCTTCGTTTGTTAGCTGTTCGACTTCTTTTGTGATTGTCAACCGGTGTCTCAAGCTGGACAGCAGTGACGTGATTAGATCATTTTTTGAATGAGGGTTGCATTCGCATCCATAATGGTTGGCAATCTGATGGAGCTGCCGGATATCGGTATACACCAAGATCTCAGCCAAGTTCATCTGCGCATCCCTTCTTTACGATGGCTTTCTTGTATCCCTCATTCTTGCCAAAAAGCGGAAAAATAAACAGGAAGCCACGAGAAGTGACTTCCTGTTTGGCTGATATTATTCAGAAACGGTTCAGGGCAAGCGATTACTCTTCGTCGCTTTCCTCATTCCAGCTATCGTGCAATTGTTGATATTCCTTGGCTTCGTCATAGCGTCCCGACTGTGTCAAGAGAGCAATCAGCCTGCGGATCTGATCGAGATCAAAACCGGATAACGAAACATACTGCTTCAAGGAATTAATGGCTTCTTCTGTTTTCCCGAGCGACAAATAAATATCGGCAACCAGCGGATAAGCAGCCACGTATTCTTCATCAATCGCTTGCAAATTTTTCACCAGTTCTACTGCTTCTTCCAGTCGTCCCACATGGAACGCCATCATCGCGCTTCCAAAGAGGACTTCTGGTGATTGATCTAGTACGAGCGCTTGTCGGAACACTTGGTACGCTTGCTCGAATTGGCCATTCTGTGCCAGAGAGCGTCCTTTGGTCAACAGTAAATCAAGGCTTTCTGCTCCCGCCAGCTCCAGCAGCTGCATCGCTTGCTCATCTTCACCGATGCGGAAGTACAGGTTACCGAGAGCTGCCATAATATCTTGATTATCAGGTTCTTTTTGACGAGCTTGCTCCAAATATTTGACAGCCACTTCATCCAAGTCTTGCAATGCATACAAATCAGCCAACAGCAGATCAAGCTGAATACTTTCAAAACCTGATTCCTTGCACTCATACAACAAATGCTGTGCCGTCTCAAAATCACTGGAATCCAAAGCAATCTCTGCCAGCAGCAACTGACATTCACGGCGCAGCGCCGGCTCCATGTCCGGATTTTTTTCCATGACGTCATTCAACAAACGAACGGCTTCGTCCAAATGCCCCAGACGATACCAGACTTCCGCCAAATACATCATGACATCGGGCAAATCTTTCCCGTGCTCCTGAACTTTTTGCAAGGCAGTCAGACCTAATTCCACTTCATCGTTTTCAATGCGCTTGATTGCTTCATCTATGACATAGAGCCACTTCTTTGGCATTTTGTTCACCTCATATGTATAGTTGCGTGCGCAGCTCCCTAATAAAAGAGCCACAAAAGACCGTCCGCAGACGGTCTTTTTCTTTACTCCCCATCATATACCATTATGCTCTCGTTAGCCAGCTCATCGTAAGAACAGTAATTAAAATACCGAAAACACTGAGCACAATGCTGAAATTTGCCTTTGGCAACTCAGGCGTACTGGGTTTGCCATCAAGCGGAATAATGGATGCCGTAGCATTTGCTAATGGTTCTTCCTGAGAAGAAAGAGGTGTCGCCTCTACAACATATGTACCATCATCCGATTGCATGGACGAGGAAATCACCTGTGCTTTTGGTGTATTCATCGCCATTACTTCTCCATTGATAACCAGTGAGTTCGCTTGCTCAGATGTACTCGAATTGACATATAAAGTAAACGTAAACAGCATTAACAAAAGAACGGCGACACTTGCACCAATGCGTCTCATTCTGGCTGTTACGCTGAAAATTTTACGTCCAATCGGAATAGCCCACTTCTCTTCTGATAGAATCCGGGCCATTACAGCGTCCACAATAGAACGGGAAGGAGTCACGGAATGATATTCTTCCTTGTGTGTCTCCATCCACTCCCCACTATCCGACCACATTTCGTAATCGGCACGACAGGCGTAACATGATGCCATATGATGGTCAACACGGCGTTGAGTCATCTCTGGCAAAAGTTTATCGGCGTATTCAGGCAGAATTTCCTGAACTTCTTCACATTTCATCATCGATTCATCCCTTCAGCTTCATCCAAATGAGGGTCCAGGATGTAGGTTTCCAACTGTCCTCTGATACTTTGTCTTGCTCGAAACAGCAAGGATTTCACTGAGCTAACCGTCAAATCCAAAATAGTGGCTATCTCGGTGTAATCCATCTGCTCGTACTCTCTCAGGATCAAGGCTGAGCGCTGTTTTTCTGGCAAGCTGTTAATCGCCAGTCTCACCATGCTCTCCCGTTCATTGCGTAGTAAAACTTGCTCCGGCAAGGTCTTCGGGGATGCCATAGGAACCTGTAGGGTGTCGTCCAGATAGACGTCAGAATTGCGGCTTTTCCGCAATTCACTGAGCACTGAGTTGCGAGCAATCGTATAGAGCCAGGTAGAAAAGGTGGCCTCTACATCTCGGAAAGAATGAATGCTTTTGTACGCCTTGTAAAACGTCTCCTGACAGATATCCTCAGCGATGTGCTCTAAATGTGCCTGACGCAATAAATGTGTAACAAAGGAGAGGATCTTTTTTTCGTATCGACGAATCAGTTCAGCATAGCATTCCAGATTACCTTCTTTAATCTCTCGGATAAGCTGGGAATCGGTCATAACCAGGATTACCTCCTTAGCGATTCCGATCCCTCAGCAGCCTTTGTAACATTAGACTGCCAGGGATGTAAAAAGTTGCGCTAATGTAACATTCTTTTTCTCGATATTTTCCATGAATCCTTCACGAAAAAACCCCCAAACCTGGGGTTAAATAACATATGTGTAGGGCTTTACGTCTCGAATGCACCTGCCCATCCCGATCGTAGAGAAAAACTCGCCATTTCGATATATCCACTTACCGTTCGACATAACAGATGTTGGAAAAAATATTTCGCTAAAATTGAGAATAGTGGAAAGATCCTGCTTTGTCAACCAGTTTTCCTTTTTTAGGAAAACAATATCCGCATCTGCTCCGAGTGTCAAGCATCCTTTTCGCGGATACAATCCCAAAACTTTGGCTACGTTCGTCGAAGTGAGTCGAATAAATAAGCAGAGCAATTCTTCGGGTGTACACCATCTCCTGCGATAATCACACTGGACATCGTGCAAAGATGCTGCGACTGGCCACATTTCATACCAATGACGATACATGTGACGCAGTGCCTGATCAGTCCAGTCCTTATTCAACCAAAAAACGTGATAAAACGGATCGTACTGCTTTGTATCAAAGAGTAACGTGGGATCGGGAAGCACCGTACGAATCTTCCAATACCGTGTCATGGATAACCACTGCTGAAGGATCTGATCCCTGTAATCTTTTTTCACAGAAGCCTCTTGCGGTATGTGTAAATGAATTATCGTCTTATAAGACGTATGAAGTGCAGAAATCGTTTCCCATTTCATGCTGGAAATTTCTTCTGGGCTTCGAATCGTGATATGAATACCTGAATATCCTCTCCCGCTCCACTTGTATGCCTCCTGATCGCGCATCTCAGAAGGCTTTATCCCTACATGCCAGCTGTAATCTATCGGGCTATTGTAATGCTGGGTTTGCTGATAATTCATCTGTGACGTACTCATCCAGCGATCCGGATAAAAAACATCCACGAGGCTTGTACAGCCCATTCGGATGAGTGAGCGGATCGCTTCTATGTATGGTTGCATCTCACGTATTTTATATAATGACTGATCAGAGAGCGTAATGAGTCCAGGCAAGAGATACATACCTGTTGCATCCACTTCTGAAAAGGACGCCGTTTGTGATTCCCATGTTTTGTACATGGTGTCTTTGGCTATCCGAATAATTTTGCCTTGAGATATCCATATATCTGCTTGCCTGATCCCTTGTGACGTAACGATTGATCCACCGCGAATAACCATCCCTTGTTGTGACACAGCTCGTCCTCCTCTCGATCAACCCTATCGAGATTTACGATTAGTACGAGCTTATGCGCCAGTTCGGAAAAAAGTACAAAAAAAAAGACCGCCGTTGATTGTAAGCGCATTCAAACGACGGTAGCACATTTGTGCTTTATTATATTGGATAGGAGTGGAGAGAAACCATACTGTAGTTTTATAATAAACGGAATGTAAGCGCTTGTCAAATCATTTTTGCTAAAAAAAGAATCCTTTACTATGTGAAAAAACCCGCAATCTTTTTGCGGGTTTTTTCCTCTTATTTACTCACTATTTCAAGCAACTTCGCAAAGCCTGGGAACGAAACATCAATCGCCTCGTCATTCTCTACCACAGTTTCACCAGAAGCCGCCAGACCAGCGATAGCCATTGCCATCCCGATTCTATGGTCACCATGGCTATCGATGACAGCCCCGGTTAAAGATGTCTCCCCTTCAATAATCATGCCATCGTCTGTCGGTGTTACATTGGCACCAAATTTGGACAGCTGGCTGACCACAGTTGCGATTCGATCCGTCTCTTTTACTTTGAGCTCCTCAGCATCACGAATAATCGTCTGTCCTTTTGCCTGTGAAGCCATCACTGCAATAACCGGAATCTCGTCGATGAGTCTCGGAATGATATCCCCAGCGATTTCAATTCCATGCAGCTCAGAGTGTGTAACCAGCAGATCCGCTACCGGCTCTTCATTGACAATCCGTTCATTCAGAAGCTCTAGGCTTCCTCCCATTGCTTTGACCACATCGATAATTCCGGTGCGGCTCGGATTGATGCCAACATTTTCGATCAAAAGCGAGCTGCCTGGTACTACCATTACAGCTGCGATCATAAAGGCTGCAGAAGAAATGTCTCCCGGTACAGAAATAGCACGGCCTTTTAGCTCTTGACCGCCTTCTACCGAAACGGTCAGACCATCGCGTACGACTTGTACACCAAAGGCTTGAAGCATACGCTCCGTATGGTCACGAGACAAATGCGGTTCCGTTACACTAGTAACTCCCTTCGCTTGCAAGCCTGCTAGCAAAATCGCTGATTTCACTTGAGCACTGGCAACTGGAGATTGGTACGAGATCGCTTGCAATTCTCCCCCCCGGATAGACAACGGAGTGAATTCGCCATCTTTGCGTCCATCAATTTTGGCTCCCATTTGACGAAGAGGACCAATCACACGACGCATTGGACGCTTTGCGATTGATTCATCACCCTCCATCACAACGTGGAATGGCTGTGTCGACATGATCCCTGCCATCAATCGGATCGTCGTTCCTGAGTTCCCTACTTCAAGGTGCTCGGAAGGCTCCTCTAGCCCAAACCAGCCTCTTCCTTGTACCGTCACTTTGTCACCTTGCTGTTCGATCTCGATGCCCATACTGCGGAAGCAGCTGATTGTGCTCAGGCAATCAGCTCCTGGCAGAAAGCCTTCGATGGTCGTCGTTCCGTTAGCAAGAGCACCAAACATAACCGCGCGGTGTGAAATCGATTTATCTCCAGGAACACGGATCGTTCCTTCAATTTTTTGGGTTTGTCTTACGCGAAGCACAGGTCCACTCCCCTTTTTCTATTACTAGTCATGCTGTGAAGCGTCTTCGTTGTAAAGCACGCAGGCACAACAAGTCTTTTATCGCTTGTATACATTGTAATCGAAATACCGCAGTAATTCCTCCCCCTTTTCCATTTCCTGTTGGGATTGAAACGTAATCCGCAATGCCCCGTATATGTCTTCCCGCGTTTCCCTAATTTGCAGGTTGGTAATATTGATTTGTCTGGCTCCCAAAAGGGTAGTAATTCTGCCGATTTCTCCAGGATGGTCAGGGATATCAATGTACAAATCGTTTAGCGGAGGCAGTGCACCTGCTTTGCGTTCAGGAAGTCCGTCACGGAAATCACGCGCAGTCTTGAAAAAATGCTCGATACCGTCTGGGTCCCCCTTTTCAACGAGAGCCACCACATCCTGCAGGGCATTCGACCAGTCATTGGCGATTTTCAAGATATGATCACGGTTTTGCAGCAATACATCACGCCACATGCGCGGATTACTCGATGCAATTCTCGTAATGTCACGAAAACCTCCGGCAGCGAGTCTAGCATGCCAAGCATTCTCGTCATCGTAGCCAGCGACCAAATTGACCAAGGCAGACGCAAGAACATGCGGAAAGTGACTGACCGCTCCCACTACCTGATCGTGGGTATTGGCATCCATATGAACAACCTTTGCACGGGTTAGGGCCAGCAGCTCTGTCAGACGCTTTAGTTTTTTCTTGTCGGTCCCCAGCGCAGGTGTCAGCACGTAGTAGGCATTTTCCATCAATCTGTCTGAGGCAGCTTCTACTCCAGATTTATGAGAACCAGCCATAGGGTGGCCACCAATAAAGGTCACATGCTCCGGTATAACGGCCAAAGCTTGCGAAACGATATTGGATTTGGTACTCCCCACATCGGTAATGATCACATCTTCCTGCAAATCCAACTCAGCCAGCAAACGCAGTGTACCAAAAATCTGCTCAACCGGTGAAGCAAGGAATATCACATTCGCTTCTCTGACAGCAGTTTGCAAATCTGTCGTTCCAGCATGAATAACTCCAAGAGTTAATGCTTTGTCTAAACAATCTTGGCGTACATCGTAACCGACGACCCGAATATTTGGATCGCGTCGCATCGACAGCGCGATGGAGCCGCCGATCAATCCGACACCGATTACAGCAATGGTGGTCTTTTTCATCTCCACTTTCTATCCTTCCTTCGTCTGCATAGACAAAAATGCCGGGACAGATGCCCGGCATTTTTCGGGTTATTTCAATGCACCAGCAACAATTTCTTGAAGTACAGTCAGAATCTTTTCATTTTGCTCCTTCGTACCGACCGTAATACGCTGATAGCCTGGGAAGCCAAGTGCATTTCCGGAGCGAACGATGATTCCCTGACTCAGCAGCTTCTTGAATACGGCATCCGAATCCTGCTTCAGGTCAACCAGGATGAAGTTTGTTTGAGTAGGATAATAGGAGAGACCCCATTCATCAAAACGATCCGTAAATTGCTTCACGCCTTCTCTGTTACGCTCACGGCAGCTAATGACGAACTCCTGATCCTTCAGTGCAGCACGGGCTGCCACTTGTCCGAGTGCGCCAGTGTTGAATGGCTCGCGTACGTGTTCCAGCTGAGAAACGAGCTCCTCCGATGCGACACCGTAACCGATACGCAGCGTTGCGAGACCATAGATTTTTGAGAAGGTGCGCAAGATGATCATGTTTGGATACTCAGCAAGCATTGGAATCGTTTGTGGGTACTCAGGGTCCACAACATATTCGTAGTATGCCTCATCCAGCACAACAAGCACGTCTTTCGGCACTTTTTTCATGAATGCTTCCAGCTCGGAAGTTGTAACGATCGTACCAGACGGATTGTTCGGGTTACATACCCACACGACACGCGTCTGTTCGTTGATGGCAGCAGCCATTGCTTCCAGATCGTGAACGCCGTCTTTCAACGGAACCTCGATCAGCTCCGCGCCTTCGATAATGGCATTGGAGCGATACTGAGAGAACGTCTGGGATGCCATTACCGTATTTGTGCCCTCATTCAAGAAAGCGCGAGAAATCATCAACAGGTTTTCGTCAGAACCGTTCCCAAAAATCAACTGACCTGGCTTTACTCCGAGAAAATCAGCTAGGTCCCAGCGCAGATTCAAGCTTGCACCATCTGGGTAGAGCGCCAAATTGTCCAATTGCTCGACAATCGCTGCCTTTGCTTTTGGCGAAGAACCATAAGGATTTTCGTTGGACGCCAGCTTAATCACTTCTGTCAAACCATATTCGCGCTTAACGTCATCAATGGGTTTCCCAGGCTGATATACCGGGGCATTGAGTATGCGTTGCTTCGGTTGCATCCACGTTCACTCCAGTCACATTTTTCCCATTATTGTAGCGCACTCGCTAACTGTTGTACAAAGGTTTTTATTTTTTCAATGGCTTGCGGCATTTGTTCCGGGTCTTTCAATTGCTCGTTATGCTTCTCGATCTCTTGTACAATCGCACTTCCGACAATCACACCATCTGTATGCGGCGCTACTGCCCGCACTTGTTCCGGCGTGGAAATACCGAACCCGACAGCTGTTGGTGCATTCGTAGACGATTTTACTTTTTGTAAAAACACAGCAAGATCATCGCGCAATTCTGTACGTGCCCCAGTTACTCCTAGCGAGGAAACACAATACAGAAATCCGCTTGCTTGTTCTCCGATTTTTTTGATGCGCGATTCAGATGTAGGTGCCACTAGCGATATGACATGAATGCCGTTTTTCTTCGCAGCCTCTACAGCCGGACCATTTTCCTCGATCGGCAAATCTGGAATGACAACTCCATCTGCTTCATAGGCAGCCAGATCCGCAAAAAAGCGATCAATACCATATTGTAGCACCGGATTGACATAGGAGAACAGGACGAGAGATGCCTCGATTCCGGACTTTCTCAAGCGTGCTACTAGCTGTAATGCATCCGCGATCGACACCCCATTTTGGAGCGCTCTCTCTGATGCGCGCTGGATTGTCGGTCCATCGGCGAGCGGATCTGAATACGGCACTCCCAGCTCAATTACATCTGCCCCGGCCTCTACCATCGCCGTTACAATCTGAAAAGTAGCTTCGATCGTCGGGTCTCCAACCGTAATAAACGGAATAAAACGTTTGCGACTGCGATCCTCAAACAAGCGGTCAATTCTGTTTGCTGTTGCCGTCATTATTGCTCGCCCCCTTTGCTTTGCTCTTCCAAAGCCTCCTGAATGGTCAGTACATCTTTATCCCCGCGTCCTGACAGGCAAATAACGAGAATCTGGTCACCTGACATTTGGGGTGCGCGCTTGATCGCTTCTGCTATGGCATGGGCACTCTCCAGTGCTGGAATGATTCCCTCTGTCCGGCATAACAGCTGTACTGCCTCTAAAGCTTCCGCATCCGTGACAGATGTATAAGTAACCCGACCGCTGTCTTTTAAGTAGGAATGCTCTGGTCCTACCCCTGGATAATCAAGTCCGGCTGAAATGGAATGAGCCTCCTGTACTTGCCCATGCTCATCCTGCAGCAAGTAAGTGAGCGAGCCATGAATAACACCCGGACGCCCCAAGCTCAGCGTAGCCGCATGCTTGTCTGTATCTACTCCATGCCCCGCAGCCTCTACGCCGCGCAAGGCAACATTCTCGTCCTGAATGAATGGATAAAACATCCCGATTGCATTACTGCCGCCACCCACGCAGGCAATGACCTCGTCCGGAAGTCTGCCCAGCATTTGCAAGATTTGACTACGCGTTTCTTCTCCGATGATCTTTTGGAATTCACGCACGATATACGGATAAGGATGCGGCCCCACAACAGAACCGATTACATAAAACGTTTCCTCAACATGAGTAACCCAATGACGGATCGCTTCATTCGTTGCATCCTTCAATGTACGGGAACCGGAAACAGCAGGGATGACCTCGGCGCCAAGCAGCTTCATGCGAAACACATTCAGCGACTGGCGGCGAATGTCTTCCTCACCCATGAAAACTTTGCAGGAGAGTCCCAATTTAGCTGCTACTGTCGCGCTGGCTACCCCGTGCTGTCCTGCGCCCGTTTCAGCAATAATGGATTTTTTCCCCATACGCTTCGCAAGCAAGGCTTGACCGAGCGCGTTGTTCAATTTATGTGCACCAGTATGGTTAAGATCCTCACGCTTGAGATAAATCTGTGCTCCTCCAAGTGCCTCCGTCAATCGCTCCGCATAGGTCAGGGGTGTTGGTCTCCCTGCATATTCGCTAAGCAGACCGCCCAGCTCCTGGACAAACTGAGGGTCACGACGCGCTTCTTCAAACGCTACCTCCAAAGCTGCTACTGCATTCATCAATGTCTCAGGGACAAACTTTCCTCCGAACTGTCCAAAGCGACCATTTTCATCAGGCACGACCGGAGTCGTTGTCTGTTGCGTGTTCATACGCTTTCACCCTTTCCACCAATGCTTTTATTTTGGAGGCGTCTTTCTCGCCATCTGTTTCGACTCCACTGGATACATCAATCATGTTTGCCTGATAACGTCCAACAAGCTCTACTACATTGTCCGTATTTATCCCGCCTGCGATAACGCACGCTGCCTCACCGCAGCTTTCCTGCAGCTTCGGTATTTGCTCCCACGAGAAGCGTTTTCCAGTTCCGCCAGCCATGCTCGGGTCGTACGTATCGAACAAAAACGCATGTACAACTCCGGCATATCGCTCAATCTCACTGGCTACATCGGACTCTCCGCCAACCGCCAAGGCCTTCCAAACAGGAATGGCGAAGCGCACCTGAACCTCCTGACAAAATGCAGGTGATTCCTGTCCATGGAGCTGAACCACAGCTAGCGGAACCTGACTGAGAATTTCATCCAGCTCCTCTATGCTGGGATTCACAAACACGCCTACTGCCGGAGGATGATCCGGTACCGATGCGAGCAGGCTTTTCGCAGTCTGGACATCTACCTTGCGCTTGCTTGGTGCGAAGATGAGCCCGACGTAGTCGACATCAAGCTCTTTTAGCAGTACCAATGTTTCTGTACGCTTAATGCCGCATATTTTGATTTTGGTCATTTGCTTATCCCCATTGCAGACGCTGAACCGACGAGTGATAGCACTGCCTGCTCCACATCGACTTGTCGCATGAAGTGCTCCCCGACCAATACTGCTCGAGCGCCTGCCTCTCTTACATTTTCAATATCTGCGGGTACCGAGATTCCGCTCTCGCTCACCACTGTAATTGTTTTGGGAATGTCAGCAATGACTTCATGGGTGACTGCTAGATCGGTTTGGAACGTATTCAGATTTCGATTGTTTATCCCGAGCAGTTTAGGTTCAACCGCTTGGAAAACCATGTCACATTCACGTCTGTCGTGTATTTCAACCAGGACATCCATCCCCAGTGCTTCCGCTGTTTGTGAAAGGTGACGTAGCTGCCCAGGCTCCAGAATCGCCGCGATTAGCAAAATGCAGTCTGCTCCTGCCGCCCTTGCCTCCACTACTTGAATTTCGTCAATGAGAAAATCTTTTCGCAGCAGCGGCCGGTCAATCGCTTCATGAATGCGAGTCAGATATGACAGACTGCCCTGGAAAAATGCTTCATCGGTCAAAACGGAAATGCACTCCGCTTCAGCAGCTTGATAAGCCTTGGCAATTGCGATCGGATCAAAGTCAGGACGAATCAGCCCTTTTGACGGAGATGCTTTTTTCACTTCCGCAATCACACTGACGGGACGAGTACTGGTCTCCAGCGCCTTCCGAAATCCTCGAGGGTCTTGAACCGCCTTCGTATCTGCTAAAAGAGAAGCTGTAGTCACAGCAGCTTTTAAACTCGCGATTTCTTCTTGTTTTTTCTCTACGATTTTACGAAGCATGAATCATTCCTCCTGCAATTTGACGGAACTGCTCCAGTTTGCGCAGGACAAGTCCGTCATCGATCAGTTCAGCCGCTCTAATCACACCTTCTCCTATGGTGCTAACCCGATCGGCGAGATACAGAATGGCACCTGCATTAAGCAAGACGATATCCCGCGGGGCCCCTCGTTTTCCGGCGAACACGTCATGAATGATCGCGGCATTTTCATTCGCATCTCCACCGCGCAGAGCTTCTTTTTCATGGCGGCGCAGTCCAAATTGCTCCGGATCAACCTCATAGGTGTGGATTTGACCGTCACGGAGCTCAGCGATATGACTGATTCCTGTCACTGTCAGTTCATCGAGTCCATCCGAACCCGCAACCACTAGTGCTCTGTGGACATCCAGCTCTCTGAGTACAGCGGCTACCGTAGGAAGCAGCTCTGCATCATAAACGCCCATGAGCTGGTGAGTTGCTCCTGCCGGATTCGTCAGAGGACCCAAAAGATTAAAAACAGTCCGAATAGCCAGTTCCTTACGTGGCCCTGCCGCGTGCTTCATGGCCTGATGGTACAAAGGGGCAAACAGAAAGCACAAATTCGTAGCTCGAAGACAATCAGCCGCATCCTTTGGTGACAGATTGACCGGTACGCCCAATGCTTCCAGTACGTCCGCGCTCCCACTTTTACTCGAGACGGCCCGGTTGCCGTGTTTGGCGATTCTCACTCCGTCACTGGCTGCCACAATGGCACTCGCCGTCGATATGTTAAAGGTATTGCTGCCGTCTCCACCAGTCCCACATGTATCTACTAACCCGGGAAGATCAATCGGAAAACGAGTCGCACGCTCTCTCATCGCTCGAGCAAAGCCGATGATCTCTTCAACCTGTTCTCCCTTCAGGCGCAAGCTAGCCAGAAAAGCTCCGATCTGGGCAGGAGTTGCCTTTCCATCCATGATCTCGCCCATCGCTTCTTCTGCGACATTTCGGTTCAAATGGCTTCCTTTTAGAATTTGGTCCAATGCATGGGTTAGCATGGCAATTCCTCCTTCCGCGCGAATAGCTGCTCCGCCTTTTCCAATGCTGAAATCATCGCCGCTGCTTTATTAATCGTCTCCTGATATTCACTTGCCGGAACCGAGTCCGCGACTATACCCGCACCTGCTTGCACATGTGCATAGCCATCCTGGAAAAACAAGGTTCGTATCGTAATGCAGCTATCCAGCGAGCCATCGAACGACAGATAACCAATCGCTCCTGCGTATAGGTGTCTCGCATCGGGCTCCAGCTCGGCAATGATCTCCATCGCTCTCAGCTTAGGAGAGCCGGATACCGTACCCGCCGGAAAAGCAGACAGGAGAGCATCAAAGGCATGGAGTCCTTCACGCAGCTTTCCTGTCACATGAGATACCATGTGCATGACGTGGGAATAGTTTTCAATCACGAGTGCCTCTTCCACTTTTACGCTACCGTAGGAGGACACTTTCCCGACGTCATTGCGACCGAGATCAAGCAGCATGTAATGCTCTGCCCGCTCTTTGTTGTCTGCGAGCAAATCAGCTGCCAGCTCAGCATCCTCTTGTGGAGTTGCACCGCGTTTGCGCGTCCCTGCTATCGGCCTCATCTCCACTTTTTCGTCCTCAACCCGTACCAATAGTTCGGGGGATGTACCAACCACTGTTTCGCCTTCGTATTCCAAATAGTACATGTACGGCGAAGGGTTCAGTGTACGCAGTAAACGATAGACGGCAAACGGATCTACTTCGGTCTTTACAGAAAAACGCTGTGAAAGCACTACTTGAAAGATATCACCAGCCGCAATGTATTCCTTGGCTTGCTCTACCATCCGCTCATATTGATGCTGGCTCATGTTGGGCTCAACAGTCAGCGCTGATGGTGATTGAGCGGCTACCTGTATACGACTGTCTACTTGCAGAGGTGCCGTTACCTTTGTTGCCAGCTGTTCGATCCGTTCACAAACTAGTTTGTATTTTTCGGCAATCCGGTCTTCTGAATCTCCTGGTTCCACATGCAGATTTACGATCAGCTGGATTTCTTGCTTCAAGTGATCGAATGCGATCATCTCGTCTACGAAAAGGAAGCGCATATCCGGTACACGCACGGCCTCTTGTCGATGTGGAGGCAGGTTTTCGAAATAGCGCAGCGTATTGTACCCAAAAAATCCGACCGCGCCACCACTCAGTCTGGGGAACTGAGGGAGCTTTGGACTTTTATAGCGATCTGTTTCCTCACGCAAAAAGTTCACTGGATTGCCTGTACGGACAAATCGCTCGCCATTCCGTTTCGAAACGGAAATTTCTTCTCCTTTTGCTTCGACGATTTGAAACGGGTTCATTCCGATAAAGGAAAAACGTGCCCAACGCGCACCGCCTTCCACACTCTCCAACAGGAACGAATCACTCGTCCGAATCTTTTGGTACAAACGAATAGGTGTTTCTTGGTCAGCCAACAAGGTCATGCTTACAGGGATCATTGAATACGATGCCGAAAGGGACTGCACTTCGGCCAGGGAGGGGAAATACATGGACTCTCATCTCCTTTTTAGAGGGAGTGAAAAGGGACAGTGCTCACCTTTTCTCTACCCGCTTCTTAGAGCGAGAGGTAGGGGGAGAAAAATATGAAAAAATAAATCCAGTACGGACCTGGATTTGGGTATATGTATGTACCCAGCTTGCTCTTCTCTCCTCAACCTAACTCATCTCTACTCTGCTCTACTTGCTCTGCTCTCAGCCGGAATTTGCTTATAACCGGAAAACGAGGCGCTCTCGTTTCACTTATGGTAAAAGAGAGCGCCTCGATTGTCAACTGTGATTTGTCAAATCCGGACGTAGCTTAACTGCTTCTCGCAGAAAAACGTGATTGATCTCTTTGGCAGTCTTGTCTGTATTTACATGCATCATGACACGAACACAGAGAGGCAAACCACCTGGGACCGGGATTTCTTGTGCACACATCAATGGCACGAATGCCCAAGCTTCTCCATCAATCATACGTGCAGCTTGAGCCGGAAAAGTCGCACACAGATCCGGTGTCGTCGTAATGATGATGCTACCGATGTCTTCCGGATTTACTTGATTGCGTCCTACCATCTCTTCCAGCAGCCATTTTGTTGCTGAAACAATTTCCTCGCGCGTATCGGCTTCCACCGTTACAGCGCCACGGATACCTCGCACTCCCATCGCCTATGCCCCCACTTCTTCTCTCATTACTCTCAAAATCAATTGTTCGTCAATATCTTTTACGACTTCTACTTCTCCGATTGCACGTGGCAATACGAGAGCCAGCTTTCCGCCGATTGTCTTTTTATCCCGTTTCATCGCTTCCAGTACAGCCTCCGGGGTTACATTGCCCGGCCAGCGGGTTGGGAGATGATAGAGACGGAGTACTGTCTCTGTACGCTCGTAAATCCCTTTTTCCGCAAAGCCGATACGCTCAGCAACCTTGGCCGCCAAGCACATGCCGATCGAGATCGCCTCGCCGTGATTTAGCACTGCGTATTGCGATAATGCCTCAAACGCGTGTCCAAACGTATGCCCTAAATTAAGCAGCGCTCGTTTCCCTTGCTCTGTCTCGTCTTCGGAGACGATAGCAGCTTTGACGGCACAGCCACGTTGAATTGCTTTCCCTAACAATTCTGAATCAAGCTCCCACAGCTGTGCAGCATTTTCTTCCAGCCAATCTACAAAAGACTCATCTGCAATGAGTCCATGCTTGACGACCTCTGCAAATCCTGCTGCCACCTCGCGCTTGGGTAAGGAGTGTAATGCTGCGGTGTCGTAGATAACCACTCTCGGCTGATGAAAGGCACCAAGCAGATTCTTGCCCAGCGGATGATTGATCGCTACCTTGCCACCAACAGAGCTGTCGTGCGCAAGCAGTGTTGTAGGCAGCTGCACAAAATCGATCCCGCGCATGTATGTCGCTGCCACAAATCCTGCCAGGTCTCCGACAACTCCACCGCCAAGAGCCAGAATGGCAGATTTTCGATCGAGACCAGCTTGAATCGCTTCCGTCATGATCCGCTCATAAACGGACAAGCTTTTCGATTGCTCACCTGCTGCAATTACGCTCGCAGACGCTTTGTAGCCAGCTGCACGAAGAACATCTCGCAGCAATGTCAGATAACGAACAGCTACGTTTTCGTCAGTCACAATCAGCAGGCTGCTCGCCCGGGAAATACCTGCCTCTTGCAGCAGTTTTGGAACTTGCTGCAAAAGGCCATTCCCAATCACGATCGGATAAGAGCGCTCTCCTAGTTCAACAGTAAGGCTCTTTGTAGTCATTAGTATTTCTCCGTATAAGCACGGTATTGACGCACGTTTTCCACCATGTCATCCATCGAGTCACACGGGAATTTTTCGCACATGGCGTTTGCGATTTCCCAAGCAACTACCGCTTCCGCTACGACGCTTGCAGCAGGTACCGCACAGCTATCAGAACGCTCGATGCTAGCAGAGAAAGGCTCTTTGGAATCGATGTCAACACTCATGAGCGGCTTGTACAAGGTAGGAATAGGCTTCATCACACCGCGAACCACGACTGGCATACCAGTAGTCATACCACCTTCAAGTCCACCAGCACGATTTGACTTGCGGCTGTAGCCTGTTTCTTCGTTCCAAATAATTTCATCGTGCAGCTTGGAGCCTGGCAAGCCTGCTGCTTCAAAGCCGACTCCAATTTCAACGCCCTTGAATGCCTGGATACTCATTACCGCTTGTGCGAGTCGTCCATCCAGCTTGCGATCCCATTGAACATGGCTTCCCAATCCGATTGGAACTCCTTCTACGATAACCTCGACGATTCCACCCAAGGAATCCCCGTCTTCTTTTGCTTTATCAATCGCAGCCATCATCAGTGGCTCCGCTTCTTTATCCAGGCAACGAACTGGCGATTCCTCTGTACGAGCAATCAACTCATCGAGACTAACCTCTTGACGTTTTGCCACTACATCATTAATCTGCAGGACTTGACCGCCTACGCGAATTCCGAAAGCTGCGAGCAGCTGACGCGCCACTGCACCCACTGCTACACGAACGGTAGTCTCACGCGCACTGGAACGTTCCAGAATATTTCGCATATCGCGCTGATGATACTTAATTGCACCGTTCAAATCTGCATGTCCAGGACGAGGACGAGATACGCGTCTTTTTTCTTCCGCACCTTCGACCGGTTCCGCACTCATAATCCCTTGCCAGTGTGTCCAGTCTCTATTTTCCACGACCAGCGTGATCGGCGCTCCGGTGGTGTATCCATGACGAACACCAGAAACAATCTTCACCTGATCCTTTTCAATTTGCATTCTTCTTCCACGGCCATGGCCTTTTTGTCGACGTGCCAATTGCTCGTTAATTGCCTCAATGGAAATAGGCAAGTTACTCGGTACCCCTTCGATGATTGCTGTCAATTGAGGCCCGTGAGACTCCCCTGCTGTCAAGTAACGCATCTCTTTCCTTCCTCCATCCTCCAAGGCAGCTTTATCCCTTATTTTGGTTCAAAAAGGGTCGCTGTCCTTTATCACTTTTAAGCGCTATAATATCATACCTGTACCTCGGTGGAAATACAAAAGTGGCAAAACTCGCTGAAATCCTTTTACCTGATATAAGAAAACCTCTATCGAGGCCTCCTCAGGGAGGAGCGACCGCGTTTAGCGGAATGTTTTACCGTAGTTATGCCGGATGCGTACGCTGAGGCACCTTGTCATGCGCTCCGGAATTTATAAGCTCCACGCTGATAAATTCCTATACGTTGAAAAACGCCCCTCCTGTTGGAGAAGCGCTTGGCTAGTACATGGCGCTCATGAAAAGCGGTCCACCACCAAAAACGGATTGGAGCTGAGCGGTTGACGTCGGTGGTCGACACGCATTAAATCGTCTAATTGCGTCTTTTCCGCTCCCAGTATTTGCCCACACTCTTGAAGTGTAATCAGACCTCGACGATACGCTTCGATGACCTTGTGCTTATCCATCTGCTGCCTCCCCTGCAAGTAGGTATTCCTAGTCTTGGGAAAAAAGAAGAGAGATATACTAGAGCACTGGTGAATTATCCCATTTTTCGATAAAAAAACGTATCTTCCGCCTCAAGCTGGTATTGTTGAGGTTGGAAGATCTGCTCCGTACTGCCTACAAACAGTACACCACCTGGCCTCAGTGCACGACTGAATTTGTGGTACAGCTCATGCTTTGCTTCTTCCGTGAAATATATCATGACGTTTCGGCAAATGATCAAATCAAATTGGGTATCAAACGTATCCGCCAGCAAATTATGCTTTTTAAAGGTCACGCGCTTTTTCACTTCGTCAGAAATGCGGTAGCTAAGCGTATCCTTCGCAAAAAACTTGGTGATCAGATCTTTCGGGCAATCCTGCAGGGAACGGTCCGTATACACCCCTTGCTTCGCCTTGGACAAAGCGCCTTCATCGATGTCTGAAGCCAGGATGGTCGCATCCAGTCTCTTGCGAAGCAAGATCAGAGAAAGCGTATACGGCTCCTCCCCCGTCGAACAAGCTGCACTCCAGCATTTGACACGCCCCGATTGTTTCGCAAGCCGAGGCAAAATTTTATTTTCAAGCACATCCCACCTGCCAGGGTTGCGGAAAAATTCCGATACGTTGATCGTCATCCGGTCCAAAAACTCATAGAACAATTCCTTGTCCTTTGAGATGGCATCAAAATAATGGGCAAACGATTGATATCCCCGTTTCATTCGGAGCGAGGTAAGACGACGCTTCATTTGCGCTTCCTTGTAGAGGGCAAGATCAATTCCGGTCATTTTTTTAACACTCGCTATAAATTGGAGAAAGTCCTTATCTTCCATGTGAGCGGTACCCCCTTATGCAGTTCCATTTCTACTTGATTCGCCATTATTCGCGTAAAATCCTATCAGGACTGACGGAGATTTTGACGAAAAAAAGAAAAAACCCCCAAAGCGGGGGTTTTTTGGAAAATGATTAGATCCAGCGTTGGATTGTTTTTTCGAAGGAAAGAACTTCTTCAGCGGAGAACCACAGACCGATTTCACGCTCAGCGCTTTCAGGAGAATCAGAACCGTGGATGATGTTCATGCCAACGGAAGTTGCGAAATCGCCACGGATTGTTCCGGAAGCTGCATCTACTGGGTTTGTTTTGCCCATCATAGCACGAGCAGTTGTGATTACGTTGTTACCTTGCCATACCATAGCAAATACTGGACCGGAAGTGATAAAGTCCACGAGTTCACCGAAGAAAGGACGCTCTTTGTGCTCTGCATAATGCTCTTCAGCCAGTTCGCGGCTAACAGTCATCAGCTTAGCGCCAACGAGTTGGTATCCTTTTTTCTCAAAACGGGAAACGATCTCCCCGATCAGGTTACGCTGTACACCATCAGGTTTTACCATAAGGAATGTTTTTTCCATTGTAAGTATGCCTCCATTAGAGCTATGTATTGGTGTAGATGACACCAACAGAAATTTTATCAAAACTATGGCGGTCAAGCAACAGCCTGACGGTCAAAAAATGATTAAAATTTGCGGTCAATGATAAAGTTGGCAATACCTGTAAGAGAGGTCTTCGCTTGATTATTAGGCAAATCCGCTAATATGGCATGTGCACGCGCAATATAGCGCTCCGCCAGCTGCTGTGAAAACGCAATCCCCTCACCGGCACGGACCAGTCGAATGGCTTCGTCAATGTGATCCCAAAATGTATTTTCAGCAATCCAGGTTTGGAACTGTTTTGCTGCTCTGCCATGATGAGCGGTATACAACGCTGGCAATGTGATATTCCCATGAACCAGGTCGCTTCCAGCCGGTTTTCCCAGCTGCTTTTCTGTTCCCGTGAAATCCAGGATGTCATCGGTAATTTGAAAAGCCATCCCCACGTTATACCCATACCAATACATTTTCCGAATCAGCTCTTCAGTAGCACCGCTGGCGACTGCGCCCAGCTGACAGCTAATCGCTATCAACAGTGCCGTTTTGCGTTTAATGCGACGCAAATAAGTCCGGAAATTTTGATCCCAGTTGTTTAGATCCTTGACCTGTTCAATTTCTCCCTTGCAAACCTCGACGATTGCATTGGACAAGATTTGATGCAGCTGTGGGATAGGCAGCTGCGAGGCAATTGCTAATGCACGTGCAAAGATATAATCCCCTGCATACATGGCGACCTTGTTGTCCCACTTCATCCGAACCGTGTCTTTTCCGCGGCGTTTGTCCGCATCGTCGATCACATCGTCATGAACGAGCGATGCCATGTGAATCAGCTCAAGTGGAACAGCAACGTGCTTCAGACGTTTGATATCATATTTTCCCCATTTTCCCCCGAGCAGCACAAATACAGGGCGAATCCGTTTTCCCCCTGCCTTGAGCAGGTGAGTAGAGGATTGATACAGCTCGCGTACATCCGTATCAATGGACTTTTCCAGTTCATCCTCAATATACTGAACGTCCTTTTTCATTTTGAAGTAAATATCGACCAGGTTCATCCGTTCCACCTATCTCGTCAACGTAGTTTTGGTCTGTCTGCCCCCTGCCTGCCACAGATCGACAGTAGTTGGTGCCGCTAGAAGTCCCAGCTCAGCCGCGCATCGGTAATAGTACTCCAGTCCAATTCGCTGCACGTCGCCGAAATCGTGCTGTAATCCTTGAAAATAGCGGACCCACTCCTCTTTCTCTCCTCCGAAATGGGTGTGAACGTAATCAATCAAGGGAGCCGTGTTTTCTTTCGTCTTCCTTTTACTAGCCAAAAAGGAAGCGTGAACTTCTATAATCAAATCATGATGATCTGAAATCACAGCCTTGCGCAGTGCCCATATCGCGAATGTCATGGAATAACCCGTAAACTGATGCCACAGTTCTCCCAAATCATAAACGTGCAGGTTATGTCTATTTCGCTTTGCTTGGATTGCGTCATCTCCAATCAGCAGCGCGGCATCTGCGTCCAGCAGCATTTCATCTAAAACAGGTTCTTGTGTAACGTAAGAAATCTCATAATCGTAAAACTTATGGAGAATGATCTTTAGCAGATTGACAGTAGTTGCCGACGTATTCGTCAGTGCAATCCGAGAACCATTCAGCTGCTCAATCGGCTTTTTGCTAAACAAGAAAAGGGAGCCTACTCTCCCATTGGCGCTGACGGACAAATCCGCAAGCGCCACGTATTGGGAAGCATGCTCAGCGTAGCTAAAGGAAGAAATCGGCCCCATATCAATCTCGCCAGCAGCCATTGCCTGATTTAACTGGGCAGGGACTTGCCGAATAAATTGAATACGGTCCTCAAATTTGGGCTGATCAAAATAGAAGTAAACCGGGAGTACGTTTGTGTATAAAATTTGTCCGACTCGCAAGGACTTTTGCATGCTTCCTATTCCCCCCAACGCCGAAACAGCGAATGTGGCACATCAAGTGCATCCAAAGTTTTCCCTACTACAAAATGGATGAGGTCATCCATCGTTTGCGGTTTCTGATAGAAGCCTGGCATAGCCGGCAAGATTTTTACGCCTAATCGGCTAAGCTTCAGCATATTTTCCAGCTGGATCGCATTCAGTGGCGTTTCACGTGGCACGAGTACCAGGCGGCGTCCTTCCTTGATCATGACATCCGCCACTCGTTCAAGCAGATTTCCTGATGCACCATGTGCAATTCCTGAGACCGTACCCATCGAACAAGGGACGACGATCATCCCATCACAGCGATAGGAACCGCTCGCTGCTGGACAATTAAAGTCACGCTGCCCCCAGTAATACAGCTCCCCAGGAAAATCCTTCTTCAGCTTCTCCTGCACAAACCCTTCTCTATCATCGGTTTCCCAGTCCAGCTCATCGTGAAAAACTTGCCAGCCCGCTTCTGTAATCATCAGGTGTACGATGTGTCCTGCGGAAAGCAGCTCCTGAACCAGACGTACCCCGTAGATGGCTCCACTCGCGCCTGTTATCCCAACAGCCCATTTTTGCTGGCTCATGCGATCACCAGATCGATCATCGTGAAAGTAAACATGACGACACTCAAGATACCATTCATGTTAAAGAAAGCAACATCGAGCTTGGACAGATCCGTCGGTTTTACCAGACTGTGCTCATAAATGAGAATCGCACCGGAAATCAACACGCCAATCAAGAACCAGATAGACAAGTCTGCTACGGCATACAGGGACATCAAGCCAATAAAGGTGAGAATGTGGCATACACGCGCGACGATCAGGGCATTCTTGATTCCAAAACGGCTTGGCATGGAAAACAGGCCTTCTTTGCAGTCAAAATCAGCATCCTGGCACGCATAGATGATATCAAAGCCCGCTGTCCAAAACATTACAGATACAAACAACAAGAGGCCTATCGGGTCTATTTGACCGGTGGTCGCAACCCAGCCACCCAGAGGTCCAAAACCGATAGCGACACCTAGTACGAAGTGACAGAGCCATGTGAAGCGCTTCGTATAGGAATACAATACCAATACGAAAACAGCCAATGGCAGCAGCTTCACAGCCAGATCATTCAATTGATAAGCTGCGATGAAAAGAACGGCAAAAGACACAACAATAAACGAGATTACTTCCAATATGGAGATGAGTCCAGCTGGAATGGCACGGGTAGCCGTACGCGGATTTTTTGCATCGATGACTCGGTCGATTACCCGATTCAGCGACATAGCCGCACTGCGTGCTCCAACCATCGCTACTGTGACCCAAAAGATTTGCATCCAAGAAGGCCAGGCCTTTTCTATTACAATACTACCCAAAACAGCTCCCATAAAAGCAAAGGGCAGAGCAAAAAGGGAGTGCTCGAATTTTATCATTTCCAAAATAATTTTCAATTTACGAAGACCCATGCGTTACACTTCCTATCCACGAAAGAAATACTGGCTTACCCACTCAGCTTGCGGGTACCAGTAATTGAGAAACTACTGCTTTGTTCCGATGTGCAGAGCGGAGACTCCACCCATAAACAGCTTCACCTGGACAGGATCCAGTCCTGCTTTTTGAAACATATGTGCCAGCTCTCGACTGTCAGGGAAATTGGTCAAGGATTGTGGCAGCCAGGCATACTCTTCATACTTGTTTACTGTCCACTTCGCAACCAACGGCAATATTTTATAGAAATAAAGATAAAATAGCTTCCGATAAGGGATAAAGGGAGGCTTGGACACTTCCAAAGAAACAACTTTACCACCCGGCTTTACGACGCGCGCCATTTCATTCAATACTCGCTGAACATCAGGTACATTGCGCAGAGCAAAGCCGATGGTCGCAAAATCAAATGAGTTATCCTCATAGGGCAAATTCATGGCATCCGCATTTACTAGCTTGATCCTGTTGCCTACTCCGGCATTCGCAACCTTGTAGGCTCCAACATCCAGCATATTTTGGCTGAAGTCCAGGCCGACAACACGGCCTTCCTCACCGACCGCTTGTGCCAAGGCAATCGTCCAATCACCTGTACCACATGCTACGTCCAAAGCTGTATGACCAGGCTGGATATTCATCTGTTTCATCGTGTAGTTGCGCCAGGCAACATGACTACCAAAACTGATGACGTTGTTCATCTTGTCGTATTCTTCTGCGATGCTTTCAAATACAGAGTGAACGTATTCTGCTTTGTCTTTCAATTGGATTTGGTCCACTAGGCTTACATCTCCTCAATAACCCTTTTCAAACGATTAATCCGATGAGAGTAACGAGCTGTAATCGTTGACAGCATGCTGCGGGTTTCTGCTGGATGCAGGGTTCGCACCATCTGCTCGCACATACCGATCATTTCCATCGCTTTAAGCTCGACACCGGACATCACCTGCGCGAGTGTAGCACCTGGTTTTTGCAGCAAAAAACGGGCAAAACCAAAGGGAACTTGTTCTTGCCACTTTATTTGCTCCCATTCTCCGATTACACTCTCTACCTTTGCTGTTTGCTTCATGAGATCAATCCAGAAACAGCGGTGATCTTCGGTATCGGCGTATTCTTCTACAATTGCTACATACAAGCCTGTATCAATCATATTACGCAGTTCCCAGTATTCTTCGTCTGTCGGGAGCTTGCCATCTCGAACTGCCGTATACAGCTTCATTTTGGCTTCATTGACTCTTTGAATGGCACCGGATAATACTTGAATCACTTTGATTTCACTGTTTTGAGCCAGCAGATGATAGTAACGCGCGCTGTAATAGTCCCCGGCAAGCACTGTCAGCTGTCTGCTGCGCTCTGCCGTTTGGGTCTGCTCATACTCGTTCTTTACATGTTCGTGCATGTCCAGTCCCAACTGGACGAGTCCCGTTGCTGTGCAGAAAATCACTGCCCGTTCCTTGGTCATGCCCTGCTCCAGTAAAAACAGGTACAAAAGCTCAAGACGATTTTCCGCCATGGAAGGAACATCAACGTAATATTCTACATAGGAATGGGTAGATCGCTTGTAGATCTGTTCGATAATCAACCGAACTTCTTCTACATAGGGGGTGTGTTCTTTGCTCATGCGTCCTCCTCCACAAGCTGCGCAACCTAAAGATGTCTGCCTGCTTTCGTACACTTCCGTCATACTTAGCCGTCCGGTCAAAAGGCCGTCCCTACTATCATACCATACTTCTTTCGTCAGGGACTAATTCTCTCATAAAAATAGGGCTCAATCCGAACCGGAAATGTATTTGTTACATATGCTTCCACTTCTGACAATTCTGCTAATGGACGAGCAGGGTCGAGCAGATTTTCACCGTTTGATTGGATCGCCACAAGGAGCTTTGACTCTTTGGGGGTATCCGTCACTTCTAGCAATCGAAAATACACCTGCTTCACATTGTCTGTTAGCGTCAATAATTCATGTGTCAAGCCGTAAAAATCGTGATAAACATGAGGAAGCTCTACCTTTTGATCGGATTTCACCGCCAAATCGACATAAATTGACGAGTTTTCCCATTTTATACGCTTAATATTATAATGTGTTTCCACCCTTGTAAACAAATCCAACGCATTTTGCTCGCTTATATGAATCGGGCGGGCTGTCTGAAATGTGGGGATGTCATTATTTTCCCAGCTAATACTCGGCACGAGAGATAGCATCAGTGCAATCAATATGGAAACAGCGATGGCCATCACAAATTTGTGGGGCATGGGCATCCCTCCTCTCCACCATTGTACAAACAAAAAAAGCAGGCTATGCCTGCTTTTATGTAAAAGAAAGACTCATTCAGTAGTATCAATCGTACCGTGCTGAGAATAAATGAGCGCTTTTCCCCGCACTTTAATCGCTGAAGTATGCTCTGTAAATTGAAAGATCATGACTTCGCCTTTGTCTAGCTTTTCTGTGTGATGAAAACGAGTGTCAGTACCTCGTGTAAGTCCGATCACATGAACACCATTTTCTTTCGCTTTGACCACAAAGTAATCTTGATTAAAAGCAGATGGTTGAGACACGCTGTTCCCTCCTGACGATTACGCAATCGCTGATCCTCTAGTATGTTGTCCCATTCGATTGTAATCGGTTCATGATTTTCTCTACATAGCGCTGCGTTTCTTGTGGCAATTGATCGTACTTTTCTTCTAATTCTGCGTCGGTATCAATTCCCAGGCGGCCAACCCGTCCCGGGCCAGCATTGTAAGCAGCCAATGCTACCTTGACGTTGCCATCATATCGGTCCAGGAGAGACTTTAAATACTTCGTTCCTCCCGCCAGGTTTTCATCCGGATTATAAACATTGCGTACATGCATCGCTTTTGCCGTTTGGTCCATCAATTGCATCAACCCTTTTGCTCCAGCGTGGGAAACAACAGTCGGGTCAAAGTTGGATTCAGCTCTCACTACTTCACGCACTAAATCTGCGTTTACACCAATTGATCTTGCCATCCGGTCGATTTTATCCAAAATCTCTTTTGGAGCGATTGCCGCAGCTTTTCCGTCAGCTGCATAGGACGCAGATGTCGTGGTATTACGATCAAAGCCTCCTGAAGAAAAGTCAAGATCTGGTGATCCGTCCAGCTCAGCTATTATTTCCTCTGAGGTAATCACTCTTTGTCCATTTGCTATCTTTTCTTGCAAAAGATTTGCAAACAGATCCTCTTCTCCGTATGGAAGAATAGACTGCTGCGAGCCACTATCGTTGTATTGCGACAGCTGGTTCAAATATGGCTGAAGTGATGCAGGAACATTCATGGATACGAACAACCCTTCCTCGCTTGTCTTCCTCCCATTATAAAAAAGAAATATCAGGAAGCCAATAGCGAACTTGGAATCCATATGAGAGAGAAAATAACAGATGTTGATCTGTACAAAAAAAGAAGCCTGACTCTCAGGCTTCTGGTCTGTTCATGTACATGGTCGGAATGCAGGGATTCGAACCCTGGACCTCACCCACCCCAAGGGTGCGCGCTACCGGGCTGCGCCACATCCCGACGTCTTCACATTGAAGTGAAAGGGAAAACTAAAATTTCAAGGTCCGAGTGACCGTTTTTCATTCAGCAATGAAACCGTTCTCTTCACCTATGCGCTCAATTATACAGCACGTTAGCCCGCCTTCGCAAGAGTAAAAAGCGAATTTTTGCCAATCATTTTCCTCAGTGGAGGTTTAGGATAATAGCTTCCCAACAAGAAGAAGTAGATCTCTTTTGGCAAGTACGAAAGAAACAGCTGAGCTAAAGAGATCTACTCATGCCTTCATGGGCTCTCGTCCGGATCAAGTTCTATTTTACCAATGCATTTCCGAAAAACACATTCATTTTAGACTTCGTCTCGCCAGCAACCATACGCGGTTCGAGTTGCAACGTCTTTACCCCGGCAACATTCACCTTTACCAGCTGGCTTTGCCCAGCCTTCATCCTTGGACTTTCGTGAAGTACTTTTCCGTCACCGATAATCCTCCAAATGATCTCTCCCTGTTTATTTGGTGACTGGTCGTCAATCGCGACAACACCCGAGAGCTCCTTGTACTTTCCGCTTAGCTCAAACTTGAAAACCTGTCTTGTCGAATTGCTTAATTTATCAGTCGCTATACTTGTGATAGAGCTGTAACCAACGCCATGTGAATATACAGTTCCCCCTGCAGCAAAGACGCCGTTATCCCAGTTATCAACAAAGGAGAGGGAGTTCTTGAGCCCGTATGTCATGTCGTATTTTAACGATGACAATCTCGTTTCGCCTCCAGCTCCTGCAGCAGGTCCTCCGATTGTCACTGTGCTGGCGCTTGCATCCCAAGAAACCTTTTTCCCTGCTGCTTCCCCGACAAACGCTACTGGTGCATAGGGCACGCCATTATATAAAAAAGCATCGTTCGTCTCGCGCAGCTTGCCATCGACCATAAACTTGATTGGCTGCATCGTAACAGGAATGGACCCCGTTGCCGCCAAGGCTATACCTGAAAAAAAGATAGATCCTAAGACAAATCCAGAAACAAAACCGAATTTAGACTTCTTCACCATAAGAGCTCTCCTCCAAAATACAGAATATCCCAAAATTATATCAGCACTTCCTTATTTCGGATGCCAACTTCGTTACTATTTTTGCCCACTTGTTCCAGGACTTTATTATTAGATAGTCGATGCTTTTCCGTTGTTACTTCCGCCCGAAAAAGAAAAAGCCGATCGCAAAGGTAAGCGATCAGCTTTTTACATTATGAACGAATCAGGCTAAATACTTCTGCACGGGATGCTGGATCATTTTCAAACACGCCACGTACAGCAGACGTGATGGTTTTGGAGCCTGGCTTCTTCACTCCGCGCATCGTCATGCACATGTGCTCCGCCTCTACGACAACGACTACCCCATGCGGGTCCAGCTTGCTGACGATAGCATCTGCCACCGTGGTTGTGATTCTTTCTTGTAGCTGTGGACGTCGTGCTACCGTATCAACAGCACGCGCCAGCTTGCTCAGGCCGACTACACGGCCACCCTTTGGGATGTACGCAACATGCGCTTTTCCAAAGAACGGAACAAGGTGATGCTCGCACATGGAGTAGAACGGGATGTCTTTGACCAGAACCATTTCTTCATGATCTTCGCTAAAAACGGTTTCAAAATATTTCTGTTCGTCTATGTGCATGCCTTCAAAAACTTCGGCGTACATTTTTGCAACACGCTTAGGAGTATCGAGCAAGCCTTCACGATCTGGATCTTCCCCAACTGCTTCCAAAATCATTCGAACTGCTTGCTTAATTTTATCCAAATCAACGTTCATTCTTGTACCTCCTACTTAATGGCCTACCACTTGTGCAAGCCTTGTGGTACGCCAAATCCTTGTACCTGTCGGACGCTTCTCACAACAGGCGAAACATGCTCATCTTATCACACTGGATACAAAAAAACAAAAAGATCTGACAAGATTTTCTTCTCGAAGTGTATGTAAGCAGAAAAAAACCCACATTGAGACAATGTGGATTTTTTTATGTAAGTGCTTCGTTCGCAATCGTAACGATTACTTAATGGAATCTTTGAGTTGCTTCCCTGGTTTGAAAGCAGGTACTTTGCTGGAAGCGATTTCGATCTCTTCACCAGTTTGTGGGTTACGACCTTTACGAGCCGCGCGCTCACGAACTTCGAAGTTACCAAAGCCGATCAGTTGGACTTTATCACCGGTTTTGAGAGCATCAGCAATTGCGTCGAGAACCGCATCAACTGCTTTGGTTGCATCTTTCTTGGTGAGCTCAGTGGTTTCAGCCACTTTTGCAATCAGTTCTGTTTTGTTCATTCTTGTTCACCTCCCCTCAAAGAACACCAAGTCCTAGCTATTATTTTTCTTAACCGAAACGAAGCATTTTATACACGATTGGTTGTTTTTACCGATCTGACAAGCTTATAGTAATACACCGATTTCTTAAATTCAAGCCCTTCCTGTCGAAATAAAACGAAATACAAGAAAAAAAGGCTTCCCGTCATGGCGGGAGCCCCTGCTGAACTCGCTATTATCAGGACTTTTTGCCTAGGTCCTTAGAGTATAATCGCAATCAGTCCACCTGAACCTTCGTTGATGATACGTCCCAAGGTTTCTTGCAGCTTGTATCGCGCGTTGTCTGGCATCATCGTGATTTTCGCCTGAATGCCTTCTCTCACGATGGAATGGAGGGAGCGACCGAAGATGTCCGAATTCCAGATGGATAGTGGATCTTTATCAAAGTCTTGCATCAGATAGCGGACGAGCTCTTCGCTCTGCTTTTCGGTGCCGATAATCGGAGCGAATTCGGACTCGACATCTACTCGAATCATATGGATGGATGGTGCCGTCGCCTTTAGCCGTACCCCAAAACGAGGTCCTTGACGGATCAGCTCAGGTTCGTCCAAGGTCATTTCATGCAACGACGGAGCAGCTATTCCGTAGCCTGTACTCCGAACCATGTGCAAAGCCTCTGCCACTTGATCGTACTCTCGTTTGGCGTGGGCAAATTCTTGCATGATTTTCAACAGATGGTCTTTTCCATTGATTTCAACACCCACAATTTCCATCAGGATCCGATCGTACAATTCGTCTGGCGCATAGAGATCAATCTCTGCAATCCCTTGCCCCATATGCATTCCTGCGAGGGACGCACGCTCTACGAAGTCATAATCATTGAAGAAGCCGACGACGCGGTCCACGTCGCGTAACCGACGAATATCCTGCACGGTTTCACGTACGGCTTCTTCATAATTCTGACGGAGCCAGTGTCCATTCTCGAGGACCATCACCCAGCTTGGCAAATTCACGTTAACTTCATGTACCGGGAATTCAAACAGCACTTCTCTCATGAGCAGAAGCACTTCTTGCTCTGTCATTTGATCCACTGACAGGGCTACTACTGGAACATCGTATTTTTCTTGAAGCTGCAGACGCAGGTTTTGTGCTTCGTCTGAGCGTGGGCGTGTAGAGTTGACGACGATCACAAAAGGCTTTCCTACTTCCTTCAGCTCGCCTACGACTCTCTCTTCCGCATCAATGTATCCTACACGCGGTATTTCAGCGATGCTGCCGTCTGTTGTCACAACGATTCCAATGGTGGAGTGTTCTTGGATTACCTTGCGCGTACCTACCTCAGCAGCTTCCTCAAACGGGACAGGTTCCTCATACCACGGTGTATTCACCATGCGAGGGCCATTATCGTCCTCGAAGCCTTTCGCTCCTTGTACTGTATAACCGACGCAGTCAACGAGGCGAACGTTGATGCTGAGTCCTTCGGTTACGTGTACATTGACGGCCTGGTTAGGAACAAATTTTGGTTCTGTCGTCATGATTGTTCGGCCCGAAGCGCTCTGCGGCAATTCGTCCGTGGCGCGTATCCGCTCAGCTTCTGACTGGATATTCGGGATGACGACCTGCTCCATAAACCGCTTAATAAAGGTCGATTTTCCCGTACGAACCGGGCCAACGACACCTAGGTAGATGTCTCCGCCCGTCCGTTCGGCAATGTCTTTAAAGATATCGACTCGTTCCACCATCGATGACCTCCTTCTATTTGTCTATTTTTACACTATGACCGTTTTTCCGAATTATCCCTGACCGCCAGTATTTTCGTAGGGAATCTCGTACTAGTTTCGTGGACAGTACAAATATATGTATTTTCGGGATAACTAGAACAAAAAAAACGACTCTCCATGAGTCGTTTTTCTCTTTCCTATATATGCTTTATATGCCCGACGCTTGTGAATTCGGGCGCATGAAAGCTTCCCCCTCATGTGTCTCGATAGGGGTTGTTTACAATTTCAGCAATTTCGGTTCACCGTCGATCAGCTCGTACGGAAAGGACTTCGCTGGCACAAACATGGACTCTCGTGCGAGTACGTAGCGTGGATCAGTTTTGGGTGGCACGGACACTTTTGTCTCACGAAGCATCGTGGCGATATCAGCCCCGTAGTCGATCCCTACCTGGCCCTGTGCGTTCATCACCAGCGGCAACAGATAGTTCCCCATAGTGGATTGCACCTGCCAAACCTTTGCGCCAATTTCCGCGTGGTCAATGGAATAATAACCGTTCCCCAAATCAGCTTGGATCGGCAATTTATTAAAATAGTTGCGATAGCGATCAACCGCGCTCTGAACATCTGCAACCGTACTGACTGCTCCCAAATGAATCAGCTTTGCTGTCGGCTTCGTTTCCACATCAATCAAGACATACTTGTATACCCCGCCTTTTTCAAAGGCATTTCCCGGTACATCCGGCATGTATTTCGGAATCATTTTACGGAATTCAATCTCGTATTTCTCAAAAATAGGAGTATCCAATGGCTTTGTTACGATAGGCAAAACTTGCGTATCTTTTTGAAATTGCTCAATTGCTTTTTGGGTCGCATCTAGAAAAAACGTACTTGGAACCTGATTTTCTGCCTTTCGTTCATCCGGATACATACAGCCTGATAGAATAACGGTCAAGACTGAAATACTTGCTACCAGATTGAACATTTTACGCCATGATTGCCACATGCTATTTTCCACACCTCTTAGTCCCATTCTTCATTTTCCTTGCGCTGACGTTCCAAAGCAGCCTGTACGACTGATTTCAAACGGTTTTCAGGTATACGGATCGTACAATCCTTTTCCGTTGCCTTTGCCTGACATCCGAGGCGTATGCCTTTTGCCAGATCGTGTTCAGGCAGCTTGCGTACCTCGAGAGCACTTGGACCAGACAGCTCTCCACTTTCCAGGACTACACGGCACATGAGGCAGGAGGCATGTCCGCCACATCTCTGCGGGATTACGACTCTCGCTGCCGCAGCCGTACTAACAAGCGTTTGTCCTGCTCGCGCCTTCATACTCTTGCCACTTGGTAAAAACGTTACTTTTCCCATAATCGCTCGCTCCTGTCAATACGGCCGATGTGTGAGCGTTACATCTCCCTCTGAAACAATTTGGATCTGGCAGCCGAGGCGAAAGCCTTCAGCCCGTTCTGCCTTGCGCAGACGCAATTTCTCTTCTGCAGTTACTTCGTTCAAGTATTCAGCTCCACCTACTACCAGCGTCCGACATTGTGCGCATACGCCCCGCTGGCAAGCATGTCCCCAAGGCACCATGTTTTTTTTGGCAATCGCAACAATCGTTTGATTCATCTCGACCGGCAATTCATGTGTACCCGCACGCGTATGTAAAGTTAATTGTGGCATTTTTCTCTCTCCTTATACAAATATTACAATCAAAATCATTACAAACACCGCTATTAACAGCAAAAAAGCGATTGTTTTTACTAGAAAACGCAATAGTGCATTGGTCATTTTTCGTGCAAAGATCATGAGTAAATTACAGACGAACATCAGGCCGATAGCCAGCAAGGAGATGTTCATCTTGGTCATAGGATCAATATACATCGGGATTGCAGCATCCTTTGCATTTTTTTGCTTCATTATACCATATTTCGTAAGCCTGTCGCCTGACGCCCTTCGAACCTCCTACTGGACATTCGCATAGACTATCGTGATGAAGAACGCCCATTGGAGGGATGGAAGTTGAGCAACAAAACCAATAACCGGAAATGGCGGAATCCTTATGCTCCCATACCCAGCAAAAAACTAACGGATCAGGTGCAGGACGTCTCACTTGCTGTCACGCCAAAAAAACTGCTCCCTGCGGTTGACCTGCGCACTTCCGTATCCAAAATGCGCAGTAATATCAAAGGGATCAGCACGACTATCCGGCAAGTAGAGGAAACCATGGACACCCTGTACGGTGCGATGGAGATGTTTGAAAATCTGGGGAAACGTACACCGGAGCCGGCAGTAGCTACTGAAAAGCCCGCCTCCAAACGTAAAGCAAGTGCAAGTGCAAGCGCAGAGGCAGAGAAAACTGTCGAGCAAGCATCAGAAACAGAGTCAGGCGGCAGCAACAACCCGCTGGCCAATATTGATATCGGTCAGCTGCTCGGCCTACTTCAATCTCCACTCGTACAAAATTTATTGAGTCAGACCGTTGGCAATAACATCTCCAAGCAACGAAAAAAAGAGGGATGAGATCCCTCTTTTTTTCTTGGTTCTGTAGGTCAGCCATGTCCCTGTAGAGCCATGATTGTTCCTAGTCTTACTGTATGATCGAATTCCCAGCAGGTAACGGGCATAATCGCCCATTTCTGCTACTTCAAGAGCTTGGTTAGGGATGACATGTCATGGAGGCTGATTTCTTGATTGCGGAACATCTCAATGATCTTGTCTTCCTTTTCGGCAGTGAGCTTCTTTCCGCTTAACGCCGCAAGTGACTGGATGATTTGGCGCAGCTTTTCCTCGTCTTCAAAATCACTTCGCTTCACTTGACCCGCAAGCGTACGCAATTTGGCCTCATCCACCTGCTCACTTGCTTTTCCTTGCAGCTTTTTCAAAAAAAAGTTGTTCATACCTCTCTCCTCCTGCTACCTAGGCTTTCACCCTATGGTATGTGCAGGAGCCTAAATGTGTGAGGCAAAAAGCTACGCTCCATTCGGATCGAGATAACTCATCTCGAACGTCTTACCTCTCCCCATCAATTCCTCCACGCCTTGGCGAGGCTCTTTACCCTCAAACAAGATTCCGTACAGGACGGATGTAATCGGCATATCAACACCCTCACGATGGGCCAGTGCAAAGGCAGCGTGTGTTGTCCGGACACCCTCCACCACCATCCCCATCTGCTCGAGCACGTCATCCAGCTTTTTGCCTTGGCCGAGCATATAACCTGCACGCCAGTTCCTGCTGTGCTTACTGGTACACGTCACGATCAGATCCCCTACACCAGCAAGACCTGCAAAGGTAGGTGGCATGGCGCCAAGCTTCATGCCTAGACGACTGATTTCCGCGAGGCCCCTGGTCAGCAAAGCTGCTTTGGCGTTATCACCATAGCCCAGCCCATCGGACATACCAGCACCCAAAGCAATAATGTTTTTTAACGCACCGGCGATCTCGGCACCGATCAAATCTGGGTTTGTATAGACACGGAAATTAGCATTCATCAACAAGTCCTGGGAACGTAACATGCTCTCTTCGAACGCTGAAGAGACTACCACTGTCGTCGGTTGACGGCGAACCACTTCTTCCGCATGGCTAGGTCCGGAAAGCACAGCCAGCTTGGAGGAGATCGAAAGTGGAATCTCTTCCATGATTACCTCTGACATCCGTTTCAGACTCTCCAGCTCAAAGCCTTTCGTCGCATGAATCAGCAAGACTTCTGGATCAAGAAACGGTACCAGCTGCCGACACATTTGCCGCATCGCGTGAGAAGGAACCGCAAGCAAAACGACTGGCTTGCCTGTAACCGCTTCCTTCAGATCGACATTCGCAACGATATTGCTTGATAGATTCACTTCAGGCAAATATTTTTCGTTGACGTGCTTCGTATTGATTTGTTCCGCCAGTTTAGGATCGCGTACCCAAATCGTTACTTGATGCCCGTTATCCGCCAATACAGAAGCGAGTGCCGTTCCCCAGCTACCTGCACCTATTACGGTTACGTTTTTCTTCAATACGTCCCCCTCCACATTTCTAAATCCATTCCATAAATATTCACGATACCGTTATGCTATCCCAACTTGCGCTGAGACTTATCTCCGAGTTTACGCTCATTTCCTGCAAGAAGATTTCGGATATTATTATAATGACGAACATAAGCGAAAAGAGCGATGACCAGGCTCGTCCAAAAAAAGGCAATCGGCTTGTCAAAAAAGTAAATCGCAATCGGCATTGCAGTTACCAAGACCAAAGATCCTAACGATACATAACGAGTAATAGCAATGACCAGAACAGCCAGTACAGCACCGATTAAAAAGGCCAGGGGCGAAAAGCCCAGCACCACGCCAAGCGTGGTAGCTATTCCTTTTCCCCCACGAAAACCGAAATAAATGGGCCAGTTGTGACCTGCAATAACAAACAGACCAGCAACAGCATAGGCAGTAGGATCACCCGTAATCAAATGAGTGATCCCCATCGCTCCTAGCCCTTTTGACGCATCAAGAATGAGTACAGCGATGCCTGGTCCTTTTCCCAGTACACGTAGTGTGTTGGTGGCACCCGCATTTCCACTGCCATGTGAGCGAATGTCAATTCCTGCAACTTTTTTGGCGATGAGATAGCTAAAGCTGATGGACCCGATCAGATAGCTGATTACCCAAGACAATAACACCATGGCGTTTTTTCCTCCCTACGATTTCTTCCGCGTCCAGATTCGTACAGGCGTGCCCTCAAAGACGAACGCCTCACGTATTTTGTTCTCTATGTATCGTTCATAGGAGAAGTGCATAAGCTCTGGATCGTTCACAAACAGAATAAAAGTCGGAGGTTTAACAGTTGCCTGTGTAACATAGTTGATTTTCAAACGTTTTCCGCGATCCGATGGTGGTGGTGTCCGGATCGTTGCATCTGTAACCAGATCATTGAGAACAGAAGTCGGTACACGCATCGCATGTGCCTGAGATACTTCATTTACTTTCGGCAAAATGGTGTGTACACGCTGCTTGGATTTTGCCGATACGTACATGATCGGAGCGTAATCGAGGTATTTAAACTCTTCCCGAATCAATTCCGTGAAGCGTTGCATGGTCTTGTCATCTTTCTCAACTACATCCCATTTGTTTACGACGATGATGACGCCACGACCAGCCTCATGGGCGTAACCAGCAATCTTTTTATCCTGCTCAATAATGCCTTCTTCCCCGTTAAGTACAACGAGAACGACATCCGAGTCTTCAATGGATCGCATCGCACGCATAACACTGTATTTTTCTGTGTTCTCGTACACTTTTCCACGTTTGCGCATCCCAGCAGTATCAACCAGTATATAGCTTTGACCATCGCGTTCAAAAGGTGTATCAATCGCGTCGCGAGTTGTACCTGCGACGTCACTAACGATAACACGTTCTTCACCCAGGATCGCATTGGTCAAGGACGATTTGCCCACATTTGGTCGGCCGATGATGGACACCCGAATGACATCATCTTTGTTTTCCTCATCGTCTTCGGAAGGAAAATGCAGAACAACCTCTTCAAGCATGTCCCCTAAACCAAGACCATGGCTTCCCGAGATCGGAAACGGCTCTCCCAATCCCAAGGAGTAAAAGTCGTAAATATCGGCACGCATCTCCGGATTGTCTGCTTTGTTAACAGCGAGCACAATCGGTTTTCCTGTACGGTTGAGCATCCGCGCCAGCTCCATATCAGCGTCGGTAACTCCTGTACGACTATCCGCAATCATGATGATGACCGTTGCTTCATCAATCGCAAGCTCAGCCTGGTAACGCATCTGCGTAAGTATTTCGTCGGTCTCGCCAAACTCAATCCCGCCCGTATCAATCACATGAAAGGTATGGGTCAACCATTCCCCTTTACCGTAAAGGCGGTCACGGGTTACTCCCGGCATGTCTTCCACGATCGCGACACGTTCGCCGATTAATCTGTTAAAAATCGTGGACTTGCCCACGTTGGGTCTCCCCACAATGGCTACCACTGGTAATCCCATAATCAACAACACTCTCTCTCATTTTACGTTTTGACTTGCTAATCATACCATACACTACTTATGACGAACAATGATAAGGGTATCCTCCCTGATCTCATGAACCATAGCGTCCAAGATTTTCTCCAGCGTAAAAGCTGTTTGCTGCATGCGCTCTTTGCTTGTCTCTACGAAAATTGGAGCACCTCCAGCGATGCGCTCCTTGTCCGTCGTAATCACCGCCAAGATTTGACCCATCATGATCGCCACCTCCTAGTGCAAGGCTTGTGTCTTTTCTGGCATCCGGAAAACGCTCTCTAGTATCGGCACTGCTTCTATAACCGTTTTTGCTCGGTCGTAATCCTTGACTTGCGGAAGCAAAAAGACACCGAGACGCCCTGTATGCATATCCCGCTTAACCAGAGGTGTAAGAGATGGCTCCCCTGTATCTGTGAATACCCCAAGCTGTGCGGCCACATCATGCAGGATCGCTTGCCGCTGACCAGGATGGGCAATTGTTACTTTAGAGTTGGCGTCTTTCGGGGTTAGAATAAACGCCATCCCTTGCTCAGCAATTACTTTTTGAGCATCCTGCAGCCCCACGTTCATGATATAAACATCCCCGGCGTACAAATCTCTCCCCTCCACTCGCAGCTGTGCGGGTTCCACATTGACGATTAGCGAAAGTGTCTTGCCAGACCGAAGCTTGCGGGATATGAGTAACGCTACTAGCCCAGCGATAACACCACCCCACCAGTGAAACAGAATTGTGGCTGTCGTCGTTACTAACGAGGTGAAGATTACCATGTAGTTGCGTCCTTCAAAAACCATCGCAATTCCTTCGATATAGGGCCCTCCACGCGGAACAAGCTCCTGCTTGTCGATCTCAGATAGAGTCGTTCGTTCCATATTGCGAACATCGCGAAACTGCTGTGCTGCAACGGTCAAAAATGTCACTGCTGTGTAATTTTCCTTGAGCAAAGCCGGAACAGCCAGTGCTCCTAATGCGGAAGCAATAACTCCCAATGAAACATGAATGATTTTTCCATGCGGATACGTAGGATATTGACGATAATCCGTACGGAGCAGATGAATTCGGCACAAAATCCCGAAGATAAAGCCTAGCGTAATCGGAAAGACAAACTCATTTGCAAGAAGCTGTTTGAGCACCAAGCATCACCTGCCAGCATCTGAATGGGAAGACTCCGGCTCTTTGTTTCGCGAAAAACGCCGGATCGCAGACCAAATCATAAGGATGAGACTCAACACGAAAACGCCAGTCCATAACAGATCCTGTGCATAATCACTTCCTAACTCACAGGAGCCTGATAGCTTCAAGAAGTAAAAAGCGTGCAGGACATCAGCAAATGTCAGGGCAAAAAGCAACTGAAAAAGCTGTGCCACACTCTGCCGGCTCATCACAAGAGTCGCTGCAACAGCAAGCATCGATACGATCATGCGCTCATCCCAAAACAACAAAATAGGATCGGTAAAAAATAGCCAACGCAGCCAAACCAGTAGTACCGCTGTAGCCATTGCGCCCAGTAGATGCAGCCTCCGTTTTTCTTTTCTCAGCCGAGTGTAAAGGACTATGCTTGCAAAAAATGGCAGTATGGTTCCACTAAGACTTACCTGAACAGGAGCAAAATAGAGCTTCCAGCTTACAAAGGAACAGACCAGGAAGACCGCAAGCACAGCCAACAGTCGCCTACGCTGTATTCGCAATTCTCTCAGCAGCGTATCATAGCTTCCCATCCAGACAAGGCAAAGCAGAGACCATTGATAGAGCATCGCAATGGTACCCTCGTTCATGTTCATCTCCTCAAAATGTGGTTGTCTCCCCAAAGTATGCCTCAAGCGCTACTCTTTCATGAATGTGAGAACACGTCAAAATCTCTTTGTGCAAGCATTTCCAGATTGATGCCTCGCAGCTTTGCCTGATAACCTGTTATTCCTGACACAAGCACAGGAGCTTGTCTACAGTCCTGAGGCTTTCTTAAACCTAGCGCGGTCATCCCTACTCTCAGCTGATGATGCCATTCATCGACAGCATCCAGACACTCCTCCACAGTGCTTGTCTGTACCAAACGGAGCAGCTCGCCCGCAATACCAGCTGCCGAAGCCCCAAGCACGAGTGCCTTTAGTACATCCAGCCCATGTCGAATTCCGCCGGTTGCCATGATCGACACTCCTGCCTGACTGAATACTTGCGCTTCCAGTAAGCTTTGAACGGTGGTAAATCCCCAATCCTCGAACATGCTCAACGGGCGAGTACTGCGTCTGTTTTCGACTCTGGCGAAATTTGTCCCTCCCCTTCCTCCAACGTCGATAATTAAGACTCCTAGCTCTGTAAGTTTTTGGATGGTCTCTTTTGCCATCCCAAAGCCAACTTCCTTTACCATTACTGGCACATCGAGACTCTCTTTGATCGCCTGGATATTGTCTAAGTATCCACGAAAATCCCTGTCGCCTTCGGGCATTAACAGCTCTTGCATAACATTTAAATGAATCTGCAAGCCGTCTGCGTCGAGCATATTCACCGCAGCTTGTGCCTGCTCAACAGTCGCTTCAGCCCCTACATTGGCAAACACGATTCCTGTCGGATGTTCCTTGCGAACGATCCGATAGCTTTCTGCAACGCTAGGGTCTCGCAGTGCTGCCATTTGTGAACCGACAGCGATCGCCAAATTTTTCTCTCTCGCTATGATCGCCAGCTTTTGATTGATTTGTGTTGTGGCGTCCGCCCCTCCTGTCATCGCATTGATAATAATGGGGGAAGCCAATCGAAAAGCAGCCAAATCTGTATCGAGCGTGACTTCTTGATAACCAATATTGGGCAAACTAGTAGGAACAAAACTGACCTCATCAAAGCTGTTAAAGGACTGATCTGATTTTTCCAGTGCGTGCCGTATATGATCCAATTTTCGTGTGGAACGATCCATAGCAATGCCTCCTTTTTCAAAATAAAAGGGGATACGCAATAGAGCGTATCCCCAGGATTTCACCATACTATCTAGCTTACTTGAACTTGTCTTTCAGATCAGCGAACAGTTCTCCCAGCGTTACACCCATCGGTTGGTTGTTTTCTTGTTGGAATTGTTGTTGTTCGCGTTTGCTAGCGCGTTCTGCCTGTTCTTCACGATCTTCTTCAACAGCGCGAATGCTCAAGCTGATGCGCTGTTCAGCAGGTACTACATCCAGGATTTTAACCTGAACCTGTTGACCTTCCTTCAGCACCTCACCTGGCGTGTTCACACGGCGATTTGCGATTTGGGAGATATGCACCAGACCTTCGATTCCAGGAGCCACTTCTACGAATGCGCCAAAGGATACCAGACGCTTAACCGTTCCAGTCGCAATAGAGCCCGCTTTAAACTCTTCTGCTACCTTCGCCCATGGACCAGCCTGCGTTTCTTTAATGCTCAGTCCGATACGCTCATTTTCGCGGTCAACTTTCAGTACTTTTACCTGTACTTTGTCGCCTTCTTTTACAACATCAGAAGGTTTGTCTACACGGTTCCAAGCCAGCTCGGAAACGTGAACCAATCCGTCAACTCCGCCGATGTCAACGAAAACACCGAAGTCAGTCATGCGTTGCACTGTTCCTTCCAGAACTTGACCTGGTTGGATTTTGTCCAAAATGGATTGTTTCTTCACTTTTACTTCATCATCCAGAACCGCTTTATGCGACAGGATCACTTTGTTCTTTTCTTTATCCATCTCTACGACTTTCAAAGTCAATGCTTTGCCTTTGTAGTCAGAGAAGTCTTCAACAAAGTGGCGCTCAACCATAGATGCCGGAATAAAGCCGCGAACACCTACGTCTACAACGAGACCACCCTTCACTACTTCCTTGACAGTCGCTTCGATGATTTCACCAGCTTGCATTTTTTGCTCCAAATCAGACCAGGAAGATTCCATGGCAACAGCCTTTTTGGAAACAACGAGCTCTTCCTTCTCGTCATTGAGCTTGATTACTTTCACTTCAAACGTATCGCCTACAGCTACTTCATCGGAAACCTTCTCAACATGGAGAGGAGAAAGCTCACTAATTGGGATTAGTCCATCGTATTTGTAACCCACATCAACCAGCGCTTGTTTGTCTTCTACCTTTGTAACCGTCGCTTTTACTACATCCCCTACGGAAACAGTTGTTGCATCGGTTAAGCTTACGTTCGTTTCTTCCATCATCCTAAAGACCTCCTTAATACCATCCAGTCCCAGTCTATCTATGTAGAGGTGGATATCAACCACATTACATGAAGCGGGAGCATGTATATTTTTAACTGCTGCCCGAGGGGCCGCAGTTAGCCTTGACAGAGCCAGTAAGTTCCAGCTTTCGTTAGTATTCTTCCCTTTGACAATTCTATACAGGCAGTGAGTGGCGATGCTTGGCATGAAGCTCCTTGATATGAGCCATGATCAGGTCGCTCGCTTCCTTAAGCGTATCGGACCCTCCTTTTGTCTCGCGCAGCGAAGACAAATCAATGGGCTTGCCGTACACGATTTTCACAGGACGAAACATACGATACGGTCCGATGATCGCCACCGGAACGACTGACGCCTGCGACTTGAGCGCAAACAGTGCAGCTCCCGATTTTGCTTCTCCCGGTTCGCCCGTTTTGCTGCGAGCTCCTTCTGGAAAAATTCCTAAAATTTTTCCTTCTTCAAGCAGCTTTAACGTCGAACGGATTGCAGCGCGGTCGCCAGCTCCCCGCTTTACCGGAAATGCTCCGAATTTTATGAGTAAAAAATTCAGAACCGGAATGCGAAACAGTTCTTCTTTTGCCATGAAATTTACCTGACGCTCGATGCCTGAACCGAGCAGAGGCGGATCCCAGTTAGAAATATGGTTGGCGCAAAGAATCACTGGGCCTTCCTTAGGTATATGTTCTCGCCCGATCACTTGCCAACGATAGACAAGGGAAAATATAAATCGGAAAACACCTCGAAATAAACGATAATAGCTCACTGGGTAGACTCTCCCGTACGCTCGCAGATTTGTAAGATTCGATCTACTACCTGGTCAATGGACATCCCTGTTGTATCTACCAAAACAGCGTCATCCGCCTGGCGCAGTGGAGCCACATCCCGATTCATGTCACGCAGATCGCGCTCTTCAATCTCTTTTTCCAGCTCATCCAAGTCGGTCTGGATACCTTTTACGAGCAATTCTTTCCATCTTCTTTCTGCGCGCTCTCTGCTGGAGGCGGTCAGAAAAATCTTCACTTCTGCATCAGGAAGCACATGGGTTCCGATATCTCGTCCATCCATAACCACATTCCCTTGTTTGGCAAGGTTCCTTTGCAGTACTAGCATTTGCTCACGAACAGAACCATAGCTGGCGACAATCGATGCAAACTGGCTTACTTCTGTAGAACGAATGAGTCCAGTCACATCTTTGTCGTTCCAGAAAACTGCTTGTTGTCCATGCTCGCGAACCAGGCGAATCACATTGTTTTGCAATAGTTCGGAAACGGAAGGTTCGTCTTCGATGGATAATTGATAATGGTGAACCGCCCAAGCTAATGCCCGATACATAGAACCCGTATCAATGTATACGTATTCCAGCTGTCCGGCTACTTTTTGGGCAACAGTGCTCTTCCCTGCTCCCGCTGGTCCATCAATTGCAATGTTCATTACTTCTCACCTGCTATGTACAGTAGTTCTGAATGGGAATAAAACAAGAAAAGCTTCTACCGAAGCCCTTTCCCATTCATGTGATGCGTTTCTATGTTATCTATAATAGTACCATAGTATGGAAGCAATCGCAAACCTTTAGGGTATCCGCAATACCCCTTCCAGCCGCTCTGTCTCGATCAAAAGCACACGAACTGGTGCATATTGAATCAAGAACTCCCCCGCTACCAGCACAATTGCGCAGGCGACGATTCCTATCAAAATCCCCTTTTCGATCCGCTCTGAAAATCGCCGAAAACGCTCATTGTACTGACTGGTCATAGAGGTCACTTCCTTCGGTCAGTCGTCAGTCCTCGATTCCTTTTTTGCGCAGCTCCAGCTGTCTTTCGTAACAAGCTCGTACCACTTTTACCCGATCAAGCTCGCTCATTTTAATAAACTTTCCTGAAATCCACTGATGTAAACCTTTTTCTTCAGCTGGCTTTCTTCTGACAATTTCCATCTCCGCAAACGCATGCTGGATTTGTCCATTTTTGGTGGGCAACGAAATCCAGACCTTCAGTATGTCTTTTTCTTGCAAGCGAAAAGACTCCTCACACGTAAAAGACAACCCGCCGCCGCTAACATCCATAGTCCGTGCCAAAAAGTGGTACTGACGAATAGGATCGTTCAGCTTCACTGCGATCTCCAGGGTGGTTTCAATTCGCAAATAGTTGCGGCGCTGTGTACGCGAGATGAATTCCTTTGCCGGGAGCTGCAGTAAAAGCACTGGTATGTGTTCGCTTTTTCTGCCAGCGATAGAAGAATTGAATTCGTAACGAGAACCATCTTCACCGACGTACCAGACAGAACATTCTGTCCCCGGTCCAAACAATCCAGTACGTCCCGTAACTTCACTGGTAGGTAATTCAATGGAGGCTACATCATCCTGAATATCTGTAATTCTACTCTTAAAGGAGTGTAGCTCGGTCTCTTCAGAGGAACTCATAAAATTGAGTCGTATGGTTTGTCCAATTCTGGGAAGCATCATATAGCCTTAGTTCCTCCTTCTCTTCCTCTCACGCTTCCATTATATACCCTTCCACGCAGAATCAGCAAATAGGGAAAGCCCCTGAAATCGAGCTTCCCCTCGTCCATTTCTCTCATTTCGGCCGTTCTGATTCGTTAGTTCCACCGGTGTCCATTTTGACCACTTCTTCTTCCTCACCGGTTATTGCATTCACGTAAATCATATAAGCGCTTCCTTCAAAACTACCGCTTAGTTCCCACGTAAGCACTTCGTTTCCATCATTTTTCCCTTCGATCAATGCCAATCTCTGATTCGTTACTTTTACGCTCGGATTTACTTTTTTCCGTGCCTCTTCTTTGCTCAGCTTTGGCTTGGAGAGCATCCGTTTTTTATGATTAAACAAGTATTCTGTGGCATTAAATGCAGTCACCTCGCCATTATCGAGAGCGACTTCCACAATAACAGAATCCGGATAGATACGCACATCATCCTGCATCGGAACAAAAGTGAACAAGGCGCTGCGCTCGTAGCTGTCGATTTCACTCACAACCATGTTTGCATACCCATGTTTGTCGAGGAATGTTCTTCCATGTTTTTCAGCCTGCTTCATCGAAAGCCTTTCTTCACCGACATTTCGCTCATTCATCATCCAGACTACTTTGCCGCTGCGCTTGGTCACATCCATATTAATGGCAGATTTATTGTCTTTGGCAGGAATGCGAACGCTGTAGGCCGTGTATTCTTGCCCCTTGCCATTCTCATTGACCTCGACCTTTTTGTCTCCATCCTTCATTCCTAGAAAATCCAGGGCAGCTCTCTTCGCTTCATCAGGCCCGATCGGCTTTCCGTCAATGCCCTTGATCCGTTGCTGCTTCTTTTTGTCCAAGCTTTGGATTCCGACTCCCCAATCCAAATCAGGGTATTCCTGCACTTTTTTCTCAATCGTTTGGAAGCCGTCAACGATGGTGTTATCGGACTTTTTGTCATCGGAGGCAAGTGCCGTTTCTACATCCATCCACCGCAGCTGCTTGTCGATCACGTTTGCTTGTACATTTCGCAATTGATCCTGAATATCCGCTGCTTGCTTATGCAGACTTTTCAGCGTCCCGTATTCTTTTTCACTTAACGGTTCCTTGTTCAAATCCCGTACTGCAACACGGTAAGAGAAGTCCGCTACCCGAGACAGCATCTCCTCCGTTTTATTAAACGGCATCAATGTAAGCGGCAACTGCCCGACATCAGCCTGAGCGGCATAGGACAAGCGCCATACGTTTGTGAGCGTCGGTGTCATTTGTCTGCGAGAGTTAACAACTAGCGACTTGCCTAATTCGTCATGGAGCTTGTCGATATGATACGTAAGATCGTGGAAAGCTCGCTGATATGAGTTTTCTGCTTTAATCAAGACTGAGTTTTTTTCATTGTGCTCCTGGTAGCCCCACATACCCGCCCCAACCAATGCAACAAGGGCGATGGGAAATAAAATACGTGCAGTTGCTCCGTAAACCATCCCTGTTCACTCCTCCTATCGTTACCGGCAAAATATATGCTTTCCAATTTTCTTTACCTGCGGCCTGCCCCATATCCACTTGGAAGTTGCCGTTGCGGGATTGAAATAATAGGTACATCCACCTGAAGGGTCCCAGCCATTTAGCGCATTTTGTACAGCTTTTCGGGCACTGTCATTTGGTTCAAGCCAAATTTGTCCGTCTGCTACTGCGGTGAATGCCCGGGGCTCAAAAATGACAGCGGAGGGCGTATCTGGAAATGAAGGGCTTTTCACCCGATTAAGGATGACCGCTGCGATTGCTACCTGTCCTTCATACGGCTCCCCTCTCGCCTCACCGTATACAGCATTTGCCATCAGCTTTAAGTCATTTGCAGATATTCGAGAAGGATGAAAGCTCTGTTTTGCTTTGCTGTTCTCTTTTGCTGGCGCTGCCATCTCGGCTCCAGGCGAGGATGCAACACTCTTTTCTGATGATAAAAGCCCAGTTCCCCAAAAGACCGTTGCGACCAACAAAACGACCATTCCCGAAATCCACCATGAGCGCACGGCTGAGACCTCCTTGGCATGTATTGAAATCTTTGCATAGTGTTGGTGGAGGAAGAATGGATTATGCATCGAATCTGGAACGAGAAAAAGACCGATGCGATGTGCACCGGTCTTTCAGGAATTATTCCATCTTCTTCGTCTCGTACTCAAACTCTTATGATTCGTTAATACTAAAATGCTGATCGTTGTCGCACAAGCATTGCTTAAAGCCTGTTTCAACCTGCCCTTCAGGTTCCCTGCGACCTCTCAGGGTGAATGTTTCGCCACATACATTGCATCGAATAGTCACTTTTGCTCGCTCGGTTTTAAACACGTCTCGTCTCCTCCTCACGTCTATTGTGGACGGGAAGAGAGTTTTTTAGAACTGTATTCGTGTGCTCTTTGCACCTTTTTCAAACCTTGCCACCATAAGAGGAGCATGAATGGCACGATGACGACGATCCAGTTTTGAATAGAGAGAAAAATGGCATTGTACAATGCATGCAGTCCGATCGGCAGACCAATGGACAGCCATAAAAATGTTCGTTCCTGCTTGCGGCTATTGGAGAATTTCGCTCGACCGAGGTAGTAGCCCATCCACACTGCAAACAGTGCATGACTGGAAACAGGAAGCAGCGCACGCCAAAAAGCGATATTCAAACCGTTAATGATTAAATAAAAAAGATTTTCCAAGGTTGCAAATCCAAGAGATACAGCGACAGCATAAACGATACCGTCATAAGGCTCATCGAACTCTACGTGCTTGTATGCGGTGAAAAAAATGACCATCCACTTGAAGAATTCTTCTACGACAGCGGACTGAACCACATCCGCAACAAGGCCTCCCCGCCAGCCCCACTCATTCTGCATGATGTACTGGAGAACCATAATCGGGATAACCAGCAGCATACCAAAAACGAATGACCGAATAACCATGGAAATAGGCTCGGGCTCAAAGCTGTCACGCAAGTAAAAATAGCTTAAGATGGCGATACCGGGGGCAATTGCCGCTCCGATCATAGCAATCATCTGTTTATTGCTCCTTTACACAAGGCTGTTAATCATCGTACCATGAATACTGATTCATGAAAACCCGCTACAGGAGAGAGATCATGTTGAAAAAAATATTGGTTCTGAATACAGGCGGTACAATCGCCATGTCAGTCGATGCTTCAGACGGTGTAAAACCATTAGATGATCAAGCGGTTAACAAGATTCTTCCTTTTTTGGAGCGTTATGCTGACGTTACAATGAAAAATGTCCTCAATTTGCCAAGCCCTCACATTACTCCTGCTATCATGAATCAACTGCGGCAACACATCGAGGAGGAGCTGTCCTTCGCCTCCTATGACGGAGTAGTCATCACTCACGGTACCGATACCCTTGAAGAAACGGCATATTTTCTCGACCTAACCCTTTCCTTGAGTGTGCCGATTGTCGTTACTGGAGCCATGAGAAGCAGTAATGAATTAGGAGCAGACGGACCTGTCAATCTGATTTCATCCGTACGTACGGCAGCTGACCCGGATAGCCGAAACAAAGGTGTCCTGGTTGTGTTCAACGATGAAATTCATGCTGCCTGCCATGTCACCAAAACTCATACGAGCAATGTCGCTACCTTTCAATCGCCACAGTACGGGCCGATTGGCACCATTGCAAAGAAAAATGTTCAGTACCACCATGCGCCGCTGGATCGCGAGCATTATGCGATCTCCCACGCGAACGCCAATGTCCCTCTGGTCAAAGCGGTAGCTGGCATGGATCCTGCTTGGCTCCGATTTTTACTAGAGCAACCAATTGATGGTCTGGTGATCGAAGCATTTGGGCTCGGAAATCTGCCGCCTGCCATTATCCCGACGCTTACACAGCTCTTAGGCAAAGGCATTCCGATTGTACTCGTATCTCGCTGCTATAACGGACAAGTACAGGATGTTTACGACTATGAAGGCGGAGGACATCAGCTCAAGAAAATGGGCATCGTATTCTCCAACGGCTTAAATGGTCAAAAGGCTCGCCTGAAGCTTATTGTTACCCTTCAGCAAACTCGTGATTTTGCTCAATTACAGGACTTGTTTGAAAAGTAACGAGACGTTTATCGCAAACCAAAAGCCCTCCTTGAATCAAATCCAAGGAGGGCTTTCTTTTGTATATGGAGGTGGGTCAAAAATGTATTATACCCAGCCACGGAAGCGAGATGCTTCAGCCATTTTGCGTGCACCCACCATGTAAGCAGAGAGGCGCATGTCAATACGGCGTGTTTGAGACAGGGAGTATACATTTTCAAACGAACGTACCATTACTTTTTCCAGTTTTTCTTCAACTTCTTCTTCGGACCAGTAGTAGCCTTGGTTGTTTTGTACCCACTCAAAGTAGGAAACGGTTACACCGCCGGCACTTGCCAGTACGTCTGGAACAAGAAGGATTCCACGTTCAGTCAGGATTTTGGTCGCTTCCAATGTAGTTGGGCCGTTTGCTGCTTCTACAACGATTGAAGCTTTGATATTGTGTGCGTTTGCTGCTGTAATTTGGTTTTCAATCGCAGCTGGCACGATAATATCGCAATCCAGTTCAAACAGTTCTTTGTTTGTGATTGTGTTGGTAAAGAGCTTGGTTACAGTACCAAAGGAGTCACGACGATCCAAGAGGTAATCAATATCCAAACCATTTGGATCATGCAGCGCACCGTAAGCATCGGAGATACCTACTACTTTTGCTCCTGCATCGTGCATGAACTTCGCCAGGTAGCTACCTGCGTTCCCAAAGCCTTGAATAACTACGCGAGCGCCTTTGATGTCGATGTTGCGACGTTTTGCAGCTTCGCGGATGCAAATGGTTACACCTTTTGCAGTTGCAGTTTCACGACCATGTGAACCACCAAGAGCGATTGGTTTACCGGTAATGAAACCAGGAGAGTCAAACTCGCGAATGCGGCTGTACTCGTCCATCATCCACGCCATGATTTGGGAGTTTGTGAAGACGTCCGGTGCCGGAATATCTTTTGTTGGCCCCACAAGTTGGCTGATTGCGCGAACGTAACCGCGGCTCAGTCGTTCCAATTCACGGAAAGACATTTCACGCGGGTCGCAAATGATACCGCCTTTACCACCGCCGTACGGAAGGTCAACGATACCAGCTTTGAGGCTCATCCAGATGGAAAGCGCTTTAACTTCATCCTCTGTAACTTCAGGGTGGAAACGAATGCCCCCCTTGGTCGGACCAACTGCATCGTTGTGCTGTGCACGATAACCGGTAAACACCTTCACTTCGCCGTTATCCATGCGAACCGGAATGCGTACGGTCAAAACGCGTAGCGGCTCCTTCAAGAGTTCAAACATCGATTCTTGGTAACCTAGTTTCTCCAGTGCTTCCTTGATCACCGTTTGAGTCGAAGTCAGCAAGTTTAGACTTTCCTGCTTTTCTTTTCCTTCGGTGCTTTCGGTTACCACGTCTTGATTACCCATTACTTACCACCTCAAAAATGTTTTCGGTAAATGCAGCCTTTAGTATACACGCTTGTATCAAGGATGAGAAGCTTAAAAAAGTTTTTTACGATTTTGTTATGTTTTTTTACTTTTCGCTGCTGGATAAACATTCAAATAGCAAAACCCTAGAAAAATCGAGATTCATTTTTCAGAAAATGTTTAACCAGCAACGCTACGCCCTTTTTGAGTAACAATAGCATACCCAATGAGAGCTGTTTCATTACGAAAAAAGTGAATATATGCCATAATAGTATCGAAGACTTTGGAAGTTTATTCATGGAGGGGTTTTTATGAAAAAAAGGTACATCTTGTTTATTTACGCCCATCCTGACGATGAGACGTTTGCCAGCGGCATTACGATCAGCAAATATTCCCAGGATAAAAACACCCTTTCGCATCTGCTCTGTGCTACACGAGGGCAAGCCGGAAAAGCAGGAGATCCTCCTATTTGTTCTGTAGAGGAGCTTCCTCAGCAAAGAGAGTCGGAGCTTCGCATGGCTGCATCCATCCTTGGTCTTGCCTCTGTAGAACTGCTTGATTATGAAGATAAGCACTTGGGCGAGGTACCCTCTACTGAGTTAGTCCATCATATTCACACTGCGATTGAGAAATTTCAACCAGAGGTAGTGGTGACCTTTGCACCTCACGGCATATCTGGACATCCGGATCACCGTGCTATCTCGGCGGCAACTACCCAAGCGATTCATTCCCTTCCAAAGAACACCTCGGTTCGTAAGCTGTATTACGCAACCCGGGCTTCGAATAGTACTTTCGGTGCCATACAGCCTCCGTACTCTGATCCAATCGAGAGTATTACTACCGAGATAGCTGGGCCCCAGTATCGTCCTCAAGTAGCTGAAGCCTTGCGCGCGCATCGTACACAGCACTTATCCGTTGAACGTGTATTCCCTGGTGTCACGACTGGAGAATATGCCTCCGTTCCACTGCTCAATCAATACATCCTCGCTTGGACCAACCTTGCCGATTATAAGATCACCGGCAAAGAGGACGATTTCTTTTACGGAATCAACTAAGCCTCAAAAAAACAGCAAAAGCACCTAGTTGGATGACTAGGTGCTGTTTTATCTCCCCAGACACTCACCGCTCATCAGGTGAAATGCCTGCATATTTCTTTTACTGCATCGTCAGCTACGACAACCTTTCCATACTCTTCCAAAACATAGATCGTTGTCGGTGTCGCTTCCCCGTACTCAGAAAGGATCGCAATTAGTTTGTGATAACGCTCTTGATCCAGATCAACTTCTTCCAAAACCAGGTGATATTTGCCCTGGTAGAAGTAGGCAGATCCCCCGTTAGTCAAAAGAGCGTTTACACGATGAGCAGCTTCAACCATGTGCTCAAAATCGCGGAAGGCGTACATAATCAGATCGCTTTCTTCTAAAGTGACCTCTAGTTCATAGACGTCCTCGTCTTCGTATTCTCCCTCTTCCTTCCCGTCCTTTGAGCCGGTTTTGCCGCGTGTTACTATTACGACCATTCCCTGAGCTGGCAAGGCGAACACTTCAACTGCAACAGGCCCTGATACTTCAAAACCTAGCTCGTGATAAGCCTGCTCCATCATGTCGTTGAACAGTTCATGAACTTTAGGAATGTCACGCCACATGTCTTCTTTCTCTATCCCGCGCTCTGACAGGTCGTCAAACGTTAAAAAGATTCGTATTTTGTCTTGACCAAGGCGTTCAACACGCATGACTGTCCCTCCTCGCCATCCAGTCGTACTATAAAATATGATGGTAAGCCTGTAAGAGTTCTCCGCATTTTCCGACGAATAGCTGGTAGCATTCATCCATTTTTTAGCACATTGGAAAATCCGGGGTAGTCCTATCATATCACATTTACTTACTGGAACATAGTCACGTGACATCTCACGCCCTTATTCGTGCAGTTTCGCACGCACATGTCGATTAAGCCCACTGAAAAGAATCGTTTGTTGTACGCTGTCAATTCCTGCGCTTTCCCAGGAAAAACTGCCCTCCAGAGGCCATTGCGTATACTCCTAGCATTATCATCATCGTCATTGTTGCAACGGGCATTTTCATGATTTGCACCACGAGGACAAATACAGAGAACAAGCATAATAGGAGATGTAACCACACATTTTGCGTATATTTTTGATAAAAATATTGACTGATGTGAAAGTGCAGTAAGCCAAACAAAAGCAGCGTGGCCATTACGAACATCAAGAAAGACAGAAATATTTCTACTGGTGAAAACATCAGCATGGAGATCCAGTCTCCGACGCGGTTCAGGTGAAGACTTTTGGCAGGAAATATGAGTATTGCTCCGTTACCCAGTATCCACGCGAATAGCCCCACCAATAAACTTCTTCCTACGATCACCATAAAAAAGACCTCTATCGGGGCCTCCTCAGAGAGGAGCGACCGCGTGTTATCGGGAGGTTATTCTTGCTAAATCAGGAGGCAGATTCGTGAAGTTTATCTTTCTGATTTGGTAAAAATGGTGCCCCCCACTACCGTTTCTTCTTCCCATTTATATTGATTCCTGCTAGTTCGGGTTCCTGAAACAAGTATAAGAAACCTCACACAAAAAAACGCCGCTGCACGGCGCTAACTTTTTGCTTTTACGAAATGATCGCTTTCACGTAGCCGTTTTTGTATCCAGATGGCAGCCTGTGCTCCATCCCCCATCGCGATGGCCACCTGCTGGGAATGAAGTGTAATATCTCCGACCGCCCATATATTGCAATGATCCGTTTCCTTGGTTCTCGGATCGGTCCGCACATGCCCTTTTTCATTCACTTGTACTTTGAAGCCTTGTAACAGACCTGTCTGGACAACAGCTCCAGGAACAGCGAGGAAGGCTCTCGTCACACATAAAATCTCCCCAGATGCAAGCTCCAGTCCAGTTAACTGGCCGCCATTATGTAAGAGCCTCTGCACCTTCTGATCATAAAATGCGAAGCCTTGTTTTTTTAGTCGCTCCAAATCGTCTGATGACGTCAGAGCACCCGTATGGTTCAAAACGTCGATTTGCTTTGTATAATGAGAAAGCTCATCCGCCATCACTACCGCCTGCGGTCCTGCTCCAATCACAGCAATCGGTTCTCCGACACTTTCATAGCCGTCACAATCCGGGCATAAAAAAATAGAGCTCCCCAGACACTCCTTTATACCCGGAATCGATGGGAAGGGATCACGAATCCCCGTCGCCATCACGATTGTCCTGGCCACTAGTGGGTTTGCTCCATTTTTCGTTTGGACTATGAACTCGTCATCGCCTCTCGCCTGCAAAGACACAGCTTCATCCTCAATCATGTGTGCACCGTATTGTGTAGCTTGCTCCCGCCCCAAGCGGCGCAGCTTGTCCCCACTCACATCTTTGGGATAACCGAGGATGTTGCGATACGTTTTGGCTACGGAAGACCGACCTCCGGGTATGTCCAAAACAGCAACACGACGCAAGCTTCTGGCTAATTGGATGGCGGTTTGCAAACCTGCAATGCCTCCACCGATGATTACTGTATCATACATTACGAGCACCCCACCTGTCGCAGCCATTTCCTCGTAGCTTTCCCCAAAATGGCTGGACCATTACGGAGCTAACGGCACCATCACGATTTTACCAGCCGTAAGCTGTGTATTGGCATGAAAGCCATTGTACTTGGCAATACGCGAAACATTCAAATTGTTCCCGTAATATTTGCGTGACAGCATGTACAGTGTCTCGCCTTTTTGCACTACATGCCTGATCGCCTTTGGCTTCGGTGTTGGAGCGGATGCCGAAGCAGCAGATGGATTTGTCGGCTTGACTGGGACGCTCGCAGTCTGTGTAGGTTTTGGCTCACCAGTAGCGCTTGGTTGCGATGCGGGCTGTACAGAAGGGGTCGAAACGGATGGCGGGTCCAGTTTTGCATCCACCTTTGTCTCAGTGGTTTTTGTTTCCTGTACGGTTGGTGTAGACACTGCTGCTCCTTGCTCCTTGGCAGCAGCATTCTCTGCTTGTCCTGCTGATGCGATGTTGTCAGTAGTCGGCTCACTTACAGTAAGCACTTGTGTACTGGGCTTCGCCGCTTCGTGGGATACTTGAGCTTGATATAATTCGACCAGGATTACCCCGAAAAAAACGGCGCCAAACACGACCAGACCCGACCTGACCCATTTTGTAAACGAGAAATTGACTTTCCGTTGCGTATGACGGGAGCGTCGAGGTGGCAATTGATTCGGCTCTAGATTCACTTCTTCTCCCCCTTTTCCTTTTTCATGATGGCCTGCAAATAAAAAGCCAATAGCAGATCAATTCCAATGTGAGCCACAATCGGTGACCATAGCGAACCCGAGTAAGTAAAAAGCATGCCAAGTAGCCAGCTGGTACCAAAGACACTAATAACCATCAGTGGTTTCGTTACATAACGGACATGCACAAGCGTAAACAGCAGACTTGTCCAAAAATTCCCGGCAAAAGACTGTATGACACCTCTAAACAGCCATTCTTCCCCTACCCCAACTACGATACATACAAGTAGGGTGGTCACAGGAGACATGCTACCAAAAATCCGCATGTTCACACTTCCATCATCCTGCCAGTGCTTGGGCAAATACTTGTCCATCACGATACTCAAAAGGACGATAGCAGCAATGACACATCCCGACCAAGTCAGGCCAGACCATAATGGGAACCGAAATAACTCCATGGTTCCTTGTATCCCATGTACCCAAAAGCTGCTGCCAGCCGCCACTATCAAAACCAGTCCTTGCGTTAGCCAGAGATTCAGCCGCAATGTAGCCTCGTCAATCTCTTGCCCACCGTACTTCACTTATGTAATCGCTCCTTTATCTTTTCGGCAAAAGAGTTTGCAACGCCTGCCGTAAATTCCATGGTTTTTCATCTTTCTTTTCCTGCTTCTGGGGGATATCCCCGACGTAAGCCACGCGATCCAAGCCACAGTGCACGCAGCACTGAAGCGTAAAGGAGTACTCGGCTTCCTCAAAATAATGATTGAGACTACGACGCAAGCACTGATTATTCTGTACATAGTCAAGCATACCAAACAGCTTTTGATGCTTTTGCCTTTTTCTCACCTGGGTATCCTGCCAAATATGCAAAGCCTTCTCTTGATCGTATGGCATGGCGGTTCCTGGCTTTGAGATATACCCTGCTTTTTCTGCATAAAAGGATAGCATTCCAGCCATTTCCTCTGACAAGTCCACGGCAGCCAGCACCTCGCTGGTTATGGCGATACCTTTTGACAACAGCTGGCAAAATTGCTGCACCTGTAGCTGGGTCGGATATTCGCGGTCCAGCATGTGCTGATGAATATGTACGTCTTCCTTCGAACTGAAAAGAAGGGCATAACCTGGCTCTCCATTCCTACCGACCCGGCCAATTTCCTGAGCATACGCCTCCATGCTCGCTGGCAGCTGATAATGGATGACAAAACGGATATCCGGCTTATCAATCCCCATTCCAAAGGCATTCGTGGCTACGATGATATCCAGGTCCCCAGAAAGAAATTGCTGTTGAATCAGCATCCTCTCCATACTGTTCATACCTCCGTGATATCCGTGCACACGTCTGCTGCCTTCAAGCTGATAAGTGGCAGTCAACACATCTACAGCCTGTCTGGTGCTGCAATAAACGATACCCGGCCCCTGGAGGCTGTTCATTAGCTCTACGACTTTCCCGCGTCGCTCACCCTCGTCCTGCACCTCGGCGAGATCCAAAGCGATGTTTGCCCGATTCAAAGGCTGGGCAACCACATCTTCTGCTTCGATATGCAATAAATCACAAATCTCATCTCGCACGGCTTTGGTCGCAGTTGCCGTCACTGCTAAAACAGGGGGATTCCCCACGTGCTTAATCACATCCGGCAAGCGGAGATAATCAGTCCGAAAATCATGACCCCACTGTGATAAGCAGTGTGCCTCGTCAATCGCAATCAGTGAAACACGTACTCGCTTGAGGACTGACTGGACATACGGCTGTTGTAGCTTTTCTGGAGATACGTACAGCAGCTTATACGCCCCAGTCGCAATCTCTTGGAGCAACTCTCTGCTTTCGGCCGGGTCTAGTGAGCTGTTTACGTAGGCAGCAGGAATTTTATTTCGCGCACGGAGCTGCTGTACCTGATCTATCATTAAAGAAATGAGCGGGGAAACGACAATCGTGATTCCCGGTAAAAGCAAAGCCGGCAGCTGGTACGTTACCGATTTTCCCCCTCCTGTTGCCAATAACCCAAGAACATTTCGTCCTGACATCACCTGACTGATCATTTTTTCTTGACCCGGTCGAAAAGCAGAATGGCCGAAATGCTTGCTTAACGTGTTGTGCAACAAATCGCTCACTTAACCTTCTCCCCCTGTCTTCTGGCCAAAGCCAGTCGAATCTGCAAATAGGAGACCGTATCATCAAGCTGATCCTTTATCATCCGCAAACGGCTGGTCTGCAATTGTTCACTCGTTTGAACAATATGATCACCCAGCTCTTCTGATAAATAATCGGAGTAATCCCATTCCGGACAGCGCAAGGCCATCTCAACCAAGTGGTCCTCAACTGTGCTTTCCTTGATATTTCGCCTGATCGCCACCTCGGCCTTGCCCAATCCACGCTGAATCAGCTGATACGTCTTTGCCGCACTGTCTGTGAGGCGTGAATCGAACTTGTGAGTTTCAATGACGAGTCGGGACAGCAAAGGAAAGCATTCGGATTCCTGTTGTAATCTCAGGATGCATGCAGCAAGCCCGTAGCGAAATGGAAGTTGCAGGTAGGATGGCGTTTCTTTTCTTTGCCGAGCAATTTGTTCCAGCGTCTTCCCGACCTGAGCCGCTCCTGACAGCTGCGAGACAATCAGCTCCTGCGCTTCAATTGGCAACGGATACAGCAACTCGAACAGCTCCTCCTCCAGTTGATCCCGCCACATCACCCTCGAAACCTGATCGTGAAGCTGGGTGCGAGCCCACCTTTGTGTACGCTTGTCCGAAACGATAGGAACGAAGCCAAGTTCTCCTGCTAGCAAATGAGAAACAGTCTGTACAATTAGATGCAATCTCAACCAAAACAGGCCAAGCCGCTCAGCCATGTCTGATTGGCTAAAAGGAGCCAGCCAAAAATTCAGCTGAAAGCGATCAGACTCCTTCTCTGCAAAATCCTTGCCTGCTTGTGTGACCCAAAATGTTGATTTCTTTGTTTGCTCGTCTCTTGTAACGGTCCGAATGAACCCTTTTTGTAATAAAGTTGAAACAATTTTATCCCAACCCTCTTTTGTAAAACGAGGAAACATCCGATAATACGGATAAAGGCTGTACAAATGCACGTCCTGCAGAGTTTGATTGGCTTTACGGCCTCGCAATATGTAAAAGGCTGCCTGAAGCGTTCGCTCGTTGGAAAGAGGAAGCATTGCATTTAAAGCAACCAGGCAAAGAAAATCCAGCTCCTCGCCAGCACTGTTATGACTGTTCATTCGTACTCCTTTAGCTATCTTTCTATTATCTTTTCGATTATGGCAGCATCTTCTATATGTTATACCTTACATATGGCATAGACTACAAAATCGCTGCACTTTTTATTTGGAGGATTTTATGACAAAACGGTTGAATAAGTCAGAATTTATGATGGCGTACATGATCATCATAACACTTGCTTGCGGGGTTGGTGGATTTTTTTTCGGCGCACATTATATGAAGACAAAAATTGAAGCCGAGCAAGCAGCTGTTTTTGAAGCCAAGCAAAAAGAGGCTGAGAAGGAAAAACGTTTACGCGAGCAGAAGCTTTATAGTGAACAGGACTTTATTCGTTTTTATTATGCCGTATACGCACCTGTGCTAGATATGAAGCAGGCCCATTTCAACACGATGGAAAAATGGGGACAAATGAGCAAGAAGGAACAGTCTGAATCGCTCAAGCAATTAGTCAAAATAGCCGAGCAGACAAAAAAAGATTTGGAAAAGAACGTTCCTCTGCCTACCTCACCCTTGCTAATACAGGCACACAATCTCTTTACAGACAGTGTGCGGGCGTATTTGGATAGTATGGAGCATGTACGTAGCGACCAGAATAGTAATGCACTAACGCCAACTGAAATCGCTGCCCGAATGACGCTATTCAATAACAATTGGCTGACTGCTCAAGAAAGGGTATATCACTCTTTTGCAGTATGGGAATCGGCTTACGTTACCAAACAGCCATTGCCAAAAGAATTGCCATCCTCAGTCAGCACAGCAGAATGGAAGCAGTATCCGTTTCACTTCCGTACGTATCTAGCAGCAGCTTCCATGTCAGCAGGCAAGCAGTGGCAGAACTATAATCCTGAGGATCTGACCGCACGCCTCGATATGTTGGTTTCATCCAATGACACGCAAACGCTTGGAATCAATGATTTTGCTTCTGCGATCAAGCTGGTAAACGCTACAGATGCCGTCCATGCGGGAGACTTTAAAGTGTTAAATGGGAGACTTTATTCGGTGTTAAAGGCTCCAGAAATCCCTCTTTACAGGTAGTCGTACATTTTTAGACTGATTCTATCTTGAAATCTTGTCAGCAAGAGCATACAATGATCTATGATAGTGGACGTACCACTTCGTAATGGGAGGTGAAACCACGATGACAACATGGGTAGATAAAGATACTTGTATTGCGTGCGGTGCTTGTGGCGCGACAGCTCCTGACGTCTTTGATTACGACGATGAGGGCCTTGCATTCAACAAGCTGGATGACAATGCAAACAGCGTTGAAATCCCGGATATCCTTCAAGACGACGTCCGTGACGCTGCAGAAGGATGCCCAACCGATTCTATTAAAGTGGAATAGGATTCCTTCTACAATGTCAAAAACTCCTCCGTACACTTTGTGCGTGAGGGGTTTTTCATTTTCTAGCATTCCCAATTCCACTGAACATATGATCTGTATTTTCTCATTCCCTCTTTCATAAATTTTAGGTATGATGAGGCAGTAAGGAAAACACGAACATTAAATTGACTTTTTCCCATTTCTTGTGAGATAAATATCTTAACGTTCGTATTTTGATTGTATTTTGGTTATTTAACACTCTTTAACTTATATTATTCACGAACTATAAATGATATTTTTTTGGTAATGTTCATTTTTTCTTGTTTTAGTGCTTGACGTTACTTTTTTGCCGTGATATCGTAAGTACAAATCTTACGAAACACGAATATGTGAACAACGATGACGAAGAAAAGCTGTGTACATGGAAACCCTCAGAGAGCCGATGGTCGCTGTGAATCGGTGGTTCCACTCGCAGATAAGCACTTCCGAGTTGTTGCGTCGAACAGACAATTGACTTGTCCAGTAGACGCGAACGGTAGATCCGTTATCTCTTCAGGTCATGTACCTGCCAAGGCTCTTCTTTGAGAGAAGAAGGGCGAATGAGGGTGGCACCGCGAAGCAAGCCTCTCGTCCCTCACTGTTCCGTAATAGGAGCAGTGTGGGAACGGGAGGTTTTTTTGTTGCATGCTTGTATAGAACTAGGAGGAGAGAAAGCTATGTTTACTGACAAAATGATTCTGAGAATTCCAGGTCCAACCCCTATCCCACCTCGTGTTCAGCAGGCGATGAACCAGCCAATGATCGGACATCGGAGCGGCAAGTTCTCTGCTTTGTTCGCTCGCACAGCTGAACGACTAAAGCCTTACTTCGGAACGACACAGGATGTGTATATTCTCACCGGCAGTGGAACCAGCGCTCTCGAAATGGGCGTAGTGAATACGTTGCAGCCAGGTGACGAAGCAGCTATCCTCGTTAGCGGTGCTTTCGGTGAACGCTTCGCGAAAATTTGCGAGCGCTATGGTATCGTTGCCCACCGTTTGGAGGTTCCCTGGGGAGAAGCTATCACTCCCGAGCTGCTGGAAGCTTTCCTCAAAGAAAAGCCACAAGTAAAAGCTGTATTTGCAACCTATTGCGAAACTTCTACCGGTGTCCAAAATCCGATCGCCGAATTGGCACAAGTGATTCGCAAGCAATCCGACGCTCTTTTCATCGTTGACGCCGTTAGCTGCCTCGGTGCAGTTGCTTGCGAAATGGACGCGTGGGGCGTAGACATTGTCGTGACAGGCTCGCAAAAAGCTTTCATGCTCCCTACCGGTCTTGCTTTCCTCGCTGCAAGTGAGCGTGCATGGAAAGTGATTGAGCAAAATAAATCGTTAGCTTTCTACCTCGACCTCAAAGCTTACCGCAAAAGCTTGGCGGATCAAACAACACCGTACACACCAGCGGTTTCGCTCATTTTTGGTCTCGCTGAAGTCCTGGATATGCTAGACGAGGAAGGTTTGCCGGCAGTAATCAAGCGTCATGCGCTGATGCGTGACATGACTCGCGCAGCTATGAGAGCATTGAACGTACCATTGATGGCTGAAGATGCTTATGGTGCTACTACAGTTACATCGTGTGATCCACAAGGCGCATTCGATGCGGAAGCGCTCCGCAAGGTTCTTACCAAGCAATACAACATCACCATTGCCGGTGGTCAGCAGCATCTGAAAGGGAAAATTTTCCGCATCGGTCACATGGGCTATTGCGAGCCTCTCGATGTGCTGCAAGTCATTTCTGCAATTGAAATGTCGCTCCATCAAATTGGCGCTCCAGTCGAACTGGGTGCCGGTGTCAAAGCTGCTCAGGAGGTGCTCATCGCACATGTATAAAGTACTGATTACTGACCCACTAAGCGAATACGGAATCCAACAACTGCTGGACGCATCTGATGTAGAAGTCGTTCGCAAAACGAACCTCTCCCCTGCCGAGCTGCTTGACGTCATCGGTGATTACGATGCCCTACTCGTACGCAGCCAAACACAAGTAACGGCAGAAGTTCTCGCTGCGGGTAAAAAGCTCAAGGCAGTCGGCCGAGCAGGTGTAGGTGTCGATAACATTGACGTAAACGCTGCGACACAAGCTGGTGTCCCAGTCATTAACGCTCCGGATGGAAACACGATCTCTACTGCGGAGCATTCGTTTGCCATGCTGATGGCAGTGGCCCGCAACATCCCACAAGCACATAAAAAGCTCGTTGACGGTACTTGGGATCGCAAAAGCTTTCAAGGTGTCGAGCTGAATAATAAAGTACTCGGTATCATCGGAATGGGCCGCATTGGTTCCGAAGTAGCCAAGCGTGCCAAAGCATTCGGTATGACAGTCATGGGATACGACCCGTTCATGACCGAAGAGCGCGCACAAAAAATGGGTGTAACCAACGCAACTGTAGATGAGATTAGCCGCCAAGCTGACTTCATCACCGTGCATACCCCATTGACCAAGGAAACTCGCTATATCATCAGCACAAAGGAATTTGCAAAAATGAAAGACGGTGTACGTCTGATCAACTGCGCACGCGGTGGTATCATTGACGAGAAAGCACTGTTCGATGCGATTACAAGCGGCAAGGTAGCCGGTGCTGCGCTGGACGTATACGAAGTGGAGCCACCGGTCGATAATCCTCTGGTCGGACTGCCACAAGTAGTGACCACCCCACACCTGGGTGCTTCGACTGTTGAAGCTCAAGAAAACGTTGCTGTTGATGTATCCGAAGAGATCTTGAAGGTATTGCGTGGCGAGCCATTCAAAAATGCTGTAAACCTGCCATCGATCCCGGCTCACGTGATGGAAAAAGTACAACCATACTTCACTTTGGGAGAAAAGCTTGGTCATTTCTTGGCGCAGGTTACAGTTGGTTCCATCTCGGAAGTCGAAATCAAGTACAGCGGTGAATTAACCGAGGTCGATACTGCTCCTCTTACTCGTACGGTTTTGAAGGGTGTCCTCTCTTTCCGTCTGGGTGAGGAAGTAAACTTTGTGAACGCGCCGTTGCTGGCTAAAGTACGTGATATTACCGTAACAGAGCAAAAAGCAGCTCAGAACAAAGGCTTTACCAATCTGCTGACCGTAACACTCAAAACAACGCAGGAAACACGCACGGTTGCCGGAACTCGCTTGAACGGATACGGGGCACGTATCGTGAAAATCGATGATTTCGCGATCGACGTGGCTCCAGAAGGCTACCTGCTGTACATCCATCACAATGACCGTCCAGGCGTTATCGGCCGTGTCGGTTCTATCCTCGGTGAAAACAGCGTAAACATTGCCACCATGCAGGTGGGTCGTCGTGACATTGGCGGAGATGCAATCATGATGCTTTCCGTTGACAAGCCGTTGACAGCAGAGCTGTTAGACACGATGGGCGAGCTCGCTGAAGTAAAAAGCGTAACGCAAATCGAGCTATAATACGAGTAATCCACTGACTTTCTGAAATCTAGTTAGAAAAGACCTGGTTATTGACCGGGTCTTTTCCTTTACCAGCATTTTTATTATCGCTATAATTAGGACAAGGCACTTTAACGCAGGAAAGGAGTTTTACTGTGACCAATCAGGCTTTATTTGCTATTGGTATTTTTTTAGTTACATACGCATTCATTATTAGTGAAAAATTGCATCGCACGATCGTTGCCATGTGCGGCGGAATCCTAATGGTGTTGTTCGGTATCGTAACGCAGGAGCAAGCGATTCATCATATCGACTTCAATACCCTAGGACTACTCATAGGGATGATGATTCTCGTTGCTGTAACAGCGCAAACAGGAGTTTTCAAATACGTCGCTATTCGGGCAGCAAAGGCTGCCAAGGGTAAGCCTGTTCGAATCCTTGTCTACCTAAGTATTATTACGGCACTCGCCTCTGCTTTTTTGGATAATGTCACAACAGTACTATTGATTGTACCCGTGACTTTTAGCATCGCGCGTCAGCTACAGCTCAATCCGGTTCCTTTTTTAATTAGCGAAATTATATCGTCCAATGCTGGTGGTACAGCTACGTTAATCGGGGACCCACCGAATATTATGATCGGCAGCTCGGTTCCAGAGCTGGACTTCATGTCATTTCTTGTGAATCTTAGTCCAATCATTATCATCATCATGGCTGCTACTATCATTTGTCTGGTGCTGATTTATCGAAAACAACTCGTTACCACACCAGAATTAAGTGCGAAAATCATGCAATTAAATGAACGTGACGAGATCACCGATACGAAGCTGCTGAAAAAATCTTTAACTGTGATGGCTTTAACCATTATTGGTTTTATGCTGCATGGTGCCCTGCATCTGGAATCAGCAACAATCGCACTAACAGGAGCATTTCTCCTGCTCTTGATAACAGGTGAGCATTATTTGGAAGACGCAATCAGTAAAGTAGAATGGAGCACGATTTTCTTTTTTATCGGCCTGTTTGTACTTGTTTCTGGACTTGTAGAAACGGGAGTTATTGCCAAATTGGCAGGCGAAGCAATCAAGCTGACTGGCGCCGATCCATTGAAGACATCCCTGCTCATTCTTTGGCTGAGTGCAATCGCATCCGCCTTTGTCGATAATATTCCATTCGTCGCGACCATGATCCCGATGATCAAGGAAATGGGCGCACTTGGAATCACAAACTTGGAACCGCTCTGGTGGAGTCTCGCTCTTGGCGCCTGCCTGGGTGGCAATGGTACGCTTATCGGAGCCAGCGCTAACGTTATCGTCGCTGGTTTGGCAGCAAAGGAAGGGCATCACATTGGCTTTGTGAGCTTCATGAAGATCGCCTTTCCGCTGATGATCATGTCCATTCTCATCTCTCATGTGTATGTATACCTGCGTTATTTTATTTGGTAAGGAGGAATTCGCTTGCTCCACTATACATTTGATGAAAAGCTGATAACGATCACAGAGACGAAGCAGTCTAGTGACGTTACCTTTCAAATCGAGATTCATTCAGAAATAATGCGCAGCCGTTTGAAGCAGGTGCGCAGCTTTTTTGAAGACAACAAGGATTATACCGATGTGCTGTTCTACTCCCGAGAAGACGGGACCTATGAGGTCATCGTTCGAAACGATATGATTACCGGCTTTTTGATCCACGCCTTTCGTTTTCAATGCTTGACCTCCTTGCGTTGGGCATAAGCGTGAACATAAAAAGACTCTGCCGAGAGCATACTCAGCAGAGTCTTTTTCATGCTTCTATTCCAAAATAGACAAGATTTCACGAACATCGTTCAAAATGTAATCTGCCTTCTCTTCTTCAAATTTGGCACGCGCGTCCTGTCCAGATAGTCCGGTTAGTGTCGCAGCGAATTTGCAGCCAATGGAGCGTGCTGCCAGGAAATCAGCCAGGGAATCCCCAACGATCAGCACTTCCTCTCCGTTTGCTATCGGCAAGGAATAGTTCACGACCTTACTGTTTGGCGTCGTTAATCCAAGCAGACCTTTTACATATGAGAATGGATGCGGCTTGGACATCGGTGCGTTGGCAGGATACTCTTCTTCAGCCTCGAGGACATGTGAAGCTGTCACCACACGATTCTGGTCAAACCATTCCAAAATCTGCATTTCGTTCAGTGGAACATGCGTTTCGATTGTTGGACGTCCTGTTCCAATACCGATGGTGTACCCTTTTTCTTTCAGGGTACGGAATAGCTCAACCATTTCAGCAGGTGGCACGATTGGAATTTCATCCGTTAAAAAGCCCTTTTTACCTGGCTGCATCGTTTCACGACCGATTGAAGCTGCTACCCGATCATCACCTAAGTACCATTCCTGGAACGTTTTTTGAACCAGCTGCCATAAATCACTGTTGCGTGAGAACATTTCTGTTTTCACACCGCAGCGCTCTTCTGCAATGACATTCAAATAGAGCAGCATTTCGGCTTTTTGCGCAGAGCCCTTTGCAAAATCAGCAGTAAAAGCAGCGTAGTCCACTTGGAAATCAGGTGCATGAGCTGCTCCCCATTCTCTAATTTGCGCAAGCTGTGGTCGGTCAATTTGACCTGCAAGCATGTTGGTTGCTTCTGTACCCAATTGTGGCTTCAGTACCTCAATCAAACGAATCAATTGATAGGAGAATGCCAGGAAAACCATATCCCAGTTCGAATTGATTCCACGTGATTTAATGAAGTTCAGTACATCATCCTGAGCAAATACTTCAGCACGAACACGACGGATCTCAGACTCTTCCGGAGCTGATGAGAACGTGTTGTTTGTAAGTCCCAGGTATTGCGAGCTATAAAGCAGCTCCCACACGGTCAAAGCAGATGCATCAAAATAACGCTCTTCACTAAGCATAACCCCGTCAACATCAAAAAGGATCGTTTTGATCATTTCTCTCTACACTCCTATTTGTTTTTCGATTGCAACATCAGAGCAATGGTAAACGTCGTTCCCTCTCCCATTTTGCTTTGGACACTGATGGTTCCACCATGCGCTTCCACAATGTTTTTTGCGATCGCAAGACCCAAACCTGTACCGCCTTCCCGACCGCGCGTACGCGCTTTGTCAGCTTTGTAGAAGCGTTCAAATACAAACGGCAGATCTTCCTGTGGTATGCCACTGCCTGTGTCGCTGATTTCTAGTAGTAAGGTTTTATCTCCGCGCGCCCGGATGGTGACACTGCCGTGACTAGGAGTGTGCCTGAGCGCATTGTCAACAAGGTTGGTAAGCACCTGCTCCATGCGATCAGGATCAATATGCACATGACTTTGTGTAGTAGACATCTCTAGCAGCAGTTGAATATCCTGCTCTCTCGCCAAATTCGTAAACTTGCGCTGGATGCGCTCTAAATACGGTCGAAGTTCCAAGGTTTCCTGGAACAGCTCTACGTGACCCGCCTCCATTCGCGCTAGACTCAGCAGCTCATTCACGAGCTTGGTCATGCGAACAGATTCGTCATAGATGATTTTAGCTAATTCTTTATGCTCTTCTGGAGTTGTTACGATATCATCCACAATGGCTTCGCTATAGCCTTGCAGCATAGATAGCGGAGTACGGAGCTCATGGGAGACATTGGCAACAAAATCGTTTCGCATTTTGTCCAGCTTGCGCTCTTGTGTGATATCTCGCATGACTGCGACTGCCCCACGAATGTGATTTCGATCGTTTAGCGGTACCATGACAAGTGCCCAGATTCGGCCTTGCACAGCAATATCCTCGATTACCTCTTCCCCGGTCTGAACCTTTTGATAGAAAGAGAACAGTGGTACCGGCTCATCCGCATGCTGGTATACCCAATCACGCAGGAAGCGCTCTGCAGGAGGATTCTTCACCGCAATTTTCCCAGTTTCATCGATCATTACGACGCCATCTACCATGCTCCGCAGTACACTTGCCAGCTGCTCTTTTTCCTTAGACAAGGCATCTACCAGTTGATTGAGCTTACTCGCCATCGTATTAAACGATGCAGCTAGCTCTCCCATCTCGTCAGCGGTTCTGATCGGAATTTCTGCGTGAAAATCTCCTTCTGCAATACGATGTGCCGTCTCTTTCATTTGACGCAATGGAATCGTAATGCGAGAAGATAAAAAGAACGCAAATACCGTCGTCGACACAAACCCGATCACACCTACAACAAAGATCAGAAATCTAACTTCACTGACCGTATCATCAAAATCTTCAATCGCCTGGTACATGACCACTGATCCTTGTTTACCAGCGGATATCTCCAGCGGCACCGCAACAGCTAGCAGCTGAAGATTCCCAGAACGATCTGTGGAGCCAGCCGGATCAATTTGCACATATAATCTCTCAGGAGCAGGATGTTTTCCTGCCAGGGCCTCACCCAGCTTCAGTCCCGGAGCATTCAGCAGCTGCTCTATCGGAATCTCTGGCAAACCTTTGCCCTCGCTCTTTCCAACGACCTCGCGCTTGTCATCCAGGACAATCATACCTGTATGATGTACCACGCCAAATGTCGATGCCATCTCCAGAGCCGTTTGCTTATCCTTGCTTGCAGCCAAACCAGTGGATAAGCCTTCTGCAAGCTCTTGCAAATTTTTGGTTTGCCGGGCGTTATAAAAGGTGTCAAAGGATTGTACAAGCAGGAGACTGAAAATCGTTAAGACCAGTGCGAATAACGCAATAATGGTCATCCATAGCTTTCCAACTACGCTGCGAAAAATGACGTCCACGTTATTTAGGCACCTCTAGTTTGTAACCGACACCCCATACAGTTGCAATCATGTTTGCAGCCTGAGGAGAGACGCGGTTTAGTTTTTCGCGCAAACGCTTGATGTGCGTATCTACTGTGCGCAGATCGCCGAAAAATTCATAGTGCCATACGTCTTTCAAAAGCTCTTCCCGCGTAAATACTTTATCAGGAGAGAGTGCTAGGTAGTGCAACAGTTCATACTCTTTTGGAGTTAGACTAACCTCTTGACCACTAGCAATCACTTTGTGCGCATCATGATCAATCGTCAGTTCAGGGAATACGAGAACCGAATGGCTATTAAACGTCTCTGTTTTCAAATAGGCCGTAGCTGAAGAGCGACGAAGAATTGCCTTCACCCGATACATGACTTCCCGAGGGCTGAACGGCTTTACAACATAGTCATCCACACCTGCTTCGAAGCCATGGACGCGATTCGTTTCTTCCCCTTTTGCTGTCAGCATGATGATAGGTGTTGCCTTGAATTCACGAATCCGTTGACAAACTTCAATACCGTCCATACCAGGTAGCATAAGGTCCAGCAAAATAATATCGTAATCACTGCCAACAGCCATTTCGACAGCCTGTTCTCCATTATCTGCTTCATCGATCAAAAAATTTTCTCTTTCCAAGTACATCTTTAGCAGTCGGCGGATACGTTCTTCATCATCGACGACGAGAATACGTGCCATTTTTTCCATTCTCTACACCTCTTGACATTATGATTTCAAAATCTAATTGAAGATAGTCCAAAAAGCTGGCAGCAAGACCAGCTTTTTTTAGTGAGGTTACACCCCTGCGTAAGAGTGCAGACCTGCGATGACCAGATTGACTACTACCAGCGTGATTAAGATAATGACAAATCCAATCACAGACATCCAGGCAGATTTGGCGCCAATCCATCCGCGAGACAGTCGCAAGTGCAGGTACGCGCTATAGAAGAGCCAAACGATGAGCGCCCAAACTTCTTTTGGGTCCCAGCCCCAGAATCGACCCCACGCCTCCTGCGCCCAGATCATGGCGAAAATCAAAGCTCCGAGTGTAAATACTGGGTATCCGATACTAATCGCACGGTAACTGATTTCGTCCAATAGATCCGGCTCGATGCCGTCAACGGATGGTTGAATAACTGCCCCCAACCGCTTGCGGAAGATGAGACGCAAACCACCATACAAAATAACACCAGTAATGACTGACCACAACATCGTATTCAATTTGCGAGCCGCATCCTTGCCTTCCATCCACGATGGGGCTGTGAATAATGGCGACATCGGACCAGCCTGGATAATCGTCGAATCTGCAGGTGCTACCAAAGCTGGCATGGTGTATTCCGCTTTTACTTTTTCCATTTGCCCAAATACATTTGGCTGCGGCTGATTCATTTCAAAAACGGTTTTTTGATCCATTCTGGCGAAGGTCGATTCCATCAGGATGAACCCTACCAGCATTAGAACAACAGCAAGCACAACCTCCAGCCATTTCGTACTCTTGGTAGAAACCTGTTGAGGTACGGTGCGGATCAGATACATCAAGCCTGCCGCAAAGCCGACAGCAAGAATCCCTTCACCCAGAGCTGCCGTCGTCACGTGAATATGCAGCCAATAGCTCTGCAAGGACGGAATCAGCGGTGTTACCTCTTTTGGAAAAACATAAGAATAGGCCAACATGATCACGCCTAAAGGAAGTACAAAGGCACCAATAACATTCAGCTTGTAAATCCGATAGATAATCAAATAAGCCAAGATAATACAGTAATCCAGGAATGCCATGAACTCAAACATGTTACTCGTTGGGCTGTGTCCTCCGCCAATCCAACGTGCAATTACATAACCAGTTTGAGCTATAAAGCCTATGACAGCCAATCGATAAGCTATCGTACCGAATCGTTTTTCATGTTGCTTAGGGTCGCGGCCCGCCCAGTTTTTCCCAGTCATCGAAACGACGAACACGATGGACGAGATCACATAGAGCAAAAACGCAATATCCAATAACCAGTCACTCAATTGGATGAGCTGCACGTCGAGTGTACCTCCTTGAAGCTCTAAGCCTTCGATTTTTCTTCAATCGTCACAGGTAATTTCATCTGTTCAACGAGTCCGTCTACTTCCCGGCGCAAGCCAAACCAGTTTTTGTTTGTATGAGCAGCCATCATAATGGTTCCGTCCTGGATTTGAACCCAAATCCGGCGATGCTGCCAGAAGAAGCCCATTGCGACACCAATCATGAAGATGAACGAGCCAAAGTAAATTAACGGTACGGCTTTATCCATACGCACGTTGATCCCGGAAATATCGATCAGGTCAGGCATTTTGATCTCGATTCCGTAGGTAGGGTCCGATTTTTGTGTAAGAATCGAGCCCTGCAAATAAACCATTTTCTCACTTAGCTTCCCTTTTTCGTCCAATACCTCTATCGCAACCATTGGATTTTTAGGCAAATTGGTCTTAGTCGCTGGTTTACCGTCTTTGCCCATAATAAAGTCAGGGAAATAATCGAGCACCTTCACTTTGATCCCATCAGCAACAACTTGCTCTTGAGCTGGGTTGTACAAATCAACCTTTATCTTGCCTACTTCCTTGCTTCCGTTCTTCAAGTCGATCAAGTTGAAATTGAGTGCACCCAGCTGCATTTCTTGCATTCCAGACTGATACAAATAAAGACTCTCATGTACCATCGGATGGTTTACAATGATCGGGCCATTCTTAATTTCTACAAGATCAGGCTTGGCTCCTGGCAGATCTGCATTTTTGTTTTCGTACAAGATGGCATCCGTCTGATAATTTTTCGCGATGACTCCGCCGTTCAATTCCAGCTTGACCGGCATTTCATCCTCAGACCAGTATTCCGTCGTGTATTGCAGATTCTTGATGTAGTAAGGAGTATTCGGGATCGCAACCGTTTCTCCCTCACGTACCCAGACATACTCGTCCAAGAAAAAGCCGGGTATGCTGCGCGCCAAAACACCGACCAAAAATAAAATCAAGCCTATATGATTCACATAAGGGCCCCAGCGGCTGAAGCGACCTTTTTCCGCCATGAGAGCGCGGTCAGTCTGGAAGATCCGGTAGCCTTTCTTCCGCAATGTCTCTGCGGAGCCAGCCAGTAATTCTGCTTGATCCGTTCCTTGTGCAAGCTCCCCTTCTGCAAACAGCTTTTGTCCCTTCAGGAAGGATTTATGCTGATTCAGACGTGGTTTTTTCAGTGCTTTGTACAATGGTACGACACGGTCGAGACTACAGATGACCAATGACGTACCCAGCATGACCAGAAGCGTGACAAACCACCAGGATGAATACAGGTTATGGAATCCTAATTGATAGTAAATCGTACCGAGTGTCCCGTATGTATTGGTATAAAAACGTGCGACATCCGCTTCGGTCGGGACGGGAACTGGAATGTATTGTTGCTGCGGAAAGACGGTTCCCACCGCCGAAGCGATTAGGATGACAATAATGATACCGATTGCAATTTTGACCGAGGAAAAATAGTTCCAAACCCGATCCACCATTTTTTTCGTGTAGGTCTGGGAACGACGCGCCATGCCCTCATAACGCATATCAGGAAACGCTGTCTGCTCCGAAATTTGGATGACTAGCGGCTTGCCGCATGATTCGCAGAGCAGCGTTCCAACGGGATTGGTATGTCCACATTCACATTTTCGCTGATCCATTTCAATCCTCACTTACGGCAAGATTTTGGACACTTTGTCCGCTATCATTGCTTCATTTAATTGACCGATGAAAATCTCCTTGACTTCCCCTTCCGGAGAGATGAAAAACGTAGTAGGAATCGGTCCAATTCGATACAGCTTTGTAATTTGCGATTGGCGGTCTAACACGATTGGAAATGTAACATTGAATTGCTTAACGAATGGCTCAACTGCGATTGGCGATTCACCGATATTCACGCCCAGTACGACGAGTCCTTTGTCCTTGAACTTATCGTATTGTGCTTGCAATGCAGGCATCTCTTCTTTACAGGGCTCACACCAGGTGCCCCAGAAATTAAGCACGACGCCTTTTCCTTTCAAATCACCAAGTGCCATCTCGGGTCCATTTAGCTGCTCCAGGCTAAAATTCGGAGCATTACTCCCTACTTTTACAGCTTGTGGATCCTTCACGAAGCTGGAATAAAGAGCAAAGACAAGTGCCACGAGCAAAAGGCCCAACACGGCAATCCGAACATAGGTACGATTGCTTTTGTTCATGTTGCCCAAACTCCCATCTATTACTAATAGAAATACAAGGTTTTCCTTTCTATTATAGCGTTCCTAGTTTTTCCGCCAGCGCATAACTTATGAACAGATTTTGAACGATCAGCGCTTTCGACCTTTGTCCCGCTTCTTTTGAACCAGGCCTTGTTTGAGCCTGTCTACTTCTGTCGTTGTCAAAGGACGAAATTGACCAGCTGAAAGTCCTTCCAATGTAAGAAACCCGAGCCGAATGCGCTCCAGTGTAATAACAGGATGTCCAATCGCGTCACACATCCTGCGTACTTGCCGGTTGCGACCTTCATGAATCGTCAGCTCGACTAAAGCTCTGCCTGCTTTTGTGTCTGTGTTCAGGAGCCTCGCCTCCCCCGGAGAGGTCATTCCATCCTCCAGGCGAATACCCGTTGCGAGCTTTTTTACTTTCTCAGGAGTCGGAATGCCTTTTACCCATGCACGATAGACTTTGTCGATTTCGTAGCTTGGGTGAGCTAGCTTGTTTGCCAGCTCTCCGTCATTCGTCAAGATGAGCAAGCCGGATGTATCGTAATCCAAGCGGCCAACTGGATATACCCGTTCCTTGATCCCTTTTAGCAAATCGGTAACAACCCGCCTTCCTTGTGGGTCGGTTACACTTGTAATCACACCGGTCGGCTTGTAGAGCAGCAGATGCACGTGCTTCTCCAGCTGAATTCTTCGTCCATTCACCACGATCTGATCGCTTTGCGGATCTACTCTCGTACCGAGTTCGCGGACCACGCTGCCGTTCACTTGTACCTTGCCTTGTACAATCAGCTCTTCACAATGGCGACGAGAGGCTACTCCAGCATGTGCCAAGACTTTTTGTAAACGTTCCATTGTATGGATCACCTCTACAACATCATACCCATTCTTACCAGTGTGGACAAGAAAAAGGCAAAAACTTCCCCACCTGCAGGGAAGTTTTTTGTCGGAAGTGTAGCATAATTGTCGAATTACGAAAATACGTAAGACACGATGATCAAGGAGAAGATGACACCTGCAAGATCAGACCAGAGTCCCACTTTTAACGCATAGGCCGAGTTGCGGATACCTACTGCCCCAAAATACACGGTTAGCACATAAAGTGTCGTGTCTGTGCTCCCTTGCATCGTGGCGGCCAAGCGCCCGAGGAAGGAGTCTGGTCCGTACTGCGCAATTAAATCGGTAGCAATCGCCAGTGAACCAGTGCCAGTCATCGGCCTAAGCAAGGCTAAAGGAACAATTTCCTCAGGAAAGTGAATCGCATCCAGTGCCGGCCTGATCGCACTCAATAGCAGCTCCAACGCCCCTGATTCTCTGAACATCGTTACGGCGACCATCATAGCGATCAGATGAGGCAAAATACGAATCGTGGTCGTAAGCCCCCCTTTTGCGCCCTCCACAAACGTCTCATATACTGGAACCCGTTTGCTCCATCCGTAGAGCAGTACAAAGGCAATCATGACGGGAATCGCCCAAAGGGAGAGCAGGGATACCCATTGGTACATGCGAAGATCCCCCTTTACCTGTGACGTCTCATGTGACGATACCGATACCAGCGATCAATCAGTAGTGCGACAATCGTTGCAGCAAAGGATGACAATAGGGTTGTACCGACAATTTCTACCGGATTAACCGAGCCGTATTGCATACGAATCGCAATCATCGTTGTCGGAATAATCGTGATACTCGCTGTATTGATCGCCAGGAGCGTACACATCGCTGGCGAGGCTACTTGTTTGTCCGGATTCAGTTTTTGCAATTCTTCCATCGCCTTCAGCCCCATCGGAGTAGCTGCATTACCAAGCCCGAGCAAATTCGCGCTCATATTGGACAAAATGTACCCCATCGCTGGATGTCCTTTTGGAATATCGGGAAACAAGCGCGAAATGATCGGGGACAACGCATGTGCCAACAGCTCCAAAAGACCTGATTTTTCCGCAATTCGCATGATACCCATCCAGAATGCCAATATACTGAGAAGGCCAAAACAAACCGTGACACCTGTCTTGGCCCCTTCGAAGGCAGCTTGATTGATCACTTCCATGCGTCCCGTTGCCGCCGCTACAGCGATGCTGATCACAATCAGGGCGAGCCAAATAATATTAAGCACTCCACAGCCCCCCTGCCATCAAGTTCCACACCTTCTGCCAAAAGGTTTGCGGACTTGACTTCGCCTGAGATGTCCATGTTGGTTCAGTCACGTCTACTGTCAACGGTACCTGACCGATCATGTCCTCTTTCAGATAAAATTGGAGAAAACCGACCAGCTGCCCATCCATTTTGGCTGTTACATTCGATTCACCCATCACCACACGCGTACGCATAGCGGACTCCTCAGAGGATTGCAGCGGGTATTGAAAACCATTCATCGCGACCAAATGCGTACCCTTCTCCATCGTAATCGGCGTGTGCGGTTGTACATTCTCACCTAAGCTCACCAGCTTTTTCAGCGGAAAATGGGCAAAACCCCAGTCCAAAAGCTTCGCCGAATCATTCCAGTCATCAGAAGCATTCAGCGTGATCGTAGCGAGTTGTCTGCCATCTCGTGTCGCTGACGAGGCCAGACAACGCTTTGCAAGCTTTGTATAGCCTGTTTTCACTCCATCCGCGCCATTATACAGGTGCAGCATTTTGTTTTTGTTCAAAAGCCGCCTATCCCACTCTTCACCTTCCCAAGAGATGTCCTTGACCTTCGTTGAGACGATTTGCCGAAAAGTAGGATTCCGCAGGGCATAGGTGGAAAGCTTTGCCATGTCTTCCGCTGTCGAATAATGCATATTGCTATCATCCAGACCGTGGGGATTGGTAAAATTCGTGTGCTCCATTCCGATGAGCGCAGCCTTTTCATTCATCAAATAAGTAAAGCCTGGCACAGAGCCGCCGATATGTGTGGCAATCGTTACAGCTGCGTCATTGCCTGAGCGCAGCATCAGTCCATACAGCAGGTCCTCGAGAGTTAGCTTTTCCGAACGTTTCAGGTAGATCGAGGAACCCTCTACGCCCACCGCTTCCGGGGGAACCGTTACGACTGTGTCCAATTTCCCCATTTCAATCGCCACGATGGCTGTCATTGTCTTGGTTAGGCTTGCGATCCGCATTTTTTTTGTGCCATTTTTTGAATAAAGGATTCTGCCGCTCGTCACATCTATTAATGCCGCTCCCTCTGCTGATAGCCCAGGTGGAGAGCCCGCTGCTTTTGCCAGGATACCCGGCCCGATTAATAGCTGTATCAAAAGAAAAACGACGAGCACGCCGGATAGCTGTTTTCGCACGTTCATAAACGTCCTCCCCATCACAAAAGTACAACGATACACAGGTTTGTACCATAGTATATGGGGACGAGTCGTTTGATAGTACGAAAAACTGTCCAGGCAGCTAGTCGTTTGATGGTTCTTCTGCTTTGCCAAAAAGGGCGGATGCTTCCAAACGCGCCTCTTCGATGTCGAGATTGATGGGCGGCTCAGGTAGATCTCCCAACTCCCGCAACCCAAAATGCTCCAAAAAATCTTTTGTTGTCGCATATAGAATCGGTCGTCCGATTCCCTCTGCCCTGCCCGCCTCACGAATCAGTTGCTTCGACAGGAGGGTATTGAGTGCCTTTTCACATTTTACTCCGCGAATTTCTTCAATTTCAGAACGCGTCAGTGGTTGTTTGTAAGCAACGATCGCCAATGTTTCCAAAGCTGCTTGCGAGAGTGTCGATTGTCCTGGTGAAGTTGCCAGTCGCTCGAAATATGGAACATGCTCGGGCAAGGTAGTCAGCTGGTAAGCCTTGGCGACCTCCACAATTTGAATCCCACGGCCAGCACGGCGAAAATCAGCCTTCATGTCCTCGATGACATCAACAACCACTTCTTCGGATACCTCGGTGATTTCACTAATTTCTTTGGCGTCGATTCCTTCATCACCCGAGATGAACAACAAGCCCTCAATGACGCCTTTCAGCTTGTCATAGTCCATCATTTGAGGCTCCTTTCGATCCATTTTCACAAATCATAATATCTTGAAACAGTTGATTTTGCATACAAGTAATTTCTTTGGCCTTCATCAACTCAAGCAAGGCGAGAAAGGTAGTGACGATCTCTGAACGTGTAGCTCCGCCTGTGAAAAGCTGGGAAAATCGTACCATGCCTCCTACTCCACGGACCAGATGGCGAATTTCCTTCATCCGGTCTTTAATAGAGACTTCATCACGGGATACTTTGGTGATCGGCTCCTTTTCCTTTACCTTCTTCACCAGCTTCTCTAGGGCGTTTATCAGATCGTAGAGAGTTACATCCTTTACCGTATGCTCTTCTTCTCGTACATAAGATGATAGATTCTCTGCCGGTCGAGTAAACACTTGATTGCGCCCAATTTCCATTTCTCGCAATTGTTCTGCCAACATCTTATAGCGCTTGTACTCCAAGAGCCTGGCAACCAGCTCTTCACGAGGGTCGACCTCTTCTACATCCATATCTAGGAACTGCTGAAAGACGTGTTCCTCTTTCTTTGGCAACAGCATTTTACTTTTAATAGAGAGGAGGGTAGCCGCCATAACTACGAATTCACTCGCAACATCGAGTTGAAGCTGCTGCATGGTGTCTATCGTTGCAAGATATTGTTCTGTAATCTCTGCTACTGGTATGTCATAGATGTCCACTTCTGCCTTGTCGATCAAATGGAGCAGCAGGTCGAGTGGACCCTCAAAGGAATCCAGTTTGATGCTGTATGCCAAAAGTAGTCCCTCGTTTCCTCTAAATAAACAGTGTTGCGATGCTATGCGCGATTCCCCGAACCCCCATGATTACCATCATGAATGGAGCATCAAATATGATCGAGCGGATTCCCGGAATAAAGATCAGTAGTAACAAGATCCACGGTCCATAAATTTCAAATTTGTAAAATCCCCCGTCCCATTTGCGCGGGGACAGGAAGCGCAAGATTTTGTAGCCATCCAATGGAGGAACTGGTAAAAGGTTAAACATAAACAAAGCAGCGTTAATCGTAATCAAATATTGCATAGTATGCTCGATTGCAAATACAGCCTTCTCACCCATTCCCAGCGTGACGCCATAATAGTCCATCAGGATGAATATGGTGTAAGAAATGATCGAGAGCACGAGGTTAATGAGCGGGCCTGCTGCTGAAACATAGACGATGCCCAGACGCTTGTTTCCACGAAAATGAAGCGGATTAATCGGAACTGGCTTCGCCCATCCAAACGGACCAAACAAAATAAGAATCAAACCGAATGGATCAATGTGCGGGATTGGATTCAATGTTAGGCGGCCTTCATCCTTGGCCGTGCTGTCACCCAGCTTCCAGGCGACAAAGGCATGTGCCCATTCGTGCAAAGAGAAAGCGATGACGAACGCGATTAAGCGAAACGGCACCGTATTCCATTCAAAGTGAAAAAGATCCATTGGTTCCTCCTCTGAAAAATCGTCTACCTTATAAGATACCAGCAGATGGATAGGCTTACAAGTATTCTGCTTTCTTGTTCGTATGATAGACACTAAAAACCGGCCCCTTCTTCGGCGCCGGTTTTTTGGGTGTGGAGCTAATTATTCAGCTACAATTTTTACGTTGCTCATTTTGTCGCCTTGCTTGATCGCATCTACATGCTCCATACCAGAGGTAATGCGGCCAAATACAGTATGTACGCCATCAAGGTGAGGGAAGGAATCGTAGCAGATGAAGAATTGGCTTCCGCCAGTGTCTTTTCCTGCGTGAGCCATGGAGAGCGCACCGCGCAAATGCTTGTGCGGGTTTCCTTTTGTTTCACATTTGATTGTGTAGCCAGGACCGCCAGTACCTGTTCCGTGCGGGCAACCACCTTGTGCGACGAAGCCAGGGATCACACGGTGGAAAGACAGACCGTTGTAAAAGCCTTCGTTGATCAGCTTTTCAAAGTTTGCGACTGTGCCAGGAGCTTCTTGATCAAACAGCTCCAACTCGATTTCATTGCCATTTTCCATGGTAATATGTGCTTTTTTCATATGTAAGCCTCCAAACCTGGTAAAGTTAACGTTCTCATTTTACCATGCGAAGTAGTTGCCGTCCAATTTAACCCTGCATCCGGAGCCGATCCTCAAAAGGAAACTCGCAATCCTTGATAAATACGGTGCCCGCATACGATTTCGCGAGCTGCTTCATGACGGCTGCTTGTTTCGCAATCGCTTCTGCATTTGCGTACATGCCAGGCTGTATATAAACACCCGCCATAGACATGGACAAGACTTCTCCATCCCCCATACGCCGTTTTTCGTAAATATCTGCGAAGTAAGGGGTAAAGGCATCCATGATGAAAGAGCCAAGCGCATCAGCGCACTGTACCGACGTGATGAGAATGAAGTCATCACCGCCGATGTGACCAATAAAATCAGCACCGCTTCCATATCGCTTCGCTGCCTCTTTTAACAACGTCGCCGTCCGTACAATGATCTGATCACCGACGTCAAAGCCATATCGATCATTAAACCATTTGAAATGGTCGAGATCACAATAAATTACCATTTGATCAGCTTTTTGCTTCACCCGTTGATTGAGCTCTCTTTCAATCTGTACGTTGCCAGGCAAACCGGTTAGCGGATTTGCGGAGCTTGCCAATTCGAGCTTAACCGAAGCCATTTTGTCCAATAGACTCTGCACGGTGACGATTCCGATATACTCATTATTGTCTCCTATAATGATCACCACATCGTACAGGTGATGAGCATCCCGCGCCATCGCCCGTCTCGCTACCTCTTCCAGCTTGTCGTCTTTTCCTGCAAGCAGCGGATTGGTATTCATGATTTGTGAAACCGGGCGATCATAGTATAAGGCGATTCCGTACTGCCCCCCCAATATTTGATAGAGCTGAAAGCGCATAAGAAGGCCAATCGGCTCTCCCTCTTCTAACACAACAATGCTTTCGGTGCGCTGATTTTGTTCAAAAATTTCGTGTATTCGCCGCACTTTTGCATGCTTTTCCACACAGATGGTCTTCGCTAATATTTCGGTCATGGCTGGAGTAAACACAGTCGGTTCTTCTTGCTCGCTGTTTCGCTTTTCTTGCATAAATCGCAAAAAGTTCATCGCTTGCCCAGACACCTGTGCCATCCCTCTATCCGGCTTTCCGAGAAAATACCCCTGTCCATACACGACTCCAAGATCCATCAATGTCTTTAGTTCGTGCTCCGTCTCAATCCCCTCGGCGATGATTTTACAGCTTACCTTGTCAGCAAACTGTACGATCGTTTCAAGAAGCGCCTGCTTAATCGGATCTACATCAATGTTGCGGATGAGCGACATATCCAGCTTGATAAAATCAGGATAGATCTCTGTTATGGATTCCAGACTGGAATAGCCCGCTCCAGCATCATCCACCGCAATCAAATAGCCTTTTTTTCGATACTCCTCAATAATTTTTAAGAAAACAGTATAATTCGTGATCGCATGTCTCTCTGTTATTTCAAACACGATATTATGTGGATTCAGCCCATACTGCTCCAGTAGTGAGAATACCTTTCCACGAAGGAGAAATGGATCATCAATAGCTCGCGGATCGAGATTGATGAACAGCTTTTCTTGTGGGTTTAAATAGCGCAATTGTTCCAATGCTCTTTTGCGGCAAATATGCTCTAAACGAAAAACAGTATCCGTTTCTTCTGCGTAGTTAAATAAGGTGGAGGGAGTGGCAAAGGGGCTGTCTTGCGGCCCACGTGCCAACGCCTCCCATCCGAGCGCTGCCCCATCTGGCAAATGAATAATCGGCATAAAATGCATCTGGACATTCTCTTCTGCCAGTAATTTATGAAATTGCGTGACATACGTATATTTTTCTGATGTGACGCCATATTTCGCCATGTGCACGGCATGCTTCACTGAAGTATACATTTCCTTCACGACGTCCTGACCAGGCAACCAGGCATATCCGATATGAACGCGCAGGTCCTCTCTGTTGACAAAACTGACGTGTCGATTGAGTTGCCTTTCCGCAACCTCCTGAAAGTGAATGGAGAGCATTCTGCAATCTTCTTCACTCACATTGGCCCCAAAGGAGACATAAATAGCAAAATCGTCGCCCCATAGCTTTTGAATGGCGAGAATATTACCTTTTATCTCAAAAACTTGACGAGAAACACCCGGTAAAATTCGTTCAAAAATATGCAGAACTCGCTTGGCACTACTATCACCATAGCGGTACTCAACATCAGTAAGTTTAACAATATCCACATAAAACATCACTACGCTGCGTCCCTTGTCTACTTCCTGACCTATGACATTTTTCAGCCAAGCCCGATTGTCCAGTGAAAAAAAGGGAAAGCGACGAAACCGTTTGATGAGCGTCGACAACATGCTGAATCTATCCTCCTCCCCACCCCCATTATTGCAAAGAAGTCTTAAGCTTCGGTAAATGGATTATGAAGATTGTAAGAATCCCATGATTGCAAAAAAGCCCTCCTGTATCGGCAGGAAGGCTTTGAAACGTTTTGAGCTAGCGCTGAAGCTGCGCGCGTTTTGGGAGAAGATCATGTCCGACGACATCAGCATACGTCTCACGTTTTACGATCAGATCTGCTTCGCCGTCTTTTACAAATACAACAGCAGGACGAGCAATGCGGTTGTAGTTATTTGACATCGAATAGCCATATGCTCCTGTACTCGGAACCGCCAAAATATCACCAGCTTCAGCCGCAGGAAGCTTGACGTCCCAAATCAGCATGTCACCAGATTCGCAGCATTTTCCAGCGATGGAAACAACCTCTGTTGCTGGTTGATTCATTTTATTGGCAATGGCTGCTTCGTATTCAGCCTGATAGAGCGCCGGACGAAGATTATCCGTCATACCCCCGTCGACTGCTACGTATTTGCGTACATTTGGGATTTCTTTTTGTGAACCGATGCGATAAAGCGTCGTTCCAGAATCACCGACAATACTGCGGCCTGGCTCAATCCACAGCTCAGGCAACGGAATTTGGCGAGCTTCCAGTTCTCCACGCACCAGATCCGTGATCGCTTTCATATAAGTATGTGCTGGCTGAGGTGTATCGCCCTCTACATAACGGATACCGAAGCCGCCGCCAACATTGAGTACTTCTGGCAAAAAGCCATGCTGGTCCTTTGCCTCTCCCAGTAATTCTGTCAACCGTTTTACGGCAACCAGGAAGCCTTCTGTTTCAAAAATTTGCGACCCAATGTGGCTGTGCACACCCAATAAATGAAGATGATTGCTTTCATGCGAAAATTTGATCGCTTCTAGCGCCTGACCGTTCTGTACGTCAAATCCGAACTTGGAGTCAATTTGCCCAGTAGAAATGTACTCATGAGTATGAGCCTCTACACCTGGTGTCACACGCAGCAAAATAGAAATCTTTTCGCTGCGCTCCTGTGCCAGCTGATCTAACAAATGGAGCTCATAAAAGTTGTCGACTACAAAGCAACCGATTTTGGCATCCAGCGCCATCCCAATTTCATCCAATGATTTGTTGTTGCCATGAAAGTGGATGCGATCTACCGGAAATCCTGCTTGCAGTGCTGTATACAGCTCGCCCCCAGAAACAACGTCAAGCGAAAGCCCTTCCTCCTCTACCAGCTTGCACATCGCCATCGTACAGAACGCTTTACTCGCATAAGCTACTTGAAAGGAAAAGCCCGTTTGGGAAAACGCGTCAATAAACTGTCGGCATTTGCTGCGAATCAAGGCTTCATCGTATACGTAAAGTGGTGTACCGTAGGTTGCTGCCAGCTCTGTTGTTTCGCAGCCCCCAATTTCCAAAATTCCTCGTTCATTCACTCGACTTGTCCCGTGTAAAAAAAACATATTTCGTTCCTCCCCAGTCTCTGACACCGAATCACTACTGCCTCTTTCCTATCCACTTTTATCGTGGCTTGCGCACAAAAGTGCCGCCTTTACTAGAAGGCTTTACCATGTTAAAGCCCCAGCCGTCGCTAAGGCACTTAAACATTCAATCAGGAGGGTTTCAACCAAGCTGCCGTCCTCGTTAACGAGTGAAACCTCCATCGTGTTAAAAGAAAGGCAACCGACTTCGAGGCGTCAGTTGCCGAACATAACGAGCGTAGTAAGGCTTCCCCATCCAATTTACTACACGATAGTTTATTTGACAATGGGTGTCCGCAGTCGTTTTCAGAATATTATTGACGGGACGTATTTTGCGAGCGAACAATGCTTGGTCGATTGTTTTTTCGCGGCACTGCAATTCGCACAATGATATCTTTCATTGCTTTGTAATTAAAAGGAATGAACGGCCACAAATAGGGTGTGTTGAGAGAACGAGTGGCAGCAAGTCCGACCAGCACAACGAGGAACCCGATCATCAGACCTGGTGTCGAGAAGAATCCGACCATCAAGATTAAAAAGATACGGATGAGCCGATTGGCCAGGCTCAATTCATAGCTCGGTGTTGCAAACATCCCGATCGCCGCAACAGCCAAATACAAAATAACTTCGGGGGCAAACAAGCCGACTTTAATCGCCACGTCGCCAACCAATATTGCGGCCAATAAGCCCATCGCAACGGACAAAGGTGTCGGTGTATGAATCGCAGCCATTCTCATCAAATCAAGCCCAACTTCTGCCATCAAAAATTGCGCCAATAAGGGGATACTACCTTTTTGCTTCATTCCGAGAAAATGAAGCGAGTCGGGAATCATCGAAGGGTGCATAACCAACAGTAGCCATATGGGCAAAACGAACACAGAAGCAAAAATACCGAAAAAACGTACCCAGCGTAAGTATGCACCCACCACCGGCGTCTGCCTGTACTCTTCTGCGTGCTGTACATGATGAAAATAGGTAGCAGGCGTAATCATGACACTGGGAGATGTATCAACATAAATCAATACATGTCCTTCCAGCAAATGCACCGCTGCGACATCCGGTCTTTCTGTGTAACGCACCAACGGAAACGGGTTGAACGTCTTGCCGATAATAAATTCCTCTACGGTTTTTTCTGCCATCGGAATCCCGTCAATCTGGATGTTTTGCAGTCTTTCCTTTAGCGAATCAACTAGGTCCTGGTTTGCGACATCCTGCAAATACGCAACCGCCACATCTGTTTTTGTCCGTTCTCCGATTTGCATTATTTCAAAGCGAAGTCGCTCATCTCGTAGACGTCTGCGAGTCAAGACGGTATTCATTACCAATGTCTCGGTAAAGCCGTCATGTGCTCCTCGAACGATTCTCTCCGTATCCGGCTCTATAGGGGAACGCGTCGGATAAACCTTTGCATCCACCATGATGGCCGTATCGTACCGATCAAGGATTAATCCTACTTGTCCAACCAACAGCTTGTCCATGAATTCATCAGTGGTTGAGATTTTTGTTAGCTGAAAATACGGGATGAATTTATAAAACAGCTGATCGAATAAATGATCCTGAATGTCTCGCTCCCGCAAATCATTCAGATCCCGCATGATTTGTGTAACGATATTACTGTCAGCAAAGCCATTTATGTAATACAAAAGGAGTGGTGTTCTCCCAACGAAAAACTCATGCACTCCCATATCAAAGCTTGAGCCAATGCCTAACCTGTCATTTAAGTACGCTTTATTTTCTTCCATTTGGTCCGAGATGGGGCGCCGTTTTTCCGTTACCTGTGCCATTCGGGTCGCTCCTTTCCAGTATCCATTGCACTGCTTTTTTCGTGATCGGACTGCCTTTTTGCAAGCTGTCCTTTCCAAGCATCTTGCCGATATCACCAATACCGATGACATTAGGAACGTGAAGGGCATTCAGAATATCGACTGTATCGCCGTATATACGGTTTACAAGCTCTGGACTTGCATTTCCGTCTTTATCCACAGCTTCTGTCACAACTTGCCCTTCATTATTGAGGGAATAAGCTACCCGCGCTCCTTGCACCCATCGCGTATTAGAGGCAACTGCAATCGCTCCGATTACCTTGATATCCGGGTGCTTGACCACATACTCGATGGCCTTCTCTCCCCGCCCCTTTCCGAAATCACCATTATCGTCAAACATGACAATCACAGGATCGTAGGCAGCCATTTTAATGAGTTCAACCATCTGATGTCCTCGCAGAGGTGTCGGATTCCCGGCAGATAAGGAAATGCATCGCCCGCCGATCTCTCTTGCTACCATTTCCAGCACTTTTTGTGCGACATGATCACCATCAGTTACGAGGATGACTCTTCGTCTTTCTCCCTCCATGTCGCCTCCACCGCCTTCACCCAGCATCATAGCGGCTACCCTTTTGGCTTGAATAGAAGGGAAGCAAAAAATCCAAAGGCAATCGCAGCGGATATTCCGGCACTTGTGACCTCGAAAATTCCGGTGGCTACACCAATCAAGCCATGCTGCTCAGCCTCACCGATCGCACCATGATACAGGGAATGACCAAAGCTCGTGATCGGTACGGTAGCTCCAGCCCCCGCAAAGTCGATAAATTTGTCATACACACCCAGAAAATCCAGAACTACACCGGCCACTACAAGTGTACTCATCACGTGTGCAGGTGTCAGTTTTCCCACGTCGAGAAGCAATTGTCCGATGACACAAATCAGCCCGCCAACAATAAACGCAATTACGTACTCCATCATATGTCTCCTTCCAGTGCAACTGCATGAGCGATACACGGGATTGAATTGCCCTGCTGGTAGCTTACAGGACTAAGCAGTGCACCAGTGGCACAAACCAGAACCTTTTTGAGCAAGCCCCGATTTAACTGGTCTAACATATATCCGTAGGTAACCACCGCACTGCTAGCACATCCGCTGCCTCCAGCGAAAACATCTTGATCAGGAGTGTAAACCATGAGACCGCAGTCGTTGTACACCTGATCCATATCGTATCCCTCTTGCAGCAACAGCTCTTTTGTAATCGGATAGCCTACCGAAGCCAAATCTCCGGTCACGATCAAATCGTAGAAGTCAGGTGTACGTCCCGTATCTTGAAAATGAGCCAAAAAGGTAGAGACAGCCGCAGGTGCCATCGCTGATCCCATATCGAACGGGTCCTTGATTCCCATGTCCATTACCTTCCCTATCGTCGCATAAGTGATCCGTGGACCCTTCCCGCCAATGCCAACCAAGCCTGCTCCCGCTCCGGTAACGGTCCATTGAGCTGAGGGTGGTTTTTGCCCCCCATATTCCGTCGGATAACGATACTGCCTTTCCGCTGTCGCATTATGACTACTGCAGGCAGCGATTGCTTTGTTCGCATATCCTGCATTGACCAAAGCTGCGGCATTGGCAAGCGTAAGCATGGAGGTCGAGCACGCACCATACATGCCAAGCAAAGGAATCGCCAGTTTTTCAGCGGTAAAGTTGGTCGTGATATTTTGATTTAACAGATCCCCAGCAAGAATGAGATCGACATCCTGACCGGTGATGCCCGCCTTTTGAAGCAATGTCGTGATGGCATCCTCAAGCAATTGTCGCTCTGCGTCTTCCCAGGTTTGTTGTCCTGCGTACATATCGTCATGAATCTTGTCAAAATAGGCTGCCAAGGGTCCCTCTCCCTCTTTCGGACCAACGGCCACAGCCGACGCTTGCAATCTTACATCTTCAGTAAAATGCCACGTCTGCCGGTTGATTCGAGACACCTGTTTTTGGCTTGCCACTGACACCCCTCCTCAAAAGATCATGTTCATTACACTTTTCAAGATGCCTGCAATAAAAGCCGCTACCACTCCAAAAACGATAACAGAGCCTGCCAGCTTGAACATGTTTCCTCCGACACCGAGGACAAGACCTTCACTTCGATGCTCAATAGCAGCAGATGCAATCGAGTTAGCAAACCCTGTCACTGGCACAGCAGAGCCCGCTCCCGCATATTGACCGATATTGTCGTACACACCGAGTCCAGTCAGCAAAACCGAAATGAAAATGAGAGTGGCTACTGTTGGGTTACTCGCAGTCTTCTCAGTAAATCCAAAGAAGTAGATATACATATTTTGCAAGGCTTGTCCCAACAGACAAATCGTTCCTCCAACCCAAAACGCACGGAGAGAGTTTAGCAGGACATTTCGCTTTGGTTGGAATTTGGCAGCTTGCTGTTGATACAGCTGCTTCGTCATTTGCATGGATGCCCCAATGGGTTTTGATTTCGTTTTGGTCGCCATGCCCTTTCACTCCTTTTTGTGCTAAAATACGCAAGCTTTCAGGAAAAGCCATACCTATATCTTTCCTGTTTCAAAAGATGCCTATGAATAGTGGTATTTACCAGTTTATAAATGAAGCAGCCATTGCAGGAGCGAACCCGTTACTTTGCCAAACACAACGGCCATTAACAAGACGAGCAAATTTCCATCCATCGAAAGACGCTTGGCGAGTATCGGAAAAACGTTTAAGACCTCTGTTAAGCCTGCTGCCAGTGTTCCAACAAAAATCCCTGCAATCAGCCCATAAATGGCTGCTACGAGCACTGGCAATTGCATACCCCAATGAAAGAAATCAATTAACGTAAAAACGAGAACCCCGCTTACCAGCGCCCATTCAAAACCGCGAATATACCGATGTGCATTCGTGAGTTGAGTGAGACGAGGGATAATATCGAGTACGGTAATGAAGGCCACAAAGCCGCTTCCCACCGCAAGACCTCCACCTAGCCCTATCAGTACCATGAGCAAGCATGCACCTAGGTTCATGGTTTGGTTCGCTGATTTTCCTTGTTTTCGTTTTGCAAATAGTACTGATCGAGATTTTGCTGATACATGAACAACTCGACTTCCAGTGGGCTAGGTTCTTCGTTAATTTTTTTCTTGAATATATGGTTAAAAAACAAAATCATCCCTAGTCCAATCCCAATCGAGTACGGGATTTGCAACCAGAGCGGCTGCTGACTTTTTTGACCGGTGATGAGATAAAAAATACGTTCGTGGACCTGAGTCATACTCACATCGGTGTGAAAGTTCATAATGGCAAGCCCCGACCCGATAAACAGCACGAGCCACACAATTGCAACGAGAACCGGATTTGCTTTTTTCCGTGGATTTTGCACCTCAACAATAATTTGCGGAGAGCCTTGAATATCTAATTCTGCCTCTGGATAAACCTGACGCAGCCTTTGGATCACTTGCATAATATCGATGATGATTAAATTACCGTCCCTTGGCTCCACGCGATAAATCGGCATTCGCTTAATCGCTTCTTCACGTTCGCCATCCCAGTAAATCTGGCAAATATCTCCCAGCGTGATCAACGCCCCAGGCTTTATTGCCAAACGCTTTCGCAGGCGCAGAAATAACGCTTCCTTCATGAAAGCTCCCTCCTTTCCCCTTTTCCTGCGTTTTCCCCGCTAGTATGTGCCACCTCCTAAAAGCCATGCAAAAAAACACCAAAGCCATAGCGCTCTGGTGTTTCCGAAACTACTTTTAAGAAGCGGGCTAGTTTTCAATTTGATCCTTGATCGTTTGCAGAATTCGCTTTTCCAAGCGGGAGACCTGGACTTGGGATATGCCCAGCCTCTCCGCTACTTCAGACTGGGTCTGATCCTTATAGTAACGCAAGTACACGATCAGCTGCTCTCGCTCGCTCAGACGACTGATAGCGTCTTTCAGGGCTATCTTTTCAAACCATTTGTTTACACCTTCATCTGCGATTTGATCAATGAGCGTAATGGGATCCCCATCATTTTCAAAGACTGTTTCGTGGATGGAGGAAGGGGCTCGATTCGCTTCCTGCGCAAAAACGACTTCCTCCGGTGTAATCCCTACAGCTTCAGCTACTTCAGCAATCGTCGGAGCACGCCCGAATTGCTTGTACAGCTCGTCCTTTGTTCTCCGCACCTTATTTGCTGTTTCCTTGAGAGAGCGGCTTACTTTTACCGTTCCGTCATCCCGTAAAAAACGTTGGATTTCCCCAATAATCATCGGAACCGCATAGGTAGAGAACCGTACATCGTAGGAAAGATCAAACTTATCTACAGCTTTTAGCAAGCCGATACAACCGATTTGAAACAAATCATCCGCTTCATATCCACGGTTGATAAAACGCTGTACGACAGACCAGACCAGCCTAATGTTGCTGTTCACTAGAAGTTCGCGGGCATGGGCGTCTCCGGCCTGGCTCTTGGCGATCAGTTCCTTCACTTGGTCATTGGTCAGAAATGGTTGACTCGCGTTTTTGATATCGGCACCCATTGGCACTACCCCTAATTTTGTAAGGCTTTGGCAAACGACAGGCGTTTGGTCAGGCGCACGGTTGTACCTTTTCCAATCGCAGTCGCCACTTCCAAAGAATCCATGAAATTCTCCATAATGGTGAAGCCCATTCCAGAGCGTTCCAGTTCCGGTTTGGTAGTGTAGAGTGGCTGCATGGCCTGCTCTACATCCTCAATTCCTTTTCCATTGTCTTCCACGACAACCTCCACCGTTCCCTCATCAATGCGCACAGATATATGTACCACACCCTCGGGATTCTCGTCATATCCGTGAATGATGGCGTTGGTTACCGCCTCGGAAATAACGGTTTTCATTTCTTCGAGCTCATCCATCGTAATATCCAGATGAGAGATGAACGAAGCCACTGCCACACGGGCAAATGCTTCATTTTGGCTCAATGCAGCAAACGATACGGACATGAAATTACGCTGTACTGTCATTTTTACGCCACCCCCAGAACAAGCAATGCATCTGCTTCATTTTCACGGAATTTGATTACCTTGAACAATCCTGACATCTCAAAAATGCGATAGATGGTTGGATTAATCGAGCAAACATACATTTCACCGGAACGAGCAGCGATTTGCTTAAACCTGCCCAAAATGACTCCGATTCCGGAGCTGTCCATGAAAGCCAAATCCGCCAGACTCAATACGATATGACGGATCTGGGGGGTTCGTAAAATATCATCTACCTTGCTTCGCAGCTCTTCTGCCGTATGATGATCCAGCTCTCCTTGCAAGCGGATTACCAGCACATCCTGCCGGGTCTCCATCGCAATGCGCAAACTCATGGCTGACTCACTCCTTCTCCCGTATTAGCTGTCTCTTTCTTCTTTCGTTTAACCAATTCCTGCCAGTCGACAAAAGAACAAAAAAATCGAGTAGCCACATCTGCTTATTCGAGGCAACTCGATTCTTTTCGCGCTCATGATGTCCGCTAGTAGCTGATTAACACATTCTTGGTGGTCCGCTTGAGAATCTCCCACATGCCTGCTTTTTCAATCGTTTGTTCGGGATAAAGATCGATTCTGTTCACTTCTTTTCCATCTTTGGTGCGGATGAAAATGTGTCCCACTACCTGATCCTTGCTTACTGGAGCATTGACCGCCTGTTTGATCACTACTTCCTTACTGAATGAATCCGCTGACTCTCCTCTTTTCATAAGAAGACTAACCGCATGCGGGGTGACCACATTTATTTGTGGCTGCTTGCCCTTGTCTACGGTGAGCTGCTCTACGGTTTCCCCTTTTTTGTACATCGGCATCACTTGATAATGGGTAAATGCATAGTTGAACATCGTTGAAACCTCATTGTTGCGTGTCTTCACATCAGGCACACCCATGACGACTGCGATAATCCGCATGTTATTGCGTTTGGCGGTTGCTGTTAAGCAGTATTTGGCTTCCCCTGTGTAGCCTGTCTTGAGACCGTCCACGCCTTCATAAAACCTCACGAGACGATTTGTATTGACCAACCAGAACGGGTTTGCCGAGTCCTTGCGCAAATAGTCCTGATACGTTCCCGTAAATTTCGTAATTCCTTCGTGCTTCAATAGCTCTCTGGACATAATAGCAATATCAGCTGCTGACGAATAATGATTAGGAGCTGGCAAGCCATTCGAATTGACAAAATGGGTATTTTTCATCCCGAGTTGCTTCGCTCGTTCATTCATTTTGGCGACAAAGCTTTCTTCTGTTCCACTTAGATGCTCTGCCATCGCTACAGAGGCATCATTTCCTGAGGCAATGGCGATCCCTTTGATCATATCCTCTACAGCCATTTCTTCACCTGGCTGCAAGAAAATTTGGGAGCCTCCCATCGATGCTGCTCGTTCACTCGTCCGAACCTTATCCGTGAGCTTTAGCTCTCCACGTTCTACTGCTTCCATAATCAAGAGCATCGTCATTACTTTGGTAATGCTTGCGGGTGGCATTTTTTCGTTCGCGTTTTTTTCATACAATACCTTACCCGTGTCAGCCTCTATCATCATGGCCGCTTTCGCATTGGGGGCAAAATTCATTTCGCCAGTTTGCGGTCCAGCCTTTTCTGCTGCGACAGCTAGTGGAGAAAAAATGGTGAAAAGCATGATGAAGCATAGAGCGATGTATCCATTCCGTTTCATAGCAGTCTCTTCCCTCCATTCATGATTTTATTCTCACCAACCTCAGAGGAAAATATTCACAACAAAAATCCCTTCTGCACTCGTCAGAAGGGACTCTTTATTAGATGACAAAACGACTAACATTTTGTGTGAGATCGTCAGCCATCTTTTTCAGTTGTTCGACGTTCTCATTAATGCGAGAAATAGAGTTCAGCTGCTCATCGACGGTTTCAACAACACCTGTAATGGAGTCGCTGATTTCGTCTGACATATATGCCAGCCTGCGCATCGAATCGGTAACGACTTGGTTGCCAGCTGCCATTTCTTCAGAAGTAGCAGTCATGGATTCACTTTGCTCTGCTGCTGCCTGAATCTCTGCCACGATATTTTGGAAAGCAGTCCCAACGGATTCTACGGATTGCAGGCCGCCACCCACCATAGTAACGATTTCGTCCATGTTTTTGCTCATATCCATAGCTTCATCGTTAATGGAATGGGCGATAGACGCAATACGCTCTGAGAAGGAGCTGCTCTCCTCCGCCAGCTTGCGAACTTCACTTGCAACGACAGAGAAGCCACGACCTGCCTCTCCAGCACGAGCTGCTTCAATCGCTGCATTCAGTGCCAACAGGTTTGTTTGCGAAGCGATGCTTGAGATCATTTCTACGATGCTCGTAATTTGACGAGCACGTTCCCTGAGGCTATGCATTTGCTGTGCTGTCCGTTCCACTTCGGTTGTAGCACGTCGTACCGTACCGATCACATCTTCAACTAGCTGCAAGCCGCCCTGGGCACGCTCGAATGTACGAGTGGTTGCGACCGAGGTAGATTCAGCCGCGATTGCGACTTGTTCTACGCCTTGCGAAATCTCGGAAACAGTATTGGCTGTTCCTTGTACCTCGTTTGTTTGGGTAGAAACACGCTGGGCAATCGTCGAAATATTATCTGTTATTAAGCTAATTGCGCCTCTGTTGTCCTGAGCAATCTGCGTCAGCTCATCTGTCGCTACATTAAGCTGGGTAGCTTGGCCCTGGACCAAAGCAATAAGCTTGCGCAATTCTGCGGCCATCTCGTTCATCTTACGTCCTACCATTGCCAGCTCATCATTGCCATTTACTTTCACATTTACGTCAAAGTGCCCAGCACCAATTCGGTCCATATCCCTGGCAATCGCAAACAGGGATTCGCGAATCCGCTTCGCAAACCACCAAATCAACCAGACGGAGATAGCGATAATCGGCAAGCTGAACAGAACGAAGTAGATCCACATTTCATTGACTTCACCATATACTTCGTCAACTCCTGATGTGAGCACTACGTCCCACTTCAGCATGGAGATCGGCGCAAATGCAGCGAAAGCGTCGATTCCTTGGTCTTCGTAGATCAAGCTCTCACTCGATTCTTTTTGCATCAATTCTAACATCTCTGCATACTCAGGCTGCTCTGCAAGGGACATGTTATTATTATTCTCCGGGTTTTTATGGGCGACAACCAACCCGTCCGGACGAACGATAAATGCGTAGCCTTTTTGCATGAACGGAATCTCAGGTATCTTTTGAACCATCTGGTCAATCGTAAAGCCTACCACGAAAATACGGCTTGTGTCTTTATTCTTTTCACCAACGGGTGTCGCAATATAAAGAAAACTTTTGTTAATCCCCTTAACGATTTCTTCATCGGAAACGACAGTTCCCCCTGAGCTGATCGCCTGTTGGAAATACTGCTTTTGCTTGAAATCGATTTCATTTTTCCCGGTAAGCGAGTACAAGGATTTCCCGGTATTGGAATCAATCAGGTAGATTTTCGATATTTCCCGATGGGCCTGGCGCATTAAGCTGAATTGCTCCATAATCAATGGCTCTAATTCCGTCATCATTACCCGCTTGGAAGCAGCAGACTCAGAAGACGCTACGATATCTTCCAGCCAATCCTCCATGTTTTCTGCGTGCTGTTCAGCCAACATTTTCGCTTGTTTGGATGTAATGCTAAAGAGCGTGGACTTGGAAAAAGAAATAGATATGTATTGCAGAGAACCAATAATGATAAGTACGAGAATCAGACCAAAGACGATCATTTTTGTTGCGAGTGAACCCTTCATCTGTTTAGACGAAAATTGATTCAATGATTTCATTTGTGAAAAAAATGATGATGCCATCCCTTTCACTTTCCATCGCGGCGACAAAAATTTACTCATGTTGCCTGCCTCCTTATTGTTTTTCCACTATAATTTTACCAATGCAAGCATAGTAGTAGACTCAACTTTGCCTTGCCCGCCATGCAAACCAAAGCCACAGTTGTATGTATGCCAGTATCCTGAAAATTTTTATACTACCTGGGTTCGTATAAAAAACAATAGGAAACAGCTATCTTTCATTCTCTACCCTTTTTCCACTATCTGCAAACCTTTTTTACAAAAAAAATCTTGTTGAGTATCATGAAACCGTTATCGTGTTTTAGTGTAAAAAAGCGAGTTCCTGGCCATGTATAGCCTGGGAACCCGCTTGTCTGATGATTAGTTATACAAATGGCATGCTGCAAAGTGACCAGGCTCTACTTCTTTCCACACTGGCGCCGAAGCTGCGCATTCTGGCATTGCTTTCGGGCAGCGTGTACGGAAATGACAACCGCTTGGCGGATTCATTGGACTTGGTACATCGCCTTGGAGGACAATACGCTCACGATTGCGTTCAACCTCTGGATCCGGAATGGGAATTGCTGACAGCAACGCTTGCGTATACGGATGCAAAGGCTTCTCGTACAGGGCATCGCTTTCAGCCAGCTCTACCATTTTGCCCAGATACATAACTGCAACACGGTCAGAAATATATTTTACCATGGACAAGTCATGGGCAATGAACATGTAGGTCAGGCCCATTTTTTCTTGCAATTGCTCAAGAAGGTTAACAACCTGTGCCTGAACAGATACGTCCAAAGCAGAGATTGGCTCGTCACAAACAATGAATTTAGGCTCTACTGCCAAAGCACGAGCGATCCCGATCCGTTGGCGCTGACCACCGGAGAATTCATGTGGGAAACGGTTCATATGCTCAGGGTTCAAGCTAACCAAGGAAAGCAGCTCCTGGATGCGCTCCTTGCGCTTTTGACCAGTCGCCAACCCGTGGATGTCCAAGGCCTCGCCAATGATATCGCCGACTGTCATACGCGGATTCAAGGATGCGTAAGGGTCTTGGAAAATCATTTGCATATTGCGGCGCATTGCTTTCATTTCTTGGTTGTTCAAATTCATAATGCTCTTTCCTTCGAACAAAACGTCCCCGCCAGTAGCGTCATACAGACGAAGAAGCGTGCGACCGGCCGTGGATTTCCCACAGCCAGACTCTCCTACAACTCCCAATGTTTCTCCCCGTTTAATTTCAAACGAGATATCATTCACAGCTTTCAGAGTATTGTCGCCAATGGAAAAGAACTTTTTAAGGTTGCGGACTTCAATCAATGTATCACGGTTATCCATTGTGTACCCCTCCTCCTACGATCCTGCGCGGTTCTGAGCAAGCGGATGCTGCAACCAGCAAGCTGCTCGTTGGGACGTGCTGACTTCGTTCAGCTCAGGATCAATCTCCTGACATACACGCATCGCTGATTCACAGCGCGCCGTAAATCCACAGCCAACTGGTGGACGCAGAAGATCCGGTGGCGTACCGAAAATAGGAGTCAGTGGCTCATCACGGTTCAGGTCGAGACGTGGTACAGAGCGCAACAATCCTTTGGTATAAGGATGTTGAGGATTGTAGAAAATGTCGTCTACTGTTCCGGTTTCAATCACTTTACCAGCGTACATAACGATAACACGGTCGCACATCTCAGCAACTACACCCAAGTCATGCGTAATCAGGATGATCGAAGTACCTGTTTTCTTTTGCAGGTCTTTCATCAAATCCAAAATTTGAGCCTGAATGGTTACATCCAAAGCTGTTGTTGGCTCATCTGCAATCAACAGCTTGGGCGAACAGGACAGCGCGATGGCGATCATCGCACGCTGACGCATACCGCCGGAGAACTCGTGTGGATATTGCTCCACACGTTTTTCCGGCTGAGGGATACCAACCATCGCAAGCAGCTCGATTGCACGATCACGTGCAGCAGAACGCGACATGTTTTGGTGCTTGATTAATCCCTCTGTAATTTGACTCCCAATCGTCATCGTTGGGTTCAGAGAAGTCATTGGATCCTGGAAGATCATCCCGATATCTTTACCGCGAATTGCTTCCATTTCTTTATTAGACTTATGAACGAGATTATCTCCATTGAAGAGAATCTCACCCTTTTTAATTTCTCCTGGTGGCATTGGAATCAGTTTCATCAAGGTCTGAGCTGTTACAGATTTTCCGCAACCGGACTCCCCTACGATCGCTACTGCTTCCCCACGGTTCACGTGAAAATTAACACCACGTACTGCTTTTACTTCCCCTGCATACGTATGGAAGGATACATGCAGGTCTTTTACGTCAAGAATGCGTTCCATAACGATGATCCCTCCTAAATTATTTACGCAGGCGTGGGTCCACTGCATCTCGCAGACCGTCACCAAACAAGTTAAATGCCAAAATGGTTACGGAAATAAAGACCGCCGGGAACATCAAGCGCCACGGGTAATACTTCATGGCAGGCAAACCTTCATTGGACATCGTTCCCCACGATGCAATCGGAGCAGCTACCCCCAAACCAATAAAGGAAAGGAAGGATTCTGCAAAAATAGCAGACGGAACAGTCAAGCTAAGCGTCACGATAATTGGACCCAAAGCATTTGGAATCAAGTGTTTGAAGATCAGACGATTACTGTCTGCACCAAGCGAGCGCGCAGCGAGTACGAATTCTTGATTTTTCAACTGTAGCATCTGGCCCCGTACAATCCTGGCCATCCCAATCCACCCGGTTATCGTTAAGGCGATAATAATCGTCCCGACCCCCGGTTCTAATACAACCATGAGCAAAATGACAACGAGCAGGTAAGGAATTGCGAACAAAATATCAGCGATACGCATCATGATTTCATCGACTCTGCCACCATAGAAACCTGCGATACCGCCCCAAATCACACCGATAATGAGGTCGATAAATGCTGCAGCCAAACCTACCTCTAGGGAAATGCGTGCTCCGTACCAAATACGCACGAACACATCGCGTCCCAAATCGTCTGTACCAAACCAGTGTTCAGCAGATGGCTTTTTGTTCTTGCCAGCCAGATCTGTTGTAAAGTAATCGTTATGTGTAACCAGAGGTATTACAATCGCACAAACAAGCAACGCTACGATAAAAATCATGGAAGCCATTGCTACTTTATTCATTTTCAATCGACGCCAAACGTCTGACCAGAAAGAGAGACTAGGACGCTTGATTGCTTCTGCTTGACGGAGGTCAACCGAAATCGGCTCGAAATGCTCTTTAGTCAATTGCTGCATGTCTCATTACTCCTTTCCTGAGTCCGACAACTTGATACGCGGGTCTACCAAGGTATACGCGATGTCTACGATCAGAATCATCACTACCAAGATGATGGAATAGAATACGGTCGTTCCCATAATAACGGTGTAGTCACGGTTTGTAATGGAAAGAACGAATTCACGTCCCAGACCAGGTACACCGAAGATACGCTCAATAACAAACGCACCAGTGAGGATACCTGCGATCAATGGACCCAAGTAGGTAATAACAGGCAAGAGCGCATTGCGAATTGCGTGTCTGACAGTAATAGCAAAGCTATGCAAGCCTTTTGCTTTCGCTGTTTTAATATAATCTTGGCCAAGTACCTCGATCATGTTGGAACGAGTCAAGCGAGCGATAAACGCCATCGGAGAAGCTGCGAGCGCCAAGGATGGGAGAATGGTATAAGAAAACCCTTCCCATTTTGCAATGGGCAACAGTCCCCAGTTGATTGCAAATACGTACTGATAAAAGGAAGCCAAGATAAAGCTCGGAACGGATAGACCCAAAACTGCCAGGATCATTGCCGAAAAGTCTTGCCACTTATTATGCTTTAATGCGGCAATCACGCCGAGAATAATACCACCGGAAATGGCCAGCAATAATGCTTGTGCTCCCAAGTGAGCTGAGACAGGAAAACCACGGTTGATCATTTCATTGACCGTCGAGGATTTTTCCGTAAAGGATGGACCCAAGTCCCAAGTAGCGACACCCTTCAAATAGTTGAAATATTGCTCGTGTATCGGCAGGTTAAGCTTGTACTTAGCCTCTAATGCCGCTTTGATCTCATCTGGAACATTTTTCTCCGAAGTAAATGGACCACCAGGTACTGCTTTCATGATGAAGAAGGTGGCCGTTACGATCAAGAAAAGCGAGATGAGCATGAAGATGATGCGCTTACCAAGATAACGGATCAACTAACTTACCCCCTTGACAGATTTTGAATGCTTTCACGTCCCATGTGTACACTGCGGACGTTACCGACACAGTGTACACATCGGCTGTGTAAATAACCCTAATGATCTCTTGCGATACTATCTCTCTCTATTTTTGTCTTGCTGGCTAAAATGCCATTTGGTATATATGGGAAGGGCTTGCAAAGCAGAAGGTATATGGGCTTGCCATATACCCTCTGCTGCATTACCCGATTCCTTTTCGGTAATTGATGCTTAAAACCGTTTACTCAACGTATGCGCCCTTCCAATCTACATCGCCCAAGCCGGTAATTTGAACACCTTTGACGCCCGGTTTCTGTACCCAGGATTGCGTGTAGAAGTAGATTGGCATGATCGGCATTTCATCCATAAGGATCTGCTCTGCATCAGCCAAAATTTTCTTGCGCTTGTCGAGATCAGCTTCCTTCGCGGATTGGTTTAGGAACTCTTTGAATTGTGGATTTTCCCAACGCGTATCGTTGTTTCCACCCATTTTATCTTTATACAGCTCCAGGAAGTTGATTGGATCGTTGAAGTCACCCAGCCAGCCCATTCGTCCAATCTGGTAGTTCCCTTGATGCAAATCTTCCAAGTAAACTTTCCATTCTTTGTTTTCCAGTTTTACTTCCACACCAAGATTTTTCTTCCATTGGTCTTGAATGGCTTCGGCAATCTTTTTGTGGCCTTCGGAAGTGTTGTAAGACAAAGTAATGACTGGCAGCTTGGTTATGCCCAGCTCCTTCATCCCTTCTTCCAAGAGCTTCTTCGCTGTTTCCTGATCGTTGTCCTTGAAATAACCGTTTGGATTCAACACCATGGATGGAGGAACAGCGCCGGTCGCCGGGAGTTGGCCTCTCTGGAGTATGTTGTCGATCAAAGACTGGCGATCGATCGAGTAAGTAAACGCCTTCCGGATTTTTATGTTGTTGAACGGCGGCTTCTCCGTATTGAATTTGTACCAGTACGTACCAGCAATAGCCTGGGTCGTCAACTTGCCTTGTTCTTTCAAAGCAGGAATGGCATCTGTCGGCAAGTCGCTTGTCGGCGATCCAGCCCAATCCAGTTCGCCATTATCAAACATGGACAATTCTGTATTCTCATCCTCTACCATCGAGAATTCAATTTTGTCGAGTTTGACGTTATCCTTATCCCAGTAATTGTCGTTCTTCACTATCACCAGCTTGCTTTTGTGCTCCCACGATTCTATTTTGAAAGGTCCGTTCCCAATATGGGTTTTTGCGTCGCCTGCCCACTTCTCATTCGCCTGAACCACCTTCTGGTTAACCGGGAAGTAAGTGCGGAAAGCCAGCAGTTCCAGGAAGAACGGAGTCGGATTCTCAAGTTTCACTTCTAGAGTTTTATCGTCGAGTGCCTTCACACCTACGTCATCAAGTTTTGCTTCGCCCTTATTTGCTTTTTCACCGTTTTTAATGTAGTACAACTGATATGCATAGTTGGAGGCTGTCTTTGGATCAAGTGCACGCTTCCAAGCATACTCAAAGTCATGCGCAGTTACAGGATCACCATTGCTCCACTTATGGTCTCTGATCTTGAAAGTGTAGGTGAGTTTATCATCAGATACTGTGTAACTTTCTGCAGCAGCCTCATGCGGCTTTTCGTCTGAACCAATCCGAGTCAAACCATCGAAGGTCGCCAAAATGATCGCGCCTGAGGTGGTATCCTCAGCAAGTCCAGGGTCACCCGTAGGTGGCTCTGAGTGCAAGTTCAGCCTCAACACTTGTGGTTTTTTCTCTGCAGCTGGAGTCGATGGTGTAGCTGGTTGAGAATTAGCAGGTTGTTCAGCAGGCGGTGTTGTTGCTTGTTGGCCTCCGCCGCAACCAGCCAGAGCCGTTCCTAGTACAGCAATCGAGCTTACCAATGCAAATATGTTCTTTTTCAACGCAATAACCCCCAGTACGTTTTCTTTTTTGTCTTTTTTCAGAAAATAAAGGACGAAAAAAACGAACTTAACGCGAAGCTTCTTGACTTCGGCTGGAAGGCATCAACCCCTTTCACTGCAGGGTCACCTCGTCATCCTGAACGAAAGAGAAGGAATCTTTGTACTGCTTCAGTTCCAGTGAAACATCCGCTGCTGCAATCCCTTCAATTTGAGAGAGTCGTTCGTTGACGAAAGTGATCAGCTCGTCATTGCTATGGAAACACGCTTGTATAATCAAGTCGTGCTTGCCGCTGAAAGCGCCCACAAATCGCACTGCAGAAAATTTGCTCAACTCTTCTGCGACACTTTTCTGCAATCCCAGCTTCGTGGTTAACCCGATGATTGCCTGTACATGTAAGCCTAGTTTCTCCGGGTCAGGGTGAATCACGAATTGAAAGACTCCATCTTGTAACAGACGGGTGATGCGAGATCGAATCGTTCCCTCGCTCACGCCAAGTTGATGTGCGATTTCTGTATACGGGATTCGACCGTCTTCCTGGAGAATTTGCAGAATCTGCTTGTCAACATGGTCTAGCTTTTTCATAAATACGATTTTTGGGGAACCTCCATCCTTTTTTTACGAAATTCGAAAAAATCTTATAGATATTGTCTGTACATTAAAAGTAATCCGAAATGATAGCGGTGTCAACGAAATTTGACAAGTAGAATAATAAAACTTTATAAAGTCGATCCGAACAATAAAATATTTTTGATATTATCAACCACGCAGTTAATAACTATAATTGAATATGAAAATACTGATTTAATCAACTATTTTTTCTCGAAAAACTGTATTTTTAAACATGGAAGGGGTATGCACATTTGCTATGCAAAACCCCTTTTTTCTTTACTGATCAACAAACAGCCGCGTTCTATTAATCAATAATTTTGTAAATGAGTGGTTGCTCTTTTGGAGAATTTGTCGAAATCTTGATAGCATCCTGCAACTCGTGCAGTGCATTTTGTAACAATTGCTGCTCATTTGCATGGATCGAAAGCAGAACATCTCCCTGACGGACCTGATCACCACGTTTCTTGTGCAGAACAAGACCTACTGCCAGATCGATTGGCATCTCCTTGGTCAATCTGCCCGCTCCGAGTACAACCGACGCATGACCAACCGCTTCCGCATCGATTTCTCCAATAAAGCCATCCTGTTCTGCTGTAATCGTGTGAATGATTGATGCCTGGGGTAAGCGGGCAAGGTCATAGACATCCTGTTTGTTGCCACCCTGCGCCTCTACCATCTGTGCCAGCTTTTCTACGGCCTTGCCAGTAGACATGATCTCTTGAAGCTTGCTTCGACCTTCCTCTACACTCTGAACGAGGCCACCGAGAACGAGCATACGTGATCCGATCGACAGAGCCAGCTCCGTCAAATCACTTGGTCCACGTCCTGCGAGAGTCTCCACAGCTTCCTTCACTTCCAGAGCGTTGCCTACAGCAAAGCCCAGCGGCTGATTCATGTCGCTGATGACTGCCACTGTTTTTCTTCCAACCTGACTACCAATCGCTACCATCGCCCGAGCCAAAGTCTCTGCTTCTTCAATGCTCTTCATAAAAGCGCCTTTGCCCACTTTCACGTCAAGCAAGATCGCATCTGCACCTGCTGCGATCTTTTTGGACATAATGGAACTCGCGATGAGTGGTACCGCCTCGACGGTGGCCGTTACATCACGAAGTGCGTACAGCTTTTTATCTGCTGGTGTCAAATTGCCTGATTGCCCGATAACAGACACACCAATATCACGTACCTGTTGCAAAAATTGCTCGCGTGTACGCTCTACTTCAAAGCCTGCAAACGATTCGAGCTTGTCGATCGTTCCGCCAGAGTATCCCAGGCCACGCCCAGACATTTTGGCCACAGGAATACCAGCAGCAGCGACTAGAGGAGCAACGACGAGTGTCGTTTTGTCTCCTACTCCACCTGTGCTGTGCTTATCTACCTTTACGCCATGCAGAGAAGACAGGTCAAGCTGCTCGCCTGACCCTGCCATCGCCATGGTTAAATCACCTGTTTCTCGCGCAGTCATTCCACGGAAAAAGACTGCCATCGCCCATGCGGACATTTGATAATCCGGGATGCTGCCATCTGTGTAGCCATCTACTAGAGATTGTATTTCTTCGGAAGACAGCTCGCCGCCATCCCTTTTTTTGGCAATGATATCGACCATGCGCATGCCATAATCCCTCCGCTCTGTCTTTTATAGTTTGGCTACGATGCCATTTACCAGCGCCAGGAACTGTGTTTTTACTTTTTCGGTTGTCTCCATTACTTCATCATGTGACAACGGTTGTTCCAGAATTCCAGCTGCCATGTTGCTGATGCAAGAAATGCCGAGCACGTTTACCTTCATGTGACGCGCCACGATGACCTCAGGTACAGTAGACATTCCAACAGCGTCTCCGCCCAGTGTGCGCAGCATACGGATTTCTGCAGGTGTTTCGTAGCTTGGACCAAGCAAACCAGCATATACGCCCTCACGGAGTTCGATTCCCTGCTCCGCTGCTACAGCTTTTGCCACCTGACGCAGCTGTTTGGAATACGCTTCGGACATGTCAGGGAAACGCGCACCCATCTCGTCATCGTTTGCCCCGATCAATGGGTTACGGAATGTCAGGTTGAGGTGATCAGAAATCAGCATCAGGTCACCCGGGTTGTAGCTTTCGTTGATTCCACCAGCTGCATTCGTTACGATCATGGTTTCTACTCCCAAGAGCTTCATTACGCGAATCGGGAATACAACCGCGTCAAGACTGTGTCCTTCATAAAAGTGAAAACGACCTTGCATTGCAACGACTTGCTTGCCTTGCAGCTTACCGATGACCAGTTGTCCCTTGTGCCCTACTACAGTGGACACAATAAACCCAGGGATTTCATGGTAAGGAATGATCACCGGATTTTCGATTTCATCTGCCAATACACCTAGACCAGATCCAAGGACCAAGCCAATTGTTGGTTTTTCTGTCAATTTTGGTTGAATATACGCTACTGCCTCATGAAAATTTGCCATGAAAATACACTCCTCATTTCTGTTTCTTCTATATAAATGTTTATAAACATTTAACCTTTATACACGATTGAGGAAGCTTTTCCCAATCGCAGGTGCTGGTACTCCAAAATTATCCGCAATCGTTGCACCCAAATCGGCAAACGTCTCGCGAATACCCAAATCGGTTCCTACTGCAATTCCTTTATGGTAGGCAAGCAAAGGAACGTACTCTCTCGTATGATCGCTGCCGTGATGAACAGGATCGTTTCCGTGATCAGCGGTAATTACAAGTAGATCATTTTCCGTTAAGCCAGCGAGTATCTCAGGAATTCGTGCATCAAATGCCATCAAAGCTTGTCCGTAGCCCTGTGGATCACGACGATGACCATACTTGGCATCGAAATCAACGAGGTTTACGAAGCTAAGCCCAGTAAAAGACTCTTTCATCGTACCGAGCAGCTGATCCACTCCGTCCATGTTATCTTTCGTACGAATCGACTTGGTAATGCCTTCTTCTGCGTAAATATCACTGATTTTCCCGATAGCAATGGACGTAAAGCCTGCGTTTTGCAATTCATTCATGACTGTCGGTGCAAAAGGCTTGACTGAATAATCATGGCGGTTGGAAGTGCGCACAAACTGACCTGGCTCTCCCACAAATGGACGTGCGATGACACGAGTTACAGCAAATTCATCACGCAGGGTCAACTCACGGGCAATTTCGCAAATGCGATACAGCTCATCTAGCGGTACTACTTCTTCGTGTGCTGCTACCTGAAATACACTGTCAGCAGATGTATAGACGATGATCGCACCGGTTTCCATATGCTCCGCGCCCAGCTCGTCTAGAATGTCTGTACCAGAAGCGACCTTGTTTCCAAGCACCTTGCGCCCGATACGTTCTTCGAATTCTTGAATGAGCGCAGCCGGAAAACCATCAGGGTACGTATTAAAAGGCGTAGATACATGAAGGCCCATAATCTCCCAATGTCCGGTGGTTGTGTCTTTACCCATTGAGATTTCCTGCATTTTTCCGTAGTGAGCGGCTGGGTGTGAAGCTTTTGGCACATTGCGAATCGGTGCGATATTACCAAGACCTAGCTTCGCCAGATTTGGCAGGTGAAAATGTTCTACGCGCTCAGCGATATGCCCTATGGTGTTTGCTCCCTCATCACGAAATTTAGCAGCATCTGGTTGTTCACCAATCCCTACGCTATCCATAACGATTAGAAATACGCGAGAAAAACGCAATGATAACGCCTCCAGTTCAAAAATAATGGAATTACCTCAAGTCGTCAGACGTCTGACCTGATGTAAAAAAGGTTACCCCGCCTCGCATCAGGGCGGAGTATGTTGTACCACTATCGTACTCTTTTTATTCTCAGAAGGCCACAGTAGACCTTGATGCGTTCGTTTCTATGCTCGCGGATGAGTCTTCGCATAGATGTCCTTGATCCGTGTCCGCGTCACATGCGTGTAAATTTGGGTTGTGGAAATGTCTGCATGACCAAGCATTTCCTGAACGGACCGCAAATCCGCTCCATTTTCCAGCAAATGCGTGGCAAATGAATGGCGCAGAGTATGCGGAGTAATCTCTGTCCTGATATTGGCTTTTAGTGCATAGCGCTTAATAATTTTCCAAAAGCCTTGGCGGGTTATTTGGTTGCCCAGATGATTCAAGAACAGCGATGTATCCCCCGAACCCTTCACTAGTTTTGGACGGCCTGCTTGCAAATAATGCTGGACCATTTGGATGGCAACCGAGCCCAGAGGAATAATCCGTTCCTTGGAGCCCTTCCCCATACATTTGACAAAACCCATATCCAGATTCACATCTGCCGTGTCCAAATTAACCAACTCAGAAACACGTATACCTGTCGCGTACAAAAGCTCCAGCATCGCTTTGTCTCGAAGCCCGGCAGGATGATGAACAGGCGGACTTTCCAACAGCCTTTCCACTTCCTCTATCGACAACACTTTTGGCAAGCGTTTCTCGATCTTGGGTGTTTCCAGATGTATGGATGGGTCTTTGTCTATGTATTTATCTCGAACGAGAAACTGATAAAATGCCCGGATCGACGCCATATTCCGGGAAAGTGTAGCTGTTGCACGTCCTTTTTCCCGAAGGACAAGCAAGTACTCAATGATGTGTGTTCGCGTGGATGCCTCTATTTGCGTGATGCCTTGCTCCTGCAAATAAGAGGTAAAAGCTACCATGTCTCGCTGGTAGGACTCCAGCGTGTTTGGAGAAAGCCCTTTTTCCACAGCAAGGAAATGGATAAAATGATCAATCAGACTGTCCATGAAGCTGTCCCCTTCAGGTGATAAGTATCCCGTATTCCATTCCACATCAATGATGGAATTCCTCCTTTTCTGGGCATAAAAAAGTGGAATCACTCACCAGTCAAATAAAAAAGCTGTAATCGCGCCAAATAGCCATCCAAGTCCTGCGTCTCGGGTGCATTCACGATTTTTACGACCTTGACCGCATTTCCTTGCGGCTCTTGATAAGGATCGGTGGGTAGAAGCTTCTCGGACAATAACGTAATGATTCCGTAAGATAGCAATGTGCACGTAATGAACAGAAGCAGGAAACGGAGCACATCCATCAGACGGCGATACGAAATTCCCATCTCTTTTCCTCCCCTTTGCTTCCCTCCATTATATGCACTTGTCCACTTCTCCATGCGAAACTAAAAAGGAAGATCCTGCACGACGTCATCGAGTGGCGTATAGGGCAACTGCAAGGATTTCGCGACCGCTTCGTACACCACGTGACCATGCAGCACATTCACGCCACGCGCCAAAGCCCGGTGATGGGAGATGGCTGCGCGATAGCCCTTGTTCGCGAGTAAAAACCCATATGGCAATGTGACATTGGATAAGGCTATGGTCGATGTGCGAGGCACAGCCCCGGCATGTTCGCCACTGAATAATGCACAACCCCATGCTTGACATACGTAGGATCACTATGTGTCGTAATACGGTCTACCGTTTCAATCGAGCCCCCTTGGTCAATGGCAACGTCGACGATAACCGAGCCAGCCGACATCGTTTTCACCATGTCTTCGGTAACCAATCGAGGAGCACGTGCCCCTGGTATGAGGACGGCGCCGATCAAGAGATCTGCCTGCCTCACCGCTTCTGCGATGTTATAGTGATTGGAGATCAACGTCCGGAGCCTGCCTGAAAACATATCATCCAGCTCACGCAGTCGATTTGCATTCTCCTTTTCCACCTTGCTGCTTTTGCAAATACTGTGCACCAATTTGCACCGACATTCTCCCAGCCACTTCACTCATCGGCATCAGCAAGGGCAGAGCACCATCGTCAGTCTGGATGGTTTCATACGCGATCGCGACTACTTTTTTTGTGATGAGCTGCTGTGTCAATTCCTTTTCGGGAGCCAGATGCAAATATGTAAACAGAATTTGATTCTCGCGAAAGTAAGGATACTCCGCAGGCAATGGTTCTTTAACCTTGCAGATCATAGTATCTGCCTGGCTCCATACCTCGGCAGCTGTTGGCAAAATTTCTGCACCCGCCGCCTCATAATCATTATTTCCAAATCCTGAGCCAATCCCGGCAGACGATTCCACCATTACGCGATGACCTGCTTGTTTATAAGAGCTGACCCCTGCTGGAGTCAGCCCCACGCGGTTTTCATTGTTTTTGATTTCCTTCGGTACACCGATAATCATGGAATTGCTCGCCTCCTGTCTTTTATTACCGTTTTATGATGCCACAGGAAAACGATGACCATTACAGAAGAAGAAATCTTAGGAAAAGAAAAAACTTCTCCGTTCCCAGAGAAGTTATCTTACTTAAAGTCCTCGACATTCACTTTGTCAATGCAACGGCTGCAAATTCCGTAGAAGGTCAACCGATGGTCGGTAATGTAAAAGTTATAAACATTCTTGACCTTTTCTTCTGCTGTTACAAGCAGATCTTCAAAAATTTCATCCACCGTGCCGCAGTTGAGGCAGATTAAATGATGGTGGTGATAAGCTGCATTGTCATCCCGCAGGTCATATCGGGCTACCCCATCTCCAAAGTTCATTTTATGAAGGATTTTCAGTTCGCTTAAAAGCTCAAGCGTCCGGTAAACCGTCGCAAGTCCTATCTCAGGAGCTTTATCCTTTACCAACAGGTAAACGTCCTCAGCACTCAAGTGATCTTCTTCGTTTTCTAACAGAACGCGAACAGTGGCTTCACGCTGTGGTGTCAGCTTGTAGTTCTGTGAATGCAACTGCTGCTTGATTTTCTCTAATTTTTCTTCCAACATTAATGCCCCTCCCCGCTCGCATGAAACCTGTTCCTATTATAGTAGAGGGGCGTAGAATAAGTCAAATGCATAAGTTATTACCTGATAATTATTCTTAATTGAGCACAACCTGCATCAGTCTTGGCGATACAAATGTTTCGAACAGAGCCGCCATCGACAAAACGCCAAGCATGCACATCACAAGCACCGTGTAGCCAATAAAATGCGGCATAATATCATCGCGTTTGCTAACCAGTCTCGTCTTGATTAAGCGAAGAGAAAAAGAAATTCCACTCACACCGATAATGAATAGTGCCGGGACAACCAACAAATTTTGAGGCAAAATACCCATCATCGCAAACGTGACACCTTGCCATTGTAGTTGGTTTACCAAAAAGCCGACTGTGAAGCCGACAACTACACCTTTTAGGAACAGCATCAACAAAATCATAGGCAGTCCGATTATGGACAAGCCAAGTACCCACATGATCGCTACAGTCTTAGCATAATAACCAAAAGACTGCTGAAAATGAGTACTGGTTTCTGGAATCCCCTGTTGACTTAAGCTGTTAAAAAAATATTGCAGAAATCCATACAGCTCCTGCTTTTGTGAGAGTGGCAAGGAATTGACGAGTACGGCTCCGAAAATAATGCCCATCGTAAATAGGACAATCGTAAACCAATAGAGGGATTGGTGTTCTCGCGCATAGGTTTGGATGGTTTGTCCGACTCGTGAACGCACGCTACAGTCGCCTCCCGCTTTGCTGATTACTGTACAGCTTATGCGGACAAGTCTGCTACTATGACTGTTTTTGCGCCCCCTACGTCTTCACAATTTTTCCGTACGTACCCGCCCCGCCTGCTTGCACCTGCAGTTTTCCAGCGCGCGCCTGAACGATCAGCGCTGCAATTTTTTCGCCGATGACCGCAGCCAGCTCCAGCTCACTTACCCGGTGAAGTACATTCATTTGCGTTCCAAAGGATTGATACAGCTTCTCCAGCATTTTGGGTCCCACGCCCGGAATAAAATCGAGCGGAATCTGCTCCACATAAGGGGGACGATGGGCGGGATGCTGACCAGGCACGAGATCAGCCAGCTGTTCAATCCGAGCTGCTACACCTCGTACCACCCTTTTTTGACCACACTCGGGACATCTGCCAGCTGCATCTGCCGGCAGCTGCGATTGACACCCCTGACAAGCTGTTTGGTGGTATTTTCCGAGCACCGGATGCAATCCATAGTTTATGCTGACGTGTCTGCCATCTATCCTCCGTATCGCTTTCTCCCACTCGGCAAATGATCTTTCTGCCATCCTCATCGCTTGATACTCGCGACCGATTTTTCCGAGCGAATGCGCGTCTGAGTTGGTTAAAAAGGTTTTGTCTTGCAACTCCGAAAGGGTATCCGCCATTTCTGTATTCGCACTCAGCCCTAATTCCACCGCATAAATCAGGGTCGGGTCAAGCACATCTGCCATCGCATCTGTACTGCTTCCGTACAAGCCTTTGTGAGGAGTAAAAATGTGCGCAGGGATGACAAGGCCCCCCAGCTCTTTTACACATACCTGCAGCTCTGTTAGCTTTGCATGGATACGTTGAGAGCTTAGGTGGACGTTTGTACATCTGACAGATAGCCAGCGTGTAAACTCCTGCATTTCTTTGAGCCTGGGCAGATAGACCAAAAAATGCGCTTCTCCACGACCTTCTTCCTTAATCTCCACTTCGCAGCCAAGCAGCAGTACCGTCTCTTTGTAGACGATGCCCCCATTCCTATGCTCGCTTGCCGAGCCTCTTTCTAATAAATCAAGGAGTTCCTGTTGTACCTCAGGAGAATGTGAATCGATAATACCGATTACATCCATTCCTTTTTTCTCCGAAGCCTCTTCCAGGATCTTAGTCAGCGTCATGTAGCGAGAAGCTGTTATTTTTACGGGTTTACCGCTCCTTGTACCCCCGATATGAATGTGCATGTCACAGAAATACGATTGTAGCAGGGCGTTATCCACGGTTACGCAGCACCATGTTTTCCCAAGCAAATAAGGCAACGACTGTTTTGGCATCGCGGATTTCCCCTGAGCGATGTAGCTCGTGTGCCTGCTCCAATGTCAGCTCCAAAACGTCGACGAACTCGTCCTCATCTGGACGGCTCTCTCCTTTTGTTAATTCTGTCGCGACATAAACATACAACAGTTCGTCTGCAAAGCCTGGCGAGGTGTAGAACGAGCTCAGGAGCGAATAATTTTTGGCCACATACCCTGTTTCTTCTTCCAGCTCACGTTTTGCACAAGTTAGCGGTTCTTCCCCTATTTCCAGCTTGCCTGCAGGAATTTCTACAATCGTACATTCCAATGGCTTGCGGAATTGACGAACGACAACCATTTTCCCATCGTCCGTTAAAGGCAAAACAGCGACTGCCCCCTGATGGTTAACGATCTCCCGCTTGGCGGTGTTGCCATTTGGCAGTAGAACCTCATCTACTTTCACTTTAATGATCCGGCCGTCATAAATAGGCTGACTTGCGATTGTCTTCTCGTATAAATGCTCGTATTTGCTCAAAACGATCATCCTTTTTTCTAAAGTAGGTTCTAATCTGGTACCCTCCCCCATAAGTTGGGAGCATGAAGCTTGTCCACACTTATTGTATCGGAGGAGATCACAGATGAAAACCTATATAGATGAAAAGCAGCTGCGCATGGTGGGGAAAGCATGGGAAATCAGAGCGGCTCTCCGCTCTTGGTCAAAAAAAGACTTATCTCTGCAAGAATATTTGGCGCGGAGAACCAATACGGGTCGCAGGTAAACGACTCTTGCTGCCATGTACGAAATCTGAGAACGTGGTCAGCTGCAAGAACAGCCGTTTGAAAAGGCACTGGGTCCTTCTTCCAGCTTCTTCCCATCGTCGAAAAAGACAAGCCATAGGTCCCTTCAAGCGCACTCAACCGATCCATGCTTGCTACGGTTCCCCAAACGACGCCATGCTCATTTTGCGTGCACAGTGCGGACACCTGCTGCTCTAAATGAAACCCCCTGTGATCTTCCAGTCTGGGTATAGAAAGCACCACAGGGCGCAGGGCGTAACGCCCCAGAACTACACTCGTGTGATGACTCAGTCCGTAATGGCGATTGCGCAGGTCAGAAAAGCTGATTCGGGGGATATAAAAAGGAATTCCTCCCAAAGCTGACACGGCATGAATCACCTCGGCCATCTGGACTCCTGAAAAGCCATAGGAAGTTCCCGTTCCCGCAACACCAGGCCCGAGCATACAGACGATGATCGTCGCACTCTCGATATGCTTTGCTGCTAGTAAGGCACTATGTATCGTAACCGCCTCATAATCCCCTCCCCACGCATGTCCCGCGGTCACAGTTGCCGCCAGCTTCTCTGTCTTCCTCAAATGATGGACATGCCTGCTGAGCGCGAGCGGCAATGATGCTCCATCTGGCATCACATACACGATCTGTTCCTCTGCATTCTTTTCTTTTATTGCCTGGACTGTAACAGGCAGCATGCTATGGAGCTCACTGATGACAACTGGCGTTCCTTCCAAAGATAAGTCTTCCCGCTTAAACAACTCATGGTAGGGGCTGTTCTGCTCTTCTACTGTATCTACAGCGAGCTGCCAGGGGGCATAACGCATTTTTATAATATGTCCCCATTCGCTTGGCACTACATCCCGTTCTCCCATCGTATTTTCTTTCCCGACTACGAGATGAAAGCCTCCTGTGCCAAGCTGCAAGCGAACGGCAGTCGTATTTACCAGCAACCGATCTCCTAGTGAATAGCTTTCTACACCAAAGGAAATCGCCTGCTCAATATGCTGGCTTCCCTCGACCTGTACACGCAGGATTTGCATGCCCTCCCGTTGTTCCACTACGCCGGTAACAGTCGCTGTTGCCAGTTGAAGCATTTTCTTCCCCCATTTCCCGTGCAGCTTGCCCCTCTCGTTTATTCTATGTTCCAGATAGCTTGCCCCAATCATCTAAGATGTCTTTGGTTAATAAAAAAAGCCGGGACTTTTAAGCTAGTCCCGACTCACACTTATTACTCTTGTACTTCAGCGATGATAGCGAGCACCAGTTCAGCTGCTTTGTTCAGCTCTGCAATTGGCATACGCTCGTTTTTGGTATGGATCTCTTCGTACCCAATCGCGAAGTTAACGCTTGGGATGTTGTAGCCGTTAAAGACGTTTCCGTCGCTTCCTCCGCCACTTGCAACCAGCTCAGGATTGCGCTCAACGCGTTTTACAGCGGCAATTGCTTTTTTCACTACTGGTGTTTCTTCGTCGTACTTGTATCCATGGTACATGAAAATGACATCATTCTCGCAAGTAGCACCGTACTCAGCTGCTGCTTCCTCGAAAGCCGTTGTCATTTTCTTCACTTGCGCTTCCAGCTTGTCCATAACAAGGCTGCGCGCTTCAGACCATACTTCTACATAGTCAGTGACGATATTGTACGCTTTACCACCCTCGAAGCGACCGATATTTGCTGTCGTATCCGAATCGATGCGGCCGAGTGGCATGCGGGAGATCGCTTTGCTCGCTACAGAGATTGCACTAATACCATCTTCCGGATTTACGCCAGCATGAGCTGCTTTTCCATGGATTTTGGTAACAATGCGGTATTGTCCAGCACCTGCGGAAGTAATTTTGCCAACTGGACCTTCGGAGTCGAGGATAAAGCCCATTTCTGCTTTCAGCAGGCTGGAATCCATGGCACGGGAACCAACCAATCCAGACTCTTCACCGACAGTCAATACGACCTGAATCGTTGGGTGAGTCAGGTTTTGCTCCTTCATGGTACGAATTCCTTCGAAAATAGCAGCGATCCCCGCTTTGTCATCCGCGCCCAAAATCGTTGTGCCATCGGAGTAAACGTAACCGTCACGGATTTGCGGCTTAATGCCATTACCTGGAACGACCGTATCCATGTGGCTGCTGAACAGAATGGCAGGTCCTTTGCCTGTCGCTTCCAGTGTTGCGATCAGGTTGTTGGCGCCATGTCCCGTTTTTGCAGCAGCGTCGTCTTCCTCAACAGTAAAGCCCATTTCCACCAATTTTTGCTTCAACACTTTATTGATTTCAGCTTCGTTTTTTGTTTCGCTGTCAATCTGGACGAGCTCTAAAAACTCATTCAACAAACGTTCTTCGTTGATCTTACTCACACTCGTTACCTCCCGAATCAAAGCCCGATTTTGGTACATATTCACAAGTTCCAGTATACCGCAAAAAAATTTTTTCTACCATTGAAACACAAATCAATCTTACCGATTGCTCTCATTATGACTCCACATGTTAACCCTCATGATCCACTTGTGGATATTGGCAGAGCTCGTAGAGGACTCCGCCCGCCGCTTTCGGATGCAAAAACCCGATTTGGGCATGATGCGCCCCTTCTTTAGGCTGCTCATGGATAAGCGGTACTCCTTGTTCCTTTAAATGGATCAAGCGTTCCCCTACATCGTCTACATCAAAGGCGATATGGTGAATTCCTTCCCCGCGCTTTTCGATAAACTTGGCGATTGGACTCTGATCCGAGAGCGGCTCCAATAGCTCAATGCGGCTTTCACCAATTTGCAAAAAAGCGACCTTCACCAGTTCACTTTCTACCTCTTCCGTTCCAACCAGGGTTAGCCCCAAATGCTTCGTGTAAAAAGGAAGTGCTTGTTCAAGACTTTTTACAGCGATACCGATGTGGGCAATTTTGTTTGGAGCTTTCACTGTCATCTTCCTCTCTTTTTGACTCCGCTATTTGTATCTAGGTTTGACCGTTTTCGTAAATATGGACAATCCTGTTGCCACTGCTTATACAATTCGGTAAAATCCTGATTGTAGAGTATAACCTTGTACGCATACGTGCGGCATAAAAATGGTCCTTATCGCCAATTTTATCACACGCACTTTATGTTTAACTTCCCTTTTTCTCAAGTTTGCCAGATGTATATACAGAAAGGAGGCTGATGAAGGTTGAAGCAATCCCTCGTCGCCAAAATTTTAATTGTCATTCTCGTTCTCGCCTTGATCCTCCCCACCTTCTTCTATTTCCAATAAGCAGACTATCCCAATTGAAAAAAACCCCCTTCCGCCAAAAGCGAAAGGGGGTTTTTGTTTGAGCGATTTATTTATAAACGAACACACTGGAGGTTTTAGCATCCCAGCCAACTTTGTAGCCCAGATTATCTGTTACGAAACGAACTGGAATCATCGGCATTCCGTTGTTCAATACGACTGGAGTTGGGAGAGCAATCTCTTGATTTCCAATTTTTGCTTTGTTGGAGCCAACTGTGAACTTAATTACTTTGTTGCCACTAATAATCGCAACGTCTTTTGCGTTCCATTGTGTAGTCAAATACAAAGCCTCTTTGAAAAACTGTGCTGGAACCATCGTTGTGTTTCCACCCGCGATGTATGGTGCTACTTGCAGTGGATATGTTTTGCCCTGCAAGGTGAAGTTTGCCGTGTTTACTTTAAACAGCGCTGCATTCGCTGGAACAGCTACTGCAGGTTGAGTCGCTGGTGTCGTTGGCTGTACAGCTGGTTGTGCAGGTGAAGGCATACCTACTCCTACCGCACGAGCAAACAAGAGTCCTTTTTCTTCCGATGTGAAAACGCTAATGCTATATGCATTTTTCACAGACGGGTTTACGATATTGGCTGCAGCTGTAATGGTGATATTCGCAGCTGTTGCAGCAGGAATATCCTGTGCTGGGTACACCAGAACGTTCTGTCCGCGAACCGCTACATAGTTTGCTCCCACTCCGTTTACGGAAACGTTTGCAGGCGCGATATACGCTGGTACTTTGTAGCCTGCTGGGAATACCAGCTCAACGAAGTCACGCTGCTTCATCAGACCAACACCCAGTCCTTTGATGGCAATATTGACACCTGTCGGTTTACCCAATGCATTTGAAGTGAGACCGATTGTAGCGGTGCTGTTATTGACCACATTTGGATTTGGCGTGGTTGGATTAGTCGGATTTGTAGGGTTTGTCGGATTCGTTGGTGCCGGGTTCACGGAAGAACCGCCGATGGTAAACGACTTGGATTCCAGTGTTTTACCGTCAATGGAAGCCTTGAGTGTATAAGTTCCCGCTGTCTTTGGATTCGAGATAAAGGCAGAGAAGGAAACAACAACTTTTACCTCGCTGCTGGACGAAAATCCAGATGGAGCTGTGATATATACTTTATTACCGGAAGCACTCGCTCTTTTCGGAGTTTTCCCATTCAGCGTAAAATCACTGTTGGTCAAAATTCCAGGGACCATGTCAGCAGAAGGGAATTCCAGAATCAGGTCTTCATCTGCCATCAATTTTTTGTTACCGAAATCAGCGTCAAACGTATAGCTGGAACGAGCACCAGCGGATGGATCAGACAGGCTTACAGTGAAAGCATCTGTAGACGTGCTGGAGCTGCCAGAACCGGATTTGGTAACCTCAAACTTTTTGGATTCATATGTAGAACCGTCATACTTTACTTTGATCGTGTAATCACCGGTTTTAGGGTTTTCAATACCCGCAGATTTTGTGAATTCCAGATTGATATAACTGTCTTTGTTTGCACCGCTTGGAACTTTAATGGTGACTTCGTCGCCTTTTACACTTACAGACTTGGCTTCGGTGCCATTTACTTTTACATCGTCAGAATCGATCTTGGATGGCAGCATGCTGCTGCTTGGGAAAATGACTGTAATCGTCTCATTCGTTTCGAGCTTTACACTTTTCTTGAGAGAGATTTCTCCCAGCTTGATGCTTGTTGTATCTCCAGACGCTTTGCTACCGAGGGTAACCGAGTAGTCGCCCTTGCTGCTGGAGCTGCTGCTGGAGCCGCTTTTTTTGATAGTGACAGTGTCGTAATCAAAGGAACTATCGCCCGTTGTTTTAACGGAAACATCATAGTTACCTTTATCGTCCGGATTCGTAATTCCTTTTTCGATTACGATCTTAATGTCTTTATCAGCTTTAATTTTTTCATCAATTTTGATTTCAATAATCTTACCGCTTACGCTTACTGATTTGATTTCAAAGTCCTTGGTGTAAATATCATCTTCGTCGATATTCTTACTCACTGTAAATTTAGAATCAAATTTAATATAAATCGTATTCCCACTTTTTAGATCTTCATCAGTGGTAAATTCAATGGTATATTCACTGTCATTGCCTTCACCGTCATCTTCAGCCTCAACTGTCACGCTAGATGCAGCTTGTGCGTGATGTGGTACTGCAACAAAAGGTGTAGCTGCTAGCGCAGATGCGAGCACCAATGGCAGTGCTTTGTTTGTCTTCTTCATGTTCTTCCTCCCATTTTTACCTATAATCTGGTAATAAATCTCTAGCAGGTCGCTACCAGTCTACCATAAATGATATCTAGTGGGAATCTCTTCTACGGAATTTGATAGACTCCCTGACTACTACTGGTAAGACGACGGAACGCTCCAAAAAGTTACATATCCTTCTTCTGCAAAATAAATATTTTTTTTTGCGTTATTGACGCTTTTTTTCCGATTCGTAATCTGGCTTTGTCATACTGCGTGGGAGCATTACAAAAAACCAGGACCGCGCATGGCCTGGTTTCTTGCAAGCATCTCAACTACCGCAACTTAATACAGCTTTGTCTCTGGTCCGACGTTTTCCAGCTTTTGCTTAACGCTTTGCAGGAATCGTCCGCAGATCAGGCCATCCAGCACGCGGTGGTCAAGTGACATGCACAGATTCACCATCGAGCGCACTGCGATCATATCATTGATAACCACTGGTCGTTTCACGATCGATTCGACACTGAGGATCGCTGCTTGCGGGGCGTTAATAATTGGTTGAGACAACACAGAGCCAAACGAACCCGTATTGTTTACAGTAAAGGTTCCACCTGTCATATCATCCATCGTTAGCTTCCCTGCCCGTGTACGAGCAGCCAGATCGTCCACAGACTTGGCGATACCCAGAACAGACTTTTGGTCAGCGTGCTTGATCACAGGAACGTAGAGGGCATCCTCTGTCGCGACTGCAATCGAAATATTAATGTCTTTTTTGACGATAATTTTGTCTCCCGCCCACGTGGAATTAATCATTGGGTATTCCTTTAATGACTCCACAACTGCCTTGATGAAAAATGGCAGGAATGTAAGGTTGAGACCTTCCTTGCGCTTGAACTCATCCTTTGCCTGATTGCGGAAATGAACGAGATTGGTCACGTCAACCTCAACCATTGTCCATGCGTGTGGAGCCTCATGCTTGCTTTGGACCATTCGGCTCGCAATCGTTTTGCGAATCGGTGTCACCGGGATGATCTGGTCTCCGCTCGCTACTGGAATATCTACTCTTGTCGTAGCAGGAACTGATGATACAGATGTCGCAGTCGCCGCTGCAGGCACTGGAGTCGGTTCTGGCTGGGAAACAGCAACTGGTGCCGTGTTTTGAGCGACAGGAGCTTCTGCTTGTTGTCCACCCGCGTCAATTATTGCTTGTACGTCCTTGCGCGTTACGCGGCCTTGGGCACCTGTACCAACCACTCGGGACAGATCGATCCCGTGCTCTTGGGAAAGTGCCATGACAGCAGGTGAATAACGCTGTTTGGGTCCATCCTGATTCGGGCTAGCTTTTTGCTGTGCAGGCTGACTTGCTGCCAGTGCAGCACTTGGTTGCACAGGTGCGGATACGGGCTGCTGTTGCACAGGTGCTTCTTGCGTCGGTGCAACAGCAGCAGCGCCAGCCTCTCCACTTTCTTCTATATATAGAATCAACGTGCCAATCTCTACTGTCTCGCCTTCCGGGACCACAATTTCCGCGATGCGGCCGGAAACCGTAGACGGAACCTCGGCATTCACCTTGTCTGTCGTCACTTCAGCCAACGAGTCATATTTTTTTACGTTGTCTCCCACATTGACCAGCCACTTGCTGATCGTTCCTTCGGTCACACTTTCTCCGAGCTGGGGCATTAGCACTTTCGTTGCCATGATCCATGGTCCTCCTCGCCTTAAAAGTTGGCCAACTCTCGCATTGCTTTCAAAACTTTATCCGGGTTTAGCATGAAGAATTTTTCCATAGGTGGGCTGTAAGGCATAGCTGGAACGTCCGGACCGCACAGACGCTTGATCGGTGCATCCAGATCAAACAAGCAATGCTCCGCAACGATTGCAGCGACTTCGCCACCAACGCCGCCTTCTTTGTTATCTTCGTGGACAATCAATACTTTACCCGTTTTGGAGGCGGCTTCAGCAATCGCCTCTTTGTCGAGAGGGTAAAGAGTACGCAAATCCAGAACATGAGCGCTGATTCCTTCTTGAGCAAGCTTTTCGGCCGCTTGCAGGCAGAAGTGCAGAGCCAATCCATACGAAATAACAGTAATGTCGGTACCTTCACGCTTTACATCTGCCTTGCCAATTGGCAAAACATAGTCATGATCAGGAACTTCACCTTTAATCAGGCGATACAAACGCTTATGCTCGAAAAAGAGCACTGGATCTTCATCGCGAATGGCTGCTTTCAGAAGGCCCTTTGCATCATACGGGGTGGACGGAGCCACCACTTTCAGGCCTGGAGTATTGGTAAACATCGCTTCCACTGATTGAGAGTGGTAGAGTGCACCGTGCACTCCTCCTCCGAACGGAGCACGAATCGTCATCGGGCAATTCCAATCATTATTTGAGCGATAGCGCATTTTTGCCGCTTCACTGACGATCTGATTGACTGCTGGCATAATAAAATCGGCAAATTGAATCTCGGCGATAGGACGCATGCCATATGCTGCCGCCCCAATTCCTACCCCAACGATTGCGGATTCTGCCAGTGGCGTATCAATCACACGCTCTTCTCCAAATTCTTCAATCAATCCCACTGTGGCACGGAAAACCCCTCCGCGCACACCGACGTCTTCTCCGAGGACAAACACATTTTGATCGCGGCGCATTTCCTCGCGCATCGCCATTGTAACTGCATCAATAAACGAGATGACTGCCATCAGGATACCCCCCTTATTCCCCGTATACGTGTGTCAGAGTCGATTCTGGAGACGGATACGGCGCATTTTCTGCATACTCCGTCGCTTCGTCTACTTCCAGCTGAACGCGAGCCAGCATATCTGCTTCCGTATTTTCATCCAAAAGGCCAACCTCTTTCAGATAGGTAGCAAACTGGATGAGTGGATCTTTTTTCTTCGCTTCTTCTACTTCTTCACGCGTCCGATACGTACGATCGTCGTCATCACTGGAATGTGGAACCAGGCGGTACATCACTGCTTCAATCAAAGTAGGACCTGCACCGCTGCGGGCACGTTCTACCGCTTCCTTCGTAACTCGGTACACCTCGATCGGATCGTTGCCATCTACGCTTACTCCCGGGAAACCGTATCCGATAGCACGGTCAGCTACACTTTCGCATGCCAATTGCTTGTTGATCGGAACCGAGATCGCATATTTGTTATTTTCACAGAAAAAGATAACCGGAAGCTTGTGAACGCCAGCAAAGTTGGCACCCTCGTGGAAATCCCCTTGGTTGCTGGAGCCTTCTCCAAAGGACGTATACACAACAAAATCTTTTTTCTGCATTCTACCCGCCAACGCCATGCCTACTGCATGAGGTACCTGTGTCGTTACAGGGCTGGAACCGGTCAGGATATTGTATTTCTTACCACCGAAGTGGCCTGGCATTTGACGTCCGCCGCTGTTTGGATCTTCAGCCTTGGCAAAAGCGGACAACATGCAGTCACGTGCAGTCTGGCCAAATACAAGGACCAGACCAAGGTCGCGATAATACGGACACAAATAATCTCTTTCTGTCTCCATCGCAAAAGCAGCTCCTACCTGCGCTGCTTCCTGGCCTTGGCAGGAAATGACGAACGGGACTTTGCCCGCCCGGTTTAACAGCCACTGGCGCTCATCGACCTTGCGCGCGAGCAGCATGTAATAATACATGTCTAGCACTTGAGCGTCGGTCAAACCTACTTCTTCATGACGTTTGGTTGTCATCGCTTTATACCCTCCTCATTAATTGTGAATGGCTTTACCATCAACTGCTTGCGCTGCTTCCATCATCGCCTCTGACAAGGATGGATGCGGATGAATCGTCTGACCAATTTCCCATGGGGTCGCATCCAGCACACGAGCCAGACCTGCTTCAGAAATCATGTCTGTAACATGTGGGCCAATCATATGAACACCCAGTAAATCATTTGTTTTAGCATCTACGACCAGCTTCACAAATCCGTCGTTCTCGCCGTGAATCAAGGCCTTTCCTAACGGCTTGAAGCTGAACTTCCCAATTTTCACATCGAAGCCTTGTTCACGCGCCTCTTTTTCTGTCCAGCCGACATTCGCGACTTCAGGGCGGCTGTACGTACACTTCGGAACCTTGGTGTAATCCATTGGATGAGGATTCAATCCAGCCATGTGCTCTACCGCTAAAATTCCTTCGTGGGAAGCGACATGTGCCAGCTGCAATCCACCAATAACATCGCCAATGGCATAAATATGTGATTCTGCCGTTTGAAAGAATTCATTCACAACCACTGCGCCACGCTCGACCTTGATCTCTGTTGCTTCGAGTCCGAGGTTTTCCACATTCGCCTGTCTGCCTACGGAAACGAGAACTTTTTCTGCTTCAAAGGTTTGTACGCCTGTTTGGGTTTCCGCCTGAATCACCACGCGTCCTTCGCCTTTTTCCAGAGATTCCGGGAGTACCTTTGCGCCGGTTACGATCGTCACTTTACGTTTTTTCAACAGACGCGCCAGCTCTTTACTTACTTCTTCATCCTCCAAAGGAAGGATGCGATCTGCATACTCCACTACCGTAACGTCTACACCAAAATCAGTGAGCATGGATGCCCATTCAATCCCGATGACTCCGCCCCCTACGATGACAACAGAAGCTGGCAGCTTCTCCCACTGCAAAGCTTCGTCGCTGGTTACGACATAGGAACCGTCAATCGTAAGTCCTGGCAGCGAGCGTGGTCGTGAGCCTGTCGCCAGTAAAAGAAAGCGCGGTACGATCATTTCCTGATCACCGTTTTCTTTTTCGATACGCACGGCCCCAGCCTGTGGGGAGAAGATGGACGGACCCATGACGCGACCGAACCCTTCAAATACAGTGATTTTTCCTTTTTTCATCAAATACTGAATTCCTTTATGAAGCTGGTCGATGATGCCTTGTTTGCGTTCTTGAATCTTTGAAAAATCGTAACCCACATTGTCAGCCAAAACACCGTATTTGTCAGCTTCTTTCAAAGTGGAGAATACTTCTGCGCTGCGAAGAAGTGCCTTGGAAGGGATACAGCCACGATGCAGACATGTTCCTCCGAGTTTTTCTTTTTCCACAATTGCCACATTCATTCCCAATTGAGAAGCACGAATAGCCGCTACATAGCCTCCAGTGCCACCACCGAGAACGACCAAATCAAATTCTTGAGACATCCCTGATCGCTCCTTTCAATAAAAACCTGTCGAGGTATGCTCACCAAAGAGCGAGCGCGCTTTAACGGAAAATTGAACCGAAGAAAAGCTGGATGCAGATGCATAGGCACTTGGCCGGATGCTTCAGCATGTAGTTACGAAAAATATTGCCAAGCCGGATGAACGAGGTACGCTCCCCCGTCAATTTACGAGAATATGAATATTCAAAGAACATTGCTTATGTAGCCCCGACTGCTCGTCAGTAACGAGACAAGCAGCCTGGGTAACCATACCTTTCACTGAAAATTAGCGATGGTAAACAGTCTTGCCGTTTTGCAGGAAAGTATTACGTGACTTGCCAACACTTGCGATACGTTCTTCAGCCATACGGTCAGCTGCTTTGTAGGAAGGCATGCCATCGCGTTCAGCAATTTCGTAAACCTTCAAGATGGTATCGTAAATAGTTTCTACTTTTTTCAGTGCGCGCTCACGATTGTAGCCTTGCAGCTCATCTGCAACGTTGATTACGCCACCTGCGTTGATTACGTAGTCTGGTGCGTAAATGAGGCCCATTTCATGAATCATGTCGCCGTGTTTTTCTTCTTTCAATTGATTGTTCGCCGCACCAGCGATTACTTTTGCTTTCAACAGTGGAATGGTGTCATCGTTGATGATTGCACCCAATGCGCATGGCGAGAAGATATCGCATTCAACGCTGAAAATGTCATTGACACCCACTGCTTTGGCACCGAAATCGTTCACTGCACGATTTACGTTTTCCTGGTTGATGTCAGTAACGATTAGATGCGCGCCTTCTTCATGCAGGTGGCGGCACAGATTGTAGGCAACGTTACCTACACCTTGTACAGCTACGACACGACCGGACAGAGAGTCACTGCCATAAGCAAGCTTAGCAGCAGCCTTCATACCGCGGTATACACCGTAGGCTGTTACCGGAGAGGGATTTCCGCTGGAACCAAATGCTGGCGATACGCCTGTTACAAAATCTGTTTCCAAATGGATCATGTCCATGTCAGCAACTGTTGTTCCTACGTCTTCTGCTGTAATGTATCGTCCATTCAGGCCTTGGATATAGCGGCCGAACGCACGGAACAGCTCTTCGCTCTTATGCTCACGTGGATCACCGATGATTACTGCTTTCCCTCCACCGATGTTCAATCCTGCAGCGGCGTTCTTATAGGTCATACCACGACCCAAGCGTAGTACATCGATGATAGCCTCTTCTTCTGTTTTGTACGGCCACATACGCGTACCGCCGAGCGCTGGTCCAAGTGTCGTATCATGAATGCAAATAATTGCTTTCAATCCGGAATTTTCGTCCTGGCAAAATACCAGCTGCTCGTAATCGTAGTTTTGCATGTAATCAAAGATGTTCATTGAAGAAACCTCCCTAGTGTCATTCATTCTCCATATGCTCGTGGTCGTACAAAGCTGGTACCACGAGGAGAATTCCTCGTTGTGAAAGATATGCAAAAGTCATGCCAACTCACAACGGTTTATGAAAGCGCTTTATTCATGTGCAAGTGGAAGATTATTCAACCGGTCAAGTACGCAAATAATTGCACGATTACGCAAAATGTTGCATGCAAATATTTGCACGCCCACCTTCTTGCTGAATCACATCTGCTCTTCCATAATCCCCAACTTTTCCATTTTGTAATACAAGCTGCGAATCGCAATCCCTAACCGCTTGGCTGCGACCGTTCTGTTTCCCCGTGCAGCCGCCAGTTCACGCAAGATGTGCTCACGTTCTGCTTCTTCCACAGCCTCTTTTAATGTTTTGCCTGAGGACCCCTGCTTTTCAGGAAGCTCTTTTGCCGTCCCCGCAATCCTTCGTTCCAGTGGAGGCAGATGTTCTGGCAAAATGATTCGCTCATTGATCTTCATATGGATCATCGCCCTGCCAATGACATTCTCCAGTTCTCTCACATTGCCTGGCCATTGGTATGCAAACAGCATTTGCAAGGTATCCGGGTGAATTTCTTCAACATTACGCCCGTACTCCAGATTTGCTTTGCGCAATAGATGCATCGCGATTGGCTGGATGTCTTCCAGCCTTTGTCTGAGAGAAGGAATATGGATTGGAAATACCTGAAGCCGATAATACAAGTCTTCACGAAAACGCCCTGCCCCAATCGCTGACTCAAGATTGACGTGAGTAGCAGCAATGACACGGACATCGATTTCAACCGGCTTCGTCCCGCCGACCCTCACGACTTCCCTCTCCTGCAAAACACGCAAGAGCATGACTTGCATACTCATGGACAGCTCGCCGATTTCATCGAGAAAAATCGTTCCTCCGCTCGCTTCCTCAAACAATCCTCGTTTTCCACCGCGTCTTGCACCCGTAAATGCTCCTTCTTCGTAGCCGAACAGCTCGCTTTCCAATAGCGACTCGGATATCGCAGCGCAGTTTACACGGATAAATTGCTTGTACTTACGTTCACTTGCATTGTGAATCGCATGGGCGAACAATTCCTTACCCGTACCTGACTCGCCTCTTAGAAGTACCGTTGCAGGAGTAAGTGCCGCTTTTTTTGCCTGCTCGATGGCGACTCTCATTGGCTCGCTGTACCCAATAATGTCTGCAAAGCTATATTTCGCCTCTAGCGTTCGGATGATCCGGCGAGCTTTTTCCAATTCCTCGCTCAAACGCTTGAATTCCGAGACGTCATGGATGACGCCGACGCTGCCCTTTAGTTCTCCGTCTACCATGACAGGAGCAACATTTACGACTACATCCTTGCGTTTTGGTCCCAGCTTCATCGGGACTCCCCTGACTGGTTTCTTCGTTTTCAATACTTGCATATGCATGCTGTCGCCTTCCGAAATATCGACCGTTGCAGGCTTGCCAATAATGTCTTCAGGTGATAATCCCGTAATGCGGGTATAAGCCGGGTTGATCAATAACCCGTTCCCATCCTTGTCCACCACAGAAATAGCCTCATCCGAAGATTGGATAATGGCTTGCATCATGCTTTGCAGTTCCTTCAAGTCTGTGACTTCCTCGGCTAACGCCATCACTTCTGTAATATCACGAAAAATGGCAACTGCCCCTACTACTTCATCGCGATCATTCCGGACAGGTACGCGATTGGTAATGATACGAGTCTGATTGGGAAGGATCTGCTCCTGATTCAACTCGGGAGAGCCCGTCTCTAATACGATATGTAAGCGTGTGTTAGGTATACGCTCTGATACTTTTGTATCGAGTACTTCACTCGCGTCGATCCCCATCAATCTCTCTGCTGCCTGATTGAACAAGGTGATGATACCCTGCCTGTTTACACCGATAATCGCATCGTGAGTAGAGTCTAACATCGTCTCGCGCTCACGCTGATTTTGCATCATGACGGCAATCAGCTTGTCGCGTTCACGGATCAGCTTCATTACGATGCGTGTAAAAGTACCGGGGATCAGCACTGTTTTTTCCTTTTTCAAATGCTTGAGATGCTTGTATTCCCCTAAATCACCGGTCGCTTCCAAAATGACATCTAGGTCCGCATCCAAATAGGGTCTGTAATCCGTGTCGACATGGATACCTAAGGAACGGGCCAGCGTGAGTCCCGGGGCATCTGGCCTGTGATCGACAACAGCTACGATTTTTAACCGATCCATCTGGTTCAGCATCTTAATAAGTGCTGTTCCGCCACGTCCAGCACCAACGATGAGCAACTTGTGCACGCACCGATCCCCTCTCTTTGCAATCAAACTCGATTCCATTGTACTCCAATGATTGGGATAAGGACAGGTGTTCTTAGCTAACGTGCGCTCGTTCAGGAGCTTCCAGACTGTGGACAAGGTACGCGGCATCCGATATGATGAAAGGACGAGAGAGAAAGGTGTGAAACACCCGTGGTTGTTCAAAAAGTGATCGCGCTGTTGATCATGGTGATTCCTGCGGCCATCGCAATGTATGGAATCAAGCTGATCCGTGACGCGTTTTTTCATTCCACCTCCCCGGATGTCGGCTTTTTGTGGGGACAGCTCATTCTTGGCATACTCGCTTTTGCCATTCCTGTATTGTTTATCGCAGGGTTCATCCTGCATCACGAACGCAAAAAAAATCGGGTACAACCCCGCTTCATGGTTCGCGAACCAGAAGATGATGAGTAGGTCAGGCCAGACATTCAGCCTGGCTTTTCTGATTTTTAGCTCGTTTATTACTCCGATTCCGCTGATCTGCCCCAGCCATCCATTCGTTTTAGCCAGGAAAATCTATCGATCAACTGCGTTAAAGAGACGAACTCTGCGATTACATGCAGACTGATAAAAAACAAGAGAATCACCATTTGTACCTGTGTGGCTGTGTGCGTGACAAAGGCGTAACCAACCACGAAGCCCAAAGAATTCGCACCAGTATCACCAAGCATAATCCTGCCGCTTGCATCATGACGAAACAGTAATATGGATGCAGTAAGTACCGGTAATAACCACATCCAGTCCACTGCTGACGAATCATTTGCAGGAAAGGAATAGGCGGCTAGAGCCACTATACCTAATAGCAGCCAAAAAACTTTCATGGCACGTGCTGGCCTCACGTCAAAAAGATTCAGGACGTTGGGGGTGATTGCAAGTAAACATACTGCCAAAAACCACGTCCAAGCTGTATGTGCGATTGCCAAAGAAATGAGCAGGGCAGTGCTCCCTCCTCCCCATGCCTTCCACAAACCGCTCGTCACTTTGCGCTCCCGCCAAAGTGCTCCTAGATGTCCCCGGAAGCCTTTTGCAGACTCATCTGTCGCTCGATCATCCTGCCATCCATATACAGCCAGGGTGATCATGCCTGCTATCAGCAGCAATCCATGATTCAGGCTTGATGGGGAGATACCGCTTATCTGCATGCACAGCAGCAAGGCTCCTATGGTCAGTGTGGAGGAAGCCACGACCATGATGCCACCCGCTGTCAGAACTTCTGCTCCTCTGTAATTCACTCTTTGCATGCCCATGTCTTTAAGTTTTTTTGTCACGTGTTCCAGAAGAGCCAGATGCAGCAAAAAAGGAAGCCCGATACTCACCGCAATTCCTATCATCCATTTTGTCTCCATCCTTGTCCCTCCCACCATTTGTGACAAAGTGTCCGTCCGATCGCTACAAACTCTTTTCCACGATGACAATAGCCTGACCAGTCATTTCCTGTCTCACGATGGAAAAACCGGACGGGTACCTCCAGCACACGATAACCAGCCCGAATGGCATCTACAGTCATGCCCACTTCTACCCCAAATCCGTTATCCAGCTTGCCTAGACGCTGAAGCACCTCACGCCGAAAAGCCCGTTGGCCTGACAACGGTGCTCGTGCTTCAAAGCCTGTAAGTATGCGTATCCCATGATGTGCCAAGCCCTTTGCCAAGCCCAGGCCTGCTCTTTGTCGTGGAGGAGGCAGAACAGCAACGGACATGTCACACGTGTCGGCAATCACCGGGGACAATAAGTGCGCTGCCTCACCTGCACTCTCGCGAAGGTCGCCGTCTAAAAACATCACCACATCCCCACTCGCATGTTGCCAGCCCGCTTGCAGCGCCGCACCCTTTCCCCTGTTTTGCGGAGCGGAAATGACAAGATCCGCCCACTGTCTGGCGAGCTGTGCGGTATCATCTACGCTCCCATCATCCACAACGATCAGCTCCTGACAAAGGATGCGTTCTCGAATCGCCCGCAGCGTCGAGCCGATGGAAGCCTCTTCGTTGAATGCCGGAATGACGACGCTAACCTTTTTCACGCACACCCCTCGTTTCTGCGAGCAATTTTTGGACGTTTTCCAAAAGTGCCCACTGCTTGGCTACTGAATCTGGCTCTTGCTTGACGAGTAATACGCGATTGGTGTTCTCCCGCCCGAAAAGCCACTCTGGATGCTTGTCCGCATAGATGAGCAGCAGACCATCTGGTGGAAAGCTTTCCTCCTGCAGAGCTGCAACCTCGACTCCCACCGACTGCAGCAACCGCGTTATCCGTTCCAATGATCCTTCCTTCTCCTGCCATACGTAGACCTTGCTTCCTTTCAACTCATGGGCATAGCGAAGTGCCATGAGATGGACAACCTCTTCCTTGTTTCGCTCTACCTCTACATGCAGTCGATTCATTTGCTGTTTTAATTCTTGATTGCTTTTCAATGCCCGGTCATATTTGGCTGACATATTCGCCAAAACTTCTTTTTCACCCCAGGAAAACCAGTTATGCCCTGCAGTTCCACCGAGCAATATTCCCACTCCGAGCGCAATGAAAACAGCGGCTAACGAAATCAAATGATAACGAAAATGAATCATAGCGACAGCTTCCTCCTTAAAATGCCCAAATCCGCCACTGGGTCCAAAGCATTTGCGCAGCGTGACGTGCAACGGGATTGATCAAAATCGCTGATGTAACAGGAAGAAGCATAGCTCCGATGCATAGCCCCCACATTCGCCAGGAGGAGCCCGGCTGATACAGCTGACTAACACCTTTGGCGTCAACCAGCTTCGTGCCGATTTTGGTTCGAACCAAAAGTGTGCTTGCCATGCCTTTTCTGCCTTTTTCCAGAAAATCAATCATATTGGTATGTGCCCCAATCGTAACGATGAGCTGCGCTTGTTGTTCAAATGCCAAAAGCATCGCAACATCTTCACTTGTTCCAGGTGCAGGCAAGAGATGACAGTGAATCCCCAGCTCGTCTACCCGTTCTTTCCCAGGAGCACTCCCATCAACGAACGCATGGACAACAATCTCTGCCCCGCATAGCAAGGCTTTGTCAGAAACACTATCCATATCCCCGATAATCAAGTCGGGTACGTATCCATATTGCAGCAGCGCATCAGCGCCCCCGTCCACACCGATAAGTACCGGTCTACACTCGCGAATATAGGAGGCAAGTGTATGTAGATCTTCCTTGTAGTGCTTGCCACGGGCTACGACAACGACATGACGATTTGCTATCCGTGTACGTAAAGGAAGGGGGCATAATGGCTTCAAAAAAAGAGACTTTTCCTGACTGGCATAGGAGAGCGTGTTGTCAATAAACAAGGAGAGGGTATCATCCAGCTTGGCCTGCGCTTCCAACCGCTTTATCGCAATAAAGGAAGCCGACACCTTCTGTAAGTCACAGATGTATTGCCACCCATTCTCTCTATGTAAGAAAAGCTTGCTCTCGTGAATTGTCGTATACTGACTATCCAGAAGCTCTATCACATTTTGTTCCTTTGCAGACAGTTGTACTTCAAAGAGGGACACCCCCGCATCAAGCAGAAGACGAGCCCCTTCGGCCGGATAATGTCCCGTCATAAACGAAGATAGATTAATCACAGTCCTTACTCCCGAATCCAATAAAGACAATGCTGCCATCTCATCCACATCAGGATGGTCAATCAGTGCAATTTGTTGGGAGTGGAGACGTTTGCACAACTGCTTGGTTATGCGGTCTGCTGCAATGACTGCTGTGCAAGTTGTAGCAGCAGGAAGCTTTCTCTTACTCACCTGTTCCACCTCCATCCCTAGTATGCTAAAAATTTCCTTGATCATGCGCCAAAATTAGAAAACTTGGCTTTGCCAAGCCTTTTGGCGCAGGCAGAGCCTTAGTTGCACTTATACTATGTTCCTTAGAATTTTTATACTTTCCGAGTAAAATGAAAAAGAGGCTGTGCAATCATGCACAACCTCTCTTCACTACACTCTTTCGTTCATAACTACGCGCCCTTGGTTATGTAATAGATGATCAAACCATCAGCGAACAGGAATACTGCCAGGGATACAAGACCAAACCCGATAGCAAACTTGTTCTTTGCTTTGACCGAGTTAACACAGCCCCAAGCAATAAAGAATGTGAAGACAAACATCAGGAAATCAAACAAAATGATCTTCATAAACTACGACACTCCTTTACCAAGATGACGCATACCGGAATACAATGGCAATTCCATTATATAGCTTTGGCTATTACGAAACAAGCATATCCAAATTTGTGACAAACGATTTCACAATTGTGCAAGAGGACTATTCCCCTGCATTATTCCCTGCCACATCAATGTTCATGCTGGTCGCCTGTTCGTAAACAAATCCAAATTGATACAATTGCGCCTCATCTCGATGCTTTCCAATCAACTGAAAACCGATTGGTAGGCCTCCACGTGAGAATCCGCATGGAATCGACAAGCCTGGGTTTCCGGTAAAATTGGTAGGAGATGTCAGTCGAAGCAAAGCTTGTCGCACGCCTTCTGCATGATTTCCGATCATTACATCACGCTGATTAATATTTGTCGGGATAATTGGCAGGGTAGGCGTGAGCAACACATCGACTCGGTGAAAGCTCTCATTAAATTGATCGATGAGGTGCTTCCTGCGCTGCTGCACCTGCACGTACTCGTAACCGCGCACCTCTTTGCTCATGACCAATCGCTCACGTACTTCCGGGTCCAGATCATCTGCGTGATCCCTCATCGTTTTTTCGTGCACGGCATACGCTTCTGCTTGAATCGTAACCCGTTGACCTTCTGCAATTTCATCAATGCCTTTTACAGCAACCTCCCGTATTTCGGCACCGAGGCTACGGTACACGTCAATCACCTGATCAACCGCTTTTCTGACTTCTTCCTCAATATTCTGAAAGAAAAAGCTAGGCAATCCGATGACTTTTCCCTTTACACTCTCACCGATAAGACGCGAGTAGTCTTCACTTGTCTTCGAAAAGGAATACGGATCTTTTTCATCGTGTCCTACGAGCAGATTTAACAGCGCTGCATTATCCTTGACCGTTTTCGTCATCGGCCCGACGTGATCGAGTGTATAGGCGAGATCAAACACGCCGTATTTACTCACAAGTCCAAACGTCGGCTTCATCCCGACAATACCGCATGCAGAGGCAGGAATACGAATGGAGCCGCCAGTATCTGTCCCTAATGCAGCGTAGGCCAGATTGGCAGCCATCGCAGCACCAGAACCACCACTCGACCCTCCTGTAATCTTCTCCAAGTCATAAGGATTACGGGAAGGTCCAAAAAACGATCTGTCCCCAATCGGACCATATGCAAATTCATGCGTGTTTGTTTTTCCAATCAGGATGGCGCCTGCCTCTAAACATTTCTGCACTACGGTTGCATCGAGATCGGGTACATAATTTTGATAGACCTTGGACCCCATGGTGGTACGGATCTTTTTTGTAAAAATCAGATCTTTGATCGCAATTGGAACTCCATGTAATGGCCCCCGCTTACGGCCAGCCATGATTTCCTCTTCTGCTTGTCTGGCAGCGGTGAACGCCTCTTCTTCGCAAACGGTAATAAACGCATTGCAGGCAGGATTTTTCTGTTGGATCTTGTTCAAGATTTGCTGAACAATCTCTACAGGAGACACCTTTTTTTCATCATATGATTGAGATAGGGTGAGCAAATTCACAGGCTTTAACCTCCACTTTTTTTTGATCTGGAAGCAGCGGATGATACAACCCCAGAATACAACTGCACCCTATAACAAGCAATACCAATGCTTCTTATTTCTTTTCTAGCGGTTTTTCCCCGTACCAAATACTCCAGCAGTCCTGTTCTACGATTGGTTCGTGGCCCTGCAGTTTGTCTTTGATGTGGGAAGTAAGCTCTTGCAGTTCATCATCCTGCAGCTCATGGAGAATCGAGCGACCTTTTCGTGCCAACAGATCTGCCTCTAGTAATGGCCAATCCTTGTATTCGCGTCTGACCTCCCAGAGCTTGATCGTCTCTTTGGAGATAAGACCTGCTCGTTTCATGGACGCATGCACGAGATCATCTGCTGGTCGTCTACCCTGCTCACTACCCATCAAGCGCGGAAATTTTTCGAAAAAGTAACCCCGCAGATGAGTAGGCGATGCAGGCATAAGAACATCATCAACTGTTCGATCCTGGATTAGACAAATCCCCCCTGGCACAAGCACTCTCTGGGCCTCTGCAAAAAAAGCATCCAGGTCCTGCAAATGATGGATGAGTGCCCGGGCAAAAACGATATCGGCGCTATCCTGTTCAAGACCAGTTGCTAGTGCATCTCCCTGAACAAATGTAATCGCATGGTCTTCCTTGCACTGTTCACGTGCCGCTTCGAGCATAACCTGTGAAAAATCGACTCCGATTACTTGTGAAGCCCCCATGCTAGACCACGCCTGTGAATACACTCCCCCTCCAGAGCCTATATCCACAATTCGTTTCCCAGACGGATTTACAAGAGTCTTTATCAGTTGAAACCACGATTCGTCCACGGTGCGTCCTGTATAGCTTTCTATATTTTTGCGAGCGTGAAAGTCGATTCCCATAGCTACTTCGCCTCCATAAATTCAAGTCTGTTTCCGAATGGATCTTCTGCAAAAAAGCGAATCAAATGCGGAATTTCATCATCGATGCGGATTGGTACGTCATTTTGCTGCAGGTGCTCCATAAGCGACTCGATGTTTTGAACGACAAAAGCAGGATGTGCTTTTTTGGCTGGTGCAAATGCCGACTCAATTCCAATATGGATAAACTGGGCGCCACACTGAAACCAGACGCCACCACGAACAAGCAGCTTTTCTGGTTTAGGAACCTCTGTCATTTTGAGTAGGTCACCAAAAAACCGCCGTGCTGCATCTTCTGCTCCTGGGGGAGCTGCGAGTTGTATATGATCCAAACCGACCCATTCATGCTTTTTATTTGCCATCTGCTTGACCCCCATTTTTGTAGCACAGTACCATCCACTCGTCGATTTGATGAGTGAGAACTCTGCCTTGTTCGATTTTCATTTCAAGATAGGCTTGCTGGGCTTCTGTTGCCTGTAACAGATAGCGCTCGATTGCCTCTTCTTGTGCCAGTGATTCTGACAGCCGTTTCACCCAAGGCTCGAATTCAAATTTCTTTTTGCGCTGACGCTGCTTGCTTTCTGTCATTCCGTTTGCCACATGCAGCGCCCTCCATTCATTTATGGATAAACAACGTACATGGCTAGGGTCCCGCATCTTCTCCACATGGTTGACGAAAGCAGCTAATTCAATATCCTCAGGTACCACATTATCAATAAAGAGGAAAGCTCCTCCTGGACGTAAAACGCGACTTACCTCTCGAATAAAAGCTACCGGATCAGGGAAATGATGTGCAGCAATTCGGCACGTAATCACATCTACCGATTCATCCAAAAAAGGCAACGCTTCAGCATCAGCTTGTACATAAATAATATTTTCTGCATTTGCCTGACGGTTAGCATGGGACGCCGCCTCCAGCATCTCACGGGTTAAATCAGCAGCAATCACTAAGTCGACATGTGGAGCCAACGTCCTCGCGACATGCCCCCCGCCAGTAGCGATATCCAGGGCAGTCCAGTCTTTTTTAGGCTGTAGCCATTCGACGAGTAATGTTAAGTCACTTCCTTTGGCGTGGTTCTGACTATCAACATAGTTTTTGGCATTCTTCCCAAATTGCTGTTGAACTGCTTGCTTGATTTCATCCTTCTTTTGCAAGAGGATCACCTCCTGCCATTATTTTATTCCACACTTTCCCTTCTTTGTTATAGAATATGGTTAACTAAATATCAACTTTTTCGATAGGTGGTTGTTTTGCATGGATCAAGAAAGTCTTGAGGTATTTTTAACAATCGCACGGCATGGCTCCATTAATCGAGCAGCACAAGCTTTGTTTCTCGCGCAATCTACGTTAACCCATCGCCTCAAGCAACTGGAGAGACGAGTGGGTACCCCTTTATTTGTACGTACAGCTTCTGGTGTCAGTCTTACAGGCGAAGGCAGGCGTCTTCTGCCAATCGCTGCTACTATCGTCGAGCAGATGCGGTCATTTACTCAACAAAAAGAACAGCCGCAGTCGATGAACATCGTAGCTGGCAAAGCTTTTGTCGCCTACGAGCTGCCACGACTGATTGGCGAATATCGTCAAGCCCATCCCGGTTTTACCTGTTACGTGCGCTCAACACTGTACGAGGAATCCCTCAGTGCACTCCTGACGGGTACCGCGGACATCGCCTTTCTCGGGAGCGAGATGTACCATCCCCATATTCATCAAGAGTTTTTGCCAAGTGACCGTATCTTGCTTGTCATGGCACCCGAGCATCCATGGGCAAACGACTTTCCTGGCTTTTCAAAATGGGGAACCGAGGAAATGATTTTGTTTGGCAATCATACAGCACCGTACCGCCAAAGAATTGACCGCTTTCTCGCTCAGCACGGTGTGTTCCCAAATGCTATCATGGAGCTGGACAGCTTTAGTGCGGTAAAAAAAATGGTCGAGCGCCAACTTGGAATCACCATGCTACCGGAGAGGACGATCCAGCAAGAATTATCCGAAGGTAGACTTGTCGCACACGATATTGCTCACGGTCAACTGCAGCGCCCCACGTTAATTGCTTATTTACATCCAAAAAAAGAGGACGAAGCTTTTCAGCAATTCGTCCAATGGATGAAAGAATCTTATTAAAGTAAGGTTAGTACCGTTAACTCCGGTCTGCAAAAAAATCGAACCGGCAAAATGGTTGTTCCTATTCCTCTGTTTGTATAAACCTGCATAGAATGATTGCCTACACGATACATGCCCTGTACGTATTTACGAGCCAGCTTTGGTGTCAGCAGGTGTCCAATTAAGGGCAGCCTGACCTGACCTCCATGGCTGTGTCCTGACAATTGAAGCTGTACAGAATGATTGGCAGCCTCATCAGCAAAATCCGGCTCATGTGCGAGCAAGATCACTGTCTGTCCGTCTGGAATAGCAGTCATGGCTTGCCCCATGTTAGGTGCGCCATGGAGTACATCATCTACTCCTGCGATATAAAGCTTCTCATCATTTTTGGTTACAGGCACATTCCGATTGTCCAATACTTCAAAACCGGAAGCTGCCCAAGCATTGCGTACTGCCATCTGCTCTCTTGCCCGGTAATCATGATTTCCCAGCACTGCGTATTTCCCAAGGGGAGCATGTAGCTGGCTTAGAATGGGGACTGCCAGTGCCAGAACACGCGTATCTTCATCCACCAAGTCACCTGTAAAGCAGATCATATCTGGTTGTTCAGCCATGATCCGATCCACAATTCGTTGTAGATCTTGTGGCTCCAAAAAATGTCCCAGATGAACATCGCTGAAATGGACCAGCTTTGTTCCTGTGAAGCTCCTTGGCAATCCAGACAATGTGACCGATAGACGCTCTACTTGCAACGTATTCCGCTCCCAGGCGTAGCCATACACACCTGCTCCTATCCCCAGACCGACCAGTCCCCCTACGCTTCGTATGACTTTGCGCAAAAAGGACTTACGCGTGATCGGTTGAAAGTGTGGATTAGCCACGAGCTTCTAGATAATCATAGCCATTGACTACGACATCCAGCCTGCCAGTTGCTGGATCAATCAGCAAACCGTGAACAGCGACACTTGGCGGCAGCAGTGGATGATTTTTAATGGTTTCAACACTGCTTTTTACACTGTCATCTACACAATCAAATCCACGAAGCCATTTATTTAGATTAATACCTGCATGCTGCAGGGTAGACAAGGTCTGTGCATTGACCCCTTTTTCCGTCATTTTTGCCATGGTCTTCTTGCTATCAAGCGCACTCATCCCGCAGTCGTAGTGTCCAACTACCATGACTTCCTCTGCGTTCAATTCATAAATGGCGACCATGATACTGCGCATAATACTACCAAACGGGTGGGATACGATTGCTCCTGCACTTTTTACGTGCTTGATATCTCCATTACGCATGTTCATGGCTTTCGGTAGCAGTTCTTCTAATCGTGTATCCATACATGAGAGCACGACAAGACGCTTGTCTGGAAATTTTGTCGTCTGATATTTTTCATACTCCTGATTCGCTACAAATTCACGATTGAATGCGAGAATTTCATCTAAATTACGCAATTCGCAACACCTGCCTCACTCAGAGTATTTTCTTTTCTATTTTACATTCTTATCTCAATCCTACAAGCGAACGCCGCACTATTTCTTTCAATTCTATTGATTATGTATGCCCCATTTGCACATTTCCTCTAAGATTGGCATGAGTGTTTTCCCTCTCGGCGTCAGGGAATATTCTACTTTTGGCGGGATTTGTGGATACTCTTCTCGTTTGAGAACTCCACTTTGCTCTAATTCACTTAATTGTGAGCTCAGCATCTTATGAGTAATCTCAGGGATTCTCTTTTTGAGATCGCCATATCGTAGGATTTCGCTGTTTGCCAGCTGGTACATGATTTTCATTTTCCATTTTCCACCGATAATTGAGAGCGTGTAGTCAAAAGGAGCGAGGTTTTTCTCCGTCTGTTGTGGATCATTCAATTGTCTTGAACTCATCAGATGTTACTCTCCTTTCCGTAAGTATCTCACATTATAGTGCGTACTATCATTTACTTCTCAACTGATTATACTGTTGATTATTGCATCACGACAGCTGCCAACCAGTAGAAAGGATGATTTGTATGCCTATGCTAGATGCCCTAACATTTCACACAGGGGACGTCAGTGAAAATGATATGTATAAACTAATGATTGGCTCTGTCGTTCCAAGACCGATTGCTTGGGTATCGTCAATGAGCGAGGATGGAATCTTAAATTTGGCTCCATTTAGCTTTTTCACGGTTGCCTCTCGCAATCCACCCACCCTCGTAATCTCCATCGGACCAGGTGTTGACGAACGCAAGGGAACCGAAAAAGATACCCTTACTAATATTCGTGAAGTACGTGAGTATGTCATTAATATAGTGCCTGCTCCGCTCGGCGAAGCGATGGTTCGTTCTTCTGCTAGCGTCGAATGGCATTGCAATGAATTTAAGCTGGCAGGGGTGACACCACGACTCAGTCAAACGAGCGTAGTTCCTTCTGTGCTTGAAGCCCCTATAGCCTTTGAGCTTAGACTGGATCGAATTATCCCGCTTGGAACAGATCATCTTGTACTCGGTATCGTAAAATCCGTTCACATCAACCCACTCGTATACGCTGGCGAGTTTAAAATCGATATCGATGCTTTACGGCCACTCGCTAGCTTGGCAGGTAATTACGCCGAGATTACGCCTGTATTTTCATTGGGGTAACTGATCTTTTCATGTCTAATTATGCTCTGCCTTTTCTTATTTTCCAAAATTCTGCGAAGTACGTAACGATTAGCAAAAGCAGACAAAGCCACCAAAAGCCTGGTTGAATACTATACAAAACGCAGGGTAGAGCCCCCGACCCGATGAGGGTTAGATTGCGGTATCGCGGATATTTCACAGAGAAAAGCGTAATCAAGAGTCCAATGATCAAGACGACAATAGGAAATTTCTCCACATCCTGCCCTCCTATTCTGGATTGCTGTTCTTTTGTATGTATACTTCCAAGCTTCTGAAGATAAGTAGGATCAATTCACAAAAAAGCTTCCACAAAAGAGTGCCCACGATAAAAATAATCACAGCCGTCAGGAAGCCAAGGAAGTAGTTTGTTTCCATTACTGACGTATACATTCCGTAAATTGACGGAACCCATTTCTCTGCTAGGAAGGTCAGTGCGGCGATTCTGCCGATGACAATCGCATAAAAAGCAATCGGTACCATTCCAATGAAAAATAGCAGCCGAATAATTTCCTTCGCTGTTTTTGCTCCAAACTCGAAAAAATTGGCCAACATGTACTTCACTCCCTCTTCTCTCTATTCTTTGACCGCGCAAGCCAACAGTAAATGACGATTCCTTTCGCTAATCGTAGCAAATACTCCCCACTTTTATTCATGCTATTTCTAGGAAGAGAGCGAGTATTTGTGGTATCTTTATCATGATCGTGTCCAATTGGTCGATCGGAGGTGAAGCGATGGAATTTTCCTTGGATATGTCGCTATTGCTGCTGGCACTGGGATTGTCAGGTTATTTAGTCGCTCACCTGTTTAGCGGACCTGCAGCGCCCTTTGTACTGCGAGTGCCTTTGCCCTACGAACTGGCTTGCCCAAACCACGATAACGGCGCTGTACGTTTGAGCCGCAGACCGAGAATTCTATTTGTTCGGCGCAAAGCTCCACCAAAGGAATATAACTGTTCTCTGGATGGCGCAGAACCACTCTCCTTCTTGTATTGCTCGTGAGAAGCATCTAAGGGGATTTTACCGTTCTCGTCTGGGAAAGAGCGTGCTGATGCGAGGAAGCTCTGTTTTGGAAGCGAAGCAGGAATAAATTGACTTGGATGAGACCCCTTGTTTATCAAGGGGTTTTTCTTGTGCCCCGAAAACCTCTGGCCATCCGGTGCTTCTCCTATCACTCCAATACAATATCAAATACCTTACGACTGATTGTATGATGCACATCACTGTTAAAATTAAGCAGTACCGCAACACCCAGCTTTTTACTGGGGATCATTGCGACAAGCGAACGGACTGCTAATTGACCCCCGCCATGATTGCCTCATATGCGCAGCTGCATATCTTGCTAAATCATTAGAGGTTGAGTAAAGAAATCCAATAGGAGCCGAAATCGGATTTTTCGGGTAATACTGAGCATGATCACCGTCTGACTCGACCCGTTCATGATCGTAGGTCGTCCTAGACATTTTCAGTGGTCCCCATACATACTTTTCGAAATGAGACTCCCAAGATTGTCCACTGACCTTTTCAAACAGATCACAAAGGCATCCGTACAATAATCCCAGCTTGTACCCGGGCGATGGCATAATTGAACACCTAAACACCATTTGGTTATGTCTTCACGGCTGCGGATACCTGCTAGAACCTCTTCAGTCAAGCCATAATAATTTAGCGCTTCTTGAAATTCAGTCGGATAGTCGGAATAGATCTCCCTTACATTTGGCGCAATTAAATTGGCGATGCCCAAATCTGTTGGGAATCCAGCTGTATGACTTAACAACTGGCCGACCGTTATCCTGTCACTCATCTTTTTGTCCTTCGTGCGAAAATACGGTAAGTACTCTACAACAGGAGTCTCCAGATCAATAAGCCCCTGTTCTCTTGCCTGCATGATACTAGTTGCCATAAAGTTTTTTGATTTGCTTTGAATACTCATCATCGTATCAGGTGTAATCTTTCTTAGTGTACTTCCTAATTGGGAATAACCAAATCCTTTTGCGTAAATGATTTCGTTCTCATACGTAATAGACACACTAATCCCGACAGTATGCTGGTTCTCCCATCATTCATTTATGAAATGAGTGAGTTCGTGTACTTTACTGTTTATGCTTTTCATCGGAACCGACCTCGATTTTCTATTGATTTTTGTAATTTCGTTACTTGTTCCCCCTTCAAGTAATACGGAAAAACCCATATTTTGGACACTGGTGTTTAACGCCCGTCTATTTAAATCGACTTTCCGTAACAATCTTTACATATCCGACAGTAGCTGGATCACCATCCGAATCTTTTCCTACTCGAACATTGTAATATCCATCGATACTACCGAAATCTATATATGGTGGATTCTCCTTTACCGGTTTCGCGCCGTCCTTTACAATCAATCCAACTGTGCGCATCGCGATGATCGCATTGTCTGGATACTTGATAGCCTCCACTGGTTTCGCTTCGATCCTCGCTGCAACCCCTTCGATGAACATGATACTGACGGATCCATATGACATTTTATAGGTATGGAGAACGTATGGTGTTTTCTCTTCTGTAGATAATGACGTCCATTCTCCGCTTTCCGAAGCAACAGCCTCCCCTAATAAGGCAGTTACACTGGCTTCCGTATTTCCGGCGTATTTACTTACCTCAATGGGAGGCCACTTGGATTCCGGGGGTAGTTTTGACGAGATCCCGGAGTCAGAGTAAGAAAAACCAACTTTCACCGAGATGTTACCTGCAGGCTGTTCAGCCTGTTCGGGCTTCTCTAGTCCATACTTTGCTGCTATCTCTGCTTTACTTTCTTCCGTTAGCTCCGGCTTTATCAACGTATTCGTTGTCGAAGTGACTTCCCGAAATCCCGAATCTGCTGGTTCACCACTACACCCTGTCAAAATTGCGAGAGAAGTTAGTACGTATAATGAGCGTTTCATAGCACAAACATTCCTTTTTTATCCAATAATACCACGAAAAAACTGATGTTTACTGAACAAAAAAAGAACGTCGCCCAATTTGAGCAACGTTTGCATTCAATTTATTACCAAAAAATGTTTATCAATCTCACAGGACTAGCCAGGATGTTTTCTTTTTATCTATCTCCTTGCATACTACTCAGTTTCCATTCGTTATTTTCCTCAGTGAAGGATAATTCTAGTGTGCCTGAGTAAGTCTCATCGTTTATCCATACCTCATAATCTGTAATAAACCGTTCATCTTTATATAGATCGAAAGACCTCTGACGGAAAGTGCTTCCCTCCCTAACGAATGGAATGGTTATGGTTTCGTTCTCCACTTTATAAACAAAATTCCTTCCTTCTATGGCAGCTAGTTTGGAAATATACGGTTTGACTTTTTCAGTTTCCCCTTTCATCATAGCTCGAAATATTTCCCTTGCCTGTAAATCTACGATATTTCGTAATTCGTAGATTTTAGTATTAACATCAATCTTTTGTATTGCGTCAGCCAAGGAAGTTTCAAGTTCTTTGTTTTTATTTTTCAATTGAGTAATTTCAGCTTGTAACCTCTCTATTTCGGTTTGATTGGTAGCTACATTTGAACAGGCGACCATTACTAAAACACTAAGGATAAACATGATCAGAACTAAGCTCTTTTTCATCCCAAATCTCCTATGATTGAATTTAATAACCACTTCATTTTATTCCGTTTATCTTCATTTTCACGCAACTTTGATATCCAATTCAGAATGAATACGCCTCCATTATAGTCAAATTAAACATATTTTCACTATTCTGGTCAAAGGGGCGACCGCCAACATTTCGTAAATTTTGTACACTAACAAGACTTACTTAAGAAAAACAGCGATTTTCTGTCTGAGTGGGTTCATTATACCTCCTCCATTAAAAAGAAAAAAATGCCATGCTAGGTGCATGACAATAAATGACCGCTTTCGTTGGATTTCAACTAGTGTTTCACAAGAATCAATTTTCCTTATAACGTCTAATCGATTGGTATGAATACAATCAACTTCCTAGCAGTAGTTTGATTTACACTGTTTATCTGAATCATCTAAAGTTATCTTCATAATTCTATCCTCTTCAATTTCCCATTTTATTAAACTACTTCGTCCAATGCCAGAATTTTTGCCCTTGGCATACAATAAATCGATCAAACCAAGTCTCAAAATTCATGTTTAATGGTACCGCATCTTCAAACTGATCAATTTTGCCCTTTACATACATATAGTTAGGATTTCCCTCTCGATATTCTCTGGAGTTAATCACTATATTCTCTCCGTAGATATAAGCAATGCTATAACACTCTTCATAGGGATCTTCAGAATGAAAGTCAATCAATTCGTCTACCTTGTAAAGGTCATTTTCTCCACCATACTTTGGATCATCAAATAGTTTACATCCATTTGTTATTAGTAAAAATCTCTTATAGTCCTCTGGTAACACCCAATCCGTCTTACTCTCCAATTTCTCAATAGCTTCAAGCGTAGCAGGAGTACTAAACTTACAAACAGCTTTATGTAACTCGCCTTCCCCCCAGTAAATCTCATAGGCTCCCACTTTTTCCTGTCTCTTTTAAAGAGATTCAATCGATAGCTCAATGAGTGATTTACCCAAGTGTTGTCCCTTCCTTTCTTAATAAATTGCCAAATTCATATAGTTATCCATTCATAATCACCGTGTCTTACAAACCAATGTTCACCCCCATCCCTGTGAAACTGATTTGTCTATTGCAGGATTATTACTGATTTCTTCTAATCCACATTATCTCTTGGTTTTAAATTTCTTTAAACTGATCTTCATAGCTTAAATAATCCATTTTGACAGCAAACCTCCTCACGAAATCACCGTTTTATTCTTTAAATCTGGCGGGTTTCTCCACATAACTATCAATTACATAGCCACATTTAGTACAAATTCTATGAATTATGGTTGATCCAAGAGCAAAAAACTTGTCTAAAGGAAGTACTGCCGCATGCCCAGCTTGCTTACCTCTTCCGACTTCATAACATCCACATTTCGGGCATTGTTCTTTTTGATTATCCATTCGTGCACCTCGCTTCCATATCAAATCTTCATTTCATTCAATTCGATGCCTTTTTGTTTTATTTCATTGAAGTGTTCAACAGACAGAATTTCCTTCATCACTCAATTCCCTCTTTCGTTGAAAATCTTCTGTTATTGAATATACATTCTGTATTTATCGAATTTGCTGTCCATCCAATCTTCTTCTCTTGTAGGATCATAATCTAACCACCACAAAAAGGAGAGTTTTCATAAACTTGAATATTCTGCACATCTCCCAATCAAAGATTGATATCATTTAACTGTGATTATGAATTACACTCAGTACCAGATAGGCCGAATGCAAGATTACGCCAACAACTCCTTGCCATCTTCCCTTATGTAAATCTTTTCTGTATCGAATCAAACCTATAATACTCACAATTAATCCAATCAAAAATATAAAACCGAGATCATAAATAAAGAGTGAAACAATTGCTGAATAAAAACCAGTTAGGCAGAAACGGTTAAATTTCCTTTTCTTTTCAACGGTTACTTCTTGCACTGACACCACTCACTTCTGGATGAAATTAGTCTTTGATTTATCTTCTTGCGCCAAACACAGTAAGTTATATCCCGATTCCTACTCTCACCGTTTTTAGTTGATTCTTAATAGGTTATTCATGATCTATTACCCATTCCAATTATACCAAATATTACTTGTGCATTCGAAATAGTGCTGTGGTTTACTGTTGGCGTTTAAATGACGTGTTGTGAGCTTAGTAGTAGTTAGGACACTCGCCTTGATGGGCGAGTGTCCTTTTGTATTGGTTCAATATTCATTAATCATCTAAATGAGCAAGTAGACTGTACTTTTGATACTTCTTTCCGATTCCCTCACAGCTACTGTATACTTGCCGCGTTCCCGAAGGAATTTAATATAGTGTATGATATGGCCTTTTGTTAAAATCTTTGAAGAGCAGTACAGCAAAAAACTGTCAATTTGGTACTCTAGTCCTGTCATAAAAACACCCCGTTCATGGTTTTTTGAACCAATAAACAGGGAAAATTAGTTAGTCATACTCTCGGTAACTAATCGCCTCTGAAAAGAAGTTTATAGCAAAAACCGAGAGCATCCGATATTCATCCATAAGCCTAAAATCCTTGTCCTGCCTACTCTCAGCTAATCTTCGCCTCAATCCGCAGCTTGTCCGCCACCATGGCGATAAACTCGGAGTTGGTCGGCTTCGCCTTGGTGTTGGAGATTGTGTAGCCAAACAAGCTGGAGATGGAGTCAAGATTACCACGAGACCATGCTACCTCGATAGCGTGGCGTATAGCGCGCTCTACGCGGCTTGCGGTGGTGTTGAACTTTTTGGCAATGTCCGGATACAGCACCTTTGTAATAGAGCCGAGCAGCTCCACGTCGTTGTATACCATCGTAATCGCTTCACGCAAATACAAATAACCTTTAATGTGCGCAGGAACTCCAATTTCATGGATGATGCTGGTAATGCTCGCATCGAGATTGCGCCCTCTGACTTGCAGAGTTGATTGAGGCTTAACGGAAGAAACGAAGGATGAGGCCGGTTTGGTCGTAATGATTTGACGGATGCGCTGAGCCAGAACTTCCATGTCAAACGGCTTGAGAATGTAATAAGCTGCACCAAGCTCGACTGCTTTTTTCGTGATTTCTTCCTGGCCAAAGGCAGTAAGCATAATAATTTTCGGCTGTGGGCTCAAACGCATTGCCTGGATTTGCTCCAAAACAGCCAAGCCATCTAAATGTGGCATGATGATGTCAAGAATCAGGACGTCAGGTACCCGATCCTGCAACAAGCGTACTACTTCGTTGCCGTTGTATGCCACACCTACTACATTCATGTCATACTGGCTGCTGATGTACTCTTCTAACAGGTTTACAAATTCTCGGTTATCATCTGCCAACAACACTTCAATCTTGCTCAAAGTCGTTCCTCCTAACAAATGGACGGTCTTTTGGAAAGAAGGTGGCAATCTAGAGGTTGAAAATTTCTAAATGGATAAGTCCATCCCATCTTTTCACTACAAAAATAATTCGACAAACGCATATCCATTCCTGCTAATGACGAAAGATTGAATGATTTAAGTGATATTTCGACAAAGAATACCTTCTTTCATACTACATTCGGCAAAATTGACAAGAAAATGGAAAAAGCCGCCTCGCTTACATGCGTGACGGCCCGTCGTATTCAGGCAGCCTTATCCGTTTTGGCTTTGGACTCGGACGAAGGTGCATTCCGGACATTGATTCCTGCATCCTGCAGCATCCATTCGATATAACAGCCATAGCCAGAGGTTGGATCATTTACAAACACATGGGTAACTGCACCGACGATCTTCCCTTTTTGAATGATAGGACTACCGCTCATTCCTTGTACAATACCGCCTGTTTTTTCTAAGAGACGACTATCCGTTACTTTGATAATCAGTCCTTTTGTAGCAGGAAAATGCTGCTTGATCACATTCATGATTTCGATATCGAACTCTTCCACCTTCTGCCCATTTACTACGGTCAAAATCTTTGCAGGACCTTCCTCGACCTGCTCCGCAAGTGCAATCGGCAGCGGTTGATTGTAGTAGCTACGTTTAGGCTCGTCCTTCATCTTTCCAAAGATGCCAAAAGGAGTATTCTTGGTGATATTCCCAAGTACTTCGCTCTCGTTGTAAAAGCGAGCAAACTTCTCGCCAGGATTCCCACTCTGCCCTTTTTCAATCGATGTAACACTCGCCTGCACGATCTGACCATCTCCAACCACAATGGCTTGTCCAGTATCTACGTCTGAAATGACATGCCCCAGCGCTCCATATGCTTTGGAGCCAGGATCATAAAAAGTGAGGGTCCCGACACCCGCTGCTGAGTCGCGGATGTACAAGCCCATGCGATACTCATTGTCCTTTTTATCCTTGGTTGGCTTCAAAGTAAGATTTAGCTTTTCCTTACCACGTACGACGAGCAGTTGAACGGGACTGTTCTTCTTTCCTGCCTCATTGATCAGCTTTTTTACATCATTCATGTCATTGATGTATAGATCATTCATTTTAATGATCATGTCGCCTGCATGAATGCCAGCTTGCTCTCCAGGAGAGAATTTGGAAGTCCCGTTGTCCACCAAATGGTGACCAACAACGAGGACACCTGCCGTTTGCAGCTTTACCCCGATTGATTGTCCACCAGGGTATAATCGCAAATCCGGCAATACGTTAACTTTGACAGCTGTCAGCGGAATGTTTCGCCACTTTACCTGTAAATTGGCTTCACCGGCCCGACGCGGCTCAACGGACATGGGCTTACTTAAATCAACGGATACCTCACGTGCCTCTGTCCCATTGACGTGTAAGATGTCGGGATTGCTGTTGATCAGAGTACCCATGACTGGCATGGAGACGCGCAACTGTTCGAGGGACCCTTCCATGATTCGCAATTCTCGAGGAAAGGATGACAGATCGCGGAACGGGGTGGAACTCACGACAAGCGCCGTGATGAGGAGAACGAGACTTCCCATCCATTTTCTTTTGTTTTGTCGGATCACCAGCAATCACTCCTACCGTTCCCTACCTACACCTAAAAGACACCTCCACCTTGTGTACTTATAATGTTGCCTGCCGATCAACGGATTATGTCAGGAAAATAACCACTTGAGAATGCTTTTTGCTTGGCAGAAAAAAAACTGTCAACCTGGATTAGTTGACAGCCTTTCTCTCACGACCGAGGAGTATCATCTCGCGTGCATGTTCTTCTGTTTTCGCTGTTACTTCTGCCCCGCTAAGCATTCGAGCCAGCTCGGTAACTCGATCATCATCCGATAATCTGCTCACGATCGTCTTTGTTTCGAACTCATTCATTTCTTTCTTGATCAGAAAATGAGCATCCGCCATCGAGGCAACCTGCGGCAAGTGAGTAATGCACAGCACTTGCCTGCGTCCAGCTACGCGAGCGAGCTTTTCGGCAATAGCCTGAGCCGCTCTGCCGCTCACTCCTGTGTCAACCTCGTCAAAGATCAGTGTTTCGACCTGATCCGTACCTGCCAGAATCGTCTTTATCGCCAGCATCACACGTGACAGCTCACCGCCTGAAGCGATTTTCGCCAGCGGACGCAGAGGCTCACCCGGATTCGGCGAAATGAGGAATTCGATCTGGTCCATTCCGTTGGCATCGACTTGCCGTTTGATTCCGTCAATTTCGACACCGTCTTCATCTGGCGTTTGTCGTACATCGATGGCAAAACGGGCACGCTCCATATGTAATTCCTTTAGCTGCTGCTCGATCTCCTGTGCCAGCTTGCCGGCGCACTCCTGGCGAATCACAGACAATTCCAAAGCCTCAACAGCGAGGTCAGCAGCAAGCTCAGTCAGACGCTTTTCAATCTGCTGAAGCCGATCTTCATAATGATGCATGTCGTCCAGCTCATCCTGAATGGTGGCGGCGTATTCCAAAATATCGTCCACACTTTTCCCGTACTTGCGTTTCAAAAATTGTATCTGGTCCAGTCTACTCTCCACTTCGGCCAATTGCGCCGGCTCGAAGTCCATCTGATAGGAGAGCTGTCGCAATTGATGCACGACATCCTCAATCTGATAATACGCTGTTTGCACGGTTTCAAGGATCGGGGCCAGCTGCTCTTCATAGACGACAATCCGCTCCAAATCGCCCATAGCATGTCCGAGCCAGTCCATGCCCTTTTGATCTCCGTGCAGGGAGCGATAGGCATCCTGCATTGTGGAGTACACCTTTTCTATGTTCATCCACTTCTTGCGTTGAGCAAGCAGCTTTTCATCCTCACCGGGCGTCAGTGCCGCTGATTCGATCTCGTTTAACTGATATTCCAGAAGATCGATTCGCTGTACCAGCTCCCGTTCATTGCGTGCCATCCGTTCCAAATCCTGCTTCGTTTTGCGAAAAGCCGTGTACAGCTGAGTGTACTCATGCTTGGCAGAACCCAATGCCGCTTCGCCGTATGCGTCCAGCCAGTTAATATGCTTGTCGGATTGCATCAGCATATGCGTATCGTGCTGCCCATGAACGGTCACCAGCCAAGGTCCTAGCTCTCGCAGCATCGCCAGAGTCACCAGCTGCCCGTTTAAGCGAATAATGCTCTTCCCCTGATTAGAAATGTCCCTGCGCACGACCAGCATGCCGTCCTGCTCGATCTGCACGCCTACATTCGTGCAAACAATCAGGGCAGGGTGTCCCGCAGGCAGCTCAAACAATCCTTCCACTTCCGCACGGGATTCTCCATAGCGGACGAAATCGGCAGAAGCGCGCCCTCCGAGCAAAAGGCCCAACGCATCGATGATGATTGATTTTCCGGCACCCGTTTCCCCCGTCAGTATATTCAAGCCTTTTTGAAAAGAAACAGTCACTTCTTTAATGATGGCAAAATTTCGGATAGAGAGTTCTACTAGCATCGCAAGCGACCACCTTTTACAGCATTTCCATAAAGCGTTTGGTCACTTCATGTGTATTTTCTTTGGAACGACAAATAATCAGGATCGTGTTGTCGCCACTGATCGTTCCCATAATTTCTTCCCATGGGAGATTGTCAATCAGCTCGGCAACGGCATTCGCGTGTCCTGAGAGTGTCTTCAGTACGATAAAATGGTCAGCTTGATCAATACTGATATACGAATCGACCAGCATGCGTCTGAGCTTTTGTAACGGATTGAACTTTTGTTCAGCAGGCATTGAATACTTATATCGACCATCAGGAAGTGGCACCTTAACCAGATGCAATTCCTTGATGTCTCGGGATACCGTTGCCTGGGTGACGTTAAATCCTGCCCCACGCAGACGCTCCACCAGCTCATCCTGTGTCTCGACCTCCTGATTACTGATGATGTCCCGAATTCGGATATGGCGTTGCCCTTTGTTCATATGGATTACTCCCATTCCCCTTGTAATTTCGTTCGAATTGCCTCGAAAAAGCCGCCTTTTTTCCACCTGATTAACGGGGTAACAAATGGAGACTTTTTGATGTAAATATGGTCGCCGCCCTCAAGTCGATAGCCAAACTGTCCATCAATCGATAAGCCCATCTCCTGATGAATCGCATCTACCTCCACACGAATCACCTGATTACTGGACAAAACCATTGGGCGTGCTGTCAACGAATGCGGAGCAACAGGCGTCAGTAATAGCATGTCCACATTCGGCGCTACAATCGGACCACCTGCTGACAATGAATACGCGGTCGAGCCAGTTGGTGTTGACACGATTACACCATCACCACTAAAAGTAGCAACATAGGCGTCATCCAGAAAGACCGCGCACTGGATGATGCGACAAAAAGAGCCTTTGGCAATTCCGATGTCATTCATCGCTGTATACGTTCCCAAAGTCGAGCCTTTGCGGACCAGGGATGCCTCCAGCATCGCGCGCTCTTCTATATCGTACTTCCCAGAGAGCAAATTATCCACTGCATGCGGCAGGTGCTCCGGTTCGGCTTCTGATAAAAAACCGAGAGTTCCTAAATTAATCCCAAAGATCGGAATTGATCTGCCTGCAAGCTGACGTGCAATTCCGAGCAGGGTTCCGTCACCGCCCAAAACGCAGACCAGATCAGCTTCTCTGCCTATTTCTTCGATGGATGCTCCCAATTCAGAGCGCCCCAGATCCGACGCAATATTCTCATCCAAGAAAACGCGTGCGCCTCTGACCTCAATTAAATAGAGCAGCTCTCTTGCGACAATGCGCGCTTCTGGTTTTCCTTTGTTCACGATAATTCCAATTTTTTTCATATGGTCCACCCCAAACTCGTTGGTTGGAAATCCTTATACAAGTATACAACTTTTCTTGCATAAATAAAAAGCCTCGATTGTAACTTTACGCCCGAGGCTTTTGTTTTCTTTTTTATTTCAGCTTTGCATGTGCAGAAGCGACCACTTCTGTCACGCATTGTAGCCAGCTTTCCGAATCCATGCCTGCATCGCTTTTTTTGAGATGCATGACGAATTCGATGTTGCCCTCTCCTCCTGTTATCGGAGAAAAATCCAGTCCTTTTAAGGCAAAGCCGAGGCTGCTGGCAAATTGTCCAATATTAGTGAGCACAGCTTCGTGGATTTCGGGCTCGCGAACAATGCCATTCTTTCCGACCTTCTCTTTACCAGCCTCAAATTGTGGCTTGACCAAAGCCATTACATCCCCGCCTCGCTTTAAAAAGCGATACAGCACAGGAAGAATCAGCTTCAGGGAGATAAACGAAACATCGATGGACGCTGCATCTGGCAGCTCTCGATCAAATGCATCCGGGTCCATATGCCGGAAATTGGTCCGTTCCATAACGACTACGCGCTCATCCTGGCGCAGGCTCCATGCAAGCTGTCCGTATCCCACGTCAATCGCATAGACGAGCCTTGCCCCATTTTGCAGCGCACAATCTGTAAACCCGCCAGTCGACGCCCCAATGTCCATCATGACTCGGTCAGTAAGGTCTACATCAAACACCTTGAGTGCTTTTTCCAGCTTCAATCCACCCCGACTGACATAAGGGTGGACCTCGCCTTTAACCGTAATGACAACATCCTCAGGAAACTTTGTGCCTGGCTTGTCGCAACGCTCATTCGCTACTTGGACCAGACCAGCCATTACCGCCGCTTTTGCTTTCTCTCTGGTTTCATAATGTCCTCGCTCAACCAGGAGGACGTCAATTCTTTCTTTTCTTATGCTCATGCTTCCACTACGCCCTTCGAAATTGGTAACAGGGTACGCACACGAGAAGCAATATTCTCCGCTGTGAGTCCTACTTCCTGACGTTGTTCTTTGACACTGCCATGCTCGACAAAGTAATCGTCAACTGCGATGATCTGTACATTCATGTCGTGGTAGCCAGCTCGGTTGTAGCATTCGAGAACAGCACTACCAAAACCGCCCATCTCTGAGCCTTCCTCGACCGTAATAATATCGTAGCCTTCCCCAGCCAGACGGAATAAAAGCTCCTCGTCAAGCGGCTTACAGAAGCGAGCATTAATGAGCATAGGCTTGATTCCTTCGGCTTGAAGCTGATTTACCGCCTGCTCTGCGATTTCGAATACATGACCGAAAGAGAGGATTGCTACATGCTTTCCTTCTCGCACGATCTCGGCTTTACCGATTGGCAGCACTTGTAGCTCCTCATCGAGTGGTACCCCGCGGGCAGGGAGACGAGGATAGCGGTACGAGATCGGACCGCCCTCATATACAGAAGCCGTTTTCATCATATGACGCAATTCATTTTCATCTTTTGGAGCCATGATGACCATGTTCGGGATGACGCGCATGAAAGCGATGTCGTACATGCCCTGGTGTGTTTCTCCATCAGCTCCAACCAAACCAGCGCGGTCTACAGCAAATGTAACATTGAGCTTTTGCCGCGCAACATCATGAATAAGCTGATCGTACGCTCTTTGCAGGAATGTAGAGTAAATGGCTAGCACCGGCTTGAGCCCTTGTGTTGCCAATCCCGCTGCAAATGTACATGCGTGCTGTTCAGCAATCCCGACGTCGAACAGACGATCCGGGTATTTTTGACCAAACGGAATGAGACCGGAGCCTGCCGGCATCGCTGGAGTAATCGCGACAATCGACTTGTCTTCATCCGCCAGCTTCATCATCGTATCTGCGAAGACAGATGTAAAAGTCGGTGCTGACTTTGGCGTATCACCTGATTCGATCTTGTAGGTTCCGATTCCATGCCATTTGACCGAATCGGCCTCCGCAGGCGCGTAACCTAATCCTTTTTTCGTAATCGCATGTATCAGAACAGGACCTTTTGTCTGTTTCGCTGTCTTTAAGGTATCAAGCAAAAGCTCCATATTATGACCATCAATCGGTCCGATATAGGTAAAGCCCAGCTCTTCGAATAGAACACCTGAAACGAGCAAATACTTCATGCTGTCCTTGAATCGCTCCGCCATATTCGCCAGCTTGCCGCCAACAGCGGGAATGGATTTGAGCAGTGCTTCTACCTCGTCCTTTGCCCAGCGGTAATTTTCAGTCGAGCGTATTTTTCCCAAGTAATTGTGCAGGGCACCTACGTTTGGAGCAATCGACATCTCGTTGTCATTTAGGATTACGATGACGTTTTTGTTTTCATGTCCGATATGATTCAAGGCTTCCAGTGCCATACCGCCGGTCAAGGCACCATCGCCGATGACTGCAACGACATGGTTTTTTTCCTTTTTCAAATCACGAGCAGTCGCCATTCCCATCGCAGCGGACAAGGATGTACTGCTATGACCGGTTTCCCAAACGTCATGCGGGCTCTCCACCATTTTTGGAAATCCACACAAACCTTTGTACTGGCGCAGTGTCGGAAACATCTCGCGGCGTCCAGTCAGCATTTTATGTACATAGGCCTGATGTCCAACATCCCAAATCAGCTTATCCTTTGGGCTATCAAATACGTAATGCAATGCCATTGTCAGCTCGACTACTCCCAGATTTGGAGCAAGATGCCCCCCTGTTTTTGAGAGCGTCTCAACAAGGAATTGCCTGATCTCATTCGCCAGCGAATAGAGCTGCGGCATTGTACATTTTTTCAGGTCCTCTGGATCATTTATAGAAGTAAGCAGCATTGGTATTCCTCACTTTCAACTGTTCGTTCTCCGGCGATTGTGCATGCTGCAAATCAATCTGGCCAATGGAAAACTCGGCTCTGAATCTTTCAATAAAGCCTTTACTCCGCTTATTTTCAACTTGATTCATTATAACGGTTTCTTAATAAAAACACCACTTTTCCTCCATACCTCGTCACTTACTGCGCAAAAACACCAATTTCTGTTAAAATAAACTCGATCGACAAAGACGCGTAAGTGAGGTGTGATCCCGATGAAGTTCACAGAAATTACATACAGCCGTGTAGACATGGATCAGATCGAAAAGCAATTCACAGACCTATTGAATGCATTTCAGAACGCGGCAAGCTTTGAAGAGCAGGATCAGGTAATGGGACAGTTGAATGAGCTGCGCCAAGAAGTAGAAACAGCTCGCGAGGTGGCTCAAATTCGGCATACCATCAATACGGAGGACCCGTTTTACAAAGCCGAGCAGGACTTTTGGGATGAAGCTGGTCCCTTGTACCAAGGAATGATTTCCCGGTACTACGATGCGATCGTCCACTCTACTTTTCGTACCGAGCTTGAGAACAAATGGGGAGCACAGCTATTTCGGCTTGCTGAAACAACCTTGAAAACGTTCTCACCTGAAGTGGTGGCTGATTTACAGGAAGAAAATCGGTTGACAAGTCAATACACAGCGTTAATTGCTTCCGCCAAGATTATGTTTGAAGGCGAAGAACGCAACCTTCCACAGCTGATTCCATTTCAAAAATCCACGGATAGACAGCTGCGCAAACGTGCATTTGAAGCCAAGTACCATTTTCTAGAGCAGCATACCGAAGAACTGGATCGCATTTATGATAGCTTGGTAAAAGTGCGCTCGCGAGTCGCGAAAAAGCTAGGCTTTAAAAACTTCGTAGAGCTCGCCTACGCCCGGTTAAATCGAACTGACTACAACGCGGATATGGTGGCTGCCTTCCGCTCCCAAGTACATAAGCACATCGTACCTGTTGCGACAAAGCTGATCGAAAGGCAGCAAGAACGCATAGGCGTTGATACTATGAAGTATTACGATTTGGACTTTGATTTTGCTACAGGCAATCCGGCTCCCAAAGGCTCCCCCGAATGGATCGTGGACAACGGGAAGAAGATGTATGCGGAGCTGTCAGCCGAGACTGACGAGTTTTTTACCTTCATGCTCGACAATGATTGTCTGGACCTAGTAAGCAAGAAAGGAAAGGCAAGCGGCGGCTACTGTACCTATATGAGTCAATACAAGCTGCCATTTATCTTCTCCAATTTCAATGGAACCTCAGGCGATATCGATGTGTTGACGCACGAAGCTGGTCATGCTTTCCAGGTGTATGTGAGTCGCAGATTTGAGGTGCCTGAGTACCATTTCCCAACCTACGAGGCATGCGAAATCCACTCGATGAGCATGGAATTTTTGACTTGGCCGTGGATGGAGCTCTTTTTTGAAGAGGATACACAGAAATACAAATTTGCTCACCTGAGCGGGGCACTCCTTTTCATCCCCTACGGCGTCGCTGTAGATGAATTCCAGCATGCCATTTATGAAAAGCCGGAGATGACCCCACAAGAACGGAAGCAGACATGGCGTGAGATTGAGCGCAAATACCTGCCTTACCGTAATGATGATGAAAATGCTTTTTTGGAAGCAGGTGGCTACTGGCAGCAGCAAGCCCACATCTTCCGAGATCCGTTCTATTACATCGATTATACGCTGGCTCAAATCTGCGCCTTCCAGTTCTGGAAACGCTCCCAGGATAATGCCGAAGAGGCTTGGTCTGACTACCTTGCTTTATGTAAAGAAGGCGGCAGTAAATCGTTTACCGAGCTGGTGGCCTTCGCTAAGCTTTACTCACCTTTTGAAGATGGCTGCATTGAATCTGTAATTGGCGAGATTGAAAACTGGTTAAATAGTGTTGATGACAAGCAGTTGTAAAGTTTTTCTACAGAGTCATACAAAAAAGCTGGCTTTCCACTACTGGACGCCAGCTTTCTCTTATTTTTTTCGATCGCGCACATAATCAGCAAGCGGACTCAGCGCCGAGTGCTCGATTCCAGCGTCGGCAAGTGCTGCTCTGGCCTCATCAATCAAGGCAAAGAGACGTTCCTTTGATTCTGCCAAGCCCAACAACGAAGGATATGTTGCTTTTTGACGATCCGCATCACTGCCCACTGCCTTGCCAAGCTCAGCTGCGTCTCCCTCTACATTCAAAATATCGTCTTTAATCTGGAATGCCAGTCCGATGCAGACGCCGTAGCGTGTCAAAGCATCCATCTGCGCTTCTGTCGCTTCAGCGAGGTAGCCCCCACCCCTCAGTGCAGCGATCAGCAGGTCCCCCGTTTTGTGGCGATGAATGAACTCCAGCTGCTCCAGGTCGAGCTGCTTGGTCTCTCCTTCGATGTCAGCCATTTGTCCCCCGACCATCCCCGTAGCACCTGCTCTTTTGCCAAGCTCAGCGATCAGGTTGACCGTAGTCCGGGCAGTAACGTCTGCTCGCTCGCCGTATTGCTCCGCAATATAAGAGAAGGCACGTGTCAGCAAGGCATCTCCAGCCAAAATAGCTGTAGCCTCACCAAACACCTTGTGGTTCGTAGGCTTGCCGCGTCGCAGATCATCATCATCCATGGCTGGCAGATCATCATGAACTAACGAGTACGTATGTATCATTTCCAGCGCGACCGCAAAAGGAATCCCCCGCTCAATCGGCTTGTCCAGCGCTTCCAAAACCGCGAGAACCAGCATCGGACGCAGTCTTTTTCCACCCGCCATCAGGGAATACTTCATGGACTCGTACAGGGAAGAAGGGACACCTTGTTGTTCCAGAGCAGGAACGAGGTTGTCCTCAATAAAATCGATCTTCTCTTTCAGGTAGGCTTGGAATGTATCCACGGTAATCATCATTCCCCTTCCACCCGAAAAGCCTTTTGCTTCAGCTGTCCGTCCTCTTCTACCAGCTGAACGATTTTGGCTTCAATCGCATCCAGTTTCTGGCCGCAAATCCGGGAGAGGGTTACCCCTTCCTGATACAGAGTGATTGCTTCTTCCAAAGGAATTTCTCCTTCTTCCAGACGATTCACAACTTCCTCGAGCCGTTTCATCGCTTCTTCAAACTGCATGTCATTCTCTTGGTATGTTTTCTTGCGAGCCATTGTGTTTCTCCTCCCGATTAATCTGTTCCACACGTGCAGTCGCACTACCATCTTTTAATCGTACCATGAGCTCGTCTCCCGGAGCAAACTGCTCTACGGATTTCACTAAAGTTTCACCTGTATACACCAAGGAAAAGCCCCGCTGCATGACCTTCAGTGGACTGAGTGCATCTAGCTGTGCAACGCGAGCCGCAAACGACATTTGTTTTTGTGTGAGGTGTCCCCTGATTCGCTCATCCAGTCGCGCCCGGAGCGTGGATACATTTTTATGCCGCTCGCCGATCCGATCTGCAAGTCTGTATCGCTTCAGCTGTCCATCGATTCGCTCAAATCGCTCACGTCTTCTGACGAGCAGATTCTTCATCGCTTGACTCATCCGCAGATGTACCCTGTCCAGTCGTTCGGCTGATTCCTCCAACCGCCTCTGCGGCTGACGCATGGCATAGGAATTCGCTAAACGTTCCAACCGCTTACGCTCTGCGCTCAGGCGATTTTGTACAGCGCGGAATATGCGGCTATCGAATTGCTTGACTCGCTCTACCCATTCCAAGTAGTGCGGTACCGCCAATTCTGCTGCGGCGGTGGGGGTAGCTGCTCGCACATCCGCTACAAAATCTGCAATCGTTACGTCCGTTTCGTGTCCGACAGCCGAGATGACGGGGATAACTGAGGAGGCGATGGCCCGTGCCACCATCTCGTCATTGAAAGCCCATAGCTCTTCGATCGAGCCGCCGCCTCGCCCCACGATCAGCACATCGATATCCGTCTGCTGATTTATAATACGAATCGCTGAGATGATAGAAGTAGGTGCGTCCACTCCCTGCACGACAGCCGGAGCCAGTACGATCTGGGCTTGCGGGTATCTGCGCCTGATCGTTGTGCAAATATCCCGAATCGCCGCCCCTGTAGGTGATGTAACCACCCCTACCTTTTTTGGGAAACGTGGTAGTAGTCGTTTTCTTTCTGCCGCAAACAAGCCTTCTGCCGCCAGCTTTTCTTTTAATTGCTCAAACGCCAAATAAAGAGATCCCAGTCCATCCGGCTGCATCTCTTTGGCATATAGCTGATAGGCGCCATCCCGTTCAAATGCAGAGATCGAGCCCCGTACGATTGTTTTGGTACCATCCTTTGGTAGGAAGCGCACGAATCGATTATAGCTGGCAAACATCACCACTTTGATCCGCGATGTCTTATCCTTGAGGGTAAAATACATATGCCCGCTGGAGTGGTGGGTAAAATTCGAGATTTCTCCTCTCACCCATACATCCTGCAAGTACGCTTCCTTCTCCAGCACATGCTTGATGAAGCGATTCAGATCACTGACAGATAAAATGTTTTGTGCAGCCATATGCCCTCCTATAGAAAAGAAATGGATAAAGCAATGAGTGCCCTATCCATTTCCAAGTAGCAGGTACTGTTATCGTTTTGCTTGCTTTCTCGCTGCCATCACCGTGTTTTTCAAAAGCATCGTAATGGTCATAGGGCCTACGCCGCCAGGAACTGGTGTCAAGTAGCTTGCCACTTCCTGCACTTCGTCAAATTTGACGTCCCCTACCAGCTTGCCTGTTTCGATGCGATTCACCCCAACGTCGATTACGACCGCCCCAGGCTTCACGTGTTTTTTTCCAATCATGTGAGCACGACCAGTAGCAACCACGAGAATATCCGCTTTTCGCGTGTACTCCTCCAGATTTTGCGTGCGTGAATGACACATCGTGACCGTAGCGTTTTCTTGCTGCAAAAGTAAGGAAACTGGTTTGCCGACGATGTTGCTGCGGCCGATGACAACAGCATGCTTGCCTGCAATTGTTGTACCTGTGCGTTTGATTAATTCAATGATCCCGTGCGGTGTGCAAGGAAGCATCGTTTCATTCCCCAGCACCATATTGCCTACGCTGATTGGATGAAAGCCATCCACGTCTTTTTCCGGGTGGATCGCTTCGATCACAGCAGCCTCTGAAATATGAGCTGGCAGAGGGAGTTGAACCAAAATCCCGTTAACGTTCGGATTTTCGTTCAATTCTTGGATGATCGTGAGCAATTCTTCCTCTGTAGTCGAAGCATCCTTCAAAATCAACTCAGAACGGATTCCGACTTCCTCACAGCCCTTGGACTTTCCGCGTACATACGAATGCGACGCAGGATCATCGCCAACCAATACTACCGTCAAGCCTGGGACGATCCCTTGTTTTTTCAGATCAGCAACTTCGTTTGCCAATTCGAAGCGAATACTTTGTGCTACTTCTTTTCCTTGGAGAATGGTTGCAGCCATGGAGAAAAAGCCTCCTTCATTTACGTCGATACATCCAGTGTACCGATTTAGTGAGTAGCTGTAAAGCCGAATCATAAAAAGTTCACCATTATTTAATGTTCGTCTTTTGCTTCATCCACCCAAGCATAGCCACGCCATAAGCATTGTCCCCTGAATAAACAGGGTTGCAGAAGTACAATTTCGCTTTGACTGCAGGGTGCTCCAATCGTTTGATCAAGCGCTCACGCATGTATTGATTCGCAGCGACACCACCGACGATCAGGATATCTTTCGGCAAGCCTTGCTCTACTGCATGGCGCAATGACTTTTCCAGTGTATTGGCGATACATTGCTCTGTTGCACGGGCAATATCAGCGTGGCTTGCCGTTCCTGCCTGAAGTGCTCGAAGCAGCGATGCTTCTGGTCCTGAAAAGCTAAACGATAGACCATCAACCGCTGAGGAAACCCGAAATTCTCCTGATGCTTGTTTCGCCAGCTCCTCCAATTGTGGACCTGCCGGAAATGACATCCCAAGAGCAACGCCGATACGGTCTACTAATTGTCCGGCATGAAGGTCAATGGTACCTCCTACCTTTTCAATCGAATAACCCGTACTCAATCGTTCACATACCAGAAGCTCACTCGTACCTCCAGATAGATGCACAGCCAAAAAGCGGTTCTCTGCGGGCCGTACATCGGCGGTATATTCCCCTGCGGCAATATGTCCTTCCTGATGGGTAGTCAAATGAAGCGGAACACGCAAATAGGTCGCAAGTGATTTCGCGAGACCTTCTCCTACCTTAAACACTGGCATGTAGGATTGATCTACAGGGCGGGGCTTTTCACTGACACATACAGCTTCGATCTCATAATCCATCCACTTCATTTGCTCACTTAGTTCTGGCAAGTTCATCACATGCTGAAAGACGGCTTCAGACTGCTGCAGACCGCGCTTTCCTTCCTTTACTTTCAGGAGGCGTTTTGCTTCTGCCACAATCCGGCCGTCTTCCTGAGCCAAGCACAGTGATGTCCGGTAATTGCTCGTATCAATGCCTAACATTACCTTAGTCATGCTTGTATCTCCTGCCTGTTACGCCTGTGCCGTCTCACGAGTCTGCAAGAAGCTGGACAAGACGCCGTTAATATACCGATGGGATTGCTCATCAGAAAACAGTTTGGCAATCTCGATGGCTTCATTCATAACGACTTTATCGGGAGTTTCTGCTTCAAACATGATCTCATAGAAAGCCAGACGAAGAATAGCGCGATCCACATTGGCAATTCTCTCTAACTGCCAGCCACGCAAATACTTTTTGATTTCTGCATCAATCTCTGCCAGGTTTTTTAATACACCATCGAGGAGATAACGCAAATACTCAGCTTTTTCTTCGGATTCTTCCATAACCAGTGCAACTGCTTCCTTAACTGGGACTTCAGCCATGTCAATCTGGAATAGACATTGGACTGCTTTTTCTCGTGCTGTTCTTCGTTTCATTCCATTCACCTACTAATTAAAGTGAGCTCGGAGTTTCTCCCCGAACGTAATCACCGGAACTTGCCTGGCAGAATCCGATCAAGGATTTCCCGCAAATCTTCTTTATGATCCAATTTACGACCAATGTAGTAGCCGGTTCCGACAAACACAACAAACACCAGTGTATCCCAAAAGCCGACAAGAAGGTAGATGATACCGAAAAAAAGTCCGGCAATAACCCCCATTAGCTTCCCCTTGTGCTCCCACAATAACTCCCATAACATGGCGTTCACCTTCTATTCCACACGCTTGCGAGCCGCGTAGTTTTCTTGCTGTGCCACTTCCGTAACAACGACTGCTACTTCAGAAATAACAACCCCAGCAATGCCTTCCACTTGCTCCTTTACACCGGTCTGCAGCTCTAGTGTCAAATCAGGCAAAGGCGTTTCCCCATCCACAGAAACACGCAAGGTAATAATATTGCCGCTTTCCAATGCTTTCACAGTCGTTTTCATATCACGGACGCCTTTAACCCGTCTCGCAGCACGCTCAGCAATGGTTTGGATCGTCTGAATCGTAATATTAACTTCACCCAGATCATTGCGCTGGCGAATACCGCGTTCCACTTTAGGCTTGTTTCTGCGGAAGGAACTGAAAAAGAAACGAAGGCTGACAATGAGGAAAATGATCGCAACGATGAGATACGTAATGTTGGTCCCAGCTAGCATTTGATCTACATATGGCGTAAATACATCTGGTGAGACCCAGCCGCTAAAAGCGGTTATTGCAATGCAGGACAGGATGATCAGAGCAAAGCTGTAAATCGTCAAGATAAAGCGGTCAAACAAATTCACATGCATCTCTCCTTTGAGCCATGTTTGCAATTGAGACAAACAAGGCACGTATGACAAAAGCCCAATTTGAATGAGCAAAATGCCCCCTGTTAGTAGGGGGCATCCATCCGCTGCATGTTAACGCACGCGCTGGTAATCTTCCACTACAGCAGCAGGCGCTGGCGCTTTTTCTTCGGCTTTCAGCTCTACGTCGACGATATGTACGTTAACCTCAACCACCGAAAGACCAGTCATGCCCTCGATCGCATTACGCACACTATCTTGAATATTTCGAGCAACATCCGGAATTCGGTGTCCGTATTTCACGATAATCGAAACATCAACCGCAGCCTCACGGGAACCTACTTCCACGCGAACGCCTCGTGCAATATTTTTACGGCCCAATCGTTCAGCTATTTCTCCTACGAAACCGCCGCTCATTTGTGCTACGCCTTCTACCTCGGAAGCAGCCATGCCCGCGATCACTTCCAACACTTCGGGAGCGATCTGGACTTTCCCAAGCTCCGTTCTATCTAAATCTGGAGTAAACTCTTCCATGCTTCGCACCTCCCTTTAGATTTGTATTACATTATAGCAAGAGCACCGTTTTTTTACAAATCAGCCCTTACTCACCAAGATTCAGATCATACAGCTCCAAAAACTTGGTGTCAAATTGCCCACTGACAAACACTTCATGCTCAAGAACTTTTAAATGGAAAGGAATCGTGGTTGTAATTCCTTCGACCACAAATTCTCCGAGTGCACGTTTCATTCTCTCAATCGCTTCATCGCGGTCTTTTCCCCAAACGATCAGCTTTGCGATCATCGAATCGTAGTACGGCGGAATAGCGTATCCGGAATAAGCTGCGCTGTCCACACGAACTCCGAAACCACCTGGGGCCAGATATTCTGTGATCCGTCCTGGAGATGGCATGAAGTTTTTCGCAGGGTTTTCGGCATTAATCCGGCACTCAATCGCCCATCCGTCCAGCTTGATGTCATCCTGAGTGAATGACAGCGGCTCTCCTGCTGCAACCGTCAGCTGTTCCTTGATCAGATCAATTCCTGTTACCAGCTCAGTTACAGGATGCTCTACCTGAATACGCGTATTCATTTCCATGAAGTAGAATTTCCCGTGTTTGTCCAGCAAAAACTCAACAGTACCGGCTCCGTGATAGGAAACTGCCTGAGCAGCAGCTACTGCTGCTTCTCCCATCTCCTTGCGAGTTTCTTCACTCAAGGCAGGGGACGGAGCTTCCTCGATCAGCTTTTGATGCCGACGCTGGATGGAGCAATCGCGTTCGCCCAAGTAGACAGCATTGCCATGCTTGTCAGCCATGATTTGAATCTCTACATGGCGAGGGCCTTCTACGAATTTCTCCAGGTATACCCCGGCATTACCAAACGCTGTTTTCGCTTCATTTTGCGCCTGACGAATCGCTTTTTCCAAGTCTTCGTCGTCTACCGCAACGCGCATTCCGCGGCCGCCACCGCCAGCAGTTGCTTTGACCATGACTGGATAGCCAATTTCATTCGCTGTTTTGATAGCGTCAGCTACATCTTCAATCAAGCCCTCTGTACCTGGTACAGTCGGTACGCCAGCCGTTTTCATCGTGTCTTTGGCTGTAGACTTGTCACCCATTTTCACTATCGCTTCTGGATCTGGACCGATAAAGGTGATATTGCATGCAGTACAAATCTCTGCAAAATCAGCGTTTTCCGCCAAAAAGCCGTAGCCCGGGTGGATTGCATCTGCTCCCACCTTGGTCGCTACGCTCATGATGTTTGCTATGTTCAAATAGCTTTCTTTGGATGCCTTTGGACCAATACAATAGGCTTCGTCGGCCAGTTTGACATGAAGCGCCTCACGATCCGCTTCGGAGTAGACAGCGACCGTACGAATGCCCAGCTCGCGACATGCACGGATAACCCGTACGGCAATCTCACCGCGATTGGCAATCAATACTTTTTGAAACATTTCGCTCTCCTCCACCTTATTCTGGCTTCACCAAAAACAACGGTTGACCGTATTCAACCAATTGGCCATCTTCTACGAGTACTTTAACAATCTCGCCCGTTACTTCGGCTTCAATCTCATTAAACAGCTTCATCGCTTCTACGATGCAAACTACTTTGCTCGCATTCACTTTGTCGCCTGCTTGAACATATGCTGGTTTGCCTGGCTCTGGAGCGCTATAGAAGGTTCCTACCATCGGGGAAACTATTTTGTGCAGGTTGGCGTCATCTGCTACTGGCGCAGCTTTTGGCGCTTCCACAGCCACTGGGGCTGCTACAGGAGCTGGTGCAGTTGCTGCGGGAGCTACTGCCACTGGAGCAGCTACGGGAGCTGGTGCAGCAGGTTGTGCAACTACTACTGTTTCTGTACCACTGGATTTTCTCAGGGTGACTTTTGTCCCGTCGGATTCCAGCTTGAATTCATTAATGGAAGATTGATCAATCAACTTAATAATTTCGCGGATTTCATGAATTTTCATTACGAACAAGCACTCCTTCGTTTGTTTCGATCAAGATTCAGGGAGTCAATTATGTATCCTTTTGGCAAACCATAAATCCATGGTAGCTTGTTGCCTAGACCACGTCAAGAAAGGATTTCCCCTCTTCTTTCCCAGAAGAAGTGAGGAAATCCTTACAATCATACCCGTTTTGAGTGTAGCTTATAACGGGTAGACGTCCACAAGATTCACCCGCATTCACTCAAGAAGTCTTAAACTGGACGTTAATATTCGTAGCCGGCACATTCAGATGCTGCTTGACATGCGCGATGATTTCTACGGCTTCATTTGCGCTCAGTTTATCTTTTTGTACAATGACCGTTACTTTATCGTCCTGTACAAATACAACTGCATCCTGGTAGCCGCTTGCTTTGAGCATTTCCTCGACATTCATCGTGGCATTGTCCTGGGAAGAAAGCTCTTCGTATTTTGCTTTTGCTTCAGCGACTGCTTGTGGAGAGGAGTCTGCATTGCTCATGATCGTGATCTGTTCATCCTTTTGCTGTTGAACCTGCGCTTCTCTCTTCATTTTATAGCCTTGGAAAATCTCGCTTGTGGTATCTGCTACTGGCACTACTGCATTACCCGCTGTCTGCTTGGCTGGATCAGGAGTCGCGGGAGTATTTGCTTTTGGTGCAGTAGCTTCTTTGTTGTTGTTTTTCGCATCGACTGGTGTAGCTTGAGGAGCTTGCTCGACTTGCTTGGATTCAACCACGACTCCAGAAATCTGCTCTTGCTTTTGCACAGCCTGCTGATTTCCCGAGGTGGGCACTTGGTCCACAGGTCCCTTCACTAAGTAGTACCCAGAAAGCACCACCATGACAGCCAGCATTGTCAACAACCACACTGTTTGTTTCCGCAGAATCATTTGCCATTACCTCCTACCCTTTTTTGGGCAAAATGGATATCTTGTAAGCGGGAACATCTAAAACCTTTTGAACAGCTTCGGTGATCCACGCTTTCACCTGAATGTTATCAGCACCCTTTGCTACCACCAGGACGCCGCGAACGCGAGGCTTCAGCGTTTTCACGACGACGGGTTGGTCTTGCTTGCCGCCCTGGATGATGACCAACTGCTCATCGCGGGACTGGTCATTTTGATTGCGAGTCGCTTTTTCCTTGTCCATCTCCTGATTCGTGGAGGAGCGTATGTTTCGGTTCTTTTCCACTACCAGCTCAGGTGTGGATTCTAGATTGACCATGACGTCCACACCCCCTACACCGACCACGCTCCCCAAAATATCCCGCAGCTGTGATTCGTATATGTTTTCGTACTCAGCGATGATGTCCGTAGCGGGTGAGCTTCCCAGTACGGGAGTCGATGTGTCGCCGCTTGGCGTTCCCCCAGATTCATTCGTGGAGACACCAAATCCGAGGGGGGCCTGATCTTTTTCTACAGCGAGAAAGTCCGTCAAAATCATAGCTGCAATTCCTACTCCCAATATGACAATCAAATAATGGAATGGCCTCAGCTTTTTATTTCCACTTTTGCCTTCCCATAGCTTCTTCAGCTTTTCCAGCATCTCTCTCACCTCGCTTTTTCGGACACATCCGTTATTGTTTTTCCCCTCCGCGAGACTCGTCCACGACAACAACCTGTTCCTTGGTAAGTCCCCACTGCGTGGCAATATCCGTAGAGATTTGTGTGAGCATCGGGTCGCTCTGCTGCGCTGCTGCTGCAATTTCCTGTTTTGGCTTGACGGAAGACTTCTCGCCGATGACTATCTCTACCGGTTGAATTGGTTTAACGGTTTCGATCGGAATCTGCCCTTCCTGCTTTTTCTCTACTGGCTCTCCCAATACTAGCTCGATTCTTTCCAGCTTAGGCTGGTCGGGATTTTTGCTATTTACGATGACTGCCACGTCCTGTACCTCTACCCCATACGCTTCCTCTACCCTTGCCTTCACTCCCGCTGCAACCTGTTTTTGGACATAGACGGTCATTTGTACATCCTGCTGGCCTAATAGTTTGTCGGTGATCCGTTTCCACTCCGCATCGGCTGGCTTGTTCAATTGCTGCTGATAGCGATCCAGTCGAAACGCAAGGTCCTCCTGCGAAAGACTAAACAGAGAGAAGACCGGAGAAATGATCGTGAGCAAAAGAATCAGGCCCATCACCATCTTGACGTAACGCTGGAGTGTCGTATTCGGGAGAATTAAATCGAGAAAGGCTGCCAAGAGGACGAGTAGGATGATTTTTTTCAGCCATAAGGTTAACCATGTCATTTCAATCACCTACCGAACCATCATAGAGATGTTGCCCGCTGCGATAATGATGGTAATGGCTAGGAAGAACATCAGCCCGACCGTTGCCAGCGCGGCGAATACGAACAACAGGCTTTTTCCAATCGTGCCAAGCGCACTAATAATTGGACTGTTCCCGAGAGGCTGCAGTACGGCAGAGGATACGTTGTAGATCAGAGCCAGTACCAGAATTTTTAATGCCGGAAAAGCGCATAACGTGATTAAGATCAAAACGCCAGCTAAACCAACTGCATTTTTGACGAGTAACGATGCATTCAACACGGTATCTGCCGCATCAGAAAACATTCGCCCAACAATCGGAATGAAGTTTCCGGTAATATATTTGGCTGTCCTGAGCGTTACTCCGTCTGTTACTGCCGAGGTGGCTCCCTGAATCGAGATGACCGCGAGAAAAATAGTTAAAAAGGAACCGAGGACACCCATGGCAATGTTTCGCAGCAGTGTAGCGAGCTGTGTTACTTTATATCTTTCTGAGAACAGGCTGACGATGGAGAGCATCGCTGAGAGAAACAGTAACGGAAACACCACATACGAGATCATCATCCCGCTGATGTTGATCATGAAAATGATGAGCGGGTGAAACATGGTCGCAGTCGCCAGATTGCCAACTGATGCGAGAAGCGCTATCACCAGAGGAATCATGGCCAGCATGAAATCCGACATGTTCGCTATGGCGTCCTTGGCGTAAGTAATGGCAACGTGGAAGCTGTTGATAGCTAGAACCATTAAGACGAGATAAGCAATGGAATAGGCAACGGTCGAAACGGCATTTCGTTCAAAAGCATTTTGCATCGTTTCCAAAATCATGGCGAAAACGGTAATGATAATAATCGAGCTGAGCAATTTTCCATTCATCAAAATCTCATGAAAAATGAACTTGCCCATTCCTTTGAGCACACCTGCAATGCTGAATTCTCCCTGATTCATAAGCAGCTGAACAAAGCCTTCAGATTTGATGTCGGGCAAATAGCCTTTGTACTCTTTCTGAAGCTGCGTCCAGTATTGCTCTACTCTCTCTAGCTGCAAATGGCTTACCTGCTGCTGGACGATCTCGTTTATCGGGTCAGCAGTGGGCGTAGCAGAAGCGAATACACCTTCAATCGGTAAGAGCATTAGTAGGAACAAGACGAGGATCAACTTGCGTGTAAGCGCCACTGACATCCCACCTCCCCTCACGCCGGCAACAAGTCGATGACTGTCTCAATGATGATTTGGATAATCGGCACGGCCATGACCAAAATCAAGACCTTACCCGCCAGCTCAATCTTGGAGGCGATTGCCCCTTGTCCCGCGTCTCTGGTCATTTGTGCACCGAATTCAGCAATGTAAGCAATTCCGATAATTTTTAAAATGGTTTCCAGGAACACCAGGTTCAAATCTGCCTGGACTGCCAGCCGTTCGAGAATTCGAATGACTTCAGCTATTTTGCCAACGAGAAAGTAAAAGATAATGACACCGCTGGCGATAGCCAAAAGGAAGGCGAACATCGGCTTCTGCTCTTTGATGACCAAAGCCAGAATCGTAGCCACCAGCCCAAGCCCGACGATTTGCACAATCTCCATCTGCAGCCCCTCCTCAGTTGAACAGGAAGACGCGTTTTACCTCGGTAAAAAGATCGCCGATGTAGTGCGACACCATATACAGGACGATAATGAACCCGACGAGTGTAGCCCAGTGCGCGATATCTTCCTTGCCCGCCTGCTTCAGGACCGTATGCAAGATGGCTGTGATGAATCCTACCGCTCCGATCTGGAAAACAGGTGTCAAATCAAAATCCACTGTGAACACCTCACCTTTAGAACATCAGGATGACGACCAGCAGACCACCAAGGAAGCCAAGGCTCTTATACATTTTTTCGTACTTTTCCTGTTCGAAACGAGCTTCCTGGGCAAGTCCCTGAAGATGGGTTACAGCCAGGCGCAAATGCTTTTGCTGGTCTTCCCGATCAGATGAACCTAAAACCTGGCCCAAGCTTGTCAGCACATCTCGTTCTTGTTTTCGCAAGGCCGTATGCGTCCACAGCTTCCCCATCGCTTGCCTTAGAGCTTCCTCAGCGGATTGTGCCTTCTCGGTATTCAGTAGTTCCGCAGCAAAGAGAAACATTTTGCCGACATCCTCCGAAACACGTTGACCGACCTTTACGAATGCACGATTCAACGGAGTCAGACCATACACGATTTCGGTTTCAAGCATTTGCAGGGCAACCAGCAGCGCTCGCAGCTGAACGGGGCGATAAGCGTAATAGCGACCAATCTGCCAGCCGACCATAGATGCGGAAAAAAGGATCAGTACGGCTCCGATCAGCTTGATCATACGACCTGCTCCTTTTTAAGCGGCTTCAGACCTTGATCGTAGATGGCCTGGATCGTACCGACCCCTTTTGTCCGACTGAGGACAATGTAGCGCGAAAAAGCACCCTGTCGGATCAGCTTTCCCAGCATCGGTCTCTCGGCAACTTCCGCCACATCCGCTCCATGTGCAGAGCAGATGACAGATACACCCGCATGTATCGCTTCCCACACGGCATCACCGTCTTCGGGGCGGCCTATCTCGTCCACGATCAACACATCCGGAGACATGGAGCGAATCAGCATCATCATGCCTGCTGCTTTGGGACAAGCATCCAACACATCCGTGCGTGGACCGACATCTCGCTGCGGTACGCCTTGCAAGCAGCCAGCCAGCTCGGAACGCTCGTCCACAATCCCTACCTTCCGACTCGAAGACCACTCGCTGCCGTAACTGATGGACCTGGCCATGTCACGCAACAATGTGGTCTTTCCGCATTGAGGGGGGGAAATGAGTAGCGTGTTGAGCAATTTACCGTTCTCAAAGAGAATCGGCATGACCTTTTGTGCCGCTCCTTTTTTCTCCCGAGCAATCCGAATATTGAAGCTGGTGACATCTCGGATTCCTTTTACCTCTCCCTTGTCCAGCACCACTTTACCCGCGATTCCGATCCGGTGACCGCCAACAACAGTGATGTAGCCCCGTTTCAGCTCTTCTTCCAATGCGTACAAGGAGTGCTGGCTTACCTGGTTCAAGAGCTTGACTGACTGTTCCTCGGTGAATTCCCACCCTTGGCTCGCTATCGAAGTGAGCTGCCCAGAGGCTGTAACATAGCTGGACTGCTGACCATATCTGACTTCCAAGGGCTGATTTTGCCGAAGACGTATTTCTTCTAGCTGCTCTGTTACCGTGGGAGGAAGGGCTTGTAAAATCATCCGTATGCTTGCCGGCAAGATCGCCATGATCTCCTTCACGGCTGGTACCCTCCTTTTCGGCTGAAGGATGCTTTTTTGCTCACCCAGCCTTTGTCCACATTGAACTTACCTCCATCCTATGCAGAGATGGACGAGATTTATGCTAAAAAATACGCCAGTGGATTGCTTGTACCAAAAAACAAAAAAGCTTGCCCTCACATGTATTCATGCAAGTCGACAAGCTTATATCTTCTGGCACCACTTGGTTTAAGTCGGATTAATCGGCTCTGTGTCCGCTCTACTATCATGTTGCTCGATGACGTAATGGGTATAGCCCTCGTCATCCTGCCCTTCGTGTAAAAAAATCATTTCATGACAGCTCGGGCAGGAAAACTCATACGTCGTTTCGAGATGATCATCGCCCGCTCCTTCATATACATACGCATCCTCATCATCGTCGAGATCGTAGTATGTCGCGTATTCGTCCTGCTCATCGTCGTCACAATCTCTTACCGTTTCATACAGCTGTTCGTCATCATCAAACAAGTAAAGCTCGATGTCTTCTAAATCTTCGTCGAGAGCCTCTACGTAATCTTCCGCTTCTTCTACGCGAGTCTCCAGCTCATGAAACTGGGCAGTAACATCGTCGATGATATCGATCAGCTCAAGAATGATCTTGCCCTCAGAACTTTTTTCACTAATGTCCATTCCTTCTGCCAAACCACGTAAATAAGCAATTCGATTGGCCAACGACTCCATTTTTCCACTCCCCCTATCTGGTTCCTGACACTATCTTTCCCAATAGTGAGCAGCGATACCAGTGGAAGGAATTGGAGATTATTTTCGCACCCCAATCAAAATAAACGAAACACCAACCATGATCCACGCGATTTTGGCAAAGCTGATCCGATCTGACATCCCGAGCAGACCGATCGCCGTCGTCGTAATCAGGATAGCGGGTCCGACAACCGCCAATCCGGAATTGATCATGAGTGCCTTTTCCACCTGGTTTACCTTTAAAATGAGCAGAGCAGCCAATATTTCAATACTTCCAGACAAAATTCGCAGAGCAGCCATCCCCATAATTGCTTTTTCCCACATACCGTCTCGTCCTCCCCTCGTTCCACTCTATGCCTGTACCAGACCATTTAAGCACTTTATGGGTAAACGCCTATGCTTTTCACTCCTGCACCCAGGAGGGCATACACTGAACCATACGCCTAGAAGAAATGAGGAAACTGCCAATGCTAGACTGCGAGTATCCGTTTGTGCCCGCCAACTGGGCAAATCCGTCCGGGCTGACAAGGAGCAAACCTCGTACAAATGGAATGACAATGGTCATAGACAAAGGACTCGGGAGTACGGCCTTTCGAGATTTACTAGAATTGGCCTCACCCTATATGGACATATACAAACTTGGCTTTGGCACGACTGCCCTGTACCCTCTAAACCTGCTGCAGCAAAAAATCACGCTGGCGAAACAACATGGACTCACCGTCATGCCAGGCGGAACTTTTTTCGAAATCGCCGTTCGACGAACACCTGTAAAGGATTATATGGCACAGATTCACGCACTTGGCTTTAATGCTGTTGAAATTTCGGACGGAACCTATGCTCTGCCTGCATCGCAGCGCCGGGAGGCTATTCGGATAGGGGTAGAAACCGGACTTGTCGTCTATACCGAATTCGGTAAGAAAGCCGCGGACTACCGTGCAGAGCGTGACGAGCTCATCGAAACTCTATTTGCCGATCTAGAGTCAGGTGCGAGCCACGTAATTGTTGAGGCCAGGGAAAGTGGAACTGTAGGTGTTTTTGATCCTGATGGCCAGGTGGACGAGAGCTTTATTCACGATATCGTCCATACGGTAAAAAGTCAGGCAGCTCGCCTCATCTGGGAAGCGCCCCAAAAGGAGCAGCAAGTGAGCCTGATTCGCTCCATCGGAAGTGACGTAAATTTGGGAAATATCGCCTACACGGACGTTTTGGCATTGGAAACACTCCGGCGTGGCTTGCGCAGCGATACAGCCCTCATTATGGAGGAGGGGAGGTCAGACCCGTGCGTATAGAAGTGGTGCCTACCGTGGAGGAAATTCGTTTTGACCAAATCAGTAATCGTGTAGTGATCGTCATCGATGTTCTCCGTGCGTCCAGCACGATCGTGACAGCACTCGGGAACGGGTTTCTTTCCGTCATCCCCGTAGAGACGATTGGTCAAGCCAACTCCCTTCGCACACCTGACAGCGTCCTGGCTGGTGAACGGCACTGTCGAAAAATTCCCGAGTTTGACTGCAACAACTCTCCAACTGAAATTGCCACGCGAGCAAAGGGTGGAAGCCGCCTCATCCTGACGACCACGAACGGGACACGGGCTATCCAAAAGGCAGAACGAGCCTCTGCCCTGCTTATTGGCTGTTTTCTCAACGCCACGGCATGTATCAAGCACGCGCTCACCCATCACCTCGATATCACGCTCTATTGTGCTGGTACACGCTCTGAATTTGCCTTGGAGGACGGTCTGGCGGCAGGGTTGATGCTTGTGCAGGCACAAAAGCTGAATGCTCATTTCCAGGTATGTGATCTGGGGGAAGCATTAAAAGCGAGCTACCTCCATCTCTCTGACAGGCTGGCAGCACAACTGCTCCAAACCACAACTGGAAAACGGCTTGTACAGCACCACTTTGGGAGCGATCTGCATTTTTGCGCCAGGGTCGATCATTATAAGCTTGTCCCCTTCGTTAAGGAGAAACGAATACTCCCACACCTTGTCTCATAAAGTGAAAGGAGAACAGGGACAGGGGTTTTGAAGATGCCAATGATGTCTGGAGAAGTGATGCTCGTCATCCTTATCGTCATAGGGTTAATTGGCCGGTCACCGATTATTGCTACTGCCGCCAGTATCTTACTGGTACTGAAGCTGACGGCATTGGAACGATTTTTCCCGACAGTCGAGCGACGTGGCTTGGAGCTTGGTTTGCTTTTTTTAACCATTTCCGTCTTGGTCCCGTTTGCGAGTGAAAAGATCTCGTGGAAAGACGTCACCCCTCTTTTTACGACTGTCGTTGGCTTGACGGCTCTGGCAGGCGGAGCGATTGCCACCTGGATGAATGGAAAAGGTCTTGATTTGCTTCGGACCGAACCGCATATGATTGTCGGCTTAGTCATTGGCTCGATTATTGGAATTGTGTTTTTTCGAGGCATCCCCGTCGGTCCGCTGATGGCCGCTGGGATCACGGCATTTGTATTGAAGCTATGGGAATGGTTCGCCGGACGTTAAGTCCTGCTCACTTGCTCGGTGATCGTACACAAAACACCCCCCTCCCTTGATTCACAGGAGGGGGATTTGTCTTTCATTACCAGAGATCGCGCGCTGCCACTCCGAGGAAGAACTTCGCGTGTGAGCTGCTATTCATTTCTAAATTTTGTGATTTTAATCATTTTAGCATTGACTAAAATTATCGAAAATCAATAAGATTAGAAGAAGCATGTTTCGGCATCATCATGGCGCTCCCTTTGATTGGCGAGGTATTTGAGCTCAGCCAGGTTGAACTGCTGACAATTGTAAGCGCTTATTTTCTAGAGTCCCCCTGGGCTATGGGCTTCTTTATAAAGGAGGTGAGGTAAGAAATCTATTTTGATAAAGAAGTTTATCATGATGTCTAATCTCAATCATCGCCAAATTGAAAGGATGATTCCCATGAACAAGCAAAACTGGACCTCTGTTTACGAAGCGTACGCGAACAAGATCATTGACCCTAACGTAGTTCCCGGGGCGATTATTGCGCTTGCCAAGGATGGAGAGCAAATTTACGAGCAAACCTTCGGATACAGCAATGTCGAGCGCCAGCAAGAAATCACCTTAGACACCGTATTCGGCATCGGTTCCATCACCAAGTCATTCAGCTGCATTGCAATTATGCAATTGCAGGAAGCTGGCAAGCTGACCGTCACAGATCCCGTTGTCACTTACTTGCCTCAGTTCCGTTTCGCAGATGAAGCAGCCTCCAAGCAAATTGCCATCCATCACTTCATGAGCAATTCAGCAGGAATTCCGCCGCTGGCATCCCTGTTCGGTGCGCTGCGACGGAGCATTGAGGAAGATCCTGATCATGCCCTATTTTTGCCGCCCTTTGATAAGAAGAGTATCCAGGAGCTCCCCTACATTGACACATACGATGATTTGCTCGCCTATCTTGCTGCCACAGATCTTGCACTTTTAGGAGAAGCCGGGACTCAGTTCAGCTATTCGAATGAAGCCTTCGGACTACTCGGCGCAATTATCGAGAAGGTTAGTGGAATACCCTATGAAGATTATGTGAAAAGCCACATCCTCGAGCCCGCCGGCATGACCAACACGGTGTTTTCCATCGCCGATTTACAGGAAAACGTGTCCGTTTCCACCCTCTATACCAAACGATTGACCGATGGCAAGCCTGAGCTGTTTGCTTCCCCTCATTGGTTGGATGCACCAGCACAACGCGCTGCCGGTTTCTTAAAATCAACTGCCCGTGATATGCTTCGCTATGCCGAAATTTTCCGAACAGGTGGCTGCGTCGGGGATGTGCGAATTCTCTCAGCAGCAAGCGTCGCACAGATGATGACGCCTCACATCGGGATTGATTCATTTATAAACTACGGCTATGGGCTGTTTATCACACCAGCTCCGCATCATCACGGAGGCTCTTTGGTTGAGCACTCTGGCGGAATAAAAGGGGTCTCGGCGCAAATGCACATCCTGCCTGAAGCTGGGATAACCGGAGTCGTCCTGATCAATGCAGACGGTGCCCTCCCCGTAAGAGGTCTGCTAGCAGCTGCACTCAATGCTCTGCAGGAGCGGCCCGTGGACACACCTGAGTTCCCCTACCCCGACTATGTGCCAGACTCAGCAGCAATGGCCGAATACATCGGTGATTATTCATCCGCCGAAGGGAGCAACGTCGCAGTCAGCTTAACAGGCGAGACACTCACCATTTCCATCAAGCTGGGAGAGATCGAAAGCGCTCTGCCACTCGTTCCTGTCGGCTCCGACCAATTCATAGCAAAGCTCGGCCCTGGCATGACTAATTCCGTGATCTTCTACCGTGACGAGAATAGTCGGGTCAACCGAATATTGTTCGGGTTCCGACAGCTCTCCAAAGCAGACAGAAAAAGCTAATGTTGCTATAATAAAAAAGGCTAGGCTCGTTTCAGAGGCGGGCCTAGCCAAGTTACTTGAGAAACGTTGTGACGTTTTTCCAAAGGGAGTATTGGCGTTGAATAACTTATCTCCAGAACTGTTGGCTTATATCGAAGAAATCGGTCTGTATCACGAGCAACAAGGTGTCTCCAGAATTGCCGGGCGAATTTTGGGCTTGCTGATGGTCACAGAAGGTGCACTGTCAGCCGAGCAGATCGCGTCGGTACTCCAGGTGAGCCTGGGTAGCGTATCTACCAACATTCGCCTGCTGCTACGCTCTGGACACGTGGAAAAAAAGAGCATAACAGGTGACCGTGTTACCTATTACATCTATTCCGAGAATGCACTGGAAAGGGAGCTACTCGCCTCAATCGAGCGGGTCCATGCCTTGAAAAAGACGCTCGAAAAAGGAGCACATATCCAAACCGTGAGTGATAACGAAATAGTTTCTCAGCGCTTTGTGGAAATGGAAAGAGGTATCGAATATTATATAGAATCACTAAATGAACTGCTGAACCGCTGGCGTGCGCAGCGTTGATGAGAAGAAAAAGAGTTCAGGATTTTGTTTTATTACACGAAGGAATCCCCCTCCTTGAACTTACGTGAGGGGGATTCCTTTATTAGAATTCACTTACTTGTGGTCTTACTGGCTTGTCTCAAATGGTACTTCCCAGTTTAGATCACGGTATTCTCTTTGTTGAACAGAATGAATGAAAGTCAATTTGTTTGGCTTATTTTCAAGTCCACGGACAAATAGGGTCCCGGATACTTGTACGCGGCCATCTTGGGGTTAATTTTGCATTATCTGCTAACGGGGTAAAACCATTCCAAACCTTGTATTTATTAGAGTTGTCAGATTGTGCTCCCCCTATGGCTGAATGATCCACGGTATTGGTCCGGATTTTGTTAATCTCATCGTAGATCGCATCGTCCCATCCTGCAACCACATTCCCTTTCTCGTCAAGGATTTGATATACCATCCCAACTTGCTGGAAATATCGGTCGATCATCTCCGCCTCAGAATACTTCCCTTGCTCAGGCTTCCCTACTACCCATCCGTTTTCTTCCATCGTTTTCTTCACTTGCTTGGTCCGTTCCGCAGTCCAATCCGTCTCCATCTCGAGCAAGCTTGCACTCGGTACAGTCATAATGTTATTCAGCTTTATTGAAATTCCCTGTGGTGTAGTGTACTGCTGATTAAGGTGAGTGTACTTCGCTGCTGCTTTTGCCTTTTTCATATCGACAGGAAATTCGACACTCCAATTTCCTTCTTTTCCACTCAAGATCGTTGCTCCTACACCTACCGTTAGCTCATCAGGTATGTCCTTCGGATCTTTCAAAAAAGTAAAGAGATCATGCTTTAAGACTAGGTAATCCCCTTCCATTTTTGTAGTCCAGCCGCCACCACTTGGGTTTATATCTTCCCCCACCTTATTTTTATAAGTAAGTCGGATCTCGTCTTCATGCATTTTGTATGGGAGGCTTTTGCCGTTCTGATCTATAATATCGCAAAAAATTGCAATCCTCATCGGATCAGCCACTACTTCTTTTACGACGAGAGTAAGACCCTGGTCAGTCGCCCGCTTGTTAATTTCCTGCGCATATCCATTTCCCACGGCCTTTTTCATCCCGTTGTCTACACCTTGGATCGATTGGATGACGCTATTTACATAGCTCGCAAACGTAGGCGACACAATCGAACCAAACGTAATGAGAGCGGTCACACTCGCAACTGCTAATGCTGTTTTTTTCATAATGGAAATACTCCTTTTTTTCCAGTTTGGTTTCGGAACGAGAATCGGTACATTCTCTAATGAACGCATTACCTGCTGGGTGAAATCAGCCGGGAGTTGGGTTGGCGGCAGCACAATCTCCAATACGAATTCATCTTCCTCAGACACGAGGCGACTGCAATGCGGGCAGCTGTCCACATTTTTCTCTACTTGTCTTTTTTCATTTTCGGGAAGCTCTCCACGAAAATAGGCTCGCACTTCAATCGTCCTGCACTTGATAGATCCTCCTATCCCAAAAATCAGTTCGCTGCGCAGCGCTCTTTTTGGCAGGCTTACTTTGTTTAACGGACCAGATTGTATTTTCTTTCAAGTTTTTCAAAAATTTTTATCAAATCATTGCACTTGGCAACAAAAAAAGCTGCACCCGGATGGGCACAGCTTTTTTGTGTCTTGCTTGCTTACGCGCGGGAAACATACGCTTCCGAACGAGTATCGATGATCAGACGCTCTCCTTCTTCTACGAAAAGAGGAACGTTTACTACGAAACCGGTCTCCAGGGTAGCTTTCTTCGTTACGTTGGAAGCTGTATCCCCTTTTACACCTGGCTCACATTCTGTTACAACGAGTTCAACCGTGTTAGGAAGTTGAATTCCAATCGTTTCACCGTTGTATTGCATGATCTGTACATTCATGTTTTCCTTGAGGAAACGGAGTTCACGCTCAATTTGGCTACGAGTAAATGTCATTTGCTCGTAAGTTTCCGTATTCATGAATGTGTATTCATCGCCACTCGCGTACAGGTATTGCATGGTGCTGGACTCAATCCGCGCAGGGTTCACTTTCTCACCGCCACGGAAAGTCATTTCAGTCGTATTACCACTACGCAGGTTGCGCAGTTTGGAGCGAACGAACGCCGCGCCTTTCCCTGGTTTTACGTGTTGGAATTCGAGTACAGTAAAAATATTGCCATCCACTTCGATCGTCAAACCGGTACGAAAATCGTTTACAGAGATCATGGTAGTCCTCCCGAGAATCAATCAATAACAGAAATAGTATAAATTAGACGGGCAAAATGATCAACTCTTTCGTAGACTTGCCTAGGTTCTCATGGCCATCTGCTGTGATGAGCACATCGTCCTCAATTCGCACGCCACCAAGCCCGCTAACATAAATGCCTGGCTCCATCGTGACGAGCATCCCTGGTTCCAAGACAAAGGTGCTTACAGTCGACAATCCTGGTAGCTCGTGCACTTCAATCCCAAGTCCGTGTCCAGCACTGTGGCCATACGCGTCTCCATAGCCTGCAGCTGTGATAATGTCACGAGTTGCAGCATCCGCAGCCTTGGCAGAAACACCTGGCTTCAAAGCTTGTACACCTGCAAGCTGTGCACGCAGGACAATGTCGTAAATCTCTTTCATTTTTGCACTCGGCTCACCAACAGCCAGCGTGCGGGTAATATCTGAATTATACCCCTTGTAAGCGGCACCAAAATCAAGTGTAACCATTTCGCCAGCTTCGATGATTTTCTCACTTGCACGTCCATGTGGGAGTGCGCCGCGAACACCAGAAGCCACGATCATATCAAATGCAGAACCTGTCGCACCTTGCTTGCGCATGAAGTATTCGAGTTCAAGCGCCACATCTGTTTCACGTACTCCTCGTCTGATATAAGCTTGAATATGCTCAAATGCTGCTTCGGCTATTCGAACAGCTTCGCGGATGATTACCATTTCGGATTCATCCTTGAACATCCGAATTTTTTCCACAAGTCCACTCGTTGCAATCAATTCAACATTTTCAAATGCCCGGTTCCATTCTTGATGTGTTCCGAATGAAACGCTGCTCTCAAACGCCAATCGCTTGATTCCTTTGTCCGCTAAAAGCTTTGCGATTGCTTCAATTGCTCTGCGCTCATTGTTTACGACCGTAAAATCTGGAGCCTGCTCCTGTGCTTGTTCTACATAACGGAAATCGGTTACCAGAAAGGCTTCGGATTCTGTTACAATCACCCAGCCTGTTGAGCCAGAAAAACCGCTCAAGTAAAAACGATTCTCCGCTTTTTCTGTAATGAGCGCTTCCGCTCCCAAATTTGCAAGTGCTTCTCTTAATTTTGCCAGACGCTGTTTCACCACAACCGTCTCCCCTTTCATCTTAGGTTCCCTTATTTCTTTTCGATTTTACGGACAAGGGCACGCAATGCCCACTCGTATCCATCCATTCCCAAACCGACCACCTGTCCGATCACAATAGGAGCGAGAACAGAATGATGTCTAAATTCTTCTCTGGCATGAATATTGGATATATGTATTTCGATTGTTGGCAGGGCAACACTCGACAGTGCATCACGTATCGCATAGCTGTAATGTGTGAAAGCACCTGGGTTAATCAGGATTCCGTCATAAACGCCACGTGCCTGATGAATCGCATCAATCAGTACGCCTTCGTGATTGGATTGGCAATGTTCTAGCTTGCCTCCCAGCTCATCCATTACCTTGCTCAGATTCGTGACCAAATCCGCAAGCGTTTCCCTTCCATATACATCTGGCTCCCGTGTTCCCAATAAATTGAGATTTGGGCCATTCAGCAATAGGATGGAAGTCATTATGCATCCCTCCCCAAATAGGTTTCGATAAAAAAGTTTTTTTACTAATGAAACATTTTACCACAAGCCCTGCAAATGTAATAGAGATGAAAGAGTAGTCCATACGATTAGAAAGATTTGCACTTATTCTTCTATGGGGATGGCTCTCCATCACCCGATATGCGTGTCAGTGGATTTCATCCGATTGCTCCAGTGTCAGCGTCATTCCTATGAACAGACCAAAGGACAAATACCAAGCCGCTTCACTAGACAAGGTGTCTAAGTCCCAGTTCCCCATCCGGAAGAAAAATCCTGCAATCATGAGCATAACTAGTCCAAATAACAAGCCACTCCACCACACCCGCTGTTTGCTGAACAGCATGGAGAACAAGAATGTCGCAGCGAGAGCTTCGATAAAAAGAATCACTGTTCCCAAACCAATACCGGCGATGGAATTCTCATCCACCCCTACCAGAGGACGTGCAAAAGCGCCCAATCCGTAAGGGGTCAAATTTAAAAAGTGGGCAAGCAAACGAACTATACTCCAGATGATCGTGCCCCAAAAAGCAATCTCAAGCACTTTGGATGTCGACGACTGCTTACTTGTTTGCCGTCCTTCCTGCTCTGCTTTATTTTCTCGATGTCTACCTCTTGTCTTAGTCGCTTCCACATTCATCACCTCCATTGTAGTATGCTCGCCCTGCTTGTTTTTCACTAATTGTTGACTTTTCGAACCAGATCGTGAACTGCTTGTAGCCTCATTGCCTTATTTCCGTTAATATAGGAGGTAAGGAAGGTGATTCACGTTGGCAGAGCAAAAAGTACCCAGCTACGGTGGTCAGGCCGTTATCGAAGGTGTCATGTTCGGCGGCAAAACTATGACCGTTACAGCTGTTCGCAAAAAAAATCAAGACATTGAGTATTTTGAAGCCCCCCGAACGGAATATAAATGGATTACTCCCTTGAAAAAAATTCCGTTTTTGCGCGGGATTGTCGGATTAATTGAGGCTAGTGCGAACGGGGCCAAACATCTCAACTTCGCCTCCGAGCGCTACAATACGGAATCCGGTGAAGAAGTATCGGAAGGCCCTTCCAAACTCACCATGATTCTTGGTGTTGCAGTCGTTGGTGTCCTCTCGTTCTTGTTCGGCAAATTCGTATTCACACTCGTTCCCGTATTTCTTGCCGACTTTCTATTGGGCAAATGGGTTCCAGATGGTGTACCTCAGACCTTGGCAGAAGGCGGCTTCAAGATTCTTCTACTCCTCGGCTACATCACTGCCATTGCGAAAGCCCCCATCATCAAAAGGCTGTTTCAATATCATGGTGCCGAGCACAAAGTGATTAACGCCTTCGAGTCCGGGGTAGAATTAACAGTAGCGAATGTGCAAAAATTTTCCACCTTGCATTACCGTTGCGGCAGTAGTTTTCTCATTTTCACGGTGTTCGTCGGTGTCGTGATTTACTCCCTGTTCAGTTATGACTCCCTGACGGAACGTGTCGTGCAACGCATTGTTCTCTTGCCACTGGTGATTGGCGTTTCCTATGAGGTTCTACAGTGGACAAACAAGCTTCGTGAAACTCCAGTCCTCCGTTATCTTGGCTACCCAGGATTGTGGCTCCAAAAGATCACAACGAGAGAGCCAGACGACAGTCAGGTGGAAGTAGCGATCGCTTCCTTCCAAAAGATGCGAGAGCTTGATCAGAAGCATGTGCAAGAGAGAATGGCTACGACCGGATAACGTGAGGCACTTTTAATCTCATAGAGGTGAAGCCCTATGTTACGCCGCATTCCACCAGTGATTGTTATTGTGTTGTTGCTGGCAATCTACGGATTTATGACAAAACTCATTGCTGACCCCATTAACACCTTGATTATTTTGGGATTGTGTGTGGTACTCTTTTTGGTGGTTCGGAATTACTTGCAAAGCGGTTCCTTCTTTCCCCTTTCCTCTGAGCAGCGAAAGCCTAAGCAAGCAAAGTCAAAAGCAAAGGCGAGTCCCAAAACACCGGTTATCCGACAAGCGTTTAAAAAGCAATCTGCGTCGCCTCGAAAAGATCACCCATTCCGAGTGATCGATGGCAACAAAGGGAAATCCAAAGAAAAGCAAAACGATCAGAAATCGCAAGACAACATCTCTCATTGAAGAAGGCGAAACAAAGAAACAGGTTGCCCGAATAAGGCTGCCTGTTTTTTCGTTATACAAAGGCTTTAACCCTTCACACGGGTATTTTGGGAGAGGTATTGCGAAAGACTTTGACATAGTCATCGAAATCCCAATGTTCTAAAAACACACGTGCTGCCGATTCCCCGGACGCAAACAGCTGCTGCTTCATTTCAGGTGGCAATTGGAATTGAGTAGTTCGAACACCAAGCGTGTTGATAAAAATAGTCCGCACTGCTTTTGCTTTTTCGACGTAAAGGCGGTCATGCGCATCCAGCATGGTGGAAAGAAGGCTGTGCGTAAACGAGAACAGCCCTTTTATACGGTCCTCCTTCCTTTTCCCTTGGTCGTCCTGTAGACGAAAACCGATCGTTGGCCAGCGGGGCGTACCTTCCACATCAAACAGCCAGACAGGGTAGTTGCTCAGTAGAGCGCCGTCTACGATATAGTGAGTTTGGCCTGGCTTTTTTAGCAGCGCAGGTTGAAAGAAAAAAGGAATGGAGGACGACATTCGAACAGCCCTCGCAATCGGAAAATCTTCAGGGTCCAAATCGTATCGTACCAAGTCATCCGGCATGACAAGCATCTTGCCAACACTGATATCGGAGGCAACAATGCGCAGCTTGCCAATCGGAAGGTCCCCAAAGGTTCGTATCCCTTTTCTACACAGCAATTCTTCCACGAACAATTCAATCCGATCCGCACGATAAACCCCTTCTCGGACAACCAGCTCATAAATCGGGCCTACAACTGGCAGGCGCCCCATTCCGCTTCGCTGAAGAAAGTAGAGGTAATCCAGTTCTTCGTAGATCGGTTTTAGCTCCTGACTGGTGTATCCAGCACTAAGCAAGGCTGCTACGATAGAACCGGCGGAAGTACCAGCCAGCTTTTCCCACGTGTAGCCATGCGCCTCCATTACCTGTAAGGCTCCAATAAAAGCAATCCCCTTCACTCCGCCACCCTCAAAGACTGCGTCTGCTTTCATGTCAGCCTCCTTAAAAACAGCCTTTTCTAAGCCTGTTGACCGAAGCGCGACAGCATCTTACCCTAAAAAATGCTCCTCTCTACAAATATAGGGTGATGGCTAATCCCTTACGACAGCGAAAAGCGCAAGCCTGGCCGGCTTGCGCTTCTTTACACATCATCGTTATTCTTCTTTTTGCTCATCTTCCTGGCGGATGCGTCGAAGCTCCTCCATCCGGGCAGGATCAGCCTGGAAGTATTGTACGAGGTATTCCAAGCAAGTGATGGATTCCCAGCTGAGGTGATGCTCGATTCCCTCAACATCCTGATACACATGCTCCTCTGCAACACCAATGACTCGCATGAATTCCTCAAGAAGGCTGTGGCGGTCAACTAACCTTTTGCCGATCTTCTTCCCTTTTGCAGTCAGAACCAGCCCACGATATTTTTCATAGACGAGGTACTTGTCCTTGTCCAGTTTTTGTACCATCTTCGTAACCGAAGAGGGATGTACTTCCAACGCTTCAGCGATATCGGAGACACGAGCATAGCCCTTTTCTTCAATTAAGCTGTAAATGCGTTCCAAATAGTCTTCCATACTCGGCGTCGGCATGTGAACCCCTCATTTCCAAACCGTATATTTCTGACGTCCAAAAAAGGCACGTAGAAATATAATACCGCTTATTGAGAAGCATTTGCAAGATAAACCTGCCCTAATTCGGTTGTTTTTCACGATTTAGGTTCATCATTTGGACAATTTGGACCAATTGCTTACCCAAGCCCTCCATGCGAGCCTGCAATCGTTCATCTTTAAGCTTGCCTTCCGGTGTGAACGCATTGTATGCATTTGGAACACTCGGACTAGATGGGAGTGGCCACGCATGCAGATTGCGCATGATCAATTGCAGGGTGTTGACTGTATTTGTCGCTCCCATGCTACCACCCGCTGTACCAATCAAAGCTACCTGCTTATCGCGAAGATGGCGCCCCTCCAGAAAGTCCAGCGCATTTTTTAATGCACCACTGATGGTCCCATGGTATTCAGGTGATCCAATCACCAGTGCATCCGCTTCCGAGATCGCTTTTGTAAATGCATGTACTGCCTCAGGGTAAGTGGATGAATCCTCTCTATCATCATAAATAGGCAATTTCCATTCAGCGAGGTGGATCATTTCGACCGTTGCTCCTGCTTCCTTCGCTGCGTCCAGTACGATTTGTACTGCTTGCTTTGTCGTCGAATTTGCATTCATGCTTCCAGCAATTCCTACGATTTTCATTTGTATCACCCCATACGAAAAATCAATGCTGATAATGTAATTATAACCAAATAAGTATAATTAGTAAATGAAAATGTTTGTTTTCTATCTGCAGTTCTGAACAAGCCCTCTACTCTCATACACTTGTACCAAGTTGGATAGAAGGATGATGCCTATGGACAAAGCCGCATGGCAGATCGCTATTGTATTTGCCGGATCTGCACTTGGAGGAACCTATTTAGGCGGTTATGAATGGCTACGCTTTTTCACATATTTCGGCTCATGGGGAACCATTGGCATCGTGCTTGTCAGTCTTGGGTTGGGCTGGCTCGGATACTCCCTACTCGCTTTATGCCATCGCATCGGAGCGCGCTCGATTTACGATCTCTATTTGTACCTATTTGGCGAAGCAATTGCGTCTACTTTATCAGTTGTGACTCATTTTTTATTGATTGCCTATGTCGGAGTCATGCTCAGCCAAATGGCGAGTAACCTCATCCAAGGCGTGTCTCCTATTTGGTTTATCCTCCTTTCCATTCTCCTTTCTGTCGTTTTTATTTTGCGCAGCTGGAAATGGATTGTATCCGGTTTAGGTATCACCTTGGCCATCGGCTTTTTATTATTCTGTCTCATTTTTATCGAACAGTTTCATGTGCCAATTCCCGGTTTAGGCTATCAAATGAACCTGAATTGGCTCATACATTCTCTATTTTATCTCGCTTCTCACACGCTGCTTTGCATCGTCGTCACGATCCCACTCGCAGCTCGCACAGGAGGTGAACATACGTTATGGCGTGGTGTTGGGATTGGGACCGCCTTCTTCTTTTTGACTACCCTGCTTGGGCAAGCGATCCTACTGGCATATTGGCACGATGTTCACGCCTCGGCTTTGCCCACGAAGCAGATACTGTTGCAGCTTATTCCCATGGGAGATTGGCTGCTTGCCATGCTTTCTCTCGCACACGGAGGGCTTATGATCGCTACGCTTACCTACACTCTTGCCGCCCCTGTGGCACAGCGCAATGATTTACAGCTTGCTCCCCTTGTTTTGGTCATTCTGGTTACTCTATTATTGGTTGCCCTGGTACCGCTTGCTATCCCTTGGAGCACTACCGTGATTGCCAGTGCTGCCACTTACTGCGGCATACTCGTTTTGGGCAGATACATTTGGAAACGACAAAGCTGAATCAAGAGCTGGCTGAAACAGGCAACAGGATGCTTACTGTAGTTCCCTGTTGCCTTTTGCTTTCAATTCGGATACTGCCTCCGTGATCTTCCAAAATACGCGAGCTGATCATTAGCCCGAGTCCAGTCCCGTTTTCCTTGGTGGTGTAAAAAGGCTCCCCGAGACGCGGTATATGCACAGAATCTATACCACAGCCTGTATCCCGTATGCACACACACAGGTAGGAAGACGATTCGCGTACGACCTCAACGTAGATCTCTCCGCCATCTGGCAATGCTTCAATGGCATTTTTGCAAATATTTAGAAACACCTGTTTCAGCTGATTCTCTTCACAGGAAACGAACGGCAGCTGTGATTGAATCGACGTATGTATTTGAATGTTATTTAAATTGGCTTGGCTATCCAAAAAGGAAATCACATCTTCCACGATTTTGGCAATATCCTTTTGCTGGTATTTTACTCCTTGTGGCTTTGCCAATACGAGCAATTCACTTACAATAAAATTTATACGGTCCAGCTCCGCAAGCATGATCTCGCAATAGCGCTTTTGAATGTCATCCAGGGAGGATTGCAACAACTGAACAAAACCACGAAGTGAGGTCAACGGATTTCTGATTTCATGAGCAATCCCTGCTGCTAATTGGCCAAGCGCCGAAAGCTTGTCCGATTGGCGGAGTAGCTCCTTTGCGCGGATCAGCTCAGTTACGTCGCGCGAAAGTATCATAATGCTGTCGACTTTGCCTCCATGGTCCTTGATCGGTTTGTAGCGTGATTCTACATGCAGCCAATGTCCATCCCGATGCAGCATGCGGTATAAAATGGTCGTCACGGTCTCTTTTGTCCAGCTACTGATAAACACCTTTTCGACTTTTTCCAAATCCTCTGGATGAATCAGCTTGGACCTATCCTCCATCTGCATAAGTTCATCTGCCGTGTAGCCCAGTAGCATAGCCAGCGATGCCGATATATATTTAGGAACTCTATTTTGTCCATACACGAAGACCATGTCTGTCATATTCTCCGTGATCAAATGGAAATTCGCCTGGCCTTCTTCAAATGACAGCTCTGTGTGCTGACGATTCTCCACTTCCCGTGAGCGCCATACGATACCCACTACTTCTTTTGTTTGATTGTATAACGGAACCAAATCAAACAAAATACGCACAGTTGTGCCATTTGGGCGACGCTGCACCGTTTCCAAACCACTAATTCCTCTTCCCTCTAGAACATCCATGTAATGGCGTTCTACAAAAGCGGTTAACTCTCCAGAGCCCTTTGAAATGGAACGGCCGATCAGTTTTTCTTCCTCGTATCCTGTCAGATCCAAAAAAGCCTGATTCATCAGCACCATTTTTCCTTGCTTATCCAGGATGGCCACCGCATCCGTCATTTGCTGCAAAACGGCAGTTGCCAGTTCCGTTTTCTTTAGCGGATCGTATCCAACTCCTACTGATGCATCCAATTCTAACTCTGTCTTTTTCCAAACCCGCACTTTCTTCAACAACCGGTTAATCAAAAATACGACAAAAAATGTAAACAGCAATTGCGTAAGAATAAAATAGCGTGTGTCTGCATAGTCGGGGGACAAGGATAAAATAACGGCTTGAATGGGTACCCACATAACTAAAAGAAGAAGGACATAATAAATGGAAAAAGGGCTTACTCGTCTCATCACAACCTCCACTGCTTCATTGATGTCATTACATGAACTAGGTGCTGGGGATGACTTGATTCGTTTTTTACATTGGATGGAAGTGAAACATGGTGGCTGGTAGTAAAATGAATTAAATCGGACAAATTTTTAAGATTCTTAAAAATTATACGATTTTTATCGAAATGTGACCATTCCTTGTCATTCGACATATTACGACATCGTTCTCGCAAAAAAAAACGCCCTTTCGCTTAGGACGCTTTTTGCACATTGGATGGTAGCAAATAGCTACATTTCCTCTTCCGCTTCAAACTTTTGCTCGGGCATATTATCTTTTCCTCGCGTGTACGCGGAAGTACTGGTATCCGTTATTTTCGTGATGGCTGTAAACATCAGCTGTGCCGTTTTGCTCAATTGCTCCAGACTGATCTTCTCACGTGTATCCTCTGCCTGATTTCGCAACTTATTAACAGGTGGACGTGTGATGAGTGCGGTTGGGATTCCAGCCAAAGCCAAAGTCCTGTCCTCCCGATATCCACTCACCTGATCCTCTGTGGCGCTCGAGAAAGGCGCTCCCGCCTTCTCTGCCAGTTCTACAGGCAGGTTCTTCATTTGATGAACCGTCGTCACCAGCAAGTCGCCAGCATCTGCGCTTCCCACGCCATCTAGGCTATACGCAGCGATGATTCTTTCTTTTTCCCCAGCAGATAAAGAGTTAACGAATGCGCCCGCTCCCTTCTCGCCCACCGATATTGCTCCTAAACTGACGAAGCGTATTTCTGTATCAATCGGACGCTCTGCCATTGTGCGCGCAAGCTCCAATAAAACAGCCAAGCCAGCAGCACCATAATTTGCAGCAGGCGAATAAGGTACGGAGTCGTGATGAGCAGTTACTATCACGATCTGCCCTGTTCCCCCTTGGGTCGGCTTTCGGGTAGCGACGAAGTTTGCGGAGGTTTGCTTGCTGGAGTAGCTCCCCTCTACCTTCACCGTCGCCTTCAGCTGCTCTTTGGCTTGAAGCAGCTTTTGTAAAAGCAGCCCCTCTTCTTTGGACAACGCAATCACTGGCACCGACATGTCTAACGGCTCCTTCAGGGTGCCTTTCCAATCTCCCTCCCGATCATTCCCAATAACCACGGCTACCGCACCAGCAGCTGTAGCCTGCCTCACTTTTTCTGCAAATGGAATCGCGCCCCTTTGGACAAACGCAATATTCCCCCGAGCTTTTCCGTTTTCAAAATCAGCTGCAGTCCCTTGCCCGCTGTTGACAATCCGGGCTGTTCCCACCCCGTTTGGTCCATAGGTCAAGCCATACGGATTCCAGCTTACCTGTACTCCCTCTACTTGAAAAGACAGGGTAGAGGGCTTTTGATAGGTGTAATAGTAAAAGGGCTGCAATGATGTCTGATAGCCGTAGGAGCGCAGCACTTCCTCCACGTATGCTCCCGCTGCAAACTCTGTTTCGGTAGCAGGTGGCCGAGGCAGCCTGGCGAGATGATCCATATGTCGAGATAAATTGTCTTCATTGATCCATACAGGTATATCTATCGCACTTCCTGTAGAGGAGAACGGCAATGGCAAGAGCGTCATTCCCCAGGCTATCAGTGCGCTCATGGCATAATATCGGACGGATCGCATATGCATTCTCCCTTCTCATTTGCTTTGTTTATTTATTATGGGCTGTTTTCTCAAAAAGCGTCTAGTCAGAATAGTTAGTCAAATACTTTCATCCAGCGTCAATGGACGACAGCTTTAGTTTCTCTTCTTCCCAAATCTTTCTGTACCCCTATGGTCACACCCGAGAAAGCGTCGATTTGTCGATTCTTTCACTGTCTTTTCCACTTCATATGAAATGTTTATAGGAGGGGGTCCCAACACGCAAAATTATTGATAACCATTTTGCTATTTTCAAATTGACCCCCTCATACCGATGGTGCTAAGGTTGATTCATAAACCGTTGTTAGAAAAACTTGGCTTATCGGTACAAACGTGGGCCTTCGTTTTTCGGATACTTTCATGCTTCATAGCGTTACCGAAAATGAACGGTTCCGAAAGTAGAACAAGCGGATTGCACTGAAGGAGGATTCACCATGCTATATGTAGACGGCAATTGGGTGGAAGAGGGTCAGTTAGCGGTGCACCCTGAAGACCGCGGTTACAATTTCGGAGATGGTATTTACGAGGTTGTCCGCATCTACAAGGGCAAAATGTATCAATGGGAGGGGCATCTGACGCGTTTGTACAGAAGCGCTCGGGAAATCAAACTAGATTTGCCTTGGAGCCCGGAAGAACTCAGTGAGGTGGCTTTACAGCTCATTGAGAAGAACAATTTGACCGATCAAGATGACGCCAGCCTTTATTTACAAATTTCTCGTGGAGCAGCCCCTCGTGTTCACGACATTCCAAGTGGCATCAAGCCTGTCATCATGGCATTCGTGCGTAAAAAGGCTCGTCCTCTAGAAGATATGAAAAAGGGCTGGAGCGCACAGCTTGTTGACGATATTCGTTGGCTCCGCTGTGACATCAAGACTCTCAATCTCTTAGGTGCTGTGCTGGTAAAGCAATATGCAAAGGATGCCGGCGCACAGGAATCCATCCTGCACCGCAACGGTACGATCACGGAGTGCAGCTCCGCCAATCTGTTTGCCGTAAAGAACGGAGCTTTGTATACGCATCCGGCAGATCACATGATTTTGCATGGCATTACTAGACAGAGTGTGATTGATCTCGCCAAAGAAAATGGCATCGCTGTTCATGAGGAGCCTTTTGACATCGCGTTCCTCAAGCAAGCAGATGAGCTGTTCCTGACCAGTACTACGGTTGAGATCATGTCGTTAATCTCTGTAGATGGCCAACCGATCGGTGACGGAAAAGTCGGTCCAATCGTACAAAAGCTCCAAGCCTTGTTTGAACAGCACATTAACGAAAGTGTGCTCGTCTAACCACTAAAAGCCTGACAGCGCTAGTTGTTCGAAGATAATAAAGTTTTAGATAGACCAATCAAAACAGCGGTAGCCATGGACCAGAAAATAAAGTCCTCGACTCCCGCTGTTTTTTGAACTATCGCCCAGTTAGCTCAATATCAAATGAATGAACTCATTATTTCTCCCAAAGCTCGACCAGTCGACCTTCAGGATCTTCCATCCAAATAAACTTTCCGAATTCACTTATCTCTTTTTCCCTTGCAAGAGGTACTCCCATATGTTCAAGATGCTTAATAGTCTCGTCTAGATTATGTACTTGGAAATTTAACATCACTTGTTGTTCTGTTGGGAAATAACTGTCATTCTCAGTAAAAAAAGAAAAGATAGTCTCATTTCCTAATTGGGGTTTTATAACAGTCCCATTCCAATTTTCTATTTCAATCTTCAAGACCTCGCTGTACCATTTTTTTACAGCTTCAAGATCCTTCGTTCTCCAAAATATTCCTCCGAAACCTTTTATCATCGTATCTTACTCCCTACTGTCCTATCGAATAGCAAAGACGTATCCTGAGATTCATAAATATGAGCCGCGCACGTGTCCAATAACGTTTGAAGCTTCCGATATAAGGCGCCCCCGAGACTTAGCCGCTTGACCCCAAGCTCCTGGAGCTTTTTGCAGCTTGTAAGCCCTGGCGCAGACATAAGGTTTAGAGGAGCGGTAATTTGCGCTGCAGCCGCTTTGATTTCGTTATCATCCCTCAATCCAGGAACAAAAATTCCGCTTGCGCCGCTCTCCACATAGGCTTGCGCCCGGACCGTTGTTTCCTTGCTCGGATTTATATTCAGCAAATAAGTATCTGTCCTTGCATTCATATAAAAATCTTTATAGCCGCTCTTCTCTAGTGCCATTCTTATTTTCGATAAAAGCTTGCATTGTTCGTTCAATGGTTTGAGTCCTGCTTGATCCTTGCCAGAATCCTCTATATTGATCCCCACAACGCCGATATCCGCAAGTTTCAATACATTCTCGACTATCGTTTTCTCATCTTTTCCATATCCCGACTCTATGTCGGCAGAAACAGGGATGTTTACATGATCCAATATCGTTTTTATGCGATTTAGTATAGTGTCGAATTCAATTATTTCACCATCCGGATAACCCAAACTTTTTGCTATTCCCCAACTGGTTGTACCGATAGCTTTGAATCCGGCTTTCTCCAGAGACAATGCAGAAAACAAGTCCCAAGCATTTCCTAACAATAAAAGCTCGTTTGATTCATGTAATACTTTAAACTCCTGAATTTTGCTCATCCTTTTATCCCCTCTGCACCACTGAAAATCTTTTTCGATAATTTTGTCTCTGTATTCATTTTAGTTCCAACTCCATAAACACATCCGCTCTTGCATAAGGCATGGGTCCGACCTGCTCAACAGGAACATGCTTGAACCCAACTGATTCGTAAAGATGAACAGCGTTCGGTAGTTTGGTGCTACTGCCCAAAAAGAGCGATGTTGCGCCAAGCCCGCGTGCGCGGTTAATAGCGGCATGGATGATTCTCCGTCCGTATCCGCGCCCCCGAAACTCGGGTGTAACGCTCATCTTCGAGAGCTCGAACACACCTGCCCCAGTCGGAACGAGTGCAACACATCCGACGATCGAATCGCCATCGCGTGCGATGAGTACGTCTCCTCCTTTGTTCACGATGTACTCCACTGGGTTATTAAGGATAACCCGGTCCTCCTCTTCGATGGCAAAGAGGAGGGCGATCCATTCCTCGTTAAGTGTTTTGAAGGCCCGAGCCTCTTCTGGCGTCTGCATCGAAGTGATCGTGAGCACTGTTTCAAGCATGCTATGTTTCCTCCTCTTGTATAGTTAACTTCCACGAATGAATTAACCAAACGACTGATCAATGTCAACCATTCAATTATGGTCATACTACAAGTAGAATTAGAGAGGCAGGAAGACAACCGTGAAATGCTAATTCTTCCTGTTTTAAACTCCATAAGAAACTAATTTTGTTTCGAGGAATCCTTCAATCCCCTATTTTCCACCTTCACGTCCGAGACCGCTATTTTTTATTCCGCCAAATGGTGCTTGTGTTTGTGTAGGAATGTTTTGTTTGATTTTACCTCAATCCATTCACCGTTAATGCACATTCTTTTTACTCTTGGCATCCAATTCTCTCCTTTTAGCCGAGTCGCTATTATAATGAAGAAAACACTCACTGAGGAGCGTTTTCTTCTGAATCTTCTTACTTTTTATCATTCGTTATTATGTTATCTCCCTTTATATTCCGGTTTGGTTTTTTCAATAAAAGCTTTTGTTCCCGTTCTATAGTCTTCTGTTGATGCAATTAATCCAAAAAAATCGGCCCCGAGGTGTGCAGATTCTTCTAGTGTTACATTTAGCCCGCGGTGAAGGGCTTCCCACGTTAATGTAACGGCTATTGGTGATTGAGCTAAGATTTCTTGTAATAAGTTCTCGGCTTCAGGTAATAAATTCTCAGGCTCCACCACCCTATTTAGAAGACCAAACGTATATGCCTCTTCTGCATTTATAGAGTTCCCTGTTAGTAATAACTCAGCAGCACGACCTTTTCCGATTAATCTTGGTAGTCGAGTAGTTCCACCAAATCCAGCTACGGCACCAATACGAACTTCAGGATGACCAAGTCTAGCATGATTTACAGCGATTCTAAGCATACAAGATTCGGCTATTTCAAGACCGCCACCTAATGCAGATCCGTTAAGGGCAGCAACTACTACCTTACCTAAGGATTCGATTTTACTCGTGACATCAACAGCCAGTTTTGCAAAATCTCTCACCTCAAGAGGAGTTGCGGAATTAAGGAATTTAATATCAGCACCAGCAGAAAAAGCTTTTTCTCCTGTACCTGTTATAATAACCGCCTTTACTTCTTGGTCTTTTTTTGCTTTTTCCAATGCGACTGAAAGCTTTTCAAGCATTTCTCTGTTTAATGCATTTAATGAGTCAGGTCTATTTAGCGCAATAGTTGCAATACGATTTTTAATCGAATAAAGAACGACATCCTTATGTGACATCATATATCTCTCCATTCTTCTGTAAGGGTACAGGAACTAAACGGTACTACTTTAATCTCAAATATAGAATCACCTCATATCATAAAATTTTTCACTTGATAAGTATTGGAAACCCTAGGCGTTTTAGAACCACTCGGTACTACTTGAAGTTATAAAAAATGTGCTATGGATAATTTTAGTGTACAACTAGAAATATATAGTACTAATAATCCGGAGTCAATCCCCCTTTAGACAAAAAGTTTTTACGATTACATTTCCCTTTAACGGGAATTTCTCTAAGAAGCGGAAAAACAGGCAAATGAAATATTACCTGTTATTAGGGATGGATATTACTAAACAAAACGGTCAGGACCGTTTTTCACAGAAAAAAAAACAGACGGAATTGCCTGTTTTTCATTTCGCTTTTAGAGAGGTGAGCGGATGAGAATTATGTTAATCAAGAAGAAGAAAGAAGTTGTCTATTGTTTGTTTAATAAGTAAAGGGTCCTTCATCATTTCTCCGAGAATAAGAGAACCTTCTAATGTGCTTAAGAATAATAATGCCAACTGTCTTGGGTGAACAGTTTTATTGAATTCATGATTATCCTTCCCTTGTTTAAATATTTTAATGATGATCGGTTCTATTTCACGGAAAAAAAGAGTGATAGCATCCTTTACTTCAGAAGATTGTTCAGAAGACTGGATGTACAAAGAAATGAAGGGACAAGTCCCAACTCCATTTCTTTCTATCACACCACCTAAAAGTAATTCAGTAAAATCACTTAAACGCTCTCTGACAGGTCGATAATCTTGCTTTAAGGCTTCTATCAGACAGGATTCATATAAACTAGTCCAATATTTCACAACAGCTAACTGAAGCTCTTCCTTGTTTTTGAAATGATAGTAAATATTGGATTTCGAAACTTTACTTATCTTCATCACTTCATCCATTGATGTATTGCCATTTTTCAAAAATAATTGTGCAGCGACTTGTATTACGTGTTCTTTATTTGTGATTTTACTATACACCGGTGTTGTCTTATCTATGAAGGATTTCGTACCGATTTTGAAGTCTTCTGTGGAAGCGACTAAACCAAAGTAATTCGCATCGAGTTGGGCAGACTCTTCTAATGTTAGATTAAGGCCGTGGTGCATAGCCTCCCACGTTAATTTTACAGCCATAGGTGATTGGGATAAAATTCCCCGAATCATATTTTCGGCTTCTATAAGTAATTTTCCAGGTTCAACTACTTTATTTACTAGTCCCATATGATATGCTTGTTCCGCGTTGATAGAATTTCCAGTTAGTAAAAGTTCTGCTGCTCGGCCCTTTCCGATTAATCGAGGGAGGCGAGTGGTACCACCGAAACCAGCTACTGCACCAATCCGAACTTCAGGATGTCCGAGTTGCGCATCTGATGCTGCAATACGAAGCATGCAGGCTTCTGCAATCTCAAGTCCTCCTCCTAATGCTGTGCCGTTTATAGCAGCAACCACTACTTTACCCAAGGATTCTATTTTATGAGTAATCTCGACAGCAAGTTTAGCTAGATCTCTTACCTCAAGTGGGGTTAAAGAGTGTAATAGCTTAATATCCGCACCTACAGAAAATATTTTTTCTCCAGCTCCAGTTAGTATGACAGCTTTTACATTCTGATCTACCTTAACTTTATCTAAGGTTTCAGATAGACTTAGAAGTAATTCTAAGTTCAAAGCATTTAATGATTCAGGACGATTTAAAGTGATTTTTGCTATTCCTTCATCTTGGGAATAAAGAATGAGATCTTTCATGTTTTCCATCGAAATACTCCGTTATCTCAATATTTATACTTCTATCAAGACTAAAATGTATGATGTTACTAAAGTATATATCAGATAGTTCGATCTTGATCATTATTTTAGAACTATAAAGTTCCACTGGTGAAAAGTCAATGATAATAAGCTGTTTTCACCCTCACCTATTCGATTATTCAGTCAATAAATTCAAACACCTATGAAATGATAATACCACATTTTAGAAGATAATTTATTCTCTAATCGAACGCTACTGGGGACAGAAAAAAACCAGAACCTGAACCCTGACCTCTAAACCCTTATCCCCTATTTTCCCAAATCAATGGCGATATTGATTCTACATGCTTCGAATACGGGAGCATAAACAAAAAAACGACATCTCTGCCGTTTCTATCAACTCAATATGGTAGTTCTGTGTTGTTGATGCCTTCTCTTGCGTATCTCTTTAACCAGGCCTTACATTCGGTTGTAAAATACACTTCTCATTGCTTAGAGTCTTTACCATGCACAAGGAAATACGCTTTCAAAGTGTGCGGACTAAACCCCAAAATGCGTTTTTCTGCCACATACAACGTCCAGATATCAGTCATTTTCATAAAACAAGCCCCCTCCCAAGGCTAATTTCTATCATTCGCCCTTCTCCAATTTTTCAATCAAGGTGAAAATGTCAATACCACGAAACTGTTCGCCACGCTCTCGAACCACACCGACGGGAGGCATCTTATCGAGCATCGGGAAGTTGTCATCTCGGAGTTCGTAATCATCCATAAGCTTTTGATATTTAGGCTTACGATCCTTTACAATCCCCTTTTGTAAAAAGAATTTTGGCTCGCAGGGCCTCGAATGAATAGCCCCTACCCAAACGGTTAATGACACGGATAAGGCTGTTCAGAGATTCCGGATAAGCATTAGTAATGCGGTGGTCGAAGTAAGCGAATATCTCTTCGTCCCAATTCATCATGGCCTTTGTTAGCGGCTCAAAAGCAGATTGGAGTTCCTTTGGTATTTTGGCTTTCCAATCGTTATATTTGATCAATGCCTCTTGTCTTGAATCGCAATCCCAAATATCGAAGAATGATTCCTTCAAGGTATACGCAATACCGAGAGTGGGGTGATTCTTCGTCCATAGGCCAAGCGTTATTTTATCCATCTCTGTAAGCTCTTTATGGCGTTTCAGAAGGATAAGTCGGTCGTGTATGAGCCCACGACGTTCCGTTGGTGATAAACCACCTCTAATCTGTTTGCGGATCGTTTCTAGCGCTTGGTTCGCCATACGGACAACGTGAAACTTATCGACGATGATAGTAGCCTTTGGCAATACAGCCTTCACAGCGTCTTTATACGGTTTCCACATATCCATCGTGAAATACTGTATTCGCCCTTTGTTCGGAAGTTGTGAGAGATATCCAACAACTGTTTCCTTGTTGCGATTAGGAAGAATGTCCAGTATTGTTCGTTCTTCAATGTTGGTTAATACGCAACGAGGCTTGATTATATGAATGTCATCTAAGCCAAGCCAATTAGGTGTCACAAACCGAAATGTTATTTCGAGGTGGTTAATGTAATCGCGAAAGATATTGCGGATCGTCTTTTCGCTTAGCCCCACTTCTTCTGAAATACTGACGAATGTACGTTTAAGGCTTTGCTTCTCTACGTAATATAACAATCGCTTTGTACAGCTCCGCTTTGCGTCAATGGTGTGATCCAAGCGTTCCCAAAAGGTTTGAGAGCATTCACGACAACGATACCTCTGACGCTTTATAAGAAGCCCTACACGCTTACCGTGAATAGGTAAGTCCATACAAACATGTTCCCTGTTACCGTGCTTGTAGAGGTTTGCTTTGCATCCACAATGAGGGCAAGCTACAGGTGGAGAATTCGTCACCACTTGTATTAGAAAATCATATTCATTCTCACTAATACTTAGGATGTTGAAGTTCGGAAGATTTAGAATATCCATTTTAATTTCTTGAATGCATTTATGATGCATAATCCTTTTTTGTTTTAGTGTGATTAGTCAAAATACCACTTGCTATAAAAGAGAACAATGAACCGGCAAAGCATATAGCCGCAAATATGCCTACGGCGGAAAAACCGTTAAATGTCGCATAAATCAAGCCGGCGAACCAAGAGCCCAGTGTTGTCGCAGCATACATGATCGAATTGGCCAAGCTAGAGATCGTTCCACGAATTGTAGGGTTTAATGAATTCAACATTCCCAATATGAGCGGAAAGGCGATGCCCATGTTTGCAAATACGAAAAAGTATACCCCTTCGAAAGACGCAACCGTTGGCAGATGAGGCAAAGCTATAAAACATGCAATAGAGACGAGAATGCCCACAACCATCGTATTGAAACGATTCATCATTTTAATCACATAAGCACCGCTAAAGCTTCCCACTAAATTCCCTAGGCCAAGAAAAAACATTACGTACCCCACTTGATCAACCGTTAGGTGAAAGCGGTCCGTCATCCATTTTCCAATGAAAGAAAAGGCAGCAAAAAATCCACATTGAAATAAGAAATGAGCCAGGAAAGATCTTCTCGCGATTCGGCTTGTCAATAACGGGACGTATCTTTTAAATATCGGAAGCTTGGTTCTTTGGTCTTGATTCGGTTTCATTTCGGGCAATGCATAGGGGATGAATATCGCCACCAACAACGAGCACACACCGATTGTAAAAAAAGGATAAGACCAATGGGTTACAGCAAGCAAGCTTCCAATCGGTATGCCGAACGCTTGGGAAGCAGCCAAGCCTGCCATTACGATTCCTGATACTTTGGCGGTCTTTTCCGCAGGGAACAGAGCAGGAATAGAGGCCCAGACTTGCGGCGCTGTGAATGCTGCGCTGACTCCGGCTAAAAAACGGAATAAAAACATCGTCCAAAATCCTGTCGCAAAGCCGCATAAAATGGTTGAAACCGAGAAGCAAACCATGCCGGAAAACATTACTTTTTTGCGATCCCATCCATCGGAAAGCGGTCCGGCTATCAGAGCAAATAGGGCATATCCCAACGCATATGCCCCGACCATCCAGCCGGCATATTCGGTCGGGATATGAAACAATGTCTGAAGAGTGGGGATGAGCGGAGAAATCAAAAATGTATCCGTACCGATAACAAACATGATGAGAAAAAATAAAGCTGTTAACTTAATCATGTGATTCATCTTCTCCTATTGACCCTAGTTTTGTTGTTCAATAACTTTTGAACTAATGAAGAAAAAAAAGAATTTCTTTCTACAACGTATCAAGAAATCCCGGCAAGTAAGATTCAAAGGTCTCCATGTCGATACTCGTATACTTCGTTTGAGCTTCTTTTCGTACCTTAATCAATTTCGCCTCCCTTAAAGTACGCAAATGATACGAAGTATTCGACTTCGAAGTATTGCAGATGTCCCCAACTTCTCCGCAATTCATCTCCTTCTTATTGGCGTATAGAACTCGTATGATTTCCAATCTTGTTTCATCAGCTAATGCCTGAAACATTTTGACCCTGTGCTCATTATTTAATAGTTTTTGAGTAGTCATAAAACCATTGTACTAAGATATTGTTACAAATCAAGTCTTTAGCAAAATACCACCATATTCTCCGATTTATAAGAGAGATGTTGTCAGATGGTCCAGAATGGTCTGCATACAGGAGCGCAATTGGAACAAAAGCAAATGCTGTTCACGGTCCAATAAATCGTATCCCAAGTCTTTTGTCCCTTCCTTGTAATTGAAGGGATCACCATGGTTGGCGAGACTCAGAGTCAATTTGAAAAACGCAATTATCATTTGATGGTGGAGCATCACCTGAACGTAGACTTGGCGCAATATACCGGCGTTCCAGATACCCATGTACACTTTCTGTATCATTCATATGGAAAATTAGATGGTAGCTCGAAAGAAAAGAGCGAGGCTCATTTTGCCACTTTATTGAACGAGGCTTATCAGATCGGGCAAGCCTTTTAAGTTGAATTGGATGGGCAATATCAGTCTAAAACAATATTTTCACGGTCCAGCACTTTATTTTCCGAGTCTCCAACATTATTTTCTTCGGACACCAGTCCTTTTGGCGAAGTTGCGACTGTACTTATTCGCTCATGCCCAAAAAAGATCTCAACGGCATCTATTGTTGACCGCTGAGAGCTTTTGCATTTTGTTTTTGTTTCTTCAAATTATCGTCGCAGATTCCACTCGTCTGTCGCGTAGCGAGTTCGCGCCAGCTCTTCTGCCAGCGCACGCTCTTCGCTCGTCAGCTCAGATGGAACCAGCTCGACTTCCAGACCCGATGCAAAGCCACGGCCAAATGCATCTACGGCCTCCTTCAGACTGATCCGTCGTGAGCTTACCTCGTTGATCGTGACCGCCTTTTGACGGAAGCTTTCCATCATCCGTTCCTTGACTCGTTCGGACGGGAAATTCAAGAGTGAAAACAACAGCTCTGCATCCATATCGAGCAAAATGGAGCCATGTTGCAGGATTACACCTTTTTGACGCGTCTGCGCGCTTCCAGCAACCTTTTTCCCTTCGACAACCAGTTCATACCAGGATGGCGAGTCAAAGCAAGCAGAGGAGCCTGGTGAGTTGTACTTTTCTTTTTCCTCTTCGCTTGCAAGTGACACCATTTCGGCTTGAAGTCCCAGATTTTGAAAGCCATGCAGCAGCCCCAGACTAATGATCTTATACGCCTCCGTCACGCCCGTCGGCATTTTGGGATGCTCCTCGGATACGATGACGCTGTAGGTCAGCTCCTGATCGTGCAGAACAGCTCTCCCCCCCGTTGGACGACGAACAAAGCCTAGCCCTCTTTTATGTACTTCATCCATGTTAATTTCCTTTACTGCCTTCTGGAAATAACCGATCGACAACGTTGCCGGGTCCCATGTATAAAAGCGAACGGTAGTTCCTACCTTGCCTTCGCTGTGCAATTGCAAAATCGCTTCGTCCACTGCCATATTCATCGCAGGGGACATCGGCTCCGTCACGATATAGCGCCACTGTTCCATAGTAAAAGTACCTCCTCATAGACAACGCCTTCATTGTACGCTGGTCTGGCAAAATAGTGCAAGCTTCTGATGGGCTAAATCAGTTGGCGACCTCTTGTAAAACGGCGATCACTCGAGCCAGGGCATCATGCTGCTTTGCTTGCTGCATCCTCTGCACGATAGCCCCCCGCTGCTGCATCAACAAGGTGATAGCCTGCATAAATGCCTCGTCCGTAATGTCCTCTTCCTCAAGCACATGGCAAAAGCCTTGCTTCTCAAAAGAGCGAGCATTCACAATCTGGTCTCCCCGACTTGCTGCCCGTGACAACGGAATCAGCAGCATCGGCTTTTGCATCGTTAAAAATTCAAAAATGGCATTCGAGCCGGCACGCGAAATGACCAAATCCGCCATCGCGATGAGATCAGCCAGCTCTTCCTGAACATATTCGTACTGGCGGTATCCAGTTAGCTGCATTTGTTCGTCTACTTGCCCTTTTCCGCAAATATGCATAATCTGATAAGAAGCCAGCAGCTGTGTGAGATTGTTCCGGACCACTTCGTTGATGCGCCGCGCCCCAAGACTCCCGCCCATCACAAGTAAAACCGGTTTATTTTTGGTAAATCCACAAAAGGCAAGTCCTCTGTCGCTTCTTCCGCGCTTCAGCTCTTCGCGCACAACTGCCCCTACATGTATCCCTTTTTCCCGAGGCAAATGACTGACCGTTTCAGGAAACGTAGCACAAATCTTGTTTGCAAAGGGCGTAGCCAAACGATTTGCCAATCCGGGAGTTACATCCGACTCATGGATCACTACTGGCTGCCGATTCAGCCATCCCCCAAGTACGACTGGTACAGAGACAAAGCCACCTTTGGAAAAAATGATTTGCGGCTTCCACCCACGCAGAAAACGATAAGCTTCCCATATTCCTTTTGTTACACGCACAGGATCGGTGATATTTTTCCAATCAAAATAGCGACGTAGCTTGCCTGAGGATATCCCCACATAGCGAACACCGTTCATTCCTGACACCAGATCTCGCTCGATACCCGTTGTAGAGCCGATATAGGCTACCTCCCAGCCCGCCTGAATAAAATAAGGAATCAAGGCCAGATTGACAGTCACGTGCCCTGCCGAACCTCCGCCAGTAAACGCAATACGCTTTTTCATCCTGCTCTCCTCCCACATTCCTAGGGAATCGCTATCCTCATCCATGATAGCACCAACTGGAAAGAAAAGCCGCCCATAACGAACAGGCGGCTTGGCAAAAAAAGTATTACGCTTGAGGTTGGTAACGAAGAATTGGTTTTCTGGCAGCTGTTGCCTCATCCAATCGTTTTACAACAGTCGTATGAGGTGCTTCCTGTACGATTTCCGGATTTTCCTCACACTCGCGAGCGATTTGCAGCATGACATCGATGAATTCATCCAGCGTTTCTTTCGTTTCTGTTTCCGTTGGTTCAATCATCAAGCACTCATCCACGATGAGCGGGAAGTAAATGGTTGGCGGATGGTAGCCGAAGTCGAGCAAACGCTTCGCAATATCCAATGTACGAACACCCAATTTCTTCTGGTTCACGCCAGACAAGACGAACTCATGCTTGCACACACGGTCAAATGGCAGGTTGTACGCTGTAGCCAGACGACGCATCATGTAGTTTGCACTGAGTACCGCATTTTGGGAAACCTGGAGCAAGCCTTCTGGCCCCATCGTACGGATGTAGCTGTATGCACGAACGAGGATACCGAAGTTTCCGTTATAGCCTTTTACACGACCAATGGAATTCGGGCGATTGCTATCCCAGTAGAAGGTTCCGTCTTCTTTTTTAGCCACAATCGGAGTTGGCAGGAATGGCTCCAGTACCTTTTTAACCCCTACTGGACCCGCACCAGGACCACCGCCGCCGTGAGGACCAGTGAATGTCTTGTGCAAGTTCAAGTGCACGACATCAAAGCCCATGTCTCCTGGACGAGCAATACCGAGAATCGCATTGGCATTTGCTCCATCATAATAGAGGAGACCGCCAGCTTCGTGGACGATGTTCGCCATTTCCACGATGTCTTCCTCAAACAGACCCAGCGTATTCGGGTTCGTCAGCATTAATGCTGCCGTATCCGAGCCAACTGCATCACGCAGAGCCTGGATATCAACCAAACCGCGCTCATCAGAAGCGATCGTGACTGTATCCAAACCTGCAACCGCTGCAGAAGCAGGGTTCGTTCCGTGAGCAGAGTTAGGTACAATTACTTTTGTACGGTGACCTTCTCCGCGGCTTTCATGGTAAGCGCGGATCATCATCAGACCAGTCCACTCACCAGCTGCGCCTGCTGCCGGCTGCAATGTAACTGCGTCCATCCCGGTAATTTCAGCCAGCTCGTCTTGCAGATTGTACAACAGCTCCAGCGCGCCCTGAACCGTTTCTTCCGGTTGATAAGGATGTGTTTGGGCAAAGCCAGCATAACGAGCGATATCCTCGTTAATTTTTGGATTGTATTTCATCGTGCAAGAACCAAGCGGGTAAAAACCGTTGTCTACCCCATGGTTGCGACGAGACAGTTCTGTATAGTGACGTACCAGCTGCAGCTCAGATACTTCCGGCAGCTCAGCCGGAGTTTCACGAATCAGATGCTTTGGCAGCAAAGAGGCAACCTCTACCTCAGGTACATCAAGCGCAGGCAAATTGTAGCCCACACGGCCTGGTTTGCTCATTTCAAAGATCAGTGCTTTCTCCTGGTCATTACGCACGTGTGATCGCCTCCAATTCAGCCGCCAGTATGTCGATCTCTTCTTTGGTTCTCAGCTCGGTTACTGCGACCAAGGTATGCTGTGCCAGCTCTGGATAATCCAGTCCGAGATCGTAGCCACCGATGATGCCTGCGGCAAGCAGTTTTTTGTTCACATCTGCAACTGGTTTGTTCAGCTTAATGATGAATTCGTTGAAGAACGGGGAAGCATTCACTACCTCCAGCCCTTTTTCTTCCAGGGCTTTTTTTGCGTAATGCGCTTTTTGCAGGTTCATCATCGCCATTTCCTGAACACCATTTTTGCCGAGGGCTGTCAATGTAATCGCAGCCGCCAGTGCAAGCAATGCTTGGTTTGAGCAAATATTCGATGTCGCTTTTTCACGACGGATGTGCTGTTCGCGTGCTTGCAATGTCAACACAAACCCACGCTTGCCATTCTCATCCTTGGTTTGACCAACGATACGACCTGGCATTTTCCGCATGAGCTTGGTTGTTGTTGCAAAGTATCCGCAGTGTGGTCCACCAAAGGAAGCCGGAATACCAAATGGTTGCATATCCCCTACCACGATGTCTGCTCCGAGCTTGCCTGGTGCTTCCAATACGCCCAGTGCGAGTGGATTCGACGAAGTAATCAAGAGAGCGCCTTTTCCATGTGCGATAGGCTCAATCGTAGCCAGATCTTCTACGTTACCGAAGAAGTTTGGATACTGAACAATAACGGCTGCCGTATTATCATCGATGAGTGCTTCTAATGCAGCAGGATCGGTGACACCGTCACTGTTCGTCCCTACTTCTATCAGCTCAACGTTTTGACCATATGCGTAGGTTTTCAGCACATCGCGTGCTTCAGGATGTACTGCGCGAGACACAATTACACGTTTTTTGCCTGTATGACCGGCAGCCATCATTGCTGCCTCTGCCAAAGAAGTCGCTCCGTCGTACATCGAGGAGTTAGCTACTTCCATGCCAGTCAGCTCGCATACCATTGTCTGGAATTCGAAAATCGCTTGCAGCTCGCCTTGGCTAATTTCAGGCTGGTACGGTGTGTAAGCAGTGAAGAACTCACCGCGCAAGAGCATATGATTCACCGTGCTCGGTGTATAGTGCTGATAAACCCCTGCACCGAGGAAGTTTACATGTGTGCTGAAATTTACGTTTTGATTGGCCAGACGTGTGAAGTACTTCACCAGGTCAGGCTCAGACAACGCCTCTGGAATATTGAGAGCACCTTTGAAGCGTACTTCCTCAGGGATGTCAGCGAACAGCTCATCAATGCTGGAAATTCCTAGGGTTTCCAGCATTTCGCGCTTGTCCTGATCGGTTTGTGGCAGGTAGCGGTATTTCACGAACGTTGTCCTCCTCTAATAGGATGTTTGGTGGGTACAGCTTAGTTTTTCGGACGTTTGTAGAACGGAGCAGTAACAACCTTTGCCTTTAAACGTTTACCTCGAATTTCTACCTCGAGTTGCGTACCAATAGCTGCGTGCTCGGTTTTCACGAGTGCGAGACCGACGTTCTTTTTCAAGGTTGGCGACTGTGTACCTGTAGTCACTTCACCGATAAGCTCTTCTCCAGCGTATACAGGATAGTGCGTGCGCGGAATACCGCGATCGATCATTTCAATACCGACCAGCTTGCGAGGCGCACCGTTTTCCTTTTGTGCCTTCAACGCTTCTTGGCCGATAAATGCGACTTCTTTATCTACCTTCACCGCAAAGCCTATACCCGCTTCGATCGGAGTAATGTCCTTGCTCAGCTCTTGTCCGTAGAGTGGCAGCTTTGCTTCAAAACGCAGCGTGTCACGCGCACCGAGTCCGCATGGCAGAAGACCGTCCTCCTGTCCTGCGAGAAGCAGGGAATCCCACAATTTGACCGCCTTATCAGCGTCTAAATAAATTTCAAATCCGTCTTCACCCGTATATCCTGTGCGAGATACAAGTGCCGCAATACCGTCGATGACGACATCACGCTCGAAGCGGAAAAACCCGATTTGGGACAAATCTGTGGTTGTCAGTTTTTGCAGAATCGATTCAGCCAGAGGGCCTTGAATCGCAATTTGAGCCGTTTGTGGAGAAATATTTTCAATGGTCACACCTGGAATCAGATGCTCGTTGAGCCAGGCATAGTCTTTGTCAATATTTCCAGCATTAATAACAAGCAGGTAATGGTCATCTGCGTATTTGTATACGAGCAGATCATCAATGGTCCCGCCATCTGGATAACACAGAACACTGTATTGTGCCTGCCCTACTGCGAGTTTGGACACGTCATTTGTCGTTACGTGCTGGAGGTAAGCGAGAGCATTCTCCCCTTTTACATCCACCTCCCCCATGTGGGAAACATCAAACAGACCAGCTTTTGTCCGTACTGCCTCGTGCTCCTGGCCAATACTTGAGAACTGCACTGGCAATTCCCATCCGCCGAAGTCGATTGTCTTTCCGCCATACTTTGCATATGAATCGAACAAAGGCGTTCGCTTCAGATTGGACATGTGTGGCACCTCCTGTTAACCATGCGTTATGGCATTTTTCCCCCTGAACTAGAAAACCTGGCTACGCCATGCCTTGTGTCGCAGCCGCGGCTGCGCATATACCGGATAGAAATTTGAGAAATTCCTACCAGTACAAAAAAGACAGAGTCGAAAAAATGGTACACCAAAATAAGGGTGCCCATTTTTCCTCCTCTGTCCTTGGTACCTGAGAGTTACCTTGCGAATTAAGTGAGTCGGGGTTCTCCTCACTTGCAAGTTTCCCCTTTGGTGGCTCCTTGCGAGCTCTCTCCAGAGTTGCGTCCAGTAGAGGTACTTTTGCCTGAGAGATTCACCGTTTCCGGCTTGCTCCTTCGGCGCTGCAGTGGTGCTCGCAGTCTCTCCCTGCTACTATCATTCGCGGTGGTTAGATGGTCATACATAAGTTATTGATAACTTTTCCATACTAGGAAAGGAACTTTCTCCTTTATCCTACCACGAGACTACGCAGTTGAAAATATACAAATTAACAGTCACATTAAGAAATACTTAACAAAATGCTATTTCACATAAAAAACGTTAAGTTTTTTAGAGGATGACTTGTAACTTATGGCAGAGCTACGCAAAGGAGTAACCAATATGCCGAATGTTCCTGTTTCATTTGATACAAGCTGGATGGATCCGCTTTCAGAACGTCTGCAGCAGGATGGACCCTGGGACAAATGGGAGCTTTGGAAGCTCGCGTTGGAAGCGGAGGAGGCCATGGCTGTCCATGAGTTTGACCAATTGCAATGCCTGAAGTATTTACCCCTCTTATCTCCCTTTCCCCATCAGCTTCAAACGGCTGAACGTGTGCTTTTAGATATGCGCGGGCGAGCCATTCTCGCTGATGAGGTAGGTCTCGGAAAAACGATCGAGGCCGGCTTGATCATGAAGGAGTATATGGTTCGCGGACTGGCCAAAAAAATTCTCATTCTCGTCCCAGCATCTCTCGTCATTCAATGGACGAAAGAGCTGCAACAAAAATTCGGAATACCTGCTGTTGCCCAGAAAAAAGAGTACATGTGGCGGCAGCATGAGGTCGTCGTCGCCTCAATCGATACCGCCAAACGTGACCCTCATCGCCGTCACGTCCTCGATATCGATTACGATATGCTCATCATCGATGAAGCTCACAAGCTCAAAAATAAGCGAACCCGAAACTATCAATTCGTAAAAGAAATTCGCAAAAAATATTGTCTGCTCCTAACTGCCACTCCGATTCAAAACGAGATGGATGAGCTGTACAATTTGATCAATTTGCTAAAGCCCGGCCATCTCGGCCACACGACCTCTTTTTCCTCCAATTATGTAGAGGGCAAGCGTCAGTCCAAAAACAGTGACAAGCTGCGTGAGGAAATTGAGAAGGTGATGATCCGAAATAAGCGCAGCGACGGCGGTATTCAGTTTACCAGTCGCCGCGTACAGTCGATTCCGATTGAGCTCTCGGCAGAGGAAATGGCTCTTTATGACGGTGTTACCCGCTTTGTTCGCGAGCAGTACCAGTCTGGTATCGGCGGCTTTAATTCGCTTGCACTCATCACCTTGCAGCGTGAGGTCTGTTCCAGCAAGGAAGCCTCGTTCATGACACTGTACAACATGCATCAAAGAATGGCGGAGGATTCCCCGCTACGCGAGCAAATCATCCATCTGGTCGAGATGATTAAAAAAATCGAGACGCATTCCAAAGCAGCTAAAACTGTTGAGCTCATTCAACAAATAAATGACAAGGTCATCATTTTCACAGAATATCGCGCCACCCAAAATTACTTGCAAAAATACTTGCATGATCACGGTATCACCTCCGTACCGTTTCGTGGTGGATTTAAGCGCAGTAAAAAAGACTGGATGACGGATTTGTTCCAAAATCGCGCGCAAGTATTAATCGCGACAGAAGCTGGCGGTGAAGGTATCAATCTCCAGTTCTGCAATCAGGTGATCAACTACGATCTTCCGTGGAATCCGATGCGTGTCGAGCAGCGAATCGGTCGTGTACATCGTTTGGGTCAAAAACGGGATGTGCATATTTACAACATGTCGACAGTCGGCACGATTGAAGAAAACATCCTGAGCTTGCTCTATGAAAAAATTGATTTATTTGAAATGGTCATTGGTGAGCTGGACGATATTGTGGAGCGGCTTAACCTGAGCCAGTCACTGGAGGAAAATCTGATTCAAATCATCATGGATTCACGCTCCAATAAAGAAATGGCCCTGAAGCTGGACAACATGGGCCATGCTATACGTGCGGTGCGGCAAACACGAACAGAGACTCCATTAACAGAAGCTGCCGATCAGTAAACGAACATAAGCACGCACTCTACTACAAGAAAAGAGGCTCACTCATGCAACAGCAACAGGTGCGGCAATTCATCGAACGCTATCTTGCCACTTTTTCGGCTCATATTGTAGAAACACATCCTGATTATTTGACTGTGAAGCTGCCGGTAGAAGTAGACAAAGACATCGGCAATCGCCCATTTTACTGGAGCTGGGTGGAAAAAATGAATCTCGCCTATCAGCCTCTGGTGCTGACATTTGCCTTCAACCCAGATCGCATGCCGGATGGAGTACGGGCCGAGCATATGCATCTGGGGGCGGCGCGGATGCAGCAAATTTTCGATTCTACGAAAAAGCACGGGCGATTTCTCTGTATGTACGAGCAAAGCCCGCTGGCGCTGGGATCTGGTGGAAAGCGCCGTTCTGCCCCACTCGTTCCATGGCTTGGACTGAATCTCAAACTATCACTTTTGTGTGACAAGAAGCGCGATATTTTATTGTATCTGGGGATTAACCTGCATAACCCGCGGATCGTACACGATTTTACCTCCTTCCTGTTTCAGTTGCCTCTCACGCCCGCCATCCCGGATTACTTTTACACATTGGACCGGAGGATAAGTATTGAGCAAGCGCTGGAGATGGCGAAACAGGAAGTCAGTAATGTCCTGGAAAAAGAAGATCAAAAGTGGGCTGAGGAAGCACGGGAGCGCTTGACAGAAGAACTAGCTATTCTTTCAGTGTATTACGAGGAACTGGCGCGGCGCGAACCTCCTGCTGAGGACGATGGATCAAAAGAAAGTACAGAAGAAGAGGAAGAAGCCCCGACACAAGAAGTGAATGCCGAAAATAATGTCCCGTCTGTTCCTGCGATCTCACCTGCCTGCACCTTTGTCGAACAGCCGCGGACGCTTGACGAATATCGGTCATCCGGCGGGCGAATCCTCGACTTTTTACGTGCAAATGGCATTCAGACGACAGCACGCGAAGAGATCGATCAGGGGGAATGGCAAAAAAGCACGCCAGAAGAGGAACGAAAGCGTCGCATGGACGAGCTCAAATGGCAGTACGAGCCACGCATTGAGGTGCAGCTCATTAATGGCGGCCTGTTCTATTTATACTCCTCCCCTGCACCATTCCCTATGACGCCTACTCCAAGCAAAGCTAATACCCCCGTTTCACGGCGAATCATGTAAAAGAACAACGAGAAATTATGAAGCGGAAAAGACAAGTTGCAACAAATCTTTTTGGTATACCTGGTTACAATAGGAATAGGATAGCCTTTGTTAAAGGTGGTGCATGCTTTGTGACCAGACGATTTTTCCCGCTCATCTCTACTCTGCTTTCGATGCTGCTGCTTCTCGCCATGCCTGTAAATGCTGAGGAGGACAACAGCTGGGACAAGCAGTTCCAAACACAAATCACGGAGTGGAAGGATGCAATCGCGAATCGGGATCCGGGCTTTAAAGAATGGCAGCATTCACAAACCGAGATCCAGACGCTGGGTGCCAATCAACGTCAATGGCTTGTAAGCATCAAAAAATCAGGCAAGCAAGTCGGGTATTTGGTTGTCGGAGAAACGCCTGACTCTTATTCTGATCCAAAAAGTAAATTTGTTTTGCTGGAATATGGGCTAGGAGAATACATTTTGTTTGACGATGCTTTTGCGCCAAGAGAAATTGCAGCGGAGCCTGTCTATGATGGTTTCGCTTCCCATTGGCTTCTTACCCAAAGCCCTGCTTCGCACATGGTGAACGCCAAAACAGGCGAGCCTTACCCGACTGCATTCGTCGCAAATGAACCAGTAATGCGCACTCTGCCTTCCAATGAATTGGTTCATAGCGGCCAGCGCTTGACACAGACGCGCCTCCTGAAGCAGCAGGAAGCCGATCCTTTTGATCAGATTGGCTGGGTCCATCAGCTGCAGTCCACCTCTGAAATCACGTGGAAACAGCTCTGGAAGCAGCAGGAAGGCTCATCTATTACCCTTACTGTTCCTTTGCACCATTCAAAGGTGCTTGCTCCCTTTGTCGTCAGCTCGCTTCATTTATGGGATGATCAGAATGCGTATGTCGGCGTCTGGGATGAAGGCTTGCGCTTTGTTCCCTACACCTATGCCAAAAAAGTGGGGCATTTTTATCTAAATCAAACAAGCTCTCCTGCCGAATAACCGGTCGGAGAGCTTGTTAGTTTGTAGCTACCGCTGTTCACCGATGGTCCATCGGAGACAGTCTTACGTTTACCGCATGGAAAACTTCATTTGCTGTCATGCCTTCTGCATTGATCACAGGCGCACTCGTTATCGTTTTGTTTTGATCACCAAGTACGTTTATGTCCTGGCCTGTGATGACGATCGCATCGACCACCTGCTGCCAGTTCCCTAAATCAACGACTTCGTAACCATTGTCACGCAGCATTTTGCTGATCTCAGAAAGGGTATGTTCAACTGCTACTCTCGCCATCTTCATCCTCCGTCCACATTCATCATAGGTTTACTTACGCCACAATAGACGAATTGACATCGGAATTGCCCCGAACCAACGAGACGACCAAGATTCCTTTGGTGTCTTGCGTTGACGACGTTCATCTTTTGGGGTTTCCATATACGTGACAAACAAGCGGGTCAGGTATTTCAAATACTCCTGAAAAGACATCGTACGTGACCTCCTTCATGCCCTGCGGATTCACGCCGTTTTGCCTGCGGCGGAGCGCTTCACTCCTAGTCTGTCCCGTCCCCTCAGATTTCAACCGTATGGCTATTAATTTCAGCTTCAGTCGCTTCGCATTCTACTCCCCATCAATTTCCAGCTGATCTTGTATAAATTTTCACCATTTTCTCTTCTGGCTCATAGATCGTTTCAAATCCGAGTGCCTGGTCGAAAAAGGACAGCGGAACCATCGTGCGTTCTTTGATTTCCAGGAGCGGTTGACCCAGATCCAAACGCTTTTCCCCAACCATAGCCATCTGTTCACGCTCTTTTATAAATACTTCCCGACCATTCCCTTTTACCCGAATCATTTGTTTCTCTTTATCCCAGCTAATCCCAAGTCCCATGCGTTCGCCTACTTCTCGAAGCGGGATGTAGACGGTATTTTTGGTGACTCTTGCCGGGATTGTCGGATAAAAGCTCATGCCGTTTATAACTGTGGTGATATACGGTTCAAAATAAACGGGGGCAAAACCTCGGGTATGCGGGCTTTTCGTGTTGGTGACGAAATATTTGGCTTCACCCTGGAGCGCTTGCCCCAATGCTTGGTCAAGATGCTCGGCCCCAATGACACTGCCATGGTAGTTTTGTTGTACACGTTTCAAAAAGCGCTTGTAGCTGTCATCCCCAATTTGACGGCGCAGATTGTCAAACAAAAGCGCTCCCTTCGAGTACCACGTCCAGTGGAATTCTTCCTCTGTCGCAAACGTTTGCAATGGCTTGTCCAGCTTGCCCGCGGGATACTTCTCACGCAAGCGCTGATTGTCGCGTGTATACTCGCTTAGCAGTGTAGATGCTGACTGATCGCCATAACGATTTTGCAAATAATGAACTACACTTAATTCCACCAAGCCCTCATCCAGCCAGCCATGTGATGCTTCCAGCGTTGCCACGCTGTTATACCACCATAAGTGGGCGATTTCGTGCGGCAGCCAGTGGTCGATCAGATTTCGCTGGTACATGTCCCGTTTAAATACTGCGAGGTTGGCATACTCCATCGCATAAGTCGTACCTGTGCTTGTTTCCGCAATAGACACATGTTGATAAGGCAAAGCCCCGTACCAGTCCGTGTACGTAGGGAAAACAGATTCTGCAATTGCCTTGATTCGCTCTATATTTCCTTTATCTGCCGAGGCAATATCAACCGTCAGATTAGGTGGAAATGTAATCGTTTCAATGTGATACAGCGGACTTCCTACCAAAGCAAAATTGAGCAGCTTTTTCCCTTGGTAATGAATCTCCTGTTTACTACCTTCCAACTCGCGAATCTGCCCTCTCCCCGCGGAGCTAACCCACTGATAGCCTCGTGGAGAAACAAAGGATACATCATAATCACCATAGTGATAAATAAATGGATCGCCAAAATCGATACGCTGTGGTGGATCATACCAGTTTCCTTGTTGATTTTGTGCTGCCAGCATCGGATACCAGGTCGTTAAGGTCCAGATATCATCCTTGACCCCGAAGCGCGTACCTCTGCGCGGAACCGGATGTTCAAATTCGATCGTGATTTCACCGCGCATTTCATTGCCAAATGGATTGTCCAGCTTGATAACGGAGATCTCCCTGTTGAAGGGCAGTGCCTTCTCTTTGTAGCGGATAGATTTAACTGACATTTTGTTCCACATGTAGTCGTACACGTACAACCTGAGATCTTTTGTTTTCGGATTGTCAAACTCCATAGTCATCCTGCCTGATATTTTTGCTTCGGATGTATGTAATTCGGCCTGTATCTTGTAGGCTGGATGCAAATCCTTTACATAAGACGGCAAGGGTGGATCGTAGGAGAACGGGTCTACACCCGTCTGCTCGGATACGGCAGTCTGACTTGCCGCAAGAAACTGTGATATGACAGGCCAATAAGCGATGACGCCAGCTGAACCAAAGAGGACCAGGATCGTTAGACAAACTAATAGGCTCGTTTTTTGCAATTTTCTCATGACAGCCCCCAAATCGCTCGGCGGCAAGCGTTCTTTTTTTGTGCAGCTACGCCTGACAAAAGGCAAGGCGTAGCCAGATTTCTATTGTACCAAAAGTTAGTAAAGCTGAGTAAAAATTCGCAGGGCTGGCAAGATGCTTTGCGTGATTCTCGTTACCACGTCTCGTATACGACTTGTCCAGTGTGACGCAGATCGTAGCCCCCGATCGCTTCCAGCTCTTTCTGGAAGGAAGCAGATTGCAGCACCTCTACTATGTATCGGATTAATGACTCATTTTCTTTTGTCTTCATCACAACTAAATCATAGCTTTCGCGTACTACTGGCAAAAAATCAACGCCTACCAAGCTTGCGGCCTTCTCGATTCCGATCCCCACATCCGCTTCTTTTCTAGCGACAACCCCCGCTACTGCCAAATGATTGGCCTCTTCCCGCTCGTATCCGGGCACATCCTTGCCTGCGATGCCGTGGATACGAAACTGCTCTTCAATGAGTGTGCGTGCTCCAGAGCCTTTTTCCCGGTTAATCATTCGAATTCCTGGCTTGGTCAAGTCCTTCCACGAGTTGATTTGCTTCGGATTCCCAGGCTGTACGTAGAAACCGGCTAGCCGAGATAGCATGTTCACGATGATAAAGCGATGTCCGGACAAAATCCGGCGAACATAAGGAACATTGTATTGGCCTGTATCCCCATCGTACAAATGCGTGCTGACGATATCTGCTTCCCCATGGTACATCGCTACCAAGCTGTTCAGGCTGCCGACGTAAGAGCGTAGTGGGCGAAGCGTCTTGTCCTTTTGCTTTAATTGGGTCGCCAGCATATCGAGGCTGACATCCTGGCCGCTTATGATAATATTTCGTACGGCACTTCCAGCAGTATTATTTCCGTTAAGAATAACTTGCTGAATCTGACTGGCTTGAGGTGAAGGAGAAGGAACTTGACGATACTCTCCTTTTGCCCGCGTTTTATACGCTTCCAGATCGCTTGCATCTACACGCATCTGCCTGCCGACTCGATAAGCAGGCAATTCTCCTTTTTTTATCAGGTCATAGACGGTCAGCTTGGAAATTCGCAAAAGCTTTGCGATTTCTTCTGTCGTATAGGAATTTTCATTACTCATAGCCGACCTCCTGTTTGTTCCACTCTATTTCATACTCTTTCCATTATACAAAAATCGCAATTGATTATTAATGACAAATCACTATAATCTAGTTATATCCAGTTATAATTAATTATAACTAAACATAACATTGGGGGTCTTATCGAAATGAAAAAGCAACTCCTGGCTATTGGGGCCGCTCTTTGCCTCTTGCTAACAGCCTGCTCCACGTCTCAACCAGCGCCACAGCAAAGCACTCCTCAGCAAAATACGCCGGCCGCCACTGAAACAAAGCAGCCTGAAGCGGAAAAGGTTGAATTAATGATCTCCGCCGCTGCGAGCTTGACTGATGCACTGAATGAACTGAAGACGTCTTTTGAAACCGATCATCCGGGAACCATACTTACTTTTAACTTTGGTAGCTCTGGTAAATTGGCTACCCAAATTACGCAAGGCGCTCCATCTGACGTCTTTTTGTCTGCAAGCAAAAAGGATATGGATGGATTAGCAGAAAAGCAGCTGATCGACAAGGCTACACGCCAGGATTTCACCGGCAATGCACTCGTTCTGGTGGCAAATGCGAACGGCACGCCAGCAATCTCTTCCTTCGAAGAGCTGAACAATCCAGCTATCAAGCACATTGCTGTTGGAGAGCCTGAGACGGTACCTGCCGGACGTTATGCCAAAGAAACACTTGAGGCATTGAAATTGTGGGAGAGCCTCTCTGGTCGCATGGTATATGGTAGTGACGTGAGACAAGTGTTGACGTTTGTTGAATCTGGCAACGCCGAAGTGGGTGTTGTGTACTCTAGCGATGCGGCTATTTCCAAAAATGTAAACGTATTGGCGACAGCGAAGCCAGAATGGCACAAGCCTATCGTTTATCCTGGTGCCGTAGTTACTGCAACCCAGCACGGGGATGCAGCTAAAGCTTTTCTTACCTACTTGACAAGTGACAAGGGAAAAGAGATCTTGAAAAAGTACGGATTCCAATAACGACACATTGTTCGCTAGAAAAAAAGGAGGTGGTTAGCGATGATCGAAACAAATCTCACACCATTACTGCTTTCTCTAAAAGTAGCTGCGCTCTCCACCTCCCTTGTTTTTATACTCGGAATGTTGGCTGCCAGATGGATGACCCAAAAGGACTTTTGGGGCAAGCATGTTTTGGAATCTCTTTTTTTATTGCCACTTGTTCTTCCGCCCACAGTCGTTGGCTTTGGGCTTTTAATGCTTTTTGGGAAAAATGGCTTTCTCGGACAGCTGCTAAGCGAATGGTTTGGCATTACCGTCGTTTTTACCCTGACAGGAGCCGTCATTGCTTCTGTCGTGGTTTCCTTCCCCTTAATGTACCAAAGTGCTGTCGCCGCCTTTACTGGCGTAGATCGACGCTTTGAAAATGCGGCTCGGACGATGGGGGCCTCGGAGTGGCGAGTCTTTTGGAGCGTGGCGTTTCCTTTGGCGTGGCCTGGTCTTTTAGCCGGATTTGTCTTGTCCTTTGCCCGTGGCTTAGGTGAATTCGGCGCTACTCTCATGCTGGCTGGATATATTCCAGGAAAAACGGATACAATTCCCGTCGCCATCTATTTTGCAGTCGAGGCAGGCCAAATGGAAAAGGCACTGTTCTGGGTTGTGATCATTGTTTCGCTCGGGATGGGGACTACCCTCTGGCTCAACTGGTGGAGCAGGCGCAGTCTACGCCGATACGCCAATCAAAAGTAAGGCAGGTGGACCCATATGCTTACGGTTGACATAAAGAAGCGATTGCCTGATTTTTTATTGGACGTTCGTTTTTCCATCCAGCAAGAAGTTGTAGTCTTATTTGGTCCATCCGGTTCTGGAAAGACGACGATCTTGAATAGTATCGCAGGACTTGTCCATCCCGATTCTGGGCAGATCAAGCTCCATGATCAGTTTTTTTATGAACAGGGCAAGAAGCCACTCCCCGTGCAAAAGCGAAATATCGGTTATTTATTTCAGGACTATGCGCTCTTCCCGCACATGACGGTAGCACAAAACGTCCGTTACGGACTGAAAGAAGGTCATGAGCTGCGCCTGGAGCCGTTGCTCTCTACAGTAGGAATTGATCAGCTGATGCAAAAATATCCGCATCAATTATCCGGTGGGCAAAAGCAGCGTGTCGCTCTCGTCCGCGCTTTGGCTACTGAGCCAGATATTCTCTTACTTGACGAACCGTTGTCTGCTCTCGATGCTGATACGAGAAGACAGTGTCAGGATGAGCTTTTGCGACTGCACAAAATGTGGAACATCCCGTTTCTATTGGTCACTCATGATCGTGAAGAGGCTGATAAGCTGGCTGATGTCATCTTGATGATCGAAGACGGCAAACTCATTTCGCAAAAAAAGAAAGTGCCTCTTCTAAGTCCTTCGATCAGCTAAACAAAAAAGCCATACAGGTACGCCCGAGTCCTTGGTGGACAGGTCATTCCTGTATGGCTTTCCTTTTTAGTCAGTTACCTAGCCATAATCGGCTCAATCGATACGCCATTCTGCTTCGCCCAGCGATGCAAATCGCTCAGGAATTGCAGTACATCTGGTCCTTCCTGAAGAACACATAAGGTATCCGCTGCCAAGTCAATATGCTGCCCATTTACAGTCAGCACCTTTTGCTTCAGCACCAGCTGACGTGTTTGCTCCATGCGCTCTTCCTTGCTGATCAGGACACTGCCTTCCAGCTCACGTGGCGCCAATCGCCCATTTGGCAAATAAGCACGCTCGGCAAAAACCTCTTCGGCAACCTGCAGTCCATGCTCCAAGCCCGCTTCAACCAGCTTGCTACCCGACAATGCGTACAGAATCAATTCTTCATCGATATCTGCAATCGCTGATACAACCGCTTCTGCCAGCTCAGGACGCTCTGCTGCCTCATTGTACAAGGCGCCATGCAGCTTCACATGGTGGAGCTCTCCTCCCATCGCACGGGTCATACCAGACAATGCAGCCACCTGGTACAAAACCAGCTCATACACTTCATTCACCGAAAGGTTCATCGAGCGTCGTCCAAAGCCTTGGATATCCGCATAGCCCGGATGCGCTCCGATTTTTACATTGTGCTTGAGAGCTGCCTCAATGGTTCTGCTAATGAGGTGCGGGTCGCCCGCATGCAATCCACACGCGATGTTGACGGAGGTAATCCACTTCATAATTCCTAAATCCTCGGATTGTCGGCTGCGGCTAAAGCCTTCTGCCATATCGCAGTTAATGTCTAGTTGAATCATGGATGTATGCTCCCACCCTTCCTCTTACTTATATGTATGCGTTTTGAAAACGCATTCATTCGCATTGTCACTCATTTTTTTATCTTTCATAAGCATATCATGAACAACGTTTTAGCAAAAGCAAAAAAGCTGCCGAAATATGGCAGCCTCTAGGCACTTATGTCGAAACGACAGTAACCGGAGTTCCTTCCTCAGTCATCAGTGTTTCGGCAAGTGCCATTACTTGATTCTTTTCCTGCTTGTAATCGTATTCCTTCGCTTTATCCGGTCTTGCATTATTATATTCTACCGGTATCTCATGGCGATGAGAACGTTCTATCTTGGTTACAAAATGCAACTTTTCCATTATGCGAATCGTCTCATCCAACTGGTTGGCATCCACATACATCGAAACATAGTTTAACCGCTTGGAGATGTAATGAATGGTGCCAAATTTGCGTAAATTTTTGGCGGCTCGCGTGTTCTTCACCCACACCGCTACCCCCAGTCTTCGCTCTCTCATGTTTGGCAGTCGGTCTCCTTCCCAATTATGTTATTATGACCGTAAGTGGTAAATTGTTACAGAAAGGAATCGTGGCCTTATGTTGGCAACTTTTTATCAAAAATTTGAAGAAAAGCTCCATCAGGAAGGCATTGTGACAAAAACCGGATGGCAAACCCATGCCGGACAACGCTTCTTCTATGTAAGCAGTACGCTCCCCGCTCCAAGTCTGACAAAAAGACTGAAGGAAACGGGTGAGCGTCTGACCACGGATACTAAATTAAAGCTAGAGTGTATATATGTGCGTTCACACGAAACCCAGCATGTGTACCGCTTTCGCTTTCTCGTACCGAGTGAAAAGCAATTTTGCTGTGGCAACCTGTGTGAAGACTGCTTTTTGTTGCGAGAAAAACAAACGCCGTAAATCATTCCATGGGCGTACTTAGCTCGGACGGCTTTTCACGCTGCAACCGCAGCTTCCGCCACTTCCACAACCACTGCCCTGCACTTCCAAAAACGGGTTGTTGCTGGGTACCTTGATCGTACTAGAAACGGCGTGAGCAATGGTCCGACTCACTTGATACAACAGCTCGTCAAGAGTGTCTTCCGCCCGTTTGAACGCCTGCACAGAATCCCGCAGCTCTATCGTACGCTTCAGCTCCCTGACTTCTTTGGATATATGATTGTAGTCGGGATGGTATTTCCCGAAACGTTGTACATCCTCGTATTGCTCTTTTTTCTTCTCGAACAAAACAAGCAAACGCTGAACTTCTGTATCCAACTCCATCTCGCGCTTAGCCAGCAGGTATTCTGAGACCTCGCGTGATTGGTTAATCATTGAGGACAATTCATGGGATTCCATCATTAATTGCGTGATGTCCGCGGCTTCCAATGTTTCCATAGAGCGAGACCTCCTTTCACAGTAACGCCATAATTACCTCTTGATTGTACCATGATCCACTTTCTTAGTACAGATATTGAGGCACCACAATGCGCACTCGCTCGATATCCTCCATACGGTAGCGTTGTTTTCCACCCGATGTCTCCATGGTCACCATCCAGTACCCAAGCTCAATCCGAACCTCCAGTGGTGTACCAAGCAGCTTTTCCTTCCCTCGCGGTTGGAACTCAACTTCGAGCTGCAATTCAGCGGATCGTTTAAACAAATCACGCATCGATTGTGGATGGTACGATTGAAAATGCTGGGTCCACATTTTTGGCAAAGAGACAATCTCAGGAATCCCTTCCATTTGCTCGGGAAACGTATTTTCAACGGCATACCCATCCCACGGGCGCTCTACAAGAAATAATCCGTTCTGCCCCTTATCATCCATCGCGATTTCCGCATCAGCAGGCTTCGCAGGAAAATGGGTCAACACCTGCGGCTCGTAGCCAAACTGGCGCAATGTCTCGATCAGAGCCAGTTCTTGATTCTGGGGAATGAGAAAATCTGTCGGCGATATGATTTGGGACATGAACGAGTGAAATTCGGGAATCTGTTTCCATTCCTCGATGAATCCGGCATGAGCCGTACGTACACGAAAGCAAGGCTCGATTTGTATTTGACGTGCTGTTTTCGCCCACTGATGGATCATTTCGGTAAGGCTATCCGGCAGTGGATGTGCTGATCCGGATCGCAGGACGTCCATCGCCTGCTCTTCGGATGCGCCAGCCGTGAAAAAGGATTGGAGCATTCTTGCATGTAATTCTCCGCGAATCAAGGGTCCATCAAATTCAAGCTGGCACAGTTTGCTAATCTCCCATACATCCTGCAGCGGAACCAATGGAGGAATTGTAACAGCCCCAGTAGGATCGATGAACCACCCTTCCTCAGCTGTCAAGCGCGGCAAGCTATTCCAGCGCCAATACAGCTTTTTATCGTCGTCCTCACCCAGCTGAATCCAGCCAAGGCCAGCAAGGAAGTGCAGCCACTGCTCTGTAACAAGATTTTTTGCTTCTTCTGGCAGAGCAAATCCCGCTTTCTCTAGCATGCTCAATTGGCTCTCAAGAAAACACCATTGATCGAGGGGCACCGCTTTCATTTGCAGGGCAAACGCATCCCACCAACTGCCATGTGGCAAGTATTGCGTAATAATCAATTCAAATAACTGCTCCCACCTGGCAGGAGCCGATTGCGCAAGCCACCGTTTTATATAGTACGGCGAGATGACCAGTCGTCGCTCCTTCCTTTGTAAGAGTCCAAGCCTAAGCGCAAGGTCAAGAGCGACGGTCAAAGCCAAGCCCTCCCTCGGCTCCTGATCCAATGGGGGCAGTGACAAGCCTTTGACATGCTCGTCTGAAAGAGACAACAGGAGCTGCATCTTTTGAAACATACGACGGTGAATCGTTCCTTTTTGCGTTACTGAAACTTGATTCTCACGGATAAAAATCAAAAGCCCAAAAAGATCCAGCTGTATACCCCTACCTGCTGATATATAATAAGGGAGCGTTTTTGAAAGAGAGACATATGCCTGGGAGGCTTCTGGTAGCAAATAAACAGTCATCTGCTCCCGCACTTCCTGCGGCATGAAATAACCGACCTCACTCCACATTTTTCGTACAGTCAAGATCAGTCCCAGTCGCCGTAGCTTTGTTAAACCGACTGACAGATGTCTGTGCTCTTTTGCCGTTTCACGTTCCCAGGAACGTTTACTAAAAAAACCTCTTGTTGCACTCGTCACGAATAGCTTTATTACTGTTCGTTCCAGCTCGCCTGCCTGTTCCCACACCTGACCCAAAAAATTCGGGTCTTGCAATCGTGAAGATAGATCCATGTCGTCGGCGATCCCAAATCGCTTCGTTTGTTCTACCAAAATAGCTTGCTGTGTTGATTCGGACAGGTATTCCAGCGAATCCTGTACACGCACGCCCGTCACCTCTACTTCTTTCATGAAAATGATTGTAAATGAATGCATCTATTTAGGAGGGAAATCGTTAATGATAAACACAATTCCTGGCTTGTTGCTTGCCGCTGCTTTGACGATCACGGGTACACACGCTTTGCCTACACAACATCCTACCGTATCCACTCCAGTGACGGAAGTGGCGGGTCCAAACGATGTACAATATGAAGCTGTAGCAGCACCGTATCCACCTGCCGTGCAAACTGCTTTGACAAAAGTACGGAAAAGCGGTGGTCATACCATCGTTCGCGCAAATGGAAAAGCGTACGTCGTCATTAGCGCAGGACAGCGCCCAACCGGTGGATATCGCATCGTGACGGATCAAATCAAGAAAACTGGGGCACATGGCTATAATGTTCGCGTTCATCTGCAGGCCCCCGCTCCTGGCTCCATGAAAATCCAAGTCATTTCGTATCCAACCTTGGTGATCGCACTTCCTGATCAACAGGCACAGGTAAACGTTCAATTCCGCTGATAAGATTGAGCTAATCCATTATACAAAAAGCCGACCTCGAAGCGCCATACGGCACTCGGATGTCGGCTTTTTTGCATGAAACACCACGCTTTTCGTATACAGTGTTAAGGCGCTACTTCAACGGAAAAGCGTTCGGACACACCGTACGACTCGTGGTTGTTATGAGCAAGCTCCACCATGACTTCATGCTTACCGCTCGGAATATCCTTTAGAACGTACGTAGACTCAAATACTTTTGCTACCTTTTTTCCATCCAGATAAAGATGGACATGACCTTCCCCGTGCTTGTTTTCTTTTCCCATGTTTTCAAGAGAAAAAGAAAAGTTGGTTACAGCAAGCTGCAGCTTCAGGTCATCTTGTTCCAATGAATGTTTGACTGCTAGCGTCGGAGCGACTTGCTGGGTCTGAACGTTCTCTACATCTGCCCCTGTTTGCGTCTCTTTGTTCGCATACAGGAACCACTCAATGCAAGCTGCAACAGCAATCAGCAGCAACAAACGAAAAATCAGTCTTTTTGCCTTCACCGGGACAACCCCTTTCCAAATTCAGTCATCCCACATTGTGCCCGATAGCTCGAGCGTTCATTCATGTTAATTTCTCCAGTGCTTCGACTTGTTTTCTTTATAGAAAAGCCCCAAGTATTTGAACTCGGGGTCTTTCACCTTATTACTGCTGCGAGTAGTTGCCAAATCCTGTTTCAGGTTGGTTTGGATTGGCAAAAATCGAATTGGTGGGCAAAGCCGAATGTGCGACCTGATTGCAGATAGTTGATACATGCTGCAGTTGTTGGACAGCTTTTTGGTGGCCCTGAAGTGCAGTCTGAATGATTTGAACAGCCTGTTGTTCACGCTGAGCGAGTTGCTGCAGCTGCATAGCGTTTTGCTGTTCCTGTTGTAACAACTGTTGGTATTGAGCAGAAGCTTGTTGTGTTTGCTGTACTAATTGTCCAATCAGTTGCTGGCATTGTGCAAGCTGCTCGTTTAAATACTGGATTTGGGAAATCGGTTCCATAGGCGCCTCCAATCCTCATGCTTGTTATTTGACTTGGTTATCATGCGACTTTTTCCTGCCAATTATTCTCACTAACTCACGATGCCCGTTACATAATCCATCTAACTATCGCAAAGATTAACCATATTATGGTGTGCAAGGAGGTTCACTTCACAAATGTCTGCTTCGCGTGCGCTGTCCATTTTTGCCTTAGGTGGCGTTTATGAAATCGGAAAAAATATGTACGTCATTCAATATGATGACGATATTGTCATCATTGATTGCGGCTCGAAATTCCCGGATGAGAGCTACTTGGGTATTGACCTGATTATCCCTGATATCACGTACTTGTTGGAAAATCGTGATAAGGTACGGGGACTCATTATCACTCATGGACATGAGGATCACATCGGCGGGATTCCTTATTTCCTAAAACAGTTGAACATCCCTCTATACGGGACACGCTTAACGTTAGGGCTGGTTGCTGAAAAGCTGAAGGAGCATCACCTGCTGCATGATTCGGAGCTGATCACGATTCATTCCGACTCAGAAATTACGCTGGGTTCTTTGCAAATCCGTTTTTTCCAAACCAATCACAGCATCCCTGATTGCCTTGGGGTTGTTTTTGATACACCGGAAGGCACGGTTGTCCATACCGGCGATTTTAAATTTGATTTGACCCCCGTGAACAATCAATCGCCAGACCTGTACAAGATGGCGGCAATCGGGCAAAAAGGAGTCCTCGTATTATTGTCTGAGAGCACCAATGCAGAGCGGTCCGGCTTTACTCCATCCGAGATTCATGTTGGCGAGCATTTAAAAGAGGCGTTCATGAAAGCGAAGCAACAAGTTTTCGTATCGACCTTTGCCTCCAACGTTTATCGCCTGCAACAGGTAATCGATGCAGCACAATTGACAAATCGCAAGCTCGTACTGCTCGGTCGCAGCATGGTAAACGTTGTACGGATTGCTTCTGAACAAGGATATTTGTATATCCCCGAAGGAATGCTGATCGAGGTTGATCAAGCAAATCAGCTCGATCCCAGCCAGGTTGCCGTTCTGTGCACTGGCAGTCAAGGAGAACCTAATGCCGCACTTGCTCGCCTGTCCACTTCCGGCTATCGACATATCAAGGTACGACCAGGTGACACTGTTATCCTGTCCTCATCACCGATTCCGGGGAACGAGCGAAATGTAACACGTATCGTTGACAATTTGTTTATTCTGGGTGCCCATGTTATTTACGGGTCTGGAACGGGTATGCATGTTTCTGGCCACGGCAGTCAGGAAGAATTGAAATTAATGCTTACACTCATGAAGCCGACCTACTTTATCCCGATCCATGGCGAATATCGGATGCTACAGCAGCATCGCATATTGGCAGAATCGCTCGGAATCGAGACCGAACATATTTTTATCGTGAACAACGGTGATGTCGTTGATTTCCAAAACCAAGAAGCCTGGCAAGAACGCAAGGTGCCAGCAGGAAGCACGCTTGTAGACGGGCTGGGTATCGGCGATGTAGGAACTGTAATTCTGCGGGATCGGAAGCATCTTTCAGAAGACGGTATTCTCGTAGTCGTGATCACCCGGAGTAAAACGGATGGCAAAATTCTCTCGGGTCCCGATCTCATCTCGCGTGGATTTGTGTTCGCATCAGAATTCGAGGGACTACTGGATGAAGCAACTCGAATCGCCGCGGAAACTTTGGAGACTTTATCAGCAGAAAACGTGAATCAATGGAACCGTTTGAAACAAGGCATCCGGGAATCTATCGGGCAGTACCTGTATACACGTACGAAAAGAAGACCGATGATTCTTCCCATCATTATGGAAGTGTAAGAAACGGCAGTGCAAAAAAGAGAGCTTTGGAGGCTCTCTTTTCTTTTGGCTGCTAAAAAATTTTCTTGGTTTCCTGATCTTCCTTTAAAATCTCGACAGCCTCTCTGAAGCGTAGCGAGTGTACGACTTCACGCTCGCGCAAAAATTTCAGACTGTCCTGTAAATCCACGTCATCCGTCATATCAATCAGCCACTGGTAGGTAGCCCGTGCTTTTTCCTCCGCAGCAATATCCTCATACAAATCTGCGATTGGATCGCCCTTGGCTTGTATATAGGTTGCTGTCCACGGTACCCCTGCTGCATTACTGTAAAACAGTGCCCTGTCATGATTCGCATAATGCGCGCCAAGCCCCGCTTCTTCCAGCTGTTCTACTGACGCATCCTTCGTCAGCTTGTAAACCATCGTCGCAATCATTTCTAGATGCGCAAATTCTTCTGTAGCGATATCGGTGAGCAGCCCGATTACCTTGTTTGGAATGGTATAACGTTGGTTCATGTAACGCAGGGCTGCGGCTAATTCCCCGTCTGCTCCTCCATACTGTTCCATTAAAAACTTCGCCATTCTAACGTCACATTTGCTTACACGCACTGGGTATTGAAGCTTTTTCTCATAAATCCACATGGTTACGATTACCCCTCATTTCTACACTTGCCATGGCCATGGCTCTTCGTTCCACTGCCAAGGGAATCCGGAATAACTGCGTCCAAAATTTTGCAACGGTCCATACAAAGCTTCGTATTCGTTAGCCAGACTCCAGCGCTTTTGGGTTAGCTGGTTGAACTGTTCGATAGCATTTGCATCAGTAGGGTGTGTGTCCAGATACAGATTGAGTTCGACCAGCACAAAGTCGATCGCCTGTAGTTCTTCGAGCAACGCGTAATAATGCTGCTGATCGAAAGAGTTGTTCGCAGGTGTCATCCTAGCCCACCTGCCCTATCTGCTGCCGGATTGTAAGGACTGAACAGCGCAGGCCATAATGTACCTAAACGCAACGCTTCACTTGGCGAATATTGCGGGAGATTTGCCGGTTGAAAGGTGATGAATAACTCAGGTGGAACCTGATACGTCTTTACACGTTTCGGCGGGCAGGGATCGAATGGGCCAACATAAGGAAAGTAGACCCTTGTTTGTGATTGCAAAGCAGACATCCTCCTTCAGATATAGGTATCTGACTACTCACCACTACACTATGTCACACGTCTACTAGGCGTGATTCCTGCACAAGCTTTTCCCCAGAAAAGACCACCGCTCCTTGATTCCAGAAGGGTCGGGATCTACCCACTTTAGCAATGTGAAGCGGAATAAGGTTTTTCTCAAATGGAATTGACACAAGGCTCTTTTTCGCATCATAATAGACGTCATAATAGATAGAAGCAATCATCAAGACTATGGAAAGAGAGTAAAAAAATGACTGAAAATATAGAAATATCGATTCGTGAAAAAAACATTATTTTTATCGGATTTATGGGTGCTGGAAAAACCACGGTCGGACAGCTTGTCGCCAAGAAGTTGTCACGAGATTTCATCGATATTGACCAGGAAATCGAGCGAATCCATCAAATGCCTGTTTCGGCGATTTTTCAAGAGCTTGGTGAAGCCAGCTTTCGTAAAATGGAACGTGAGCTGATTGTATCGCTTTGCTCAGAAACTCGCTCGAAAATCATTTCCCTCGGTGGCGGTGCTTACATGCAGGAGGAAGTGAGAAAAGCATGCCTCGCCAACTGCATCGTCTTTTACATCGATGTATCGTGGGAATCCTGGAAGGAACGCATTCCACTGATTATCGACAGTCGTCCGATTTTGCAAAATAAGTCTTTGGCTCAGATTGAGGAGCTTTTCAACAGCAGAAAGTCCGCCTATGCCTTGAATCACTACAGTATTTCCAGCAGCGATATAGACGCGGAAACTGCGGCAGATCAGGTCGTCGAATCATTAAAGCTAGCCTGGAACCTCAATGATACGAAGCACAATCTTTTATAATCAAATAAAAATCTCCCTTATAGACGAACGCAGCTTTCTGCATCGTCCTGTAGCAAGGGAGATTTTTTACGTTCACTGGAAGTACGTTTCACGACAAGCTTTGGCTTGAACCTTTTGTATATAAAAGGTCTGTTGCTTCTTTGTACGGCAATGGCTTGCTGTAAAAGTACCCTTGAACCTCTTTGCACATTTGTCCTTTTAGAAAATCCACGTGCGTTTGCGTTTCCACACCTTCAGCTATGACTGCGATGTTCATATTATGCGCCATATCGATGATCGTTTTTACAATGGCTTGATTGCTCGTATTTAGGTTGCGCATAAAGGATTGATCTATTTTGAGGCGGTCGATTGGAAACTGGCTCAAATAACTCAGGGAGCTGTAGCCCGTCCCAAAATCATCGATGCTGATGCTAATGCCAAGAGCTTTCAGCCTGTTCAGCATGCGGATGGTATACGTCGCATCCAGCGCCATGCTTTCTGTAATCTCCAGCTCCAAAAATTTCGGTTCCAAAGCCGTTTCTGCCAGGATGCTCTCAATCATTTCAATCAAATTATTTTGCATAAATTGACGCAAAGAAATATTCACGGCTACAGACAAGTCCTTGTAACCGGCTTCCTGCCACTCTTTGGTTTGTTGACAGGCTGTCCGCATCACCCATTCGCCAATCTTGACAATCAGCCCCGTTTCTTCCGCAATCGAGATGAACTGAATAGGTGGTATCAACCCTAGTTCTGGATGCTCCCAACGAATCAATGCCTCCGTGCCAATAATTTTACCTGTGTTAATGTTGATCTTTGGTTGGTAATACAAGATAAATTGCCGTTCATCCAGCGCTTTTCTCAGTTCACCCTCCAGCTTGAGCTTTTTCGAGATGGACCGATGAAGTTCCTCTGAAAAGAATTGAAAGTTGTTTTTCCCCTGCTCTTTGGCGAGATACATAGCCGCATCTGCGTTTTTCAGCAAGACCTCGATATCTTCTCCATCATCGGGGTACAAGCTGATGCCAATGCTAGGTGTTATGTACAGCTCCAAATGTTCCAACGTGACTGATTCTGCCATCTTATCAATAATGCGTTTGGCAATATCTGCAACTTCCTCACGTGATACGTCTGTCAAGAAAATCGCAAACTCGTCTCCGCCTTGCCTAGAAACGGAATCTCCTTTACGCAAACAACCAAGCAGTCGCTGGGCAACCGCCTTGAGCAAAATATCTCCGATCGAATGACCCAACGTATCATTTATATTTTTAAATCGATCCAAGTCGATGAACAAAACTCCGATTTTCTGATTCTTTTGCTTCGCCTGCTGCAAGGCCAATCTCAGGGTTTCATTGAACAGCGTACGATTGGGCAAATTGGTCAACGAATCATAATGAGCCATGTAATGTATGATTTCAGCAGCTTTTTTTCTTTCAGTAACATCAATCATGGAGCCTACTACTTCTAATATTTGATCGTTTTCTTCAATAGGAGATAGTGTAATGTATAAAAATTTATCTAAATAGGCCAATTCGAAATTGACAATCTCCCCGTTGAAGGCAATCTGAAATTGCGTTTCCAGCTGATCGGCAACATCCTCAGGAAAAACCTCATGAGACGTTTTCCTCATCGTTTTCTCTGTTGTCAGCCCGAGTTCTTCGGCAAATTTACCTTCGCATAATGTAAACGTAATGGTACCTTTTTTGTCCGTGACAATTTTAAAGACGCAGTTTTGCAAATTTTTTACTGTCCTGCGGAAATCATTTTGCATCGCTTCCGCCAATGCGGTTTCCGCTTTTATGCGGTCGGTGATATCGGTACGGATGGAGACATATTGATATGGCGCGCCTTCATCATCCAAAAACGGAACAATCGTTGTATTCATCCAATATTCGCTGCCGTCCTTGGCCCGATTTTTCACTTCTCCTCTCCACACATGCCCTCGTCTGATTGTATCCCACATCTCCTTGAAAAAGGTTTTGGGATGATAGCCAGAATTAATGAGTCGATGTGTCTTGCCAACCAGCTCTTTTATGTCGTATTTGGAAACCTCACAAAATTTATCATTAACATAGGTAATAACGCCCTTCGCATCCGTAATCGCCACGATGGAGGATTCGTCCAGTGCATTTTTAATGTCATGCAGATCCTTCATCGTGTGACCAAGCGACTCCTCCATCTGCTTGCGCTCGGTAATGTCCGTGCCGATTGCCACGTATTGATAGATGAATCCATCGTCATTGCGGAATGGTACCAAGGTGATATCCAACCAATAAGTCGTACCATCCTTTGCCTGGTTTTTCATTTCTCCTTTCCATACTTTTCCACGAATGATCGTATCCCATAAATCTTTAAAAAATGCCTTGGGATGGAAGCCCGAGTCGATTTTGTTATGCGTATTTCCAATCAGCTCATGACTCTCATACTGAGATATCTCACAAAAAAGGGGATTGACGTAGATAATTTTTCCTTCATGATCTGTGACGGATATAATAGAAGACTCTTCCAGCGCGGAAAACGCATAAGCAACGGCGGTGATTTCTGTAAACATGTAACTCCCCCATCTAATTGCACATTACATTTGAAACATACGTATATTATTGCTGCAATATATCCGATCACCTTTACTTACAATGTTTGCTACAGGACATAAGTCACCTTTTACTATACAACATCTATTGACAATATGTTGAAATCTTCGACAAAATATACAAAAAACCCTATCAGTTAGAAACAGATAGGGCCAGCTTTTTATTGATTTCGTTGCATTTCATTGGAAATCTACCGCTTTGGTGCGCGGAAGCCCGCCTCCTGCGCTTCTTCTTCTTCAGTAGCGAACCACATCTCGGCGTTCATCTGTTCGTAGCTGGCAGACCCTGGAACGTGATAGATTTTATCTCTCTTGGAGTTAATGTTGCCTTTGATCAATTTACCGTCTGGAGCTTGGTCTGCTTTATTCTCGTCCTCCACCCTGGTTCTGTTCTCTTGCTTCCCTCTCTGCCTCCAAAAACAGCTCGGCCTTGGCAACGTTCGGCGGAATCGTCATGATGCGGGCATAACCATCACGAACCAGCTTTTCATTTACAAAAGTACCCTCAGACAAATAAACGTACGCGAGCAGCCGACCTTCATACTTATTTACGAACAACTGACTCAGAGCGAGTCAGCAGAAGCAAACATGTGGAAATAAGCTCTGACAACATGAAAAAATGGAACTTCCCCCTTTTCAGGCAATAATGCGTTTTAATCATCTTTGTGTACTCTAATAAAATCTATTATAGTTAATTCTAAAGGAATACATTACTGAGAAGGTGATATTCACGACGAGTTCCGCAGGCAATAGCGTCCGGAAATTAAACATTACTCATCTAGCTTATCTGAATCGGGTAATATCGTTATTTGAAATAAACGATTACTTACATTTGCATTACATTAGAAGATGTTCATTCAATTTCTAGATGGATGTATAACCACATGAAAGATAACATTACGGTTATTGAGATTATTGAAAAAACAATCATTGAAATGGTTAAATGAAGAGATGAACAAAAGAAACTGCAATACTAATTGAACATACATAGTTTATGGAGAAAATCAAATGAATCAACGAAAAATACTTTTTTATGCAGTAGTTGTAATTATTTTGTGCATTGCTGGATACCAGAATTTCCTTCGCTCTGATGATAAAATTGAAGACATTCGAACCATTGTTGATATTCAGGATAGAAAGTTGGAAAAAGCAACAGTACAGCGAGTAGTGGATGGGGATACATTTGTCGCTAAAGTGAATGGAAAAGATAGAAAGATAAGACTCATTTTAATTGATACGCCTGAATCCAAAGCTCCTAACCGTCCAAAGGGATATTTAGGTGAAGAAGCCAAGGATTATGCAGCTAAACGCCTAGAAGGGAAAACAGTATGGCTTGAGCGGGATGTAGAATCGAATGATCGATATGGGCGCTGGTTACGATATGTCTATCTTGATGTAAAAGATGACAAAGGCGAATTCTATAACGGTACTCTCGTGCGCACGGGCCTAGCAAGAATGGCTACGTTTCCTCCAAATGTAAAATATGTAGATGATATTCGCAAGTGGCAGACAGATGCCCGTGAGGCTAACAGGGGCATCTGGAAAAACATTAATGATGCATTCCCAGATAGAAAAATTGAGAAATAAGAATAAAACTTTTGTTCAGAGAAAATAAAGCAGTAGACTGCTGTTGTTGATTTGACGCTTTTTCTGTATAAGAAAAGCTCTTTGCCTTAGTAATATAGGAATCAGACTATTCAATCCTTCCAAACAAAAAGGCCAGTCAAAACACGAAAATAAAGTGTTAGACTGGCTTGGTTTATTGAGCTATCTTTTGTCATTATTAATCATCAACACATTTTTAGGTGGTCATCGATTCTCTCAGAACCTGTTCAAGGCTGTCGCAGATTTTTGGAAGTAAAAAATCACCTTCCTCATCCACTTCACTAAGCTTTTTATACCCCTCGTGTAGATCAATGAATGTTATTCCAACTGGAGACATACCAATTAATTCTACATTTTCAATATAGTCATCTATCCAGTATTTTGCGTTTTTTCGAATCTGGATTATTTTTGATCTAATTTTTGTTTTCAATTTATGGGGAATCTCCTGAGGAGACCAGTTATCCACCTTATTTTTTATATCTGTTCATGTCATAATCCCTGTCGAGACACCATTAACTCCATTTTTTCTGTAATAAAATCCAAAACATTCGTAGTTACACCTTTTCTTTTAGACTTGATAACAAAAATCCATCTTGAAATCCCAGTATCAAACGTCCGGTCGTTCACCGGACTGGATTGAAAATACCTCGTGGTACTTTTGCGAAATGGTTCGTGGTCTCTTTGAAGTATGGTAACAAAGCGTTAGAAGATTAATAAATTTCGTGGAGGTGTAGGTATGCCGTTTCATTACAAAAAATTTGTTTCCAGTCTTGTCTGTGCGGTTTTATCGTTATCAGTTACCTTTGTGCAAGCCCAAACCCCTTCTTATACGCAGATCGTAGACTTCTCGTATGAAAGCATCAAGGAGGTTTCTACAAATGCTTTTGTTGGAGAAATTCACGGAAAATACGGAGTTACATCTTTTGATAAAAAAATCATTGTCCCTTACACTTTCGCAGAAATACACATCTCCTACGACAAAAAAAACAACACATACTGGTATATCGTAAGAGATGACAACAATAAAGTCGGCGTCTATTCATCAAACGGTATTATGATGTTACCTTGCAAATACGATGGAATAACGGTAACGGGCAACATGGCCCTTGTTAGCTTATATGAAAACAAAGCAGGGCAAAAAATGGTTGGGTTTGAAGGCGTGTATGATTTAAACAAAAAAGTGTTGATCGTCCCCATACAATACAATTCCAATATTCAGTACGATGAAGATGCAAATATGATTATCGCCTCATACCAGGATGCCAATAATGACTTTCAGATAAGCGCCTTTAAAGAAGATGGCACGCTCCTGATGGATACTGCCGCCATAAAAGCTGGAGCGATTCCTGTTCAGTATGCAGGAAATGGTTTATTCATTGCGAGGGATAAAAATATACTTACCTATGGGGTACTTGATATAAAATTAAACCCGATCATTCCGCCTAATTACACGGAAATTGTTTCGCTAGCTAGTGGCAATTTTGCCGTACGCAAAAATAATCTTTGGGGACTTTATGCAAGGAATGGTACTTTGAAGTTGCCGATTGAATTTAATTCTTTTGAAGCCCACGGTACATATGGCAAGGCAGGAATTCAGAACAAAAATGTATTCGTGAAATTGCATGGTACAGACAAGGCTTTTTATGATGAAAAGGGAATGTTCATTGCGTACGCTGACGATTTAATACTGCATTCGGGCCATATTTCATTGTTGATGAAATATGGGAAAATTGGCGGAGTTTCGAATGGCGCTAAAGTGCTACCTTATGAGTACGAATACGTTGTATCGTCTGATCTTTCCGGAAACTTCATCATACTGTACAACATAAAAGGCAAGTCTTACAAAGATTTTACCGTGTTGAACAACAAGGGAGAAGTTATCATATCTAAAGACCAATGCGGTTTTGTATCGTTGTTATACTCCGGCCTTGATGTCTTGGGGTGCTACAAAGGTAGCAACATTGAGGCGAGCAACTATGCGGGAGGCACACAACTTGCGAACTATTCCGACAGCATAGTGGCGTTATACACACTACAGGGCCAAATAATAAACCTGCCTACCCCTATGAAGAGAACCACCATATATCCATCGTTCGAAAACGGCTATATTATTTTATCCCCAATGGACGAAAAGACGGTAACGGTCATTACATTAGACGGAAAGATCGTAATCCCTCCGGGCACGATAGACAGCTTGCGACCTCTTGTTGAAAAAATAAACGGAGTAAACCCGCCTCCCGGATACTTTATAGCGCAAAAGAGTGGGAAAGAAGGGATTGTCCAGCTTGGCAAACTTCCAGGTAAGCCCTCGAGAAGTGTCAGCAGCCATTGAAAATTGAACTTATTCCAAACGAGAAATTAGCCCTCTTCCTTTAAGAAGATAGAGGGCTTCTATGTGGCTACGATTATTTTTTTATGTTACACGGTCCAGCAATGTAAACATCAATCAGGGCAATTCTTCCAGAACACCTAGCCTTAACAGATTTGGGGGGAATTAATCCGTATTTCGATTTTGTTGAACTAGTGATACCCGAAAAGCTGTACATTTTAAATTATAGGTACATAGCTAAAAAATATTTTATATTAAAATAAAAATGGTAAAAATTCATTTAATCATATATGTAAAATATCGAAAGCATCCTGTAAACTATAAATCGCTAAGCAGACATTCGCTTGGCATAGATCAACTGATCTAAAAATGATAGATTAGGGGTGCTATTAAATATGAACCGAAACATGGCATCAGCCGCACAGAGTGCAGCGAGTATGCTTCTTCTGACCGTCTTCCATGGGGCAAATTAATCGCTTTGGCAATGGCGGGGTTTATCTGTATCTTAACTGAAACGCTTCCTGCGGGTTTATTACCCCAGATTAGCGATGGGCTTGGAATTTCGGAAGCTCTTGCTGGCCAGCTCATCAGCTTATATGCCCTTGGTTCCACCTTGGCCGCCATACCCTTAATCACGACTACACGCGGGTGGCGAAGACGGCCGCTGCTGATGATGTGTCTCCTTGTTTTTCTTGTATTCAACACGATCACCAGCTTCTCTTCCAACTATATCCTGACATTAGCTGCCCGTTTCTTCGCAGGCGTGTCTGGCGGTGTTGTATGGGGGATAACTGCAGGATATGCACGCCGTATGGTTCATGAATCTTTGAGAGGACGGGCGGTGGCGTGGCTAGCTCTACTCGTCGCAGAGCGTGCCAAAAAGCATGGATTTCGAACTATAAAACACTGAAGCAGTATTCTATGAATATATGTAGATTCAGATCCCAATGAATCTCGATGTGAGAAATCCGGTTTGATTTCCGGATTTCTTTTCAGATATACATTCTATTTCTGACCTGCAAGCGAACTTTCATCTTCAGAAATGAAAAATTTATGGTCAATAGGAGATGACATCACAATGATATTCGTGTAAGCTCCATATTTATCGCATTTTTAACAAATTTCTCCAACGATTGAATGGAATCGGTAACGACTTTCAACATATAATTGTATTCCCCGCTTGTACGATGACATTCGATCACTTCGGGGGAGGAACGGCAAAAATCAATAAACCCATCACAGTCTCTTGTATGAAACGGTATAAAGGCTGCGGTATGTTTTCCGATTTTTTCGGGAGATACAATCGTACGATATTGTTCGATTATTCCCTTCTCCTCTATCCGCTTTACTCTTTCCGTTACAGCTGGTTGTGACAAACCGACGCACTTCCCAAGCTCTGTCATAGATATTCGCGCTTGATGCTGAAGGTGGTACAGAATATTTGTATCAATGTGATCCATCGATAGAACCCCCCTTATAAAATTAAGGCGTTTTAGTTTAAAGGGCTATTTTTCGTTTGTAAAATAGTCACATTTCAAGTATTGTACATCTAATTCGAGGAGAATTATTATAAATATAAACGTGCTGACCGAAATAAGTCAATGGCATCTCTAAACAACGTATCTTAGACTTACAATGTCCTTTTGCTCAAGTCTGATGCCAGGCAAGTGTTCGAAGATAATTAATTTTTAGACTGGCGTTGTTGGTCTAGTGAAATCTTGAAGGATAACGAATCAGGATCCTTGAGACGGTCATTGTTTTCGGGGAAAGGCGTGTCTCTTCACATTCCCTGCTATCATAAGCGCCACAAGTAGCAGAATCAACAGCACTCCTGGGAAAGCCTGCACGCCCACCATTTCTAACAAGATTCCACCCCCTGCTATGGCAACAATCCATACCGTCACATTCACATTAATGGGCATCACGACGCGACAACCGAATAAACGACCGACGCCGATGTGCCTCCCACCAACAATGCAACGGAAACCAGCGCAAAAAATTGGCTTTTTCATAGATTCGTTAATGAATATGTTCTCCTCCTAAAAGTGAATTTTGGAGTATTGTTAAATTAAGTCTTTACATAGTTACGTAGGTGTTTTGCTGTATATGATTTTGATACATTTAGTAAGTCAGCAGGATACCCTTGAAAAATGACATTTCCACCTAAAGATCCACCGGCTAAACCCATATCAATGATCCATTGTGCTTGGCTAATAATTGATAGGTTGTGCTCTAAGACAATCAAGGTTCTATCTTTGTCTAATAATTTGTTAAATAGCGCAATTAGATTATGGATATCAGCTTCGTGAAGACCTGTGCTTGGTTCATCCAGAATCAATAATGTGCTAGTATTTTGATTTATTGTTTTTGCAATTTTTAAACGTTGTAGCTCGCCACCTGAGAAAGTATCTAAACTTTGTCCTAATTTAATGTAACTTAGATTTACGTCAATAAGATCGTTAATAACTTGTTTTAATTGATCATCCTTAAATAACTCTTTTGCTTCGCCAACGGTTAATTGAAGAACATCGTATATATCCATTCCCCGCCATTTAACTGATAGAGCTTCATCATTATATCTTTTGCCATTACACTTTTCGCAAGTTTGCTGAATGTCTCCTATGTAGGCTAAATCTAAGTTAATAAAACCTTTCCCTTTACATACTGAACAGGCTCCTGATCCATTAAAACTAAAGAGCGAGCTATTTTTGTGAGAGTGTTTTGCAAACACGTCTCTTATATTATCGAAAACATGAAGATAGGTGAGAACATTTGACCGATTACTTCCACGTATAGGACTTTGATCAAGAACTTTAGCATCTGGATATTTTTCTGTGAAAAGATAGCGAATCAACGTACTCTTTCCAGATCCAGCAACGCCAGTTACAACTGTTAATGCATTCTTGGGTATTTTTACGGATACATTTGTAACGTTATGGAGACTAACATTATCTAATGTGTAATAAGAATTAAAAGTTTGCTTTTCCTTATTTATTGAATGAGTTTCAGATAGCGCTTTTCCAGTAATTGTGTCAGATTGAAGTAATTCTTCAAATGATCCTTCAAATGTGATTTTGCCGCCATTAGCCCCTGCACTTTCACCTACATTGATAATATGATCCGCAATTTTGATAATGTCTGGATCATGGTCTACTAAGACAATCGTATTTCCTTTATTCTTCAAACCTTTGATAATCTCTATTATTCCAGAAATGTCCTCTGGATGTAGTCCTACACTTGGCTCATCAAAAATATATAATACATCGGAAAGTGCACTATTTAAGTGTTTCGTCATCTTTATTCGCTGAGATTCACCACCAGAGAGCGTATTCGTTGAACGATTGAGAGATAAGTAAGTTAGTCCAACAGTCTGTAAGCTTTCCAGCTTCTTTCTCAAATCATCTAGGATGACCTCTATGATTGAGTTATCAATTGATCCAATGAATGCCAATAGTTCGGAAATAGGCATGGTGACACAATCAGCAATGGACTTTCCTTTGATTTTTGCTAATTTTACAGTTTCATTAACCCTTGTTCCTTGGCATTTAGGGCAAACTTGTATTTCCAGGATATTTTCTAACTCGGACGTATACTTAGCATCCTCTTTTTCTACAAAACTCTTTGTTATTCTTGGGATAACCCCTATATAAGTCGAAGTTTTTGGCCATTTACTAGTTGGATTATGTGGTATGCTGCCTGTGTCATATAAAAGAAGATCTAATTCCTTTTGCGTGTAGTCGGATATCTTTTTATCATTATCAAAATTTCCTGTCTCAGTATATCTGGTAAGTCTCCATCCTCCTGGTTGAAAGGTAGGGAAGTTTATCGCCCCTTCATTTAGTGATTTATCAAAATCGATTAGTCGCTTTAGCTTGATTTGTTTTGTTTCTCCTAAACCATTGCATATTGGACACATTCCTTGAGGATTATTAAAAGAGTAGACCATTGAATATCCGATAAATGGCTCGGCAATCCTTGAAAACAATAACCTGAGACTAGTATAAATATCAGTGATTGTACCCACAGTAGACCGAGCATTCCCGCCAATTTTTCTCTGATCAATCACTATAGAGACTGGTAAATTTTTAATCTCGTCTACAATTGGCCGATTATAGTGAGGTAGCAGCTGCTGAATGTAACTAGAATATGTTTCGTTTAGAAGTCGTTGTGATTCTGCGGCCAAAGTGTCAAAAGCAAGAGAAGATTTACCCGATCCTGAGACACCGGTTATAGCAGTGATCTTATGCTTAGGAATATCGATGGATACATTTTTTAGATTGTTCGTCCGCGCTCCTTTTATAGAAATGAAATCATTCATGAACTCTCATCCTTTCTGATCTGAGGGCATCGGATAGTTTGTTTACTAGTTTTGCAAATTGCGTCTGCTCTTCTTCTGTAAATAGCTTTTTGGCAACGGCCGACAGTTGATTATGTCCGCTCTCGATACCATCCAAAAGTTCATGGCCATCATCGGTTAATAATGTTAGTAATTCTCTTCCATCTTTTTCACTCGGTTTCTGCGCAATATAGCCCATCAGTTTGAGCGCCTTTAAAGCTTTCGATAGTTTCGTCCGGCTAATTCCTAAACAGGTACTCATTTCAGAGGGAAGCTGCCATTTTTGTTGAGATAATAGATGTAAAATATCATATTGAAGCCAACTGATTTCTTTCGGATTTACTCTATTTCTTTCCGCTACCAACTCACATTGTAAATTTATCAGTACATCATCTATCGAATTCATAAGTTTCACCTCAGAAATAATTTCTATTTAGAAAATATATAATGATAGTACTACTATTACAAGGCCTAATTCAAAGAACTGTCCAGAAAATCCACTTTCCGAACATGCTGAACTTTCCGGATTCCTTAAATCGTATTTTCTTTGAACTAGCATGGATCATTACAACTCCAACGTATGAACCAAAAAAATGAGCAGGCTACGGTAGCCTGCTCAACAATATGTGTAGCCACTTACTTCATGCTGATTGTTGGGGGAAGCAAGAACGTTCGCAGACAATCCTTGTTCCTTTATGATTTCACGCATAGCCTTGATTCTATTCGTACTCTTCTTGCTACCCCCTGAATTTGTGGTTTGAATTTACTAATGGGTGCCCTTTTGCTTACAAAGATTTGATTTCCGCCTTTGTCGGCACCAGCTCTTTACGTGCGTTCCCGAGAAGGAGTCCCATAACCAGAGACAACAGATTCCCGGAGATCAAATAGTAGAAAGCGACTTCATAAGAACCGTCAAATTGTTGTATGAGTGCGCCCATTACAGCCGGAGTAATAAAAGAAGCGAGATTTGCTCCTGTGTTCATCATGCCAAAGGCGCTACCCATGATCTTGGAGGACAACAGTTTTAACGGCACTGCCAAAATCCCCATGTAGACAAGCTGAAAGAAAAAGGCTGCCAAGATCTGAAAGGTAACCGTCATTGCCAAGGACTCGACGGTGAACATCGCATAGATACAAATAGCTGCGATCAAATTCCCCCAGATGATCATAACTCTCTCTCGGTTTACTAACACCTTGTCCACCAGCCAGCCTCCCGCCAAAAATCCGATCATCCCTGCTATCTGTGGAAAGGAAGTGTAGATCCCCGCGTCCAGCACATTTATATTACGGACATTGACCAGGTAAGAAGGCACCCAGCTGTTCAATCCCCACATAGCCGTATACATCCCGAACAGGGCCACAATGATCTTCCACATAGAAGGAGAACGCATAAGGAAAGAAAACGATACTTTCTCTTCTTGTTGCTGGCTGTCCCTGGACCCAACCTGGTTTGAGCGTAGAAATACGAAGTACAAAAGCGCTATTACCACCCCTAAAATGCTAAGGTATACATACGCGTTTCTCCAGCCAATCTGGGTGGTGAAGAAGGCTCCTCCAAAACTGGCCACAAACCCGCCCAGTGTAATCGCCACCAGCAACACAGACTGCGTGCGAGACCTCTTATCAGGGGGCGTATTTTCACTCATCAGCTTGGTTGCCGCTCCCGGAAATGCCCCTTCTCCCAATCCAAATATAAACCGGATCACAAGCAACGAGGTTAGCGACCAAGCTATACCGGACAGACCCGCGAACAACGAAAACACGAGGATGGATACAATGATCGCCATTTTCGATCCGTAGCGGTCAGCCAACCAGCCACCAGGTATTTGCATCAGTGTATACCCAAAATAGAAAATACTTAGCACAATTCCCAAGGATGCTGGGTCTAAATTCAATTCTTTTCCAATCGGTACTATGGCGATGTTGATGAACATACGGTCGATTGAAGAAATAAACCAGCCTAAAAATAATAGTACAATGACAGACCCCTTATGATACGTTATTATACGGCTCAAACATATCCCCTCCCTGCTAGCGAGATTTCCGGATGCCGTGCTTTTAATGAAGAATTTCTCCCTCGGTTTCTTTCAGGAATAACACTGCAATTGCTGTGATCACAAGGAAACTGGCTATAAACGCATTTGTTATCAGAAAACTCTGATTTGCTGCGAGAAAAGCGCCGATCACAGAAGGGGCCATCCAGTTAGCTACCCGAGCGGCCGTCATTCCGAATCCATAGCCTGCTCCCCGAATCGCTGTCGGGTACAACTCGCCCATCCAGACATCCCATACGCCCCAAGCACCTAGATTAAAGAAAGATAAAACAATCAAATAGATCAACAATTCAGACAGCGTATCCGATGAGGCAAATCCGAATCCGCCGATTGCCGCCAGGGTGACGAAGGTAAACATGACTTTTTTTCGACCGTATCTTTCTGTCAGCCAAGAGGAGGCCAGAAAACCAGGGAACTGGGCTACCGCAGCAACGACCACGAAACCAAGGCTTGATACGAACGTAAAACCTTTGCTTTCAGCAAGCATATATGGCATCCAAAGGATCAAGGCCCAGTATCCCCACGAGAAGCAAAAATTAACCAGTGTTTGCAACATCGTCACTGCCGCCAGCTTCCCTTTAAAAATTTGTAAAAATGATCCTTGTTTAATTTGCCTCACATACAATTCCCTTTCGGATAGCAAGCCCTCCAATTTGTTCTCTGAGAGCTGCATGAGGACTGCTTTCGCTTCATCTGACCGCTGTTTTCCAACTAACCAGTAGGGCGATTCGGGTGCCCACTTTTTAATAACCAGAAACCACAGGCCCCCCAGTGAACTGATCCCTAGAACCCAATGCCAGCCAAGGTCGCTGAAAAAATACGCGATACCAACAGCAATCAAGGTGCCAATTGGCCACCCGGCAGCAAGATATACCGCTGCCCTTCCACGCGATTTGACAGGGAGCAATTCTTCAAAGTACAGAAAGGTAGCTACCGTCGCACCTGAAAATGCAGCACCTGCCAAAAATCGTGTCCAGAACAGCATATCGTAATTGACTGAAAAAGCACTTATCATCGAAATGATGCCATACAGGATAAAGCTGATCACAACTGATGTCTTTCGTCCGATTTTATCGATGAGCTTCCCCCACAACAAGCAACCTGGGATCATGCCTAAATAGATGGACCCCATGAGCGTCCCAGTCTGAATCTGATCCAGTCCAAAATCATTCGCGATCCCGCCGATAATAAAGATCATGATCATCAATTCCCACGCTTCGATTACATATGCAAAGAAAATAGCAAATCCCGCTTTCCAATGCTGAAACGTGAATGGCATGGCTTCGTAAGTTTTCCCCACTTCTAGCAGTCTGTCATTCTCCGGGTTTTCCATGGTGCAACTCGTTTGCACACTCAATTTGATAACCCCCTTTATCTTGTTTTCGTTGATTATTTCTGCCTCTGTGGTACCGTTTCTTTCACATCAAATGTTACCGGGTCCAAAATAACCCCATAAATCTCTGCTGCCTGCTTGAGGCTGATATAGCCATTTTTTACATCCTGTACTACTTTGTCCCAAGGACGATCAAGTGGATCTCCATATCCTCCACCTGTAGCCGTAATCAACCGGACAACATCCCCTTTATTTAACGGAAAACGTGCATACTTGCCAAATGGCCCGGCAACTTCTCCGTTTGCCTTTTCAATGATAAATTCATTCCGTGAACCGTCCCTACCACCGCTATAGCCCCAAGGCAGGAAGTTGTGCCGCTCGAAAGAAGCCGTTAGCATCTGCCCATCACTCATTGCTCGATACGCTCTTACTACACCGGAACCACCCCGGAATTCACCCGCTCCGGCTCCGTCGGCACGAAGACTGTATTCTTCCACCATCACGCCGTACCTTGTCTCGGCGATTTCTACGGGCACATTATATGTCTCGCCATCACCGATGCAGAACTGTCCCGGCACACCATCCAGCCCTTCGCCTGCCCCCCAGCCACCTGCTGATGGTTCCACAATCAGAAATGGCTCGTTGGTATCGTGATGAGTGCCCGACAAAATGACACAGCAGGCAGAAACCAGATTTCCTGCAGTCAATCGGTGAGGAACAACCGGGGCCAATGCTTTCCACACTAAATCAGCTCCAAACATTTGCGTTTCGAAATAGGTTGAGACGGCAGCCGGACGTTCGGCAGAAAAGATAGAACGGTTGTCTGTAATTACTTTCAACGGACTGAATACACCATCGTTGACGTCCTGCGAAGGATTGGTTACAGCCAAAAATACCGTTCGCACTGCCGAAACCAAGCTCGTATATGAGCAGTTAATCGGTCCCTTCACTTGAGGGTGGCTTCCCCGAAAATCACAGATAAACTCCTCATCTGTAATCGTGACTTTCACTTGAACGTGAATAGGTCCTGTCCCCATTCCATCATTATCGATAAAGCCGTGAGCTTCAAAGATACCCTTGGGAAGTTTTTCGATCGCCTTGCGAGAGAGCTGCTCACCGTGTTTCAAAAGGTGCTCAACGGAACCCATCACTACCTGTTTCCCGTATTTGTCGCAAAGCTCACAGAATCGCTTTTCCCCAGTTCGCAAGGCAGCCACCTGGGACCACATGTCACCAATGGAGAGGTCGGGGAAACGTACGTTGAATCGGATCATATCGACTAGCGCTTCGTTTACCCGTCCCTCATTGAACAGCTTAACGCAAGGAAATTGCAGGCCTTCCTGGAAAATCTCGGTAGAATCCGTCGTCCACGAGCCAGGATCTTTCCCTCCCACTTCTGTCCAATGCGCCTTGTTGCAGGAAAAGCCAATCAGTTCACCATCGTAGTGTATCGGCATCACCAGACCCACGTCCGACAAATGCGAACCGCCGCCACTGTAGGGATCGTTGACAATGATGATGTCGCCCGGCCTCAGCCCCTCTTCTCCGAACTTTTCCAACACCCCTTTCACCATATAGCTCAGCATGCCAATAAACCCAGTTAATCCGTTTCCTTGCGTAAGGATTTGTCCTTTCGCATCGGTCAGTCCGCAGGCAAAGTCACGTACTTCATAGATAATGGGACTCATCGATGTCCGGGACAAGGTGTGAAACATTTCTTCACCAATCGCTACCAACGAATCTTTGACGATTTCTACCGTAAAACGATCCGCATTTGTCTTCATATCAAACATGCAGCTTACACCTCCGTATTAATGATCAGATTTCCATATTCGTCCACAGTCAGAGTCTGGCCAGGGTACATGACGGTGGATGATGAACTCTCTTCTACAATCGCTGGCCCTTGGATAACACTGCCCGCACTCAGCTCTTCACGGTCGTATACATTTGTATCGAGCCAACCGAATCCCTCATACAAGACAGGACGAATTTCCTTCAAGGATTTTTGTGTATCGTTCCCAGTTCGAGTTAACTTGGCGATTTCCGGCTTTTGTACAGCACCCAATGCCGTAAGGTGAAGATTAACGATTTCCGTCTGAGCATTTGCCAATTGGTAGCTGTAATGCTGTTCATGTAGGAAGTGAAAACGACGAATGACTTCCTCTGCTTGATTTTGGTCTAGCACACCGCTCGGGACGGGAACTTTTACTGTGTGTTCCTGGCCCACATAGCGCATATCGACAAACCGGGCAAATACCACCTTATCGGCTTCGATTCCCACCTGTTCGTACTGTCCCCTTGCTTCTTCCTCCATACTGGTCCATTGGTTGTTCCAATCGTGCAGATGCAACTCATTCATGCTGCGTATAAATGTTTGAATATAATCGTGACGCAGGTCGGTCATCAACATCCCCCACGCAGAAAAGACAGACGATGCAACAGGGATGATCACCTTTTTCACGCCCAATTCCCTCGCCAAAGCCAAGGCATGCATGGGCCCGCCTCCTCCGAATGCAACCAAGGAAAATTCACGGGGATCGTACCCTTTCCGAACAGAAACCAATTTAAGTGCATTTAACATATTAGAATTGGCAATTCGAATGATTCCTAGCGACGCTTCCTCAACGGAAACATCTAAACGACTGGATATTTTTTCCTGAATGGCTGACCTTACTGCCATCATATCGACGTCATTTTGAAAATTCTTCGGCGATAGTCGCCCAGTCACCAAATTTGCGTCCGTTGTCGTTGGATTCACCCCACCCCGTCCATACGCTACTGGACCAGGCATGGCTCCGGCCGATTGGGGACCTACTTTCATCGAACCTGCTTCATCTATCCAGGCGATCGATCCACCGCCGTTGCCAATTTCCACGATGTCCACCACTGGAACCTTGATCGGATATCCGGCATTACGTTCATCGTGCTCGATCTTGTAGTCCGTGGTCACTTTCACCTCGCCGCTTTCGACCAGGGAACATTTTGCGGTTGTACCACCGATATCAAAAGCGATGATGTTTTCTTCTCCCAGCATTTTCCCCAAAATTGCGGCGCCAAAGATACCTGCCACAGGACCTGATTCAACCATATGAATGGGTGTATCCTTTGCCTGTGCAAATGTGGTAGTACCGGAGTTAGACTGCATGATGTACTGGTTGGCTCGCATGCCAGTCCCGTTTAGCTGCTTATCCAGTTTGTCGATATAGGTTGCAGCAATTGGTTTCACGTACGAGTTTAGAACCGTTGTGCTCGTCCTTTCATACTCTCTCCATTCTTTCGTCACTTCGTGCGAGGCGGTAACCGCTACTTCAGGCCATATTTCCCGGATGATGGCAACTGCCGCCTTCTCGTGTTCAGGATTCGTGTATGCATGCAGGAACGAGACAGCAATCGCTTCGACTCCTTCCTTTCTCAGCTGCTCCACAGCCGCCTTCACGTTTTCAGATGAAAGCGCGCTTATGACTTTTCCTTTGTAATTGATACGTTCGTCTACCTCCAGCCGCAAGTAACGCGGGACAAACGGGACAGGCTTCTGATAGCGGATGTTAAAAAGATCGGGTCGGTTACCTCTGGCGATTTCTAGGACATCCCGAAATCCTTTTGTCGTAATCAAGCCGGTCTTTACTCCCTTTCGTTCTGTGAGCGCGTTGATGATCACCGTCGAACCATGAATAAAGCTGTCAACTTCTTCGTAAGATACCCCACTCTTTTCCAAAACACCTAAAACGCCTTTTTCAAAATGTGGAGGAGTCGTATCGCTTTTGGCATGGCCAATTTTTCCGTTTTGGTCCAGATAGACCAGATCTGTAAAAGTACCTCCGATATCAGTCGCTACTCGCATAGAAACCACCTTTCTTCTTGCATCAAGTATTTGGCTTATGCCATTGTTTTCCCAAAAGCGAGCCCTCCATCAATGTAAAGCGGTGCCCCCATCATGAATCTGGATTCGTCCGAAGCAAGGAACAAGGCCGCTAATGCTATATCCTCTGCTCGCCCCCATTCGGTACTCTGCTGAAGCTGCCTGAAGCTGTCAAAAGCTTCATCCAAGTCAGCAAAGATTGAATGGAAATGAGCTTCAGCCGCAGGCGTTAGTGTGATTCCTGGCAAAAGTACATTTACCCGAATGTTGAACGGGGCATAATCCACCTGCATGGACTTAGTCAAAGCCAGCACCGCTCCTTTGGTCGCGGAGTAGGCTGCCCGGTTGCTCAGCCCCATCTCCGCGATGATCGACGACATGTTGATGATGCATCCCTGCTTACGAGCGATCATGTGTGGTACTACATACTTGCTTGCTAAAAAAACTCCCTTGAGATTCACAGAAACTACACGATCCCACATTTCTTCACTCGTTTCGTGAAGTTCTCCCACCGCCAATATGCCGGCATTGTTCACCAATACGTCGATACGTTCATCATGGTTAATTACCTGACGGACAGCGTTTTCGACTTGAACAGCATCGGTGACATCAGCCTGGATAAATATAGCCTGTCCACCGTACCGTTGAATTTCATCTACCGTTTCCATTCCTAGGTGGTTAGAAATGTCATTTACGATAACTTTGGCGCCTTCACGGGCGAACAAAACTGCGATACTCTTGCCTATACCTGAACCCGCTCCAGTGATAAAAACCACCTTGTCTTTTAATCTCACGATGTTCTCCCCTTTCCCGGTTGAAGAGATGTTTACAAGATTAGATCATGTAATAAGGACGGATAATTCGTTACCATCTCATAACCTGATCTTGTCACGATGATTGTGTCCGAATGGCGGAAGCCACCGATCCCCGGTACGTAAAAGCCGGGTTCAATCGTAAATACCATTCCTTCTAACAAAGGGGCATTCTCATCAAACCGTAGATACGGCGGTTCATGTACCGCCAACCCAATGCTGTGACCGCTGCGATGAATGGCATATTCTCCGTACCCCGCCTTCTGGATCACAGAACGGGCTGCCTTATCCACTTCTTTCATCGGAATCCCTGCCTTAATCGAATCCAACGCGGCTTGCTGTGCAGAAACCATTACTTCAAACGCTGCTTTCTGCCGTTCGGTAGGCTCTCCTACAAAGAAGGTTCTTTCTGACTCTGCTTTGTATCCATTCAACGAGAGCTGTCTGCTGTGAATGATGATGTCGCCCTTTTCTACTTTTTTGGTAGTAGAGAATACATGTGGGAGGAGCGACCTTTCAATGCCAGAGGGACTTATAACATCAAGCGTGACCACCGCGTCGGGATCTGTTTTTGAGACTTCTTCCAGTACAGCTATGTTTCCAATATGGTCGATCTCCAGCTCCGTAATCCCCACGCGCGCCGCCTCCAAGGATGCTCGCAGCGCCAAACTGGCTAAATGCCCTGCTTCTCGAATGGTTTTTAATTCCCTTTCATTTTTTACTGCACGTTGACCCATAATCGCCTCTGAGATATCGATCAGTTCCCAGTCGGCTTGTTTTAATGCCCCCCCAAGTGTTAGCGACATAGACGGAAACTCAACACCTATTTTTCCGCTCATTCCGAGTGATTGAAGGTATTGGAGAAGCGTACGAATAGGATCTATCCCTTCACCTGCTTTTTCCGGGTGCTCGTAGTACACACAGATGCGATCTACCACCGATTTGGCACGAGCGTGCTCTTCCTCTAGACCTGGCACAACCAACGCTGTTTCTTGGCGAGTAATGAGATAATAGATGGGACGGGAATAAATCACCGCCTTAAAGCCACTAATGTAATGCTGATTGTATGGGTCGGTAATCAGAATGGCTGTAAGTTGTTTCTCCTCCATCACATTTCTCAAGTGTTCCAGTCGCTTTTTTACTTCCATGAAAAATACCTCCTGTTTTTTAGAAAATAAAAAAACCGACAACAGATTCCGCTCTTTTTTAAAAAGCTGTGAATCTGTCATCGGTTTTTGCAAGGTGCTGCCTTACATGGACGACAGTGCAGTTGATATTAATTTAGTATAAGAATAATACAGGTTTCATTCTTTGTAAATACAATTTTGATTGTTTTTATTGTTTTGATTATTGCATTTTCCTTTTTAACTCGGTTATCCTAATGATAAGTCTCAGCGAAAAACAGGGGGGATAATGCATGGATTACAAGAATAGTTCCATCATTGCGTGTGCAGGATATGCCCGATTGCCAGAGGGCATGACAGCCAAAGAAGTTTATGGCGTACTTGGTATTGGACTGATGGTTGACTTCTTGACAGGAGAAATCGTTGATGCCGAGTCGACCCTCGTTAGAAAATCAGGAAATGACTTTATCTGCTCCATGCTGATTGGTCACAACATTCTTAAACACGGTATAGATGAACCCGTTTCATTGATCGAACGCCGGTACTTTGGTACGGGAAAAAGAGCGATTATTGCGGCGATCAAAGACGCCTATAAAAGTTTTGAAGAATATAAATCAAACTACTACCCTCAGGACATTGCATCCACCACTGCTATGCCAGCTGCCCAAACACAAAGCCCGTGACACCCCCCTCCTTTGTCACCGGGCTTGTTTTCATTCACCCGCGGACACCTGTTTAAGGCGAAATATCACTCCTGTTTCTTATTTGGATGTATTGTATAATATCATCGAGGATCTGTTTTGAGGTCTTTTTTAGATGTGCATAGTTATCGAGCATAGCCTTATAAGAGGCTTCTCTAAACAATTGTTTTTCTCCCTAACCCACTTTTTAATAAACAACATATCAATCCTCATGGAAAAAAAGGAATGTACATCCAGAAAAAAACTAGATTTCATACAGTTATTTCAACTATTATGCAGCAAGCCAAATTAAACAAACCTGCTCGTTAGCGTAACAAAGCTGCCGATCATCGCGGCAGCTTTGTTGTGGTGTGTTTTTTGTGTTATCGTACCCTTCTAGGCTAGCCCCCTTTGGTCTTAAGGGCAATAGCTCTTTACTTGATGCAGCAACTACGTTAGATGATACTGGCGAAATCTGTACGGCTTGCGTTACTTTTTATAGCCTTGTTCCGCCGCCCGCTCTTTGTTCAGATCCTTTAGTTTCATGTTGATCTCATCGAGCTGATTAAACTGCTTAATAATAGGGGTAACGCTAGTCGCAAATTGATCTTCGAGCTGCATATCGATATCTTTGGAGAGTCGCAGCAAGATGTCCCGCTCCACAGTTACCCTCACCACTTGATCTTCCGTGAGCATTGGTGCCCCATTAGAAGTAGATTCGAATATGTCGCACGCCCCGTTCATACAAAATTTGGAGCAAGCTGAGGTCGTTGTATAACGGGCCGGTTCCCTCCAACGAGAGGACAAAACCGATTTTCCCTGCCTTCTTAGCAGTTTCGATATCGTCCACGCTTTTACATACCATGATTTTGTCCGGCGCATCTTCCGCTTTTGCGTGCAGTGCGCTGATTTGCTGGAGCGCCTTTCGCAGTCCCATCTCCGGCAAAAACTTGCATTCGATATAAATGGCAGCGATGATGGTCTGCACCTCGCCTGCCAAAAAATAAGGCAAATAATCCGATATACGTTTTTTCTGCCATACTCCCGTTGGATAGCCACATCCACATGTTATAATAAATGTGGAAAAAAATAGAAGGTTGAGGTGTTTTGAATGAAAATTCTTATCCTTGGAGGAACTAATTTTATCGGACCTTATGTGGTACGCCATCTTCATTCGATGGGCTACCATGACATTACCTTGTTCCATCGTGGCAAGACTGAAATCGTCTTTCCTTGCTCCGTAAAGCACATATATGGGGACAAAATGCACTTAGAGCAACACAGGGAGGCTTTTCAAACCCTGTCTCCAGATGTTGTAGTGGATATGATTGCTTACACAGAAACAGACATCGTGCCCGTATTGCATACATTCCGTGGCATAACAAATCGGCTGGTAATGATCAGTAGTCAGGATGTTTATCGTGTTTATGGTGTAGTACGGCAGGCTGACAAAGGTCCGTTAGAGCCATTGCCGATCTCGGAAGATTCTGCTGTTAGAAACAATCGTTACCCTTACCAAGATCCCACCAAGGATCCTAATGATTGGTGTAATCGTTATGACAAAATTCCTTTAGAAGAGATGGTCATGAACGACCCTTACCTAACAGCCACTGTTGTACGCCTACCTGCGGTTTACGGACCAAATGATCCACAGCATAGACTATTTCATTATTTCAAATTGAAGCCACTGCTTGACGGTAGACCAGTTATTTTGCTGGATGAAGGTTATTCAAATTGGCTCTGGTCCCACGGATATGTAGAGGATGTCGCTTATGGCCTTGCATTAGCGATAACAAATGAGCGTGCAGCTGGACGCATCTACAACATAGCCGAGCTTCAGACGAGAACGATGCAAGATTTCATTCAGGCTATTGGTGACGAGCTGAATTGGCAAGGTGAAATCATTCAAGTTCCTACCGGTCACCTTCCAGATGAGCTTGGTATCCCCCTACGCACAGAACAAAATATCATCGTCGAATCTAAGCGAATTCGGGAAGAATTAGGCTACCGAGAAGTTTGCTCCTTTAAGGATGGGTTGAAAAAAACGATTCATTGGGAACTAGCTCATCTCCCAGAGGAGATTGGTCTTGATTATGACAAAGACGACGCGTTACTAATTAAATTGCGCGAAGCTGGCGTGATCTGTAAAGATCAAGATGGGGTACCGCCAGCAAAACGCGGTTAACTTAACTAGTCAGAATGGGTGACTTTACAGTATTCAATGTAGAGTTGCCCATTCTTTTTACTTCATCAAATACTTGATATCTATATTCAATTTTATAGTATTCATAGCGGTTTAACCCCTGAATTATTGAGTCAGGCTCCCTTATTCTCGCTGTTTCATTGTTTTTCATCTTCTTCAACCATTT
>NZ_CANMZW010000003.1 GCF_947502445.1 uncultured Brevibacillus sp.
TGGCTGCCCTTTGCTCCTGTTTCGGTAACTTTCATTGACGATCACCTCCTAAAGTTCAGCCCTTCCCTCAAGCCGTCAACTGCTCGAGGTACTATGGCGTCTGCTGACTTCTCATGGTAAATCTTGTTTCAACCGTGATTCGAATTTCATCTCCCCACGTCCATGAGACCTCCCACGGTAAGACGACTCACTTTCCTTCCATGTACCCGCATCATTTACATTGACATGTCCGTGTAGTTGATTGGACTTCGCTTTGTTTAGCAAGCTCATCCCATGCCTTGTGCCTGATGATGTTCGTGTTCCTCGGGTCGGAATTTTGCCTCCAGCTTCCTTCAGATTCCACCTCACGATGGACACCCTTGCTCTTGGCTAGTGGTTGGTAACTACAAACCCCCACAGTGGACTTTCACCACCTAGTTAGTCGCCATGCGTGGCGCACTAAAAAATGCCCTCCCCGGCTTAAACCGAAGGAGGGCATTTCTATTGCTGGAGTACCGTCAACAAAGTGCTTCACATCACGTTTCGTTGGTAGCTGGCAGATCTCCTTGAATAAATAGAAACATCTATGGGAAAGAAAGGGATGAAGTACGATATAGGAGGCAGAAATGAAGAAGTCGTTGTTGCTGGTGTCGATCCTTATGGTAGTATTGGTTGCATTCGTTGGAATCATGAAAGTAACCAATAGAATTGATCAAAAAAGCGTCATTAAAAGCGATGATGTCACAAAAAAGCTCTCGGAAATATCTCAAGATCAAGGTCCTAATTGGGAGTCTGTCAAAAAAGTGTTTAACAAGGGAACCGTTCAAAAAGATGTTTTTAAAGTCACATTTCCACGTTCCGATTTGCATGTAAAAGTAGAGGATGTTCAAATCGATCCGAACCTTGCTTTAACATCTTATTTAGCATTCAAACAAGTGGGAAACCATTCGATGATGATGGGCGATCTTGTTCTCCTTGAAAAAGAAGTAAAACCTGTCGAGAACAAGTTAATGGAGCAAGGAATTGAAGTGACTGCTTTGCACAACCACATCATAGAAGAAAATCCAAAGATCATGTATTTGCATGTTGCTGGTCATGGTGATCCAGTTACTCTGGCCGAAAAGATGAAGGATGTTCTTGCCCTAACAAGCACTCCATTAACCTCTACAACACCTGAGAAATCTTCATCTACTTTTAACTGGTCTAAGCTTGAAAATATTATAGGGTGGAAAGGACATCAAAAAGGAAAGGTGTTTCAATTCTCTATACCAAGACCAGAAGAAATTACGGTAAAAGGTGTAGGTATTCCGCCTGCTATGGGTATCGCAATGCCCATTAACTTTCAAGTTATTGGTGACAAAGCAGCAACAACTGGCGACTTCGTTCTGTTTTCAAACGAAGTGAATCCAGTTATTCGTGAATTAACAAAGAACGGGATTACCGTAACAGCTATACATAATCACATGTTGGATGAATCTCCTCGATTATTCTTCTTGCATTTCTGGGCAGTGGATAGCCCCGAAAAGTTAGCTCTTGGTCTCCGTGCGGCGCTAAATGAAACCACTGTGGGAACACAAATGAAGTAGCCATAACAGGATAGCCGGTAATCCGAGGTTCCTTTCTCTGTTGAAAGGAGCAAACCTGTACGACAATCGTAGTACGCTAGGTCGTCATAAAATGAACTGTTCCGAGTGTGCTCATAAATGATAAGCTTTCCGTTTACCACTCCTAAAAAAAGTACCCCACCGAGATATTTCATACACTTTTTCAAACGCGTTGTTATACCCAACTAGCGTAGTAGAACCATAAACATCCCTGGACACAGTGAGTATGCAATCCTTGTAAAAAATAGGTTTAATTACTCCTACCTGTCGGGAATCTACAACAACCCCCGCTTTTGTATAACGCGTTATTTTCCCTGATGACTCAATTTTGTAATCATAGGGTTCAGTGCTTGGTCTGTAAAAGGTATATGCAGGCACGTACTCGTCTCCAACAGAGATCCCATTCAATCCCACTTTCTTTCGCGTACTGCTACCATAGCTGACATAGAAAAAACTGTCGTTGTATTCGACTTTAGTGATTTTCCAATCACTGTATTTATAGTCCCACAATTTACTCCCAGTGGCAGAGTAAAAAGAGAGGGTTATACTGTCAAGGCTGAGACCTGCGAAACGTCCATCGGGCAAGAAAATAGGTAAGGTACTTCCTGAGTTTAGGGAAGCGATCTGTTTACCCATTTTATCAAAGACATGATTTAATCTACCCGCATAGCCACTTCCACAAGTATGGAAATACATTGAGTCGTAATTGAAGTAAAGACTACTGTTAGCATCGTTTAATTCTCTGACAATTTCTGTTCTGACTGCGTATTTTAATCCTAGTTTACTTCCAGAAATGATGTCTCCATCGCCCTACAGGAGGTTTGTTCCCTCGGATGCATACGGAGCGATCTTCAACAAAAAACCAGCCTCAGCGAGTAACAGCTTTCGTAGCCGTCTCTTTGCCTTCTGGCTGGCTTTGATCTTTACGAATTTTGAGCTGCGGCCGACTGGACGAAATACTTTTACTATCTCATCCGACCGGCGCAGCACTTCCTCGTATAGAATATTTCTCCGGTATCTGAGTCAACAAACTGGCGCATTACATGATCATCACCATTGCTTCAATTGATGTGCGGAAATGTATAATCTAATTTGAAATTGTTACTTTCTTTATTTAGATTTCAATGATAAAAAAGGACAGCATATCGCTGTCCCTTTTCTTTCTTAATTTCCTCCCCCTAGCAAGTCATCGTCAGAGACATCCTCGTCGCTAGAGTTTAACCCATCGTTGATACTTTCAAGAACTTGTTCAGAACTGTACTTAGTTCCAGGACTAAGATCAAGTAGCTTCGCTGCTCGTTCTTCGAGCCATATACCTTCATTTCCATTTGAATCAACCGCTACAAAAATATAACCACCTGCGTAGTCCGAATATTTCACTTGAACATCTTTACCATACTCTTGAATGATATCCTTGTACATTTCATACAATTCCGGCCCTGTTTTTTCGAGACCTGCTTGAATTGGCTCAGTATCCGTTGCTATAACTATGCCTTTAGCATTATCTCCCTCCATAATAAACCACAGTTTTTCATCTGAAGGTACTAGTAAATCAGTAATACTAGAACCTTTAAAAGATTTTATTGCTTCTGAATCAGGTAAATGAGCACTGTCGATTGAGTAATCAGACAAAGTTTCGTTCACATTATTTTTTTGTAGTGTTTTAGTTTTATTATTGCCTGCTGACTCGAATTTTTTATATGCATTAAAGGCATCCCTTTTCCCTTCATTAATTGCCCCGACAGCAGAAAACGAAAACATTACAGCAAGAGTTGCTATTCCCAAAACCGCAAATGTAATCCTCTTCATGGTTTTACCTCCTCGATTAGTTTTCCTCGAATCCATATATGGTATGGGTCCACTCTTGACCCGAGCTATCTACAAATCTGTCATAAGTCATAATAGAATATTCACCTTTATCAGGATCCATATACCTTAGATATCTAGTCGAGCTGTTTGTGTATCCATCAATAACAACCATATGACCAATATCTGTATTCGCCCTTTTCCATTTAATGCGTGCTAATACAGGTATATCGTTTTATTTCCCTTACTGTTTCCTTAAATGTTAATGAGTTATTCTCTCGATAACTCTGAAGCCCATCATGATCGAGTCCATCCATGACTTCACTAATATTTCCCGATTTATTCGTAACCTCACCTTTTACATATTCAACAAAATCAGATTGAGTAACTTTAATACCAAAATAACTTAATACAGATACTGATGAAGCTGACCAGCACCATAACTCTGCTGCTTGCGTGACTTTTTTACTCCTAAAGTTACAGTTGTTGAAGCAGCGTGTGATGGACTACCTACAGTTGCCAAAATTGACAAAGAAACTGCTGCAACCCCTAGTACAAAAAATTTTTTCATGCTTTTTTTATACACAGCAAGTCCTCTTACAACAAATATTAATATGTACTGTCCACAATATAATGAAAATTACTATATTTTTGAATTAATTTCAACCTATTTTTGGGAAAAATTCATATAACTAGAATTTCACTTCTTTCAATAATCTAACTTTTACTTCAAAAAATGAGAGGTACTGGACAAGGGGCGAGGGGCCGAAGCCGTAGGTCTCGCATGTATCCCCTGTCCGGTATATCCCAACAGAGTAATGGCGATTTTCTAAAGCTCCGCGAGGGGTTCCTAAACTTGAAAACCGCAGCAATGCATACAACAAAAAACAATTGCATGTTCCCTGCTACGATCATCGCAAGACTAGCGCGTTCAGACTCTAAATGTCCCCCTCTTGTAAGGCAACATTCGTCATTATCCATAGATTCGCTCAGGTACGCCGTTGATAAGGGATAGACGGTATCTCCCAAGGGTTTATATTGCTTGCCCTTGACTCAAGATTACCGATCAAACGTTCGAAAAACGTCCTAGCTTTTATCCCTGATTTTGTCCTACTTTTTATCGGGTTTTTATCGGGCTTTTTGGCATAAAAAAGAGCACTCAGATAATTCCGAGTGCCGTTGCAATCTGCAAAATTGCATCTTTCTTTTTTGGGTAGTATTGATCCTTCGTCATACCTAAATCCAAGTATATGTTGATGTCCTTTACTCTGGATGTGCTAAGATACTTTTCTTCAATGATCTGACGCTCAACCTCATCCAATGAATATTGCAGAGCACGTTCTATCTGTCGTGCCTTTAATATGTTTTTAGTATCTGACGCCTGCAATCGAGGAAAAAGTTGTTCGATCCCTTTCTCTTGCTGCTCTTTTCTATTTTGTTCGGCAACACGAAGGGCTTTATATGCTTTTAATTCTTTTGCTACAACCTGCCGTACTGCTCTCTCATCTATCCGCGGAAACATTGACATTTGTTCTTGAGCGCTCATCTTCCAATTCCCCCTCGCGGTAAGCCCGTGGTATAATATGGTTTGACGAACGCATATTCAGTCTCCCGAACGGGGGCTATTTTTTAGGAGGTAAAGCCATGCCCGTAATTCCTTTGACTCCTGAGATAAGTGACATAGCCATTATTGGTATATTTGGTACAATGACTTTACTAGCTATGTGCTTCATGGCAAAAAGCAACTAACCCTCGTAACTACGTTTCTTAATTGAAGCGTGGTTTTTCTTTTTTACTCCCGAAATATTGTGTTAAATCAATTTTAACTACTGTCATCAAACGCAATATGTTAATATTTGGGATAAATCTACTCAACAGGGGCGATGTAAATGTTGAAAAGTATGCTGATTGGTTTGTGTGTTTATCTAGTAGGCTTTATCCTTGTTGGGTTAACGGTTTCTATTTATAACGGTACTCCCCAGTTTTCTTTCTACAGAGCAATTACATATTCAATTTTGTATCTTGCAGCTGTCATTGCTGTCTGTGCATCACTTGTTATTAAAAATATGAACAAAAGTTAATTGTACGTTTAGTATCCTTCTCACAATTTCTCTTATGTTAAATTAACCCCAACTCTTTCAGTATGTCGTGAGCTCGTTTTCCCCGGTCAGCCATTACTTTGGGTGCGCTACCGAGATGGGGTATGCTGTAATTATTCTGATCCGCGTACCAACGCAACGCTTCCTCCGCAGCCTGTGCTCGCTGTATCCAGTAAGGCAGCGCTTCCCGGGCTTCCGTGATGAAGGTGATATCTGCGTCTTCATAATGGCACTCTGGATTGAGTACAATTACACCTTCTGATCTTCCCGGATGTTCTGCATCTTTTCTCCAGATGGCAAGCCCTTCATCGTCATCTGCTTCTGGCTCCAATTCCCACGGTCCTGACGTAGCTGCTTCACACATTGCCAAGTCCTCTGCTGTATCACGCTTGTCTAACACACGTCCTGCTTGCATCCCGTTCCCCTCCGTTCTATTCAATCCCGAATCTTTTGATAGCCTTATGTTGGTAATACGCTTCGCCAGTTAATCTCTCGTACCAAACCCTGTTTGAAAGGTACACCTCTGGAAGCAACCCTTCACGTTTGTCCTTCGATGTATCCCAAGCAACTAAATTTCTTGCTATAAGCTTTGCTGTATCGTTCTGAACCAACTTCACCAAAGCATCAGCTGCATCGCATGGTTCTATTGCTAAAAGTGGCGCTTCGTTGACCTGGAGGAAGTGAACACCTTCCTCCGTCCAAATCAAAGTCGTGTCATAATTGAGCTGAATTCGAGTTGCTTTTTTCATGCCGATTCCTCCACATTCAAAAGATCGTAGTATCCGTTCATTTCCTCATATTTGCTTCATCAACTCGTCTTCAGTTTCTTTGCCAGTCAGACCGAAGTTGTGTCCGCACTCGCATTCGAGAAATGTTTCAAGAAATTCGTCATGGCCTAAAGACTCGAGTGTAAAGAAAACGCCACCTGAATGAATATCGAGTTTTTCTTCTTCTGCTTTATCGCCAGCCTCTTGAGCTTTGATCATTTCGAAATTGAGCCATCGAAGTTTCTTCAGCATGTGCTCCATTTGCTTTTTATTCATTCGACTTCCCTCCAAGAATTAGCGTCAATTTAGCCGCAGACTTTTCTTCTTCATGATCCAGAATACGATCAAGCTTGCTATCCAGCGATGGCTTCGTCTTTCCTAAAAGAGTGCGCGGCGTTGTTCGTAAAGCTCTACATATGTCGCCGATGTTCTTGCTTTTTTTCTCGTCTAGTAGATACGCCAGCAGGTCCTTTTCCTTTTTGGTCAATCCATACTCCTTCGCGATTTCTTCAGCAGCCTCTTGGGGTGTCATATCAAGCTCCTTCAAACTCACCGGGTAACTCCCTCCCTGGGTACAAACGTAATGTTTTGTTAAATTGCGGTCTGTTCATCCAGATATCGAACTGGCTTATCTGTTTTCTTCGCATATTCGATCTCATTCCGAGTGCTGCTGCCTACGTATCCCCCAACGTTGATGACGTAAATTTCGTCTGCGAGATCAATCTTACTGAAATGAATGTTGTCTAGCATCTGCTTTTCTTGGTCGGTCAACTGGATTCCCTCACTGTGTCCAAATACTCCAACGGAAATAACAACGTTCCCTTGCATTGTCAGGTCTTTGTTTGCTGCTTCAAATTCCTTCTTGAACCGAGTAGAGCCACAAAGAGTAATTACCTTTGGTTTTTTGTTCTCTCGTCTGCACTTGCATGGGTACTTATAGTGGATTGCTTCGCTGCATGTTAGGCACGCACCAAATCGTTGATTTTCCATTCCTTCCAACCTCCCATTTATCACATCGATTATTGTGTTAAGTAGCCAGCAGCTCAGATTCTCGTAGTTGTTGCCAATGACTTCGATCGAATCATCAGCAAACACCAATAAACCATCTGACATCATTCCAGGTAGACCGTCAAACACTCTGACTGCATGAGCCTAACCAATACATCAAAAAGTTCGAGGTCTCCAATTAACTAAGTATTTGTTGCACCTCCTCCAAGTCCAATGAGAAAAAAGGGAATCTGACTGCCAAAAGAACTTATAATTTTTGAGTAGGAACAACTCCTTTTTTATCTTGGTAAAAGGGATTAAATAGACAAAGAACCAATTGACGAACCGCAAAAAATGTTATATATTTTCAACATAAAGTTATATATTTCTAACAAGAGGTGATGATTATGAAGTGGAAGCTTCGGTGGCCGTTTTTTGATGATGAACGCACGAGAAAAGTAAAGATTTATTCGGCGGGCAAAGCGTATTTCTATTCCTTGTACATCTGGATTGTTTTGTTTGCATTCCATAAATATCTTGAAATCGATGACTTGCTGCTGATTGGATTATTGGGCATGGCGGGATCGCTCTACGTATCTTGGCTGTTTACAAGGAAGCAGAAAGGCTTGGAATAATGAAAACGCGTATAAAAGAATATCGAGCCAAATTCAATCTAACTCAGGCAGAGCTTGCGCGAAAGGTCGGCGCAAGAAGAGAAACGATCAGCTTTTTGGAAAAAGGAGAGTACAATCCGTCTCTCAAGCTGGCCGTCAAAATTGCGCAGCAATTCCAAGTGTGCATAGAAGAACTCTTCATTTTTGAGGAAGGTGATCTTGATTAACTGGCCAGTCATTCGTTCACCAACGCTGTACTCTTTCAGAAGTGACGATGATTTTTTGCTTTCAGCTTTTTATTCGAAATCAGGCTAATCATCTAGTCCACGCTCCTTTAGGTAACATTCACATGATTCTTTGACAACTTCCTCAATATATGGGATATGCGGCGATACAACCCCAGTCATTTCAAGCGTGTATCCCAGACATTTATATATGCTACATGTCATCGACAATTCTCACCCGCCAACTAGTCATTTAACAAATCGTGTGTTTTGTAAATACCAAATTTCCCATTTCAGTCTCAATTTTGTCTCAGTTTATGTCTTATATGCTTTTGACAGTTCATTCGAAGTATAATTGAATTGCCCATTGTAAGTTTTTACCTTCTTATTCGTTGATGGAACGCCGTGTGCGATGAAAGTCGCCCGCACGGTGTAGGCTCGAACGAAATCTCTCACATAGAAGGGAATAAGTCGAGAATAGCAATCAAGCACCTGTAGTAGTAAGTCCCATTCCGGATCAAACGATGCTCCCTAGGATACCTACAATCACTGTTGACGTGGCAGGGAATTTTTCTGACCCGGATGGAGAACCTTTGACCTTCATGATTTACTCGATGACTGGAAGTCCCGCTACAGCCACTATATCTGCATCAGGAATCCTAGAATTTTCTAGATTTCCCAATCAATTAGGTACCGTTATAGTGACAATCATAGCCAGCGATTCCAAAGGGGCATCGGTATCGAGTAGCTTCAAAGTCACATTGCAATAGTCATTTCCTGGAGCTTCAGGACCATGTAAAAGAAGAAATTTCATTGACGGTCCCCTTGGGTAATCCCAGGGGTATTTTCTTAACTGGAAGCTCTCTTCCTTCATTACAAAATTACCGTTGTGTTAAATGACCGCTCTTCCCGAGAACAAACGCCTTTCCTTCTTCCGTTTGTAGCCAGACTCTCAGCTTCTTGGTCCCGTTCAAAGTTTTGGTAACACCGAAGCCCTTCATAGTGTCAAGCATGATCTCTACATTACCGATCCCTTCGATCCGAACCTCGAACCACTTGACTCCGAATACATCATTGCACGTTATGCCCAGGATATTCATAGCAAGCCTCCCCGTTTACACAAGCCCTGAATCGATCAGCAGTACCGAGCTGCCTTCGCTTTGAAAATCCTTGAGTATTTCAGAAATCGGAACCTCTTCCTTGTCTTCCGTTGCCCCGCGGCTGAAAGATACCAGCGCATAATCCCGATCCACTTCTTTGATCTCTTCATGCAGTGTGCCGTCATCATCAGCTACTTGTTCAGCGTACTTTGCGATAGCTTCCTCCTGTGTTTTTGCTTTCAACAAGGCGTAATACGGCGAATGGATTTCAAAGAATTTCATTGGTCTTGTTGTCTCCGTGATCTTTTCCGCAAATTCTAAAGCTGATTTGAACTCAGTGAACAGGTTTGGGTTCTGCTCTTTGCCTGCCTGGACGTTTTCGATAAAATCATGAGCGATGTTAGTGAAACTATCTAAAGCCTGCACTAATTTTTGCTCATCGTAGATACGGAAGTATTTGCCGCCAAAGCTTGTCTTGCCTGTATCTTTATCGATCCAAAGGAACACGTCCCCCGCGATGTCTTCGATGATCTGCTTGTCCTTGAAAACTGCATGCTCCTTAAACACAAGATTAAACGTGGTGTGCTTCGTTTCGTTTTGTACCATTGTTCTTCCCTCCCTAACTATTTTGAAAAGTTAGTCTCTAAACATCTCAGCAATCTCTTCAAAACGTCCTTTTGCTTCCTCAATTGTTTTAAAATTATCTCTCATTACCTCATCCGATATATCACGGTTAATTACTCGAAACATTCCTTCTCGCATAGATAACGAGCCTCCTACTTTTCTAAATACACATTGTGATAAATAACCCAGCATTCTTTTCCAAACCAACTTATACTTAAGAAAACATTGTTGGAGGTCATGATAGTGAACGCTTTAGAGAAACGTATTGATGATCTGTGTGGTGAAATCATTCAGGATTTAAGACCTCGTTGTATCGTTGATCGAAATAAATTCGATGATCTTTATAAGCTTATGCAAGAGATGAACAATAAACTGAGCGATTCAAGTAATATCAATCGTGGCGTTGTCGGCACCATACTTTTAGTGTTGTTTCAATTAAACACTCAAACAAAGTTTGCCAAAGAAGAAAACCTACGGTTGATTTCTTCTGAACTCGAGAACATGTTCATCCACACATTAGACAGCGGTTTATTTGATGCCCATTGACATAATGAGCATTGTGTTTCCTTATGCAATTACTATCTCGTGCCGGAATAATCCGGTCTCTGCAGGTTTCATTGGTGGAGGGAAATGATCCGTTTGGAGTTGTAGCAGCTGCTTACCACTCTTGCTCGCACCTGCCTTGCGAAAGCCAGCTGCATGGCAGCAGCCGCCGCGTAGATGCTTGCCAACGTAGGTGATCATTCCATCTGCTGGCGGAGTACCCCACAGATTCCGGGTAATACCCAGTGCAAGACAACCAGATGACTAGAGAGATACTCACCTTCATTCCGAAACAAGGTGCATTCCCAGGCATCCCAGCCGTCATCTCTAATGCCGTGCCATGTCACCCACAAAGCCTTCCTCTGTGAGCAGAACCAGATTCTTTCCTGGTCGGCAAAACTGATTGCTACCAGGTTTCTGTCGGGTGTAATGCCGATCAGCCAGAGCCAGCGCCCTTTTGTCGCCTTTATTTATCAGGTTCCACGACATTCCTTTCGCTCCCATTTAACAAATCGTGTGTTATGTCGAAAACAAAAACTGTAAATCAAGACATATGAGTTGTACGATTATATTGCCCGTTGTAAATTACCCTTCTTATCCGTTGATGGAACGCCGTGTGCGACGAAAGTCGCCCGCACGGTGTAGGCTCGAACGAAACCCTCACAAAGAGCGGGTATAAGTCGAGAATAGCGAAATTCAGGTTGCAATAGTATCTCACGAGGCTACGCCCTTAGACTGGATGATTCTATTGGGGGAAGACGTACCATTTAATAAAAACAATGCGTTAAATGGAGCAACCCACTCAGAAGGATCATCAGTCATAACAGTTAATCAGGCCGGGGATTACAAGGTTGACTTCGAGCTTAATTACTCAACTGGACAGAATTCCATGATGGCCATCACCGTTAATGGAGAGGTTCAGGATTCCTCCTCCACCCCTCTTACGGATCCAAGTCATGTAAAAGGTAGTGCCCAGTTGACCCTTGAGGCAGGGGATTCGATAACATTACGACATGTCCTTGGTTTGTTAATACAACTGGTACCATCGCCTGAAGTTGGGGCGAAAATGGAGATTACAAAGGTTAAATAAGTTTTCTTTCCATCAACGGCCCTCGGGTTCTTCCGAGGTTTTTTCTTTACCCAATTACCGATGTGTTAAAAAAAGAATCATATTTATTTCCAATATTGTTTTTTTCTGTTTCCTATTCATTTATTGCACCTTATACTGTTGCTATACCGTCCCCCATGTTTAATTAAGGAGGAACTATTATGAAGAACTGTAACATCTCGTTTCTCCTTGCTATTACAGCGAATTTAGGATTTTTTTTATTCTTGATACTTGAACAGATAACTCTCAGCAATTGGGTAGTCATAGGGTGGCTCTTACATGCATTAATCTCTCTCTTTTTACTTTCTCTTCTGTATGTTTTTTTAGAATCTCAAAAGAAAGTAGATAAAGGTAAACTCTCTTTGACGCTTTTCATTAATTTGGTTGGTTTTATAGTTTTCTTGAACTATTGGTTTAGACTTTAACAATGTAACTATTTTGTAAAATTCAGCTGTTAATGTATAACATTTCGATATATCTTTGTTGGGGTGATAATCGAATGATTCAAAAACAAGAAGTTATGGACTTGTTTTTATCTGCCTGTCCTTCCTATAAAGAAAGATGGCTAGAATACGTAAGTGACTCATATGACGATGGTGAAGAGCGTCTCCTTTATGTCGATATTGGAGATTTTACTAGTCACATTGTGGATCTTTATCAAAAGAAAATGCTCGATGAGTTTCCTTGCATATTCGAGGTTGTGGAGAACCTCCATACCAATAGTGACAGTTATGTTAGAGAAGCTGCGACAATTGGATTTCTTGAATCATTAAAAAATCATTCCTCACATGTTGAATTAGATCCGGAAGTTTTTGTTTGTTACTTACATCCAGTCTCTTTACGATGGTGGGATGTACTGAATCGTTTTTGGTCTGGAAAAATCCCTTTTGTTGGTATTGAAGACTGATTTCTAAATTACACATTGTGATAAATAACCCAGCATACTTTGCCAAACCAATTTAATGAAGAAAACATTGTTGGAGGTCATGATAGTGAATGGTTTAGAGAAGCGTATAGATGATCTGTGTGGTGAAATGATTCAGGATTTAAGACCTCGTTGTATCGTTGATCGTAATAAATTCGATGAGCTTTATAAGCTTATACAAGAGATGAGCAATAAACTTAGTGAATCAAGTAATATCAATCGTGGTGTTGTCGGCTCTATACTTTTAGTGTTGTTTCAATTAAACACTCAAACAAAGTTTGCAAAAGAAGAAAGCCTACCGTTGATTTCCTCTGAACTCGAGGACATGTTCATCAACCTATTAGACAGCGGTTTATTTGAAGCTCCATAGACAAAAAGTGCAACATGTCAAATTGAATGAAAACCACTTTGAGGTGAATTTATGACATTTGAACAAATCAAAGTTGTGATAGATAATCGGGACCCAACCTGTCTGCTCGCAATAGTGAAATAAGCCTGGAGGCCTTGCATGAAAAAAATCCAACAAATAGCCTTAGTAACTGGTTTAATAATGTATCTTCTTATCCCGGTATTTTCCTATTTGACAGATGTTTCATCTATGACTGCCTACGAAAGATTCAAACCCCAAGAATCTCAATCTAACGCTCAAGTGTTTCTAACCCACATTCTAGAGAATATCCATGAAGGAAATTTAGGCGGTGCTATCACTTTTCATCTAACAAAAGAAGAGCTGCAATCAAAATTTGGTATAAAAGAGGAAGACTACGTTTCAGTAAGATTGCATACTAGCTATTTCGACCGAAACGGGTATAGATATATGCTTAATAAAATCGAAGGAGAGGAACGTCTAACTGTCATACAAGCAAAATTTGAATCATTAACCAAAGAACAGATTTTTAATATTTTCGGTGAAAATACGTACGGGAATCATAAATATAGATATGAGATTTGGTATAAAGTTGGGGATTTTATGGTAATGTTTTCGAATACTGACCCTAATAATCGGAATGACTACAATAGCATCATGGTTTCACCACGTACTCCTTTTAAAAATTGATTGTACTTAATCAACTTGAAGCATTTACGTTATAAGTAAATTTGTACACGGCATTGCATCGTTCAAACCTCTTTTCTTCACTAACTAATATGTTAATTTGATCAACTGACAACGGAACGGTACCAATAAATGTTGGTACTTTCTTGTTTTTACTAAATCACATTTAATACTTGTAAATGGTGAATGAGGTGAGTATTTATGAGAAAAATCATCATATTTTTGGCCGTATCGCTAGTTCCATTTACATATCTGGGAATGCTTATGGACTGGCAGACTAAGACCATCTACGGTTATCTTCTCGTACTTGCCTTTGTCACAATTCTTGCGTTTCTTCAACATACCTTTCTCACCTTACTAGTATCAAATCTACTTTCAACTATTTGGAGCTATTGGTTAGCTTCAGCTAAACTACTCGATTATCAATATTTCTTTAAGCCATTTAGCGTCAAAGGACTTGTAATTATTTCTGCTGTCTTTTGGCTTGCTCCTCAATTCCTCGCCTTCTGTTTTAACAATACATCTCGAAGACGATAGTAATTTTCCTCACTACACATTGTGTTAAAATTGCTAATAAATTCGAACAAAAAGGTGATTGAATGGCATTAACGCATGAGTTTTTTCTGATTAGAAAAGAGCATATGAATCAATATTCGCCCCCCTACGAAGCAATGGTTGAGATCCACGATGATGTAATTAATTACATCTATGATTCTTTAAAATGGTTGCCAGCATTTAACCCATCAACAAAGGAATCCCATACAGGTCTTAACTATCACGGTGAAACAATTATTCAAGGCGATGGTGCTATTTTATTACAGAACATTTGCCTTTCATGGGCCAAATTGTTCTCGCTTGCTCCCCAGTCTTTTAAACTTACAGGTCCGTTCACCTGGATAAATGGTGAGAACATTGAGACTGGGAAGTATGAGATGATACATTGTGATAGAGAGGAATTGACGTCTCTTTTTAAGGAATTAGCTATTCTTGCTGATAGGACATCAACAAACGGGTACTGTATTTTGCACCATGGCATTTAGCATATTGAGCATAGTGATAATATTTGTTTTGTTCGCATCATCCTAAAAATTAATGGAGGCGAGCATGGACCAAATCCAAATTTACATTACAGACGATTCTGAGCGTTCTGAGTTTGAGGCAGAAAGTAGAGGTTGCCGATTTGATGTCTACGTTAAGTCCAACAATGAGTTGTTCAGTATAAAAATCTATGATCTTGTACGGCTAACCCAGGACTTTGAAAGCGAGATTGCTTCAAATGGCTTCTACTGTATTGATCCCAATGTAGTATTAGTTCCCTCCGTGACTAATACCCATATCCGAACAACTTTAATGTCACTTGCAGATCAAAAGTATTTCAGTCAAATCAAATCACTTTGTGCAAGTGATGCGGAAACACTCATGAAGGATTACTCTTTATTACTTCTTCCGTCATCCATTTGTTAATTCACTTTTTTGTCCCAAATCACCATGTCACAATGTCCTCAAAGGAGCTGGTATCGTAGAAAAGTCGTTCTATTACGCTGTGCCCTGGTCTGAGGTCAGCTACCTCAGGGACGCCCTACAAGCAATGGAGATTCCATTTGTCGTTGAGCAAAACAATGAACGTCTATGTGGCAAGGCTGCATTGCGCTTCCCCACGGTTATGCCCCATTTCTTTTTCTTTTGAATTAACGTTTGAGGAGTCATATTGTATTGTTCAGCTTACGAATGAAAAATTTGTGGGTGTTTTGTGGGTGCCGCCAAACCAACTACTTATTTTTTGACCTCACCCACAAAAAGAAAAACCCCTCGCACCAAGTGGCACAAGGGGTCAGGCTTATTAGTAAGTGCTCATGTACTGCTCGCGCTCCCAATCATGGACGCGTGTGCGGAACATATCCCACTCAATTTCTTTTGCTTCGATGAAGTGGATCAGAGCGTGTTCACCCAGAGCTTCGCAGATGACAGGGTCTGCCTTGAGGCATTCGATTGCTTCCTTCAAGGTAGCTGGCAAGCTGGAGATTCCGTTTTCTTCACGTTCTTCTTCATTCATCACATAGATGTTGCGATCAATTGCAGGTGGTGCTGCCAATTTGTTTTTGATTCCGTCCAAACCTGCTTTCAGCATAACTGCCAAAGCGAGGTATGGGTTAGTAGCCGGGTCTGGGCTACGTACTTCAATACGCGTGCTTACACCGCGAGAAGACGGAATACGAATCAATGGTGAACGGTTTTTAGCAGACCAAGCAACATAGCAAGGTGCTTCGTAACCAGGAACGAGACGCTTGTACGAGTTTACCAATGGATTCGTGATGGCAGTGAATCCACGAGCGTGCAGCAAAATACCAGCCAGGTAGTGCTTCGCTGTTTCGCTCAAGCCGAGTTCATCAGACTCGTCGAAGAATACGTTTTGGTTACCACGGAAGAGAGATTGGTTCGCGTGCATTCCGGAGCCAGCTACACCGTACAGTGGTTTTGGCATGAATGTCGCGTGCAAACCATGTTTATGAGCAATTGTTTTTACAACCAGCTTGAAAGTCAAGATCTGGTCAGCAGCATGCAAAGCGTTAGCGTATTTGAAATCGATCTCGTGTTGACCTGGAGCTACTTCATGGTGGGAAGCTTCGATTTCAAAGCCCATTTTCTCCAGAGTCAAAACGATATCGCGACGGCAGTTTTCACCGAGGTCGAGTGGTGCGAAGTCGAAGTAACCACCTTGGTCATTCAGATCAAGAGTTGGTTCGCCTTTTTCATCCAGCTTGAACAGGAAGAACTCAGGCTCTGGACCTACGTTAAACGCTGTATAGCCCATTTCTTCTGCTTCTTTCAACGCACGCTTCAAAATATAGCGCGGGTCTCCCTCGAAAGGTGTACCGTCTGGATTGTAGATATCACAGATCAGGCGCGCAACTTTGCCATGCTCATTACCCCAAGGGAAGACAACCCACGTATCCAGATCCGGCACCAAATACATATCGGATTCCTCGATGCGTACGAAACCTTCAATGGAAGAGCCGTCGAACATCATCTTGTTGTCGAGTGCTTTAGGAAGTTGGGAAGAAGGAATCTCAACGTTCTTAATCACCCCGAGCAAATCGGTAAACTGAAGTCGGATGTACCTTACGTCCTCTTCTTGTGCCAAACGCATAATGTCTTCTCTTGTAAACTTGCTCAAATTTCTCTCCTCCTGTCTCTATAACGGCTTTATATCAGTGGAAGAAGCGCGAAAGCTCTCCACGTATCAATGCACCCTCGCCATGACGAGAAGCATTGCGATACATAATCTGTTGCCTTAGGAGCTGATGTAGGTCCTTATCAGACATCTCTTTTCGTTTGGTCTCAGACGTGGTTGTAATCTCTGTCTGTACCGGTGTAGGGTCGTTTAATTGCAGCACTTGCTTGATGCCTGCAATATTCAGCCCTTTTTCAATCAGTGCCTTAATCTCCAGCAAACGATCTACATCATTGAAGGAAAAAAGCCTCTGCTTCCCTTCGGTGCGGGCTGGTTGAATGAGGTCGTTTTGTTCGTAGTAGCGTATCTGCCTCGCAGTTAGATCCGTCAATTTCATGACGATCCCAATGGGAAAGAGGGCCATATTACGGCGAGTATCATCACCCATGACTCGTCCCTCCTCTATCGTGTTCCTCATGCCTTATTCTATTCAAAACTTAAATCCCTGTCAACGGATGTTATAAAATATTACATGAAAATGTACCTTCGAACTAGAAGCTACAGTTTCACTATACCTTTTGGCGGAATCCGAGGCTGTACTTATTTATAGTGCAGAACTCTATCCATTACGATTGCACAAAAAAACAGTGACTATCCCTTTCGAGCCGTAGGATAATCACTGTTGATTTATTGTTTTACTGCTCACCTGGCAAGTGCAGCAATCCTTTTTCAAGCATGCCATTAAGTGCTGTTATAATACCCACTTTTACGTGCGAGTAGGTTAAACCACCTTGGACAAATCCCAAGTAAGGCGGACGAATAGGACCATCTGCCGAAAACTCGATACTTGCTCCTTGGATGAAGGTTCCCGCAGCCATGATGACAGGGTCCGCATATCCTGGCATTTCACTAGGATACGGAGTTACGTGGGAGTCCACTGGTGCTGACTTTTGAATCCCCTGGCAAAAGGCAATCAGACGTTCAGCCGAACCGAATTCAACGGATTGAATCAAATCAGTACGCGGTTCATGCCAAAGCGGGTTGGTTCGGAAGCCAAGACGCTCCAGCAGCGCGGAAGAAAATACGGCTCCTTTTAAAGCTTCGCCCACTACGTGCGGAGCGAGAAAAAAGCCTTGATACATTTCCAGAAGTGAGTACAGGGAAGCTCCGCCCTCTGCCCCGATCCCAGGTGCTGCCATCCGATAAGATGCGAGTTGAACTAAATCGTGACGACCCACGATATACCCACCCGTTTTTACTAGGCCGCCACCCGGGTTTTTAATTAATGAGCCTGCCATAATATCGGCGCCCACATGCAGCGGTTCATACTCCTCCGTAAATTCACCGTAGCAGTTGTCGACGAACACGGTCAGTTCAGGCTTCATTTCTTTGACTACCCGAATCATTTCTTGGATCTTCTGGATGGTAAAGGACGGGCGATCCGCATAGCCGCGTGAACGTTGGATCCCGATAACCTTTGTCTTTTCCGTGATCGCTTCAGCTACTGCGACAAAATCAATATCACCTTCTGGCGTAAGCGGCACATAGCTGTAGCCAATCCCGTAATCCTTAAGCGATCCCTGACCTTCGCCACGAACACCAACAACTTCTTCCAACGTATCATACGGTTTGCCAGTAATGTAAAGAAGATCGTCACCAGGACGCAGTATTCCGAACAACGATATTGCGATCGCATGTGTCCCAGAAATAATGTGCGGACGCACCAGAGCAGCTTCTCCACCAAAAACATCGGCATAGATGGACTCCAGTGTGGAACGTCCAGAGTCGTCATATCCGTAGCCGGTAGATGGAGAAAAATGAAATTCATTTACTTCATGCTTTTGAAAAGAACGCAGCACTTTGAGTTGGTTTGTGTCCACCATCGCTGCAATTTGTCTGTGTCGTTCAGATATGGTTGCTTCCACTTCCATAACAAGTGGACGAAGCTTTTCACCATGAGAAAAAAAGGAAAACATCAGTTATCTTACCAACTCTCTTCAACAGTCTCTGGTTTATCCAGGAGGAAAGGAGCAATCCGCCCATAAATCGGATGATCCCGATTCACACGTACCGTAACCCGGTAGGATTCTTCCTCTTCATTAAAATGTTGATCGACTTCTACGCCCTCCCGATGCAAAAGCGACAGAATGTCTCCCCGCTCAACAGGAACCTTCAGCGTCATTTCGTTGAAAGAAGCCAGTGCAAAAGATTCAATCTGCTCCATCAGCTTCCTCAGGTCATCTTGGCGCATCGCTGAAATCAAGATGGATTCTTCTGTGCGTGGCAGGTATGTTCCTTCGTTCCACATATCCGCTTTGTTAAATACAACGAGCTGTGGGATTTCCTCCGCTTTCAACTCGCGTAAAATCCTGTCCACAACTTCCATATGAACTTGCAAGTCTGGATGATGGCTATCCACGACATGAAGAATTAAATCCGCTTCCTTTACACCTTCAAGCGTTGAACGGAATGCCGCAACCAAGCTTGTAGGCAGATCTTGAATAAAGCCCACCGTGTCAGTCAGAAGCACTTCCAATCCACTCGGCAAGGAAAGCTGACGTGTTGTCGGATCCAAAGTCGCAAACAATTTGTCTTCTTGAAGTGTATTTGCTCCAGTCAGCTGATTCAAGATCGTAGACTTCCCGGCGTTCGTGTAGCCTACCAGTGCAACCTGGAAGACATTATTTTTCTTCCGACGCTCCCGATGAAGCTGTCTGGTTCTTACCGTATCATTCAATTGCTGCTTCAGCTCACTGATTCGTTTGCGGATATGACGGCGGTCGCTCTCCAGCTTGGATTCCCCCGGACCACGCGTCCCGATTCCCCCACCCAGTCGTGAGAGCTGCTTTCCTTGTCCCGCAAGACGTGGCAGCAAATAGTTATACTGAGCCAGCTCAACCTGGATTTTCCCTTCACGCGATTGTGCACGGCCAGCAAAAATATCCAGAATGAGTTGTGTTCTGTCAATTACTTTGCAATCGAATACCTTATCCAGATTGCGCGTCTGACTAGGCGATAGCTCGTCGTTGAAGATAATGACGTCTACATCCAGCTCTTCTGCACGCTCCGCAATTTCATCGATTTTTCCTGTTCCTAAATACCACGCAGAGTCGACTCTGTCCCTGTTCTGTGTAATCACATCAAGAACCTCTACGCCGGCTGTTGCTGCCAATTCGTGCAGTTCTTCCATAGACAGACGTGTTCGCTCTTCATCCCGGTTATCCAAAAAACAACCGACCAATATCGCTGTTTCTGTTGTTTTGATCAGATCGTTCACCGATTCACGCCCTTTCTTCCTTTATCATACCACATTTTCCCCATTTCGATATCGCTTCCCACTCTGTCAGACAATTTCAGGTAGCAGCTAAAAAACGGATCAGGCTGCAGTAGATATTCGCGAAAAGGAGTCACCCCATTCACGTCATTGTCTCTTATCCTATGTACAGATTTACAATGTTCGTTTTTTGCAAAAGAACCAAGAATCCACTCTTGTATCAACCCCGTAAAATTTTTAACAAATTGACTTAGCCACCAAATATATACGAACATTGATCTCGAAATATAATATAACGTTCGATTTAATGCAAAAAGCAGCCATGTCATTTTGACAGACTGCTGCTTTCAGGCCATGTATTCAACCTTTCTTTAATGATGACATGTTTATATTTACCGTTCCCAAGTCGAATGACTTCAAAAATAATATCCTCAACATTGTATCTGTACCTGCCGCGTCCATCTACTCTGCTCATACCTTCTGCAAGCTGCGAAATATAGGCGATGTCGTGTGTTGTACACACTTCATGCCAGTTATACATCAGGTCATCTATCAGAGGCTTAAATTTAAATAAAAGTCTCAATTTGTCTCATTTCTTCCTCACGTTCCTCACAAACAAAAAAAGCCCTAATCATCAGGGCTTTTGCTTACTTATCCTATTTCATTGTGATTGACGGAAGTCTTTATCGATCACGATTTGGACTTGTCCCACATTCTGTTCAATAAATTTCATCAGTACAGGTATGGTACTTCCACTTCGTTCTCCAGTTTCTGATGGTACACTCAAATAAAATAAGTGTTGCATTTCATTATTTGGGTCATTCCTATTTATATTTTCCATTGTCATTATCTCTTGCCCATCTTTCTGGATTAAAGAGATTTTAATGACCTGAGCCTCATGATCAATTGACGCTCCAAGCAGCTCCTGTATTTTTGAACGCAAGTAATTTGCTACTGCAGGATTCAGTGCCCTGCTCGCATTACTTTTATAGGTACCTTCTAATTGCGCAGCTAATCCCTTGCAATCTTGTCCTTTGTCAATGCGTTCATTGCCCTGATCCTCTTGGTGAATCAGCATGGCATATTTAAATACCAAAAGCACGATGACGAGAAATACTAATAACATCAAAAAGTTAATGTTTTGCACACCATGAAGAAACTCAATCTGAAATTTGATTTGAACGACACCGATAATCATTAAAAAAAGTTCTATGATTCCTACTAAACAAATGAGTATGAAATAGAATCGTTCTAGTGAATTAGACATGTATTTCAAACTGTTCACTCATCTTCCTTTACCCCATCCCCGAATCAGGATGATTTACGAATGGCTATTTTGCGATTTATAGATAGCGAATTATTGACTACATCTTCCTCTGTGCAAACGCTTGAATCAACACCTCCCTGTCTCTATCTTCTCGTATACTTATCTTAACATCCCAAAGATTTCCTTTCTTTACAAATTGAACATTTTCGATTTTTCTTGACAAATTGATAATTTTATGAAAATAAAAAGCAACATGCCGACTATGCGTAGCATGTTACTTTTTTAATCGATTAACGTGATTTAGTTTTGAAATATGAACGCGAGCAACGTCGGCAAACTTTGAATGCTTGTTAGGCGTTTCTTCAAAGTACACCTTTTGTGCTTTTTCATCAAATGATACAACTTTGTTCATATTCACGATGTTTCCCACATCTAATTTTTCAAAGCCATAGGGCTTCAAAACCTTTCTCCAATCCTCTAGCGTGGTCAACATGTAATAAACATCGTCTTGCGTATGAATCTCTATTTTGTTTTTTGAATGAGAAAGGTATGTGATGTCTTGAGGTAAATCTACCCAGTAAATTCCCTCTTCCTCAAATCCCTTACGGAATAGTGGAATTTTCATGGTTCCTCCACAATAACAACCCAAAGTTTATTTTTTATAGAGCTCCTTTGGGGCATCAGGTTGATGTGAAAGACCTGCTGAAAATGGCGTGACAATGATTGTAGCCAGTGCAGCCAGAACCGTGGACGAATAGTATGCCAACGTTGCTTTATTCACGAGTTTCTTCATTTGTTTCACCTCCTTTCCAAATAAACGGCAGTAAGCTCAGTGCTTGTACCAAAAACGAAAGCGTGACTTCCGGCAAACCAATCCAATAATTCGTCGTGACGATAACAAGAGATATCAACTTCAATAGTGGAAAATGCTTCCTGGAAAAGATTCTGGACTGATTTTTCCCCTTAGGTGCAAGCAAAAGGATCAAGACAAACGCCGCACCTAGCAAAATGTCATTTGCCGTGTCATTCAACGGAATCAGTGGGATAACTACGGCACCAAAGATACTAACCAGCGTACACTTTTCAGCCGAGTCAAAGTGATAGCCTCCAGAAAATGCTCTCAATGTCATAAAGGAAACCAGTACAATGATTGTTTGGACCGCTGTTCCGAGTATAGCAGCAAATAGGATGGACAAAAAAATCGCTGATCCTGTTCCTATGATGGCAATCAAGGAATATTGCATCACCTCGACGCTTGCCGTTTGGGCCGGGTTTGCTCCTTTAATCGATTTAGCGATATGCAAGGCCATTCTCTCAATCATGCTCTGCCTCATCCTTTTTCGTTGCTAAATAAAAAAGGGTTGCCAAAATACACGCTAGTACAAAAAATGAGATGGTAAAAGTCATGTTGTCCCACATGTTGCCAATAAACAAAATGCTTCCAAATGAAACGAACGCAATCAAGGTAGCGATCAGTAATTGTTGATTTTCCTTTTTTCCATACTCGACTTCCTTTTCCCCGTCAGGAATAAATGCCCACCCTCGATTTAAGTATCGGATAATTCCAATAACGATTACACACATGAAAACCGTAATAATTTGTAGCACATAGCCCATATACGCTAAGCCGGTGCCATCTGCTTCCTGTAGCTGATCCAATTGGATTAGACCAAAAGTGTTCATGAGAATATAGGTAAGTAAATTAATGGCTAAAAACGCACAATATGAAATCACTGCCATGACGATGGAATAAAACCATTGACTGTTCCATAAAAATCGTAAACTGGCAACCATCGTAATAATTTGTACAATAATCGCAAATTCGTTTAATTGAAGGGTATAACGAATAAAATGCGAGACTAGGCCTAGGAAAACGCATAAAAACGCAATTTTCCCCAAATGAATCCGAATTTTCTGTCTGAAGAGTACAAGCATCAGTAAGAAGATGGACACGTACTCTAAAGATGAAAAAAGGAAAAATAGAAACAGTTTCATATGTCTCTCCTGATAGATGATATTTATAGGACAATTGTATCACTTCCTGTGACGATTCTCTATATCTATAATGCCATATTTCACCAAGAATTGACTTCATCTGATTTTGAAAAATAGGCAGGTTTTGAATCTTCGTTGAGTATACTTTTGTATGATGGTCAAGGCAGGTGACGCATGTGAAGCAAACAGGGATGAGCTCTACAGCCGATGTAAACGAATCTTCAAGCAGCCCAAATCGAATTCAAGTCGTCTTTAATCGCCCCCCAAGCGTGAAGCAACCGCATACGTTGGCTGAAATCGTGCGTGCTACAGCTAATGCCAACTTGGCGACTGTCTTTGATGAGTTAGAGGGCTTGATCGGTTTACACGAAGCGAAAAAAACCATTTACGAAATTTACGCGTTAAGCCATTGACTGTAAGCTTTTTCACATTTTTTCTGAATGGTTTCATATTCAAGCTCCATACCTCGATCTACTTTACATAATTTAGTAACAAAATCAAAATTCATACGTCAATTAGTTAGGAGGGATAAAAATGAAGTCAATAACTTATGCTGTATTACTATGTACATTATACTTTATGCCGACAACTCATGTGGAAAGTGGCACAGCCGAAACGACTGTTAGTAGTAATATGGAGGAAATGTACAGTTTAGCTTTAGATAGTTACATGCCAGTAGATGATGCTTTAAACTATAAGATGCAATTCATAGCCATTGACTTTAGTACACTCACTGATATTAATAAAGATGATAGAGAATATATAACTAACTATTTTAAGAAATACAATGTAGCTGTTATTGATTCAACATTGGATGATCTCCGAAATAATGGCATGTATGACCCAAAAACATTAGTTCTAAATGGCCTATTACTTAGAATCACAAAAGTGGACATTTCTAACCAACAAGTTATTATCGAAGGCAGTAAATATCGTTCTGGAGATGGAGCTGTCGGGTTTAAGACAATCTTAGAGCACAAGGACGGTAAATGGGAAATTATCAAATCAAGTCCAATTTGGATAAGTTAGAAGCCAATGATAAGTTTCACGCTCTTAGTGCTTGAGTGTGAAACTTTTTCTATTAAAAATGCAATCCAGAAACTGTCTTTCTAGAACTGAAATACTTTCAGTGATGGCTCCCCTTCACCATAATAGGCAAATTCACAATTATTGATCCATCCTTTAACATCCCCATATGGTGAAATTCTTTTTAATTCTTTATATGGTAGTATCATTGGTTCAGATATATCATAGAATACAATTTCATACTCACATGCCCATACACATCCTTCAACTGCAATTACATTAGTTCCCTCATGTGCGTGAATTTCGGCCCAACAAAAACCTATGCCACTATTTGCCCCTTCTGGAACATAATGTTTTATTTCACCATTTTGTAAATCAACAATGGAGTAGCCTTGATAATCCTGACCACAAAGTAGATACTCTTTGTCATCTATTTTTATCCATCTATGTATAAATGGAGATAGATTTCTCTTAACTTCAACCTTCTGTTCCCCGAAACAATTGATAATCCCTTTTGTATACATATACCTACGTATACCTTCTTCATGGTAGTAATGCTCAATTGTTAGGCAACAATCTGAAAAAGGTGAGACTGATACTTCAGTTTCTTCTTTTTGAAAATACTGCTCTTGAAAGTAATGATCTAATGATTCTCTTTCGTGTAAAAAGTCTTCTTCATATGCAATATTTCTTGAGGACATGATCGCCTCCCCTTTCCTGATAAAACCAGTCTTTTATTCTGTTATTGAATACTTGTTCTTAGTAATTGAATAATGATAGATCTCTGTATCAATATCTATAAATCCTCTTCTTTGAGCAGCTACTAATGTTTCGTACATGTTTGTTCGACCAACAGGATTATCCGTATGTAAATATATCTTATCGATCCTTGCACCATATTCGCAGATGTATTTAACTAGGTCATATCCTGTTTTAAGAAGGTTTCCTTGCTTGTCTTCCCCTAGGTCGTGATCTAAGGAGAGGATGTGAATATGGTGGTTATTCAAGTAGTCAATGGCATCTTCATAGCTTCTGGCAACCTTGAAACCGTTAGGACAGTCCCTTAAATCATCCACATATAAATTGATCTTGTCTTGGATATGATTCATCTCCTTTCCCAATAAAAACAGTAATTTATCAAGACTTTAATCTTTTATGGATCTTTTCTATCCACATTAGGCTCTTTGTGTACACCTGCCTCTTTCTTGGAACGCTGCCAATCGTGTTTTAGCATATAAGCCACATGCATCAGAAAATTTTCCCTGTGTGTCTTATCATTCGGATTGATTCCAATGAGTCTTAATTGATGAGCAATTTCCTTGTCTTTATCATTGGGGTATGGATTTAAATTCAACTTTAATTCTGCTGATAATCTGTCAAATTTGTTCTTATCTTCCTCGGTAACAATTTTCATTGAATAGAGCTCTGAGGTAAGTTCTTTTATCTTCAACCGCCACTTGGTACGTTCTTCCGTAACGTATTTTAATGACAAATTTTTATCATTGTTGACTTTGGCTATAATCGCAGTTATTAGACTTCCTAGTACAGTCCCCAATGCGGTAGAGCCTAAAATAGTAACCCAAACAGGAACAACGCTTTGTGTCATAATTTATTCCTTTCTACACTAATTTCCAATCCTGATATTCACCTGCTCTATAAAAGTTCCCATGTGTGTCTTGCTTGGGGAATCCTTCAGGATGAGCTGCCTTAACTGGCATAGTCACTCTACAGGAATGGCATCTAATATCAACAGAACCCTCAAAGATATAATGCTTCCCTCTTTGATTACAAATCACACAATGATACCTACATCTGTATCTCTTTCGTCCATCAGGATCTACTTTAATCCCTGTTCTGATCCATTCTGGCTGATCATCTACAGTTTCATATACTTGTTTTAATTCTTCTGTTTGTTGCAGGCCTTGTATCATCTGTTGTTTAATATCTTCACTTGTATGTACTATTTTTTCTCTTGTAACTTCCTCTTCTTGATTCATCTTCTCAAAAAAGTTACTGTAAACTTTACCTATCTTCTCAAACTCTCTTGTCTGATCCAATATGTCCTTTTCAATACCAAACAAATTAAATACCTTTTGAATGATGACCAATTTACTCAAATTATCAGTTTCTTTAATTTCTAACTCTGCTTCTTTCCCTTGATTATCCTTAATGCTTATCTTTACAGTTAATGACATTAAACCACCTCTTTGGTGATTATACGAAATAGATCAATTATGGAATAGAGACTAGTCTAATTCTCCATTCTCGAAACGCTCAATCAGATGCTGCAACTTCTTAGACACAATTTGATTTACACTCTTCATCTTGTTGGCTAGATCACTAACAAACGTTATGACCTCTTCAGTGCTTGCCATATGTGCTATGGCAAAATACATTGCAATTAGCAATTCTTTGTAATCCATAACGCTTCCGGAATAGATTACTGATGTTCCGTCCTTCTCGATTACTTTTCTAAGTTTATCAACTGATTCATGTGTAGTTACAATTTCAAAAGAATGTGGATAGGACTCTCCTTTGAAATCAGAGCAAATAGTAACCAACGCTTCCTCAATTTCAAGTTCATGTAATACCCGTAAGAATGCCTTTTGCTGGTTCAGTATCGCTATAGACTCATTATCCTGCAACAAATCATTCCAGATGATATGTAGATACATTGTGAGATCTCCTTTTAATGTACTGCTGCTATACTATTCCGTTCCCAATCATGTTATAAGGCACCTTTGGGAAGCATCTCAGCCTGCTCTCCAATCGACTTCAGGCTTTTGCTTAGAATATGCCAATCGAGTCCATCTGCAATATAATAAACGTTACCCATGCTCCAATACCTAATTTCATATCCATTTACTACTTTGATAAATGTATGGGCCATTCCTTGTGACTGCTAAACTAAAGTGGACAGTATCCGCTAGATAAAATTGAACACTTAATTTCCAATTTTCACTCCATACTATGATAAATTTGTGGAAGGCATCATGGTATAGGAGGACGTGAAAGGTGGATAAGTGGCAGGTGTATGTAGAGATTGATCAATTATTAAAGCAAGGTTTTACAAAACGAAACATAGCGAAAAAATTAAAAATATCAAGAACAACATTGTACCGCTATCTTGAAAAGTCACCTAAGGAAATGGTTGATTGGATGGAGTCAACAAAATCTAGAGCAAAGAAGTTAGACAAGTACGAAGAACTCATTCTCCGATGGCTTAGAGAACACCCAGATATGTGGGGCAACAAGCTCAAATTGACTTTGGAGTTACTACACAAAAAGCAACCTCAGGGAGAAATGTAAAACTCTATTTCATTGCTTTTGTACTGTCCCACTCTCGCTATAAATATAAGGAGTGGATAGATAGACCGTTCACAACGAAAGACGTCATTAATGCACATGAAAATGCATTTCACTACTTTGATGGGGTACCTTTTGAATTGGTTTACGATCAAGATAACTTGATAGTCGTCAGCGAAAATGCCGGTGATGTCATTCTTACATCCGAATTTGAAGCATATCGTAGAAGTCGGAATTTGACGTTACGAATCTGCAGAAAAGCTGATCCAGAGAGCAAAGGTCGAATCGAGAACGTAGTAGGATTCATCAAATACAATTTTGCCAAGCATCGTATCTTTAGCAACCTTGATGCCTGGAACGAGCAAGGATTACGATGGTTAGAGCGAACAGGAAATGGAAAAGTACATCACACAACAAAAAAGAGGCCAATCAAAGTGTTTTCCCTAGAAAAACAACACTTGCGATCGCCCTCATCGATCAATACTGGTCATATTGATCAAGCCCAAAATACTCTGAATATGAGTATAACAAGGACTGTCCGAAAGGACAACACAGTGTTATACAAATCAAATCGTTATTCTGTCCCGTTAGGAACATATTCGCCTTACGGGAGAGTCATTCGTTTAACCATAGAAGATGAATCTTTTCTTATGATTCATGATACAGAAACGAACGAATGGTTAGGTAGACACGCCATTCATTCTGGCAAAGGACATCTCATTCAAGATCGTAATCACACACGTGATCGTTCTAAAGGAATAGATGGGTATATAGACCAGTTGTCTAAGTATTTCTCCAAACCCGAGATGGCGAAGCAGTATTTAGAAGGTGTTCGAAAAAAGCATCCGAGATACATTCGCGATCAACTCCAATTGATCAGGAAACAAATTAGTCAAACAGAGACCCTGATACTGGATCAAGGATTAGTAGAGTGCACGAAACGAAAGTTATACAGTGCGAATGAGTTTACAGACATGATCGCTTACTTACATCGGCAGAAAGTGTCCACATGGCTTGATCATGATTGTACTGTGCAGCCGTTACATAGTCTGTCAGTCTCTACGATGGTCTCTCCAGAGAAAAGAGACGTGAGTCAATATCTGATGATTTTGGAGGAGAGCCATCATGAGTGAACTGAGCCAACTGCAAGATTTGCTACGTTCGTTGCATTTATCCGAAACATCTCATCTGGTTTCAGAGTTACTACGAGAAGCTAATCTCTTCTTTCATTTAATCAATGACCTGTACAATCATTCGTCCATCATCTTGACATCAAACAAAGGTCCTAGTGAATGGGGAGAACTTCTCGGCGACTCTGGAATTACAACTGCCATATTGGATAGAATCGTGCACCGAGCAGAAGTCATTCATTTAAACGGGGATAGTTACAGAATGAAACATAGAAGTTCCATTTTTGAACACGAAAGTGTTCAAAATTAATTAGCAAAAGGTGTTCAATTTTACTTGACGGTTACATCTATCTTGATCCACTCCGAATCCCAATCACTGACCAGTTTAAACTGCTTCTGATTAACATCTATTTCCTTGACTATTCCCCAAGACTCTTCCAGTGTGCCAAGGATCCCCTTTTACAGACTGGAACCACTTTACACTGATTGCATAGTCGTATTGCGTACTATCATAAATTCTAAAGCACATCTCTCCAAAATCATCTTCATCTACATCTGGCTTATTTTCTAGTCCTCTTTTTCACCATGGCTTATAATCGCTGGAAGCATTATGCGCATACTGCCAAATAGGTCATTAATCTTTTTAGACATTCCCATACACCTCTAAACCAGAACATTTGTTCCTACATTATGCTCCGTGAAGTGAAATGATGCAAGAACTAAAAAAGACCTTGCATCATGCAAAGTCTTCCAATCAAATGCGTATTTTATCATTTATTCATTACGAGATTCTTTTCTTCGATAATTCGTTTACATACTGCATAACACTCATCAACGTGCTTATTTCCCATCAACTTCATTGCTCCAAACCCAATCGCTGCTGAAGCAATTTGACCTGCAATGGGTATGAATTTGAGGACAGATTTTGCTGCAACACGAGCGCCAACCTTTTTTAGTGCGATCATTATTAGTTCCTTAGTGAGAACTTTCCCAACAAACGTACTACCTGCTTTTTTAATCGCTGCATGAATGATTTGACGAGTAACAGGGTCTAGAGATTGCACTTGTTCATCGCTCAAGCCAAACTTTTTTGTAATTGCAGGAATCAAGGTCATTAGGAGTGCTACATCTCCTGCAACATCTGCTCCAGGCACTGGAACAAATGAAGATGCTCCAGATGCAGAAGCTCTTAATGTAACCATTTTATATGCTTCATCTCTAAGTTGATCTAGTTCAGCAATAGAGTTAGGTATCATATTCTTTCCTCTTTCTGATAGGGTTTAGGACTATTATAGTAGATTGCAAATGGAAATCATAGTAAGGAAGCTTTAGAGTTAGAATATTTCAATAAAACAAACATAAAAATACTCCCTATGCTGGGAGTAAATGAAATCAAATGCAATGTCTCTTTTATTGTGTGCTTGTCCAGTACCCATCCACTGCTATTGCCACAGTCCTGAAATACTGATCTCTCAAATAAGATTCCTGTTCTTCTTTATCATGGGCCTTAAACCATTCCTCTTCCATGTCACTATCTTTGAATATATTCGGCCTCCAAAAGCACAAACCTAATTCTGGATAGTGATAACTGAATCCTAGCTCCCAATCATTCCGATCATATGGTGAAACCATATCAATTTTCTCAACAAGTTCTTCCGCTTTTGTTTCAAATTATCATTTCCATGCTATTTCACCTGTCCCCAAAAAATTCTAATATCACTTTAGTATACTTTATTTTCCTATATTTGGGACAGGTGCTGCTTTGGATAAATTAACGATTTTAACTGGAATACTCTATTAACGATTGAGCGTATTGTAATTCTTCATCTATAGGATACTCATTGACTAAATTTCATCGGCTAAACATTATTTAAAGGCTTTGCAGAAAAACTACGGAACAGAAAACCAATCGACCATATCCGAAAATAAATACAAGGCCATCTTCAATCAATACGGAGTGGAATTTGAAAAGCTATAATTCAGCATAGTGTACGTAAGTGAGAAATGATGTGGTGGAAAGCGAATGTACTCATTTAATAAAAATTTAAGGTTTACCCCACTATTTATTTTAATAGTTCTCTTTATTTTATACCTAGGGGAAAAAATCCCCAAAACATAAACCTGAAGGAGAATTGTTATGAAAAAAAATCTTAAAAAAACATCCGTACGTTTGGCAGCTTTAGGATTGGCTACTGCGATTTCCCTATCTGGAGCTTTACTAGTTAGTGCAAATGAAAATCCAACTCAAAAGACGGAAGCTCAAAAACAAGAGTCTGAGCAATTGTATGCAGGAGCTTACAAAAAAGTCACAGCTGCTGAAGCTCTTGCTGACAAGGATGTGAAAGTAGCAATCGATAACATCTATGCTCAGTTTCCAGAAACAAAATCGTATGAGATCACTGCTTATAAAGATGTAGTTTCAAAAGAAGAGCACGATAAGTATGTTATTCAACTTGAAAAAGATTCAAATAACTTCTTTCACTTTGCAGTAGATGAGAAAACGGGGAAAGTTAGCTATACCATACAATCATTGGCTACCTCTAATATTCTCACATACCCAAATGTGCAAACCGCGGTAGATAACATCCAAACCTCACATCCAGAAACAAAATCCTATGAGATTTCAAGTGCCAATCTTATAGACAACTTTGTAGGCAAATTTAGCAAATATAACCTTACGTTTACTGAAAAACATTCCAAACGCTCTATCACGTTTGGAATAAATGCGAAAACGGGAGAGGTATATGACAAGCAAGTAAAAGAGTAAGAATAAATAAACCAGACCTCTCTAAGGAGCGCACAAATACGCTCCTTAGATTTTTTGTTATGGAAAAATATATACTTGTACATCATGTCGTAAAGCTGTATTAAATCAAACATAGCTGAACCTCTGTCAATAGATTAGACACATTAAACCGAGAGAATTACGCCGTGAATCGGAATGTACGTTCGTATTGATTTGGCGAAAGATACCCGATTGAGGAGTGGATTCTTTTTCCATTATAGAAGCATGTGATGTACTCAAAAATCCGCTCTTTCGCTTCTTTTCGTGTTTTGAATTTCTCTAAGTAGATGAGTTTTTTTTTCAAAATGCTGTGAAATGATTCGATGCAAGCGTTATCGTAACAGTTCCCTTTGCGACTCATGCTGCATTTCATTTTGTACGAATTCAGTTGCTTTTGGTAATCGCTTGACGCATATTGACTGCCGCGATCGGAATGGTGCAAGACACTTCCCTTGGGTCGCTGAAGGCGATAAGCTTGATCCAACGCCTTCAAAACAAGTGATTTGGTCATTCGCCCATCCATGTGAAAACCCACGATCTTGCGCGTGCACAGGTCTTCCAGACTGGCCAGATAAAGCCATCCTTCATCTGTCGGAATATACGTGATATCCGCCATCCAGACTTGATTTGGCTTCTTAGCAGTAAATTGTTGATTCAGCACATGATCGGCTACGGGGAGGTTGTGTTTCGAGTTCGTCGTTGCTTTGTACTTCTTGACCGTCCGAGATTTCAAACCAAGCTCCTTCATCATGCGAGCAACGGTTTTTTGCGATGCTTCAACGCCTTGTTGCTTTAACACTTGCCATACTTTGGGGCTTCCATAGAGACGCCTGGAATCGAGAAAGACTCGACGAATCTGCTTCTCTATATGCTTTCGCCGCTTACTGCGGTTGCTTTCCGTTCGCCTTGTCCATTCATAGTAACCGCTTCTGGATACGTGAAAAACAGTGCACATCTTCGCGACACGGAGCTTGAAGCGGTGATCGTGGATGAATGGATAAATCAGCGCCGGTTTTTGCGAAGTAGTGCTTTGCCATTTTTAGAATCTCGTTCTCCTCTTCCAGGTCACGGATTCGTTTCTGGAGATCACGCAATGCTTTGTCTTCCGGTTTCAGTTGCCCACTGCCGGGAAATGCATGATGACCATCTTGTTTATATTCGGCAATCCATCGATAGATCGTATTCTGATGCAATCCCATTTCCCGAGCTACCTGGGCTATCGATTTTCCTTCTTCTTCAATGAGTCGGATGGTTTGAAGTTTGAATTCCTTGTCGTATTTTTTCGTCATGTTGGACACCTCGAGTATGAATGCTTTTATTGTCGCACTCTCGGTTTTCCGTGTCCAATGTTTAGACTAGCATCAATCCCCCTCAATGCTGTAATCAATAACACTTTCATGAAGAGTATTAATCAATTCAATCTTTTCGGATGTTGTCATTTTGATCGCTTCTTTTCTCAGTACACATTTTGATAAACCCACCAATCCATGTGGTACAATTTAGATGAGGTGAATTTCTATGGAAACTTTCATTGCAGTATCTGCGTTTTACTTAAATCCGATTTTGGCTATTTGGTTTTTTGTAAACCTCACAACGATTATTAAAAAAATCGTCAAAGGTGAAGATTATGAATCAAAATTATGGATTGGATCTCTCTTGATTGCATGGATAGTTTTTTCATTCACATTCATTTCCATGTCAGGCTAGTTTCCTAACATAGTGAGAAATTTGTTAAATGACATCTATTCAAATCGTGTGTTTAGAATAGGTTTTTGGTATAATCTTCCTGAGGTGATATCATGAAACGAATCTTGTTAGTTCTTCTTCAAATACTTGGAGTCTTTATCGCTTTCCAAGGAATTCAAGTGCTTCTTACTGAAACCCGTGGAAACGGAGTTGCAATTTACAAGATAGGTTTTATAATTCCACTAAACGATCAATCAATATTGTTATATGGGTTGAGCTTTTGTTTATTCGGTTTGCTCTTGATTGTCACTCCAGTAATTGCTAAAACACGCTTTATCTTTCGGAAATCTACTTCCGCCTAATTCATCTTCGTAGTTGTGTTTTACGTGATGCTCGAAAACATCTTGACTTTTGAACTAACTGAACATTCCACATACTTTTTCTCCATCTTCTGACCAAAACATAGAGTTTTCGAAATCTACCATCTCGCTTGTCTTTCCTTTACAAATTGTGCGATGAGTAACATCTGAAAAACTTTTAGTACCTTCCAATTCTTTAAGACTCTTGTGCCTTATAATTTTGTGATTTAAACTTACTTTGTTGGTAGGGCATCGTGGTTCCATATTGTCCTTCTCAATGCCAAAAAAAAGCGAAGCGTTGTTCTGTTGAGTTGCCGCTCCTGATGACGCTTCCTTTTTTTCAGTTTGGACTTTGTAGAATCTACCAAAATCCGAATTTACTGTGTATCACTTCTTCTTATCAGATTCCATGCACTTCACAGAGCAACAAACCAACTTTCTTCGTACACCATAATGTTGAAACTGTTTTCTGCAATTGTGATAGTGACAAATCACTTTCATTGCTGCTCATACCTCCTCAGGCACAATCTCCCTATGGGAAACCCAATCAAATTTGAATTTTATCCAAATCTAATTCCAAACCAAATAAATAAGGCGATCAAGGAAATTGCTGTTGAGAACCAGTCATACACATCCACATCTAAAATATTCTGCGCAGCCTTCACTCCCTTCAAAAGAAGTAATACGCCAATGATTGCTTGAAAAGTACCAAAGTCTGCCTGGGCTTCTCCCCCTGGATATTCTAAACGAACATAAGGTTCCGCTTTTTCGATTTGCAGTTTTAACTTCCGTTTGGCAACATAGTACCGCACGATACGGTCTGATCCTGCAAAGCCAAATTCGGAAACAAGACGATCATAGTTACGTTTTGCTGTGTGCCGCTGTTTTTTAGGGCGGGTTTGATCTTCCATAATCCAGGTATCCACTTGCTCACGGTAAGCTTCCATAATAGGGAATTTTCCTCGAATAGGACGCTCTGCTTTGTTCCAATCCGAACAATCTGCATATTTCTTTGCCGTTCTCCAGCTAACACCAGTTTGTTCTGATATCTGGGAGATGGATTGATCTTTTACATCTCGTAAGTATTTGATATAGTGTTGTTGAGCCATTGCCAGCATTCCTTTCATCCCTCTCCTATCTGTTCGCCAAATAGAAGCGTAGAGGGTGTTTAGTTAGCTGGCAAGGCTTTTTTCATTTTCGGAAATGGTCTGCACTTTTTGGTTGCCAAAGTGTGTACTTTTATTTTGCCAAACACAAAGGGGGTGCATTTTACATCAAAAAGTCCTTGAATCCCTTATCCCGCATAGAATCTATCGATACATGCACATTTGCTCACGATAAGCACTCATCGTGCAGACATTTTATCTCATCATAATTTCCTATTGTTTTTTCAATCCATACATTTTATGGTAATACATAGAGCTCCTTTTTACATTTTGGAATAATGGACTTTAAGGGGAATCAGCAAATGGAAAAGGGTAAATTGTATCTTATTGGCGGTATATATGGACTATGCTTGTCAGTAATTTTAAGTGTTGTTTCAAGTTTTGCAATAATTTTTGTGATTGGAGGATGGGACCCCAATATACCTATCTGGTTTTTTCTCACTAGTTTTATCCCATTTATCATGATCTACAGCATTTTGGCTGTCAGAATTACAGCTTTAAACACAAAGAAGCGTTCGATTATGGCAGCTATCACTGCACTTTTGATACTTCTCTATTCAGGATCTATAGGTGCTTCATTAGTGGCATCTTATACATTTGGATATCAAAACGTTAATATTATGGGATACTTTCAATATGCACCAATCTATGCTTTCAGTTTACTTCCTGTTACTTGGCCTATAGCATACTTCTCGTTCATAATATTGGAAAGTGTTGTGGAGTGGAAAACTCAGCAGAAAGTTTAGGTCATATATTTTGATAAACAACACAAAAAAGAAGCTGAGGAATTTTATCTTTTTACCTGAGCTTCTTATATTTTATATGAGGCCATTTTAGCAGCCTTAGTCGACTTTCTTCTTCAATTTTCTCTTTTCATTTATTAATCTAATTCGCTCCTCTTCTTTCTCTTGAGCAAACAAATAATACCTTCCTTGGCCTTGTTCAAACTTTTTTCTATTCACATCATAGTGTACATACTTCTCATAGTAAAACAGGATACCTTTATCGCACATTTTATTTACTATCTTCTCAGATGTTGTATTTCCTCTACCAAGTAAAGTTCCCCAGTTTTTCTTATTCCTGAAAAATGGCTTTGCATATTCCCTTTTCTCACACATCTTCGCATTATTATGTATTGCAATAAGCACATATAACTCATCTGCATCACTTGTTCTTTCTAGAATGAACTCTGGAATTGGCTGAAAACTCGTTCTAACATCTCCCTCAACATACTTCACTTCTTCTGTCTCACAGCAATAGGTTCATTAGGTTCTTTTGGTTCATCGTAGTTAATCACATCTTTACTTCTTAAACTCTGCATAATTTCTCTGGCAACAGCAGCATTCTTCTTTTTCTCTTTGACATTTGTAAAAGGCAACAAATGTCCCATGAGGTTATATGTCGTATTTGTTAGCCCACTAATTCTTGAAGCATTTTCTCTGATGATGATTAATGTATGTAATTCTTTAGGTGTTAACTGTTGAGGATCGAATTCAGTAAAGTATTTATTGTTTAGTAAAATGAACTTTGCATCATAGTAGTGTTCATTCCCTGTGTTGTACTCAGACATTATTCACGACTTCTCAATTTTTCATAAGGCGCGTTTGCGCGACTAAAAAAATATGGTCATTAATTATTAGATTATTAATTTATATTAATTACTTAATTATTATGTCGTCCAACTTTGAACCCCTTTCAGGTAGTGATTTTTAAAAAAGTGAACTGTCCATTTTTCGAACACGTTTTAACCTGAATTCTACCCTGCTTTGAAAATGGATTAGGGTTAACTGAAATGTCACTCGATGTGTTAATCTCCTTTTCGTTTCTTCTAACATTTATCTTATCTAATATTTTTGTTTTTAAAAAGAGGAGAAGCCAACAGTGGCTATTAAAGTGAATGCCACAAACGAAGTTATTGCTTTTTTCATATAACTTCCTCCTAATATCTCCAAGTTAAATTTGTAAGATCGATGTCGTTCCATGTGGTTTGTGTTAAGTTAATTATCTTTCCATTAGACATAACAGGTTCTGCCATAACAAAGGGTTCATAATTGTGCATCAATCCTACGGCATGTCCATGTTCATGTAGTGTCACGTGCTGCTTTGCAGTCTCATCAAGTTTGTATGTTTTCATAGCATCTATATTTAAATCAATTTAAACAACATCCCACTCATCATATAGCCCAACAGCTACTACTCTTCCATTCGGCTCCCATTGAAAAGGTCTTGCTATGCCAAAATACTGATCAGGGATGTCTAAAGAATAGACGCGAATATTAGCCAAATTTTGCTCTGATTTGGTAAACCCGATATTCGCATTTGGTACATTCCAGTCCAATTGATGCCTTGCATTTATTACTGCATTAGTCAATCCATCCTTAGACAATGAAGATCCGTCATAAAATTTTAAGTTGGTAGTTATACACCTCACACAATTTTTTCTAAATTACTAAAAGAACGACTTTTTATTGCTAATAAATGACTAAAACTCTAAAATTAATGCCTCAAGAGTAAAAGCCCCTCCGAAGAAGGGCTTTTGTTCGATATTTATTCGGTTCCAATAATTCCAACAAGCACCTCGCGATTTTACCGACCACAGAGGTGATCTGACGTGCAAATAAACTTCATAGAGCCTTCTACCTCTTAAGTATCACAATCTTCTTGTGAGTCCCTTCCAAACCCACTACAGGGCAAAGTCCTCTCCCTTTAGCTGTATCAAATCTTCTTTTGATAATTCATTACTCCTCAATAAACGAACTGCTTGCACTCTAATTGCTTTTTCAATGCAATTTCTGATGTGTCTGGCATTGCTAAAATTCATTTGAAATGGATTACTTAAAATTGACATTAGGTTGCGCCTGATTTTATCAGAAGCATCAGCACTCAACTCGAAATCCTTTTTCTTAGTCATGATATGGGCAATCTCAAGAAGTTCATCCACGTTATAATCACAAAAATCAATGTGTATAGGAAAACGTGATGGAAGGCCGGGATTTAACTCCAAGAAGTTCTCCATTTCCTCGTTGTAACCTGCGATTATACATATAAAATCATTGTTTGCGTCCTCAAGGGATTTCGTGAGACAGTCGACAGCCTCCTTTCCGAAGTCTTTTTCCCCTCCGCGAGCAAGTGAGTATGCTTCATCTATGAATAAGATACCACCTAATGCTTTTTTAACCAGCTCACGTGTTTTTTGTGCAGTGTGCCCAATAAACTCCCCAACTAAATCTGCTCGTTCAACTTCAATTAGATGTCCCTTTGTCAATATCCCCATTTCACGAAAGATCTTCCCAAATAATCGTGCTACAGTAGTCTTTCCTGTGCCCGGATTCCCTTTAAAAACCATATGGAACACTTGTTTTTCAAGTTGTAGACCATGCTTTTCTCGTTCTTTGTTGATTTGATACAGAGCATATATTTCGTAGATTGTTTTCTTTGCTTCTGTTAAACCGACTAATCCTTCGAGTTCATTAAAGAGTGTCGATAGTTCCGAGTGAACAATTGATTTAATGCTTGCAGCCAAAGGCTCATTCATTCTCTTGGGTGGCTCTCGCTTAAAAACAACTTGAATTCGGTTAGGATAATTCGCTGAAGTGCTCTCCATTGGTTGCTTCATCAAATCATCACCCATTTCTCACTCTGGAATGAGTGTAAATTTCTACACCCTAAGTTTACTTTTCGTTTTTGGGTGTTATTATTCCATAATGATTTCGTTTAATTGGCTCAAGACCATTCTCTTTAAAAATACGCCTCACATACTGCGGAGTATGCCCAAGTTTTTTGTACAGATTTTTTTATGGTTACTCCTTTGTTGAAATGAAGATCATACAAAATGGGAAAGTCTCTGTCCCTTCTCAATTTTTAAATTTCGTCTTTTGAGAATATCCTTATGTTGTGCTGATTAAATAAATCTCTGATAATCCACCAATCGATTCCAGTTGCTTTCCCCATTTCAACAAAAGACATAAACTTGTTTTGGTACATGTCCAACAATTCTTCAAGACGTTCTTCATGTTGCTTTGACTTACGTTCAAAGTCCTCTCCACCCCACTGTGACTCAGGGAGCATAGATTCATGATTAACATAAAAAGCTATGCCTTCGCCAAATCCCTTGAAGATTTAGGCAACGAATTCGTTTGCATTATTGCAGGGTACAATGATGAAATGGATTCCTTTCTCGAGCGGAAATCCCGGGATGCCGTCCCGCTTCCCCGTACACATCACATTTACCGATTACGACGTTGACGAGCTGCTGGAAATCGCAAACATCATGGCCAAAAACAAGGAATACGAACTCTCAAAAGAAGCCATCGAAAAATTACGAAGAAGACTTGTCGCTACCCTGCATGATCCTTTTCGTGAAAATTTCAGTAATGCCAGGTTTGTGAGGAACAACATTGAGAAAGCGATCCGTGTACAGGCGGTAAGAATGCTCAGAATCACGGAGCCGACCCGGGAGGATCTCGTAACGTTAAAATACGAGGACTTCGCTCTTTAATAAGAAAACTGATCCACACACGATAAAATCCCTCACTTTGGAGGGATTTTTGTTGTATAGAACCACCAGCTCATGATGACGAGTCCAGCCAAGCTTCCTGATAAAAAGGGGACGACGTGTACGAGAGGCTGTGTAAGTAATAACGTGCCTTTGGCAATTACAGAGTATAGCGCCGCTCCAAGCATACCGATGAGAGCTACCCCTATCCAAAATAGCCATTTCGTCCTTGTATTCACTAGTGGCTTCTGGGCGGATACCGGTAAAGCTCGTCCTTCTTTCCACAATACATACCCAATCGCCAAAAACCCAAGACTTGTGCTCCCGTGCTGTAACAGCTTAAACACAGGGATTATCACCCCGCCCAGCGTAATGGGCAGCTGTAAAAACCAAATTCTTTCAACAAAGTAAGCTCCCTCATGCGTGAAAGCATCCCAGAGAACGTGGCTGAAGCTCCCGATAAGCCCAGAGTATCCATAAACGAAAATAGATCTCCACGTCCGCCAGTTCCAATCTGTCGTAAATGTTGCGGACAATCCCCTGCCGATCCAAGTGGGCAAGCAAGCAATCAACGGTCTTTTCACGATCCCATGATAGAGCAGAGCTAGCAGCAAAACGAGCGGCACATCAAACCAAAGCAGTCCCCACATGGTGTGGCTATACGCGCTATAGGGCTGCATACGGAAAAAGTACTCAAAATCAGGAGCCATGCTGCCAAAGACGAGTGCCGTAAAAGAGAACCACTTATTCCTTCGCAAAGGAAGTACAATGGCAGGATGGGCAAATGTAAACGGCATGAATTCACTCTCTTTTCTCCGGTCGACTTACCATCGGTGGCTCGTCTAGATCGGCAGTAGTACAGCCATGACCTGCTTGCCACTTACCTGGATACCCTTATCCTGTTTTGAGCAATGGGCCAAATCCCGTACTAGCAGTTCGACCAGTGCCTTCGCTTCCTTGCTTTCCTTTTTATCCAATCGAATGATTAAATGAACACAATCTCTTGAGGAAAGTATACGCTCCGCTTGTCGTTTTTTGGTATCATAATCATGATCCTCGATGAACGCACTTAGGCGGATCTCTTTTACCTTTGCACCCTTTTCCCCTTTTCTATTTTTCGAGCTCTCTTTTTCAACTTGTTGCTTATAATCGGAGCGACCGACTAATTGGCACAAAGGAGGACTGCTAAGAAGCGAGGTACATACCAGATCCACTCGGAGCTCCTTTGCCATCTGCAATGCTTTTTTTGTTGCAACAATGCCTAGGGCCTCTCCATCTATCCCTGTAAGCTGAACCTCTTCAGCCTTTATTTTCTCATTCATGATCATCATTATCACCTAAAGCCTTTCACCAGTATTGTCTGGGAGCTCAGAAGTTCTTCTACATAATGCTGCGAATCTCCTCCCTTTTTACGCAATGGAGTATAATCCGAGTATTGACACTCGAATGAGAATCATTTACATTAACGCTTAGTTAGCCAGCTAACAAACCGGAGGTACAACTGTGGAATTTGATTACTCTCAAGCTTTGACTCATACGATGGGTCACGTCATGAAGCTTCATCGCGCAAATGTTGAATTTCTGATTCAAGAATACGACGTCTATCCGGGTCAGCCTATCCTGCTTATGCGTTTGGCAAAAACAGATGGGTTAATTCAAAAAGAGCTTGCCCGGCGCATCTCGGTAAAGCCTGCAACTTTGACCGTGATGATTAATCGCATGGAAAAGTCTGGTCTTGTCGTTCGCAAGCCTGATGAGCGAGATCAACGAATTTCCCGTGTGTTTTTGACAGATAAGGGGCGTATTGCCAGTCAAGCAGTAAAGGAGGCCCTGCGCGTATTGGAAATTCAATGTTACGAAGGTTTCACCTCCGAGGAAAAGCAAGTACTTGCCGGGATGCTTGATCGGATGCATACGAATATGCAGACGTTTTATTTGGAAAACAACCCGCAACCACCCGAACCAATGAAATAGTCGATTCTTTGGTTCTTGAAAGAAAGGATGGAAGAACCATTTGAGTAATCTTGCCAGAAAATTAGATTCAACGTCACTTGCGGGGAACAAAACGCGCAGGCTCTGGATGGCCGTTATCTTGGGCTCACTTTCGGCATTTGGACCACTCTCTCTCGATATGTACCTGCCCGCCCTGCCGATGCTGGAAGGTGATTTGCAAACGACGACCTCCATGGCCCAGCTGAGTCTTACCGCCTGTCTGATCGGCCTGTCAGTCGGACAATTGTTCGCTGGACCACTAAGCGATGTTCGGGGAAGGCGCATGCCTTTGCTCATCGGGCTCATTTTGTACGCCATATCATCCTTTTTATGCGCGGTCGCCCCTTCCATTTGGACCTTCGTACTCCTACGGTTTGTTCAAGGGATGGCAGGATCAGCAGGAATCGTAATTGCCCGCGCTACTGTCAGGGACTTGTATTCAGGAACGGAGTTAACCAAGTTCTTTGCTCTATTGATGTTGATTAACGGAATTGCCCCGATTGCAGCACCGATCGCAGGTGGACAGCTGTTGCAGATTACGACTTGGCACGGTGTCTTTGTTGTTCTCGGATTAATTGGAGTCATTATGTTTTTTACTGTTTTACTGGGATTACCCGAAACACTTCCATCGGACAGACGCTCAAAGGCAGGACTCGGCAATACGCTCGCTACCTTTTCCAATCTGTTCAAGGACCGTGTATTTATGGGCTACGCCCTCTCTCAAGGTCTAGTAACAGCCGCTATGTTCGCCTATATTTCCGGTTCTCCCTTTGTTTTTCAGCAAATTTTTGGCGTATCGCCACAGGGCTTTAGTTTGATATTTGCTACAAATGGGGTTGGTATTATTCTTGCCAGTCAAATAACAGGCAAGCTCGCTGGAAAAGTAAAGGAAACGACTCTGTTTGTGTTCGGGATATCCATGGCCGTAATCGGAGGCATCGCACTTCTTTCTATGATTCTTCTGGACGCTGGACTCGTCGCAGTCCTGATTCCACTCTTTTTTGTTGTATCAAGTGTCGGGATCGTCGGGGCAACTGGCTTCTCATTGGCCATGCAAAATCAAAGCAAAGCAGCAGGAAGTGCCTCCGCTCTTCAAGGCTTGCTCTCCTTCATTAGTGGAGGTATTGTGGCACCGCTCGTCGGGATTGCTGGAAACCAGACTGCAGTTCCCATGGGCATTGTTATTACTGTTGCTACCATCGGTTCCATACTCTGCTATACGTTCATGATCCGTGCGAAAAAACCTGTAGCGTAAACAGGCCTCATCATAGCACAATAACTGGGATAAGGAACTGCTCCTTATCCTTTTTGGCATTTGCCCAAATAGAAAAGAGCCAGGATCACGAGTATCCTGGCTGGGTGCAGTGCACGTACTACTGTTGGTTGTTTTCCTGTGACATCAAAGACACGGGACGTTGCGGAGTGAAAGTGGAGATCGCGTGCTTGTATACCAACTGTTGCTTACCTTCGCTATCAATCACGATAGTGAAATTATCGAACGCTTTAATATACCCGCGCAATTGAAAACCGTTCACCAGGTAAATGGTGACCGCGATATTTTCTTTCCGCAAATGGTTCAAGAACGTATCTTGAATGTTGATCGTCTGTTTCATGTACACTACCCCCTAAAAGGACTTGTATGTTATATATTCGGCAATTGTTGAAACTTTCCTGCCAATATCTGCTTGATAGTTTGCACGTTATTCGGCTGTTCTGCCGGATCTGTCATGTCAAACCACTGGATCTCGGGCATACGGCGGAACCACGAAAGCTGCCGTTTTGCAAAATTTCTTGTACGCTTTTGGATATCGTTGATCGCCTTCTCAAGCGTGATCTCTCCGTACAGGTAGGGAACTAGCTCCTTGTACCCGAGTCCTTGCATGGAGACTAGCGAAGGATCATACCCGCGGTCAAGCAAGCCCCTCACTTCCTCGATCAAACCAGCTTCGATCATAAGCTCTACACGATGATTGATCCGCTCATACAATTTGGCACGGTCCATGGTTAGGCCGACAATGACCACATCGTATGGAGAATGCTGAGCCCGGAGCTGGAAATCGGACATTTTATATCCGCTGCTCTCATAAATTTCAATCGCGCGAATCACCCGTTTTACATCATTCGGATGCAATCGCTCTGCAGTGATGGAATCGATGGCAGCCAGTCTGGCATGAAGAGCTTCTGCTCCTTCCGTATCTGCCATCCGCTGCAATTGTTCCCGGAGTTCTGGATCTTGTGAGGTCGTCGAAAATTGGAAACGATGCGTTACCGATTCTATGTAGAGACCCGTTCCACCTACTATGAACGGAAGACGTCCACGTTGGTTAATATCCGTAATGAGGCGGGTTGTACTCTCTTGAAAAATGGCAACCGAGTACTCCTCATCGGGATCTTTAATATCAATGAGATGATGCGGCACCGTAGCCAGCTCGCTGGGACTCGCTTTTGCTGTCCCAATGTCCATTCCGCGGTAGACCTGCATAGAATCTCCGGAAATGATCTCACCATCGAACTGATCAGCCAGCTCTAGGCTAAGATTGGTTTTACCAACGGCTGTTGGTCCAACGATGACAACAAGCTTTTCTCTCTGCTGCAAGGTCACTCCCCTCCACCTATCTCTTTGTAACTGTACACGACCTGTTGGCCGCCAGAGCGATATGGGGTAAAACCAAAACGCTCATACAACCTGCCTGTCTTTCCTTCTTTACATACTACGCGTTTTCTCGCGACTCGCAATGCTTCCGTCACAGCCTCCTCATGAAGTGACTGCTGATTGGCAAACTCACGAACCCCAGCAATTCCTGAAGAGCTCTGAACCGTCATTTCAAACATGGGATCAAAATAAACGACATCAAAGGATCGATCAGGAAGTCTTTTCAGTTCCTCCAGATGGTTTGCATGGCGCACCTCAATGCGACGCATCGCCTCCACCAGAGCATCTGAGTCAGATGACCAATACCGCAGTCCATCTTCTACCAGTATGGCAAGCACTCGCTCAGATTCGATGCCAACTACTTTTCCATGCACTCCAGTCGCATGAGAAAATACGATGGCGTCAGCCCCTAAACCCAAAGTCGCATCTAGCACTGTGTCCCCTGGTTGAATTTGGCAAACAGCAAGCATAGTATCAGTATCGCCGCGCATAAGCCGCTTTATACGAAAAGCAGATGTGTTCGGATGAAAAAAGAACGGCTTTTTTCCCGGCACTTCCAGTCGTGCACCCTGCGCGGAAACAACCAATACTTCTTGGTCATTCTGTCGTTTTCTAAGCTCGCCGAGGGATAGATCACCGCGCTTCACGACCTGCAGTCCAAAAGTTTCAGCTAATTTTGCTGCATGGCGCAAGGTTTCTTGAGCAGGCTCAAGTCCTGTCGTAACAATCACGTACTCGGTCCCTTTCTTACGTTTCGTCCACGTCAGACGGAAACTCTTTTATTGTAAGCAGGATTATTTTGGCGGTCAAATAGAATCTGAGCCAAACTGTTTCCTTCACTTCCTTATCATAACATGTTTCTATTCCCTCGCGTCGGGCTCAAGAAGGATTTTCCATTGGCGTCATTTGGCCTACGTGAAAAAGACCCCCTGGAATCGAGAGTCTTCTTCTCCATTATCAAAACGTAAATCCAATCGATCTCCGTTTTTTACCGAGCGTACGAACGGCAATCGGTACTACAGCACTTCCCATCGCGGTCAACTCAATCTGCGCTTTGTCACGTGGGGTCCCACTTGGAACTACGTAAACGGTACCAGGCTTCGTGCTCGTGACCTTCACAGAAAAACCTGCTGCATACTCCCCCTTATTCATCCAGGTATCTCCACCAGCAGATTCTTCTGGAATCCAGGAAACGACTGGCGGTTCTAACGGTTCGCTATTCCCGACTTCGGCCTTTTTATGGCTTTCGTCCGAGCCTACACCGTGCAGGCGACTTTCATCGCACACGGCGTTCCATCAGCGAAAGAATCGGATAATACAATGGGCACTAGTAGTGTAAAGAGTCAGTGCCTGGTGGTCTGCTATCCAAAGTTAATACAGGTGAATCCTTTTTGGCATGAACGGAGTAAATCCGTGTTTCTCGGTTGTTTATCCGTGTTTCTTTTTCAAAGGACATTCCGATTCGCCTAGCTACTCCCATGGAAGGCAGATTTGACTTGTAAATCATGGAGATGAGCCTGCTTCGCCCCATGGTGGTGAAGCCATACTCTTTAACCGCCGTCGCAGCCTCGGTTGCCAATCCTTTTCCCCAGTGTGCTCGCACAAACAAATAACCGATCTCCATTTCACTTCTCTCATCAACTGTCTGTGGAACAATCCCACACTGTCCAACAAAAGCACCCTCTTCCTTTGACTCACAAATCCATAAACCAGTACCATGCTTCTCATAATTATTTAGGTTCCATTGAATCCACTTTCGAGCTTGCTCACGAGTTTTGGTCGAAGGGTAATACTGCATCGCCACCGGATCAGAAAAAATCTGCATAAGATGATCTTCATCATTGTCATTCATTTGTCTGAGCGCTAAACGATCCGTCTCCATAATATACATCTTCTTTTGTCCCTCCTCAGCTTTTCCCGATCAGATCTTTTTTCAGAATTGTTAATGTTTGTTGATCTTTCCATTGTCCAATTTTCATCTCGCTTTATAAGAATGAAAACACCACAGAACAACCCTGTGGTGGTGTGAGCACTCTTCTTTTATTAGTAAGTTGAAGAATGATGGAAGCTTATTGATTTCCGTTCGGTTCTTCGATGGTAAAGTAACTGGCTAACATACGCTCGTTACCATCTGCAGAAAAAGATTTGATTACTCTGTATTCTCCGGATGAAATGACATAGTCAAAATCACCCCAGTTGATTTTCTGTTCATGTGTTTGATTCGGCGCAAGCACCAACCCAATATCTGGAAATGCGATGTCCGATCTGAACGGGATTTCATACCAGGTACCTTGTTCCCGTTTTTCAAGCGTATAAGGAAGCCCAAAATCATATGTAGCTGTCCCGTTATTTTTGATTTCTATCGTTACTTCCTCTTTTGCAGATGAATACGCTGCTTTATCCGCATGCATTTCTATATGCCGATCCTGTTCAACAATGGTGCTCGGTACATCTTTATGGATCGATTGTTTGGATAGCTTGGTTTGAATCTGTTGCTCGCCAGAAGAACAGCCTGATATCATGACGAGTGACAATACGGTCAGTATCATCCATTTGCGAATGTTCATTCATTTCCCCCCCTGTTTATAAGGACGGAAAATGAATGATTTCTGTTTCAAGATCAACCCGAAATATTTCCTGAAATACTGTATCCTTCCTATTTTTTCTCAGAAGGTACCTGCATTCCATGCAAGAGCAACCGCACAATTTCAGCAGTGAGTTCCTCAGGATGTCTTCGTCTCTCGAATAAATGAATAATCGTTACACGCTCGATAATCCCTACCAGGCTTTCTGCAACAATGCTCATGTCCATTTCGTTTGTAAAATACCCGTCCTGTTGCTCTGCTGTCAGGTTCACTTCTAACAAGGCAGCAAGCTCTTTCTTTATTTCCTCGGACTTCGGAGAAACAACCAGGCCAATTCGCGTTAGATTCGGATTCTCATTAAAAAAATGCAAAATAGCCGACAATCCCAGCTTAATTCGATCTGATACGAATTCTTTTTCTATGCCCGAGTCTAGTCTGCTGCTTTTTACCAGCCTAAACAGATTCGATTGAAACGAATCTACCAGCTCTTGAAAAATAGCCTCTTTGTTTCGAAAGTATAAGTAAAAAGTAGGCTGGGTTAATCCCGCTCGATTCACAATCGTACTTATTTTTGTGTTATGGAAGCCGTTTGAGGCAAATTCTTCAGTAGCGATCGCAAGCAACAAAGCTCGACTTTGGGTGCCTATAGCTCCTTTTTTCCGACCTCTTTGCGCCATATAAAACATCTCCAACATCTGTAATAAATATTATTTTATAGTAATATGCTTCGTAGGAAGAATCAACCTCATCAGCAAAACGATCTCCATAAATAGTATGATGGGATGTGCTAGAATCGCATCTGAAAACGTCTTGGCGAGGTGGAAGGAATGGGCAAAGTGAACGTAGGTAAGCGGAAGCCTAGCCTGATTAAGCGGATATGCTTTCAAACCAGTTTTTTCATTCAAATTGCCAGGATAAAGCTTTTACGGGGATGGGATATCGTGAAAAATCCGAAAAAAGTTATTTACGATATAATGAACAAAAAGAGTAGAAGGATGTATAAATAACTAAGACTAAAAAAATGACAGTTGTGTAAAAAGTCAACGCCTAACATAAGTGTTTAGCATTAGTGGAATATCTAAGTTGATGTTATTTATATAGGAGGTCAATGATGGAAACGTTTTATGAAAAGTATGGTGGTGAAGAAACAATATCTAAGGTCGTTGACTATATCTGCAACCCGTTCACTTCGATGCCATTGTTAAACACCTACACGCTGCCCTTACTCACTTTGGTGTAAGTGAAAGAGATATTGACGATGCATTAACCAAAGTCGGGTCGCTAAGGGATGATATTCTGTACAAATAGGCTTTCTGTCATTTTACAGGCTCTCATATCTGGGGCCTTTTTCAATAAATCATTGGGGAACACTTAAAATACGATACACATTCAGCTCTTTTTTAGAAGTCAATTTAAAACGCTTCCCCAAAAATTAAAAAGTTTTTATTTTTCCACGCCCTGTTTAGAAGCGTGGATTTTTTCTGGCGAACGATTTTAGTAAATTATAAAAGTGAAAGGATAAAGATCGCGTATGAATAACCATTGGAATAAAATTATTTATCGGGTGTGGGCACCGCTCTACGATTATTTCTTTAATTCTGGGCCGTTTCTAAAAGCGCGGAAAATGATATTTGAGATCCTCAACATCAAAGCTGACAGCCAGATTCTTTTCGTGGGCGTCGGGACGGGTGCAGACTTGCCGTTCATTCATGGAAAAGATATTTCTGTAACCCGAAATGCTCGACAAAGCCAAGAACAAACATGATTCTCCTTACAATACGCTTTCAGTCGTTCCTCTGTAACCTCTAAAGGGCGCAAGATACACATTGTAGTTTTGCCATCTCTACCTAAATAGATGACTTGAATGTAATGTTGATGCACTATGGCACGCTGCAATTCCTTTACCACTAAGTCCGCCCACTAAAACAAGAACTTTTGTTTGTATCATATACGAACATATACGAACACTCAATGGTAACTCCTAATTGGGGTAGTACCAGCGTCATTGACACTCCCCGTAAAGTAGCAAGGAATTTCTGAGTTTTTGTCGAAACCGTATCAATATGATGAAAAGAAAAAAAATCGTAGCCATCGTCATGCTGTTCCTTCTCATTTTGACGGGGATTCGCTTTGCCTGGATCGACGTACAGACAACATCCACGAGGGTCGATGCCGAAGACGGGCTCCTTGATCTAAGCCATTGGGACCCCTCTTCCAAACCTATCTTATCTTTCTTCGGACAATGGGAATTTTATCCGTTTCAGCTGGCGACGCCCGGCCCGGATGGTACCTTCGAATCGGAACGCGGCGTTGCCGAATCGGCGACGGTCCCCGGGAGCTGGCAAAGGAATCTCTCACCGTCGCAGAGATCTACCATAGGATACGGAACCTACCGGCTGCATGTCATGTTGCCGACCGGAAGCTTGCCGGAGTTGACCATTCGAGTGCCGGGGATCTCCGCCTCTTCGGCTTTGTACGTGAACGGGCGCTTGCTAGGCAACGCTGGTCGTACGGCGGACCGCGCATCTTCCTATACACCGAGCGCCGTTCCTTATTCCGTCACGTTCGCAGCTGATCGCGACGTTCTGGACATCGTTCTGCAAGTGGCCAACTTCGACGACCATGTCAGGGGAGGTCTGACGGAGCCAATCAAGTTCGGAACGACCAAAGCGATGAACCGGGCTTACTGGTTCTCCGCCGGATCGCAAGCGGCGCTCAGTCTGCTGATGGTCATGCACGCCTTGTACGCCCTCGTCCTGTATTTCATCGGCAGGCAGAAGCCACTTCTGTTCTTTTCCCTTATGGGGATTTGCGGGGCGGCGACCGTCCTCTGCGATGTAGACTACATCCTTTCCGCATGGGTCGGGGTCAGTTACGAAGCGCTCTATAAAGTCTCCTATTTATCCTACTTGGGCGTGGCGGCGCTGTTGCTGCAATACGTTAAAAGCCTGCTGCCCGAATTCCTGATCCTTCGCCATTCCCGCTGGCACTTCGCCGCATGCGGTCTCTTCAGCCTGTTTGTGCTGGCGCTACCGCCCAAGCTGTTTTCCTTGGCAGACGGGCTCCATACGGCTCTGTTGCTGGTGTCGTACGTTGCTGCCCCTATCTTCCTATATCGGGCGGTCCGCAGAGGTGTTCCGGACGCGATCTACCTGCTGCTCGGAATGGTGGCCATCGCTTTGAACCTGTTCTGGGGGCTCTTTAATTACACGTTTTCTCTTGATATCGGCTACTATCCTTTCGATATGCTTGCTTTCTTTATCGCATTCGCGCTTTATTGGTTTAAGCGATATATCCGCAATGCCGCCGAGACCGCTCGATTGGCGGAACGGCTTCAGGCGGCCGATAAACGCAAGGACGAATTCTTGGTTCACACCTCGCACGAGCTAAGGAATCCGCTTCACGGCATTCTGAACATGGCCCAAGCCGTACTCGACAGCCCCGAATGTTCCGACAAGGAAGCCAACCGGGAGCGCCTTGCGTTGCTCATTTCGGTGGGCAAACGCATGTCCTTCTTGCTGAATGACCTCATTGATCTGAATCGGCTGAGGGAGAATCGCCTACGACTGAATTCAAGGCCTCTTCGGCTGCAGACGGAGGTTGCGGGTGTGCTGGACATGGTCCGGTTCATGACGGATGGCAAGCCGGTTCGGCTCGAGAACCGGGTTCCAGATTCGCTGCCGGCGGTGCTGGCGGACGAGAACCGGCTGGTTCAGATTTTGTTCAACCTTCTCCACAACGCGGTCAAGTTTACGAATGAAGGACAGGTCTCGATCGAAGCGGAAGCCGAAGGCGACAAGGTCGTCATCCGTGTTGTGGACACCGGGATCGGGATGGACGAGAAGACTGCGAGCCGAATTATCCAGCCTTATGAACAAGGCGAGATTCAGGCGGAGACGAACGCGGCGGGATTCGGGCTTGGCCTTGCGATCAGCAAGCGTCTGGTCGAGCTTCATGGCGGACACTTGACGGTCAGCTCGACTCCAAACGTCGGCTCCGTCATCCGGTTTACACTGCCCGTGGCGGGGACGGCCGACGTGGATCCAGCGACGAATGAGGTCACCGCGACAAGGCTGGTTGAAGAGGATGAGGTTCTCGCGAGCGCAGGAACTGCCTCCGATCCTTTGTCAAAATCCCCTGCGCGCGAGGACCGTGCCCGAATCCTCACCATTGACGACGATCCGGTGAATCTGCGCATCCTGAAGCACGTGCTCTCCTCGGATCTATACGAGATCACGACGACGACAAGCGGCTTAGAAGCACTGTCCCTTCTGAATTCGGGATTTTGGGATTTGCTGGTCGCGGACGTCATGATGCCCGATATGTCCGGTTACGAAGTCGCCCGCACCGTCCGTACCATCTTCTCTCCTTCTGAACTGCCGATTCTCCTGCTCACGGCTCGCCATAGGGCGGAAGATATCGAATCGGGCTTCAAAGCGGGGGCCAACGACTACATCGTTAAGCCCGTCAACGCGCAAGAGCTGAGAATGCGAGTGAAGGCGTTGACGGACGTGGCTCGAGCCGCCCGCGAACAGAAGCGTCTGGAGGCGGCGTGGCTGCAGGCGCAAATTGAGCCGCATTTTCTGTTCAATACGCTCAGTTCCATCGCCGCGCTCGTGGATGTCGACGCCACCCGCATGCGTGACCTTCTAATTGCCTTCGGTGATTACCTGCGGGCCAGCTTCGACTCCGCTAACTCGGATCAGTTGGTGCCGCTGCGGAAGGAGTTGGATCTTGTGCGAGCTTACCTATATATCGAGAAAGAACGGTTCGGAGACCGGATTCAGGTCGTGTGGGAGGTGGTCGAACATCTTGAGCTGCAAGTTCCGCCGTTGTCCGTCCAGCCCCTAGTGGAAAACGCCCTCCGGCACGGTATACTCAAACGATCCAAGGGCGGTACCGTCCGGATTCGGATTCAGGATTTGGGGGATGGGGTGAAAATATCGATCGAAGACAACGGTGTCGGCTTTGAGCCCGATATGCTGTCGCAAACGCTACATCGGGGCGAGCCAGTCGCCCGTCATTCGGGAATAGGTTTGACCAATATCGACCGCCGCCTGAAGCAAATATACGGGAAAGGATTGCTCGTTCGCAGCCATCCCGGAGAGGGAACGATAATCTCCTTTGTCGTTCCCAAGTAACATTCCAAAGCGCCAAGATGGTACAGCAATCGTTGAGATAAAAAAGAATGATGTTAGATTTACTTCTAAAGGAGGGACCTGGACAAAAATGAATTAATACCCTTTTGGCTATCCCGGCTGTCAAGAAAGTTGACAGCCTTTTTAATACCTTCAAACAAGATGAGAAGCATCCTCTTTTAATAATTGCGTAAAACGATAGGTGGTTTATTATGAAAGTCGGGATGAGGAAGACGAGCTTAAAAAAGAGGATTGCTGCCAGGACCAGCTTGAAACGACATATTGTCCATTGAACCGGTCTGAAAATGCCTCGAGGCTGGGGATGGATGAGGATTCCAAAAAAGTACGCATACAACAAGGTGTACCAGCGAACAACGTTTGATATCTTCTCGCTGATTAAGAAATTGTTCAAATAAAAAATGCCCTCCTCCGACAAAAAATCCGGAGCAGGGCTTCAATTATTGGCACAGTATCCCGAAGAATTTGAAATTGCAATTTTTAGGAAAATGGTACCGGCGTTGACACTTCAGCCTCTCCTTAATCTACGCCCACTCCGACGGTAAGTTCTAAAGTTGCCTCTCGACCAATCAAGCTTTCGTCTTCAGCTTCTACAATAGTTGCTCGGATTTGTGCCTTAGGAACATAATTGGACTCGGAAACCAACATGATTGTCGCTACACCATTTTTTGTGGTTACACGCCTATCAAAAAACGAACCAAATGTAGTTATAAAAACGACTTTCACGTCTCCTGCTGTAGTGACAACATTACCTTTAGAATCGAGGAGTTCAAAAACAAGCATAGTACTTGAACCACCGACTGCTATTATGTAAGTTGTACCATCAGCTGTTCTTAGGCTGTAATCAAGGAGATCTCCCAATTCAGTCATTGTGAACTCGTAAGCAACGTCTTTTCGTACCTCACCATAAACTTGAAGTCCGTGTGCGATCAAAGTGTAAGCGTGACCAGATTGTGCACCATCAATTGTCAACACTACTTTCGATTTGTCCTCGGGATCTAGGGACGCACTTACCACGTTTACACCTGCGATAGAGAAGTTATAGGGTGTAACACTGTCTATGGTTATAGAGAAATCTACAACAATTGTGTTACCTGTAATCGTTAAATTTTCAACGAACAGATTACCTCCTACTCCGTCAAAAACTACATCGGGATCGGTAGCCGGATTGTAAAGCTCTTCCCCTTCTTCACCAACGATCTTGTAAACATTGCCATTGAAATCTGACAATACAGGTTTTTTTGTTTTAGCTGCGATCTCTTCAGATGTTGCTGCAAAGAGGCCATCCATCAACTTTACTACCTTGCCTTCTCCGTTTACAAAAAGGGTATCATCCATTTCGTCAAGCATGTTATCCAATGCTTCGTCGAAATAGTCACCAAGGAATGCAGTAGAACTGTAATATTTATCTACATCGCCACCTACCAAAAAACCAGGTCCTGGCGGTTTCGCCATAGCAACGGAAGCCATATTAACTACTACTACAGTCGAAAGAACAGATAAGGCCAACTTTTTACCCACGTTCTACTCCTCCAAATTAGAATATATTTTATTAAAAACATCCAAAGCATACGCTCTAAAGCATTCCGGTATGACGGCTGACACCCCCATTTGTAACATATAATGTAAAATATTGAAAGAAAAAATGGCCCTAGGACATTCACAATGTTAATGGATACTTGGATAAGGGAGGGCTTCATTATCGCTGTTTCCCAAACCATCGTTTAAATCCACATCATGTCCCGCAAGGGTCTGACTGTTCTTGTACTGATAGAGGTTTGCAGCTTTTGAAATTCCTTCCTCCTCGCCTCATGGCAATAAAAATAGCCCCGATCGGTTCGAGGCTGGCTTAGTCTTGGTGTCAAAAGAAACAGGAGCCGCGTTTGCAGATCCTTCCACATGGCTTAAAGAAAAATCGCTTGGGATTTCTCCCAAGAGATTCGTTGATGGGGGCTTATGGAATTTCCTGAGGCTATGGAGCCACTGCTTCCGTCCTGGCGACTGATTTATTCCCAGCTGTATCAACTGAATACATAGCAAAGGAAACTCTTTGACCAGATGGGAATCTTATGCCTGCACCATTGTTGCCTTTATAATCTATATCGGCATACTTAGTGCTCGTATCATCCATAATCAGAGTGACACAGATCGTTGCGATTGCCATAATGATTTCACCTCCTTTCAAAGAAAAAAGCAACCATAATAAAAACGCCTCAACAGCTCGCTTAATTCGCTGCATCGGCGTTTATGAGTGTCTGAACTTCATTGCGTATTTTTTCAGGTACCTGATCGCTGGTTTTCACCTTTTCTCTAACCAGGTCTACGTAAATGTTGATAATGGATTGCATTAGGCTCCAGCTCCTTCCAGTGCGGCGATCCGTTCTTCCAATGCTAAATTCTGTTCGTATAGGTCGGTAGCGACTAGCATCAGGTCACGAATTTTTTCGTTTGTCGTATCCTCTGGTTTCTTCATAAATGTTGCAATAATCAATTGATCCACTATTGACTGCTTGTGAACTTCGAAGATTGCCTCTGCATTGGTGTCGGTGATTGCTACGACCCCAGGATCAAAAGGGGTATGCGTTTGAAGAAAAATCCGATCGTTTACTTGCAAAAGTAGTATTTAGCAGCTTCGTTTCCGGTGTTATTCACCATCTCCACTCCGTTGAATGGTTGAGAAAACGGACGAATTTCACTTTCTACCGTGATTTTCGATACAAATACGTCAAGTTCCGCTTGTGTACACGTTAGTTCAATTCCTTTATATAACATTTCAATTCCTCCTATACTGATGCTAGATAACCGAGTAGATTTTCCAAACCTTTTACCTTGATCTTTGGATCAAATGTTTCCATTTTGCCAGTTTCCCTTGAAGTGTAACCACCAACGACATAAATAATCCCATTTATGCTTTTTGCTATCGGACTGTATCTAGCAGTAGGGGAAAAGATTTTCCTTTAGCTACAATCGTTTTCAACAAAAGAAAAAGCACCACATTGGGCGCTTTTTGCTAAGTGTTATTTCTTACGTCCTCTCAGAAATTCTAGAAATAGATATCCTAAGGCAAAGAGTGCTACATAAGGCAATCCATAAGCCATCACCTTGCCAAACCCAATTACAATATGTTCCATGTCATGCCTCCCCCTTTACCACTTTCATCCAAACGAAGGAGTCTGTCCACATTTCAAAGCATATTAATACAAATGGCACCGCTGATTAATACGGACCCTAACAGGTAACGTAACCACTGCAAAGATACGGTTTCAATCATAACTGCTGCAATAATAATGCAAAAAGCCGTTAACCCAAATTTAAGTGCGGTACTTGCAAGCGTTGCAGGATCCAAACTTACATCCGGTCTCATCTCATTACCCTCCCTTTCCTTTTATCGGAAGTAAAGGGTTTACAATCCAGTTTTTTGATACCAAAAAAAGCCACCCGGTTAATTCCCGAGCGGCTCATCTCATCGTGGGCTACCTTGATTATAAATGAGTAATTGTTGAATCTGCAAAAAGTGTCCAGAACGTCAGATGTGTCAGAAATGTCAACCTCAGCCCCCATCCTGCAACAAGATGGGGGCTGAGGTTGACGCTTACCCTTAAAGACAAGGTGGGACTATTTGATGCATACTTTTAGTAATCGTATGTGTTATTATGGATTTGCATATTTACCCGAAAAAGCGCACAGCGTTGAAAAAGGACGGAAAAGTAAATTTATGAATACAAAATATTGTCCCCTTGTTTTTACAATTTTAAGTGACCGGGAGAGGCTGTTTCAAGATATAGATACATATATATTCAAAGCACATCATGAAATTATCAAACCTATGCTGGCCGCTGCAAAGCAAGCGTTCGTCTTTAAAGGAACTGCCGAACCGCACGAAGGCGCATTCGGCCATATGACACCGCCCGCGATGGATTTATCTCCATTCAAATTTCTCATTTGGGACAAAGGAAAATATCAGTTCAATTTAGATCAGGAATGCGTAATAGGATACGAACAATTATGGAATGCTTCTGGATACAGACGAGGTTCCATCGTGATTATCCTCCCTTCTGAATTTGATTTTTCGCCTTTACTGCCGCATTGTTATGATTTTGGATTAACGGAGACACCCCATATGGGGCAATCGCCGGGAGCAGTAAAAATGTGTCGTCGAATCCGCGATCTGGACAGTATTGCAGTAATGTTTTCATCCAGCAACGGTATTGAATGTATGGAGGTCTACGCTTCAGACAACAAGACCGAAGAAATCAAAAACCTAGCTGTAAAGCTGTGCGGAAGCAATTTAGAACACCAGACCCGATTAAGTCGATACGAGTTATCATCAGCACAAATGACAAGGTGAGGGCTATTTGACGCTTACGTTTAAAAGCTTCAAGCTCTTTAGATATCTTAAAATTGAACACCAAAGTCGATAACACGCGTTTCAAGTCCCTAATAACTCATCGTTGTACATTTCCCTCGCCAAACGATTCACAATGTCCCGCTTGATCTCGTTAAGCCGTTGCCGTGATACACCAACATGTCGGGCGATGCTGTTCATCCTCATTCCATCCATCATGCATTCCAAGACTGTCCGGTGCTTGCTATCACCCAGACTGATAGCGAAATCATTGATCTGCCGCACCTTATTTTCAAGGTTCTTCTTGCGCTCGAGTTTTTTCTCGTATCGTTCTTCTGGAATTGTCATCGTAGAGAGGCGCAGGCCTTTGCCGCTTGGCATACCTGCAGCATCACCGTAGGTAGCAACCAATTTTTGTTGGATTGCCGGATTTGAAACGATCGAATTATATATCTCGTTAGCCAAGCGGTCAATCTCTTTAACCATCCAATGGTAATCCTTTATCTCTTCTTCTACCTTTTGAACAACCTCCAGCGCTGGCTCCAAATTGATAAAGGCGAGTTGCCCACCCCACTCCAGCAACCCTTGACTTTCAATGAGATACTTGTCCCACTCTGGGCAGGTTTCGCATACCTTCTCGATTCGTTTGTCTTTCATCTTCCTGCCCCCTTTCTTTCCTTATTCTTGGATTTGCTACTAGACACATGAAATATTTTGTTAAATCGTCTTAATCCCAATAATTAAAAATCACTTCACCAATTGTTTTCGGTCTCCAATAATCGATCTGTTCAATCTCAACTTTATCTAGGGTATTTGAAATACTATTCATTGAGAGAGGTATGTTTAGTTCATCAGTATTCAAAACCCTATAGTAATTACTAAATGCTTCAGCACTCCCTGTATTATCAACAAAGGTAATAGTGAATGGTGCAACTGCATTCGCAAACGCTAATAAAGGGTAATAGGCATTAAGCAGTGCATATAAATCGGAATCTAATCTTGCTACATAAAAATTTTTGTTTGATATTTCAATATCGAATGAAATTACATTTTTAAAAACACTATGGCACATACGTTTGAAATGTAGGCTTTCCAACGGCTCTAGTATCGTTTCAGCTTGAGGAAATATTCCGGTAACCCCTTTTCTTAATAGCATTCTTCATTTTCCTTTCGTCACAATTTCTCTTTTGTTAAATAAACCCCAACTCTTTCAGTATGTCGTGAGCTCGTTTTCCCCGGTCAGCCATTACTTTGGGTGCGCAACCGAGATGGGATATGCTGTAATTATTGTGATCCGCGTACCAACGCAACTCTGACTCTGCATCCAGCGCTCGTTGTATCCAGTGCGGCAGCGCAGTTCGTGCTTCTGCGATAAATCGTCCATCATGCACGCCAACACCAAAGCTATCTGTGAAGCAAATCACTTCTTAATTCAGGCAAACTGACAATAGCCAGCGAGTATTGACCGTCCGGTTGTGTATGCCTTGGCCCATCTGTAGCTGCCTCACATATCGTCAGGTCTTTTTATGCATCACGTCCTCCTTGCATCCCGTTCCCCTCCCCAATTCCATAGTCCTTGCTGGCCTTTTGCTGGCACCGGATCAATCCGCTTTACTTCTGCCATTTCCCAACCGTACCGACCTGGTTCAAACCACCCATAGAGTCTTTCATGTCCGTCGATTCTTATCCACTTGTGTCCGGTTTCTCCGCCATAGGCAATGATTTCGTCCCCTCCTGGGAAAGTAATCGGCAGACAATCATTAAGGCGGCATGTTGCCACAATCGCCCCTGTTGGCAAATTGTCTGCCGTATACCCGTGCAAATCCAGCACGCTGCGGAAAGGCTCTTGCAGGCATATATCCTTGTCCACTTTCTTAGCAGCATGGATCGCGATGGGAACGCGGTACTTGGTCGACCAGCTGCGCGTTTCAAATCGTTTTTCCCCAAGAGCGATCAGCGTCGCCCACGGCAGATGTATAGTGATTGCTTTCATGCCGTGTCCCCCATTTCTCACATGTAATGTTAAGTTAAATTATCGACTTCACTTGCTTGTCCTCACTTGCAGATTTAAGTTTTATTTTTTCAAGCGCCATATTGAGTTCATATCTTGTAAGTGGCACAATTACAGGTAGGCCGAGAAAACAATTGTACTGGGAGTAATTATGGGACTAGATGTAATTCTTTATAATTGTAATAAAAATAAAATCGAGTTACTCGTGATTGAAGAAGCACTTCACCGAGCGATTTTTGACTCTTCAAATACTTGGGGGAGTTATCAGTACTTAAGAAAAATTAAGGACTACTATCGTACTGATGAATATTTTAATGAAGCATCATTACGGTATTTAATTAATGACTTGATTAATTATCAAGCGTTAATTCCCCATGAATTCATACAGAGCTACCGTCTACTTATTCAAAAACTTTCTGATGATCAAGTCTTATCTGTCAGAATCACTGGTGATTAACATAATTACCAGTTTGTTAAGCCTTATCCGATAAGTTTTATCGAAAATAAAATCAAGACATATGAGTTGTACGATTATATTGCCCGTTGTAAATTTCCCTTCTTATCCGTTGATGGAACGCCGTGTGCGATTTCTCTTCGATGGATCCCTGCCTTTCATCCCTCAACCCAAGAAAACCACGTCGGTTTAAATTACCACGGTATTACGTTGATCCGTCATGAAGGTGCAAACCTTCTCAAAGACATTTGCTTGAGTTGGTCACATTTATTCTCTCTGTCTCCTTCACCCCTCGAACTCACTGGCGACTATGTTATGGACGAGAATGGTAATGGCCACTACGAGAAATTGATTTTCACCAGAGATGATCTGACTAAAACCCTAACAACCTTGGCAGCTATTGCAGATCGGGCTGTTCAGGAGAACTACATCATCGTTCACCATGGCATTTAACATATTGAGCATTGTGGTTAAATTGCGTTCAGCGAATTATTCTATTGATGAAGGTGTTGCACATCAACAGCTAAGCCAAATGCATCAGAACCAACATTACAATTTTTGATTGCTCAGGCCCAATAAGGGCTTTTCTTATTGCTGTTTAACATGATTGAGATTGTGTATCTTAGGCCTGGCATCTGCTCTGCTTCAATCTCATTGCCTACTTCGTCTTGGAAATAGACATTAAGATTCCATTTACCATTGAGCAAAACAATGAGCGCCTATCACTTGAAGAGGGTAGCGTTGCTATACGTGTTACCAGACATGCATGTAAGGGTTTATGGTAGCGTCCGCGAGCTATTTGGTAGTCACGGACGCCGTTATCCTCAATGAATCAAAGTATGCTGTTCCTGATTGGCAAAGGCAGTTACCCCAGGTTTATGTCTATTCACAAGGAATTGTCGTTACCTCGATGATTCCGCTCCTTACTTTGTAGTCCAGGTCAGAACCAAGAGAGAACAGTCCTTGTTTAATTAAGTCAGCCATCTGCTCATCTTCCGTTCTGATAGATATATGGCCTAGCTTTGTAAGCACCTCGTGAGTTCAGCGTTAATCTTGTCTCGTTCACGCTGCACCCGCTCCAGGACGCTGATACCGTGTTGGTCTTTCATAATGTCGTAGATGCAGTTGTAAATTTCGTTGTGGCCCATGCGTGTCCAGCGCGAGTATTCGTTAATTAGATCGACTACCTTTGCAGAATCAGGCACAGCCGTCAGATTGACGGTTATGGTTTCGAATCCTTGTTGCAAAGACTTCACTTCCCGATCTTGATCTGCCTCCCGCCGTTTTCTCTCCATTTCCTCACGCTCTTGTTGAGCCATCCTCTGGGTGATAGTGGCGAGAATCTCCATTGTGGTCAATTGTGGTTGAGTCTGCCGGAGAAGTGTTTGCTCCAACAAATTGAAGGCTAGACTGTCCGTGATTACACTTCCATTCTCGATAAAGACAAACTTGTCCAGACTGAATCCCCTCCCTGGAATAACCAATTGACCTAAAACTTGAGATTTTTACTACCAGCTAAATGATTGTGTTCCTTTATTTCCGCTCATGCCACCTGTTTCGTCCATTCACTTCGCAATACTCCACAAACGGCTCTATCCGCTCCATGATCCGCGCTGCGTTCCTGTAATTAGACTCACGCTCGTTTTTCGTAAAAGCAAAGTGCCGCTCCAATTCATCGATTTTCAGATTGGAAGTGTAAACAGTGGGTAGTTTCTCTATCCGTTGTTGGAGAATCGGTCCCAGTACCTCGTCACGCGTCCATGCAGTGATTGCTTCTGCTCCTATGTCATCCAGAATAAGTACCGATACCTTTTTCAACGCCGTTCCATGCCTCCTGTTTCTATCGATGCCTTGATCTCTGTGAGATAGTCCGGTACATACAGCATCAAAACGTCTACACCACGCTTTGCAAGCTCCTGAGTCATTGCCCCAGCTATTGCGTGCATCTGTTATCGGAAGAATTTCAATTACCGCTTACATTAGTGAAAAAGCGACTAGAACACATAAAAAATCGGGTTTTTGATACATTTCGCAAAGGTGAATGGACACATAGGACTCTGACAAAACCAATGTTTCAACATGATTGGAGATTTCGTTACCATTTGTGATTAAATACCAACTAAACAATCGGAGGGAAATTTATGAAAGGGCATTTCAGGAAACGTGGTTCCAAACGGTTCCTTTGAAAACGTGGACATTGGAAGAAGCAAACCTATTCCTAGATGAAATGAAAAAGGACAAACCCCATTACTATTTGGTTTATCTGCTCGCTATTTTTACAGGGATGAGACGTGGTGAAATCTTAGTTTTGAAGTGGAAATATTTGTCAGTTAGGAGAGGGTAAAATCAGTGTAAATAAAACTCACTCTTATGTTATTGGCCAAGGTATCGTTACCCAAGAAACAGAGACTGGACGCTCAAATCGTGTCGTTTCGATATCGGAAACAATAATACAAGCACTGAAACATCATAAAGTATTACAACAACAAGACCGGGACCTTTTTGGAGAGGTATATCTGAATAATGGGTTTGTTATAGCTTTAAAAGATGGGAGTCCGCTTAACCCTAATTATGTGCATAATCATTGTAAAAGAGTAGTTGAATTTCTAGATCTTCCCAAGATTCGATTTCATGATCTTCAACACACTCATGCTCCCATCATGCTTCGACTAGGCGAGCACCCCAAAATCGTCTCCGAACGTCTGGGGCACTCAAGTATTCAGATGACATTAAACACATATAGCCATGTTACTTTCTATATGCAAAAGGAATCTGCCGATCGTTTCGGTCAAGCAATGAACTCAGCAAAACACGCACTTTAGTACAATAAAGGTTGTCAATTTGTTGTCAGCAACTAAAAACCCGCTAAATTTTCAGTTCTTTGACACCCCAAAAACCTTGATACTAAGCCTTTTTATCGCACCGAATTTCAAATCGGTATTTTTTATGCTTTACATCACCCGCTTAAACATTTTCTCCAGATCATACCCGGTAAAATGAATTACGATTGGTCTGCCATGCGGGCAAGTAAACGGGCTACTCGTCGCGCGCAGCTGATTCAACAGGCTCTCCATCTCGGCATGTGTCAAAAAGCGGTTAGCTTTGATCGAAGCTTTACAGGACATCATGATGGCTGCTTTTTCACGCATTTGAACCACATTTGCTTGACTGTTCTCTCCCGCCTCTAAAACAAACTGGATCAATTCCTCAATGACCTCCAGCTCTGCACCTTCCGGGAACCAGTGTGGGTGTGCCCTTACGATGAAAGTCCGGCCACCGAAGGACTCTACCTCCAGCCCAAATGCATGGAGCTGGGGCAGTCTCTTTTCCAGCCTGGCTGCTTCTGCGGTTGTGTACTCTACTGTGTGCGGAAACAGCATCATCTGGCTCGTCACATCTTCACTTGCCAGCTTCTCCATGAAAAATTCGTAAAAAATTCGTTCCTGCGCAGCGTGCTGATCGATCAAATACATCCCGCCATCGTTTTGCGCAACGATATACGTGCCGTGTACCTGACCTACCGGATACATCACTGGAACGGCAGATTCCTCTTCTCTTGCTTGATCTGCATCTATTTGGCTGTGTATCGCAGGTGCCGTGGTCGGTGCTGCTTCTGTTTGTCTTTCTGCAACGCCAGTCTGCGTCCGTATCGTCGTATCTGCCTGCACACTTTCTCCAACGGTGACGGGTTCATTTCCATCTACCTTTACCGGGTCACTTACATCTTGCATGGAACTCCAAGTATGGCGTTCACTCGCGTTTTCCGCTCCAAGTGCATGCTGCATCTCTTCGTTTAGGACCTGCAACGTATGCGGCCTTTCACTTTCACTTTCATAACGTACTGGTGCCTCCATGATCGCGGGGCGTTCAGACACCTGCTCCATTTCCAACTGGGACGTAATGACGTCAAACTCTTTTCGTGAATACTCCTGCTTCGCCATCCACTCCTGCAACCGTGGACTCGCTTCGATTCTGGATGATATCGGCGGCGTAGACTTTGGCAATTGCAAATCAAACTGCGGCTGGACGACCTGATTGACAACCTTTGCCCGAGGAGCACTGACCATGGGGCGAACGATGCCCAATCCCTGTCGCAATGTTTCTTTGACGGATTGTTCAATCGCACTGCACAGTTCATCTTCTTTACTAAATTTGGCTTCCAGCTTGGCAGGATGGACGTTCACATCCACGAGGGTCGGGTCCATTTCTATCTGCACAGCAACAATCGGGTAACGCCCTATCGGTAAAAGGGTATGGTAGCCCCTCATAATCGCGTTATTCAGCGAATAGCTGCGAACATATCTTCCATTAACGAGCGTCGAAAGATAGGATCTATTCGCACGCGTGACTTCTGTCTTGGATAAAAATCCGCTCCAACGAAAATCAAGCGTTTCACCAGAGATCGGCAATAACAGCTTGGCTACCTGAACCCCGTAAATGGCAGCCATAACATGTAACAGCTTACCGTCTCCTGAGGTTTGCAGCAGCGTTTTTCCATTATGAGTCAATGTAAACGCAATCGACGGATGGGTGAGGGCGAGACGGTTGACGTAATCAGAGATGTGCCCCACCTCGGTAGCGATGGACTTCATATATTTCAGCCGCGCTGGGGTATTAAAGAACAGGCTGCGGACACAAATCTCGGTCCCCTTTACTGCCGCAACATCTTTTGCCTCCCCAAGCTGCCCGCCTTCAATCGTAATGCGCGTCCCGATTTGACTGCTGGACTGACTGCTAGTAAGCTCCATTCGTGATACAGCGGCAATACTCGGGAGAGCCTCTCCACGAAAGCCGAGTGTACGAATCCGAAACAAGTCGCGGGCATTGCTGATTTTACTCGTAGCATGACGCTCAAAGGCAAGCGAACAATCTTCTCTGTCCATCCCTTGTCCATTATCTACGATTCGAATCAGCTCTAGCCCGCCTTCCTCGACATGAATCTCAATCGTCGTAGCAGAGGCATCAATCGCATTTTCTACCAACTCTTTTACTACCGATGCAGGACGCTCTACTACTTCCCCGGCAGCGATCATGTTGGAAAGATGCTCATCCAGCAATTGAATGTTACCCATAGGCTCCTCCTCTTTTGACGAATACTAGTTCTTTTTTAGCTGTTGCTTCCATGCGAACAGCTTCATCATGGCATCCATTGGTGTAGTTGAATTCAGATCCAGCTCGCGTAGATCAGCCATGATCGCTTCTTCCTCCGCCGACAATAGCGAGACGGGCTCTTCGCGTACAGCAGCAACGGGCGCTGCCCATAGTGCCTCAAGTGACATCTGCGTATCATTTGCGGTCGCAGCTGCGCCAGCTTCCAAGCCAGACAAAATACTGCGTGCACGTTCAATGACCCACATTGGCATTTCTGCCAATTCAGCAACGTGGATCCCATAGCTTTTATCCGCTCTGCCTTCTTCGATTTTGTGCAAAAAGAGAAGCTTACCATCCCGTTCCTCACAACGCGCATTGACGTTTACCACGCCACTCAGCGTATCGGTTAGACCTGTCAGCTCGTGATAATGCGTGGAGAACAGTGTTTTGGCACCGATTTTTTGGCAAATGTATTCAATCACGGCCTGCGCAAGTGCCATGCCATCATAAGTGGACGTACCTCGCCCGATCTCATCGAGCAAAATGAGGCTGCGCTCAGTTGCTTTTTGCAGGGCATGTCTGGTTTCAAGCATCTCTACCATGAAGGTACTGTGGCCGCCAACCAAATCATCTGCTGCCCCTATTCGTGTAAAGATTTGATCGACCAACGAAAGCTTTGCTTCTTTTGCTGGCACAAAGCAACCGATTTGCGCCATCACCGTGATCAACGCAATTTGTCTCATATACGTACTCTTACCCGCCATATTCGGTCCCGTAATGAGCAGGACGAGACGATTTGACTGATCCATCTGCACGTCATTGGCTACATACTTCTCCCGATCGAGTACAGCCTCGACAACAGGATGTCGGCCATCGGTGATGACATACTCCCCTGTAGTGGTGAACTGTGGTCGGATAAAACCACGCTCATCACTGACAGTCGCAAACGCTTGGAGGACGTCTACAGAAGAAATTCGCTCTGCCAGGCTTTGCAGACGAGGAATATGCAAGGCGATTTCACTGCGTACAGCCACAAAAAGCTGATATTCCAGCTCCGTCATTTTTTCTTCTGCTTCCAAAATCAGCGCTTCACGCTCTTTCAGCTCAGGTGTGATGTAACGCTCCGCATTAGTTAAGGTTTGCTTCCGCTCGTATCTACCCGGCGGCACATTGGCAATGTTGGCTTTGGATACTTCGATGTAATAGCCAAACACTTTATTGAAGCCGACCTTGAGCGATCGGATACCCGTAGCTTCACGCTCCGCTTGTTCCAGCTGGGCGATCCACGTCTTTCCGTCGCGGCTCGCGGAATGAAGCTTGTCCAAATACTCATCGTAGCCGGTACGAATCATACCGCCTTCCCGCACAGAAATCGGTGGATCATCCACGAGTGCGGAGCTAAGTAGACCTACGATGTCTGTGCACTCGTCCATGCCTTGGGCAATTTCCGTCAGTACCTGAGATTCCGTCCTCATTAATAGCTGCTTTAATTCCGGTACAGCTTCTAACGAGTGACGAAGCTGGATCAAATCGCGCGCATTTGCGTTCCCATACGAAATCCGTCCTGCAAGCCGTTCGAGGTCATATACCCGATCCAGGCTCTCTCGCACGTCTGCGCGTAGCAGCAGGTCACCTTTAAGTGCCTCCACTGCTTCCAATCGGGCATCCAGATCTTCTTGTCTGAGCAGCGGCCGCTCAATCCATCTACGCAGCAGTCGCCCCCCCATTGCCGTCTGGGTACGATCCAGAAGCCATAGGAGCGATCCCTTTTTTGTCTTGTCTCGGATCGTCTCCGTCAGCTCAAGATTACGTCTGGAAAAGCCGTCCATTTGCAAATATTGCTTGGCGTCATATCGTTTCAGCAGGCGCATGTGAGACAAACTACGCTTTTGCGTTGTCCCTATGTAGTACAGCAGCCCGTTGATCGCCGCTCGCATCGCCAGATCCAGTTCCTTTGCCTGCTCACCATATTGTCCATCCACAGCAAAAGCATCCAGTTGATTGCTCTCTACAACCGTGAAGGGGAGTGCAGTCTTCGGTACGACAGAAGAACCGACAAACACCAGTTCTTTTGGACGATATTGCAGCGCCTCATCAAGGACACCCTCTGCCTCCCCAAGAAGTGATGTTACATACAACTCACCTGTACTCATATCGCAGGCAGCAATCCCGGTCCGTCCATCCAGGCCGGCAAGCGCAGCCATGTAGTTGTTTTCCTTGTCTGTGAGCCACTTGCCCTCCATCATGGTGCCTGGTGTAATGACACGGGTTACTTCGCGCCGTACTACACCCTTGGCTTCCTTCGGGTCTTCCACCTGCTCGCAGACAGCTACCTTGTGACCTTTTTTCAATAGCTCTGCAATGTATCCATCTGCAGCGTGATGAGGAACTCCGCACATCGGAATTTTCTCATCACCTCCGCCACCGCGGCCAGTCAGTGTAATTTCCAGCTCCCTGGACGCCAGAATCGCATCGTCAAAAAACAATTCATAAAAATCGCCTAACCGAAAAAATAAGAAAGTATCCGGATAATCTTTTTTGATTGCCAGATACTGTTGAATCATCGGGGTATATTGCTCCATTGGTTTCTTCTCCTAGCCTAGAAATCTCGACGCTATTATACCATGATTGAGATTATTGTTGAACGTGCAGCTGACACTATGAGAGACTCAGTTCAAGCTCCACGTCGTGCGCAAATCCACTTCTGCTGGCCACCTATGACCATTTTGCAGATACGAAAAATAGCGATCCAGATGGACACGCGAGAGCACATATCCAGGCAAGCCCTTTAGCTCCTCCCATATTTGCTCGACGTACGGGATCAGCACAGCTTTGTCACCCGTATAGTACGCTTTAATCAAGGGCAACTGCAAATGGGGTGTTGCTCGCAATTGCGTGTGGCTTGTTGCGATCAGTTTCGCCAAGTGCAGTACTCCCCGGGTAATGTCAGGATGCACGAGCCAGCTTGGTAGTGTACGGTATTCAAATCCATATGACTTTTCCCGGCAATCACCTAAATACCCATATCTCTGTCGACGGTCACGACACCCAGTGTCCTCAATGAGCACCAGAGGGAGCGCAAGGTAAGCATCCAGTTTGCGACGTAGGGCAAAGGTCGCTGTCATCCCGCTAATATGAATATGTCCGCCAATCGGATAACCCGCAAAGGGCATACCTCCAGCAAGCCATTCCAGCTTGGCATTTCCCAACTTTTTATGGGCTAGCTGCAGCCCTTCTAAAATGTGAAAGAACAACTCGTCTGGGTCTTCTGAAGGCTCAGGTCTGAGTTCTGCAATGGGGTGTTGATGCATCGCTAATTCTTCACGATATCTCGTCGTATCACAGCCGACCTTTCCCCCTACCTTTAAATAATCGGAGGCGAGTGCCATCTCCCCTGTTGGCTTGCGCAAGGCAAATTCAGGATCAGCACCAATTTTCGCGATCTCTTGTGGATGCTGCCGTAGCCGGGATTCCCACCAATCTTTTGCCTGTTGCATACATCTATCTTTTTCTGGTTGTGGCCATTCCGGCTCTACCTGGAGCACCTTTTGGCGATGTGGTGATGCTGCCATGATGGTCACCTCACCAGCATCGATCCCCGCAGCATACAGACTTCGCGCCGCCAAGCTTTTCACAACCTGAATCTCTGGATCAGTTACTGACAGAGCTACCTGTTGATAAGACGGCTCTTCCATGCGATGGAGAAGCCATTGTGGACTCTCCATGCTCCTTTCCATGTACAGCACATGCTCCTGATACAGAGAGACTTTGTACGTCCGCCAGCCTGGCTGTGCTTGTTTTCCTGCCGTCACGGGTATGCCACTTTGTCTAAGCAGCCAACGCCCAATTTCTGGCCGCTGCAAAAAGCTCTGTGCTTCTTTCGCATTTGCCGTCATGGACTCTGCCATTTTCGCTCCTGGCTGCAAGACCAACCGCTTCCCTTTCACACGCGCAAACATGGCTTTCACTCTCCCTCTCTCATCCTTTCGTTATCCTATGTTTGCGCCCAAAAAAGAGTGAGGCGGGATAACCCACCGTGCTAAATCGGAAGAATTTCCGTGCAAAAGACAAAAGAAAAAGAGGAGATGTAACTCTCCTCTTTAGTCAAGCTCGTCGAGCATTGTGGCTGAATCAAAGTCATCAAATTCATCACTGTTATCTTCGTAGTCGCCTAACATATGAATATCCTTTTCATCGCAACTATTGCAGACAACAACGCATACTTTTGTTTCGCCAATGATTTCTACCGCAAATTCGCTTTCAACCTTGACTGTGATTGTGCCGCCTCCACTCAACTCAGCTTTGACGCACTTCGGCTGTTCCACGGCGCGAGCGACAATTTCAAGATCGCCTCTGCAGTTTTTGTCGAAGAACGTTAGCGGAACGAGTACGGAGAACTTGACAGTTTCCCGCTTGACTTCGGTTTGCGTGTTATTTGCAAACGAGAACCACAGGTTGACGTCACACGTACCAGATACTTCAACCGCGTCTCCGACTTTCTCTGCCTGGAAGTTCGTGTTTATAATCCAGCATCCGAGGATCGTCGAAGGAGTTTGCGACGGTATGATGGTGTGGGTGGTAGTAGAGAATTTATGGCCTTTACCGCAGACAGCTTTCGCGATGAGTTCCCGGCATTGCAGATCTTTGTCTGTACCCGACATTTCGTTACCTCCTCCATACAACGTTTCTGTACATTTGTATGCAGGGCATTCGGCTAGGGTGCAAACACCCACCTTATTTTGGGAAACTTGTTTGGGAGCTCATCACGATAGCTATATCACACTCTTCTATTGTATAGGCGATTTTTAGGAGCAGCAGCCCCCATGATTTTTCTTCTCCGGTCCGCCGCCCGTTTCACCTGTCAACGGGTTTCCGCCAGTATCTAAGATGATACGTTCTGACACCGTATTGGTGATCACATTGGTCACCATCTGCAAAAGATCGTTCACGTCTACTTGAGATTGCTTGAACTCGTTAACAATCGGAATGGAATCCAGTTCTTCGTGGAGCTGGTTGTATTCGCCCTCCACCTTTTTCGCCAGTTCAGTCTTGTTGATGGATTCAAACATGACCATCTGCTTCTGCTTTTGTTTCAGTGTATCAATTAATTCTTGGACGCGTTCGTTGTGCTTGATTTGCAGTTCAGCGCGTTTGAAGAAATCTACTTCATTCGTGCGCGAGATCATGGCAGCCAATTCGCGTGCCTTGTCGAGAATTTCTTTTTGTGTATACAGGTTTGTTTGTTCCATCTCAGGTTACACCTCAACTTTAGTAACAATTTCACCGTGGAGTGTCCACGTTTTTGCATCATTAATTTTTACGTGCACGTACTGTCCGATCATCGACTTATCGCCAGTGAAATGGACGAGCTTGTTTGTGCGTGTGCGACCAGCAAGCACATCCGGATTGTTCTTCGATTCGCCTTCCACGAGTACCTCTAGCACTTGATCCTGTAGCTTTTTATTTTGCTCCAGGCTGATGCGTCCCAGCACCTCATTCAAACGATACAGACGCTGTTTTTTCACTTCCATCGGTACGTTGTCCTCCATGACTGCTGCAGGCGTGCCTTCCCGCGGCGAATAAATGAAGGTGTAGGCAAAATCGTAACGCACTTCCTCTACCAACGAAATCGTCTCTTCAAATTGCTCGTCGGTTTCACCAGGGAACCCAACAATAATGTCGGAAGATAAAGAGACATTCGGTATCGCCGCCTTAATTTTACGCACCAGCTCCAAGTAATGCTCACGAGAGTATTTGCGGGCCATGCGCTTGAGGACCTCAGTAGAGCCCGATTGCACTGGCAAGTGAATTTGCTCTACCAGGTTACCGCCATGAGCAAGTACTTCGATCAGGTGGTCATCAAAATCTCTTGGATGGCTAGTGGTAAAGCGGATACGCGGAATATCAATCTTACGGATTTCATCCAAGAGATCGCCAAAGCCATACTGAATATCTTCAAAATCTTTTCCGTAGGCATTGACATTTTGTCCGAGCAGCATAATTTCCTTAAACCCTTGGCGAGCAAGATCGCGCACTTCGGCAATCACGTCTTCTGGACGACGACTACGCTCTTTTCCACGGGTATATGGCACGATGCAGTACGTACAGAACTTGTCACAGCCATACATAATATTAACCCAGCCCTTTGTATTTCCTTCACGCAATTTGGGCATATTTTCGACGATGTCGCCTTCCTTGGACCATACCTCAATCACCATTTCTTTACTGAACATCGCATCTTTCAGCAGTTCAGGCAAACGGTGAATGTTATGCGTACCAAAAATCAGGTCAACCTGTGTGTAGCTTTTCAGGATTTTATTAACAACCTTTTCTTCCTGGGACATACAGCCGCAAACGCCGAGAATCAGGTTTGGATTATTGTTTTTGAGCCGCTTCATGTGTCCCAGCTCACCAAACACTTTATCTTCTGCATTTTCACGGATCGCACAGGTATTAAACAGAATAACGTCTGCATCCTCTACATCATCCGTAGACGTGTAGCCCATTTGCTGCAAAATACCAGAGATTGTCTCTGAGTCATGCTCATTCATCTGACAGCCGTATGTGCGGACATGATAACGCTTCCCATTTCCAATCCCTTGCATATCTTCTGGGATCATGAAATCGTAGTGAACCTGGATTTCTTCTTTTCCGCGCTTTTTCGCATCCTTCAAGGAAGGTGGTTGGAAGTATTTTGCAAAGTCCGCCGTTTTTTTCGGAGACTTAGCGGATTTTAAGTCCGGAGTCGCCTCTTTTGTTTCCTTCATCATGTATCACCTCAGTAGAATTATCATCATTCATTACCAATAAATAATTATATCATTTTGGGCCATACAAAAGCTAATGCATAATGAGGCAAAATATGTACGGATAAACAAACAAGAGAGCACTCGTGGAAGTGCTCCTTTTCGTAAAAGCTTCTCGCCTACACAAACGAGAAGCTACTGACCGTTTGAAATACGATATGAAGCAGTGCTGCGTCTTCTGATTGCAGCCTTTTCGCTATCCCACTATTTTTCGTTCGAGTGTTTGATTCTTTTTTCTATCTCGTCTATGTGTGCGAGCAGCTCTGGAATCTGAACGATGATACCGTCTGACTCGGCGGGCTCAGACCAATAATCGTCTCGTTTCCAGATACCCTTCATACCGACCGCACGTGCTGCTCGTACGTCGTTTGCCGGGTGATCCCCTACGAAAATCGTCTCATCCGCTTTCACGTTAAGCAATCGGAGCGCTTTTTCGAAAATTTCTGCTGCAGGTTTGGCGATCCCCTCCTGCTCTGAAATAAGAATCACTTGAAAGTACTTTTCAATGCCGATTGCTTGAAAATTTTTTCGCTGAAACTGTGTCCGCCCGTTGGTGATCATTCCAAGCAGAATCCCATTGTCCTGCAATTGCTGCAGCGTCTCATGCACCCCTGGAAAAGCCCGACAGTCCAAATGAAAACGCTCGACATAGTCGTGAAGCAATGTATCGGCGTCGATTTGCTCTACCTGAAACTGTTCAAGCAGCTGCTGGTAAACGACGTCCTTCCACACATATCCACGCTGATCCAATTCGATAAATCGTTGCTGATAGACAGCAAGCGGGATAGATCCAAGCGCATCAAAATACCGTTCGTGTTGTCGCTCCAAAAAAGCGGGTAATGACCCGTCCCGATCCAGCAAGGTTCCATCCAAGTCAAAAATACAAGCCTTTAGCATTGTTTTCCTCACCCTTCCTTAGTCTCACCAGTGAGTACTTCTTCCTTAGAACTGGATGCAACTCCTGTTTTTCCGGGCAACTTCCTCCGTCTTTTCTCCTATTTTTTACAAAATGAACTTGTCCCCTGCAACATTCCAATCCCACCCAGCGTCAGAATAACTGCGAGTCAGAAATCAACCAGCAAAAATGAGGAGGTTAACATGAAAAGAGCACTAACCCTATTTCTATCGGTGTTAATGTTCCTGACTGTCATCCCATTCGCAGGTGCCGCTTCTCCTTCGTTCTCTGACGTCCCACGTAATCACTGGGCGTATAAAGAGATCACTGAAATGGCCGAAAAAGGGATCATCAAAGGATACGACAACAGAACTTTCCGCCCAAACAATGAAGTGACACGCGCAGAATTTGCGAAGATCATGATTGCCGCAGCGGACGTTGATATGGACAAAAGATCTGTTAGCCAGACGTTTAAAGATGTACCAAAATCTCATTGGGCATTCTACTATGTGGAATACGCCAAGCCTTACTTGACCGGCTATAAATCAGGCTCTACCTATACTTACAAGCCTGATAACTCTGCCGTACGTGAAGACATCGCAGTCGCTCTCGTCCGACTGCTCGGCTATGACAAAAAATACAAAGCCGATATGAATCAATTGAAAAAGTTCCGTGATTCGGATGACATTTCGCCAGCATTGCGTTCTTATATCGCAATCGCTATCCAAACGGATCTGATGAAAGGAAATAACAACTACTTCCGTCCACAAGACCCGATCACTCGTGCTGAAGCCGCATCGCTCCTCTATCGCGCTCTGATCAACCGTGATGGCGATGAAACGAAAGTGGTTTTCCCGAATCCAGAACAACCGAAGCCACAACCAATCAGCATCTCTGACTCGTTTTCTGACAGCAATCTGAAAAATTGGGATACCAAAAATGCAGATGGCAACTGGGGAGTAATCAACAAACAAGTCACCGCTGTTTCCACTGACGATGATCTGGATCATTTCTTGCTGCCACTCATCTGGGAAGAATCTGCAAACCCTGAGAACTACGAATTGTCTGTTGATGTAACCGTAGTCGGTACAAATGGTCTTGGCGGGCTCTTCTTCAATGGCAAGGACGGCAAAGCAAATGTCGTATATCTCACCAAAGATCGCATCTACCTCGGCAAGGTGAAAGACGTAGAAGATGATGACATCGATGTAATCGCTTCTGGCTCTTACAAACTGAAGTCTTCTAACCGCTTGAAGGTTGTTGTTAAAGGAAGCACAGTCTCCATTTATATCAACGACCAATACTTGTTCGGTCAGCAGCAAGTGAAACAAGAAGGTACGAAGCTAGGTCTGTACTTGCAAGAGGACGCAACTGAGGATGCTCCTCGCAAAATGACGTACCTGGATAATTTCTCCTTTAAAGAAGTGAAGTAGCTCGCAGGAAGCAACGCCCGACACACTCAAAAAATGATGTGTCGGGCGTTCTTTTTTTCCCCTTTCAACTTATGCATGTTCTTCCATCCAGAAAAAAGGAACGCAAAAGCCTAGAAATGAACACACTTCAGTTGTATAATGGTACCTATTCTTGTCCTGTGAAGGAGCTTATTTATGTCATTTTCTGTCAATCAGCCTTTTCGTTGGATGGACTCGGGTACTTATCAGGAAAGTCCACTCGAGCCATTGATCCGAGATGAAGCACTGACAGCAAGCATGCAAAACGCTTCCGCCTCACCTGTCATCCATCTATGGGTCTACGATCAAGCTCTCTATCTGGGGCGCAGAGACGCCAAGCTGCCTCATTTGGAGAAGGCTTTGCATCAGTTTGGCAAAGATGGCTTTGGATGTGTCTTGAGATCGTCTGGAGGCGCCTGTGTGCCGCTCGATGCGGGAGTTCTCAATCTGGCCTGTTTGTTGCCGGATACGGCGATTTCAATTGATTCGTTTTTTGCTTTTGTTGCGGATCTGCTGCGCGTCGGATTGCGCGACTATGGAACTCTGCAGTTTGGAGAGGTAGCTGGCTCTTACTGTGCAGGGGAATATGACTTTTCGATTCTTGGAAAAAAAATCGGAGGAATGGCACAGCGTCGCACACGATTCGGCTCCATTCTACAGCTCTGTATTAACGTAGACGACAGACCTCGTGGGGAATGGATGAAACGATTCTATGAGCTGGCTGGCCTTGACGAAATGGATAACCATAAGCCGATTCCTCATATTGATGCATCTACGATTGGCAGCATTACCAGCTTGACGAATCAAACCGTCACTGTAGATGATGTAAAAGAGCGCTTACTTGCTGCCATTCGCACGCAATGGCCCGTAGCACCAACTCCTTTTACGGTGCAAGATGAGCTCGTCGATGAGTCTCGTCACCATTTGTCAAATCGCCTTCGCCTGTTCGCCTACACGGCAAAAGAACTGGCGGCATCAGACTGGCGTTTGCCGGAATAACGGGCTCATGGGATCAAAAGCCATCCAGGACGCTGTCTGTCCAACGAGTGGCACAAATCTTGGAGGATATATGAATAGCGATCGAAAGGGGACGTTTCAGGATCTGAATGCCCTTTTTGTTTTTGGGGCATGTACTGTGTTGGCAATTCATATTCTCGGCTTTTTTATTGCCAACCAAAAAGACTATCCGTGGAACGAAGACATCGAAGCCGTATTGTTGATTTTACTCAGATTTGGACGCTCCTTGTTCATTTTTGCAACAGGAATGCTATTGTTCTATTGGCATCAAAACCGACAAATGGACTGGAGATCCTTCTGGACAAAGCGCTGGCGCGTTATCGTGCTTCCATATGTGATCTGGACTGCCATATTTACCGGATTTAAACTGCAAAGCATTGATCCGGTTGAACTGGCTTATCCTTTTTTTCATAGCCTGTTTACTGGAAGCGCTTTTTATCATTTGTACTACATCCCGCTATATTTGCAGCTCAATTTGCTGTTTTGCCTCGTCAAGCCATTGTTTGAGAAATATTTGAGCTTTCGTATGGTAACTTTGATTTTCTTCGGTCAGATGGGACTGTACGTGCTATACTACTGCCTGTTTATCAATCCGCTCTGGAGCATTGACTGGGCAGCCAATTCGTTACTCGCGCTTGTGCAGCACTCTTATGTCGCGGGACAAAATTATGTACACATGTACCTGTTTACATTCTCGCTTGGTGCATATGCCGGATTGAACCTGGAAAAATGGCGTACGTGGACACATAAGCTGCGTTATCTCGCCCATTTCCTTACACTCGCTTCTGGCGGATGGATTTTGCTTAACTATTTGACTGGGTCCAAGACCTATCTGGAGAGCCTAAATATTTTTGATCCGTTGTATTTGGTGTATACCTTGAGCTTCCTCATCAGTTTCTATTCGCTGTCTCGCTATCTAGGGAAGTTGCCGGCACTGGCTCACTGGTTGTCGACTCTGGCAAAGCAAAACATGGCGATTTACCTCGTCCATCCACTTATCTTATTTTTATTGGAAAGCTATGTGATTTTCCGTTTGGATTGGTCAACGCCTGTTCTGATGATCGCGATGTTTGTAATTACACCTCCACTCTGTATCTTTTTGTATAAGCATACGCTCGTCTCGTACTGGACAAGCCGCGTAAGCCAAAAGGCGAAGCGGGTCTTGCAGACAGAGTCGCACAAGGTGTAATGATTTACGGCCTTGTTTCCTTCAAAATCCTAATGTAAAGGATATGCGTATCTTGCATACTAAAGGTAGGGACAACAAATGTTCCACACCTCGATTACTTGCCTGGCCTTTGAGCCGGGCTTTTTTTCGGTCTTCTGGGGCTGCTATTTGACTCTTTACTTGAATGGATTTTTTATGTAGACCTATCGTTTACTCCCGGCATACGGTATCATAGAAGAGAACCACAGGCAGCCTGCGCGGCTTCCATAGATGACAAAAAAGGTGGTTGATCTAATGAATCAAGATAATCCGTTGTTACATACGCCTATCAAAGATTTGATTATTAGCTCGACGAAAGTAGCTCATGTGCAATTAGGCAATTCACTGGAACATGCTCTGCTCGTACTCATCAAATCCGGCTACTCCGCTATACCTGTTTTGGACCATCAGTACCATTTGCATGGATTGATCAGCACCAATATGATTATGAACAAGACGCTTGGTCTGGAACGATTTGAATTGGAACAAATGTCTGAACATACCGTCGATGAAGTCATGGATACCAAAATGCCTCGTCTGAAGGACAATGACGAATTCATGAAGGCACTCGAGGTGTCGATCAATCACCCCTTCGTGTGTATCGTTGATGATGATCAATACTTCCAAGGAATTCTTACGCGAAAATCGATTTTGGCATTGGCGTATCGGCATTTTCGGAATTTGCCGTTCCCATCAGCAGATACTCATCAGCCGCAATAAGAAAGAAACTCCGCACACCCAAGACGGGGGCAAGCACAAGTGCCCACCGTCCTTTTTTATTAACTACCCATTTTGTTGTTCCTCCAAGGTTTTCCGATGCTTTAAATCCTGCTCCCCCAATCCCTGCTTTTTCCCTTCTTCTGTCAAGCGATATCCAAACTGAATCACTTCATTGTGCGCGAAGTATACATACTCCACTTCTGGCTCATCTGCAAATACGACAATCGCGCAAAACGGAGGAAGCTTTTTGCTCCACTCCCCTTTCACTGACCGTATTTGCTCTGGCTGAATTTTTTCTTTTTCCAGCAAGTGCTCCGTAACTCTGCTTGCATAGATTAGCTTGTTGGCCTGTACATAAACAAAAGGCGTAAGTACGACGACAAGCACGATGACTATCCAAATAATCCGCTTTACTTTCAGCATGATACTCTCATCTCTCCCCATCACGCTCTTGTTGGAGCATTTATTCTGGCACAAAAAAGCAGACATCCATGTTGTTTGTCTGCTTTTCGTGTGTGCTTATTAATCGTCTGTTAAGCTAGCTGCCGTTTCTTCCGTGCCTTTTGTTCATACATCAACGTATGTGCGTATTCCATTGGATGGCGGTAGGTTTGTTTAAACATGGCCTTTTCTCCCGCTTTGAAAAAAGAGTATCGCTGGTCTCGCACATTCACTTCAATTAAATATGGATTACCCTGGTCATCAATCCCCATATCCATACCTAAATCGGCTAATGATTGAAAATGGTCGCTATACTGCTTCGCGATCTTCACAGCCGCTTCGCTGATTTTCGCCACTATCTGCGGATGTGTCTCAGGCGGGAAGGTTTCTGCAATCGCTTCTGTCAAGGGAACGGCTCTCCCGCCTCGAGACAGATTGCTCAGCTTGTTTTGCTGATTGGCTACTTTGGCGACCAAGCCGCTTACCGTCCACTCCCGGTCCCCATTCTTCTGTACGGACACGCGAATATCAAACGTCTTGCCACGATAAAGAGCCAGCGGGATTCCTTGCTGAATTAAAAAGCGTTTATTGCCCACCCATTTGCGAACAACCGCAAGCAGCTGATTACGAGTCATGCTCCGTTGCTTTTTGGATGAAATAAAACGGTATTCATTTCCGTGCCGCTCAATGCGCGCGACACCAATCCCTACTGAACCGATTGATGGTTTGACATACACAATCCGGTATCTATCGAGGAACTGCCTTAGCTGTTCACTCGAATAAGGTACCGTGTGTGGCAAGTGCTGACGAATCTGCTCGTTCTTCCAAAGCATCTGATGCACTTTTCTTTTATCCCGCACCACCAATCCATTGAAAACCGTCTTTTTTCTACTTAGACGCTGGATCGTACTCCGTGATCTTCCATCGCCAGTCAGCACTCGATTGTGAATCACGCGCGGGATATGAACCAAACGTGGAATTAACCTGTTGCCGTTCCAAAAAAAACCCGTCACCTTCTCATCGCCGGGAAATACATGGCGGGGGTGAAAGAATACCGGCTCGAGTCCAAGCTCTTTTCCGATTTCCACATAATAAGGTAGGCGCTCGTAAGACTTGTCTCCTTTAATCCCTCTCTGCATAATGCCCCAATCTAACATAATGCCGATTCTGTCCACAAAGATCCCCCTTGCTCCATTCCTCACCATAGGGTATGTGCCGTAATCGACAAGAGCGTGCCTATTTTTGCAAGTGATGTCGTAACCTGCGCTTGCCCGGGAAAGATTATTTCTTTTTCTACTTATACAGCGCGACGCTCAATCGCCAATAAAAAAGGGGCTTGGTTCTGCTGATTGATATACTGATACTTCAGGACGAGAAACTCCAATTGGCTCAGCTCATGACAAAAGGATTCTACAGCATCCTTCTCGACTTCTCCCGCAGCGTGCCCCCAATAAATCATGACCGTCATGATGCCACCTGGACGAAGCACATTCAAGCCCGATTGAATCGCACGAATGGTACTCGCAGCTTGTGTGGTAATCTCTTTATCGCCACCTGGCAGATAGCCAAGATTAAACATGATAGCTCCGGCGCTTCCCTCCAGCTTTTCAATCTCTTCATGACTCGCCAGTTTCATTTCGACCCAGTCAGCGACTCCTTCTCGCTCCAAACGCTCTTTCGTCTTCTCAATGGCGAGCGGCTGGATATCAAAGGCGATGACCTTTCCTTCCTCCTTAACCAACTGCGCGAGGAACAAGGTATCATTTCCATTCCCCATCGTTGCATCAATGACGGTTTCCCCTTCACGAACACGCTCGCGAATCAATTTTCGTGCTACCTCCAATACGTTCGGAAACATGACGTATCTCCTCTCTATCATCCTTTTTTACATCGTTAATTCAATTTGAAGCCCGATGCTTGCAACGTAGCAGATGCCGCTCTGATAGGCCTCTGCTTGCGCCACAACGTCAGCCTCCTCATAGCCGTGGAAAAGATGCGTAATCAACAGAGAGCCGCAGGAGAGCGATTCTGCCAGCTCTGCAGCATCTCGTACAGACAAGTGGCCATTTGGTTTTTGAGGCTTGTTGTGATCCAGGTAGGTGCCTTCACAAATGAATAAATCAGCTCCCTGTGCAAATGCTGCCCAATTCGTTCCTGGACCGCTATCGGCTCCGTATACAATAACACGCCCCTTTGACTCCAGCCTCATCGCGTAGCAAGGATCACCGTCTCCATGATCCGTTCGTAAAAACGTGACCGTCACGTCACCAATACTCAGACTTGTTTGCTCGTTGACCGGGTGAAAACGGGTTGCATCTCGGTATGTAAGTGCCTGCACATTCTGGGCTGGTGCTTCTGGTGCGTAAATGGGAAGTGGTTGGTCTGCCGGGCGTTGTCCAAACAATTGATGAACCATGAGACCGTATTGTAGGACCCCGATATCTGCTATGTGGTCGTGATGATAGTGAGACAAAAGCATAGCATCCAAATCATAGATGGGTAAATGCTTCCCTACTTGAGCGAGCACACCACTGCCACAATCAATCAGGAGTCGTACTTCATCGCTCTCAACCAAATATCCAGGAGTTGCTCCTCCAGGGCCAGGATAAGGAGATTGATAGCCTAACACGGTAAAGCGCATATTCGCTTCACTCCTTCTCATAGGATGGAATAAGGTGGGACAGGAGGTTAGAGATGCAAGGATCATGGAGAGCCGCTTGGCAAATCGCTTTTACGTATATTGGAACAGTCGTTGGAGCCGGTTTTGCCTCTGGTAAAGAGATTGTGGAGTTTTTTGTTCAATATGGAACCCAGGGCTTGGTTGGTATTCTATTGGCTACAGCTCTTTTCGCATGGGCAGGCATACAAATCATGCTTATTTCCTATCGTACTCAGGCCAATTCCTATCAAGAAGTAAGCACGTATCTTTTTGGTCATCCCTTTGGAACGGTATTCAATACGCTTTTGCTTACCGTATTGCTGGGCACAACCTCAGTGATGCTAGCAGCGACAGGGGCCATTTTCATGGAGTCGTTTCAACTGTCTCCTCAGCTTGGCATTTGGATAAGTATGATCATGATTTTTTTCGTCACGAGAAAAGGCTTGTTTGCAATCCATCATGTAAATAGTATCTTTGTTCCGGCTCTCATTGCTTTTACTTTCCTCGTCTTTATGTACACAAAGCCCTGGGAAGATACAACAGTCACTGTAGAGTCTCTTCGACCCTTGGCATGGCTGAGTTCTCCTCTCTACTATGTTGCCTTAAACGTGTCACTTACACAAGCAGTTCTTATTCCTATCGGCAGACATAGTAAAAGTGAGGAGCCTTTGATTGCAGGAGGGATAATCGGAGGTTTAGGTATTGGCTTATTGCTGCTTCTCGCATACTCTTCCCTGTCGGCAAATATGCCCGGTATTCAGCAAGCGGAAATGCCCATGATTGCTTTGTTGCAAGGAGCGGGAAAAGGAATTCCATTGCTATTTTCCTTGCTTGTGTATGCGGAAATCTTTTCAACACTCGTCGCGAATGTGTTTGGTCTCTCGGAACAGATTCGTCAGGTCACTCGGTTACGGGGACCCACCATTCTTTTAGGCATCCTGGCCATCAGTTATTTCATCAGCTTTGTTGGCTTTGGTTCGTTGCTTCGGTTTTTGTACCCTCTGTTTGGACAGCTCGTCGTTTTCTTCCTCGTCATGCTGGCGTACCGACAATGGCGTGGCAGGGAGTCATAAAAAAGATTCTCTCGCAACAAAAAAACCTCTCCACAAAGGGAGAGGTTTTTCTTCGCACAGATAGGAATCTTAGAAATTCCTATCCAGTATAAGTGCAACCGCAACTCCACCAAAGAACATGGCGTAGTATGGTTTTCTAAAAACCTTACGCAAATTCTGCAACCAGTTTTGCGAAATCTTCTTCGGACAGGCGGACGTCTTGGTTAGCCAAGCCTTCTGCTTTGAATCCGTTAACGAGTGCTTCGTAAGGTTTTTGTTCTGTATTTTGATAGATCAGACCTGTGATCAGACCTTTGTACTGCATGGAAGTAGACATAGCCTTGATACGGTCATGTGGATCGTAGCCTTCGATTGTATCGAGTGGAACGATGTTTTCTTTGAACCAGTCGTATGTGTTTACCTTGTTGTATGTTACACAAGGGCTGAATACGTTGATCAAAGAGAAACCTTCGTGCTGGATACCTTTCTCGATCAGCTCAGTCAAGCCTTTCAGATCGCTGGAGAAGGATTGAGCAACGAATGTTGCACCAACAGACAGCGCCAATTCAACAGGTGAAATGGAAGACTCGATGGAACCTGCCGGTGTAGACTTGGTCACGAAACCAGTCGCGGAACGCGGAGAGGTTTGACCTTTTGTCAGACCGTAGATTTGGTTATCCATTACGATGTAAGTTACGTTCATGTTACGACGGATTGCGTGTACAGTATGACCCATACCGATTGCGAATCCATCACCGTCGCCACCAGCAGCGATAACTGTCAGTTCGCGGTTAGCCATTTTCACACCTTGTGCGATTGGCAAGGAACGTCCATGAATACCGTGGAAGCCATAGCAGTTGATGTAGCCGGAAATACGACCGGAACAACCGATACCGGAAATAACCGCCAGATTTTCAGGTTCCAGACCTACGTTTGCTGCAGCACGTTGAATCGCTGCTTGGATGGAGAAGTCTCCACAGCCTGGGCACCAGTTTGGCTTAACGTTATTTCGAAACTCTTTCATAGTCGCCATGTTTTACCAGCTCCTTCACTTCAGCATAGATTTCCTTAGGCAGGAATGGGTTACCGTCATATTTCAACACAGATTCGATCTTCTCTGCGTTTCCGATGTTTTGTTTGAGCAAGTTAGTTACTTGTGCTTGGATGTTGTGCTCAACGACAACCACTTTTTTCGCTTTATCCACGAGTGCTTTCATTTCTTCAGCAGGGAATGGATGCAGCAAACGAATTTGAGCATGGTTTACTTTCAAGCCCTCTTTCTCCAGACGGCCTTTTGCCTCTTGGATTGTACCGATTGTGGAGTTAATACCCACAACAAGAACATCCGCATCATCATGAGGAGCGTCTGCAGTTACAGGGTTTTTGAAGGTTTTCAGTACGCCTTCCAGTTTGCGCATACGTTTATCCATTTGTTGGACACGGTTTGCAGCATTCTCGGATGGACGACCAGTTTGATCATGCTCAACACCAGTTACATGGTGCAGACCATATTTTTGACCAGGAATTACGCGAGGAGAAATGCCGTCTTCTGTTACTTCATAACGCTTGAACAGGTCGTTTTGCTCTTTCTCAGGCAATTCTTGTCCAGCAAGCAGTTTACCACGACGGATTTCTACCTGGCTGTAATCAAAAGGAGTAACGGTTTGTTTACCCAGGGACAGAGTGAGGTCTGTCATCAGGATTACTGGCAGTTGGTATTCTTCCGCGATGTTAAACGCTTCCACTGCATCATAGAAGCACTCTTCTACTGTGCTGGGAGTGATAACTACTTTAGGAATATCACCATGCGTACCGTAAATCATAGCATTCACGTCGGATTGCTCGATTTTGGTTGGCATACCTGTAGAAGGACCACCACGCTGAGTGTTTACGATTACTACTGGTGTTTCAGTAATACCAGCCAGACCGATTGCTTCCATCATCAAGGACAGACCAGGACCTGCAGATGCAGTCAAGGAACGAGCACCAGCAAAGTTTGCACCGATTGCCATTGTGATCGCAGCGATCTCGTCTTCTGTTTGGATAACCGTACCACCCAATTTAGGCAGCTTTTTGATCAGATATTCCATTACCTCAGATGCTGGAGTAATTGGGTAAGCAGGCATGAAACGGCAGCCTGCTGCTACAGCACCGAGAGCGATCGCATCGTTACCGATCAGGAACAGTTGTTTTTGTGGGTCTGCTTTATCCAATTGGAACTCTGGCAGTTGTCCACCTGTCAATTCATTAACAAATTCGAAACCGCGGCGAATGGCATCCATGTTCTTTTCAACCACTTTTTCGCCTTTGCGGAGGAACATATCTTCAACAATGACTCGGTAACTTTCCACTGGAATGCCGAGGATCGCGCTGGACGCACCGATCGACACCATGTTTTTCATCAGGGAAGTACCCAGTTCATCTGCGATTTCAGAAAGTGGTACAGTGAAGAAGCGAACTGGCTTCAAGCCGTCCGGCAGCTTTGGATTGAATTTGGCATCCGCGATGATGATACCACCTTCACGCAATTCATGACCGTTAAAATCGATCGTCTCCTGATCGAACGCTACGAGAATGTCCAGATCGTCGGAGATCGCGCGCATAGGTTGTGTACTCACGCGAATTTTGTTGTTTGTGTGTCCACCCTTAATACGGGAAGAGAAGTGACGATAGCTATACAGATGATATCCCATCCGGTTCATCGCCATCGAGAAAATCTCACCAGTACTCTCGATGCCCTCCCCTTGCTGTCCTCCAACTTTCCAAGAAAGTTGACTAATCATTCAGATTCCACCCTTTCAGTGACTGTGAGAAAAAGCGCGCATCCTATCTGCAAAATAGTGATAAGATGTGACAATTCTGTGCATAGACAGTAACAATTGTAGTCCTGTCCATGTGAAATTGCAAGTGCTTTTACTCAACTTACTTTTGACCTGAATTTTAATGTTGAACTTGGTACATTAATATCCTCATGTATTATTGTAGCACGTTTCCGAAAACACGCAACCAATTTCCGTGTACAAATTTCATTACTTCTGCTTGTTTGTAGCGCTTTAGCAAAGCTTCCAGTAATTGGGTGTAGCTTGCCGATGAGGTCAAGTCTCCAAACGTTCTTGGGATCCCGTCAAAATCTGAGCCAAAGGCAACGTGATCAGCTCCACCGAGTGCGCAGACATGATCTAAATGACGCAGAAGATCATCGATCCATACCGTTCGCTCGTCGTTAACCGTAAAGAAGTCTACAAATGTCAGCCCCATGACCCCGTTATTCGCGATCAGTGCGCGTATTTGCTCGTCGGTAAGATTGCGAGGATGATTGCATACTTCCCTCGCATTGGAATGAGAGGCGATGATCGGTGCTTTTGATAGCTCAAGCACATCCCAAAAGCCGGGATCGGCTAAATGAGAAACGTCAATCATCATCCCCAGACGATTCATTTCTTCTATTACTGTGCGTCCGAATGACGTCAGCCCACCTGGATTCGGCTCACCGCTTCCATCTGCAATGGCATTTCCGTGATTCCAGGTCAATGTCATCCCGCGAACCCCCAGGCGATACCATGTACGTAGTTGAACCAGACTTTCTTCTAATGCATGCGCGCCTTCTACAAACAGAATAGCCCCTTTCTCCCCCTTTAATACGCAATGATCCAAATCAGACTTCGTATAGATCGGAAGAAATTGCGCGCTTGCTACCCTCTCATGAAAAATATCCAGCATCTCGAGTACTGTGTGAAATCTACGCCCAAAAGGCACATGGGTAGGAACAAAGCAGGCGAGGACTTGTATATCTACATTCCCTTTTACGAGCTCAGGAAAACCTGCCTGCAGCTTCTCATCTTCCTTATAAAAATCCAGCTCAGGCTTGTCCCAGAGCTTGCACAGTACATCGCAATGCGCGTCAAAAATTTTCATGTTCCCCACTCCCTCTATGTTTTGCTTAGGTACGAGCTTATGTAAACAAACGAAAAAACCTGTTCATTCTTCGAACAAACAGGCAGACGATGCAACAATCATTTTATTATCTGGGCTCTACGATTAGCTTGATAGCGGTTCGCTCTTCTCCATCAATTACGATGTCGGTAAAGGCTGGAATACAAATGAGGTCAACTCCACTCGGCGCTACGAACCCTCGTGCGATAGCTACGGCCTTCACAGCTTGATTAAGCGCCCCGGCGCCTATCGCTTGAATCTCGGCTGCACCGCGTTCACGAAGAACGCCGGCAAGGGCACCAGCAACGGAATTGGGGTTAGACTTTGCTGAAACTTTTAATACTTCCATCCTTTTGAACCTCCCGTCTGATAGGAATCCTGTCATCATTAGAATGATATTCGCATAACCCCTAAAAATTCCTGCTAACTCGCATGAAAGATTCAAAAAATTCTAATCTTATTATTCCATAAACGGATGGTCGACGTCAATTCTGATTCGTTCCAATTTTTTCGCATTCCCGGTATTCTTGTCCAATGTGATCAAAACAGCATTTAGCTGTGCAGGATCGGGAGCTACCTCGAATCGAACGGGCAGCTGTGTCAAAAACTTTTTAATAACTGCTTCGCGCTCCATCCCTAAAATCCCGTTGCTCGGTCCACACATGCCGACATCACACAAAAATCCGGTTCCCCCTGGCAGCACTCGCTCGTCAGCGGTTTGCACATGCGTATGAGTTCCTATTACCGCGCTGACTCTGCCATCCAAATACCAAGCCATCGCCTGCTTCTCGGACGTCGCTTCTGCATGAAAATCAACGAAAATCAGTTTGGTCCGCTTTCGCGCTTGCTCTACAAGTTTGTCAGCCATTTGAAACGGACAATCCAATGGAGGCAAAAACGTTCTGCCCATGAGATTAATTACGGCGAGCTCCCCTTCGGATTGTTTAATGTATGTAATCCCTTTTCCAGGTGCCCCTTGCGGATAATTCGCTGGACGAATCATACGTGGTTCGTCATCAATGAAATCAAAAATTTCTTTTTGGTCCCATGTGTGATTACCGAGCGTGATCGCTTGTACGCCACCTTCAAAAAGCTCCTTAGCGATTTTTTCCGTAATCCCTCTGCCATGTGCTGCATTCTCACCATTGGCTACGATAAAGGTTGGCTGATATTTTCTTTTTAAAAGGGGCAGATATGTTTTTACTATTTCCCTGCCCGGTGACCCCATAATATCTCCAATAAACAAAAGCTTCATCTTACTATCACCTCATTGCTAGTATACACAACGAAATGGGATTCCCCAAACATTGTCCAGTCTGGCTCCCCATTCTTCATCCCTGTAGAAAAAAAGTAAAGTGGCTGTTAGCCACTTTACTTTGCATACTCAACTGCCCTCGTTTCACGGATAACCGTTACCTTAATATGACCTGGGTAGTCGAGTTCATTTTCAATTCGTTTGGTGATCTCCCGTGCCAGACGGGTAGCTTCCGCATCGTCAATCTTTTCAGGTTGTACCATTACGCGAATTTCGCGTCCTGCTTGAATCGCATAAGACTTTTCTACGCCATCGAACGACTCAGAGATTTCTTCCAGTTTCTCCAAACGTCTGATATAAGTTTCCAATGTCTCACGGCGTGCACCTGGGCGTGCAGCAGACAGAGCGTCCGCAGCTCCCACGAGCATGGCAATGACGGATGTTGGTTCGGTATCACCGTGATGAGAAGCAATACTGTTAACAACCACATGATGTTCATTGTACTTCTTAGCCAGTTCCACGCCAATTTCTACGTGAGAACCTTCCACTTCATGGTCGATAGCTTTTCCGATATCGTGCAGGAGACCTGCTCGCTTAGCCAGCTTGACGTCTTCTTTTAATTCTGCTGCCATCAAGCCTGCGAGATGGGCAACCTCCATGGAGTGCTTCAACACGTTTTGACCGTAGCTTGTACGATAGCGCAAGCGTCCCAAAATCTTGATCAGATCCGGGTGCAGTCCATGTACACCGGTTTCAAACGTTGCTTGTTCACCGTATTCACGGATTCGTTCATCTACCTCTCGACGTGCCTTCTCTACCATTTCCTCAATACGGGCTGGGTGAATGCGTCCGTCAGCGACCAGTTTATCCAAAGCCGTTTTGGCAATTTCTCGACGAACTGGATCGAAGCCAGACAGGATAACTGCTTCAGGAGTATCGTCAATAATCAGATCGATACCAGTCAGCGTCTCCAGTGCTCGAATGTTTCGTCCCTCACGTCCGATAATCCGTCCCTTCATTTCGTCGTTTGGCAGGGTTACAACAGAAACAGTGGTTTCTGCTACGTGATCCGCTGCACAACGCTGGATGGAGGTCGTGATAATCTCGCGAGCACGCTTGTCCGCTTCTTCCTTGGCTTGTGTTTCGATCTCTTTGATCATCACAGCCATTTCATGGCGAACCGTGTTTTCCACGTCAGTCAGAATGATATTTTTCGCTTCATCCTGCGTCAAGCCGGAAATGCGTTCCAACTCGGATACTTGTTCTTTATATAAGTGCTCTACCTTGCTTTGCAATTCTGCGATGGAACGATCGCGCTCTGATAATTCTTCTTCTTTACGCTCCAACTGCTCCATCTTGCGGTCCAACGATTCTTCTTTTTGAAGGATTCGTCGTTCCTGACGCTGGATCTCGTTACGTCTGTCACGCAACTCGTTTTCTGCTTCAGAACGAAGCTTGAACACTTCATCCTTCGCTTCCAGCACCTTTTCCTTTTTAACGGCTTCGGCGTCCCGTTTCGCTTCTTCAACGATCTGGCGTGCAGCTTCTTCTGCACTAGAGATCTTCGCTTCCGCAATGGATCTGCGAATGAAGTAGCCAGCACCCAAACCGATAAGCAGGGCGACGAGCACAATAACTACTGTGAGTATAGGTTCCATAGGCTTTTTCGTTTCACCTCCTTATTGTAAGACATCTCCCCGCTTTCCAAGCATTTGTTTTTCATGGAGTGCCGCTGTCGTTTTGCTCTCACTTTCGAACATTCGACTAAAAAACAAGACCGACTATACTCGGTCCGCTGAATCCGCACATGTCATGTACGGTTTTTCAGTTGTTCTGTAGGCAACGAGTGAGCAAATCGAAAAAAGTTATGATACACCAAGTAAATACAAACCTATTTTATTATTTGTGAACAAGAATTGTCAAGATCATGCAAATAGAGTCACCCTTGTTCATCCTCTCTCTGACGCAATTCTCCTCTAATTTGTTGAACAATGGAATGAGAGAACCCTTTACGCATGAGCATAGATAATAGTTTGCGCTCTTCGTCAGGATTAGGTGGGCCTTGCAGACGACGTGCTTTTTTCTCTATCAATGATCTGGCGGCTTCTAGTTCAGCCTCTTTGGAAACGCCACTGACAGCATCCTCCACGATCGATCTGTCCAAGCCTCTCTGCTGCAGCTCCATACGCAGCATATAGGGGCTTCGCGGCTTCAAGCGTAGCCGTTCATCCACCCATTGCTTCGCGAATGCCTTGTCATCTATGTATCCTAGTTCCACACATCGCTGACAAACCTCTTCTGCTACTTTTGGTTCAAACCCTTTCTCTAGCAAATAGGACTGCAGTTGGCTGCTCGTTCTTGGTCGAATACCGAGATAGCGAAGCGCTCCTAAATATGCCTTGTGCTTCTCCTCAGCCACTAGTACGTCATGATAAAAGTCTTCATCCACTTCGGTTCCCTTAAAGAGGTTGTACTTTACCAGTATGTCTTCATGAACCGTAAACGCATACTCATCATTTATCTCAATATGATATCTTTGTTTTTGCTTCATGTCGCGGTGCACGGACGTAATCTGACCACTCTTCATCTCTTTTCCCTCCCTTCCCTTCTATTTACGTGAACAAAACAGCCTGTCTCATCGACAGGCTGTTGATTTAGAATCTACCATTCATCTGGATTATTCCAGATCAAATGTTGGCTCTTCGTCTTGCTCCGGATCATTCACTGGCTCTGCTTCTGGAACGGAGCCAGGATTGAGGCTGAAGTATTCGCGAACCTTTGTTTCAATTTGCGTAGCAATGTGAGGATTCTCTTTCAGGAACACTTTCGAATTCTCACGGCCCTGACCAAGGCGTTCTTCGTTAAAGGAGTACCAAGCACCACTCTTTTGTACGACATCGATTTCGGAACCGATATCGAGGATGCTACCTTCTCTGGAAATTCCCTCGCCGTACATGATGTCCACTTCTGCGACCTTGAACGGTGGAGCCACTTTGTTTTTGACAACCTTGATCTTCGTCTTGCTACCAAGAATGTCGTTACCAACCTTGATGGACTCAGCCTTACGTACATCGAGTCGAACACTCGCGTAGAACTTCAGAGCGCGTCCACCCGGTGTAGTTTCTGGATTACCGAACATTACGCCAACTTTTTCACGAAGCTGGTTAATGAAGATGGCGATTGTTTTGGACTTGTTAATCGCTCCGGAAAGCTTGCGCAGCGCTTGAGACATCAAGCGAGCTTGCAAACCTACGTGGGAATCTCCCATCTCGCCTTCGATCTCGGCTTTTGGAACCAATGCCGCTACCGAGTCAATTACGATAATATCTACTGCACCGGAACGCACCAATGCTTCTGCGATTTCCAGTGCTTGCTCACCTGTGTCAGGCTGAGACAAAAGCAACTCATCAATATTTACACCGAGCTTAGCAGCATAGACTGGGTCGAGTGCGTGCTCTGCATCGATAAAGGCAGCTTGTCCGCCCTGTCTTTGAACTTCTGCAATAGCGTGGAGGGCAACGGTTGTTTTACCCGAAGATTCTGGTCCATAAATTTCAATAATACGTCCACGTGGGAATCCACCTACACCAAGTGCGATATCAAGAGCTAACGCTCCACTGGAGACGGTTGAAATTGAAACGTTGGATACTTCCCCTAACTTCATAATGGAACCTTTACCAAACTGCTTTTCTATCTGACGCAATGCACTTTCTAAAGCTGCGCGACGATCTGACAAATGGTACACACCCTTTCAACATTCGCTTCTGTTTTGCTTGTCTTCATCATACATCGAGACAGAAGGGTTTGCCAAGTATTTTTCGCGAACAAATATTCGCATATAAGGAAAACAGCCATTTCCTGGGTTTTTTCCAGAAAAATGGCTGTGGTTGTCGATTCAAAAACTACCTGATTAGGAACGCTTCGCTCCACGTGGCTTAGCTGGCTCCAAATTGATCCGTTTTCCATTGATGCGTGTTTGACGCAAGGATTCATAAACGAACGCTGCCACTTCTTCTGGAACCTCCACAAAGGTAAAGTTCTCGAAAATGTCGATGCGTCCGACAGACTTCCCTGGGATCCCTACTGATTCAGAAATTTCCCGAACCAGATCTTGCGGCTTCATGTTTGCGTTGCGACCAACGTTGAGGAAGAAACGAACCATGCCTTTAGCAGCACCAGTCTCTCCGAAGTTGTACGCTTCTGTTTCCTGCGCCTGGCCAACTTCACTATGGAATGCCAGATGCAGGGCAGCTGCCGCTACTTTTTCGGCCGGATATTGTCCAACCAAGGCATCTGCTACCTTTTGATACATATCTGCAATGGAATCTGTTTCAAGCAAGCTGGTCAATTGCTCACGCAGCTGCTCCTGCTTGCGTTCTGCAACCTCTTCCAGAGAAGGTATGTTTCTGGACAACACTTGTGCTTTTGTTTGCTTTTGAATGAACATCATTTGTCTTACTTCGCGTGGTGTAACAAGTGTCATCGCAATACCTTTGCGGCCAGCACGACCTGTACGTCCAATGCGGTGAACATAGCTCTCAGAGTCCTGTGGAATGTCGTAGTTAATTACGTGAGATACGTTCCCTACGTCAATACCACGTGCTGCTACGTCTGTCGCGATTAAGAACTCGATGGAGCCTTCACGGAATGCATTCATTACCTTGTCACGCTGTGCCTGTGAGAGGTCACCATGCAAGCCGTCTGCGAGATATCCGCGAGATTGCAATACCTCGGACAGCTCATCTACACCGCGCTTGGTACGGCAGAAAATAATTCCCAGCTCCACATCTTCACTGTCGAGGATGCGGCAGAGGCTCTCCACTTTATTGCGGTCAAATACTTTGTAATAGACTTGTTCAATCAACGGCGCAGTAACTTCTTCACGACTCACAGCAACTGTTTGTGGCTGCTTCATGTAACGAACAGCAAGGCGCTTGATTTCAGGCGGCATCGTCGCGGAGAAAAGCAAGGTTTGACGCTCTTCTGGCATATGCTGAATGATTGTTTCAATATCCTCGATGAAGCCCATATCGAGCATCTCATCCGCTTCATCGAGTACCAGAGTATGTACATGCTCCAGCTTCAGCGTTTTACGACGCAGATGGTCCATGACACGTCCCGGTGTACCTACTACTACTTGCACCCCTTGGCGAAGAGCACGGATTTGGTGGCCGATGGATTGTCCACCGTAAATCGGTAGTGTACGCACTTTGTTGTATTTGGAAATACGCAAAAGCTCTCCAGCCACTTGAATAGCCAGCTCGCGAGTAGGCGTCAATACGATGGCTTGCACGCGGTTTGCCGGGGTAACTTTTTCTACAAGTGGAATCCCAAAGGCAGCCGTTTTACCTGTACCGGTTTGCGCTTGTCCAATCAGGTCACCGCCATCCAGTACTTTTGGAATGCACGCTGCCTGAATCGGCGATGGTTCTTCGAAGCCCATGTCGTGGATCGCTTGAAGAATAGATTTATGTAAAGGAAAATCAGAAAAAATCGTCATAAAATGTCACCTTTCTTTTTGCATTTGCAGCGCATAAAATAGCGCAAATTTAGCAGCACGCCCAACAATCGCATGCCGTCTTCCGGCGAGGCGTAGTTCCTTCACGACTGTCGGCTTTCCTTGTGCCGCAATTCCTACATAGACCAAACCAACAGGCTTGCCTTCTGATGGATCGGGTCCAGCCACACCCGTTACAGATACACCGTACGTTGTTCCCAACTTTTCTCTTACGTTTTCGGCCAATAGCCTAGCTGTTTGTTCGCTAATCGCGCCAACCGTATGTAACACTTGTTCTGGCACATCCAACACCTGATGCTTGACTGCATTTGTATAGCAAACGATTCCGCCGCCAAAAACGGCAGAGCTTCCTGATACCGAGGTAATGAGAGAAGCAACGGTTCCACCTGTACAGCTTTCAGCACAAGCAATCGTTTCCCCGCGCTGTTTGAGCTCGTTTACCAATACTTCATGCAGCGATGAGTTTTCACCCATGCCGTACACATACTGTCCAACCCGATCTCTTATTTCCTTTTCAACAGGCAAAATCAAGGCTTCCCCTTCTTCTGCCGACGACGCCCGTGCAGTGATTCGCAGTGTAACCTCAAATTCCTTTGCGTAAGGAGCAATTGTTGGATTGTCTTGCTTCTGGATCAAATCCAGCAATCGCTCTTCCAAGGCTGATTCTCCAATACCGTAAAAGCGAAGCACATGAGAATGAAATACCTGCTTCTTTGGCAATAAACCGATCAAATACGGCATGACGTGAGTCTCAACCATCGGGTAGAGTTCACTTGGCGGTCCAGGCAAAAGCACGAACGTACTACTGTCATGACGGATCGCCATGCCAGGTGCCATCCCGAAATCATTGGAGAAGACGTGACTGCCAGCAAGCACTAAGGCCTGCTTCCGGTTGTTCTCCGTCATGACAATCCCACGTTGCAAAAAGAAATCTTCAATCCGCTTCATTGCCTCAGGATTCGTTTCCAAGCCAACTCCTACGTGCTCTGCTACCGATTCCTTTGTCAAATCATCTTGTGTGGGTCCAAGTCCGCCAGTAAAAATGACGAGATCGGATCGGCTTGCCGCGAGACGAATGACTTGGAGTAACCGCTCTGTGTTATCTCCTACAACGGTATGAAAATAAACTCCCACGCCAATATCCGCCAGCTTCTGTGAAAGAAACTGGGCGTTTGTATTGGCGATTTGACCTAACAAAAGCTCGGTCCCCACCGCAATAATCTCCGCTCTCATCTTCCTCATCCATTCTCTTAGAGAGTAGAAAAGCCTCTAAACTAACAGTTTACCACCGATAACCGTTCTAGAGAAGCCTCTTGTGAAAAAAGAGACCAATACCCGCATTCACGAGTATTGGATAACGTTGCGGTTCTTCGAAAAATAGTCGTATCCGGAGTAAAGCGTGATGAGGACCATTGCCCAAATGGCAACCTCGTCAAATGGGATACCGAAGAAGGCAAATGGAAAGTTGCGAATCATTACGGCTGTAACGGCAACAATCTGTACCCATGTCTTCAGTTTACCCAGTGCGCTGGCGGCAATAACCTGTCCTTCTGCCGCTGCAACCAACCGTAGACCTGTCACCGCAAACTCCCTGCTGATGATGACGATGGCAATCCATGCTTCCAAACGCTGCATTTCCACCAACGAAATCAGAGCCGCAGAAATTAATAGCTTATCCGCGAGCGGATCGAGAAACTTGCCCAAGTTCGTTACGATTTTCCTTTTGCGTGCGATATAACCGTCGAGTCCGTCTGTACTGGCTGCCAGGATAAACACCAAAGCCGCAATCAGCTCGTTATAGGTCATCGTCAGGCTGCCAATGGAAAACGTCCCGATGTTGTATTTCACCAGCAGAAAAAACATAACTACTGGCACCAGGAAAATCCTAGCGAGGGTGATACGGTTGGCGAGATTCACCTAGACTACCTCCCCAGCTAAATCGTACTCATAGGAATGCGTAATCTTTACTTTCACAATGGAGCCTAATTCTCCTTTGAAACCAGAGACAAACACTTCCCCATCGATTTCAGGTGCATCGTACTGTGTACGACCAACATAAATATCATTACGACCTTCGTATCGCTCAATCAATACTTCCAAAACCTGACCGACAAATCGGCCATTGCGCTCATCAGCAACCTCGCGCTGAATTTCCATCAAGATATTCGCACGCTTCTCCTTCAGTTCCTCATCTACGTGATCTGGCAGACGGGATGCCGGAGTGTCATCTTCATTGGAATACGTAAATACACCCAAGCGATCGAAGCGAATATCTTTGACAAATTCGGAAAGACGCTCAAAGTCTTCGTCAGTTTCACCGGGGAATCCTACGATCAAGGAGGTACGCAATGCAACATCAGGCACTTGTGCACGAATTTTCGCCACTAGCTCACGGATATCGGTTTGGCGACCTGGGCGGCGCATTCTTTTCAAAATCTGATCCTCCGAGTGCTGCAGCGGCATATCGATGTACTTGCAGACTTTTGGATTCGTTGCAAATGTATGGATCAGTTCGTCTGTAAAGAAGCCTGGATAAGCATAATGCAAGCGTATCCATTGAATTCCCTCAATCTCAGCCAAACGATTCAACAGCTCTGGAAGCATCAGCTTGCCATCGTAAATATCCGTGCCATAATTTGTCGAATCCTGCGCAATCAAGCTGATTTCCACAATCCCTTGCTCAGCCAGGTGACGTGCTTCTTCCAGAATCGATTCGATTGTACGGCTGCGGAACCCCCCACGCATCAGCGGAATACTGCAAAACGTACATGCATTGTCACAGCCCTCAGCAATTTTAATGTACGCTGAGTACGTGCCAGATTTTACTTTCCGTTTCACTACATCTTCGTACGTAAAAATAGGATTCCCTACAAAAATCGGACGCTTGCCTTCTAGCGATTCCTCAATGATCCCTGTAATGGACATAAAATCGCCCGTTCCGACAATACCATCCACCTCAGGAATCTCATTCAAGATGTCCTCTTTGTAACGTTGGGTGAGACAGCCTGCCACCACTAGCGATTTTAGCTTTCCGGATTCTTTTCGTTCAGCCATATCAAGAATCTTGTTTACCGATTCTTCTTTAGCAGCGTCGATGAATCCACAGGTATTGACGATGACCACGGTTGCTTCGTCTGGATTATCAACCAGTTCATAGCCTTTTTCATCTATCAGATGGGCCATCATGTCAGAATCGACCAGATTCTTTTCACAGCCCAGCGTAACAATCGCTACTTTTTCTCGCGTGCCTACCTTCTCTGCCATCTTTTTTCCTCCAATTGGTCACACCAGCCCATATTACACCTACTCAGTATAATATAAGCCTAAAGGAAGTGTCAAAAGAGACAAAAGTATGAAAGGCAAGCTTAGCGCTTGCCTACTGTGTTACCGTTTCTTTTATTTTGAAGTTGATATTGGACGGTTTGAACTTTAATTTTGTCATATCGATCGCCACACCATTAACCGTCATTTCCAATACGGTCGGATTACCCAGACGCACATACGCTGTTTTACCAAGCTCAATCGTTTTTTCTTCCGTAGCTCCGGTCTTTAATTCACCTTCTGCCACGTATTTCTTCCCTTTACCTTCCGATACGCCATACCAGCTTCTGTCCGATTTCACCTTGAGATGAACAGTCACTTTGTCTCCGCCTTGCACAGAGTAGTTGTAGATAGAGCCTTGCTGGGACTCAAAAGTGATAGCCGCCTGAGGAGTTTCAGGAGTGGTTTCCGGTGGTGCTATTCCCGGATCTGGAGTTGTTGGTGTGCCGGTTGGCGGTGGAGTCTGGACAGGCGGAGCCGGAGTCGCACCACTGCCAGCTTGCCCTGGCGTAGTAATTTCGGCTCCTGGGTTTACGGTTCCGCCTGGCACGGATGGTGCGGTCATTTCTCCGTTGCTATTTACAAAAGCGATGTAAATGACTCCAATGATCAACGCAATAAAAAGTACCAGCAGGGTTTTGGTTACCCACCGGCCTCCTTGCAGCGGATTATTAGCAGAAGCTACTCGACGTCTACGCAGTCTCTCCACTTGCTCAGTAGGTGGCTGTGAAGGCAGATCCGACTGAAAATGATTCATGATGTGATTCGGATCGAGACCTACCGCCTCTGCATAGCTTTTTATAAATGCACGCGCGTAAAAGTGGCCAGGAAGTACATGAAAATGCCCCCTTTCAATGGCTTCCAAATATCGCCGCTGTATCTTGGTGATTCGTTGGATGTCGTCGAGCGAGATTCCTTTTTCCTCGCGGGCTCTTTGTAGCACTTGACCTAGCTCAGACACAGCTGCCCCTCCTTAATTCATGTCAAAATTATCAAAGCCGCGGTTGTTGATCAACTCGTATGTAATTTCTTCGTCTGGATGATGACGCAGCTCGATAATGTAATGAAAATCAGATAACTCATACTCTGATTCCCTTACAAAAATATCGGGATGCTCAATAATTTTCGCAGCAGGAAAGTTCATGATCTCCCGAAGCAAGGTGTAGTGCTTCTCGGTTGACCGCATAGTAGAAACAATTCCATCAATCAAATATACATGATCATCGGACAATTCATCAATGGCTAATGAACTGCGAACCGTTTGCCGCAATAGCGTTGACGAAATAAACGTCCACCTTTTATTGGCCGAAACACTGGCAGCAATCATCGATTCCGTTTTTCCTACACGCGGCATTCCCCGAATTCCGATCAGCTGGTGCCCTTCTTTTTTGAGAATTTCCGCCATAAAGTCAACGAGCAAGCCCAGCTCATCACGAACGAAGCGAAACGTCTTCTTGTCTTCGCTGTCGCGTTCGATGTAGCGACCATGGCGAACTGCCAGTCGATCGAGCATCGTGGGCGGACGCAGCCTCGTTATGGTTATGTTGTCCATTTTTTGCACAACGTTGCGCAAAACCTCAACTTTTTCATCATCATCCGTCAAAAGCAGCATGCCCCGGCGCATCGTATCTACACCGTTAATCGTGACGATGTTAATGTTCAACATACCCAGAATAGAAGCTACGTCCCCTAAAAGACCAGGACGGTTACGGGCAATTTCGTACTCCATATACCATTCTTTTTTTGCTTCCATATGCAATCCTCTCCGCCACCCAGAATTCTCTTCTTATGTAGTATAACATGTTCCGAACAATCGACAATCGCGAAAAGAAAAATCCCCAAAAGAAGGGGATTTCAAAGCCTAATTGCCACGGCTTACTTCACCGGGGTTCTGAACAAGCTTCACCATGAGCGATGCCAAAGCTTGCTGCTGTTGCTGATCGCCCGCGTCCCAGAGCTGCTTCAACAGACGCTCCTGATCGTTTTTCGGATCTACTTGCTCAGCCAGATAGCCGCCAATTTGGTAGGCAACATTTTGTAATGTTTCACTTTCCATCCCAGCCTGTTTCGCTTGTTCTACGCGATCTCCGAGAAATTCTTTCCAGTCGCGAAAATTGTCAAGAATCGACATAGCGAAAATCCCTCCTTTTGTACGTTGCGAACAGGTTTGCTGCCCACACAAAAGGTAGATTTCCATCTTTTCACCTAAATTATTCATGTTCTTGCTCTTACGTGTACCAACCGCCACTTGGACTAATAATTTGGCCGGTTACATAGCTAGCTTCCCGTGTCAAAAGAAATCGCACGACGGCAGCCACTTCTTCTGGTCGTCCCAAGCGATTGGCAGGGATTTCTTCAGCGATCATGGCCAGCTCTTCTGACGAAAATTTTTGCATCATCCCGCCCTCGATAGCGCCTGGTGCTACTGCATTTACCGTGATACCGTTCGGTGCAAGCTCTTTGGCCAACGCTTTGGTAAATGTGTTAATCGCTCCCTTTGACAGGGAATAAAGCACTTCACAAGAGCCGCCTGTCATACCCCAAATCGAAGAAATATTGACAATACGCCCGTACCTCTCACGCAGCATTGCAGGTAATGCTGCCTGACTCACCAGAAATGAAGAGCGCACATTGAGATTGATCATTTCGTCAAACATGTCTACCGAAACATCGGAAAAAAGGCCAACATGATCGACCGAAGCGTTGTTCACGATCAACAGCGGTGCAATTGGCATAGCCTCGAACATGACAGCAATCTGCTTAGGATCTCGTAAATCTGCTTGCAGCTTGCAGGCAGGCACTCCTAATGAGTGACACTTATGTAGGAGAGAATCCAGTTTTGATTCGGCTTGATGATAATGAAGATAGAGGGGAACTCCCACCTCAGCCAGGCAGGAGGCAATCGCCTGCCCGATCTCGCCGGAAGCTCCCGTAATCAACGCCCATGGCGTATTTTGCTGCATAATTGCTCACTACTCCTGTGGCGAAGCAGAACGCACGATCGAAACAGCTATTTGCTCGGGAACAAAATGTTCTTTCAATCGCTCATAGGCATCTTCGCGGGTGATCGACTCGAGAGTCGGCACCACGGAAAACAGATCGTTTCCATTAAACTTGAAGCTGGTAAACTGATTGGCAATAAATTCAACAGAATTTAGCGAACGCAGGAAGTTACCGATTTTCTTTCTCTTCGCCCGCTCAAAGTCATCCTGGTCAATACCAGCTTGCTTCAATTGTTCAATCTCCGCTTTGATGGTCTCAACAAGGCGTTCCGGATCAGGTGTATCGCCACCGATGATGGTATACGCATAATCCTGCTCGCTACTGTAGTCAAAATCAAAGCTTTCCGTTATCAGCCCACTATCGTACAGACGCTCATAAACAGCGGAGCTGGTGCCAAACGCAAGGTCCAATATCAGTTTAGTAGTCAGCTCACGTTTTAACAAGGCTTCCTTGGTAAGTCCATTTTCCCGTTCTTTAATCCCGATCATGCATTTCGGGAGCCCGACTGTCAGAAACGCTTCTACTTTTGCCTGAGCAGGCGCAGCTGGTTCTTCTGGAAATACTCTTGTAATTTGCGGTGCGGGCGGAAACTCCTTTGCCGCTTGGTTCTCGCGGATCAATTTCATCATCGCTTCCGGCTCAAAGGAACCGACCACAAGCAGAAGCATATTGGCAGGGTGATAAAACGTTTCGTAGCATTGATATAGATATTCCTTGGTAATATGCGAGATGGTTTCAATCGTACCCGCGATCTCGATATTGATCGGATACTTTTGATACATAGCTTTGAGCAGGTTCATGTATACTTTCCAGTCCGGATTATCATCGTACATCGTGATTTCCTGACCAATGATCCCCTTTTCCTTTTCTACGCTCGCATCGGTAAAATAAGGTTCCTGTACATAGTCAAGAAGAAGATTCAGGTTGTCATCGAGTTTGTCCGTGCACGAAAAAAGATATGCGGTCCGATTAAAGCTCGTAAATGCGTTGCAGGACGCACCATTTTTACTAAACTCATGCATGACATCTCGATCTTTTTTCTCAAACATCTTGTGCTCAAGAAAATGGGCGATGCCGTCAGGGACATTGATTTCTTCCCCGCTTTTCGTGCGGAAATGACTGTCGATGGAACCATAACGCGTAGTAAAGACGGCATAGGTCTTACTGAACCCTTGCTTCGGAACTAAATAGACTTGCAGTCCATTCTCCAGCTTTTCGTGATATACGGTTTCGTTTACTTGCTCAAAAACGGTCGTCTGCATTATTGTGCCTCTCCTTTCTTGTCCCGCAGGAGATAGATGGTGTCGATCTTCACTTTATCTGCGACTTGCTTGATCTCATCAATCGTCACGTCATTGATCGCTTGTAATAGCTCTGTCAACTGCCGCTTCCGACCACTAATAACCCCATTGTAGGTAAAGTCAATCATGCCGCGAGCACTATCTGTCAGCTCTCTGAACTGGTTGCTCAAGGTAGCGCGCGTCAGCCCCAATTCTTCTTCAGAAATGCTTCCTTTTCCCATTAAATCGAGCTGCTCTTTGATAATCTCGACAGCTCTTTGATATTTATTGACATCAATGCCAGACATCATCATCAGGATGCCCTTGTGGCTTTCTAGCCGAGAAACAGCATAATAAGCGAGGCTTTCCTTTTCACGCACGTTCACGAACAGCTTTGAGTGGGGAAATCCACCCAATACTCCGTTGTACATAAGCAATGCAGGATAATCATCGTCTTTGTACGTAATTTGCGTTCGGCACCCGATGTTGAGCTTCGCTTGATTGACATCCAATCGATCGATCACTTCACGCTCTTTTGAAACTTGTTTGGGTGTATTGGTTATCTGGAGCGCTTTCACATTCGTGCGCTCGATAGGAACCTGGGCGCGTATGATTTCAGACACATTTTGCGGCTCCACATCACCTACTACGAACATATTAATCGGATTGGATGCTGTGAGTTCTTGGAAATACGTATAGAGCTCCTCGCCTGTTATATTCGGCAGGTCCTCTACGCTACCTTGCACAAGCAGAGAAAATGGCTCTCCCTTGCACATTTCTTCTGTCACTCGTTGATTCGCATACTTCATTTTGTCGTCGATCAGGCTCTCCATTCGCTTGCGGAGAGTCTCTTTTTCCTGCGTCACGTATTTCTCCAGGAAGGCACCGTTCTCAACAAGTGGCCTGGTCAGCATGTCGCCTACAAACTGAATGGTGGCTTCCAACAGAGTCGCATCCTTTGAGAGATATTTCTCGTTTGGCACCTCCATATAGATTTGCAGGACTTGACGCTCCCCTTTTTTCATCACGTCTACGTCAAAGATCGCACCGTATAAAAAATCAAGATGCGCACGCAATCGTTTCGTTTCGGGGAACCTGGCAGTAGCCCGTTTCATTACCATAGCGAGTAACGCCGTTATTGTCACGTTTTCCTCCGACAGTGCCTGTTCAATCATTGTCACAATGGTGGTTGTTTTGAACTTGGCGGTCGGCAGGATATGTACGTTCATCCCGTTTACCTGGGAGCTTTGAAACGCAATTTCAGTTGTTTGCCCACTCATATCCCATTCTCCCTTCTCCATCAGCTTACCCCTCTATTGTAACCAATTGACAGGCCATCAAGCATCAGAATCTTCCAATGTCTTCTTCCTTTTATCAGCGTATGCGTGCAGAGCTGACGCTACCCCTCATCACACACTCGAATATGCTGATAAAAAAACCTCTATCAGGCCTTATCAAGGAGGAATAACCTCATTTTAGCGTAAAAAAGGAACAAGCCACGCTGCTCCATCCAGCACGACTTGTCCCTCACAAATTACAAATCCGTATAGTCCCATTCTCTCGGGTCTTCCTGTATAACATTCTCCTCGACAAAGCGCCCACAGTCGGAAGTCAGACAAAGCATGCCGTCCAACTGCTCGTCATGAAACGGCAACCCGTGAGTTCCCCCACAATAAGGACATGTCCACATATGAAGTCACACCTCTCTTACAAATGGATGTTCTTCATCTAGTTTGTCCCATCAGGAAAAAGGGCTTGCAGTTTTATTTTGTTCCCAATATCGCAAGTAATCATAAGCATCGATGGCACGACCGTTGTCGTTTCGGTAAAGCCCGAAATGTAGATGAGGAGCAAACATCCCAACCGTTCCAGCCCCACCGTAGCCCGTATCCCCTACAAACCCGATCAATTGTCCTGCCTGTATAGTATCGCCACTGCGCAAACCTGGAGCATATGCACTCAAATGCGCATAGTACATGCAATATTGTCCCGCAGAGTCTGTAATATTGATACGCCAGCCTCCATACGTGTTCCACCCGATCCGATTAATCGTCCCCGTCGATACGGAAAAAACGGGAGTACCTTTTGGCGCCATCACATCAATGCCTTCATGACTGCGAACACTTCCACTGTTGCTTTCGGTCCATTCACGATCTGAGCCAAAGCTGTCACCATATGGCTCATACCAGCTGCGATTATTAAATGGAAAGTGATAGCTGCTTCCGAGTAATTTACTATCTCCCACTTTTTTGGAGAGCGGGTTTAATGCTTTTCTCGAACCATCTGGTAGAAACAAAATTTGATCAATTGTCAGGTTGTCGGAGGACAAATCGTTATTTTTTTTTATCGCACTCATCGTAGTGCCATGTTGGCTGGCAATTTCAGTCAAAGTATCTCCAGCCTGCACAACGTATGGGTTTGTTCCTGTCTCCACGACTGCTACTGAATCGTCTGGCTCCTGTGACTCGATCTGCGCGACCCGTGCAAGCTGATCCCAATAGACCCGATAACCAAGCGCCTCACTAACAAAGCGGATGGGAATCAGTGTACGATTGCTGACAATTTTCGGCGGCACATCAAGTGTATAGTGCTTTCCGTTCACATAGGCGATATCTTTTCCTACGATTAACGATACGCGCCTTCCCTTTTGTCCGAGCGTAACCTGTTTACTCTCAGCGTCGTACTCTACTTGAGCGCCTGTTGCTTCAGCAATAAACCGAATAGGTACAAGCATGCGTCCGTTTTCATTTTGCGGCTGTACATCGGAAAACACACCTTTTCCATTTACCATCAGAGATACCGTAGGACCAGGCTCTTCTGCCACAGCTTCCTCGCTCGCACCAAGCATCCCAAAATATAGGCTCAGACAAATAAAAAAAGCGCCTAGAAGTCTGGGCCAATGAAGATTGCTGCTCTTATGTAGACAGCGGTTCATTTCATTCCCTCCCCGCACGATTTCACCATAAAAATTATCGCACAGAAAAAGAGCCAGGTTCTAGACGCTAAATTATGTCAACTAGCGAGAGCCGGTATCGTATGGCTTACCCAATGCTGCTGGAGCACTTGAACGACCAACAAAACCAGCCATAACAAGAATCGTCAATACGTACGGAAGCATGAAGATAAACTCCGTTGGTACATATTGGGTCAATCCGAAGATTTGAACCAGCGATTTAATCGCTTGAGCGACACCAAAGAACAGTGCTGCTCCCATCGCACCAGCTGGATGCCATTTTCCGAAGATCAAAGCTGCAATCGCAATAAAGCCTTGTCCCGAAACCGTATTATGCGAAAAGTTACTTGTCGTCGTCAAAGAAATGGTTGCTCCACCCAATGCAGCAAGAGCACCGCTGATCATGACCGCTGTATAACGCATTTTCTTTACATTGATCCCTACAGTGTCAGCTGCACGTGGATGTTCTCCTACCGCACGCAGTCGCAAGCCAAACGGAGTCTTGAACACCAAAAACCATGTCAAAAACACCAGGATAAATGCGATGTAGCTAGTAGGATACGCTTCAAAAATAGCATGACCCAAATAAGGAATATCGTGCAAACCCGGGATGCTCCATTTACTGAATACTTGGCTCAATGTCGTTGTTTGACCAGCACCATTGAAAATGATTTTGGTCAAGTAAACGGACAAACCTGCTGCCAAGAAGTTCAAAGCAACGCCACTTACTGTCTGGTCTGCTTTAAAAGAAACGGAAGCTACCGCATGTGGCAAGGCAAAAATGGCTCCGCCAATACCCGCAGCTATAAACCCTACCCATGGCGCCAAGCTTCCAAGTGAATCCTGGAAAGCATAGGTCATGACTGCACCAGTAAACGCCCCAATAATCATCATGCCCTCTAGTGCGATGTTCACTACACCAGAACGCTCAGAATAAAGCCCACCCAATGACGCAAAAATCAAGGCAGTGGAAAACACGATGGTATCATGAACGAGGTTGCTAAGAATTAATCCCCAATCCATCAGTTTCCACCTTCCTTTTTCTTCTTCAAGATTGGTTTCACAAAAATCTTAACAATTCCGTGAGCTGCCACGAAGAAAATAACGGAAGCGATTACGACGCGAATCAACTCAACAGGTACTCCAGCACCGAACTTCATTCCAGCGGAACCGAACGTCAAAATACCAAACAAAATCGCTGCGAGAACAACACCAAGTGGAGTATTTCCACCGATCAGCGCAACCGCAATTCCATCAAAGCCATAGCCAGGCTGTGAGGTCATAATTGCTTGGTAATGGAAGACGCCCAAGATTTCGCAAGCTCCCCCGATACCAGCAAACATACCACCGATGAACATCGCCTTCACGACGTTGCGATTTACGTTCATACCCGCGTATTCAGATGCATGTGGATTCAACCCAACTGCACGCAATTCATAACCGGATTTCGTCTTCCAAAGAATGACGTAGAAGAAAATAGCTGCAAGAATCGCAATGAGCGTTCCCCAGTGCAAACGAGCACTGTCAAACATAGCGGAAAGCCAGCTGATCGTAATCACAGCCGAATCCTGGATCATTTCAGAGCGCTGCTGACCGGCTGGGATAAAGAATGCATTCATTACCCAGTTTGCAAAGTAGAGCGCTACCCAGTTCAGCATGATACTTGTAATAACCTCGTTTACTCCCCTGGCTGCTTTTAAATAACCAGCAATGGAGCCCCACAAGCCACCAGCTACTGCCCCTGCAATGATTGCAAGTGGCGCATGAATATACGCTGGCAAATCAAATGATACACCTACCGCAGTAGAAGCAACCATCCCAACGATAAATTGCCCTTCTGCACCGATGTTAAACAAGCCTGTCCGAAATGCAAATGCCACAGCCAGACCCGTAAAAATGAGCGGTGTAATCTGCCGTATCGTTTCCCCAAAGTTATAGGCGCTGCCAAATACCTTCTCCAAAAGAGCCACATATGCTTTAACAGGATTGAAACCTCCTGCAAGCATGGCCACAGCCCCAGTTAAGAGACCAAGAATGATTGCAACGAGAGGAACGAGGAACGATTCTTTTGTAAAGACGGCAATCACTTTGTTCATCGTTTTTCCCCTCCATCTAGCCCTTTTCCGCCAGACATCATCAAGCCAAGTTCTTGCTCGGTTGTAGATTTGGCATCGACGATCCCTACAATTTGACCTTCATAAATGACAGCAATCCGGTCAGATACATTGATAACCTCATCCAGCTCCAAAGACAGCAAGAGCACTGCTTTGCCATTATCCCGTTGCTCAATCAAACGTCGATGGATAAACTCAATCGCACCAACGTCCAAGCCACGAGTTGGCTGTGCGGCGATCAAGATATCTGGATTATTGTCCACTTCACGCGCAATAATCGCCTTCTGCTGATTACCGCCGGATAGAGCACGAGCCGGAGTATAGATACTCGGTGTACGGACGTCAAACTCTTCAATGAGCTTAGCCGCATGCTTGTCAATAGCGCCATAATCGAGAAAACCGTTCTTATTAAACGTTGGATGGAAATACGTTTCCAATACCATATTTTCACTCATGGTGAAATCAAGAATCAAACCACGCTTATGTCTGTCTTCCGGGATATGAGATAATCCGGACTCCGAGATGTTGCGTGGAGGTTGGTTGGTGATTTCTTTGCCATTAAGAAGGACACGCCCACTTGTCGCTTTACGCAACCCTGTTAATACTTCAATCAGCTCACTCTGACCATTTCCATCTACACCAGCAATCCCTAGGATTTCACCAGCACGTACTTCTAAGCTCAGGTTATTGAGCGCATTAACTCCACGATTGCCCATCGCAGTTACATTTTCTACAGCCAAAATTGTTTGCTTCGGCGAAGCTTCAATCTTGTCGACGCGGAAGTTGACTTCACGACCCACCATTTTCGCTGCCAAATCATCCGGATTCGTGTCTTTGATCAATACAGAATCAATCACTCTTCCTCTGCGAATAATCGTAACTGCATCACATACCGCCATAATTTCCTTGAGCTTGTGTGTGATCAGGATAATCGTTTTACCTTCTTTAACCAAATTATGCATGATTTCAATAAGTTCATGGATCTCCTGAGGGGTCAATACGGCGGTAGGCTCATCAAAAATCAGGATATCCGCTCCGCGGTAAAGCGTTTTCAAAATCTCTACACGCTGCTGCATACCGACAGAGATATCTTGAATCTTTGCTCGTGGATCTACTTTCAATCCGTAGCGGTCAGAAAGCTTCTCTACTTCTTTCTCAGCGTGTCGAATATCTATCTGCAACCCGTTTTTCGGTTCGTTTCCAAGAACAATATTTTCAGTTACGGTAAACGTTTCAACTAGCATAAAATGCTGATGCACCATCCCAATGCCAAGCTCATTCGCGACATTCGGACTTGTAATTTTAACAGACTTTTCGTTAATCAGAATTTCGCCTTCTTCAGGCTGATACAAACCAAATAAAACGTTCATTAAGGTAGACTTGCCAGCGCCATTTTCGCCGAGAAGTGCATGAATTTCCCCATGCTTCACGGACAAGGTAATATTGTCATTTGCAATGATCCCTGGGAAACGCTTGGTAATACCACGCATTTCAACAACATTCTTTACCGGATTCAACCATGTTCCCCCCGTTTTTGTGGGTCTAGTTTGAAGGTAAAGAACAAGGCTAGTTGCTCGAACTAGCCTTGTCCGTTTGCAGCTTCAACGTATTTTACTTATCAGGTACAGTGATTTCGCCTTTAACGATTTTTTGCTTGTACTCTTCAGCCAGTTTCAAAACGTCTTCAGGAACATTTTTAGTGGAAGTGGAAGCCAAGCCTACACCGTCTTCAGCCAGACCGAGCCATTTGATTTTTCCGCCCTCGAATTTACCTTCAGTCAGGTCTTTGGAAACGAGGTATACTGCTTCGTCAACGCGTTTTACCATGGAAGTCAAAGTAATTTCATCACCGAATGTCAGGGATTGGTCTTTGTCAACACCGATTACCCATACATCTTGACCTTTAGCTTTGCGGTCTTTTGCTTCGTTAAATACGCCATCACCAGTTCCTCCGGAAGCATGGAAGATGATGTCAACGCCTTGGCCATAAATGGAGGATGCAGTGGATTTACCAACATCTGGTTTGTCAAATGCACCTGTGTATACTTTGATTACTTGAACGCTAGGATCTACTGCTTTCACTCCAGCTTCAAAGCCCAATTCGAAACGTTTGATTACTGGGATTTCAACGCCACCCACGAAACCAACTTTTTTCGATTTGGACATTTTCGCAGCTACTACACCAGCGAGGAAAGAACCTTCGTGCTCTTTGAAGAGAACGGATTCAACGTTTGGTGCGTCAACTTCTGCGTCGATGATCGCAAGTTTGGAATCCGGATTTTCAGTAGCCACTTTTTTCAGGTGGTCACCCATCAAGTAACCGATACCCCAAGTCAGATCCCACTTGTCTTTTACAAATTGAGTCAGGTTTGGTACGTACTCAGCATCACTTGTAGATTGCAGGTAGTTTACATTGTCTTGTGGGAGATTCAGATCTTTTTGCAGTTTTTGCAGACCTTCCCAAGCACTCTGGTTAAAGGAGTTGTCGTTTACCCCACCAACGTCAGTAACCATAGCGACTTTAATGGTTGGAGCGGAACCAGTTGCGCCTCCGTTTGCACCAGTTTGACCTTGAGGTTGTGCTTCTTTGCTACCGCAACCAGCCAAAACGAGAGACAGGCTAAGAGTTGCCACAGAAAGCACGGATAGAACTTTCTTCATCTGAGAATACCCCCTGTTTATTGTAGAATGAAATTGTTGAGTGAGGTTGCCCCCACGGTTACAACCGTCTTCGCATGACGTGGAAGTGAAATTTGTCAGCCCTGAAGTAATTATGGGAGTATAGCACCGGCCGTTCACTTTCGTCATAATGAATCTGCTTCAGCAAGAGCAACGGTGTAGATTTATCACAGTGTAGCAGATTGGAAACCTTTTCATTGTAGCCCATGGGTTCAATCTCTGCGATAGCATAAGCGATTCTTACACCAGTCACACTTTCCAGCCACTTGAAGATAGACTCTCCACCTGCGGCATAGCCTTTCGGTACCAGATGAGCAGGGATTCGGTCAACACAATAAACCACTGGCTCTCCATCTGCCGTCCGAATACGTTCTACCATCAGGACGCCTTCGCCCGGATTTAAAGAAAGTCGTTTCCTCTCTTCTTCTGCAGACTCGCCAAAGGATGTCTTCAGGATCATCGTTCCCGCGGTATATCCTTGACGCTCAATTGCATCCGTCACACTAAAGAGTTCCCCAATTCCCCCGGAAAAAACAGGCTTGGAATTGATGAAGGTACCTACTCCGTGTCTTCGAATGACAATTTTCTCCTCTTCTAGAAGACGAAGTGCCTCACGAAGTGTTGCCCTGCTTACACCTAACTGCTTGGACAGCTCGGCTTCGGAAGGGAGGCGTTCTCCTGAACGTAGCTGCCCCGATTCGATATCACTTTTGATCTTATCCATGACCAAAAGGCAAAGTGATCGAACATTCCCTTTGATGCTCATTGTCATTCACTCCTGCTGTCCTTTAGCCATCCCAACAGGTAGGACGTCAGACCTCTGATTCGTATGAGACGTGATAACAACAATTTCCTTCAATCTTTAAGAATTTTAACCTAGGGGCGAGTATCATGCAAGCCAAATATTTATGAATAAAAGTGCACATTCATAAAAAGATGCATGACTACTCGCCTACTAGAAAAAAATTTTTACTAAACGCCTTCTTTCACTACGAGATATTGCTTTCGATAGACGGTCGGGGCAAGCGAACCTCCCGTGGCTTGCTGCCCTCATAAGGGCCCACAACCCCTCTTGCTTCCATCATGTCAATCAATCTTGCCGCACGAGTATACCCTACACGCAAGCGCCGCTGCAAAAGTGATGCCGATGCCGTCTGCGCTTCGGAAACGATCTGCACAGCCTGATCATACAGCTCATCGTCAACTGCTTGAGGCTGTTCTTCCTGCACTTCGCCTGGAATCATTTCTTCATTGTAGCGGGCTTCCTGCTGTTCTTTTACAAAACGAACTACTTCTTCAACTTCCTTGTCAGATACAAACGCTCCTTGGACACGAACTGGTTTGGAAGCACCCATTGGCAGCGAGAGCATGTCCCCTCGACCTAATAATTTTTCCGCTCCGCCCATATCCAAAATGGTCCGGGAATCGGCCATTGAGGATACGCCAAATGCGATACGGGATGGAATGTTGGCTTTGATGACACCTGTGATGACATCGACAGACGGGCGTTGTGTCGCAATAATCAAATGGATACCAGATGCACGAGCCATTTGGGCGAGACGGCAAATCGCGTCTTCAACCTCGCCAGGTGCTACCATCATCAAGTCGGCAAGCTCATCGACAATGACTACAATGTAAGGCAAAGGCGTACCTTCGACCTGGGAGTTGTACATTTCAATATTGCGGCTACCGGTTTTGGCAAACAAATTATACCTGCGCTCCATCTCTGCCACAACTTTTTTCAGTGCGACAGAGGCACGCCGAGGATCAGTCACGACCGGAGCCAATAAATGTGGGATCCCGTTATACACATTCAACTCAACCATTTTCGGGTCAACCATCATCAGCTTGACTTCTTCGGGCTTGGCTTTGAACAGGATACTCATGATGAGTCCATTAATACAAACAGACTTTCCGCTGCCCGTTGCTCCTGCTACTAAGAGGTGAGGCATCTTCGTCAAATCAGCCACAATTGGCTCGCCAGAAATATCCCGCCCAAGTGCAACTGTCAGCTTTCCTGGTGCATCCTGATACTCAGGAGCCTCCAAAACTTCACGCAAAGAAACAACGGCAACCTCTGAATTCGGTACCTCAATCCCGATCGCTGATTTTCCTGGAATCGGTGCTTCGATACGAATGTCTTTGGCTGCCAGCGCGAGTGCCAGGTCATCGGTCAAGCTTACAATCCGACTTACCTTGACACCTGTAGCAGGCTGCACCTCGTATCGAGTAACAGCTGGTCCTCGATGAACCTCGGACACAGTAGCATTCACTCCAAAGCTCTTTAACGTTTGAACAAGCTTCGCTGCGTTGGACGTATGGTCCACATCTTTTCCCGTGTTTCCAGCACGCGGGCGCGAAAGCATCTGCAGACCAGGCAGCTCGTATGGTATGGCTGGCTGTCCCGTATCCGTTTCAACCGTACCTAATATTTCTTCGTCCCCCTCCAAAGCAAAAACGATTTCCTGACTTGCTTTTGGAGCGGCAGGGATTGATGTTGGTTTTTGTTCATTCTCAATGGACGATTCATCCTCATCTATCGCGATTCTGTCAGCAAAATCGCGGATAACCGGAATGACAGGAGACTGCGAAGAATCATCCTCATCCGAGTATGCATGCTGTGAGGCATTCTCTTTTAATGCCGTAACCGGCATCGATCGTTTCTCTTCCTCCTGTTTTTGCTTACGGACTTCCTGAGCTTCCTTCATCTCTTGCTTACGCTTCTCACTTTCCTCTTGCAGCAGCTGGACCGAATCTTTTACCGTATCCTTTGCCTTGCCGTACATTTGCGCTATTTTGTCTCTTAGGAACATTAGGATGTTCACATAGGACAGATTGAACAAAAACATCAGACCGACCAAGAACAGGAATACGATGATCAGACCAGTACCGATCATCCCTACCAATCCGTTGCAAACAGCAAATACTAGGGCACCAACCATGCCACCGCCAACACCGGTGGTCGATACTTTCTGACTGTGGTCAAGCCAAAGTCGATCCCACGTCACTCGGACAATACTTTGCTCAGCAAATTTCCCGTCAGCAGTAATTTGCTTGAAGAGCATCATATGATCCCACGTAAAAATACCAACAGCAATTAATACGATTCCGAGTACGCGATACGTAAGGCGTGGTGCTTTACGGGTAAACATCATATGTACGGCCATTCCAATCAAAAGTACAGGAATGATAAAGTCCCAGGACCCGGCGATAAAGCGGAATACAAAGGCAAGGACATTTTTGCCCAGCCATCCACTCTCCAACAGGCCTATAAGGGATAAGACAATAATCAAGAGTCCCAGCAGCTCTATTTTGACAACCGAGGCCAATGCCGCTTGCGACCGCTCTCGTTTTCTCCTACTCAATGGCACGCCTCCTCCTTGTGTTAACAAACTTATGTACCAAAAATGGTAAAAAGGCAGCCGTCTGCTGTTCGGCTGCTGTTCGTACCTATCTAGTATAACACAGGAAATTCATAGAAATACAGGACTTCTTAGACTAGCCATTCCGGCTGAAAACGGACCATTTGTCCTGGTGCATAATGCGGCTTTAAATAGTCTTGGGGGTCAGGACTGATGAGCCTGACAATCCGACCTTCAAATGGTCCCGTCTGCTCTACCAGCATGGTTGCATGGCCGTTCACGATCTCTTTTAGCTCCTGCTTCTCTACTTGCTCCATATTGGCAAAAACCGTTTCCATAGGGATGATCGAGTGCAATATCATTGCAATACGTCCTCCCCGCCATTTCTTGCTTTCTCTATCAACTCATTCAGTTTTTTCAACGCTTTGCCCAATCCGCCAACCTCGTCTATCAGGCCATATTTTACTGCATCTACCCCAATGACATTCGTTCCGATATCCCTCGTCAATTCCCCTGTGCGTGTCATCAGCTCGCGGAATTTCTGCTCGGTTATATCAGAATGTCGCGCAATGAAGCTGACTACCCGATCCTGCATCTTGTCCAGATACTCAAATGTTTGAGGAACACCGATGACAAGTCCTGTCAGTCGGATCGGATGGATCGTCATCGTTGCCGTTTCTGCAATAAACGAGTAGTTGCCTGCTACTGCTATGGGAACTCCGATGCTATGACCGCCGCCGAGCACCAAAGTCACTACTGGTTTGGACAGAGAAGATACCATTTCAGCAATCGCAAGACCTGCTTCTACATCTCCCCCCACTGTATTCAAGATCACAAGAACCCCTTCAATTTTGCTATTCTGTTCAGCTGCGACCAGTTGAGGAATGAGATGCTCATATTTGGTTGTTTTGTTTTGTGGCGGTAGTTGAATATGGCCTTCTACTTGTCCAATAATGCTCATGCAATAAATATTACTTTCCAGCTGTGGTACGTTCGTTTGACCCAATTGGGTAATCGAGTCTAGCAGCTTCTTCTTTGGATCCTCCGAAGCAGGTGCTTCCGCAGGCGGTTCAGCTGCCGGCTCCTGCTCTTCTGCTGCAGAAAGTAGCGGTGTAGAGCTTTTCCTATTATTCAATTGCGCACTCGCAAAAGGCGGCCGATTTAAGAAATCGGTAAATGGTTGCTTCGACATGGATGATCCTCCCTCGCTTTCCTCTGTAGTATGGTTAAGGAAAAGGGAAAAAATGCACCGATCTACCACACGAGTTACGTAGATGAAAGAGTAGCTTGCGCAAATCTCAGCAGCCTGAGCCCTGCTACCATTCATGGATGTATTTATATTAAGCTTACGCCTCTTTTCTTTTCGACAATAGGGAATAAATTCCTTTTGTGTCACAAAAAAGGAGTCGCAAACCTTTATGCAAGGTTTAACGACTCCTTTTCAATTCACTTACGATTATACTTCCATGATGATCGGCAGGATCATAGGACGACGACGCGTCTGTTCGTACAAATAACGACCCAGCGCCTCTTTTACGTTATTTTTCAGAGAGGACCATTCATTCACATTTTCTTCCATGCATTTGACAAGTGTTTGGGTCACTATGCGATTCGCCTCGTCCAAGAGTTCCTCCGATTCACGCACATAAACGAAACCGCGGGAAATGATGTCTGGACCAGACAAAATCGTGCCATTTTGTTTGCTGAGTGTAACAACAACTACCAGAATTCCATCTTGAGATAGTAATTTTCGATCTCGAAGTACAATATTTCCTACATCACCAACACCCAGGCCATCGATCAGGACATTGCCTGCATGAACTTTGGGACCATAACGGGCTTTGCCCCCTGCGATTTCCACCGTATCGCCGTTGTCCAGCAAGAAGATGTTCTCTTCAGGAATACCCACTTGTTCACCAAGCAGCGAATGTGTTTTCAGCATACGATATTCGCCATGGATGGGGATAAAGTATTTAGGCTTCATGAGATTCAGCATGAGACGTAGTTCTTCCTGGCTACCATGACCGGAGACGTGGACGGTTCCGTTTGGTCCATGGCCGCCATAAATGACGTCAGCGCCAATTCGTGATAATTGGTCAATCGTGCGGGCTACGTATTTTTCATTCCCTGGAATAGGGGTAGCCGCAATAATAACAGTGTCGCCTGGAAGGATGTCAATTTTCCGATGGGCGGATCGGGCCATGCGAGTGAGCGCAGACATTGGCTCTCCTTGGCTTCCAGTAGACAGAATCACTACCTGCTCTGCAGGCAGCTTATTGATTTCATCGATTTCCACAATCAGCCCTTCTGGGACTAAGAGATAGCCAAGATCGCGGCTGATGTTGATGACGTTTTGCATACTTCTTCCGACCACAGTCAGTTTTCGGTTAAACTGAGCTGCTGCGTCTACTACCTGTTGAATCCGATGAACGTTGGATGCGAAGGTAGAAACGACAATGCGTCCAGTCGCCTTCGAGAAGACATCCTTGATGGCAATGCCAACAGAACGCTCAGATCCCGTAAATCCGGGACGCTCAGCATTGGTACTGTCCGAAAGTAGGCATAATACACCTCGGTCGCCAATCATCGCCATTTTAGCCAAATCAGCTACTTGATTGTTTACCGGCGTCTGATCAAACTTGAAGTCACCCGTATGAACAACGTAGCCTTCCGCTGTTTCAACACAAACCCCTACACAATCAGGGATGCTATGATTCACGCGGAAAAACGTCGCTTTCATTTTGCCGAGAACGATCTCCGAATCACTGTTGATCAACACGCGCTTGGTATCGTTTAGAATACCCGCTTCCTTTAATTTTGCATCAATCAAACCAAGGGTGAGTTTTGTTGCATAAACAGGAACGTTCAAGTGCTTCAGCACATAACTGAGTCCACCGATGTGGTCTTCGTGTCCATGCGTAATAATAATACCCCGAACCTTGTCCCGATGCTCCTCCAGATAGGTAATATCTGGAATCACCATGTCAATTCCCAGCATTTCCTCCTCCGGGAATTTCAATCCGGCATCAATAACGACGATGTCATCGTCGCATTGCACCACGTACATATTCTTCCCAATTTCGCCAACTCCGCCCAGGGCAAAAATGAGAACAGAGTGATTCGATTTTGCCAAAACGTGTAACCTCCTATATTTAGTTGTCATGTCCACTCAAAAAAACCGCCCCAAATCACTTACTATCATTATACCCGAAGTGAAAACCTTAACACAAGGAAAAAGAGCCATCCCCGCAGGAATGGCTCTTTTTCTTTCTATCCAGTTAAACAAGCAAGGAATGAACAAACGCTTTTTCTTCATCGTTAAGTTCAACCAGCGGCAGGCGAACACCGCCTGTTTCGATGCCCAGCTTTTGCAAAGCAACTTTTGTAGGACCGGGGCTCGGATAAGCGAAAAGTCCTTCAAATACAGGCATCAGCTTGCGGTGCAAGCTCGCAGCTGCGGCATGGTTTCCAGCTAAGAATGAATGTATCATTTCGGTCATATCACGGCCTACTACATGGCTCGCTACACTGACGATCCCAACTCCACCAATAGCGAGAGCTGGCAAGGTCAAGCTGTCATCCCCACTGTATAGCTCAAAGCCCTCTGGCGCATGCTCGATGATCTGAGCCATCTGAGACAGGTTACCAGACGCTTCTTTGACACATACCACGTTTGGCAGCTCAGCGAGTCTCAGTGTCGTTTGCGCAGTGATATTTACCGCAGAGCGTCCTGGAACGTTGTACAGCATAACAGGCAAATCAGTTGACGCAGCAATTGCTTTAAAATGCGCGTAAAGACCTTCTTGCGATGGCCGGCTGTAGTATGGTGCAACGACCATAACGGCATCTACGCCTGTTTCCTGTGCTGCCTTAGTAAATTCAATACTCGAAGCTGTGTCATTGCTGCCTGTTCCAGCGATAATATGGCATTTTCCTTTTGCATAGGAGACCACATGCTTGAACAGAGCTAGCTTCTCAGCGCCTGAGAGGGTTGGTGATTCACCTGTTGTTCCAGAGATGACAATCCCTTCGCTGCCCGTCGCCACCAAATGATCAATGAGGCGCTCTGTTTTATCATAATCAATCTGTAATTGGTCATCAAATGGCGTTACCATAGCGGTAACCAGTCGGCCAAATCGTGCCACTGCCTCTACAACTCCTCTTATCGTGATCAGTAGGCATTATCTTTCGACTATGATCACATATGGTGTACATGCAGCTTAAACTGATGGTGAAGCGCTCGAACCGCCTTAACCATGTCCATCTCATGCACAAGTACCCAAATGGTCGTATGGGAGTCAGCCGATTGAAGAATTTGGATATCTTCTTGTGTCAATGCCTCTACGATTTGTGCCATTACACCTGGCACACCCGTCATCCCTGCTCCAATCACCGATACTTTTGCACAATGAGGCAATAACTGAGGCTCATAATCCAGCTCAGTCAAAAGTCCTGCTGCTTTGGAGGCCATTTCATCATGTACAGTATAAGCGACACCCAGTGGATTCACATTGATAAAATCAACACTGATATTATTCGTCGCCATGGTTTTAAAAACTTGCAGCTGTGTATCGTAGTACCCTTCCTTATTAGCGACTTTAATTTGGGTAATATTAGGTACATGGGCAATCCCCATAACAACGCGATCATGAACCGAATACTCTAGTTTTCCGATTTCGTGCATCGTGGTAACGAGAGTACCGGGGTCGTCCGAAAACGTGGAACGGACGCGAATTGGTACGTTAGCCTGCATCGCAATTTCCACGGCCCTGGGGTGAATTACCTTCGCCCCCAGATGAGCCATATTGCAAATCTCCGTGTACGTTACCATGGAAAGAGGCTGCGCTTCCTCCACAATTCTCGGGTCAGCAGTCATAATGCCCTCTACGTCGGTGAAAATATCAACCATTTCAGCTTGCAGGGCAACCCCCAGAGCGGTTGCAGTTGTATCACTGCCCCCGCGGCCCAGAGTCGTAATCTCCCATTCGGCCGTTCTGCCTTGAAAGCCTGGAACGATTACGACATGGCCCGCTTCTAAGTCCTGTAAAATGCGGCTTGGATCAATCGAAGTGATTTGGGCGTTGGAAAAATCATCACTCGTGATAATGTTTGCCTGGCCACCTGTTAATATCGTCGCTTTGATCCCGCGTGCATGCAGCATGCTGCACATGACTGTCGCTGAAATGATTTCACCGGTATGCATGAGCATATCCGTTTCTCGACTTGGCAGTTGATGTCCATTACTGCGTACTAACTGTAAGAGTGTATCGGTGGCATAAGGATCGCCTTTCCGTCCCATTGCCGATACGACAACGACTAAGGCGTAGCCTTCATCGATCGCTTTTTCCATATGGTAGATTGCCCTCATCCGGCAATCTTCCGTCGTCAAGGAAGAACCACCGAACTTCTGGACGAGAATCTTCACAAACCTCTCCCCTATGCTCTTGCTTTGATGAGTTCTTCTGCGATTTGCACCGTATTCCATGCCGCACCTTTGAGAAGGTTGTCAGAAACGATCCACATGTGCAGCCCGCGAGGATGATGGAGATCGCGTCGCACCCGGCCTACAAATATGTCGAGCTTGCCGGTTGCATCAGTAGCAAGCGGATAGCGTTGCTCTTCTGGCACGTCTACCAATACGACACCCGGAGCATTTTCCAGCAGAGCTTTTACTTCTGCCAAATCATAGTCCTGTTTCAACTCAACATACACGGATTCGCTGTGTCCATAGACGACCGGAATGCGCACGCATGTAGCAGAAACCAACACGTTATCATCATTGAAGATTTTTTTCGTTTCGTTAATCATTTTCATTTCTTCATAAGTAAATCCGTTTTCAGTAAATACATCAATTTGTGGAATCGCGTTAAAGGCAATTTGATGATGAACAGGCTGTGATCCGACAGGGAGAATTTTACATTCTGCTTCTTTGCCATCCAGGATGTCACGGCTCTGGGTCAACAGCTCATTAATCGCGGATTGACCTGCGCCTGATACTGCCTGATAGGTGGAAACGATAATTCGGTCTATACCAAAACGATCATACAAGGGTTTCAGAGCGGCTACCATCTGAATTGTCGAGCAATTCGGATTCGCAATGATTCCTTTATTTGCAAGCGCAGCATCCATGTTTACTTCCGGAACCACCAATGGAACCTCAGGGTCCATACGGAATGCACTGGTGTTGTCGATGACGACTGCACCGTGACGTACAGCGTGGTGAGCAAGTTCCTTACTGATGGACCCACCAGCACTAAACAGGGCATAATCAACTCCGGCAAAGCTCTCAGGCGTTGCTTCCTCCAGTACAATTTCTTGTCCTTTGAACGTCACTGTCTTACCAGCAGAACGTCCAGATGCAAGCAGCTTGAGTTGTTTGATCGGAAAATTGCGCTCTTCAAGAATTCGAATCATTTGCTGTCCGACAGCGCCGGTAGCGCCTACTACAGCGACATTATAAGTCAGTTGGTTAGCCATCTCTTACTCTCCTCCTAATCGCGAAAAGCAGGTTAATTGTTTTTTTCTGTAGTGTTTTTAGTAGTTGAATCTCTCGATGAGCAAGGGTTGCAGTTGTCGACCTTCCATGGCAGCTGTGCATGTCTCCAGCAATAGATCCATGCGTGCAACTAGCGAATTCGGCTTTTTGTCAGGAGCATCTTGCCCAAATGGCACGAAATAAATGTTTTTCGCTGCCAATAGCTTGGCAATATTCGCTGCATTTAGTCCCAGACCATCATTGGTAGAGATTGCGATTACAAGTGGTCGCAGGTTACGCATAGTCGCTTTGGCGGCCATGAGAACGGCACTATCTGTTATTGCATTAGCCAGACGACTTGTCGTACTACCTGTGCATGGCGCAATCAGCATGACATCCAACAGCTTTGAAGGTCCCAGCGGCTCCGCTTGGGGAATCGTCGAGATCAGCTCTTCACCTGTCAGGTCCTTGATCTGTTGCTGCCAGCTCTGAGAGGTACCAAATCGGGTATCCGTAGTCATAATCGTATTGGATACGATTGGAACTACGCGTGCTCCCGCATCTACAAAGCGCTTCATTTGTGGCATGGTTTCCTCAAACGTGCAATGCGATCCTGATAATCCAAAACCAATGGTCTTTCCCTGAAGCATACTCATTCCCTATCCCCCCTGGATATCCTTTGCTCCGCAATAAGACGAGACAAGGTTTGAGCCAAGATTTGTCCTGCGGTTTTTGGCGCAACGATTCCAGGCAATCCGGGAGCGAGAAGCGCTTTAATGCCTCGTCTTTCGGCATAACGAAAATCAGTGCCCCCTGGCTTGGATGCGAGGTCAAGGATAAACGCCGATTGTGGCATCTGAGCGATTACTTCTGCTGTGAGTATAAGCTGTGGGACAGTATTAAAAATGAAATCAGCATTTGTCACCTGCTGCCTTACTTCGCTTATATGGAAGGGAGTCAATCCCATCTCATAAATGCGTGCCAAGTGTTCCTGACGTCTAGCCCCTACCCTGACTTTTGCTCCCAAAGCGTGCAGCGCCCGTGCCATGGACAAACCTGTACGACCTAAACCCAGAACAATGGACGAAGATCCATGAATCGTTATATCCGTATTTTGAATCGCCATCATAAGGGCTCCCTCCACAGTGGGGATGGAGTTATAGATAGCTACGTCATCACGATCCAGCAGTTCCACTAACGGAATCTGGTGTGGAGCTATTAGGTTCTTCAGGTACGGTTTAGCCATTCCGGTATATACGACGCAATGCTTAGGCAAGCTGGCTACGTGTGCATCCTGTAATTGCAGCTGTTTAGAGCAAAAGATGCTTTCCACAAAGCCTTGATCATCGGTCCCTACGATAGGAAGGATGAGGGCGTCAACGTCTTTCAACACATCGCATGTTAATGGTCTCTTCGTTGCCCCTGTAAAATTGCTTTCCAGGTTGTCGAAGCCAACTAACGTGACGCTAGCATCCAGTTGTATGCAACGCTTGATTACTTCCAACTGGCGAGCGTCTCCGCCGATGAAGGCAACATGTATGCCCGTTAGCATGCTGCGTTCCCCTTTCCACACATTTTACTGCATTAAATGATCGAAACGCAAAGGTTTTCCATTTGAAAAAGTTGACTGGTATTCATACGGTCTACCCCCATCCTATTCGCTTCCTAATCGTTAGGTGACAGTGGCGCCTACTTTTGAGAAGCTTGTGTCTCCTCTTGATTTAATTGGATGATTACCATATCAGGCCCAATTTTCACAATGGAATTCCAGGGAATAATCAAATCCTCTCGTTTCTTGCCGAATCCGAAGAAACTGCTCCCTGGCAATATAATGGATTGAATACTTCCATTTTCCGCGTGAATGACCAAATCGGAGTCGCTAATGACCCCCATACGCTCTCCGGTATCAAGCCCAATGATTTCTTTCCCTCCCAGCTCACTAAGACGCATAAAGCTACCCCCTTTGTCCATCGTTTTACTGTTGATATACGCAAAAAAACCCGGGCTATGCCGGATTTTTCAGGGGTTCTCATCACTCCTACAGGAGGATGTCATTTTTCACATTTTCAGGGAAGCCATCCAGAGGACTAACCATTGCCATAGCCAGCTTGGAACGGAACAACTGCTTAGCAACCTCATGTACGGACTCATGGGTTACTTTGTCAATTTTCGCGAGCATCTCATCCAATGTGAGGTGGCGTTCTACCAACAGCTCATTTTTACCAAGACGGCTCATACGGCTGTTTGTGCTCTCCAGGCTTAGCATCAAGCTTCCTTTTAATTGCTCCTTGCCTTTGTTCAGCTCTTTGTCTGTAATCCCGTGATCAGCCACATCACGAAGTACATGAGAAACGATATCGAACACTTGGCCTACATGCTCCGATGCCGTGCCCGTGTAAATCGTAAAGGTTCCCGCTTCTTTGTAAGAAGAGTGGTAAGAGTAAACCGAGTACGCTAATCCTCTTTCTTCACGAATTTCCTGGAAGAGGCGCGAGCTCATGCTTCCACCTAGCACGTTGTTCAACAAGATGAGGGAGTACACATCTGGATGTCCTACCTGAAATCCAGGGAGAGAAATGCACAAATGCGCCTGTTCAGTAGCTTTGTGCTGTGAAATAACGTTTGCGGTAAAATCAGGTGTAGTCAAGGTAACGTCATTAGATTTGCGGTTGAATCCAGAAAAACGCTTTTTAATGTCTTCGATCAAACTCTCCTCGAAGTTCCCTGCAACCGTAATCACTGTATTGGTCGGCAAATAACGCTGATCGATATAGCTTAACAAATCATCACGTTTCAGGCTCTTCAAGACTTCCTCTGTACCCAAAATGGAGTAGCCTAGTGGATGCTTGCCATAGGATGCTTGGGCGATCAGATCGTGTACAAGATCATCTGGTGTATCTTCGTACATGCTAATTTCTTCGATGACTACATTTTTTTCCTTTTCCAATTCCTCGGAATCAAAAACGGAGTTGAAGTACATATCCGAAAGTACTTCTAATGCAATCGGAGCATGTTGATCAAGTACCCGTGCGTAGTAGCATGTATACTCTTTGGAAGTAAACGCATTGACGTTTCCACCGATCTCATCAAAGCTTTCCGCAATTTCCTTTGCAGAACGAGTCTTTGTACCCTTGAAAAACATATGCTCCAGAAAGTGGGAAATCCCGTTATTGATTTCGTTTTCATATTTGGAACCGGTCCCGACCCAGATCCCGAGTGCTACAGATCGAACAGATGGAATTCTCTCTGTTACGATTCTAAGACCGTTATCGCATGTATGACGTAGTATCACGCAAATCCTCCTCGGTTGATCATCTGTCTCTATCCTAACTTCAGGGAAATTGTAGTAAACACGTTTAACTATAGCAAACTTCCCTTGTCTCCACAACAAATGAAGCATATTGAGGCTACGGGAGACGGTTGCTCGAGATCACTTCCGAAACTGTCGTTGGCACTAGCCCTTTTTGCTTCGCAATTGTAAGCAGCTGATCGAGGCTTTTTTCTGATGTTGCTGTTGGATGCATAAGGACCAAAACTCCATTGCCCATTAGACCGGTAATTTTCTTGATCACGTAAGCAGGAGATGGTTTTTGCCAATCTACTGTGTCAGCAGTCCACATGATGGTTTGCATTTGAAAAGGATCATGGGCAATTTGCACGACTCGTTGATTAAATGAACCTGAAGGAGGGGCAAACAAGGTAGGCTTTATTCCTAATGTTTTGCCTATAACCTCTTGCGTTCGATTCATTTCTTGATGAATGCGCTGGGTGCCCAATGTTTTCATATCGGGGTGTGAATAAGCATGATTCCCAATTTCGTGTCCGCGTGCTGCAATCTTTTTCGCATCTTCTGGATATCTTTTTACCCATGAGCCGTCCAAGAAAAAGGTAGTTTTGACCTTATGTTTGTCTAATGTATCCAGCATGGAATCGAGGTACTCGTTCCCCCAGGCTACATTAATCATAAAAGAGATGGCTGGCTTTTTCGGATTTCCCCGAAAGATTGGTTGTGCTCCGAGATCCTTTAGCGTTACCGCTGGAGGAATTTCCTTATATACCATCATTTCGGGACTCGCCGCTCCCACTGCCAACATTTTGTTTACAGAAGCCTCTACATCTACAATACGCCCGTTGTATCCTGGTATTGCTTTCCAAGTACGATCTACCACAGCGTCAACAGGCAGATCCTCTTTACCTTCCTTCCACTGTTCTATTAGACTCAGAAGTCGCGCCCTCTCATCAAGGGCACCATCCGCAGTCATTGCCTGTTTATTTTTTACCACACTTATATAATGTTGGATCGGCTGATAATTTAACAAAAGAATAAACAATGCCGCGCAGATGATCGTAAACCATACTCTTCTTTTTTGGGCTGCCATTGGAGCGCTCGCCACCTCCCGAACGTACAAGTCCTCTCTTTGTCCAATGTATGAGGAGGGTGGCTATCTTAGACGAAAAAAGAAAAAGCTTCCGTACGCGAATTTCTTCGAGTGACGAAGCCTTTTGCTCGTATCTTATTCAGCTTGTGTTGGAGCGGTATCTGCTTGAGCTGCAGCTGCTTGTTCCTTCAATACTGCTTTGCGAGAAAGATTAATGCGGCCCTGGTCGTCGATTTCGGTAACCTTCACTTGTACTTTATCGCCGACTGCAACAACATCTTCTGTTTTCGCTACGCGCTCTTCAGCCAGTTGCGAAATATGGCACAGGCCTTCTTTACCCGCGAACAACTCGATGAATGCCCCGTATTTCTCTACGCGTTTTACTGTTCCCAAATAAGTTTGGCCCACAGCAACTTCACGTACCAGGTCTTCGATGATTTGCTTCGCACGCAGGTTAGCCTCTTGGTTAATCGATGCAATGAATACACGACCATCTTGCTCGATATCAATTTTCACGCCGGTTTCTTCAATAATTTTGTTAATAACACGCCCTTGAGGACCAATAACATCACGGATTTTCTCCGGATTGATGCTCATCGTCATGATTTTCGGCGCATATGGAGAAAGGTCCTTACGCGGCTCGGAAATGGTGCTCATCATATGTTTCAAGATATGCAAGCGTCCTTCACGTGCCTGCTCCAATGCACTCTCCAAAATTTCGCGATTGATACCGGAAATTTTAATATCCATCTGGATCGCGGTTACACCAGCTTCGGTACCAGCAACCTTGAAGTCCATGTCACCCAGGTGGTCTTCCATGCCTTGAATATCAGTGAGAATCGAGAAGGATTTCTCGTCCTTGCTCATGATCAATCCCATGGCAATACCAGCAACAGGTGCTTTAATCGGTACACCCGCATCCATCAGTGCGAGAACGCTCGCGCAAATTGATGCTTGCGATGTAGAACCGTTGGACTCAATTACCTCAGAAACCAGTCGAATGGTGTATGGGAACTCGGTTTCAGATGGAATGATCGGCTCAATTGCACGCTCACCCAATGCTCCATGTCCAATCTCACGACGTCCTGGTGGTCGCAGTGGTCTTGCTTCCCCTACGCTGTACGGCGGGAAGTTGTAATGGTGCATAAAGCGCTTGGATTCCTCGAGACCCAAGCCGTCCAGAATTTGAACATCACCCAAGGCACCAAGAGTACAAATGCTCAGCGCTTGTGTTTGTCCACGCGTAAACATGCCTGATCCATGTGTGCGGGAAAGAATGTTTACTTCACTGGAAAGCGGTCGAATTTCTCCTAAAGCTCGTCCATCCGGGCGAATTTTTTCTTCCGTAATGAGTCGACGAACTTCATCTTTTACGATATTTCCAAGAACTTCCGCAATCATTTTTTCCTGATCTGGATAAGTTTCCGGATTGAGAGCTGCAAAATGCTCTTTGGTTTCCGCCTTGATATCATCAATCGCATCATAGCGTGCTTGCTTTTCTTCAATACGGACAGCTTCTTTCAAGCGTGCTTCCGCATATCCGCGCACTGCCTGATCAATTTCAGGATCAACCTCGTGCAGAATCACCTGCATTTTTTCCTTACCGATTTCTGCTACGATCTGGTTTTGGAATTCGATCAATTGCTTGATCACATCATGACCGGTCATGATCGCTTCCAGCATGACGGATTCAGGAACTTGGTTTGCCGCTGCCTCTACCATGTTGATCGCTTTGTGAGTACCTGCTACAACCAAGTGGATGTCGCTTTTCTCAGCTTGCTCTACAGTAGGGTTGATAATGAACTGACCGTCAATACGTCCTACAATTACTCCTGCAATCGGGCCTTCGAATGGAATTTCTGACACGCAAAGCGCAGCAGAAGTACCAATCATCGCAGCGATTTCTGGTGAGCAGTCTTGATCAACGGAAAGAACAGTATTTACAATTTGTACGTCGTTACGAAATCCTTCTGCGAAAAGTGGTCGAACCGGCCGGTCAATCAAACGGCTAGCCAGAATCGCCTTTTCACTTGGGCGTCCCTCTCTTTTAATAAAGCCGCCGGGAATTTTCCCAACCGCGTAGAGACGTTCCTCATAGTTGACAGTCAACGGGAAGAAATCAAGAGCTTTTGGCTCTTTGGAGACTGTCACTGCAGACAGGATTGCTGTATCGCCGTACCGAACCAAGACCGAACCATGCGCCTGCTTGGCCATTTTGCCAAACTCAAGGGTCAGTTTACGGCCTGCCAGTTCGAAATCATATGTACGGTATTGTTGCTCCATGATGCTAGCAGTCCTCCTTCACTACAATGTGCATTATCTACACTTTGTTTTCTACCTGTATGTATTATTTCCTGCCACGATAAAAATTAAATGGGTATCGTTGGCAGTCGCTCTAGATAATAAAAAAAGCTTCTTTTGAAGCTATCACCATCGCGTTGATTCACCTGTTTGTGTAAACGTTTCGGAAAGCTTAGCACGATACTGTGCTAAGCCCTCCTACACGCTAGAAAAAGCGGGAAAGACCCGCTTTTTACAAGACGCTGATTAGCGACGCAGACCCAGACGGTCTACAACAGAACGGTAGCGTTGAACATCGGATTCACGCAGGTATGTCAACAGGTTACGACGTTGACCTACCATTTTCAAAAGACCACGACGGCTGTGGTGATCTTTTTTGTGCGTACGCAAGTGTCCGTTCAGATTGTTAATGTTTTCAGTCAAGATAGCGATTTGCACTTCCGGCGAACCGGTGTCGTTCTCATGAGTACGGAACTCTTGGATCAGCTCCGTTTTACGTTCTTGAGTCAATGCCATCATGACTCACCTCCTTATTTTGTATACCGTTCGCCGAGTCTGCCGTCGGTGAGTATCGGACAGCCAAGCTACGGTTATCTGTACAACGTTATGAATTATAGCACACGGAAATATGAAAAGCAAAGAGAATCCTTTAAGAGATTCATTCCGCAAATTTTTGCTTGGCAGTCTGTACATCGCGTCCGATTTGCGCAATCAACGCATCGACTCCAGCAAATTTCTGTTCCTCTCGAATGTAGAAGAGGAATTCTACTTCTACTTCTTTGTCGTAGATTTCACCAGAGAACTCAAAAATGTGCACTTCTAGTGATTTTTCTTTCTTCTCCAGCTCAAATGTAGGTTTTATCCCTACATTCATCACACCATAATAGCTTTTTTTATCTACGGTAAAGCGTACACCGTAAACCCCATTCTTGCCGATCAGGTAAGGCTCGTTTACTCGTACGTTTGCAGTTGGGAAACCGATTGTCCGTCCCCGCTTATCTCCATGCACCACTGTGCCTCGCACCTTATAAGGACGTCCTAGCAAGTGACGCACCTGCTCTACATCCCCATGATGCAAATACTCACGAATAATGGTACTGCTCACTTTTTCACCCAGACGATTTACCGGACCAATAATGTCCAATCCGTAGCGTCCTTGACTCATCTCCTGCAATGTATGAGCTGTACCCATACCTCGATGGCCAAACGTATAGTCAAATCCGACGACAACATGACGACACTCCAGAGGGAGCATGCACTCAGCAATGAAGTCTTCTGGATAGACCGCTGCGAAGCCAATATCGAATTTCATCACGTAGGTAGTATCTACGCCCATTTTTTCGAATTGCTCCAGTTTGTCAGCAAGGGGAGTAAGATAACGTGTATATCCGCTTTGTCCCAAAACTTCACGTGGATGAGGATCAAAGGTCAACACCGTGCTTTGCCAGCCATTTGCCTTTGCTGTATCGATCGCCTTTTGAATGACCCGGCGATGACCAATATGTACGCCATCAAAGTACCCCAATGCAATCGCACAAGGATTTGCTTGCAAATCATTTGGTAATGGATAGGTAAGCCAGATCGTTTTCACGGTTACACCTCTGCTGGAAAGACTTTTTCTGCTTTGGCGAACAAGCCTTTATCCCCACGGCAGACACGATGGATACCGAGCAATTCGTCTCCGGAGAAGAGGCAAATCAGACTGCCTTCTTCGGCAGTGATCCCCGGAAGTGCAGTAGCCAATCCATTTCGCACTGCTTTTGTGCGCTCCGGTTTTACTTGAAAGGACGGTAAAAACGAAATTGCTTGTGGGATTGAGACTAATTGTTGGGTAATGTCTTTTCCCTGGGCAGCCTGTTGTTCCAATTGTTCGAGCGGGATGGATTCACCTTCTACGAACGGGCCGCTTTTAATTCGCCGCAACAGCTTCATATGGGCAGGATAACCCAGTGCACGCCCAAGGTCAACACATAAGGTGCGCATATAGGTTCCTTTTGAGCAGGTGCAGGTAAATGATACATCTACCGCATCGCCTTCCACCCGGATGTCATGCAGGGTCAACTCGTACAGTGTTACCTTCCGTGCCTGACGCTCGATTACGGTGCCTTCTCTGGCTAGATCATACAGTCTTTTTCCGTTGACCTTAACCGCAGAATACATCGGTGGCACCTGCTCGATTTCTCCCAAGAACGAACCGAGCAATTCTTCGATACGCTCTTTTGTTATCGTAGTTGGATTAACTGCCGCCTGTTCGATGACCTCACCAGAAGCATCCTCTGTCGTCGTAGTGGAGCCGAGTCTCATAACAACATCGTAACGCTTTGGCAGCTCCTGCAGGTACTCTACGAGCCTCGTCGCGTTCCCTACACAAATCGGCAGTACTCCAGTCACATCAGGATCAAGCGTGCCTGTATGCCCTACCTTTTTGGTTCCATACAATCGACGGATACGTGCAACACAATCGTGTGAAGTCATACCTGCCGGCTTGTCGATGACCAGCACGCCGTTTATGTTACTCATCACTTTTCACTCCTACTGCTTCTTCCAGGACGTGGCTTACTTTTCGCTTTACCTCAGCCAGTGAACCGTGGATTGTGCAGCCAGCCGCTTTGGCATGGCCTCCTCCGCCGAGCTGCTTCGCAATGAGGGACACATCCACGCGATCACGTGCACGCATACTGACTTTTACTACACCCGGCTCGGATTCCACAAAGGAGACGCCTACCTCTACTCCCTCGATATTACGGCAATAATTCACCAAGCCACCTGCATCCTCTCGCTCCGCATTCGTTTCTACAAAGTCAGCCAGAGAAACTGTAATGGAAGCAACCAGCTTTTGATGGGTGAGCTCCAATGTTTGAAGCGCGCGACGCAAGATTTTTACATGGGCAAAGGTAATCTCCTCCAAGCAGCGCTCGGCAACCTCGCCTGGTTTAACACCGTAGCCAAGCAGCCTGGAGGCGATCTCCATTACGCGTGGAGAAGTGTTGGAATAGCGGAATCCACCAGTATCTGTGAGCAAGCCTGTATAGATGCAGAGAGCAAGCTCCTCGTTAAATGTAACTCCCAATTCCTCTGCTACCTCAAACAAGATTTGAGCAGTCGCCGCCGCATCTGTTTGAATCAAATTGACATCACCAAAGCCATCGTTCGTCGGATGGTGGTCAATATTTAACAAGCGAGCGCCAGAATCAAATAAAGACCGTACATCGCCCATCCGCGACTCATCTGCGCAGTCTACAGCGATTACGGCCCCGAACTTTTCTTCCAGCGGTTGTTTTCGGAGATTACGAAGGTGATCGAAACGAGGCAAGAATGCAAACTTGACGGGTGTTTCTCCTTCATTGACTACTACATACTCTTTGCCCAATTGTTCCAGCATTAACACGACACTCAAAGCTGAGCCTGTTGCATCGCCATCTGGGTTGATATGAGAAAGAACCAGGAAGCGGTCATGCTCTCGCATGAATTGGGCCGCTTCCCGAACAAATTGTCGATTAGGATTCATTCTGCTTTTCCTCATCCGTAGAGATTTCCCGTAGGATTGACTCAATTTTGCTGCCGTAGTCGATCGACTCGTCCAGCTTAAATACAAAATCAGGAATATGACGCAGTTTTACTCGCTTACCGATCTCTGTACGAAGATATCCCTTCGCTTTTGTCAAACCAGACAAAGATGCCTTCCGCTGCTCTTCACTACCAAAAATGCTGACATATACTTTTGCCAGTTGCAGGTCGCTGCTCACTTCTACGTCCGTTACTGTGACAAAGCCTACGCGAGGGTCCTTCAATCCGCGTTGCAAAACGAGGCTCAGCTCTTTTTTGATCTCTTCACCTACGCGGCTAATCCGTGTTTTATTCATTTCTTTCCACCTCCACTGGCTGCATTAGTCGTAGTATTCCGTATCCACGTGAATCAACTCCACGCCGGGATGAATTTCCACTAATCGGATTACAGCCGCTAGCTCTTCTTGTAAAAATGATATTTCATTAGCAACGGCAGCGATACCCAAAACGGTACGCTGCCATTGCTCATTGTAAGCCACCTCTGCCGCGGAGACATTAAAGCGGCTCCGCAGCTTACCGATCAGACTTTTGACGATGGCCCGTTTCTCTTTCAAGTTTTGGCAAGCGGGCAGAAGAAGTTCGATCTGCACCCCTGCTACCATTATTGCTTCACTTCAACCATGACGAATGCTTCGACTACGTCGCCTACCTTGAGGTCCTGGAAGCGTTCCAGGGTCAAGCCGCACTCGTAACCCGCAGCTACGTCTTTGGCATCATCTTTGAAGCGTTTCAACGTGTCGAGCTTGCCTTCGTAAATCACGATGCCTTCACGAATCAATCGAGCACCAGCATCGCGGCTCAATTTACCTTCGGTTACATAGCAGCCTGCAATGTTACCGATTTTGGATACTTTGAACACTTCACGAATTTCTGCTTGACCGATGATGTTCTCTTTATAAACAGGATCCAGCATACCTTTGAGTGCTTGCTCGATCTCTTCAATCACAGTGTAAATAACACGGTGCAAACGAATATCGATCTTCTCTTGCTCAGCCATGCTGCGAGCGTTTGGCTCAGGACGTACGTTGAAGCCAATGATAATCGCATTGGACGCGTTTGCCAAGGTTACATCGGACTCGGTAATCGCACCTGCACCTGTGTGAATAATTTTCACACGAGTACCGTTGACATCGATTTTCTCCAAAGAGCCACGCAGTGCTTCTACAGAACCTTGTACGTCTGCTTTTACAATCAGGTTCAGCTCTTTAATATCGCCTTCCTGAATGTGCTGGAACAGATCATCCAGCGATACGCGTGTATTTTCGCGACGCTCGGATTCACGCTGCTTGGATGCGCGCGCTTCCCCGATCGCACGGGCTTTTTTCTCATCTTCAAAGACGCGGAATTGATCGCCTGCTTGTGGTACATCGTTCAAACCTGTAATTTCTACAGGAGTAGACGGACCAGCTTCTTTCAGACGACGACCTTTGTCATTCACCATCGCACGAACACGACCAAAAGCAGAACCTACTACGATTGGATCTCCAACACGCAGTGTACCTTGTTGAACCAGAATAGTTGCAACCGGTCCACGACCTTTGTCCAGCTCAGCCTCGATTACAGTACCACGAGCGCGCTTGTCAGGGTTTGCTTTGAGTTCCTGAACTTCGGAAACGAGCAGGATGTACTCCAAAAGTTCCTCAATCCCTGTACGTTGTTTTGCAGACAAGGGAGAGAAGATCGTCTCGCCGCCCCATTCCTCTGCTACCAATTCGTACTCAGTCAATTCTTGCTTGATCCGATCAATATTTGATTCCGGCTTATCTACCTTGTTCACAGCTACGATAATCGGAACGTTGGCTGCCTTCGCATGGCTGATCGCTTCTACGGTTTGTGGCATTACGCCGTCATCCGCTGCGACAACCAGGATCGTCACGTCAGTAATTTGCGCACCGCGAGCACGCATTGTTGTGAACGCTGCGTGACCTGGAGTATCCAGGAACGTGATTTTCTTTCCTTTGATTTCTACTTGGTATGCACCGATATGCTGTGTGATACCGCCCGCTTCTCCAGAAACGACATTCGTCGAACGGATCGCGTCAAGCAAAGTCGTTTTACCATGGTCAACGTGGCCCATGATAGTCACTACTGGAGGACGCTCGAGCAGTGTTTCAGGTGCATCTACTTCTTCCAATGTTTCGAAGTTCGTTTCATCGATTACGATTTTTTCTTCTACTTCGATGTTGTATTCGGTACAAACCAGCTCAATGGCATCGCGATCCAAATATTGATTGATCGTAGCCATAATCCCCAAATTAAACAACTTTTTGATGACTTCAGCCGGTTCTTTGCGCAGTTTAAGTGCGAGTTCATTAACCGTCAAAGAATCAGTGAAAGTAATCTTTGTTGGTGGCTCCAATACAGGGCGTGGAGCTTTTTGTTGTCCACGTGAATTGTTTCCACGGCGATTGTTTTGATTACGGTTGTTTCCACCGCGGAAAGGCTGGTTCTTTTTATTGTCTTCAAACGTTTTTTGGGTTTGTGGAGCTTTTTTGATTTTCTCACGCTTTTCCGTGCCAACGTTTGCAGGAAGTTTTACTTTATCTTCAAAATCTTCGCCTGTACGTCCCTCTGTTTGGCTCGGAGGAGTGCTTTGCTGATTAGTAGGGCGCTGTTGATTTTGTGGACGTTGTTGTTGGTTGTTCGGTCTTTGTTGGCTATTCGTCTGTGGTCTCTGTTGGCTATTCGTCTGTGGCTTACGGTCACTCGGTTTTGCGGGTTGACTTCTCATATTGTTTGGTTTTCTCTCCTGATTCTTCCCCTGATTTTTTCCATGCTGAGGACTTTGTTGATCGGGTCGGTTGCCACTGGTGCTGCTTCCAGCAGGACGATTGTTGCTCGGGCTATTTCCTCCACGATCACGATCTGCCGGTCGTTCAGTTCTAGGCTGCGCTGATGCAGGGCCTTGACCCGATTGCTGCTGGGGCCGTATCTGTTGTCCTCTGGAGTCGTTGGGGCGTCGTTGATCGTCCGTTTGCTTTGATCTTGGATCGACAGGCGTGCTGCGATTTTCCGGCTTCGCACCGGATCGCAATTTGGCCATGTGATCCTCGATCTGCTTGATCGTCCCTTCTTCCATGATACTCATATGATTCGCTACTTCTATGTTCAAACGCTTTAGCAAATTGAGGATTTCCTTACTGCTCATGTTGTGCTGTTTGGCATATTCATACACACGTGTCTTCAATAGATCTTCACCCTTTCGAAAGTTAGGTGAGCAGACGCTGAATGCTTTCGGCCAATTTCCCATCGGTTACCGCCACAGTAACGCGCCCATCTTTTCCGATTGCGTGTCCCAGTGAATGTCGGTCGCCAGTGGTTACACACGAAACACCGTAATAGGAACATTTATCCTTTACTTTTTTAGCGGTATTCTCAGATGCATCGCCAGCGAGCAATACGAGATGAGCCTGACCGTTCCGAACAGCTGTGATGACTTGTTCTTCTCCAGTAACGACCTTTCTCGCTCGCATAGCCAATCCGAGTAATTGAGCTGCTTTAGGGATCATTGTCCCATCATCTCCAGCCATTTTTCACGGAAGGCATCATATTTCTCTTGGGAGATGGACATATTGAGGGCACGTTCCAGCACTTTTTTCCATTTTCCCGATGCGAACGTATCCGGCTTCAGACAGCTATCCTGCCGACACACATAGGTACCGCGTCCTGCCGCCTTTCCCGTCAGATCAATGACGATCTCTTCGTCTGGCGTCCGGACCACGCGGATTAATTCCTTTTTTGGGAACATTCCTTGGCAAACAATGCATTTACGCAAAGGGATTTTTTTTTGCTTCATGATTATTCGTTGTCCGCCCCTTCATCGCCCTCTACAGCCTTTGGATAGGCGATGCCTTCTTGATCTGCCTGAGACTCGCTTTTGATGTCGATCTTCCAGCCAGTCAGCTTGGCAGCCAGACGAGCGTTTTGACCGCGTTTGCCAATTGCCAAGGACAGTTGATAATCCGGCACGATGACACGCGTCACTTTTTCACTCGCATTTACCTCTACATGAAGGACCTTTGCAGGGCTAAGTGCATTCGCTACATATTCCGCCGGATCTTCAGACCAGCGTACGATGTCGATCTTCTCACCTTTTAGCTCGGTGACGATTGTTTGTACACGCATTCCTTTTGGACCTACACATGCACCTACAGGATCTACATCCTCATTGATCGAATGAACCGCAATTTTCGAACGGTCTCCAGCTTCGCGAGCAACCGATTTGATTTCTACCACGCCATCATAGATTTCTGGCACTTCTAATTCAAAGAGGCGCTTCAAAAGTCCTGGATGGGTACGGGATACGACGATTTGCGGTCCCTTTGTCGTTTTTTCTACCTTGATGATATATGCCTTCACACGGTCTTGTGATTTGAATTCTTCGGAAGGCATTTTTTCAGTGATCGGCATGACTGCTTCTGCCTTGCCCAGATCAATGTAGTAGTTGCGAGCGTCCATACGCTGAACGACCCCAGTCACAATATCGTCTTCACGCTCGATGAACTCACTGTAGATCAATCCGCGCTCCGCTTCACGAATGCGTTGGGTAACGACTTGTTTCGCTGTTTGCGCGGCAATACGTCCGAAGTCACGAGGTGTTACTTCGATTTCCACGATATCCTCTAAACGGAAGTTAGGATCAATCTCCTGTGCTGCATCCTGTGAAATCTCGAGCCTTGGATCAAGTACTTCCTCTACTACGTTTTTCCGTGCGTACACGCGTACCATACCAGAATGACGATTTACATCCACCCGCACATTTTGGGCCGAGTTGAAGTTACGTTTGTATCCTGAGATAAGAGCCGCTTCGATGGCCTCGATCAGTACGTCTTTGGTGATGCCTTTCTCTCTCTCAATGGCTTCTAAAGCCTCGATAAAATCGCCGTTCATGACTTTCGTTGCCTCCTCCTTTACATACCACCGGCCTAGACTAAAAGAAAACCTCTATCGAGGCCTGCTCATGAATGAGCGTCCGCTATATAGCGGAATGTGAATCTTGTGTATCGGTTCTCACCTGATGCTTATCTGTTTCCGATACGGTTAAAAAACGATTGCCATGCGGGCTGTGTCAATTTGCTCTAGAGAAATGACATACGTTTTCTTTGGTTCTTTTACAGTCAATTTGCCGTCCTCGAAGGATATCAGTTCGCCCTCGAACACGCTAGCTCCTTCTATCGGCTCTTTGGTTGTAATGTGTACGTGCCTGCCGACAGCCTTTGTAAAATCCTTATCCTTGCGCAACGGGCGCTCTGCACCCGGTGACGATACTTCCAGGAAGTATGCAGTAGGAATCGGATCTACTTCGTCTAGTTTTTGGCTCAGCTTCTCGCTGACAAGGCCGCAGTCATCAATGTCGATGTTGCCAGTTTCATTGTCGATAAACACGCGCAGAAACCAGTTGCTGCCTTCCTTTTTGTACTCGATGTCAACCAGTTCCAGACCCAATTCGTCAACAATGGGCGTGACCAGTTCGGTGACGATGTCCGTTACCTTGCTCAAGCAAGTACCTCCTTATCGTTTGAACCATGAGGTGTAGCCAGAAAGAAAGAGTGGGTTTCCCCACTCTCGATCTGCCATGCGTATAAAACCAGTATTTCCAAAAAAATTATAGCATAACAGCCCTCCGCTGACAACCTTTGGATGGTTACACGCTTCCAGAACCCGCATCAGAACAAGGATAGCTGATTGGACTCTGGCAATCCTTTCAAAGCGCCCTGCTCCTCTAAATACTCCAAAATCGTCTTGGAAATCCGGGAACGTGACAAAAGGTCCTCCTTGGAGAGGAACTCACCTGCTTTTCTCGCATTGACTATGCTGATTGCGGCGTTTGTCCCGAGTCCAGGCAGTGCATTGAAAGGAGCGATCAGGGAATCCCCGTCAATTAGGAAACGTGTAGCATCAGATGCATACAAGTCCACATTGGCAAAGCGGAAGCCACGCTCGACCATCTCCAGCGCCATCTCCAAAACAGTGAGCAACGCTTTCTCTTTTGGCTGTGCGTCGTGACCTTTACCCTCGATCTCCTCAATTTTCTGTTTGATGGCTGCTGAACCTTTTACCATGAGTGGAATGTCAAAGTCATCGGCGCGAACAGTAAAATACGTAGCGTAAAATTCCAGCGGACGATGCACCTTGAAATATGCGATCCGCACAGCCATCATCACGTATGCAGTGGCGTGGGCCTTCGGGAACATGTATTTAATCCGCTGGCAGGACTGGATGTACCAATCCGGAACGTTGTTATTACGCATTTCCTCCTGATCCTCTTCCGGAACGCCTTTCCCTTTACGAACCGACTCCATGATCTTGAAAGCACGAGACGGATCCAGCCCTTTGTAAATCAAGTACACCATGATATCGTCACGACAACCAATAACTTCAGGCAGCTTGCAAGTACCGTTACGAATCAAGTCTTGTGCATTGTTAAGCCATACGTCAGTACCGTGGGACAGACCAGAAATCTGAACAAGCTCCGCAAACGTTGTAGGCTTCGTATCCTCTAGCATTTGCCGAACGAATTTGGTACCAAACTCCGGAATCCCCAGTGTCCCCATATTGGTTCCGATTTGCTCGGGTGTCACGCCGAGCGCCTCTGTTGTACTGAAAATGGACATCGTCTTTTTGTCATCGAGCGGAATGGTTTTCGGGTCCATGCCAGTCAAGTCCTGCAGCATCCGGATAACAGTCGGATCGTCGTGACCGAGAATATCGAGCTTCAACAAGTTATCGTGAATGGAGTGAAAGTCGAAATGTGTCGTCCGCCATTCTGATTCATTGTCGTCTGCTGGAAACTGGATTGGACAAAAATCTTCAATTTCCATGTAAGAAGGAACAACAATGATTCCCCCTGGATGCTGCCCTGTCGTTCTTTTCACACCGGTGCAGCCATTTACAATCCGCGATATCTCCGCATTGCGAAGCGTCATACCGCGCTCATCCGCATATTTGCGAACATAACCGTAAGCTGTCTTCTCAGCTACCGTACCAATCGTTCCGGCGCGATAGACGTAGTCGACCCCGAACAGCTCTTGGGTATATTTATGTGCTCTCGGCTGATAGTCACCAGAGAAGTTCAAGTCGATATCGGGAACTTTATCCCCTTTAAATCCAAGGAATGTTTCGAATGGAATATCCTGCCCATCCTTCGCATAGCTAGTACCGCACGAAGGACATTCTTTATCAGGCAAGTCAAATCCCGAAGCGATCGAGCCGTCCGTGATGAATTCGTTATGCTTGCAATTTGGGCACCGATAATGTGGTGGCAGCGGATTTACCTCTGTAATTTCGGACATCGTTGCAACGAAGGACGAGCCTACAGAACCCCGTGATCCTACGAGATAACCATCATTCAGGGATTTTGTAACAAGCCGCTGAGAAATCAGGTAAATAACGCCGAAACCGTGCTTAATAATACTTGTCAGCTCTTTTTCCAAACGGCTCTCTACAATTTCAGGCAGAGGATCACCGTATAGATGTCGAGCCTTGTCATAGCACATTTGTCTTAGCTCGTCATCGGCACCTTCGATGATTGGTGTGTACAGCTTGTCTGGAATCGGACTGACATCTTCGATCATGTCAGCGATGGCGTTCGTATTTTTTACGACGATTTCATGTGCCAGCTCTTCTCCCAGGAATGAAAACGACTCCAGCATTTCATCTGTCGTGTGCAGGTAAAGGGGCGGTTGGTTCCCGGCAACAGGGTCCCCTTTTGAAAGCAAAAAGACGTCTCGGAAAATTTCATCCTGCGGATTAAGGAAGTGTACATCACCAGTCGCAACGACCAGCTTGTCCAGCTCTTTTCCCATATCCACAATCATTTTATGGTAGCCTTTCATCGTTTCCAGTGAAGGAATTTCTTCATTACGTAAAAGCGGTGAGTACTGCGCGACTGGCTGTATTTCCAGATAGTCATAAAATGCTGCTACTTCTTTCAGCTCGTCGATAGATTTACCGCGCAAAATCGCTTGCATCAACTCGCCGTCTTTGCAGGCTGTTCCAATTAACAGCCCTTCTCGATACTTGATCAGCTGACTGCGTTGAATGCGAGGCCAACGATAAAAGGTTTCCACATGAGAACGAGTCACCAGCTTGTACAGATTTTTCAAGCCTTCTTTGTTTTGAACCAGAATCGTAGCATGGAATGGTCGCCCACTCTTGTAGTCCGCCTCTGCATTACTTCTTTCGTTTAGCTCTGCCATCGTTTTGATCTGCGCTTCTTTGATATCCTTCAGCATTTGCTGGAAGACGTGAGCTAGCGCGACAGTATCGTCCAAGGCTCGGTGAGCATTAATCAGCTCCACGTTAAACTTCTTCGCGAGTGTCCCCAATCGGTAGTTGCGCATGCCCTTGTACATCATGCGAGCTAATGGCAATGTATCCAAAAAGGCATTATTCCAGGGTTCCATTCCGATTCTTTTGGCACATGCATTGATAAAGGCTTTATCAAATTCCGCATTATGCGCGACAAGAACGGCATCACCCGTAAACTCTTTAAACTTGCGCAGAACGACATCCAGCGTTTCTTGTCCCCGCAGCATTTCATTCGTAATACCCGTAATCTCAGTTGTCTTCGGACCAATCTCCAATTGTGGATCGATCAGCTCTGTCCATTGGTCGACAATTTCTGCACCCTTCATCTTGACCGCTGCTACCTCGATAATCGTATGCTCAGCGGCGTTCAGACCAGTCGTCTCTGTATCGAATACAACATATTCGGTATTTTCATCAATCGCATAATTGTTTTCGGCATTCAAATTGTAGACGACATCAATGCCGTCTTCGATGACGTACGCTTCCATTCCGAGGATACACTTGATGTTATTTTTCTTCGCCACCGAATACGCTTCTGGAAACGCCTGGACAACTCCATGGTCAGTTACAGCAATTGCCTTGTGTCCCCATTTTGCTGCAGTAGAGACGAGCGATTTTACAGAAGCAACTGCGTCCAGTGCACTCATCGGCGTATGGCAATGGAGCTCCACCCGTTTTTCTTCGGCTGTATCCTTACGTACGATTTGCTGCTCGATTTGATTGAGATCGTTTGCGTTCATGACCAATTCGCGAATAAACGTATCGTGTTGGACACTACCACGCGCTTTTACCCACATACCATCCTTGAGGGCTTCCAGCATTTTGACGTCTTCCTTGTCACGGGAGAACATCTTTACAGTCAGAGAGTCTGTGTAATCGGTTATGTTGAACGTGAGCAGATGACGTCCGCTCCGCAGCTCCTTCACTTCTACATTGAACACGGTCCCTTGGATAACCACACGGCGTTCCTCTTCCTGAATTTCAATAATCGGAATAGGAGCGTCTTTGATTTCGTAGCCCATCATAAGTGTTGTGATGGCCTCTGCTTTATCTGCGCCCTTGCTGTCCTGCTGCGCTGTAGTCATTACAACTTCCACCAGAGCTCGTTCTTCCTCAGCCCGTTGCTCTACGAATGCCTTGTACGCTTCGTCGCTTTCTTCACCATGGAACGAAAAACGCATCGTACAATCCGTCGCTTTTCGAAAGGCAGCGATCAATTCATTGTCAGCTCTTTTACGCTTCGCTACTTCTACCGTCATCTCCGTTGGCAGATAGACTTTCACTTCATTCTGGTCTACCTGTTTTCGAGCGGAACGAAGGGTAACTGCCAAAGAGTTCAAATTTGGCTCCAGCCCCGCAACCAAAAGATCCCAATATTCGTTCACAACCAGATCCAGCTGCGGCTTTTGCAGATACCGATAATGAGCATCGACCTTGGCTAGATGTGAAAAGGTTTGTGTCAGTCGCATGTTAAATGCCGCAAAGACATCAGCTGGAACTAATTTTTGCAGTGTGAAGTGAAAAACCCACTCTTTGTTTTGCTTGTAAAGCTCCAGCTTGTCGATTTGCCCATCAAGAAAAAAACGCTCCACCCACTCATCTGGTAAGTCCATTTGCTTCACCAGCAGGGAGAAACGATGTTTTTGCTCTTGTAAACGGTCCACGGTTTTCCCACCCTCCCAAAGATAAAAAAACCTCTATCGATGCCTCCACATGGAGGTACGATCGCGTTATAGCAGAAAATCCCTATCTAGAAACGAAAAAGAGGCACTCCCTTAGATCAGGGGAGTACCCCGGTAAATTTCGACAAAATCCTTCTACATTCCTGCTAGATACTATTTGCCGAAGAGTTCTGCTCCCGTGCGATCAACTCGTGCCAGCATCGCTTTTACTTCGGTAACCAGATCTTCCAGTTTAACATCTTGTGTTTCCCCGTTTTTGCGAACACGTACTTCTACAGTACCTTCTTGTGCAGCCTTGTCCGAAACAGTAATGCGGAGTGGCAGACCAATCAGGTCAGCGTCTTTGAACTTGACGCCAGCGCGTTCTGGTCGATCATCAAACAGTACTTCTACGCCTGCACGACGAAGTGCTTCCGTAATTTGTTCGCTTGCTTGACGCTGTTCTTCTACTTTAACATTGACCGGGATCACATGCACATGGAAAGGTGCTACAGCCACTGGCCAAATGATTCCATTTTCATCGTTGTTCTGCTCAATCACAGCTGCGATCGTTCTGGATACCCCAATACCGTAGCATCCCATGATCATTGGTTGACTGCGGCCATTTTCATCCAAGAACGTAGCACCGATCGCTTTGGAGTATTTTGTTCCCAGCTTGAATACGTGACCCACTTCAACACCACGGGCAAACTTGATGGTACTGCCAGTACGAGGGCATTCATCACCCTCTGTAATGTTGCGCAAGTCAGTATAACGTGATACTTCAAAGTCACGACCAGGAACTACGTGCGTCAGGTGATAATCTGCTTCATTCGCACCCGCTACTCCATCGTAAACGTCTTGTACGTAGTTATCGGCGATGATTTCCACTTTTTCAGGATCAATGCCTACAGGTCCAACAAACCCAGCCGGTGCTCCAGTTGCTGCGAGAATATCAGCTTCCGACGCCAGACCAACTTGGGTAGCATCATACAGATTTTTCAGCTTCACGTCATTGAGCTCATGATCTCCGCGAATCAAAACCATAACGAGCTTGTCATCTACACGATATAACAGACTCTTGATGATATGTTTCGCTTCCATTTGCAGGGCTTGTACTAATTGCTCGATAGTTCTCACACCAGGCGTATGTAGCTTTTCGCTTGCTGGTGCTTCGGTAGCAGGTTTTTCAGAAGGCTTGTAAACAACCTCTGCCTTTTCCAAATTCGCAGCATAATCGCCATCTTCGGAGTAGGCAATCGTATCTTCCCCGATCTCACACAATGCCATGAACTCGTACGTACCTTTACCACCAATCGCTCCTGCATCTGCTTCTACTGCACGGAAATTCAACCCTACGCGAGTGAAAATATTGGTGTAGGCATCGTACATTGCTTGGAAATTACGATCCAGACCTTCCTGTGTCGAATCAAATGAATAAGCATCTTTCATAATGAATTCGCGGCAACGAATCAAACCGAAACGAGGGCGAACCTCATCACGGAATTTGGTTTGAATTTGGTACAGATTGATCGGCAGCTTTTTATAAGAATTGATTTCATCACGCACCAAGCTCGTAATTACTTCCTCGTGAGTTGGTCCTAAAGCAAAAGGACGATCATGACGGTCGCGCAGACGAACCAGCTCCGGCCCGTATACATCCCATCGACCCGTTTGATGCCACAGCTCTGCTGGCTGCATCGCAGGCATCAAAAGCTCCTGGGCTCCCGCATTGTTCATTTCTTCACGCACAATGGCTTGGATTTTATGCAGCGAGCGGATTGCCAATGGCAAATACGTATAAATCCCGGAAGCCAATTGGCGAGCCATACCAGCGCGGAGCAGCAGCTTATGGCTGGCAATCTCCGCGTCAGCAGGTACTTCTCGCAAGGTAGGAATCAACATTTGACTTTGCTTCAACACGTGCGTGTCCTCCTTATGCCTCATCAGCAAGTGGCGTTCATTACCCTACAGTTGTAGGTTTTTGCTCGCCGACCATTTCGTTAATTTCTTTCATTAATTCTTCGAACAGTTCTGTTTCCTTTACCTTCCGAACAATCTCACCATTACGGAAAATCAGGCCTTCCCCGTTTCCACCTGCCACACCTACGTCTGCTTCTCGTGCTTCACCAGGGCCATTTACAGCACAACCCATAACAGCGACTTTCAGTGGCACTTTCAGAGTAGAGATCGCATCCTCTACTTTCGTAGCAAGACCGATCAAATCGATCGCGCAACGTCCGCAAGAAGGGCATGCAATAACTACAGGATCGTTGTTGACAATATCCAGGCTACGAAGAATTTGCTTCGCAACCTTGATTTCCTCCACTGGATCAGCAGTAAGCGATACACGGATGGTATCGCCAATACCCATCGATAGAACCGTACCGATCCCCACTGCTGATTTAATGCTGCCGGAGAATTGAGTACCTGCTTCCGTTACTCCTACATGCAACGGATAATTACGCTTTTCTGCCATCAAGGAATACGTCTGGATCATCGTTGGTACGTCAGACGATTTCAAGGAGATAACGATGTTGTCGTAATTGAGGTCCTCCAAAATTTGCACGTGATCAATTGCACTCTCTACAATCGCTTCTGGCGATGGATAACCGTATTTTTCAAGCAGTCGTTTTTCCACAGAACCGGAGTTTACGCCGATGCGAATTGGGACATTGCGCTCACGACACGCTTCAACGACTCTTTGCGTTTTTTCTTTGGAGCCAATATTCCCCGGGTTGATGCGGATTTTATCAATTCCGCTCTCCAAGGCAATCAGGGCCAGCTTGTGGTCGAAATGGATGTCGGCAACGAGCGGCAGCGGTGAACGCTCCTTGATCTTCTTGATGGCGCGTGCTGCATCTTCATTGATGACGGCCAGGCGGACAATTTGGCAACCGACATCGTGCAGTCTTTGAATCTCGGCCAGTGTCTTTTCTACATCACGCGTATCCGCTGTCGTCATAGACTGAATCACTACGCTTTTTTGGCCCCCGATTTGCACGCCTCCTACAAAAACCGGTTTCGTCTCCTCGCGCTTGTACATTTTGCACCATCCTTTAAGCTTTTTCTGTTTTCTTTCTACCGAGTTAGTACGTTATTGGAAGAACAACCGTTGCACATCGTTCCAGGTTACTACCAAAATGAGCAGCATCAAAAATGCAAAGCCCAAAAAGTGAACCATCCCTTCCTTATGTGGGTCAATAGGACGTCCTCGCAATGCTTCTACAGCCAAAAAGGCTAAACGTCCACCATCAAGTGCAGGGAGCGGCAACAGATTGAACAATCCTAGGTTAATGCTTAGAACGGCAGCCCATTTCATCAAAATCGCCATACCTTGCTGTGCAAATTCACCCGTCATCTTGAAAATACCCACAGGACCGCTCAAATCATTCAGTCCAACAGCACCGGTAAACAGCATGCCTAAGCTTTTCAAAATCATCACGGTAAATTCGTAGGTGGACGATACCCCGTATTTTAGCACTTCTCCGGGAGCATATGTGAGTGAATTCGTTACCATGATTTTACCGATGTTGTTTTCGTCTTTTCCTACTTTTACAGGAACCGTGTTTACCTGTCCATTTCGCTCATACTGAAAAGTCAATTCTTTGTCAGGTGCTTGGCTAATAATTTGAACGACATCTTTCCAGGTAGAAACCGATTGTCCTTGAATCGCGATCACTTTGTCGCCTTCCATGAGTCCCGCTTGGGCAGCAGGGCCACCTGCCCTCACTTCTCCAAGGTATGTCCCATTCGGAACACCGTACAAAAGGCCGATCATCACAAACAACAGGAATGCCAGCAGGAAGTTGGCAAAAGGTCCAGCAAAAATAGCCCAGAAACGCTGCGATACGGTTTTGCCTTTGAACTGTCTATTTAATGGAGCAATCTGAACCTCTTGTCCATCACTCACTAATTGTGCCTGAGGATGTACCGAGTAAGTACGCTGTTCTCCATCAATTTCGAGGGTCAAGCTCAATGCTTGTTCCAGGTCAAAACGTACGACAGTACCCGCTATAGCTCGCTGAGAGCCTGCGTTCGGCCCATCTAGCAGGATATGCGTTACCTTTCCAAGCGCATCACGTTCGATACTAACTTCCATGTGCGGCTTGAGCATATCCATTTCCGGATCTTCACCCGCCATACGGACTAACCCTCCAATAGGCAGAAGGCGCAGGGTATATTCCGTTTCACCACGTTTCACGCGAAAAATCTTGGGACCCATTCCAAGCGCAAATTCCCGACAAAGTATCCCAGCCCTTTTGGCCAGAAGAAAGTGACCCAGTTCATGCACGAATACGAGTGCCCCAAAAACAACTACTATCGCGAGAATTGATTCAACGGAATCCAGATTGGGAAAAGGCAAGTGAACAGCCACCTTTCTTTCGAGTATCTAAAGCTCATATCCTGCTTTACGCGAATAGGAGCGCCTGCGAGCGTGCCCACTTATCTGCAGAAAAAATCTCCTCCAGCGTAGGGTCTTGTATGCCTTGATGGGCTTCGCATGTTTTGCTCACGATCGTTTCGATATCAAGAAACCCAATCGAGCCCTTCAGAAACAAATCAACAGCTACTTCATTGGCTGCATTCAGTACAGCCGTGTAAGTCCCACCAGCTTTTCCACACTCATAGGCCAATTTTAACAGAGGGTAACGGTCAAAATCCATGGCAGCAAAGTGAAGAGTACCCACTTTGACTAAATCAAGTGGCTCTGTTGGCAAGGTCATTCTGCCCGGGTAACTCATCGCGTACTGGATTGGAACCTTCATGTCCGGTGTCCCCAACTGAGCCATTACCGCTCTGTCTTTATATTCTACCATAGAATGTATGATGCTTTCATAATGGAGGACGCATTCAATATGCTCGTAAGGCAGATCAAACAACCAATGCGCCTCAATTACTTCAAAGCCCTTGTTCATCATCGTAGCAGAATCAATCGTGATTTTGGCACCCATACTCCAATTCGGATGTGCCAATGCTTCGGTTACCGTTACCTGCTTCAAGTCTTCTCGAGTCAAATGTCGAAAGGAGCCGCCCGATGCAGTCAGCATGACTCGCTCTACATCCTGACGCCTCTCTCCCTGCATACATTGGAACACGGCAGCGTGCTCGCTATCTACAGGGATGATTTGGACGCCTTTTTCTCTTGCCTTTTTCATGACGACCGATCCAGCACAAACCAATGTTTCCTTATTGGCAAGTCCGATTGTTTTCCCTGCTTCAATCGCAGCCAGAGTCGGGGCAACACCTACACTCCCGACAACAGCCGTCATCACAAAATTGGCAGCCTCATATCGAGCTACTTGCTCAAGGCCTGCGGCGCCGTATACAATTTCTGGTTTTACCTGACTACCAAGGCGTTCTCTCAGTTCAAATGCTGCTTGTTCATTCCCTACCGAAACAAGCTCTGGTCCAAATTGCACAACCTGCTTGGCCAGCAAGTCCACGTTTGTTCCTGCAGCCATCGCTACGACAGAAAACTCCTGTGGGTGCTTTTCGACTACATCAAGTGTACTTGTTCCGATCGAACCCGTAGAACCTAAGAGTGCTATTTTTTTCACTGCCTTCACCTTCTATATCTCTTTCTATATATGCAACAGGTTTCAGACGATACCTAGTAGATGCAAAACCGGAAAAACAAGTAGAAAACTATCAAAACGATCCAGCACGCCCCCATGACCAGGAATGAGCTGTCCAGAATCCTTCACGTGAAAATGGCGCTTAAACGCTGATTCCACCAAATCTCCCAATTGACCGACAATCCCTGCCACAAAAGCGATCGTCAGTGCCTGTGCCAATGTCAAATTGCCCAGCAAAGCATTTACACCAAGGACAACGATGACTGCTGCCAGCAAACCACCAATGGAGCCCTCGATCGTTTTATTTGGGCTGATCTCTGGCCAAAGCTTTCGCTTACCGATGGCTTTACCGACAAAATAGGCGCCAGAGTCAGTCGACCAGATCGCCAGAATGACGAGCACAGTTAGCATAAACCCTTCCGGAAGATTGCGGGCAGCGGCCATATACGTAAAACCATAGCCTATGTATAACGCCCCCACTAATGTAAGGGCGATGTGTTCAATGTGAAACTGATTTTTCCGCAGTACGGAGTAAATCAACAAAAGAAGGAGCACTGGTAACATCAGATCCGGCATACTGATGTTCAGCCAACTCGAAAATGCAAGGGATGGCCACAAAATACTTACCATCAACACATATCCAAGTATCCCTGCCGCATGTAATGGCTGTAAGCCAGCCATCCTCATAAATTCAAACAGGCCAATGACGGCCAGTAAAAAAACCAATAGTGAGTACCAGGCTCCTCCTGCATAAATCAAGAGAAGAAAACCCGCCCCACCAATCAGGCCAGTAATTATTCGTTGCTTCAACTGATTCCACCTCTCGGCTATACCGCCCCGTAGCGACGAGCTCGGCCTTGGTACTCCACAATCGCTTGATAAAAGTGTTCACGGGTAAAATCAGGCCAAAGAACGTCCGTAAACCACAATTCCGTGTAGGCCAATTGCCATAGCATGAAGTTGCTTAAGCGAATCTCTCCACTCGTGCGAATCAAGAGGTCAGGGTCGGGAATATCGCTTGTGTACAGGTAGCGGGAAATGACTTCTTCATCGAATTTCTCAGGGTCGAGTTCGCCCGCTTTTACTTGGGACGCCATCATCGAAAATGCTTTAACTATTTCGTCGCGGCCTCCGTAGTTCAAGGCAAAATTTAGTTGCAGACCAGTATTGTTTAGAGTGCGCTCTTCTGCTTCAGTTAACGCTTTTAACGTGTGCTTCGGTAATTCGTCCTTGCTCCCTAACATACGAATTCGCACGTTTCGTTCAATTAATTCTTTTAATTCTGTCGACAGAAATTCCTGCGGAAGCTTCATGAGAAAATCAACTTCGTCTCTTGGACGCTTCCAGTTTTCGGTAGAAAAAGCATACATGGTCACATAGCCAACTCCTAGATCGTCAGCAACCTTGACCACTTCTTTTACTGTTTTCATTCCTGCCCGATGCCCGGCGACCCGGGGTAAATTGCGCATATTGGCCCAACGACCGTTCCCGTCCATAATAATCGCAACGTGTTGCGGAATTTTTCCGGTACGATCCAATTCTTCTGGTACTGGTTGATTCTCTTTGCGGGCCCATTTGCGCGCCAGATGTTCTAACATAAAGTGTTCCCCCGTAATGAGAGATATAGACGTACATCCCCCTCACCAGAGGGGGATAACCATGTGTTACACTTCCAAGATGTCTTTCTCTTTATCCTTAACGATCTTATCGACTTCTGCGATGAATTTATCTGTTGTCTTTTGGATGCTTTCTTGATGGCGGCGAGATTCGTCCTCGGAAATGGTCGCAGCCTTTTCCAATTTCTTAATGTCGTCGTTAGCATCGCGACGGATGTTGCGAATGGCAACCTTGCTGTCTTCTCCGCTTTTGCCTGCTAATTTAACCAAATCTTTACGGCGTTCTTCTGTCAGCGGCGGAATAACCAAGCGGATGATCACGCCATCGTTAGAAGGGGAAATACCGAGATCGGACTGTTGCAGAGCACGATCGATTTCTTTTAACGCTGCTTTGTCCCATGGTTGAATGGTCAACATACGAGGCTCAGGAACGCTGATGTTAGCTAGCTGGCTAATTGGTGTTGGTGAACCATAGTAGTCAACCATTACACGATCGAGCATAGCTGGGTTTGCACGACCAGCACGGAGGCTGGAAAGGTCTTTTTTCAAAGTAGCGATCGCTTTGTTCATGCGATCTTCCATGTCTTTAAGCACAGATTGTGGCATGATTATTCCCCCTTAACCAAAGTACCGATTTTGTCGCCCATAACTGCACGGCGAATATTGCCTTCTTCGGAAATGTTAAAGACGATCAGTGGAATACTGTTGTCCATGCACAAGCTAGATGCGGTGGAATCCATCACACCCAAACCTTTGTTGAGTACTTCCAGGAAAGTCAGCTGGTCGTACTTTTCCGCGGTCGGATCGAGACTCGGGTCTGCTGAATAAACCCCATCTACCTTATTTTTTGCCATCAGGATCACTTCTGCTTCGATCTCAGCTGCGCGCAGGGCTGCTGTAGTATCTGTCGAGAAGTAAGGATTGCCTGTACCCGCTGCAAAGATAACGACGCGCATTTTTTCCAAATGACGAATCGCTCTACGGCGTATGTATGGTTCCGCTACCTGTCTCATTTCAATCGAAGTTTGAACACGTGTAGGGACGTTCACCTTTTCCAACCCATCCTGCATGGCGAGTGAGTTCATAATCGTTGCCAGCATGCCCATGTAATCGGCTGTTGCCCGATCCATCCCTTTGGAGCTGCCGGAAAGTCCGCGCCAGATATTACCTCCTCCGACGACTACTGCGACTTGTACTCCCAACTCTACGATTTCCTTGATCTGGTTCGCTACGGAAGAAATTACTTTTGGGTCAATTCCGTACCCGAGGTCTCCCGCCAGTGCTTCCCCACTCAACTTTAACACAACCCGTTTATAGGCAGGAAGTGGCATGTGAAACGGCCTCCATTCATGAATCATTCTCTATTACCTGTGTGCAATCCTTCTTGGGCGTATACGCACACTTGCTTTTTACATGCAGAGAGTTTCACATGGTGTGAAACTCTCGTTTTGAAAATAGGGAACACGGAGTGTTCCCTATAAGTCAATATTATTGCTTATTTACTTGCGCCATAACTTCAGCTGCGAAGTCTTCTTGCTTCTTCTCGATTCCTTCGCCGACTTGGAAGCGAGCGAATTCTTTCAGGCTTGCACCCGCTTCTTTCAACAGAGCGGATACTTTTTTGTCTGGATCTTTTACGAATGGTTGCTCAACCAGTACGTATTCTTCGAAGAATTTGGAGAGACGACCTTCCACCATTTTTTCAACGATGTTTGCAGGCTTGCCTTCAGCCAGTGCTTGGTTCTTCAGAACTTCGCGCTCGCGCTCAATCTCATCAGCAGAAACTTCTTCACGATTTGCGAAGCGTGGGTTGGACGCTGCTGCGTGCATTCCCAAGTCTCTAGCCATAGCTTCGTCTTGCGTACCTTCCAAAGTTACGAGAACACCGATTCTTCCACCCATGTGCAGGTAAGCACCGAATACGCCAGCATCTGTTTTCTCGGAAAGAGCGAAACGACGGAAGGAAATGTTTTCTCCGATTGTGGAGATTTTTTCGTTGATGACATGGGCGAGAGTCTCGCCAGCACCTTTGAACGGTTGCTCCAGAGCTTCCTCTACAGTTGCAGGACGCTGGGAAACTACGTGCTCAGCGATATCTTTAACAAGTGTTTGGAACTCAGGGTTTTTCCCAACGAAGTCAGTCTCGCAGTTAACTTCTACTACAGCTGCTACGTTACCAGCAACTGCTGTTGCTGTCAGACCTTCTGCCGCAATACGACCGGATTTTTTCGCTGCTTTTGCAATTCCGCGTTCACGGAGCAAGTCAATTGCCTTTTCCATATCTCCGCCAGTTTCTTCCAGCGCGCGTTTGCAATCCATCATTCCTGCGCCTGTACGCTCACGCAGTTCTTTAACCGATTGTGCACTAATTGCCATTTGGTTAAACCTCCTAAGGAAAGTTACGATCTCATTATAATGTACTTGGAAGCCATCTGTTAAGATAACGTTTCTACAACCTTATTCTTTGCTGAATACGAAGAAGGATTCTCCCCGTGTTCAGTAGAACTCTAGCTTCACCATGACTATGGTAATGCCTAGGCTGCGTTTATACTAGATAAGATATTGTGAATTCCTATCTGTACAAAAAAAGGTGGACAAGGGTTCTGACACCCTCAGTCCACCCTTTTACACTTGCTTACGCAGTTGTTGTTGTAGTTGCTTGTTGCTCTGTACCTTGGTTGCCTTCTTGCAGAGCATCTGCCATTTTCGCAGTCAAAAGCTTAACTGCGCGGATAGCGTCATCGTTACCTGGGATCACGTAGTCGATCTCATCTGGATCGCAGTTCGTGTCAACAATTGCAACGATTGGGATACCCAATTTACGAGCTTCTGCAACAGCGATACGCTCTTTACGAGGATCGATGATGAACAGAGCATCTGGAAGTTTATCCATATGAGCGATACCGCCCAAGAATTTCTCCAAGCGATCCATTTCTTTGCGAAGAACGATTACTTCTTTCTTCGGCAATACTTCGAAAGTACCGTCTTGTTCCATACGTTTCAGATCAGCCAAGCGACCTGTACGTTTTTTGATGGTGCTGAAGTTAGTCAAAGTACCACCCAACCAACGTTGGTTGATAAAGTAGTGCCCAGTGCGTTCAGCTTCATCTTTAACGGATTCTTGTGCTTGTTTCTTCGTACCTACGAAGAGCACTTTACCGCCGTCTTGAGCGAGTTCACGTACGAAGTTGTACGCTTCCTCTACTTTTTTAACGGTTTTTTGCAGGTCGATAATGTAGATTCCGTTACGTTCGGTGAAGATATAGCGAGCCATTTTCGGGTTCCAGCGACGAGTTTGGTGACCAAAGTGTACACCAGCTTCGAGCAACTGTTTCATCGAAATTACTGCCATATTTCACACCTCCTTCAAAAATGGTTTTTGTGATGCCTACCTCCGTCACACCGCATGTTCCAAGCAATTCTGCCAGTGGCAGCACCGTTGCCGGAATTGGTGGACGTGCGATTTCAACACCGTTAATGAATATATCATACGGGACTTTCAATTGCAACAAACAAATACCATTTTTTTCGCAAAAAAACTCCGCCTTATTTCTTTGGCGGAGTAGTTATCAGCTTCGCGATATCCGCTTCCGTGGCCGATTCGCTCACTTCATATGTACCTACACGAATTCGATTCAGCTTGTTTTGGGACCGCAGCTGATCAACGAATTTATTGTCTGCGGGGAGAATTCCTTCATCCACGAGAATACGAGCTACCTGCTCGGCAGTTGCCTTATACGGAACAGTAAACGAAACCTTTTTTTCCGTTTTAGGGGGTTCTACAACGGGAGCTGCAGGAGATTGTGTTGGCGTAGGAGCCGATGCACCCGTCAAAGAAGTCGACTGCGCAGGCGGCTGCGTCGTAGCCTGGTCAATAGCACTTGGAGCCTCAGGCGCCGCTGTTTGTCCTACAATCGTCTTTTGCGGCGCATTCGGAGAATTTGTCTCCGGCTTCGTTGTTTGCCCGGGCGCAGGCGGCTGCGGCGCTTTTGGAGCTGTAGGGGCTGGCTTTACATTCACTTTCTTTTCCTGCTGCCACTGCTCATACTCATCAGGCGCAAGGATGACCATCTGCATTTCTTCTGCCGATTTCTTGATTTGTTCCTTAGTGATAACAGGGGGTGGCTCTACTTCTCGCGATACAAGCATACCAAGAACGGAGGTTGCGACTAGCAGACCAGCACCAAAACCGAACAACAGTTCCTTTTTATTCATCTGCTTGACCTCTTTCATTCTTGGCTGCCAATGAAAAGATCAGTTCGATTTCACCGCGTCCCGCTCCAAGCCGTTTGGCGATTTCATCATAGGTAAGTCCCTCTTTGGCGAGCTCAAAGGCGCGTCGGTAGCGTTCCCGAAGTGCGAGCATGTCTACCTCGGTGACTGACTCCTTGGGCAAGGACGTAACTTTTACTTCTGTTGTTTCTACGATTGGTAGTCGCTCTTTCGCTTGGATTTCTAACTGCTCGACACGTTTTCGAAGCTGCTGTACTTCTTGCAATAAATCCGCCCGGGTATCTTGAACATCAGCAGACAACCGCTCATTTTCCTGTTTCAGTTGCCTGCTGATCTTTTGCAAGCTCTTTTCCAGCTCTGCTTTTTCAGTTGTGCGAACCGTTTGCTTGGCAGAATCGGAATCAATAGGTGACTTCCTCTTGATAAACAAGGCAAGTATCATGCTAATGACTCCAGCTCCAATTAGGATGGGGTACACTACTTCCATGTTGGTCACCTTAATTTCTGGCTTATCTTTTCCTATCCTACATTATAACGATATATCAATAAAACGTCCGCGTAACGGGTCTCTCATCGACACGGCTGAAGTAGAAGATGTGCTTTCACCTGAACCAGCTTCCCTCTCCTCCTCTGAAGAAGAGGCTGATTGTTCGAAACCATCCTTGCCTTGTCTTTGCTCCCGCTCGCGAATCTGATTTTTCTCTGTATGTTCCACATCATGTGGCCGCTGTCGCAAATGCTCATCCAATTCTCTTCGTTGGTTAATCATGGATTGCTGCTCATGCATGGTGCGCTGCTGTTGTTGCTCTTGTACACGCGTGACTTCTAGGGTACGGGGCAAAGCAACCTGTAATTCGACCGTTCTCAAGCTCATCAGGCTACACCTCTCTTCTCCACAATTCTATCACTAGATCGCTTATTAAAGGAGGGTAGTGCTGCTAATTTCTCCGTCAATCACCATGAAACGTGTACGCGCATACTCATGCTTGATAAAGTGAACAAGCCTGCCAAACGTCATTTTGATCCCGGGATACATGACGTGATAAGCGTCAATCGCTGCGGGACCTTCTCCTAACAATTCGGCTTCCACATCTTTTTTACGGGATTCCAGTGCCTTACTCTCTTTTTCAAGTACCAAACGTGTGTTTGTTAGCCTGATTTGCATAACTCGTTTATCAGGCGGCAGTTCTCCGGCTACCTGCATAATTTGATTGAGCACGCCTAAGCCCTGATCGGTTTTACGCAAATTTTCATATACGTCTTGCAATTCTTTTTGCAGGGCGGCAAGTTCTTGACGCAGCTCCGGCTTGACCCCAACCTCTAGTACTGTTGGAGTCGCACTGTTGTTGCCAAAAATGCGCGCTCCGATTTTCTCCCCGGCTTGCAATACACCACCGATAATAATACCCTTTGCGCCCTTGCATATAATTTGCTTACCTGCACGAACCGAGGAGAACATAATACTTTGTGAAACCAACACTTGATTTCCTGCGGTTACATTTGCGTTTTGGATAAAGGAGGTACGAATATCATGACCAGCAATGATAGAGCCCTTATCTTGGGCTACGATTCCACTCTTAATCTCAATGGACCCTCCAGCATCTAGTTCTGCGCCTTCCACACTGCCCAGGACACGGATATCCCCAGATGCTTTCACACGAAATCCATTTAATACGTTCCCACGAATGACCACCGTTCCCACAAAATCGATATTACCGACGCCAAAATCCACATCCCCGTTTACTTCAAACACAGGAAATACATTCATCTTTTCTTGGTCAGTAAATGAAACCTGCCCATCCATCGCTGCATAGATCATGGTTCGTTCTTGATTCTGCACCACATTTTTTCCAGGCTTCAATCTAGATTCCTTGCCGGCTTTGGGAGCGATGGGCTCTCCGGTAACTGTTTTCCCTGGCTGACCTTGACCAGCCGGGATTTTTTTCGCCAACAACTGCCCTTTGACTACGTTCGGTATACTTGTCACATTGTAAAAATCTACGCGACCATCCTCCAGCTCTTTTGGACCGTTCCCTTCCTGAATGGTTTTTACGTATGGATACTCAACATATCCATCTTCTCCAACCACTGGAGGGGTACCTGTAGCAATCGTTATATAGGCATTAGCAAAATTCGCCGGTGTCGTACAGATTGCTTGAACGATTTCGTTTTTTATGCCGAAGCTCACTTTCTGCGTTTGAAGTGCATGGAGCACGTCACTTTCCATAACCACGATCTGATCAAGCTCAGTTTCATCCACTTTTAGAATGATTTCTGCTTCCAGCTTATCAGCGGACAGTTTGACCTCAAAACGATAATTACCGATCCGTTCCATCATCCTACCCCTCTCAAGATTGGGTAATGTCGTACCTACATCAATTGCGTCTTCCATCTAGATAAAGCAGAACGAAGACGGAATAGAGCCTTGGAATGAAGTTGTGAAATACGTGATGGCGACAGGCTCATGATTTCAGCGATTTCCGATAATGTCATTTCTTCAAAGTAGAACAACGAAACGACAAGACGTTCTTTTTCAGGAAGCTTATCAATAACCGTAACCAGCACTTCCTTTAAACTAGTTACCTCTGCAACTGTTTCCGGACGTGGTGTTATGTCATCGACAATGTAGGAATGTCGAGCCGTTTTTTGTTCATCTTCGTCACCAACTGCTTCATCTATAGAGACCATAGAAGCAAGGGACGTTTCCAAAAATACTTGCTGCAGATCTTTCTCGCTTATCCCGAGATAATTGGAAACTTCTCGATCGGTTGGCATACGTAGCATTTGCTGTTCCAAAGTGGTGTACGCTTCTTCGATTTTTTTAGCCTTGTCCCGCACTGTCCGAGGAATCCAGTCATTCTCGCGCAGACCGTCAATCATTGCTCCACGGATACGCCACATCGCATACGTTTCGAATTGTAGTCCCCTTGTATGATCAAACTTGGCTAAAGCATCTAAGAGACCAAAACGGCCGTAGCTAATCAAGTCATCCTTATCTACATTTGCAGGTAAGTTAATCGCCAATCGATTCGCTACCTTGTCAACCAGCGGTAAAAAGCGTGTGATCAAATCGACTTCCGCCTCGCGACTGCCTTCTTGCTTCCACATAACCCATTTATCAAATTCTTTTGTTTTCTCTTGACTTGTTAGCCGTGCCACGATTAGTCACCAACCTTTACTCATCTGATAAGCGTCTAACGACCTCTGCAACGGTGGTGGGATCCTCAGTTGGTTGAATCCTCTCCATCTTGGACAAGGAAAGTGGGGAGAACGATTCCTCCAGATCCTCCTGCTTTGGATCCTTCTGGGAATTTTCCAGAGAAGCAACTGGCTCCCCTGACACGGCTTCCCCTGTTTCACCAACTGGACTCGCGGATGTATGCGTGATTTTTGCAATCACCCAACGGATTGGAAATGCCGCGAGGAAAAATACGACGAAGGCAATGCCAGCTCGTACGAACGAGACTAACCAAACATTACCTGCTCCTGCTGCAAGCAACGTCACGATAAATGCAAGCAATCCCAAGCCTAAATTAATCCAAATGGTTCCCAGCATACTTTATACTTCCTTCACACCTTGATTTACTGTACGGATTTGAAGCATCCCGTTTGTGGCATCGAGTTCTATAGTCCGACCGCAGTTTCCCCCTGTATCTTCCGCCACTATCTTTATATGGGCATCCTTCAAAGCCATTTTGCATGCTTCCACATTTCTTGGTCCGATCCGCATCGTGTCATTGTTACCTAAGAATGCAAACATTTGAGCGCCACCAGCCAGCTTTGCCACGATATGACGTGTCGATGCACCGGCACGCTCCATCAGTTGAATGAGGTGAGGAATAGCGGTATCCGCATACTTCCCTATGGATAGTTCCCCACTTTTTGCCAGAGATGATTCGGGCAGCATCACATGTGCCATGCCAGCAATTTTATGAGTGCTATCGTAGAGGACAACCCCCACACATGATCCTAAACCGGTGGTACGCAGCCGACTCGGAGGCTTTGCCACACCGAGATCGGCCATACCAATCTTAATAATCTCCATCAAACGGAACTCCTAGTGAATGAAATAGAATGGGTAGCGATTCCGGATCAGGAATCAGAAAAAAATTTCCCTTCACTTGCTCATTACCTTCAAAAAAGGCTGTGTCAATCGTGAGGGCAAAGTCACCCGCTTGACCCAACTCAATCAATCCATAGCTAAGAATGGCACCCGCCATATCTACAGCTAGTGCAGGAACTGACGGCTGTAGATTCAGCTTTGTTAAATCTGCCAACGAAGAGAGATAAGACCCAGTTAAAATGTTTCCAATTTCGTGCAGAGCGGAGACCTCAAGCTCTCCCCACTCATACACGTCCTTGTCGATACCTGTGATTTGCAGCAACAGATACTTAGCAGAATCCAAGTCAAGGATAAAAAACATGTTGCCAGGGCAGTCTCCTTCTACACGGAGAAACACTGTAACCACAACTGTTTCCGCCCCACCGACACAATCAGCTACTTCATCGAAGGGTATAATGCTCACCTGTGGCACTTTCATATCGATTTCTTTTTGCATGAGCTTGGAGAGGGCTGTAGCGGCATGACCCGCACCAATATTCCCGATTTCGCGCAGCACGTCAAATTGGAAATCGCCAAACTTAGTAAAATAGACCATTTTCTTATCCCTCGATTGCGTCCAACTGCTTTATTTCCTCAGTGCTCAAAACTTTGTCTAGATTCAATAGGATCAGTAATCTTCTATCTAGCTTTGCTACTCCACGTAGATATGCCGCTTCAACTCCACCGACAACCTCTGGAGGCGGTTCGATTGCATTTACAGGAATGTCGATGACATCATTGGCTGCATCTACAATTAATCCAACCTCAAGCTCACCTACCGCAACGATGATGATACGGGTTGCTTCGGAGTACTCGCTGTCCTCCAGACTGAAGCGATTCCGCAGATCAATAATTGGAGTGACCACACCACGCAGATTGATAACCCCTTTAACAAACTTCGGTGTGCGCGGAACTCTTGTGATATGCTCCAACTTTTCGATTGATTTTACTTGGTCCACCTCTACACCGTACTCTTCATCCTTCAATCGAAACACGATCACTTTGACTTCGCTTACGATTTCTTTTTGATCGAGCATTTGGCTGCCCCTCCTCTTACTTAATCAATGCATTGCAGTCAATAATGAGTGCGACTTGTCCATCACCCAGGATGGTAGCACCAGAAATCGCAAAAACATTGACCAGATATTTACCGAAAGATTTCAAGACAATTTCCTGCTGTCCAATGAATGAATCTACGACGAGACCAGCCATTTTTTCTCCTTTGCGAACGATCACCACTGCTACTTCGTCATCGCTCTGGTTCCCACTACTCGGAACCTGGAAAATATCCTGGAGAGATACAAGCGGTACTACACGGCCCCTAAAGTCGATCACTTTTTGGCGGTGAGCCATCATGATCTGATCTTTTTTGAAGACTGCCGTTTCAATAATGGAGCTGAGAGGAACTGCATATTTCTCGTTCTGAACCTGTACCAGCATCGCAGAAATGATAGAAAGGGTCAGAGGAAGCTGAATCAAGAAGGTCGTGCCTTGACCGCGTACAGAATCGACTCCTACACTACCGCCCAGCGACTCGATCTTGGATTTCACGACATCGAGTCCAACTCCACGTCCAGAAATGTCGGAGATCACATCTGCCGTACTAAAGCCGGCTGCAAACAATAATTCATGAATTTGCTTGTCGCTCATGCTGTCTGCCATGGCTTGTGTAACGATGCCGCGCTCCAATGCCTTTTTCAATACTTTTTCTTTATTAATTCCGGCACCATCATCTTTTACTTCAATAAATACGTGGTTTCCGCTGTGAAACGCACGAAGCTCGATCGTTCCTTCTTCTGGCTTGCCTGCCTTTTTCCGCTCGGCAGGAGACTCAATCCCGTGGTCGAGAGAATTGCGCAGCAAGTGATTCAGCGGGTCCCCAATCTCATCAATTACCGTACGATCCAGTTCTGTTTCCGCACCGAAAATTTCTAAATTGACTTTTTTGCTCAAGTCTTTTTGTAAATCTCGAATCATACGCGGGAACCGATTAAACACTTGTTCGACTGGAACCATGCGCATGGTCAGAATAATGTTTTGCAAATCGCCACTGATTCGGCTCATGTGCTCAACTGTTTCCTGGAGCTCACTCTTGCCAATCTCACGTGCCAATTGCTCCAGGCGACCACGGTCAATGACCAGCTCGCTGAAAAGGTTCATGAGAATATCGAGACGATCGATATCAACACGAATCGTTTTTCCTCCTGCTCCTGTCTTTCTAGCAGTAGCTGGCTGCGCCTCTTGCGCTTTTTGAGGGGCCGAAACTGCCTGTTCTTTCACGACGGGTGCTTCCTCAACCTTTGCTTTGACCACAATAGGCTCAACCATGACATCCTGAATCTCGGAAATGTTAAGAATTGCACTGCGAATTTTTTCAATCGGATGCATGGTGACATAGGCGATTTCAAAAGATTGCTCAAAACGTTCGTTTTCGATATCTTCAACGGTTGGTTTTGTTTTAATCACTTCGCCAAGAGATTCCAACTGGTCAAAAACCATGTATGCGCGAGCAGCTTTTAACAAGCAATTCTCGTTCAGCGTCACTTTAATCCACAAGGACTGATTGCCCAATTCCTTGGACTGCTCCATAACCATGAGTGCAAAATCATCGAGGTCATACTCTTGAGTCTGTTGAGCTGTCTCTTCCGCCGAAGGAGCCTCTTCCAGCGCTGCGGCAGTAGCTGCAATTTCCTGTTCTACAGAAAAGTCTCCAGCCACAATTGCGCGAAGCTTTTTCACTGGAATAGAAACATCTGCTGATCCGTCTCCACCCTCGGTAATATCAATGACCATACCCTCTATCAAATCGATGCTGTGAAAAATGACGTCCATGATATCGCTGTTGATCGTCAATTTATCATTTCGAATGAGATCAAGTACATTCTCAGCTTCATGGGTCAGACTAGCCATGTCCTCGAATCCCATCGTTGCCGACATTCCTTTTAGCGTATGAGCAGAACGGAAAATTTCTTTCACATGAGCAATATTGCCTGGATCATTTTCGAGCAACAACAAGTTGGCGTTAATTGCTTGCAAGTGTTCTTTTGATTCTTCAATAAACATGTCCAAATACTGATTCATATCCATAGGTGATCCACCTCCCAAAATCAGTGCAAGAGCTTGCACAATACCTCTGGAATCTTATCCAATGGGGCTATATGATCTGCGAGTCCGGCTTGGATAGCTGCGCGCGGCATTCCGTACACGATACAGCTCGACTCATCTTCGATAATACTCGCAACAGGTCCGATTTCTTTCATCAATTTCAGACCTTTTGTCCCATCATTTCCCATGCCTGTCATGATAATTGCCCATTTGTCTACATTTGTCAATCGACTGACCGACTCAAAAAGAACATCTACTGAAGGTCTATGTCCGCCTCGGGGCTCTTGTTGATGCAAGTGGGCTTGCAATCGACCATTTACGGAATGCACTTCAAAATGATAACCCCCTGGCGCAATATACGCGGTTGCCGATTGCAGAATTTCACCGTCTGCGACTTCGGTGACTTTTATTTGACACAGCGAATCTAAACGTTGTGCCAGTGACTTTGTAAAACCAGCGGGCATATGTTGAACGATTGCAATCGGGGCTGGAAATTTAGCTGGGAGCTGTGTCAATACCGTTTGCAATGCTTTTGGCCCACCCGTCGAAGTACCTAATACAACGAGCCTTGCTTTGGTTGTATTGGGCAGCCTAGTTAAGATCGGCGGCATACTTGTTACAACAGGGCGAACGACAGGCTGAGCAGCAATTGGGCTTATGGTTGTTGGCTTGCTCGCTTTGCCATCCGTTCTGCGGATTCTACCTTTTGCAGAAGCAGCAGCCTTCACCCTTTCAATCAACCGATCTCCCACTTTATGAATATCGAGTGAGATTGGACCAGAGGGTTTCGTCACAAAGTCAAATGCGCCCAGTTCAAGAGCCTGAATGGTCGCCTCCGCTCCCTCACGCGTCAGACTGCTCAGCATAACCACTGGGATTGGATACTCGTTCATCAGCTTTTCCAAAGCGTCGAGGCCGTTCATAATCGGCATTTCAATATCAAGCGTAAGGACATCCGGGGCGAGCTGTTTGCATTTCTCAATGCATTCGAGACCGTTCTTCGCTCGCTCAATAACTTCGATCTCCGAATCAGTAGATAAAATATCAGTGATAACTTTACGCATGAATGCAGAATCGTCCGTAACCAGTACTCGAATTTTACTCATCGAATGTCGCTCCCTTCCTACAACCTGTTGCCTTATCGAATGAAGTTTTTCAGCTGCGCAAGAAATCCTTTTAGCCCATTCGTTGAAACATCAGTCATGGTTGAACTCTCCAGATAACGGCCCACCAGATTACGAATGCTCTTTGAGGCTTGCGCTTGCGGATATGTAAGTAGAAAAGGACGTTGCTGCTTCACTGCTTTGGATACTTGTGGATCATCTGGTACATATCCGAGCGAATGAAGGTCCATATTCAAAAATCGTTTTGCTACCATCGCCAGTTTATCCGCAGTCATTTTCCCCTCGCGATCTGAGGTTACTCGATTGATGACCAATCTGATAGTGATGGCCGGATTACGCGAATGCAGCAGCTTAATCACTGCATAGGCATCAGTTATGGCTGGCGGCTCTGGTGTAGTAACCAGAATCACTTCATCAGAAGAGAGCATAAACCGTATCGACTCGTTGGAAAAGCCAGCTCCTGTATCAAAAATGATCGTTTCCGCGTAGCCTTGCAACGGATTCAACTGGGTGAACAATCGATCCAGCTTGTCTTCATCCAGCTGCATAATCTGTGTGAATCCCGAGCCACCAGCTATAAACTCCAGTCCCCCTGGTCCTTGCTCAATGATGTCCCATACCGTCGTATTCGGCTCTAGTAGATGGAACAAATGCTTTTTGGGGGTAATCCCCATCAGCACATCCAGATTGGCAAGACCCAAATCCACATCAAACAGGACTGTTTTGTGTCCCTGCTGATTTAGCCCAAGACCAAAGTTGAGACTGAAGTTTGACTTTCCTACGCCGCCTTTTCCACTCGTAACGGTGATTAGCTTCGTTTTTCGGTCTTGTTTGCTTTGTTGCACACGTTCTCGAAGTCGTTCTGCCTGATCCCGCATCCTCATTCTCCCAAGATCATCGCTGCTACCATTTCTGGCGTAGCAAGAGCGATATCATCTGGTACATTTTGTCCTGTCGTCACGTAGGAGAGTTCGAGGTTCGTATTTTGACAAACATTTACGATCGAGCCAAAGGATTGTGTTTCGTCCACCTTGGTAAAAATTACATGCTTAACCGGTACGTTCCCAAAGTTGTCTATGATCGCCTTCATGTCATTGTATTTGGTCGACAAGCTGAGCACTAAATAATTCATGCTGTTTGTACCTTGCTCGACAAGCTCGCGAATTCCTTGTACATATTCATCGTTGCGGAAATTGCGTCCGGCAGTATCGACAAAAATCAGATCGCAATCACTTAATCTTTCCATCGCTTGCTTCATTTCCTTTGGTGAAAAGACAACTTCCATGGGAACGTTTAAAATGTTAGCGTATGTTTTCAATTGCTCGACAGCGGCCATCCGATACGTATCCGCCGTAATGAAACCAATTTTTCGTTTTTCCTTTAGCATGCTGTTCGCTGCAAGCTTTGCAATCGTGGTCGTTTTGCCAACCCCAGTCGGTCCAAAAAAGAAGGCGTATTCTACACTCCGATCTAATTTGGCTGATCCTTGCGATCTGGGCTTAACCAGCTCGGAGATGATCTGTCGACATGCCACATATGCTTCTTCATTAGACCACTCCTTGCCTGCCACCTGACTTTCCATCAATTGACGAATAATCTGGGCCGTTAGCTCTTCTGTTACTTCTTGATCCACCAATCGTTTTCGTACATCTTGAATTGCCTGCGGGAGTTGATGACTCAAATCGTTGACCAACAGCTTTTGAAACATTTGCCGCATACCTCGTATCTCATTGGCAAGCACCTCATTTTGCCCGATCGGCTGTGCCTCCTCTTTCAAAGGGACTACAGCAGCAGCTCGTTGCTTCGTTATCGGCTGCTCTGTTGCTACAGCCGTCTCTTCTTGTACAAGTTGATTTGCTTGTGCAAGGGCAATTGGCTGTTCAGAGAGTGGCTCCTGCTCCTTCGTCTCGGAAATTGGCTTATCCGCTGGCGGTCTAGGTACGGTTGGTCTGCGATAGGCTTGCTGCGCTGTATACGTACCCGTCTGTTGTCTGGAGGAAACGTCCTTTTGTCGATCGTTTGCCGTGAAGCTTATGTCCTCACGCTGGGATCCTTTTTCATCCACCGCCGCGATGACTTCGATTTGCTGTTTGCTGAACATCCCGAAAAAGCCACCGGATTTAAAAGGTTTTGAGTTTAATATGACTGCATCCATCCCTAAATCCGTTCTGATTTTTTCCATCGCTTCTGGCATCGTATCGACTATGTAACGTTTTACTCTCACGAAATGTTCACCATCCCTACGCTTTGCACTTCAACATGTGGTTCCAACTCGCTGTACGACAAAACAGGTACATCTGGCATCATCCGGTCAAGCAGTTGTCGTAAATACATCCGAATAGCCGGAGAGGAAAGAATGATAGGTTGTTGGCCTGAATTAATCATTTTTCCAACTTCTGTCGACATGATTTGGAAAATTCTCTGAGATGTTTCTGGGTCCATTGCCAGATAGCTGCCTTGCTCAGACTGCTCGACGCGTTCTGAAATGGCCTTTTCCAAGCCTGCGCCTGCTGTCAATACGCGAAGTGGCTGTCCAGGCTCTGTAAATTGCAACGTAATCTGTCTCGCCATGGCTTGTCTGACGTACTCAGTCAGTACATCCGTATCTTTTGTAAACATTGCGTGGTCTGCCAAAGCTTCGAGAATGACCTGGAGATTACGAATCGATACTTTTTCACGCAGCAATTTTTGCAATACCTTTTGGACATCGCCGATCGAAAGCAATCCAGGAACCAACTCGTCCACCAAAACAGGCGCTGTTTCCCTTACGTTGTCTACTAATGCTCTCGTCTCCTGACGTCCCAACAGCTCGTGTGCATGACGCTTGATGACTTCTGTCAGGTGAGTAGCGACGACAGACGGCGGGTCGACAACTGTGTAACCAGAGAGTTCAGCAATCTCCTTATTCTCTTCTGTTACCCATAAAGCAGGCAATCCAAACGCAGGTTCAACGGTTTCAATCCCAACAATCGAATCGTCTTCGATGCCAGGGCTCATTGCCAAATAGTGATCAAGCATGATCTCGCCTTTTGCTACCTGATTGCCCTTGATTTTAATCATATATTCATTCGGTCTGAGCTGAATGTTGTCGCGGATCCGAATGACCGGAACAACGATCCCCATCTCTAGCGCAATTTGTCTGCGGATCATAATGACCCTGTCAAGCAAATCGCCGCCTTGCTTCACATCAGCCAAAGGAATCAGTCCGTATCCAAATTCAAATTCGATTGGGTCAACTTGTAAGAGATTGACCACACTTTCTGGACTTCGAACTTCTTCAATTTGCTGTTCTTCCACATCGTCCGCTGATTTTTGAATCTCCATACGCTGCTTACGATCAAGCTTCCATGCTGCAAACGTCATGATTCCCGCAACAGGAGCAACTGGCAACAACCCAATCGGAGTAAACAAACCCAAGAAGAACATACATCCGGCAACAATATAGAGAAGTCGGGGAAAATTGAACATTTGACGGGCGATATCTTCTCCCAGTCCTTCTCCAGACGTAGAACGGGTGACGATGATACCTGCAGCTGTGGAAATCAACAGGGCAGGAATCTGGCTGACGAGCGCATCCCCGACAGACATCGTCGTGAAGCGGGAGGCTGACTCGGCAAAACTAAATCCATGAACGAGCATCCCGATGATGAAGCCGCCAATAATATTGATAATAAAGATGATAATACCGGCAATTGCGTCCCCTTTTACGAATTTACTCGCACCATCCATCGCTCCGTAAAAGTCCGCTTCGTTTTCGATCTTTTTTCGTCTAGCCCTCGCGTCTGCTTCTGTGATCATCCCTGCGTTCAAATCAGCATCAATACTCATTTGCTTTCCGGGCATGGCATCGAGGGTAAAGCGTGCTGCTACCTCTGCCACACGTTCGGAACCTTTCGTAATAACAATGAACTGGATGATGATCAGAATCAGGAACACTACGAAACCAACTACTTGATTCCCACCTACAACAAAGCTTCCGAACGTTTCAATTACTTTCCCGCCTTCACCGTGCGACAAAATGTTTCTCGTCGTCGATACATTCAGCGCCAGACGAAAGAGTGTTGTAATGAGCAAGACCGTTGGGAAAATGGAGAACTCCAATGTTTCCTTTGTATACATGGACACAAGCAAAATGGTTAATGCAAGGGAGATGTTCAGAATCAACAGTAAATCGAGCAGCTCCGAAGGGAGTGGGATTACCATCATGACCACAATGCTTATGACGAATAGGATCGTGCCTACTTCCTTGAATTTGAATCCCACTGTTTATCCTCCTTTCTCTTATTTCACTTTCCCCTGCAGCTTATATACGTACGCGAGAACTTCCGCGACCGCTTTAAACAACTCTTCGGGAATTTGTTGTCCGATTTCAACCTGACTATAGAGAGCCCGGGCCAAGGGCTTGTTTTCCATCGTAATGATTCGGTGCTTTTTGGCCACCTCTCTAATTTTTAATGCAAGGTAGTCTTGTCCTTTGGCCACTACTGTAGGAGCACTCATCGCACTCGAATCATAGCGGATCGCCACAGCAAAGTGCGTCGGGTTTGTAATGATTACATCCGCTTTGGGCAACTCTTGCATCATCCTGCGTATGGCCATGCTTCGCTGCCTTTCGCGAATTTTCCCTTTTATGAGCGGGTCCCCCTCAGCCTGCTTGTGCTCGTCCTTGAGATCTTGCTTTGACATCCGCAAGTTCTTTTCATGTTCATATCGCTGGTAAGCGTAATCGAGGATTGCCAGGATAAATAGCAGCAACCCGAGATAAATTCCTAGCTTGGCAACCTCTGCCGCAGTAAAGGAAAGAACATTTCCTAGCGATTTTAAAGATAGCTGCAAGATTTGTTCGATTTCGTTCCATAAAATGGTATACGCAACATAAATTCCAGCGCTGATTTTCAGGATCGACTTGAGTAATTCCACAATCGAACGCATGGAGAAGATTCTTTTTGCCCCTTTTATGGGATCCAGCTTATCTAATTTCATTTGGATTGCTTCTGTGCTGATATGCCAGCCTACTTGCATGTAATTGACTCCAAATGCGACCAGGTAAGACAGGGCAAGTACAGGTCCCACGATTTTTACCGCTTCAAAAGCAATTTGAGTGACGATCAGTTTCAAATTCTCTTCATTTACCTGCCAGCTCGTGTAGGTAATCAAAGATTCACGCATCATACTTTGGAATGTACCTAGCATTGTTGATCCGAGCATCATTAGCAAAAAAAAGAATGCTGTCAAGGCAATACTTGCGGACAAATCCTGACTTTTCGCAACTTGTCCTTTTTTGCGAGCGTCTTGCTTTTTCTTCGGTGTCGCTTTTTCCGTCTTTTCACCATTGAAGAATTGAAGGTCGATCGGATAGGCAAACCTTATTTGCTTCATGGTGAGCCTCCGAGTGCTTTGATCATTTCGGCAAATGCCCTGAACATTTTTTCAAACAACCCATTTAATGTAAGTAAAAACGCAGGCATCACGACAATCAGCAGTGAAAAGCTGGCGAGTAATTTTAATGGCAATCCGACCACAAAAATATTAAATTGAGGGACGGATTTGGCGATAATACCTAGAGAGAGGTCTACTAGAAACAACGCCACCACAATCGGAGCTGCCATCATAAATGCACTTAGGAACATGTTCAGAAACACTTTTAACGCAATCATCATGACATTCTCACTGCCAATAGCAGCCCACATCTTATCAACAGGAATCACTTGATAGCTGCTCATAATCCCACGAATGAGCATGTGATGTCCGTTAATACTAAAAAAATACAGAACAGCCAGCATGTTTTTAAAGTTACCCGTAATCGGAATGTAAGCACCCGTTTTCGGATCAATTACGTTTGCCATGGCAAGTCCCATTTGCATATCCATCATTCCACCTGCTACTTGAACGGCGATAAACATCATTTCACATATGTATCCAAGAATGAGACCTACTAGCGCTTCCTTGATCACGTACACGACAAAGGTCAAATCCATGGGAATCTGGGATTGAACAGGCAGATACTGAAAACTGATCAACGCCATAATAAAAGCGAGTGCAATTTTAAACTGATTAGGTACACCTTTAATGGAGAAAAAAGGTGCAGATACTACAAAAGCACTCATTCTCACAAACGTTAGCAAAAAAATAGGCAGGTACATCAAAAAGAGATCCATACGCTACCCAACAAAACGATGGAGATTCCCGAAAATATCCATCGTAAAATCAAGCATAACTCTCAGCATCCAAGGTCCCACTGCCAGGATCGTAACAAATACGGCTACAATCTTTGGGATAAAGGCCAGTGTTTGCTCCTGAATTTGAGTCGTTGCTTGGAATACACTTACAAGTAATCCAACCAGTAAGGCGATCCCGAGAGCAGGTGCCGCAACGATCAAGATCGTGTAAACAGCATTTTGGGCAATCTGCATTAATAACTCTTGTGTCATGCTCTATACCTCCTAGGCCCCTTCGGAATATCGCTAAAAACTGGTTAGTAGTGATTTCACTACGAGATACCAACCGTCCACCATGATGAACAACAAAATTTTAAACGGCAATGAGATCATCACAGGCGGCAACATCATCATCCCCATCCCCATTAAAATACTGGAGATGATCATATCAATCACGAGAAATGGGATAAAAATCATGAAGCCAATCTGAAAAGCTGTTTTTAATTCACTAATCGCATACGCCGGGACTAATGCATTTAATGGAATGTCTTGAATCGTTTTAGGTCTTTCTGCTTTCGTAAACTCGAGAAACAGCGCCAAATCCTTTTCCCGTGTCTGTTTCGCCATAAACTCCTTGAACGGGATGACCGCCGCATTAAAAGCTTGTTCTTGTGTCATTTGCCCCTTCATAAAAGGCTGCACTGCCGTTTCATTCACCTTTCCAATCGTAGGAGCCATAATAAAAAATGTCATGAATAAAGCGAGTGCGATGATGACCTGGTTAGGAGGCATCTGCTGCGTTGCCAATGCATTTCGGACAAATGACAGCACAATGACGATTCTCGTAAAGCTGGTCATCAAGAGCAGAATGGCTGGAGCAACAGACAACACTGTCAAGATCAGCAGAATTTGAATCGCCGAGGATGTTTCCTGAGGTGTTCCGTTCCCGCCGCCTATTTTCAAATCAATGCTCGGAACAAGTGGTGTTCCCACAGGAGCTGCCAGCACCAGGTTTGGTACGGCTAACAGCACGATAGCAAGCACGAGCACCTGCAAAACATATTTCATTTTCGGTCCCCTCTGTCCTGAGCTTCCTCTTTGGTCCAAGCTTCCATTTGTACAGGCCCTTTATTCATATCTTTCCATTGTCCCTTTAGCAGCTCTTGAAAGGTTTGTCCATTCACATCAGAGGAAAATAACAGCTCTTCATCATCCTGTTTTTTCTTTCCAAAAGGCAACCAGCTGAAGGTGAACGGGTTTTTCAACGGCTTTATCTCTGCATCGGCCAGGATCAGATCGAATTCATCCCCTGGTTCAATCTGCCTAAGCAGTTGAACGTTGTCGCCGACACCAATGACGTACAAGGACTCTCCGATCATCACAACCTGCAAAGTCTTCCCATTCCCAAGTGCAGCTGCGCTTATAATTTTAATTGGCCCATGACTTTGAGCAGTTTGTCGCTTACCCAGAAATCTTAGTAATAAATAGATGAGCAGAACAATAAAGCCGAGTGAGAAAATAACCTGAACGAGATAGCCAATCATACTCCCTGTTCCACTGCCCGGAATGGCCGCCGGCTGTTCGCCGCCGGCAGGCGCATTGCTTTTTGGTACATTCCCTTGGTTGTACGAATCTGCTACAGTGCCTTCTGCGAGGGTCGCACCTGGGAAAACAAGCAGCAACAGGAGTAGACTCAAGACCCAGATGATCCCTGTTCCTGCATTCCGGATCTTCATCATTAGCTCAAGGTCTTCTTGATCGCTTCCAAAACGCGATCGGCCTGGAATGGCTTCACGATGAAATCTTTTGCGCCTGCCTGAATCGCATCAATAACCATTGCTTGTTGTCCCATCGCAGAGCACATAATAACCCGCGCGTTAGGGTCCATCTTTTTAATTTCTTTCAGTGCAGAGATGCCGTCCATTTCTGGCATCGTGATATCCATCGTCACCAAATCAGGTCCCAATTCCTTGTATTTTTCAACGGCTTGGGCGCCGTCGCTTGCTTCCCCTACGACACTGTAACCGTTTTTCGACAGGATCTCCTTGATCATCATACGCATGAATGCTGCATCATCTACGATTAATACTTTGTTAGACATGAATAGCTCCTCCCCAATGCATGAGTGTTGATTGGTTTATTGTAATTTTTGAACACGATCGATCTGACTGATGATGTCAGTAACACGCACTCCGAAGTTCTCATCGATAACGACAACTTCTCCCTTAGCAATCAACTTGTTGTTTACCAAAATGTCTACGTGCTCACCAGCCAGCTTGTCCAACTGTATGATAGAGCCAGCAGACAAGTCAAGGATATCTCTGATTAACTTCTTGGTGCGTCCTAGTTCGACTGTCACTTGGAGTGGAATGTCGAGAAGTAGGTTAAGATTTTGTTCGTCTCCTGTGTATATCGGAGCCCCGCCAAGTGGAGCAAATTGTGCTGGCTGTACATTTGCTTGGTTCGCAGCTGGACTGCCATAATGCTGGGGTGCCGGTGGTGCCATTGGTGGCTGTTGTTGATATGCTGGTGGATACGGTGCATAACCAGGTGGCATCGCATGCTGTGCATAATAATCCGGATACATAGGTTGTGGCGGATACCCCATTGGTGGCGGTGCGTAACCCATCGGCGGCTGCTGCTGATACATTTGCTGCTGCGCAGGCGCTTCTACAGGTGGTGTCGGTGCCATCGGAGGTGCCATTGAAGGCGTCTGTGCAGGCTCAGGCTGCGCTGACTGCACAGGAGGCGCCGAATGAGTGATTGCAGGTATAGCCGGCATCTCCACTGCTTCCACAGCGGCGGCTGCTTCGTCCTCAGATCCTCCAACCAGTCTATCAATCATTTTCTTCGCAAAAGAGAGAGGGAGCAGCTGCATAATGTTCGAATCAATCAGTTCTCCATGTTCCCCTACCTTCAGACGGAAGGATACCTTTACGAGCGGGCTATCATCGTCAGAAAAGCTGTCTCCACCCTTGCCTTGTGCGAGGTCCATTACATCAATACCTGGAGGAGTAATATTGATAAATTGATTGAAGATCGTGGACATGGACGTAGCTGCCGACCCCATCATTTGATTCATGGCTTCTTGTACAGCACTAATATGTAGCTCGGACATCTCGGTACTCTCCGGTCGTCCGTCGCCACCCATCATCAAATCAGCAATAACGGCAGCGTCTTCCATTCGGATTACGAGCAGATTGATACCCTTGAATCCATCTGTGTACTCTACATGAACTGCCACGTGAGGAATTGGAAATTCGCTTTCCAGCTCGTTTACATTGACAACAGTGACAGTAGGAGTTGTAATGTCTACCTTTTGGCTCAACAAGGTTGATAACGCAGTAGCTGCACTACCGAATGAAATGTTCCCAATTTCTCCGAGGGCATCTTGTTCAAACGGGGATAGATATACGGCAACATCCTGATTTTCTACCGAATCAGCTTCCTCTTCATCCTCAACCAAGTTGTTTGCGCGAAGTAGCGCGTCAATCTCGTCCTGAGAAAGCATGTCTCTACTCATTTTGTTCCTCCCCCTCCTCTATGACTTCATCAATTTGAACAGCAACGCGCCCTTTAAGCGTTCCTGGCTGACCCAGGAATTTCAAATGGTTACCCACTTTAATTTTCAGCTTGTTATCGATTGCTTGATCAAGCTGAATCACATCGCCTTTTTGCAGCTGCAAGAAATCTCCTACGGAAATCGTTGCTGTTCCCATTTCAGCGATAATCGGCAGGTTCGCCGTCTTAACGCGTTCTTCTACACGCATGCGCTCGTCTTCATCACGCGTTTTTTTCTGCTTGGAGAACCAATACTGTCCTGACAATTTTGTCATGATTGGCTCCATCACTACGTGAGGTAGGCAAAGGTTAATCATACCGGTTGTATCGCCAATCTTTGTACTGAACGAGATAACGACCACAATTTCGTTCGGAGAAACAATCTGCATAAATTGCGGATTCATCTCCAAGCCTTCTTGATATGGATCCAACTCAATAATTTGCTTCCATGCCTCGTGGAATGTATCCAGTGCTTTGCCGAATACACGCTCCATCACCGTTGTTTCAATTTCCGTAAGTGCACCCATTTTTTCCGGGAGAGCACCCTGTCCACCAAGAAGCCGATCGAGCATGGTGTAGGCGATGTTTGGGTTCACTTCCAAGACCATACGACCTTCTAATGGAGGGGCTTCAAAGATGTTTAGGATCGTCATCTTGGGAATGGAGCGAATAAACTCGTCATACGGTAATTGATCGACGGAGGCAACCGTAATTTGCACGAAGGTACGTAGCTGAGCGGAAAAATACGTCGTCAACAACCGTGCGTAGTTTTCATGAATGCGTGTCAATCCACGGATCTGATCTTTGGAGAACCGAAGAGCACGCTTAAAATCGTACACTTTGACTTTACGCTCAGTCTCTTCCTTTTTCAGCTCGTTGGCATCCATCTCCCCTGAAGAGAGGGCAGCCAACAACGCATCAATCTCACTTTGTGAGAGAACCTCGGCCATATGTCGTCACCTCCTTGCTATGTATCCATTCATCGCTTCCTTACGACAAGACTCGCTTGGTAGTTACTACTTGAACGATCTTACCTTCTTGCATGAGGGAGCTGATTTCATTCATGATTTTTGCTTCCAGCTTGTTGACGCCTTCTGTCCCTTTGATATCTTCTGGTGTTAACCCAGCAAGTGTCTTAATAATCACTTGATTAACCTGCGGCAATCGCTGCTCGAGCTCCTCTTTTGCAGAAGAATTCTCAGCTGTAATGTTGAAACGAACAATCATGTAGTTATTCGTGAGCAGGTTGGTCGTAATCTCGCCAGTGTCAACGGAATACTCTTTCATTTCCTTGGCAGACAACGGTTTCATCTGCTTATCTTCCGTAGAAGCAGTCTGTGCTCCCGGAGCGAGATAAGTCTGCCATAGCACAAACGAAATCACACCTAAAAGCGAAATTGCAATAATGATGATTAGAGCCATGTTAAACAAACGATTTTGAAACATCGCACTGCCTCCCGCTATTCATTTGAATCGTCCGGCATTTTGGGTGTTACCGTTGCCGGATGAGCGTTCTGGTAAAAAGCCTGTACACGCTCAGCGATCGATTCTGCCGAATCTTTGACAATGTACTTTCTGTCGTTGAACAAAGTAATAACACTATCGGGAGTAGCCTCTACCGTCTCGATATGAGTGATATTCAGATAAAACGTGGCGCCATTAAATCGGGTCAATTTGATCATCGGCTGCTCCTTTCTGGATGAATGGGAGGAAGGACTTTTATGCTTCCCCCGCATTTACCCGTTACCTATTTATCGCTTCAGGTTTACCAGTTCTTCCAGAACAGAGTCGGATGTGGTGATGATACGGGAATTCGCTTGGAATCCACGCTGAGCCACGATCATCTCGGTAAATTCCTCAGAAAGGTCTACGTTGGACATCTCGAGTTGACCCGCGATGATGCTTACTTTAATATTATCTGCCGTCGGTTCAAGTGGAGTGTATGGATCTCCATCATTCACATCACCAGCATTTACTGTGTACTCATAAAGTGAATTACCAATCTTTTTTAAACCCCCTGGATTATTAAAGCTCATAACCCCGATTGTGGCGATTTCTTCCAAATCACCTTCTGGAGTAACACCAATTACTTTCCCATCCTGGCCGATTGAGTATGAAGTGTACTCTTGTCTGCTAATCGTGATGTTACCCCCTCCTGCAGCTTGAACAGCCAAGCCTTGGGCGTTTAATAACAGACCATTTGCGTCTCTTGTAAAGTTACCAGACCTTGTAAAGAAACTTTGAGTACCGTCACTCACTACAAAAAAACCTTCACCTTCAATTGATAAATCAGTTGGAAGATTTGTTGTCATCGGGCTACCAGCATTAAATACGGTGTCGATTGAACCGATTTTTGCTCCAAGGCCAACTTGAGTTGGGTTAGTTCCCCCTTTGCCTTCTTCACCAGGCGCTCCAGCGCCTTGAATGTTTTGGCTCAAAATATCTTGAAACATTACGCGACCTTTTTTGAAACCAACTGTATTCACGTTTGCGATGTTGTTTCCAATCACATCAAGCTTTGTTTGGAAACCGCGCATACCTGAAATACCCGAGTACATGGAACGAAGCATTTTTTATTTCCTCCTCTTCTATGTCACACGCAAGGGTTACCTCTGTCGGTCGGTAACCGCCTGGGCTTCCTCTTCAAGGTCCAGCCCTTTATTCATTGGCGCTATACAATTATCGCGCTATCAATATTCGTAAATACATTGTCTTTCAAGCTACCATCGTCTACGGCGGTAATAATTTTCCGATTCACGATGCTCACGACGTAAGCCACATTATCCATCAGGATGAGAGACTCTTGGGCACCCTTTGCCGCTGCCTTTTGTACGGCGGATTCTAACCGTTCCAGCTGTGGGGCCTCTAGCGAAATTCCCCTCTGTTGCAGACGGTTGACTGCATGTTGGCTAAAGCTTAGAGGCGATGTTTTCGCGGTTTGGCCAAGTGATTCAGTCAAAAATTGTTGAAACGGTTTACCGCTAGCTGGTTCAGTCTGTACTGTAGCTCTAGTAACGTGATTCGTTTTCGGAGGAAAATAGGGCTGCGCCACACGAAAATGGTTCATGGTGCTTCCTCCTTTATTCCATTCCTAAACGATATCGTTAATGCCGCTAGTCGTTTCACGGAGACGATTCCATAAGTCTTCCGCAGTCTCGGTATTGTCTACCAATGCATCAAGAGCAAATTCTTGTTCCGTTTGCTTCTGTTGTTCTTGCTCTTTTCCTTGCTGTCTTGCCTGCTCTCGTTGCTGCTGGAAGCTGAAAGCCGTTTCCTGCTGCTGACTCACTTCTAAGCGATCGACTTGCAAGCCTTGCTGAGTCAATGCAGCGCGAAGCTGTGGCAACTGGTTGTCGAGCATGTCTTTTGCAGCTTGAGTTTCAGCATGGAACTGTGCGGTAATTACGCCGTTGTGAGATTTGATCGTAACGTCAACTTGGCCGAGCGATTGCGGGTTTAATACCAGCTTCGCTTCATGGACGCCATTTACTTGCTTGATGTTCATCTTGTTCACAAAAAGCTGTGTCACCTGTTCTGGCAATTGATTTGCATGAACCTGATGTGTTTGTACATTTGGCTGTTGGAACGTCTGGCCCGGTTGCGCTTGACTGGTTGTTGTCACTACAGGTGCATTTGTAAACGTTAAGCCTTCGTCACCTGGCTTGTCCTGATTTAGTAAGCCTGCTTGCAAAGATGGCTGGACAGTTTGAGCTTGAATTCCTGCCTCTTGTTTATAAGCGGCTAGTCCGGCATTCACACGCAATGGCTGAATGGCTTTAAAAGCATCCTGCTGCGTTGTGTTTGTCCCAGCAATGACCTCGGAACGAAGATGTACTGCACTTGTACTTGCACTTGGCTTCCCTATTTCGCCATTCGCTTTTTGGTTTTTCAGTGCTTCAAGCAAAGCTGCCAGTTTTTCCAGTTTTGCTGAGGCAGGCTCCTCTTGAGGAAGCTTCGCAAGCAGTTGTTTCCACTCATCACTGAGCTTATCGACATTCCCTTGCGTCTTACCCAATAATTGCTCAATTGCTACCGTCTTTTCCTCCATTTGGGGCATGAGCTCTTCTGGTACAGACTGACCAGATGAAAGCAGCTGAGCTAGCAGCGCCATCATTTCTTCCAACGCTTTCAGTTCCTCTTCGCTCAAGCCTTCAGGTGCAACACCAAGTTCCTCTGTTGCTGACATATTTTGAAAGGCCGACAGCATTTGCAGAGAAAAAAGCTCACCCAATCCTGTACCTTCTTTGGATGCAGGCACGCCCTGAGCTATTGTTGGACTGGTAGAAGCACCAATTACAGTGTTTGCAATCACTTCGTTCACCTCCCTGTTTTTTATTGTTGCTTATAGAAAACGATAGAAGCGCAGTATTTACTGTCTTTTATCGAAGCAACTCTTCAGTGATGCGTGCCGCCAGGTTGTCGCTATTCTTCTTGTCTGCTTTGGCAATCGCAGCGAGAGTTTGGGCCCGTTTATCCTCGGGCATTCCAGTCATAAGTTTTAATGCCTTCGCCTTGTTTGTCTCCATCAGCGAACGGATGAGCGCAGCTGAATCATCAGGTGACATAGCTGCAAAAGACTTCGCTAAAGAATTGTTGATATCTCCTGCCGGAAGCTGATCCTGCCCATTTCGCTGTTCGCTTAATGCTTCCGTCAATACCTTTACGCGATCTTGCAGGGCGGCGATGTCATCATCTTTAGCTACAACAGAATCTTTTAGCAGGATGGAAATATCAGCAGCAGTTTTCGGATCCATTTTGGCTAGGATGTCAGCTCTTTGGGCAGGCTTCATCTTGCTCATCACTGTCACTGATTCTGTCAATTTGAGATTTTCGATGATCGCAGCGGCATTTTTGGCTGACATGGTTGTATAAACCTTTGCCAAATCCGCATATTGCTGTTGACGCTCAGCCTCTGTTGTCCGCTTTTCTTCCATCATCTTACCCAGATCCTCTATCTGCTTCTCAAGCGCTTGAATCGTAGAGTCTTTTTTGGCGGATTCAGTTTGCAGTGTTGCCAATGCCTGGTGATTCTTCGCTTGATCGTTCTGCAGGTTCGTTACCTGTTTCACGAGCTCAGGTTTTTCATCCTTCTCGGGAGCCGTCACATAATCGTCCGGGACCAATTTTTCCACGTACGGTATGGAGTTAGCCCAGGTTAGAACATTGCCGAGCACATTGATCCCCAGTAAGCTCAGAAGCACGCCGCCAAGGATACAAGCGAACAGCGCGGGAATGACAATCATGTAAAAAAACCATTCCCACCTGCCGTACTCCCGTTCTTCTTGGATTTCTTCCATCGTGTACCTCCCTCAGTTGCTTCGACGAAGATAGAGCTGAGTGCCAATCTCGTCCAACTCTTTTTGCTCTCTCAGTTTTTCTGCGTCTAGAAATTGATGGAGAGATCGTTCACGCAGTCGATTCCATAATTGAGACTCTTTCATTCGTTCCGTCAGGTGAGTTTGGCAGCGCTCAACGTCTTGCTCACAGCCGTGCAGTGTTCTTCGCTGGTTCTTGATAGATCTGGCGACAGACTGTTGATACTGAGTAATGGAAATGAGCTCCGCAGCACTGCATGTCTGCTCTTGGACTTCCTGCAGCAGATTGGTCATTTGGTCGTGCTGCTCATTCAATTGGTACAGCTTCCACTCTTCTTCATTTTTTCGTTGAATGGATTTGCCGAATGCCCACTCTGCCTGCTCTTTTTCTTTTTCCTTCAGATCCAAAACCTTTTGAAGATGAAACTGAAACACCTTCACACTAGTTCACTCCTCCGAAATGGGTCGTCAACGCTTTAATAGCACTTTGCAATGTAGAGGGCTCATGCGTCCCTTGTGCTGTAAATTCGCGTATAACATCCCGATAACGAATTGCCGCATCAATTTCTCGATTAGTACCTGGCTTATACGCACCAATATTAATGAGATCTTCCGCTTCACGGAAAGTGGCCAAATGTCTTTTTAGCTGCCTCGCAGCTTCTCCATGAGCATCACTTACAATCTCGCTCATTACCCGGCTGACACTCGCCATCACATCAATGGCCGGAAAATGTCCTTTTTGGGCAATTTTTCGGTCGAGTACAATATGTCCGTCCAAAATCCCGCGTACCGCATCGGCGATGGGATCATTCATGTCATCAGAGTCTACCAGTACGGTGTAAAAGGCTGTAATGCTGCCGCGGTCTGCAGTACCTGCTCTTTCCATCAACTTTGGAAGAAGCGCGAAAACAGAAGGCGTATAGCCTCTTGTGGCAGGCGGCTCACCAATCGCCAGACCTACTTCTCGCTGTGCCATCGCAAAACGAGTGACGGAGTCCATCATGAGCATGACATTCAATCCACGGTCTCGGAAGTACTCTGCGATGGAGGTGGCAATCATGGCCCCTTTAATACGAATCATCGCAGGTTGGTCTGATGTGGCTACGACTACAACCGACCTCTTTAGTCCTTCTTCCCCCAGATCTCTCTCAATAAACTCCATAACCTCACGACCACGCTCACCGATCAACCCGATGACATTGATATCAGCCGTCGTATTGCGGGCGATCATCCCCATTAGCGTACTCTTCCCAACCCCGGACCCTGCAAAAATACCAACACGTTGTCCTTTTCCGATCGTTAGCAGTCCATCGATTGCCCGAACCCCAACACTCAGCGCCTCTTTAATGCGAGGGCGAAGAATCGGATTTGGTGGAAGATTGTTTGTTGGATAAGAAGATAATCCAAATGGAAGAGTGCCTTGATACGGACGTCCTAATCCATCTAAGATCGAGCCGAGAATCTCTGGTCCCACTTTCACCTCAAGGGAACGACCTGTTGCTACAACATCACAGCCTGGTCCGATAGATGTCAGCTCCCCAAGTGGCATCAAGAGCACTTTGTTTTCACGGAATCCAACCACTTCAGCAACAATCGGCTCTTTGCTACTCGTAGGATACAGATGGCAAATCTCACCGAGCTTTACTTCCGGCCCCTGTGATTCAATTGTAAGTCCTACTACCTGCGTGACCTTTCCATTTACACGCATGGGATCCAAACCTTGCAGCACCTGCTTGTACTTTGAAAGATCAAGGATGCTCATGTCAGCTCACTTCCTCGCGCAATTTCCAGCAGCGCCTGCTTAATTTCGCTCAGTTGTGTATCTACACGTGCATCTACACTACCCAACTGGGTACGGATGACACATCCGCCATCTTGTACAGTGTGGTCCGGATAAATCGATAGCTCAGCTTGTCCATCCAGCAATTCAAGCAGCTGTGAGCGATGCTCCTGAATGTAATCAAAATAGTTATAGTTGACACAAACCGTAATTTGACCGTGAACGCGGGAACGACTCAGCACTTTTTTAGACATTTGGAGGACCTGCTCTGGTGATTGCTTGAGCTCTCCCCCAATCACCTTTCGAGCTACCTCTATACTGAGATCAACTAAAAACGGCTCTGCCTCTGCGATGATTTGCTGCTTTTCTTCGTAGGCTTCTTCCAATAGCGTCCTGGCCTTGGTTATGGCTTCTACTTTTTCTTCATATGCCTGTCGCTTGCCATCATCATATCCAGCCTCGTATCCTTCACGTGCAGCTTCTTCCTGTACTTGTTGAAAAAGAGAAGCTGCTTCCACACGCTTTTGTTCCCACCACTGATTGATTTCTTCTTGTACTTGTTCCTTTATCAACTCAGCCTGCTCAGTCGCCTGCTGCAAGATCTTTTGTGCGGTTTCTTCGGCGTCTTCTATGATCGTTTTTGCTTCTATTTCTGCTTGATTAATAATTTGTATATTTTCTTGCAACCTTTCGGAACTTTCCTCCGTCTTTAATGGTACAGGCGTCACCGAGAGGAGAACAGAGTCCTCTACAGGCCGATAATTGGCCATCTTGATGATCCTAGACAATGATATCATCTCCTCCACCGCGAGCGATGATGATCTCACCAGCCTCCTCTAAGCGACGGATAATGGCAACGATACGGGATTGTGCTTCTTCTACATCGCGTAAACGGACGGGTCCCATAAACTCCATTTCTTCTTTGAACGTATCTGCCATCCGTTTGGACATGTTCCGGAAAATAACTTCCCGCACTTCCTCGCTGGATACTTTGAGCGAGAGCTGCAGATCTGCATTCTCCACATCGCGGATAACGCGTTGAATGGAGCGGTTGTCCAAAGTAGCGATATCTTCGAAAACAAACATGCGTTTCTTGATTTCTTCTGCCAGCTCAGGGTCTTGAATCTCGAGAGAATCCAAGATCGTACGCTCGGTACCGCGATCCACACCGTTGAGTACAGCCACGATCGCTTCGATGCCACCAGCTTGCGTGTAATCCTGTGTAACCGTCGCAGACAGCTTTTGCTCAAGTACTTGTTCAACCTGCGCAATAACCTCTGGAGACGTACTGTCCATCATGGCAATACGCTTGGCCACCTCTGCCTGACTCTCCTGAGGAAGAGCTGACAAGATCATAGCTGCTTGCTGCGCTTCCAGATAGGACAAGACAAGAGCAATCGTTTGTGGATGTTCGTTTTGGATAAAGTTTAGAATTTGACCGGGATCAGCTTTCCTAGCAAAGTCAAATGGCCTCACCTGCAGGTTGGCTGTCAGTCGGTTAATAATATCCATGGCTTTGGTTTCACCCAATGCCTTTTGCAAAATATCTTTTGCGTAAGTAATACCACCTTGCGCGATGACTTCTTTTGCTACCGCGATCTGATGAAACTCTGCAAGAATTTTATCTTTTTCATCCGTATCGACTTTACGAACATTGGCAATTTCCAATGTAAGTTGCTCGATTTCATCTTCACGCAAGTGTTTGAACACCTGGGCAGAGATTTCCGGCCCGAGTGAGATAAGAAGAATTGCAGCTTTTTGACGTCCTGTCAACTCTTTAGCGCCGCGAGCCATACCTTTCACTCCTTAATCTTCTGCTAGCCATGTACGAAGCAGAACTACAAATTCATCTGGCTTGCTTCGCGCCAATTTTTCAAGCTGCTTCCTGACCATAACCTGGTCGCCATCTTCCTGATAAATCAAATCGGGAACTTCCAACGATTGAGATGGAGTCAGCAAATCTTGAACGTCTTCATTTTCTTGCTGCTGTTTGGCTTGGCTACGTCTGCGAACCAATAGGAATGCAACTGCTGCAAGCGCCAATGCTGCAATACCACCAACTGTCCAAAGTACAGCAGGGCTAAGAGAACTACTATCTTCTAAAGCCACTTTTCCTGAGAACTCGCGCGGGAAGACAGAAATATGTTTATCCAGCTCGTCTTGGGACAAATCAATCGCTTGATTACTCAAGGTAACACGTACGACATTTCGGAGTACTTGTTTGATGCTGTCAATCGTAGCTGGATCTAACTGAGCGCCAACTGGTGGTTCAACACCTACGTTAATCGTCAAGTCTTCGATCTCATATGGACTCTTCACGACATTTCGTGTAATTCGATTTACTTCTCGGTTAATCGTGTCATTTAATTCTTCATACTGACTGTTGTTACCGTTTGGAGTGTTTGCTTGGTACTGGGGAGAAGCATTATCACCCATACCGCCTATTCCACCCGGCGGTACACCCTGTCCAGAAAATGCTTTTGATAATTTTTGCGATGAAATGATAAGACCTTCGTTGTTTTCTTTATCAGGTGCCTCTACGAGATTTTCCACACGGTTTTCTTTATCAAAATTCATTTTGACAAAAGTATGAACAATGACTTTGTCCCGCCCCATGATGGTTCCCAGAAGATTGTACAAATTCTGCTGTATTTTCTTTTCTACCTCAGCCTTGATGTCTTCTTGTTGTTTAAAGCTACTCAAAGAACCTTCACTTTCATTTCCATCTGTGCGCTCCAATGTATTGGAGTACTGGTCAGTGATCGCGATTGCTTCCATCGGCAGCTTCGGAACACTTCGCGATACGAGCAGGTAGAGTGAATTAATCTGTTTTTGATCAAGGGTTGTGCCTGGTTCTACGTCAACGAAGACAGAAGCAGTTGCTGTATCCGGAGTTTCCGTTACCCACAAGCTCTCTTGCGGTAAGGTAATCATGACTTGTGCACTCCGTACACCTTTCACTCGTTCCAGCATCTTGCGCAATTCCTGTTGCAGTGCTTCTTTTTTCATGACATCAAATTGACGATCTGTCACACCAAGTGTGTTGGAAAAAATTTCTGAATTGATTCCTGCCTGACTTGGAATTCCTTTGGCAGCCAGATCCACAATAACATCTTGGGCTACTTTTTCCGGCACTTCAATGCTGGTTCCATTCCCCGTAATTCGATAAGGAGTTTGAGAGCCTTCCAGCTCTTTTTTAATTGCCCCAATCTCTTGCTCACTCAGTTGTTGATTATATAGCGGCTTGTATACCGGTTGCGAAGCTATGTATATGTATAAGCCAAGTGAGATGAGGAGAAATAAAGAAATCCCAACAATCATCCATCTTTGTTTCTTTGATAACTGGTTCCATTTTGACGTAAGCTGTTCTCTGAATAATGCCAGACGCTCGTTCATGATTCACCTCTCACAGGATACCAACAACAAATCATATAGACATTCGCATAATTTCTTGATAAGACTCGATCATCTTGTTACGAACTTGCAAGGTCATCTGAAGCATGATCGAAGATTTTTGTCCTGCTGCGGTTACCTGATGAATGTCTTCAATCTCCTTGGATGCAAATTTGTCGCTGAGAATGGCCGACTCAATTTGCGCTTGATTCACTTCGGTGATTGCATCTGACAAAAAAGAAGAAAATTCCTTCGTTACTTCTGCTGGTGTTTGCAGCTTGTTCACGCTAGGCGTACGAATTGAGCTTACTTGAGAAAGAGCGTTAATATCCATTTGTTACTGACCACCCGCTTTATCTTATTTCCAAAGCTTTCATCATCATCGACTTCGAGGCATTAAACGCAGTGACATTCGCTTCATAAGCTCTTGATGCTGCTATAAGATCTACAAATTCCTTCATCGGGTCCACATTTGGCATCAGTACGTACCCTTCTGCATCAGCATCCGGATGCGATGGATCATACATACGTTTAAATGGTGTATGATCCTCACGAATACCTGTTACGCGAACCCCAAGCTCACCACTGTTATTGTTAAAAACATTTCCGACAGCCATCTGCAGCATATTGTCGAAAGAACTGCTCGATCTAGGAGCCATTTCAAGCATTTTCCGTTTGTATGGCTGCCATGCTCCATTCACATAAGTGGCTCTCGTAACCTCTTGATTCGCAATATTGGCAGAAATCGTGTCCAGCATCAATCGATTAGCAGTCAGTGCAGAAGCGCTTGCGTTCATTCCTTGAAACAAACTCATCCTTATTTACCTCCGCCCTCAATTACGCTTCGTAGCTTTTGGAAGGATCCTGCGGTCAGCTGTGTCAAACCGCCATACCAGATTTGGTTTTTCGCTAGCTCCGCGCTTTCTGCTTCCATGTCTACGTTGTTTCCGTTGTTTTGTACATAAGCTGTTGGGTTAGATACTTGTTGCGGCATGGCGAAGCCCCCACTATTTTTGAAGGGAATGTGCCGCTCACTTGTTCTGTAGGCTTCCAAATTTTTCTTGCCAATAACCCCATTCAGTTCATCTTGTAAGTACTCTTCAAAGATGACTTGTTGACTCTTGAAATAAGGGGTGTTTATATTGGCAAGATTGTTTGTGATCGCTCTGTGTCGCATAGAGGCTGCGTCCATCGATCGTTCTAGGACTTGAAGATGATAGCTATCCAGCATGTTCCTAATCCCCCTATATTTGTCGTCAAAGCTTCCTCAAAACTACCTAAATTTCCTGTATTTTCGACATTTAAGATACGCTTCAATCATAGCAAAACTGTAATAGTGAAAAAAGCCCCTTTTCATGAAGATTTTCAAAATGATTCAATCGCACTAAATCACTTATTTAGCCTGATTTTTTACTGCATTTTACAATTATTCGTTTGATATTGCCATATTTTTGCTTACAGACTTTGACGAATTTATGGATGAAAGTTTGCTAACTTGTGTCAGGTTTTGGCGATTTTAGGTATTTGTACCCACGAAAAAAGGCGCAGCAACATAAGTTGCTACGCCTTTTGTTTAACCTCGTGTAACTTTTAGTCTATGCTGGATTAAGAGGTTTTCAGCTTCTCCAGCTCAGGTAACAGCTTCTCATTCAACACTTTAATAAATGTACCTTTCATTCCAAGAGAACGAGACTCGATTACACCTGCACTCTCCAGTTTACGCAGAGCATTGACAATCACAGAACGGGTAATACCTACACGGTCAGCGATTTTCGATGCAACGAGGAGTCCTTCTTTTCCTTCCAGCTCTTCAAAGATATGCTCAACAGCTTCCAGCTCGCTATAGGAAAGAGAACCAATCGCCATTTGGACGACAGCCTTGCTGCGTGCCTCTTCTTCAATTGCCTCAGAGCGCTCACGCAAGATTTCCATTCCTACTACGGTTGCCCCTACTTCAGCCAAGATCAAATCGTCATCTACGAATTGATCGTTGATTCGTCCCAAAATAAGTGTTCCAAGGCGGTCACCGCCACCGATGATCGGTACCAATGTTGTCCAACCCGAACGGAATACTTCTTTCATTTCCTCAGGGAAAATGGTGTATGGGCTATCTACATCTAGGTTTGCTGATGTTTCATCTACTTTCAAGAGGCCCATGCTGTATTCTTCAGGGAAACGGCGCTCTTCCAGCATTTTGCGGATACGCGCGTTGTCCATCTCTTGGTGAATAGCAAATCCAAGCAGTTTACCTTTGCGGCTTACAACAAAGGTATTCGCTTCAATTACATCACTCAATACTTGCGACATTTCATTGAAATTAACGGCATGACCTGCAGATTTTTGCAGCATGCGGTTAATTCTTCTTGTTTTCGACAGTAGATCCATCTTAAATTTCCTCCCAATGTCTGTGTGATTCCTACCCAATGTTCGTTACAAAATATACTGACTTAAGTCTTTGTTTCCTACGATGTTGCCTAGCTTTTGTTTCACATAATCAGGGGTGATCTGCACAACCTCCAAGTGAATATCTGGGGCTTCAAAGGAAAGATCCTCTAGCAGCTTTTCCAGTATGGTGTGCAAACGTCTGGCACCGATGTTATCCGTGCTTTGGTTCACTTCAGCAGCCAAGCGAGCAAGCTCTTGAATGGCGTCTGGTGTGAATTCGACATGCACGCCTTCTGTCTCCAAAAGGGCAACATACTGCTTCAGAAGCGCGTTTTTAGGCTCAGTTAAAATCCGGACAAAATCCGGGGCGCTTAGGCTGGTCAACTCTACTCTGATGGGAAAGCGTCCCTGCAACTCTGGTATGAGATCGGATGGCTTTGCCATGTGGAATGCTCCTGCCGCTATGAACAATACGTAATCTGTCTTGACTGGTCCGTATTTGGTCATGATGGTAGAGCCTTCAACGATCGGCAAAATATCACGCTGAACTCCTTCACGGGATACGTCGGGACCACGGCCATCTTTTCCAGCGATCTTATCGATCTCGTCGATAAAGATAATCCCGTGATTCTCAGCCCTGCGAATCGATTCCTGCGTTACTTCATCCATATCCACCAGTTTTTGCGCTTCTTGTTGAATTAATACCTTTCGCGCATCTTTAATTCGCAATTTTCGCTTCTTGGTTCGTTTTGGCATCAGGCTACCGAGCATATCTTGCATTTGCATCCCCATTTGTTCTGTACCCGGAACCTGGAACATGTCAAACATTGTTGGGGACTGATCTTCTACCTCTATCTCAATGATTTGCTCTTCCAATTGACCATTTGCCAGCTGCCAAGCCACCTGTCTACGCCCTTGCTCTACCGAAGCCTCTTCTGGATCATTTGCTGGCTGTTGCGACTGCTGCTGTCCTCCGAAGAACATCTCCAGTGGATTTTTAAAAGAGCTCTGCTGTTTACGTGAAGGAACCAAAACCTCTACGATCGCTTCATTCGCAAGCTTTTCGGCTTTTTCCTTGACAGATTCCATTTTTTCTTGCTTCACAGTGCGAATGGAGGCTTCCACCAAATCGCGAACCATGGACTCAACATCTCGTCCTACATAACCAACTTCTGTGAACTTGGTTGCTTCTACCTTAATGAATGGAGCTCCAGTAAGCTTGGCAATCCGACGAGCAATCTCGGTCTTCCCAACACCTGTAGGTCCAATCATCAAGATATTTTTCGGTACGACTTCGTCAATTATTTGTTCTGGCAAACGGCTTCGACGATAGCGATTTCGAAGCGCCACAGCGATGGCTTTCTTGGCTTGTGCCTGCCCGACGATGTATTTGTCCAAATGCTCTACGATCTTACGCGGGGTTAATTGCTCAAGATTCAGCACAGAAAGTCCTCCCTTTTGCTCAATTCAACTCATCCACAACAAGATTGTTATTCGTGAATACGCAAATCTCAGCAGCAGTACGCAGTGATGCTTCCGCAATTTCTCTTGCGCTAAGGTGGGGTGCATACGTCTTTAATGCTCTTCCGGCAGCAAGTGCAAAGCTGCCTCCAGATCCGATTGCCAAGATCCCATCATCTGGTTCGATGATTTCACCATTACCCGATATGAGCAGTAAATGATCCTTGTTCATTACAATCATCATTGCTTCCAAGCGACGCAAAATTTTATCCATCCGCCACTCCTTGGCCAGCTCTACGGCAGCTCGCTGCAGATTACCATGGTACTCCTCCAGCTTACCTTCGAACTTTTCAAAAAGGGTGATCGCGTCTGCTACGGATCCAGCAAAACCTGCCAGAACCTCTCCGCGATAGAGACGTCTTACTTTTTTGGCCCCGTGCTTCATCACCATGCTGTTGCCAAAGGTTACCTGACCATCTCCAGCCATCGCTACAGATCCATTATGCTGTATAGCAAAGATTGTTGTTGCGTGAAACTGTTCCATCACTGATTCCTCCCGTTTATGGCCGTTTGGCGGAACCGGTATCGCGCGAATTTGCACGCGGATGTGCGGTATCATATACATGGCGTAAGCGCTCTTTGGTCACGTGCGTATACACTTGAGTCGTGGAGATATTCACATGCCCCAGCAGCTCCTGAACAACACGCAGATCAGCTCCACCGTTTAACATATGGGTTGCAAATGTATGCCGAAACGTATGAGGCGATACACGCAAATGCAGAGCGTACGTATCAACGTATTTGTCTACAATCCGGCGAACACTGCGGTCGGAAAGTGGCTCTCCACGGTAATTGACCAGCAGATTGCCGTGGTCTTCTTTTCCTGCTAGCAGCTTATCTCTTCCATACTCTAGGTATTGCCGAAGAATCTCACAAGCATAACTCCCAACTGGCACATACCTTTCTTTTGCTCCTTTTCCATATACAAGAGCCACCCCCATGTCCGGGTTAACCGCGCTCACAGAAAGTGTAACAAGCTCCATGACGCGCATGCCACTTGCGTACAGTAGTTCAAAAATCAGCCGATCTCGAATTCCTAGAGGAGTGGAAGTATCTGGGAGATCAAAAAACGCCTGAACCTCTTGTGGATACAGAAAGGAAGGAAGTTTCTTCTCCATTTTCGGAGTGGAGACGAGTTGGAATGGATTTTGTTCCAGCTTACCTTCACGCAATAAAAAACGATACAAGCTTCTCAAGCTGGAGAGCTTGCGTGCGATACTTCGCCGAGAAAGCCCCCTACCCACTAATTGCGCAAGGAAGGAGCGACCATGCAAATAAGAAACAGCAGCAAATACGGTGATTTGGTGCTGTTCCATAAAGGAGACAAATTCGCTGATATCTGCCACATACTGCTTTACCGTATGAGGAGAGGCGTTTTTTTCGACTCGCAAATAACGGGTAAACATCGCAAGATCCGCAGAATTCTGTTGTGAAATGTCCATACGGGATGCACCCTCCTCGAAGCACCTATATAGTAACACAGTCGAAATTCGGATATCAACGTTTATTGTGTCGTTATTGTGTAAAATTCTGAATTGTATCTAGCGCCCGCTCAGCAAGCTTTTCGTTTTTCTCTCGCTTGTTTCGAATTCGCTCTGCTAACTCAGGAACCAAGCCGAAATTCGCGTTCATCGGTTGAAAATGTTTGGAGTCGGCTGTCGTAATATAACGCGCCATACTGCCGATTACTGTTTCAGGTGGCAATACAAGCAGCTCCTCGCCCTTTGCCAGTCTTGCAGCATTTATACCCGCCAACAAACCAGACGCAGCGGATTCCACATAGCCTTCAACACCTGTCATTTGTCCAGCAAAGAATAGGCTCTCACGCTCTTTATACTGGTATGTAGGCTTCAACAGCTTAGGAGAGTTAATGAAGGTATTACGGTGCATAACGCCGTAACGAACAATCTCACAGTTCTCCAAACCAGGAATCATAGAGAAAACACGCTTTTGCTCAGGCCATTTCAAATGGGTTTGAAAGCCTACGATGTTATATAAAGTTGCAGCACCATTGTCCTGTCTGAGCTGAACTACCGCATAAGGCTTTTTACCTGTTCGCGGATCAATCAGTCCTACTGGCTTTAACGGACCAAACACCATGGTTTGACGACCACGCTTTGCCATGACTTCGATTGGCATGCAGCCTTCAAAGAAAATCTCTTTTTCAAATTCCTTCAAAGGCACTGCTTCAGCAGCAATCAGCTCATCATAAAAGCGATTGAACTCTTCTTCTGACATTGGACAATTCAAGTACGCTGCCTCACCTTTATCGTAGCGGGAAGCCACAAATACTTTGTTCATATCGATTGATTCTTTTTCAAGAATCGGTGCTGCTGCGTCGTAGAAGTACAGGTACTCTTCACCGGTTAGATCCTTGAGCTGCTGGGACAGTGCAGGAGATGTCAACGGTCCTGTCGCAATCACGACGATCCCTTCAGGAATCTCTGTAATTTCTTCCGTAACCACCTCTACCAGAGGATGGTTTCGCACTGCCTCTGTCACATAATCAGCAAACTCATGACGGTCTACCGCAAGCGCCCCTCCAGCTGGAACAGCACAACGGTCCGCAGCACTGATGATCACAGATCCTAGGCGACGCATTTCTTCCTTTAAAACACCAACTGCATTCGTCAAGGTATTCGCTCGTAGCGAGTTACTGCACACCAATTCAGCGAACTTGTCTGTATGATGTGCAGGCGTCTGTGTTTTCGGTCTCATTTCATACAATTTCACGGGTACTCCGGCCTGTGCAATTTGCCATGCGGCTTCACTTCCAGCCAAACCGGCGCCCACAACAGTGATAGTTGGCAATGTCATGCTGTCAATCCTCCAAACCTACAAAAATCTCAAGAATCGCATTAGGAATCTGCTTCTTCCTGATAATCGCATTTGGTACAAACGATGCTTACGCCTTGTTTCTTCCGTTTTTTCTCTATTAACATGCTAGAGCATTTCGGGCATGGTCTTGCAATCGGTTTGTCCCAAGAAACAAAATCGCACTCAGGATATTGATTGCAACCATAAAAAATTCGGCTCTTCTTAGATTTACGTTCGATAATCTCTCCGGTTTCACATTGCGGGCACTTTACACCAGTTTCTTTTACGATTGGCTTGGTGTTCCGACAATCCGGGAATCCGGAGCAAGCGAGGAATTTCCCGAAACGTCCGAGCTTATATACCATGACGCGTCCGCAAAGCTCGCACATTTCATCAGATTCTTCGTCTTTTAGTTCAACTTCCTTCATCTCTTCTTCCGCGAAGGCAACCCGTTTCGCAAAGCCTCCGTAAAACGCATCGAGCACATTTACCCAATTGGCGATCCCGTCTTCAATACCGTCTAGATCACTTTCCATATGTGCCGTAAACTCCACATCAAGAATCTCAGGAAAGAACTCCTCCATCAGGGTGATCACGATTTCTCCCAATTCTGTGGGAACAAATCGTTTTTCCTCGAGGGCGACGTAGCCGCGTTTTTGAACGGTTTCCAAAGTAGGAGCGTATGTAGAAGGACGACCGATGCCTTGTTCCTCCAACGTCTTTACTAAACGTGCTTCGGAGTATCGAGGAGGTGGCTGTGTAAAATGCTGCGAAGGTTCGATGCTTTTCTGCTCAAGTGTCTGTCCCTCTGCGATCGGTGGCAAAAAGCTCTCTTCTTCTGTTCCGTCATCGTTTCCTTCAATATATACTTTCATGAAGCCAGGAAATTTTACCTTAGAGCCTGTTGCCCGAAAAATAACGTCTCCGATGGCGATGTCTACGCTCATCGTGTCCAATACTGCCGAAGACATTTGACTTGCCAGGAACCGTTCCCAAATCAAGCGATACAGGCGCAGCTGATCACGAGACAAAAATTCCTTGATCTCATCCGGCGTACGTATAACCGCCGTAGGGCGGATTGCTTCGTGGGCATCCTGTGCATTCTCGTTTTTAGCAGCAGTTCGTGGCTCCGACAAGACGTACTCGGCACCAAACTTTTCCAGTATGTATGCTTTTGCTTCTTCTTGTGCGGTAGCTGATATGCGGGTCGAGTCGGTACGCATGTAGGTAATCAAACCGACTGCCCCTTCCTTGCTACCAACGTCAATACCTTCGTACAGCTCCTGGGCAATCCGCATGGTTTTGGCTGTACGGAAATTCAGCTTTCGCGCCGCCTCTTGCTGCAAGGAGCTGGTGATGAACGGAGGCGCAGGATTCCGCTTGCGTTCCCGCTTCGTCACTTTCTGAACGACATGCGGCTGATCCGCCATCCTTTTGTAGACTTCCTGAACATCCGCCTCTGACTTCAGTTCAACTTTTTCGTCTCCATAGCCGTAAAATTTGGCTTCAAAGTCTTTTCCGTTGCTGTTGAGCTTGCTTGCTATCGTCCAGTATTCTTCCGGAATGAATTGCTGAATTTCCCGTTCCCGATCAAGAATCATTTTTACGGTAACAGATTGCACACGACCTGCACTAAGGCCTTTGCGCACTTTTTTCCACAAGATCGGACTGATATTGTATCCAACCAATCTGTCGAGAATACGACGAGCCTGCTGTGCATTCACCAAATCCATATTGATGTGACGCGGGTGTTTGAAAGCTTCTTTGATGGCGTCCTTCGTGATTTCATTAAACACGACCCGAAGTGGCTGGTTTAGATCCAACCCCAAGTATTGAGCCAAATGCCAAGCAATTGCTTCCCCTTCGCGATCCGGGTCAGCCGCGAGGTATACTTTCTTCACTTTTTTGGCGGCATCTTTCAGGGTCTTCAATACATCCCCTTTGCCGCGAATGGTTATGTATTTGGGTTCAAAGCCACGTGTCACGTCCACACCCGTCTGACTTTTCGGGAGGTCCCTCACGTGTCCCATAGATGCTTTGACAATATATTTGCTACCCAGATATTTTCCAATGGTTTTCGCTTTCGCAGGGGATTCTACGATTACGAGCGTGTCAGCCATTTTTTTCCTCCCCTTTTAGTAAGGAATCTTCCCTATTATTAAATATGCTCATCCGATTTGTCAAACACTTGCAAGACTTTAGGGGGATTCCGGGTGCAGAAGAGCCCTGCCTATCGCTTCGCGAAATACCCCCCAGCCAGAGCAACAAGTGTCCCTTTCGCTTCTAAACGAAACAAAACCTGATGGAGACTTTTGCGCATATCTGGGTCCACTTGAGCCAGCAGTTCATCAACGTGAATGCCTTCGTGTGTAACGATATCTATGATCGCCAGCTCTTCTTTATCCAATAAGTTTTGGTTCAAATAATCGCGATGACCAGGCTCAGTGTCAGGAATTAGTGGATATCCCAGCTCATCCAGAACATCAAAGCTACCTGTTACTAGCTTTGCACCTTGTTTGATCAAGTTATGCGGCCCCATGCTCAACGATGAAAAAATCGGACCAGGAATCGCAAAAACATCCTTCCCTTGCTCTAATGCACAATCTGCAGTAATCAGCGACCCACTTTTTTCTGCCGCTTCTACCACTAAAATCCCCATACTAAGCCCGCTAATAATTCGGTTTCGCTCGGGAAACAGCCCTGGTACAGGTGGTGTTCCAGGTGGATATTCAGATAGAAGCAGGCCAAACATGGCAATTTTTTCATAAAGTGCGCGATGACGAGGCGGATAAACCTGATCGATTCCACACCCGAGAACACCTACTGTTTTTCCATTGTTCTTCAGTGTGGTTTCATGCGCTTCCCCATCAATTCCATAAGCCAAACCTGAAATAATCACGAGCCCTGCTTGCACCAATTCCTTCACTAAACAAGAGCAGCTCGCTCTACCATAAGGAGTAGGCTTTCGCGAGCCGACCACTCCAATTGCTGGCTTTTTCAATAGCTGTAGCTCTCCCCGATAAAATAATACAAGTGGAGGATCAGGAATGTGGTGTAGCTGATCGGGAAAATCCTCATCTAAAAAGCATACATACTGTATACCATTTGATATACGCTCACGCAGTATTTTCAATGCAACTGCTTCTTTGCGCAGTTGGTTTCCTTCTTTCATTATAGATGCTGACAGCTTCAGCTCGTGGCTGAGTGAATCCCATTTTTTCATCGCTTCTTTAAAGGAGCCTGCCATTTCATACATCGCTCTCAGCTTCACTCTTCCCAGCCCAGGAACACTTGACAACAAGTAAAGCCAATCGCGCTCACTCACCTGGTCTACAAACATGTCTTCCCCTCCTCCAAACCTATCGTTTTACAAATATCGATGGTATCGAGTGCTATTTTATCGAAAGACAGTGGTCTGGCTCAAAAATAAAAACGGACAGGCGTATAACCTGTCCGCTTCTAGCTATTCACGAGCTTATTTGCTCATTACTTTGTCAAGCATGCCGCGCTCAGTCAGCAGTTGAACCAAAGTTTCACCGATAACTGCAGGCGTTTTTGCTACGCGAATACCACATTCTTCGAGCTTCGCGATTTTCTCAGCGGCTGTACCTTTACCGCCGGAGATGATCGCACCAGCGTGGCCCATGCGTTTTCCTGGAGGCGCAGTTTGTCCGCCGATGAAGCCTACAACTGGCTTTTTCATGTTAGCAGCGATCCACTCAGCTGCTTCCTCTTCTGCAGTACCACCGATTTCACCCAGCATGATAACTGCTTCAGTGTCTGGATCTTCGTTGAACATCTTCAGAACATCGATGAACTCCATGCCTTTAACAGGGTCCCCACCGATACCTACAGCAGTGGATTGACCAATACCGCGAGTAGAAGTTTGGTGTACTGCTTCATAAGTCAAGGTACCAGAGCGGGATACGATACCTACTTTACCTGGAACGTGGATGTAGCCAGGCATGATACCGATTTTGCACTCACCTGGAGTGATAACACCAGGGCAGTTAGGTCCCACCAGTTTAGTTTTCTTGCCTTCCATGTAACGTTTTACTTTTACCATGTCCAGAACAGGAATACCTTCTGTGATGCAAATAACCAGATCCAGCTCAGCATCTACAGCTTCCATGATCGCATCAGCAGCGAATGGAGGAGCAACGTAGATTACGGATGCAGTTGCGCCCGTTTTTTCTACAGCTTCTGCTACTGTGTTGAAAATTGGAATACCGTCAACCTCAGTGCCGCCTTTACCAGGTGTTACACCGCCCACCATTTGTGTACCGTATTCAACGGCTCCGCGAGTGTGGAACAGACCAGTTGCACCCGTAATCCCTTGCGTAATTACTTTTGTATTTTTATTAACGAGAATACTCATCGCGTAATTTTCCCACCTTTTTTGACGTATCTACTCGCTTATTCTTACTTCACCAAGGATACGATTTTTTCAGCGCCATCTGCCATAGATTCAGCAGCTACGATGTTCAAGCCAGACTCGTTGAGGATTTTCTTACCCAGATCAACGTTAGTACCTTCGAGACGAACTACGAGAGGTTTGTCCAGTTTGATTTGTTTTGCTGCATTCACTACGCCGTTTGCGATAACGTCGCACTTCATGATGCCGCCGAAAATGTTGACGAAAATACCTTTTACTTTTTCGTCACGGAGAATAATTTTGAACGCTTCTGTTACTTTTTCTTCAGTAGCTCCGCCACCAACGTCAAGGAAGTTCGCAGGGTCTCCACCGTAGAATTTCACGATGTCCATTGTAGCCATCGCCAGACCAGCACCGTTTACCATGCAACCAATGTTTCCATCGAGAGCGATGTAGGACAGGTCGAATTTGGAGGCTTCGATTTCTTTTTCGTCTTCTTCATCCAGGTCGCGCAGAGCTACGATGTCAGGGTGACGGTAGAGTGCGTTGCTGTCGAAGTTCAATTTCGCATCGAGTGCCATTACTTCGCCGTCGCCAGTTACAACCAACGGGTTGATCTCAGCGATGGAAGCATCTTTATCAACAAAAGCTTGGTACAAGCTCATCATGAACTTGGCCGCTTTGTTAATGAGTTCTTTTGGAATATTGATCGCATAAGCCAAGCGACGAGCTTGGAAGCCGTTCAGACCAGTTACTGGATCAACTACTTCTTTGAAGATTTTTTCTGGAGTGTTTGCTGCTACTTCCTCGATGTCCATACCGCCCTCTTCAGAAGCCATCATTACGACGCTTCCAGTTGCGCGGTCAACTACTACACCTACGTAGTATTCTTTTTTGATGTCGCAGCCTTGCTCGATCAGAAGACGTTTCACTTCTTTGCCTTCTGGTCCTGTTTGATGAGTAACGAGTACTTTGCCAAGAATTTCACTGGCATATGTACGAACTTCATCCAGATTTTTTGCGACTTTTACCCCGCCAGCCTTACCACGGCCACCAGCGTGAATTTGCGCTTTTACTACGTTTACTTGAGTGCCAAGTTCTTTTGCTGCTTCTACAGCTTCTTCAACTGTGAAAGCTACGCGTCCTTCAGGAACTTTTACACCGTACTGCTTAAGTATCTCTTTACCTTGATACTCATGAATGTTCATTCTCCATCCTCCTATGGCAGATAAAGATCGGCAGGCTTTTAGACCGGTATGAAGACTTCTCGTCTCCCCCAGTCTGAAAGCACCACTATCAGTGCAACGTTACTATTCTACGACAAAAAATGCAAAAGTGGTAGTGATATGTTGTCTTTATCCTGACCATTAACGACAAAATTCATCAATGAAAACACTTACTTTCGAAGGTTTTCAAACAATTTCCACACGTTTTGAGTCAGTTCATTGTGAGCATACCATGATTGATCCAGCTTAAAATAGCGTGGATAAAAGACAACGGACCGCTCTGAACCATTTACCAAAAATTGCAGTTGAAATTGTTCTTTTCCAGGAACCTCTGGCGACTTCTCCAGTAATGTTCCTTTTTGCAGGAAACGCACGGTTTGATGAGCGATTCCTTGCTCAACGGTGGTTTGCGTGACATCCAGCTCGCGGTTTTCTCCCATCATTTCGCCTGTTGCAGTCAAGCGTATACGCGTTGTCTTAAACAGTCTCTCCAGCGATTGCTCCTCTGTCTCGCTAGGCGGGAGCCATGTCGTCATTCGCGAAAACAATTGGCCATCTACATGAAAAAGATGTTTTTCTCTACCAAAAGGTACCGAGATCAGTGTAGGTGTCAGTACAGTTACCTCAAGTGGTTTTTGTGTCGAATCAACACGAATTTTGTAAGTCGGAAATAGCGGATACTGCATTGGATTTTTTTCGGTTTCGGGAACGGCGGTATTTAAAACATTTCTGATTTGATCAAGTTCGGTTCCTGCGAGCACAATCGTTTTGGAAAGGTCATCAGCCGACAGCAGCGCGTTATCGAACTTTTGAGCGAGCAGCCCTTTTCCCGTTTGCTTATGAACCCACTGATAAAAATAAATGGCACCATTCCCGCGATAGGTACTTTCTCCAAACTGGCTCGCTTTTTCTCCCACCGTCACAACCAGTGGGGCCAGTTGCTTTCGATATAACACGAGGGTAAATCGCACATCCTCTTGCTTGAGCGGTTCCGTCGATAGCTGCAGATCCTGTCCTTGTGTGGGCAGTTCCTTGAGGAAAACAGGCAAATCGAGCACAACCTCCTGTCCATCCGTGGACATGACCGTTACTTTTTCAACGCCTCCCAGCTCTGTTTCCATCCGATCTCTCATGTCACTTTCAGTAACTTTGCTTCCTTGCGCGCATCCAGTCATTACCATGCTTGCCACCAAAATACTAAGCAGATAGGCACGTAAAGACGATTTCATGCAGCAACCTCCTTCGTGTATGCAATCCAATCACGATTATGCTACAGAAGCCCCAATCGACGGCTAATTTCACTGCCCAGCTTTCGTTTTACGTAGATTTCTCCTATTTGATGAGGGTCCTTGACCACGACCGAGCGATTGTTCGTGCGTATAACCACGTACTTTTCCCCGTTCTTGTCCAATCCGCAAATCAATTCGGATGCAACCTCTACAAAGATGGCGACAACATATTTCCCTTGTACTTTTTGCAAGGAAATTTTAGGAAATGGCGTAAGGAATGGCAGCGTTTTATCCTGTATGTATTGAGTGATAGCCAGGATATACTTATCCGGATCGCCGTAATGTTCAACTTCATGGTCTACACCGCAAATACTTCCTTCGTCGGTTATACCGAGAAACAAATTTCCATTATTGGAATTGGCAAATGCCACAATCGACTTGATAATGCCTGTTTTGGATAACAAGAAATCACGCTTGAATTCAATCATGTCATTTTCGCCCAGCTGCGTGGCTACAAGTGGATCATCGACACGTCCAAGATAACGAAATCGGCTAATGGCTCCCAATCGATAGACGTACTCTTCGAAAAGGTCTGCCGGCAAGGAAATATCTTCCAGAACTGCATCTGTATTTTGCCATAGCTTATACGTTTGCGGGGCAAAGCACATATCAAAAACCATGTTCGTTCCTAAGGATCGGATGTTCATCCCAATCGCTGCAGGCTTGGCCGCAATCGGTTGATACGGCGGATCACTCTCGACTTCTAGTACCCCTGAATGAAATAAATAATCAAAATAATGGCGCGGTAAGGTTGCCCGCTGTTTTAAAAGCTCTCGTACGGTTTTAGACCTTCGGCTCTCTTGGTAAAAGTCAAAACGCACAGATTGTTCTTCCAGGTGAGTTACGATAGCTACAAATGAACAAATATGGCGCATGATTCCCCTCGTTCTTTTGATTTAGTCACTTGTCATTCATTGGTCATATTTTAACGCAACCCTTTAGGAATTGACTAGTTATTTCTAAATAATGATGGGTCTTATGGAACATGTAGCCATTCCTTCTCAGCCATATATTCCGTCTACATTATCGATCGCTTCTTCCCAAAAAGTCTATATTTGAAAGGTATGCAGAAGCGTCTGGAGCTTGATAGAAAATAACATATCCCCTTGAATTTTTAATTTTCCTGTAAGGATAGAAGCAGCCGGATTTAATTGTCCGTTCAACCATTTTAGGAGATCATCTTCTGATATCTCGACTCTGCATCCTGCTTCAAGAGTAAAACCTCTTTGATAAGAAGCACGATCATTGGCGAATCTAACTTCAAATTCACCAGCCTCTTTGCCGTGAAGAGTAATGTGGTATACGGCATTAAATCCAGCAATTTCACTCGGCTTTGAATTTGTATTTATAATAAATTTCGATAAAGCAATTTCCACCTTGGACACCAGAACACCCTGCTTTCATGCACTTGCGAACCAGAATGAATCAAAGCAAAAGTTGCTTGATCAGGCTCACTTTACTTATGGTTCACTATACATATATTAGCATTATTTTCTGCTTGTACATTAGAAAACTTGGCTTTGCCAAGCCTTTTGGCGCAGGCAGGGCCTTAGTTGCGACTATACTATCTTCCTTAGAATTTTAAACTTTCCGATAGTAAAAAAAGAAAGCCGGATATACCCGGCTTACTTTACACGTACAGCTGTACCCGTCGCAATGACCATCATCATGCCCTCGCGCAAGGTTTCAAAATCCAAATCTACACCTACAATGGCATTCGCCCCAATGGAACGGGCTTTTTCTTTCATTTCACGAATAGCCATCTCACGCCCTTCTGCGAGCTTGCTCTCGTACGTACCACTTCGTCCCCCGATAATGTCCGTAATTCCTGCGAGAAAATCACGTACAACGTTTGCGCCCATAATGACTTCTCCACTGACAATATCGAGATATTCTTCAATCTCTTTGCCTTGCAATGTGCTAGTTGTTGTAACGATCATTTGTTAGCCTCCCGTACTTCAAGTTGTTCTTTTCCATAAGTATTACGACTGAAGAAGCTACAGGTTGCACTAGACTTTTACACACATCTCGTATTCTCAGCAATCAGTGTATGCATGAAGACATGCACCTATTCCTGTCCGAAGCACTGATGTAAGATTTATGTAGTAAATGTAGGATAATCATTTTGTATTTTTGCCGCTGAGGATTCCAGACTCGCTTTTTCCATTAAATCTCGCAGGGAGTATGAAAAAAAATCCGGCTCCTCATACCCATTTACATGGCCGACAGCAGCGGAAATCCTGACGTTTCGTATATGGGTGGGTTGCGTCAGTAATGCAATCCCTTTTTGTACCTGATCCTCGTCCGCTGTTGAAATCATGACGAATTCATCCCCCGCATATCGACATAAATGGTCACCTTTCTCAGCCGCGAATGAAGCAAGGACGGAGGAGTATCTTCGAATAACATCATCACCAAAAGGGTGGCCATGCTTTTTGTTGATCTGACCAAAATCATTTAGGTCGATGAAAAGCAAATGAAAAGGGATGTTTTCCTTTAAAAACTGCTCACCGACATACTGAATATACGGGGCTTCGTATAGCCCTGTTAACGGATCAATGAATTCAGCAATTTTCACCCGAACAGCTTCTTTGGTAAGCACTCCTATTAACCGCTCTCCATCCATGATGAGAGCGACCTCGCCATTGTTCTCCTGTAAATAGGAATGCGCTTCCCATACATTTAGATCTGCTGAAAAACGACTCGGATACCCACTCATCGCATCTGCTACGATTCGATTTGGATGCGCGGACAAGACATCGCGGGAGGTAACTACCCCCATAACGACTCCGTGATCTATGACAACTAACCAGCGCGTATTATCTTCATTCATCTGCTCCGCCGCATAAGAAACACTTTTGCCAGAGGTAATCGTGCTAATGGATGTTGTCATGATTTCGGAGATTGTCATAGCAGATCCACCTCACGTTGAATGGAAACCGCTATTTTCAGCTCAGATCGAAGAACCATTGAATCACTGATCATGCGTTCTGATTCCTCAAGCACAATTTTCATGAGCAATTTCTCATCCAGCATCTGCAAAAGAGTATTTCGAAGCAAGACCGCCTCAATCTTTGGATGATCCATTTTAATTAGCGTAAATTGCTCCGGGGAGAGGGCTTCGGCCATTCTTCTGACCGCTTCCGGACCTATCGGAGCTTTTCGTCCAATAATGAGCATGTCTTGCATAGGTGGAACTTCAAATTCGGATATTTTAAGAGAAAGGGTTGCCTTCCTAGAATAAACATTTTTTTCACTGCTCATATGTATACCTCCACATTCAACACTTGCTTCTTAATCGTCCAACAAGCTACCTGGCTTCCCAAACAGGTACCCCTGACCGATTACGACACCAAGTAAAGAAGCACAAACAAAATCCTCTTCCTCTTCTACGCCTTCAAGAATAAGCTGTGAATCATTTTGGCAAAATTCCACAAACAGTTTTACCGTTTCCTGTTTATCCGTAGAAGTGGACAATTCGTGAGAGAAAAAACGATCAATTTTAATGTAATCAGGTGATATATCAACAATTTTGCGAAACGTGTTCATTCCTTCACCCACATCGTCTAGCGCAATCAAAAAACCTCTTTCTTTCAAGTCAGAAATTCTCTCTTTGAAGATGGGATCGTGCCAGATCTCGCCTTCCATGATCGATTCGTTTATTTCCAAAACGATCTGGCCAATAAAGGGATAATACTCGCGGCTGACTTCTTCAATAAAGAGAGGAAAGGATGCGTCTGTAATTGTCGATGGAAATATGTTGACGAACAACAGATCCCTTTCATTTTTAGTTGACTGATGAAAAAAGGTAGAAAGGGCATAGTACAGCGATTGCGTGTCGAGTTCTGGTAATTTCCTGCTTTCCTTTGCCAGCTGAAATAAGGACTCTGGATTAATCCCTGCCTTACTTCTCAGCAATACCTCATACCCGATTCTCTGTCTTTCGGGGAGATGGCAAATCGGCTGAAATGCGTGATAGTATTCTCTTTTTTCAAATAGCTCCGCAATGCTCTCCATCAGTTTTCCTTTCCCTTTCCTAGCGATTGATGAACACAAAGAAAAAGCTTCTCCCAATTAATGAGGAGCAACTTATCGCTGCCTGCCCCATGGAGAGTGCTGGAAAACCCAACACGCGTTTTTGAAAAAATAACCATACGAGACGTACTAATTGTTTTTTCTCATTGGTTTTTAGGTAAAATTGATTACTCTTTTTTGAGTTTTCGTCGACATTTTATGCCTTTATCCCTATTCATTCGCTAATTTTTTGCAAATTCCTTTCCATATCATACTAATTCATCATAAAAAATTGGAAGTTTGACACATGATTATCACTACCATTAATTAGTGAAAAATTCAAAAATATCTTACTGTTATTCCCTGTATACTCGTTCACAATAAGAACCAAATGACCCGCACTTACGTATAGTATATGTAGAAGAATCTGGTGGGCGATTAACTTTTACGAAAAGAGGACGATGATCCATGTCGATTGTTTCTACCTCTTCGATACATGTATCACCCAGTCATTCTTTTTCCTTGTCACTTGAGGCAAATCTATCTACCGGATATCAATGGCTTTTATCGAATCCACTAGATGCGAAATTTCTGGAGCTTGTTTCGACTCACTACACCCCCACCTCTCCCACACCTCGAATCGGCCAAAGTGGTCAGCAGATCTTTACTTTTCAGCCATTGCGCACAGGCGTTACCTCAATCGTACTGAAAACTGAAGTATTGTCGCCCTTGGGATGAAAGGGATTGCGCCCATGAACATTTTTACGCGGTGACAATAGCGTGATACTGCTTATTTAAACAGGCTTGCGCTAAAAGGTGAGCGCCCTATCCAAAGCTCGATAGCGAATAGCTTCTGCGACATGCTCAGCCGCAATGGCATCCGCCCCCTCCAAATCAGCGATCGTTCTGGCTACCTTTACGATTCTATCGTACGCTCGTGCACTTAAGCCCAAAGTCTCAAATGCAAGCTGCAGCATTTCCTGCCCTTCTTTATCTAAACGGGCATACCGCCGAAGCTCATCGCCATTCATCACACTGTTAAACGGACAGCTGGTTCGGTATCGATACCGCTGCCATTGGATGTTCCTGGCTTGTTCTACCCGTCCCCGAATGATCTCGGAGGATTCCTCGGCAATACGTTTGTGTAGCAGATTTACGGGAACCCGCGGTACTTCGAGGTGCAGGTCGATACGATCGAGAAGTGGGCCTGAGAGCTTGGAGCGATATTTGTGGATTTGTTGAGGAGTGCATGAGCAGGCTTGTTGATCTCTGGTAGCGAAGAATCCACAAGGACAAGGATTGCACGATCCAATAAGCAGAAAGCGAGAGGGGAACGTAAACACTTGCTTCGCTCGCCCAATCGTAACGATCCCTGCCTCGATCGGCTGACGCAATACCTCGAGCACATGACGCGAAAACTCTGGCATCTCGTCTAAAAAGAGAATCCCGCCGTGGGACAAGCTGCACTCCCCTGGTCGCGGGATTTGAGGGCCGCCACCGATCAGTGCCGTCGCTGTTATCGTGTGGTGTGGAGAGCGGAATGGGCGTTCCTCAATCAGTCCGCCCGCTCTTGTTAAGTGTCCGGCAATGCTGTATATTTTCGTTACTTCATAGGACTCTTCTGTTGTCATCTGTGGCATGATGCTCGGCAAGCATGTGGCCAACAGTGTTTTTCCAGAGCCTGGAGGGCCGACTAGTATTACGTTGTGAAAGCCGGCGGCAGCAATTTCTAACCCGCGTTTTACAAAATGCTGTCCGTATACATCCGCGAAATCTGCGGTGTTGCTTTGTTTTTGGGATCGTGGTAGGTTTACCGCGCTAGGTTCTTCCACATTCTGAGGCACGAGTCCGTTTGTCCAATACTGTACCGCTTCTTTCACCGAGGTGGCTGGTAACACAAGTACGTCCACGAGTCTAGCTTCGGCAGCGTTTTGCTTAGGAAGGATCACATGGGTAAAGCCCCCAGCTTTTGCTTCCAGCAGGATTGGTAGCACGCCAGTAACTGGTCGCAAGCTGCCATCCAAAGCGAGTTCACCTAAGATTAGTACTCTTTCTGATCGCGGGGGAATTTGCTTGGATGCGAGGAGAATGCCAAAAGCAATAGCAAGGTCAAAGCCTGAGCCTTCCTTGCGTTGATCTGCGGGAGCCAGGTTTACCGTGATACGTTGCATAGGGTAATCAAAGCCTGCATTGCGCAGGGCTGCACGGACACGGTCTCTCGCTTCTTTTACAGCAGAACCACCGAGACCGACCAAATCAAACTGGGGTAGACCATTGGCGATATCTGTTTCTACTGTAACGACCATACCATCTATGCCAAATACCGTTCCGGAGTAACTGGATGCGTACATATCGTCTCTTCCCCCTTTTTTCATAGGGTAGGAAAAGATAGCGGGGGTGGGCAAGTTTTATTGGAGGAGGTTAACTTGAAGAAATTTAGAGGGAAGAAACGTTACTACAAAAATTTACTTGCACGAGCTGCTCATTTTCGTTTAAAACTTACAGAAGACTCCTGGTTTGACATGTGGCTATAAAATAGGAGCTTATCTTGCAGTCGACAATGAAGAAATGATTTATTTTCTTTGCTTGAAGATAGCTATACACTAAATGCTTCTTAATCTTCATGAACGGAGGAGAAATCTTACTTATGGACCTTTTTGAGAAATGCAATAATGTTGATTCCAAAAATGATCTGATACAATTCATTAAGGCATTGCGACACGATCTTCTTGTTAATCCTGATGAATGGGAAAACCAAACACTAGACGGTTTTCTGGAGGCAATGGAATCTTGGATGGAGGATACTATGGATATAGGTTTTTTGGCGGAGCAGCCCGAATGGAAGTCATTTGCTGCCATCTTATACATGGGGAAGATTTATGAGTAGACAAGGTGGTATTGATGTATTTTGTTAAATAAGAGAATTCGAAACGACAACGAGACATCCTCAATTAGGAAGATGTCTCGCTTTTTTCTTCATACGCTACTGTGAAATCATCTGTCGTATAACGTAAGGAATAATCGTTTAGAAGTCTAGCTAGGGTCTTTGCCTCTTCTGGAATGCGTTCAAGCAGCACACTCCATCCCGTTATTGTTATTTTCTTCGGCAATTTGACCATACCGGTAATTGCATCCCAAAATGCATTCCAATTCATCCCGTACACATCTGGTAAATCCAGCTGTCTTTTCAAAATCATATGAAGATCCGCTGGGGTAAGCACCGGGGAAACATCCAAAAGAATATGCTCTTTTCTCGGTGTAAACTCTGTAACTAGTGGTTGATTCGGTACTAAACCAAATCGAACAATGCTGAATACTCTTCATGCTTGGCTAAAAACATTTCTATTTCTTTCCTTGAAGAATCTACATCCCCATATCCATCTAGAGCAAGCTCAAGGTTTCCCGTAATCGCATAAAGAAAACTCCTCCATTCATGTTCAAAATCCACGTAAGTTGATAATCGATAGAGAAGTTCACATGTCTCATATAGCGTATATTGCTTACTTTTGTAACTGAAGTTAATCATGCCAACGATTGTTTGTAAGGATTTTTCCTCTTCTTTATCAGTGATAAGCTTGGATAGTAAATAAGGAATGTCCTCCTCTTTTCTTACCATAGAAAGGTCAAACACCGTCTCCGGAATATCTTTTACCTCTAAAAGATCAATTACGTTATCTGCCCAAGCAACAATATTTGCTCTAGAAAGGAATCCTATAGTTAATCCAATTTTGCATACTTTGGCTTCAAACTCAATGTCCATTTTTTCCACAGCCTCCAGATAGGAACATTACAGTAGCACCCTTGCCGCATTATCTTGTTAACCATTTTCCAACAATCATCATAACCCTCCCCATTCTCCTTATTTCTAGTCACAATACAGCCCTTTGCTTCTAAAAATGTGACGGTCCCAGTGACTTCAATGTTCCGTCCCTCATACCAGCCGGTGTTGGCTAAAATTGTTTGTGCTTGCTCAGACAAAACGATCACAAAAACACCTCTGTTCACACTTTTTTTGACTAATACCCTATCGTATCCATAGTAGAATAAGGAAGGAAGCAGAAAAAAATCGTAGGAAGTGTTTTTATGATCCTTTCCATATTTAGAGATCATTTAGCAGTAAGACATGACAATGAAGAGGACATCGTAATCGAATGGGAAGACATACAAACTGTTTCCTATTATCAAATCGATTGCATTGAGTCCGTCCTCGGATATCTGGCTTTTGACCTCACTTACGGGGAGACGGTAGAAATCAGCGACAGCGTAGTGTACTGGGAGCAAATCCTAGACGATCTTGAGAAATATTTGCCGAACCAAACCATGAACTGGAGATCTGTTCTACACAATTGGACCATTCATGACAACGAACTGCTTATTTATCAAAAAGAGTGAGGGTTTCGTCATGCGAATTTTTGAGAAAATTTCCTTTTACAGTGATCTAGAACTGATCCCCTTCTCGCAAAAATTAGAAAAACTCATGTCCCTACCACCATTTGAATTGAGAAAGATTGGTAGTGTATACACAAAGCCGAATAGAAGTGCTACCGGACGATACCTATGAGCACATGTAACGAGCGTTCTGCGTGTCAATGGAGAGTCAGAGTCGCCTATATCTTAGCCGTTTTTGCTGCCATGGCTTTGTGTTTAGGGTCCAGAGCGTTCACCGATATGTTGCCTAGCTTTGTAGCTGAGCATTTTGGCGATGCATTATGGGCTTGCATGATCTACTTTGGCTTTCGAACTTGTTTTGCGCATAAAACGATTTCATACGCGATGTGGTGCAGCCTAGTGTTTTGCTTTGCGGTCGAAGGTAGCCAATTGTATCAGGCCGATTGGATCAATTCCATCCGGGAGACAGCCCTTGGGGCGTTGGTTTTAGGAAAAGGCTTTTTGACGGCGGACCTTCTGCGCTATACAGCGGGAATTGCAATCTCTTCCCTGCTCGACTTAGCTTGGCCTTGGCGTAATCGTTCGTGATATTTTGCTTTGTCCGATTTATTCAAGCTTTTAGCTGTGAGTTGAGTTAGACGTAAAATAAATATTCAGTCTTGTTATGTAAAAAATGAAATAGGAGGGTTTATGCTTCAATCAATAGTACATATCGCTCTAGTTGTAAAAGATTATGATGAGGCGATTGAGTTTTATACTAAAAAGCTAAATTTTACACTCGTTGAAGACAGTTATCAGCCAGAACAAAATATACGGTGGGTAGTTGTATCTCCGCCCGGTTCAGTCGGTACCACCACTATATTACTTGCACGAGCATCTAAACCTGAACAAGAACCCTTTATAGGTAATCAATCGGGTGGTATGCTAGGTAGACATCCCGGATGGGAAACTTCCAAGATTCATACCTTAGCTCGCTTACCCTTAAACCGTTTTACAAAACCAGCACCAGCATCCAAAAACAAGAGCACAATGCCAATATTAATCGCATGATCCGCAAAGTTCAGGATGCCATTGCCGGAGGATGACACTAAAAAATCGGTAACTCGTCCAAATAAAATCCGATCGATCGCATTCCCGACTGCACCTCCTACCAGAAAACCAAGACCCAATTCCATTATGAAGCGTTTTTCTTCTGTCTTCTTCCGATAATAAAAAACGGCTATTACAAAAAGCACAGCCGCTACGGCGAACAAACGAGCATAACCCTGGAACAAGCTGAATGCCATTCCTGCATTTTCGTAGTGCTCAAGCAAAATGCCCCATACATACATGGTCTCTCCAACAGGGAGATATAGACGGATCAAATATTTAGATAGCTGATCTGCGATGATCACCAAAATAGAGATGAGATAAAAAACCATAGGCTGCCCTTCTTTCTTGCGAGGATTCACCTGTACCTCCCCTACTTTATCGTGAAGCTTTCATTTTGACCATATCGTAACTCTCTGGACAACATCATAAGAAAACCTCTATCGAGGCTTCCTCAAAGTGGAGCGACCGCGTTTAGCGGAAAGTTTTCATGCGCTCCGGAATTCATAAGCATCACGCTTATAAATTTCTATACGTTGAAAAAAGAAGCCCATCGAATCGCTTGGTCATGATTCGATGGGCTTCTCGCTCTTGATGATTGTGTTATTCTACCGTTACTTTAATTTTTACTTTTTCACCTTTGTACTCAGCAGTGATTGTCGCTGTACCTTTACCTTTTGCAGTTACACGACCATTTTCATTTACAGTTGCTACAGAGGTTTTGGAAGAGCTCCATTCAGCCTTGGAACCTGGGACTGATTTGTTGTTGTAGAGGAGCTCGATCGTTTCTCTGTCCCCTTTACTGAGTGTCAGGCTGGTCACATCAGCTTCCAAACCATCTGAGCTCGAACCTTTGCCATCTACATTGACCTCAATTTCAACCTTTTCGCCTTTGTACTTGGCTGTAATAGTCGCTGTACCTTTCGCTTTTGCTGCAATTACTCCATCATCATTAACATTTGCAACAGAAGATTTAGATGTGCTCCAGGAAGCTTTTGAATTAGAAATAGAGCGGCCATCGTAGGTCAGTTTGATTGTTTCTTTATCGCCCTTGCTCATGTTCAGCTTGCTCTTGGATGCCTCAAGAGAGTCGGAAGAACCAGTTGAATCGACTCTGACCTCGATTTTTACCGTTTCAGATTTATACGATGCGGTAATTGTTGCTGTACCTTTGTCTTTGGCTGTAATTACTCCGTCATCTACTGTTGCAACTGAAGACTTGGACGTTTTCCATGTCGCTTTTGATCCAGAGATGCTGCTGCCATTATAGGTGAGACGGATCGTTTCTTTTTTCCCTTTTTTCAGGTTAATCTTGGTCTCATCTGCTTCGAGCCCGTCAGAGGAGTCTGTCGTATCGACTTTTACCTCAATTTTTACGGATTCTGATTTATACGTTGCAGTGATTGTTGCTGTCCCTTTACCTTTAGCTGTAATTACTCCATCATCTACTGTTGCAACCGATGAATTAGACGTTTTCCATGTCGCTTTTGATCCGGAGATGCTGCTGCCGTCATAGGTTAGAAAGATTGTTTCTTTTTTGCCTTTTTTCAAGCTGACTTTGGTCTCATCCGCTTTTAGCTTACTCTTGGTATCAGAACCATCAACGGTTACTTCAATATCGACCTTGGAGCCTTTGTACTCAGCTCTGATCTTGGTTGTTCCTTTATTTTTTGCAGTAATTACTCCATCGTTTACAGTAGCAACTGCCGTATTGTACGTTTTCCAGGTTGCTTTTGACCCTGCAATCTTATCTCCCTCATACGTTAAGGTAATGGTTTCTTTATCACCAGAGCTTAAAGAGAGTTTTGTATCACTTGCTTTCAAACCATCTGTAGAAGCAGCATTCACTTTCACTGTAATCTTCACAGATTGACCGTTGTACTTTGCAGTAATGGTTGCCGTACCGGAAGCTTTAGCTGTAATGACACCATTTCTGACCGTTGCTACAGCTGTATTGGACGTCGTCCATGTTGCGTCGTAGCCAGAAATGGTTTTGTTGTTATATTTTAACGTAATTGTCTTGTCATCGCCTTTTTTCAGCGAGATGCTATCGATATCTGCCTTCAGGCTTCCATCTTTTGAAACATTGACAATAATATACACAAAGTCATCGTCATAGGACGCGATGATATAAGCAGTACCTGCGTTCTTCCCTGTAATCTCACCGTTCCTTACATGAGCAATAGAAGAATCAGTGGTATCCCAATCTGCTCGTGAGTTGTCGAGGGTTCGACCGTTATACGTGAGCTTGATTGTCTCAGAATCTCCTGACGATAGCTTTATCTCTGAATACTCTGTTTGAAGTCCTTCCGAATAAGCTTTTGCAACAATACCGGAAGCTCCTACTGTGATCGGATTCACAGTCTGTGCAGACGCAAATCCTGTGGCAGAAAACTGTACAGTGAAAATAGTCGCAACCGCCAAAGTGACGTTTTTCATTAACATATTTTTCTTCATAATTACCTCCAAATAGATTCCTATACTAACTTTGACGAACGAAATGGAAAAATGTCACATGGAAATCCAAGTTTTTTTGAAAAACATTTGTTTTTATTATCGGCAAATGTTTTGAAGCGGGTTAGCGATAAGAAAACCTCTCAAACAAAAAAAAGCCTCCTGGCAACTGCCAGAAGGCGAATGTTGGTGCTTGGAGGAGTTTCATCGCGTCGAGTACAGTACATCATACGCCGCTTGCAAGGCGGTTGCTGTAGACATATCCCCAATAAACAAATACGCCTGCGCCCTTTTTTCAAGGAAAGCGTTATTTACATCGCATAGAAAAAGCTGGCTAAAACGCATGTTCAACATGCTGAATTCGAAACGTTTCCTCGTCTGTACCCCGATCCGTGTACTCTACAGCAATGACATCAAAGCGAAAGGAAGGTACAAACCCTTCCCGTGACTGTAAATATTCCATGGCGAGCTCCCGCAATTTCTGCCTCTTTCTCCAAGTCACTGATTCAAGCGCAGTTCCAAATGCATGACTCGCTCTCGTCCGAACCTCAACAAATACAAGAGCGGAGCCATCCATCGCAATCAAGTCAATTTCTCCTCGCCTCGTGCGGACATTGCGACTGATGATTTCATAGCCTTTTTGCTCCAAAAATTGTTCAGCCATTTGCTCGCCTTTTTGTCCGAGAGCGCGTCGTTGATCAGTCACCCTTTACCGCCTCCTTTGTCCAAACGATATACAAAGGCAAGAATCTCGGCGACTACCTGATAGAGCTCTGGTGGAATTTGCTGGTCCAAATCGAGCTTACCCAGTACTTCAACGAGCGATGGATCTTCCTGAATCGGAATCGCATGTTCTTTTGCGGTTTTGAGCATGTTTTCAGCGACGTATCCTTTTCCTTTCGCTACAACTGTTGGCGCATCCATCGTACCAGCCTGATACTTGAGGGCAACAGCCTGTATTCGCTTTTCTTCTGGAGTGATTGGGTGACTCATACGCGCAGGTCCACTCCTTTATAGTCGGTGAGTGCTGTCCGTTTCGCCCCAGATTGACCGGCGATTCGGCTGCGCTCATCCGGGACTGGCTGCACGCGCATGGCAGACAGATGATATCCCACATCTTGTAGCTGCACCGCAAAGCTGTCCTTCATCCCCGAGATCATAGGCTCTACCCACGGAGCATCATTGAAAATCTGAAGATTGACGATCCGATTGACGATGCTTACATCAATCATGGTTGTCCCCATCGATTTCAGCTCCAGATGGAAAAACAAGCGACAATTCTCAGCGTCTACTTGGCCGCCATCTTTTTTCTTCGATTCAATCTGTACAAAGGCAGTATCATCGCCTTGATCAGTGCGTATTGGTATCTGCATAACGAGTTGAGACAAGGTCTGGTTTGACGGTTGAAGCATCATGAGCTGTTGTCCAGTGACCTGCTGCAGCAATTGATCCGCTGCTTCTCTCAATGCATGCGGGACGCTTTGAGGTGGTGCCTGGGAGATTTGGAGCAATAAGGACTTCACCGATTCCAGCTGCTTGTGAACTCCAGCTTCTAGAGCCCCTCCAGAAAGTGTCTGTGCCATGATTCCTCGTTCGTGTCCCAAACCCAGCTGGCGAAACAGCTCAGTAATCGGATTCGAAGACGCCCCTGCCGCAGGAGCTGGTGGCGCTGCTGGTGAACCATTTCCTTGAACAGGCACATTTGCTTTTACCGTTTCAGGGATGACTGGCTTTATCGATTCAGCATTCCGCATACCTAACGCCTGCTGTGGCTCCTGGCTCGGACGCGTACCGCTAACATTTGTCAGCGGTTGATTCACCTGTTCTGACCCTGTAGACCCTCTCCCTGCCATCCCTTGGCCAAACGCACTTCCAGGAGCAGGACTACTGGCAGAAGGTCCAGCTTGCACATTTTGTTGCAGTGTATCATTAGCCTTTGCCTGGATTTGTTGATTACCTGCTACTGGCTCCTTCGCTACCCCTGACAACGGATTTCCTGGAACAACTCCTGCTGTCGCTTGATTGCTCGTAGCAGGCAGCGTGTTTCCCGTTCCTGTTGTGACTGCATTCTGACCAGGAGGGGGCGGCACATTCGACCTGTTGATCGGCTGTGTCTGTTCTGCTACGTTGGTCTCACTCTGTCCTGAAACCAGTACAGGGAGCGCAGCCAGCCTCTCTTTTAACTGACTAACGACCTGCCGAAGATCATTGTTCATGACCGTTGCCTGATCATTTCGGAAAGATCCACCAGCGTGCGGCTTAGCTGGACCGTCATTATCCAAAAAGAGAGAGGCTTGCTGCCGAAAATGTTGAATCACCTGGTCGATCGGCTTCGCAGACATAAATGTTTTAAGTCCTGCCACTGAATCTGGCGTGAGAGGAAGATTACGCTTTGCAGCGAGCATGAATGCCTCTAGCGTAGCATCGTCCATCCCGAGACGCTGCGCTACCGCCATAAATGCTTGCACCGTTCCCTTGTTTACAGGCAAATTGGCATTCAAAAGAGCAGTAACAATTGCCCTGCCCTCTTTTGTTTCAGGAAGCCCTAATGACCGCATCAAGCCCTCCAGCGTTGCCTCTTTGCCAGCCCCTTCTGGTGTTGTTTCCAAAACCTTTAAGGTCACGACATCAGTCGACGGCTGAACCTGCAACCATGCTTTTTGTCCAGGCTCAAGCTTTGCTTCCATTTTTGCCTGGACCTGCAGCCCGCCAATTTGAACAAGAGCCATATTGTCCGGGTACTGCTTAATGACAGTCCCTTTAAATACTTGGCCCGGGGTAAGCTCTACTGGCTTTGGCGTTTGTATGGCAGATCGCTGCATGACGGATTGAATCAATTGCGAAGGGGAAAACATGGGAAACCTCCTCCTTTACGACGTAAAAATCTCGTTGAGCATTATGCCTGCTCCTTTACACCTGTAAATGTTCTTCGATGAATCGGCGTTGGTCCAAATCGCGCGATCGCTGACAAATGCTCTGCAGTGCCATAGCCTGCGTGTTTCTCGAAGCCATACTCTGGATATTCCTTGGCGTAATTTGCCATCATGCGGTCTCTTGTGACCTTTGCTACAATCGATGCGGCTGCAATCGAGACGCTTTTAGCATCACCGCCTATGATGGGTACTTGCTCACAGCTTAGGCCGGTGAGCTGCACAGCGTCAATCAAACAAGCATCCGGGTTCAAGTCACAATTATCGATTGCATTTTTCATCGCTTCTTTCGTCGCTTGCAAAATGTTAATTTCATCAATTCGTGCCGCATCAACAAGTCCGATTCCAACAGCCAGTGCATCACGCACAATTACCTCGTAAAAGGCCTCACGAGTCGCCACTGGAATTTTTTTGGAATCATTTAAGCCTGGTAAATAAAAATCCTCAGGAAGGCATACGGCGCACGCTACAACTGGTCCAGCCAAAGGGCCTCTGCCGACCTCGTCTACACCAATCAAATAGACATGGCCTTTCTCACGTAACGCGCGCTCATAGAGAGTCATTTCCTTCCACATGGCTGCCAGCTTTTCTTGGCGAGCGATTGCCGCTTCCTGCTGACGAGCCATTGCCTGTACGCCTGCCCGTTGATCCTCTTTTAACAATTGTAAAAAATCTTTGGGTACTTCGTCCATTTTTTCGATTGTTAACCGTATTTCTTTTATCGACATGTCAGCCAGATTCATTGACATCTTTCTCCTTTGCTATGTAAAAAAACCTCTATCGCGAGGCATCCTCAGAGAGGAGTGACCGCGTTTTAGCGGAAAGTTTATATGCGCTCCGGAATTCATAAGCATCAGGCTTATAAATTTCTATAAGTTAAAAAAACCCGCCTACCGCATTGTCGATAGACAGGTTTTTAACTGACTTACTTCATCTCATTCAGGAAAGGATACCGGCTTACCAATCGGCTCATCCATCTCCCAATCGATTGGACGTTCCAAGGAAACTGTCCCAAGCTTGCCAGAGCGCAGCTCACGCAAGAATATTTCTGCTGCCTTATCGTAATCGATATTTCCACCTGAAATGAGGCATCCTCGCTTCTTGCCGATTTCTTCGAGCATCTCGACGCGATCCTTAGGAAGTGCTTTGAGCTTGAAGCGATCCAGCAAGCGTTCTGGGTAGTAGTGCATCATATAAGTAATCACAAACAAGGCTACCTCGGTGAAATCGATTAGTTCGTCCTTGATCGCTCCACTCGCGGCAAGTCTGAGTCCCACCATTTGATCCTCAAATTTGGGCCAGAGAATACCTGGTGTATCCAGAAGCTCAAGTGTATCGCCCATCTTCACCCATTGCTGGGCCTTCGTCACTGCAGGTCTGTCACCCGTCTGTGCTACAGCACGCTTGGAAAGTCTGTTAATCAACGAGGATTTCCCTACGTTTGGAATACCCAAAATCATGATGCGAATGGCTCGGCCTTGCATGCCTTTTTCACTGCGCTTTGCCAGCATCTCAGCAGCCAGCTCACGGCACAGCTCAGGAAGCTTGCCTACGCCCTTGCCACTGAGCGCATCAATCGGCAACGTACGAATACCGAGCTTGCGGAAATACGCCATCCATTCCTCAGTCGCTTTTTCATCAGCCAAGTCGGCTTTGTTTAGCAATATCAATCTCGGTTTTTCGCTGACAATCTCATCAATCATTGGATTTCGGCTGGACAACGGTAGACGTGCATCCAAAAGCTCGATGACCACGTCGATCAGTTTCAGCTTCTCCGTTACTTGTCGGCGTGCCTTTGCCATATGGCCAGGAAACCATTGGATCGCCATGATGTCTCACCTACCTTGAAGCTATGCTTTGCTATTTATTTCGTCACGCGGATATCACCCAGAGGCCAAAATGTAAACTCAGCCCGCCCAACAACCGTACTGACCGCAACTGGCCCGATGGAACGGCTGTCATGACTGTTTAGGCGATTGTCTCCCATGACGAAGATGTGTTCGGCCGGAATTTGAACCGGCGGAAAATCATTGGTGAAAAAAGGCTCACCCTGTGCTTTTGCTTGTTCTTTATGTTGTGCAAGATAAGGCTCTTCTACCAGTTTGCCGTTCACATACAGCTCGTCGTTCTTTACTTCCACTGTATCTCCAGCAACAGCGATTACTCTTTTAATATAATCGCGTTTCTGTTCGGCATGGAAAACGATGATATCCCCTGGCTTCGGATCTTGCAAATAATAAATCGCTTTATTCACGACTAATTTTTCACTGTTATGTAATGTCGTTTCCATAGATTCGCCCTCTACGATAAAAGGAGCGAACAGGAAGGTACGGATGAGAAACGCTAGTATAATCGCTATTCCGAGCGCCTTTAACCATTCCCAAAGCTCTTTCTTCTTGGCGCGGCTGGAGGTTACTTCTTCGCTCATGTTTCCGATCCTCCTAATGCAAGCTCGTCCATCCTGTATTGATACTATCTGCTATTCTTGTCATTTTATAAAACGGGGGAAAATGGAAAAAAGAGGCCTGGCTAGCAGACCAGTCCCCTTTCTCATGCGTTATGAAACGCTTATCGACGAATTTCTTTAATGCGAGCAGCTTTACCTACGCGATCGCGCAGATAGTACAGTTTCGCACGACGTACTTTACCATGACGCACGATTTCGATCTTGTCGATCTTAGGCGTGTGCACTGGGAATGTACGCTCAACACCTACGCCATAAGAAATCTTACGAGCAGTAAATGTTTCGCTAACACCTGTACCGCGACGGCGAATAACAACGCCTTCGAACAGCTGAATACGCTCACGCTGACCCTCGATAACTTTTACGTGTACACGTACAGTGTCACCAGGTCGGAACGCAGGAATGTCCTGTTTCAATTGCTCTTTTTCCAATTCACGAATTACTTGGTTCATTTGAATTCCCTCCTTCCGATCAGACGTTCTTACTCGTCTATCCAATAGGCTCAGTGCAAGTGACTGAGATACGAGTAGCGGACCGCCTTAGTCAGCGGGCAAAATTGCCACAAGAAGTATATTAACACAGTAGGCGAAAAACCACAAGGCGGGATTATGATTTGTCCTCCATTTTTTTCTCCTGCTCAATTTCTGCCAACAGCTTTTTCATTTCTGGGGTTAGCTCCAGTTTGTCCAATAGATCCGGCCTGCGCATGCTCGTACGTCTCAGCGATTCTTTCAAGCGCCATTTCTCAATGTTCGCATGATGTCCAGAGAGCAATATATCCGGAACCTTCCATCCGCGAAATTCAGCTGGCCTCGTGTAGTGCGGGTATTCCAAGAGTCCGGTTGAAAAAGAATCCTCCACAGCTGATGTCTGGTTTCCAAGTGCTCCCGGCTGCAAACGGGCGACACTGTCGATTACGACCATCGCCGCTAGCTCTCCACCCGTCAGCACGTAATCTCCAATGGAAATTTCGTCGGTGACGAGATGCTCACGAATTCGCTCATCGTATCCCTCGTAATGTCCACAAATAAAGACCAGATGTTCTTCTTGCGCCAGCTCTTCAGCCAGCTTTTGATTGTAAGGCACACCCTGTGGACACATGAGGATAACACGAGGCTTTTTGTCTGTCGACATGGATTCAACGGCACGAAACAAAGGTTCTGGCTTGAGCACCATCCCTCCGCCACCACCATATGGCGTATCATCTACCGTCCCATGCTTGCTTTCAGAGAAATCCCGGAAGTTGCTGACGTGAAATTCCACAATCTCCTTTTCACTCGCTTTCCCCAAAATACTGCTGGATAAGACGCCGGTAAACATCTCGGGGAAAAGCGTGAGAATATCAATCCGCATCCGATAAAATCCTCCCTACAACAAGCCTTCCATCAGATGGCAGACGACACGCTTGTTTTCAATATCCACTTCTTTAATGCACTCATCAATGTACGGCAGTAAAATTTCGCCGCGTTTTCCTTTGACGACCCACACGTCATTGGCACCTGGCTGCATCACATCCACGATCTTGCCTAGCTCTTCTCCTTCGTCTGTTACAACCAGACAACCTACGAGCTGATGGATGTAGAACTCATCCTCTTCAAGCTCCATCAGTGCTTCTTCCGGAATCTTCAGTTCGCCGCCCTTATACTTTTCGATGTCATTAATATTGCTGTATCCATGAAAGCTCAAAATCTCAAAGCCTTTGTGTGCGCGGCGTGTTGCGATTTTCAGCTTTAGTGGCTCTGCCAGTGTTGGGTGAAACAAAAGCAGCTCATTCCCTTTGCGAAAGCGTTGGTCAGGGAAATCTGTTGTTGGAGTAACTCGAACTTCTCCGCGCAGACCATGAGTGTTTACAAGTCTACCCACACCATAGTAATTTTTCTGTTCCAAGGAATCATACCTCCTTATTTCTTGCCATACGTGTGTGCTAAGTCTTCTGACGTATCTCGTGCACACAGCCATCCTTTATCATGATTTCCGTTCCTGCCATGATTTCATCCCAAACATCGCCGACTTTCACTGTTACCGGGCTTTGTACGGTCTGATAATCCAGCTCACTGCCTACAGGCAGGTTTGCAGCCTGTTCCAGCTGCCATGTCAGATGCTCTATTTTTTCTTTGCGCAAGCGTTCTTCCCGAGCAATTTTTTCTTGCGCCAGTGTATATGTATCCGCAGATTTTTTCTTCGCATCCGCTAGTATTTTCTTCGCTTGAAACTGCCATTGCTGCCATTCTTCATTGCGCTTGTTTAGCTGAGTTCGGTACTGCTCGACGAGAACGGCCCGAGACGCTTCAGTGATGATGATTTTTACCTGTACCGTACGAAAAATAGTGACCAAGGTCAAAGCACTCCCTTCGACGCAAGAGCAATCCCAAACAGGCAAAACGTCATGGACATCTTGATAGAATTAGAAAATTAGGCTTTGACAAGCCTTTTGGCGCAGGCAGGGCTTTAGTTGCGCTTATACTATCTTCCCTAGAATGTTTATACACTCTGATAGTAGAAAAAAGACTGGGAAAGCTCCCAGCCTTTTCTCAAACAATCTCAACCGTGACACGCTTGTCCGTTTCCACGGAAGCAGCCATCACGACCGTGCGCAGTGCTTTGGCAATTCGTCCTTGCTTGCCGATAATCTTCCCCATATCATCAGGATGAACCGACAATTCAAAGACGAGAATGCGTTCTTTATCCACTGCGTTAACACGAACCTCATTCGGATGATCGACGAGAGCTTTAGCGATCGTTTCAACTAGCGCTTTCATCATCAGACCTCCAGATGATCGACTTATTTGCCGTATTTGGTTTCGTGTACTTTTGCGAGTACGCCTTCTTTGGAGAGAAGGTTACGAACGGTATCAGTTGGAGCTGCACCATTCAGGATCCATTGTACCGCTTTGTCGGTATCAATTTTCACCACTGCCGGTTGTGCAACCGGATTGTAGTAACCGATTTCTTCAATGAAACGGCCATCGCGAGGGGAACGGGAGTCAGCTACTACTACACGGTAGAAAGGAGCTTTCTTAGAACCCATACGCTTCAGACGGATTTTAACTGCCATGTTGTGTCACCTCCTGTATGGATCAACGCAAGCTACACTCGCGTTGGTGCTACTATATCTGAACCATCGCGTCAGCTGACAAGTCAGTGTCGCGAAGAGATCATGCTATTTTACTTGAACGGTGGTTTGAAGTTAAAGGGGAAGTTCATACCGCCTTGGTTGTTTCCTCCGCCTTTACCCATGAATGGTAATCCAGCAAAGCCCTTTTTCTTGGACTTCTTGACCATCTTGTCTGCAGCGCCAGAGAATTGCTTCATCATCTTCTTCATTTCCTCGAATTGCTTGAGGAAACGATTCACTTCCTGAATGCTCGTTCCGCTACCATTTGCAATACGCTTTCGACGGTTTGCGTTTAGAAGATCAGGATTGGCGCGCTCTGCTTTGGTCATGGATTTCGCGATTGCTTCTACACGGGCAATCTGCTTTTCATCCACGTTCATTTTGCCCTTCATCTTGTTCATTCCTGGCAGCATGCCGAGAATGTCTTCAAAAGGACCCAGGTTACGAAGCTGCTGCATGGAATCCAGGAACATGTCGAAGGAAAACTCCCCTTGACGCATTTGGCGTTCCATATCGCGTGCCTTTTCTTCATCTACAGATGCCTGTGCTTTCTCAATCAGGCTGAGCACGTCACCCATACCGAGAATACGGGAGGCCATGCGATCCGGATGAAACGGTTCTAACGCATCCAGCTTTTCACCCATCGCCGCAAATTTGATCGGCTTGCCAGTGACTGCTTTTACGGAAAGCGCTGCACCGCCTCGGGTATCACCGTCGAGCTTGGTAAGAACCACCCCAGTCAGCTCCAGCTGACTATTGAAGCTCTCTGCTACATTGACGGCATCTTGACCTGTCATCGCATCGACAACCAGCAAAATTTCATCTGGCTTCGTCACTTCGCGAATCTGCTTCAACTCGTCCATCAACGCTTCGTCAATATGCAGGCGACCTGCGGTATCGATCAACACGACATCGAGATGGTTTGTCTTCGCATGTTCAATCGCTTGACGTGCGATGTCTACAGGACTGACTTGATCTCCGAGTGTAAAGACGGGAACACCGAGCTGCTCCCCCAAAACCTGCAGCTGCTTGATCGCAGCCGGACGATAAATGTCCCCCGCCACTAACAGCGGCTTGCGGTTTTGCTTTTGCAAATACTTTGCTAGTTTACCGGTCGTGGTTGTCTTACCTGCCCCTTGCAGACCTGCCATCATAATGACAGTCGGAGGTCGGTGTGCCATCGTGAGTCCGACTGCATTGCCGCCCATGAGAGCGACGAGCTCTTCATTCACGATCTTGATCACCATTTGACCAGGCGTCAGGCTTTTCATGACTTCCTGACCTACTGCGCGCTCTTTGACACGAGCTACGAAGTCTTTTACTACTTTAAAGTTAACATCTGCTTCGAGCAGAGCCAGACGTACCTCACGCATCGCTTCATTCACGATGGTCTCGTCTATCTTTCCTCTGCCGCGCAGTTTGTCAAACGCGTTTTGCAGCCGATTGGCTAAGCTCTCAAACGCCATGCGAGCCCTCCTAATCCATCTCTGACAGTTGGTGGAGCAAAGTATTCAGCTCGTCTCTTATCCCGCTCTCCGCAAGCTCACTTACAAGCTCGCTCATTCGATTCAGTACTGTCATCCGCTTTTCATGACGCTCTGCAAGATGAAGCTTTTGATCATATTCAAACAGCTGCTTCTCTGCTCGCTTAATGTGATCATACACAGCTTGTCGACTGACTTCGTGCATCTCAGCTATTTCTCCCAATGATAAATCGTCGAGGTAGTATAGCTCCAGATATTCGCGTTGCTTGCCCTTTAGTAGAGGCGCGTAGAAGTCAAACAAGAGATTGACTTGATTGGTCTTTTCTAACATGGAACCAATCCTTTGCTATGAGGTACTCGTTTCAAACTGTAAAGACTTTTTCTTTACAGCACGTAGATTATAGTACCTAATTCCACACCTAGTGTCAAGGTTTTTTATTGACATCATTTTTCTGTGAAAAACGTCTCGACGTTTTTCATAAAAGTGGATATGACCGCTTGCGGTCAAACAAAACGGTCATGACCGTTTTGTTTCGCAGTTTCTACTAGATTTTATGCGTTTTCCTGGGCTTCTGCCTCTTCTTTTTGAATCAATCCAGCAAACAAAGCATGCACAAATTGCTCCGGATCGAACTGCTGCAAATCATCCATGCCCTCGCCCAGTCCTACATATTTTACAGGGATGTTCAGCTCATTGCGAATCGCGATGACAATACCACCTTTGGCCGTACCGTCCAGCTTGGTCAATACAAGACCGCTGACACCCGCTGATTGACCAAACGTTTTCGCCTGGGACAGCGCGTTCTGTCCTGTCGTAGCATCAAGCACGAGCAACACCTCATGTGGTGCGCCTGGAAGCTCACGCTGCAATACGCGATGAACCTTTGCCAGCTCTTCCATGAGATTTACCTTGTTTTGCAGACGGCCTGCCGTATCACACAGCAAAACATCTACCTGTCTGGACTTCGCTGCCTGAATCGCATCGTAGATGACGGCTGCCGGATCGGAGCCTTGCTGTTGCTTGATGACCTCTACGCCTACACGGCCGCCCCAAACCTCGAGCTGCTCAATCGCTGCTGCACGGAATGTATCGCCTGCTGCCAAGAGCACTTTTTTTCCTTGCTGCTTGAACATATGCGCCATTTTTCCGATTGTGGTGGTCTTCCCTACCCCATTTACCCCAACGAACAAAATGACGTTTACACGACCATCCTGTACATTGAGGGAAGTATCTGCTGCCTCATCATTTTTCAAAAGAGCAACCAGCTTTTCTGAAAGAATTGGCTGCAAATCGACCGCATTCTCAATCTTTTGCTTGCGGACTTCTGAACGCAAATCGTCAATCAATTCCATAACGGTGTTAACGCCGACGTCAGAAGTAATCAAGATTTCTTCCAGTTCATCAAAGAAATCATCATCGATTTTTTTATAGCGACGAACCAAGTCCTCTACTTTTTCAACCAACAGGTCTCTTGTCTTGGACAATCCATCCGTAAACTTCTGTGTGACTTCCTCCGATTTTTGTACAATGGCGTCACGAAGGCGCTTGAAAAAGCTCATATCCATCTTCCTTTGCGGGTATTGTCATGTAATTAGGGGAGCTGGCTAGGATGCCGACTCAATAAACTTTTCACTATCCTCCAGCTTCACGGACACCAGCTTGGAGACACCGCCTTCTTGCATCGTAATCCCGTATAATACGTCAGCACTCTCCATCGTTCCTTTGCGATGGGTTACACATATAAACTGGGTCTGACCGCTAAAATGGTGCATGTACTCGGCAAAGCGGTTCACGTTGGCCTCGTCCAAAGCCGCCTCTACCTCATCCAGCACGCAAAAAGGAACCGGCTTGACACGCAGAATGGCAAACAACAAAGCCATTGCGGTAAGGGCACGCTCACCACCTGAGAGAAGCGCCAGATTTTGCAGTTTTTTCCCTGGCGGTTGGGCCACGATATCGATCCCCGTCTCCAGCAAATTATCTGGATTGGAAAGAACGAGATCGGCACGGCCTCCACCGAACAGCTGCACAAATACGTCGCGGAATTGCAAGGAAATCGCGTCAAAAGTCTCTTTGAATCGACGCGACATCTCAGTATCCATTTCCTGAATCACTTGATACAGCATGTCTTTCGCTTCGTTCAAGTCAGCTTCCTGTGAGCTGAGGAATTGCTGACGCTCTGACAAGCGCTCGAACTCCTCGATTGCACCCAGATTCACCGTTCCCAGTGCTGCAATCTGCTTTTTGAGACGATTAACGATTTGTACCTCGTCCGCAATTTCCCCGCGTGCCGGATACTTTTGCTTGGCGAGATCGTAGCTCATTTCGTATTCTTCCGAGAGTTTGTTCAACAGATGATCCAGTTCAACCTCATTGCGGTTTACCTTTACTTCCTCTTGATGCAGTTTTTCCTCAAGAGTTTTGACCTCTCGGCGAATTTCTTTGACCTGCTGCTCCAGCTGCTCCTGTTTATAGAAGAGGGTAGCTCTTTCATTACGACGCTCTGCGATCAATCCAGCTACTCGATCCTTATCCTGGCGCAGCTCGGTAATCCGCTGGTCTAGCTCAGCTCCCGACGATTCATTCGTACGCTCCAGCTCATCATAGGATGCTAAATTTTCATTTTGCTCTTCCCATTCGCGCTGCAGCAAGCTTTTTTGCTCAGCCAAACGCTCCGTCTGCTCCAGACGGGATTGGTACTCTTGCTTGACCTGTGCATTCAGCACTTTGAGACTCGTGATCTTTTCATTCATCTCTTCTTTGGATTCCAGCTGCTCCTGACGCTTGGCTTCGGCAGCAGCGACAAGGGAAGACAGCTCCTTTTCCTCAGCTTCCATCGCAGCGAGAGATTTCTGAAGCTTTTCTTGCTTGCGGATCGCCTCATCCATTTCCCGGCGATAACCCTCCATATCCTGCTCGACCAGCTTTGCTCGTTCGCCAAGTGAGCGTCCTTCTGCTTCCGTTTGCTGCAAAAGACCTTTGACTTCCTGCTCCTTCAGACGCAAGTTCTCGCCTTCTGTACGAAGCGCTTCCTGCTCCTGCTCCAGTTGGTGCAATTCTATTGTCAGCTGCTCAATACGGGTAGTATGCCCAGAAATTGTCTGGTCGATATCGCCCATTTGCGCTTCCAGTTCTTCTGCTTGCCGGTTTCTTCCCAACAGGTTGGTGCTGTTTTTCTTGAGCGCTCCCCCTGTCATGGAGCCGCCTGCATTTACGATATCACCCTCAAGTGTAACCACTCGATAGCGATAACCGAGTGTGCGAGCGACCTTGTTGGCCTGCTCCAGCGTCTCCGTGACAATGACATTGCCCAGAAGCGCTTCCAGAATCGGACGGTACGTAGGATCAAACGACACTAATTCGCTGGCGATTCCGATTACACCGGATTCCTTTGCCAGCTGCCTTTTATCATCCGCCGCCAAGCTGCGTGGCCGCAATACATCAAGCGGTAAAAACGTAGCTCGACCTGCGTTATGCTGCTTCAAATAAGCAATAGCTGCACGTCCTGCTGCTTCGTTTTCCACGACGACGTTTTGCAGGGCACCACCAAGTGCGACCTCCAAGGCTGTCTCATATTGCTGCGGCACGACTACCAGCTCTGCTACGGCTCCGTGAATTCCCTTAAAGCCACGCTCCCGCGCCTTGAGAATCTCTTTAACACCTTGTTGGAAGCCGGCAAACTCGGACTGCATCTCTTTGAGCAAGTCTAAGCGAGATTTGGCTGCTTCCCTTTTTTGCTCCCACTGTCGTAGGTCTCGGCGCTCGGACTCCAAGCGAGCTTGTCCTTTGCGCAAGCCTTCCATCAGCTCTTTATAGCGAGCAACCGTCTCTTGAATTTTTTGATCAATGCTCTCCAGCTGCCCTTGTAGGCTAGCAAGCTTAGCTTGACGCTGTGCTTCTTCCAAATCGAGCTGCTCTTTTCCCGATTGCTGACGATTCAAGCGGGCCTTACTGGTCTGCAAGAGCTGCTCCTGATGGCGAATTTCATTTCGCTGGTTTGCCATCTCATTCAGCTTTTCGAAGTAATCGCTCTTCAGTCGCTCTACATCATCTGTCAGCGATTGCACCATGGAGAAAAACTGACCTTCTGCTGCTTGCAGCGACTTATGAGCTTCCGTCATCCGACGTTTTGCTTCCTCTGCACGCTCTTGCTCATCCGCAAGCTCTGTCTCGATGGTATGCTGCTTTTCCGTGATACGATGCATTTGCTCCATCGTCTGCTGGCGATTGGCATGAAGATTTCGCATGCGCTCGCGCAATACTTCCCGTTGCCCCTCCACCTTTTCCGTCTCCTCACTGACTGTAAGGAGGACGTGCTGAAGCTCTTCGATGGACTGATCGATTTGCGTCACATGAAAACGCGCCTGTTCCAGGTCTGCTTCCTGCTTGGATGCCTGTGTCGATTGCGCAACAAGCTGCTCCTGCAGCTCCACGACCCGTTTGGATGCATCCTCCCATTTCATGTGTGCTGCTTCAATTTGCTGAACATAGAGTGCTACCTCATGCTCTACCAGCTTGCGATGCAGCTCCTTGTATGTTTTCGCTGTTTGTGCTTGCTCCTCTAACGGACCAATCTGTTCTGTAATTTCACTGACGATATCATGAATTCGAACAAGATTTTGCTCCGTGTCGTCCAGCTTCTTTTCCGCCTCGCGCTTGCGTGTCTTGTATTTCACGATACCCGCTGCTTCTTCAAAGATGCCACGACGATCTTCGGATTTGGTGCTGAGGATTTCCTCAATTTTCCCTTGGCCGATAATGGAATACGCTTCTTTTCCCAAGCCCGTATCCATAAACAGCTCCATTATATCTTTCAGACGGCATGATCGATTGTTTATGTAGTACTCACTATCCCCGGAACGATAAACACGTCGCGTCACAGAGACTTCCGAATATTCCATGTCGAGGGAGCGGTCCGTATTATCCAAGGTAAGCGTGACTTCCGCAAAATTAACCGGCTTGCGTGTATCGCTTCCTGCAAAAATGATATCTTCCATTTTCGCCCCACGGAGCGATTTGGCGCTTTGTTCACCCAGGACCCAGCGTATTGAATCGGAGACATTGCTTTTTCCGCTTCCATTTGGACCAACAACCGCTGTTACTCCTGGCACAAACTCCAGCTCCGTCCGGTCGGCAAAGGACTTGAATCCTGCCAGTTCCAGGCGTTTTAAATACATACTGACGGTCCTCCTTAACAACGCATCCGCTTTAACAACGAGCAGATGTCACCCGAAAAGAAGCCCCTGCATCGAACAGGAGCTACTCCACTACGAGCTTACTTGATCTTATCCAAATAAGTGTAACATAGAAGGCTTGCTCACGCAGTAATTTCCCTATGTTTACAGGAAGAAAACCTTTATCTTCGCAGGTTTCACGGATGAGCTGGATGAGCAAAAAACCTCTATCGGGCTTGCTCACATGAGCTGCCAGGTAATAGAGGTAGGATTAGAGAAAGCTGCATCATCTACTCACAGACGATGCAGCCTCATCTTTTCTAGCTATGCTTTATCTCCTAAAATCACCAATGCCCGTGCTGCTGCTTGCTGTTCCGCTTCTTTTTTGGAGCGACCTGAACCAACACCTAGGGAACGATTATTTAAGAGAACCTCGGACACAAATTCTCTGTTATGAGCCGGTCCTTTTTCTTCTACAATTCGATACTGGATGTCTCCCAGATTGTCCTGTTGAACAAATTCCTGCAACTGGCTCTTGAAGTCGGTTACCTGGGCAAACTCTCCCTTATCTACACGAGGATAGACGTATTTTTCCATGAAGGAGAAAACAGCATCCACCCCTTGGTCTAAATAGAGTGCACCTACAAATGCTTCAAAAACGTCCGCTAGCAAGGCTGGTCGCTGTCGGCCACCCGTCAGCTCTTCCCCTTTTCCCAGCAAAACGAGATCGCCAAAATTCAGCAGTTCGGCAAACTTGACTAAAGACGGTTCACAGACGATCGCCGCACGCAGCTTTGTCATTTCCCCTTCACTCATTTTCGGGAAGGTTTTGTACAAAAACTGAGAAACGGTCAGCTCCAGAACGGCATCGCCCAAAAACTCCAGCCGCTCGTTGTCGGAAATCCGTTTGCCTCGTTGCTCGTTCACGTAGGAAGAATGGGTGAATGCTTGCCGCAAAACGCTCTCATCGTGAAAGCGTACTCCAATCTTTTCTTGCAGCTGTGCAAAACTCATCACCCTCACCACCGTTCCAGGAGACTGCCTACTTTTTCTCGCAGTAGGACTCATTTATGCTTCGTAACGCTTCAGGACCACCGTTGCATTATGACCACCGAATCCAAACGTATTGGAGACAGCTACATTGACGGTCGCCTTCCGCGCATGGTTAGGAACATAGTCAAGATCACATTCTGGATCAGGGTTCTCCAGATTGATGGTCGGTGGCAAAATTTGATCACGCAGTGCGTAAGCAGAAGCAATCGCTTCGATACCACCAGTTGCCCCGAGCAGGTGACCTGTCATCGATTTTGTCGAGCTGACAGCCAGCTTGTAAGCATGGTCACCAAATACCGCTTTAATAGCCTGTGTCTCAGCGATGTCACCTTGATCCGTAGAGGTACCGTGAGCATTGATGTAATCAACCTCACCTGGTTGGATTCCAGCGTCTTTCAGTGCGTTTGTCATGCAGCGTGCTGCACCTTCGCCACCAGGAGATGGAGAAGTAATATGATGCGCATCCGCGCTCATTCCGTAACCAATCACTTCTGCGATGATGGTTGCGCCACGCTTTTTCGCGTGCTCCAGCTCTTCTAGAATAACTACACCTGCTCCCTCACCCATTACGAATCCGTCACGGTCTTTGTCAAACGGACGGCTCGCTTTTTGCGGTTCGTCATTGCGAGTAGACATTGCCTTCGCGGAGCAAAATCCTGCAAACGCCATTGGACGAACAGTTGCCTCTGCACCACCTGCGATCATCACATCTGCATGATCGAACTGAATCAGGCGAAGGGCATCACCGATTGCGTTGGTACCTGTAGCACATGCCGTTATCGCACTGGAGGTCGGTCCTTTTGCACCGTACTGGATGGAAACGGCACCAGATGCCATGTTCGCAATCAGCATCGGAATAAAGAACGGACTCACGCGGCGTGGACCTTTTTCCAAAAGTACGGAATGCTGCTCTTCCCATGTGGACAGCCCGCCAATTCCGGACCCGATGTATACACCCACTCGTTCCGCATTTTCTGGCGTGATTTCCAGTTTCGCATCTTCGACTGCCATTTTAGCAGCTGCCAAACCAAACTGAACGAATCGGTCTGTACGTCGTATTTCTTTCTTGTCCATATACAGCTCGGGATTGAAGTCTTTTACTTCCCCCGCAATCTGCGTCGGATAATCAGAGGCGTCAAACGCAGTCAGACGATCAACGCCTGATTTGCCTTCCAGCAAGCTGTTCCAGAAGGTCTGCGCGTCATTTCCCACTGGGGAAACCACACCAACGCCAGTAATCACCACTCTTCGTTTCATTACGATCACCTCTATATGAAAGTCAGCAGTAAGCTTCTTACTTCACAAGTTACACTAATTCGTAAAAGTGGATGGTATGTACTAAGCGGTAATTGAAGGAGAAGTCCCGTAAGGTACGGGACTTCCAACTGATTTCTCTACTTCTGAGATTCTATGTATTTTACAACCTCACCAACAGAAGTGATCTTTTCAGCATCTTCGTCTGAAATCTCCAAATCAAACTCGTCTTCAAGTTCCATTACGAGTTCTACTACATCCAGGGAGTCAGCGCCCAGGTCTTCTTTGAAAGAAGCTTCCAAAGTAATTTTGGACTCATCTACACCCAGTCGATCGACGATGATTTTCTTCACACGCTCCAATGTATCTGCCATCTTGCTTCACCCCCTCTCCCGTATTATAGTGGATGAGCTTTCAAAAAACCAGTTTGTATAAAACAAGTCTTAGAGAAGCGATTACATGTACATGCCGCCGTCTACATGGAGGGTTTGGCCAGTCATGTAGTTAGCTGCATCAGACGCAAGGAACAATACAACAGAAGCGATATCCTCGGTCTGTCCCAAACGTGCCAACGGAATTTGACCTACCAGGCCTGCTTTTACATCCTCAGGCAAAACGGCAGTCATTTCTGTATCGATAAAGCCAGGCGCTACGGCATTCACAGTGATTCCGCGCGAAGCGAGCTCACGTGCTGCCGTTTTCGTGAGACCGATTACGCCTGCTTTGGCTGCTACGTAGTTTGCTTGACCGGCATTCCCCAGAACACCAACGACGGATGTGATGTTAATAATCTTGCCAGAGCGCTGCTTCATCATCGGACGAGTAGCTGCTTTTACGCAGTTGAATACGCCTTTGAGATTCGTAGCGATCACATCATCCCACTCGTCTTCCTTCATGCGCATAAGCAAATTGTCACGCGTAATACCCGCATTGTTTACGAGGATGTCAATTGTTCCAAAATGCTCGAGGGTTGCCTTGAACATTTCATTTACATCTTCAGTGGAAGATACGTTCGCGCGAACCGCGATCGCATCACGCCCCATCTCTTTGATGAGCGCTACTGTTTCACCTGCTGCCGCTTCGCTACCTGCGTAGTTCACCACAACATTCGCGCCCGCTTCGGCCAGTTTCAGCGCAATCGCACGACCGATCCCGCGCGATGCACCTGTTACCAGAGCTGTTTTTCCTGCTAGCATAGTATCCCTCCATCCAAAAGCTCGCTGAGTGAATCCATATCTTGTACAGAAATAATAGTTGTATCTGCAGGAGCGATCTTTTTGATCAAGCCAGCCAGTACTTTTCCTGGTCCAATCTCAACAAAAGTCGTCACACCTTGTTCTACCATCCACTGCACAGAGTCCTCCCACAAAACAGGAGCACTCACTTGTTGAATCAGACTATCAATAATCGTTGCCGCTTCTGTTACCGGTCTTGCTGTTACGTTGGCAACCACCTGAACAGCTGCGTCTTGTACGGAAACATCGGCGAGAACCGCTTGCAGCTTATCTGCTGCCGGCTGCATCAGAGAAGAGTGGAATGGTCCGCTCACATTGAGTGGAAGAACTCTCTTCGCGCCCGCTGCTTTTGCCTGTTCACCAGCCAGCTTAACTCCCTCGGCAGATCCAGAAATGACGATTTGACCAGGAGAGTTAAGGTTCGCAAGCTGAACCGGATGACCGGACGCCGTCACTTCTTCACATACGGCATGAAGCGCAGCGCGATCCATATTCAGAACCGCAGCCATCGCGCCCTGTCCCGCTGGTACTGCTTCCTCCATGAATTGACCACGGGAACGTACTGTTTTCACTGCATCAGCAAAAGACAAAGCTCCTGCTGCTACCAAAGCGGAATATTCACCCAGACTGTGCCCTGCAACAAACGCAGGAGAGAAATCAGGCTGTTTTTCCTTCAAGGCTGCAAGCACAGCAATGCTCGCTGTCAAGATTGCCGGCTGTGTGTTTGCTGTTAGCTTCAGCTCGTCTTCTGGACCTTCGAAGCATAGCTGCGAAAGCGGAAATCCGAGTGCAGCATCCGCTTCTTCAAAAATCTGGCGTGCTGCTGGTGATTGCTCAGAGAGCGCTTGACCCATGCCCACGAATTGAGAGCCTTGGCCTGGAAACACAAAAGCGATTTTACCCATTATTGCTTGCTCCCTTCCACAGGCGTGGTTGACCATTTCAAGAGCGATGCCCCCCAAGTCAGTCCGCCACCGAAGCCGACGAGGACGATATGATCGCCTTCTTTCACCCGGCCTGATTGCACAGCTTCATCCAAAGCTACGGGAATGGAGGCAGAGGACATGTTGCCATAGCGATCCAGATTGATGGCTACTTTCTCTTCTGACAATCCAAAACGTTGAACAGCGGCATCAATAATACGCTTATTTGCTTGATGAGGTACCAATAGATCGATCTCTTCTTTTGTGATACCCGCTTTCGTCAATACCGCTTCAGTCGCGGAGTTCATGACGCGAACTGCAAACTTAAAGACCTCTCCGCCTGCCATCGAAAGATAATGCAGGTTATTTTCAACAGACTCGCTCGAAGCCGGAATTCTTGAACCACCTGCTGGCTGGCAAAGAAGAGGACCGCCCGAACCATCTGCGCCCAATTCAAACGACTGGAAGCCGAAGCCCTCGTTTACTTCACCGATCAGGGCAGCTCCTGCACCATCACCGAACAGTACGCATGTATTGCGATCTTTGTAGTTTGTGATTTTGGAAAGGGTTTCTACACCGACAACCAAAACGTATTTGTAGAAGCCATTTGCGATAAACTGAGTCGCTGTCGTGATTCCATACAAGAAGCCAGTGCAAGCTGCCGACACGTCTAATGCGGCCGCGCGCTTCGCCCCTAGTTTTTCCTGCAAAATGCAGGCAGTCGAAGGAAACATCATGTCTGGTGTCACGGTTGCGACAATAATCATATCCAGTTGTTCTGCACTAATATTTGCTTTTTCCAGCGCTCTTTTGGCTGCCTCGAAAGCAAGGTCAGAAGAAGCTTGTTCTGATGAACTGATCCGTCTTTCCCGAATACCGGTACGGGAGACAATCCACTCATCCGAGGTATCCACCATTTTTTCCAGATCAAAGTTAGTCAACACCCGGTCAGGTGTGTAGGAGCCTGTAGCCAAAATTCCTACGGAACGTTTTGCATTCATCTGCTTCACTCGCTCTCTGTACGATTTTTTTGTAGCTCTTCTTGAATAATGTCGTTCACGTCCTGTTTTACGAAACGAGCGGCGCTGGCAATCGCATTTTTAATGGCCTTTTCATCTGAAGACCCGTGGGCTTTGATCACCGGACTACGCAAGCCGAGCAGTGGAGCTCCTCCGTACTCCGCATAATCCATCCGTTTTTTGAAACGCATCAATCCGGGTTTTAAAATTGCCGCTCCTACCTTATTAATCAGGCTGGAAGTAAACTCCTGCTTGAGTAAAGAAAAGATTGTAGAAGCTGCTCCCTCCACTGATTTGAGCAAAACATTCCCGACGAATCCATCGCAGACGAGCACATCACACTCACCTTGCATGACATCACGCGCCTCGACATTGCCGACAAAATTCAAGTCAGCTTCGGCTAGCAGCGAAAAGACGGCCTTCGTCAACTCATTGCCTTTTCCTTCCTCTGTCCCTACGTTGAGCAAGCCTACTTTTGGCTTTTCAAATCCAAGTACCTTTTCTGCATACAAGCTTCCCATCACTGCGTATTGAACGAGATGATGCGGTTTGGCATCCATATTCGCACCGACATCCAGCGTCAGTGTGACTCTCCCTTTTACGTTCGGGATGTAAGCAGCCAGCGCTGGTCGTTCAATCCCTTCCATGCGCCCTGCGTACAACAATCCAGCCGTCATCAGTGCACCTGTATTTCCTGCTGAGATGGCAGCGTCGACCATTTTCTCGCGCGCCATCTCCACCGCTACAACAAGCGACGAATTTTTCTTCCGACGCACTGCTCGCACAGGCTCGTCATCCGTTTGAATGACCTCTGTTGTAGGTACAATTTCAATGTTTGCCGGCCTATCCTGCGGCAAATGGCTCCGAATAGCTTGTTCATCCCCCACCAATACCACTGTTATTGATGGGTTTTCCTTGACGGCAGCTAACGCCCCCAGCACTGTGCTGCGCGGTGCATTATCGCCGCCCATCGCATCTATTGCAATTCGCAACCGTAATTCCTCCTAACTTCTCAGGCCATGCCGAGTTTGTGCCCCCGACATCCCAACTACACGGAAAGTAGCAGTAAAGACCAGTTCTCCTTGTACCTTTGTCTCTACACGCACTTTGCATTCGTCACCGTTGCGGCTCCTGACCAGTGCTTTTGCTACGAGTTTTTCTCCAGCACGCACCGGACGGACATAGCGAATTCTAGCTGTAGCGGTCAGAGCCACATCAGCATTGATTACTGCCACCGCAAGCGAATTGGCTTGGGCAAATATGTAATGTCCACGAGCAATTTGTGTTCGTGAAAAAACGTGCTCTTCTTTAATTTCCAAAACAGAGATCGCCTGTGAATCCAGCTGCAGGTCAATGATTTCACCAATGACTTCATCGATGCCCAATGATTTTACTGGGTCCAGGCTTTTTTCCGCTACAGACTTGATCCGTTCTCTAAGCTCCGGAATCCCTAACTCCAAACGGTCTAAGCGTATTGTTTGAATACTGACTTTAAATAACTCTGCAAGATCCTCGTCCGTCGCAAATGGGTTATCCGCCAGCGACTGTACTAAACGGGACTGGCGATCTTTTTTCGGCAAGCGGGCGATGCTCGACACCCCCTGGCAATGTCATGGTAGGTAACGCTTTTCATATGTATGTTTGCGATCAGTTTTTAATACCTGGTACCAAAAATCAGTATAAGGGAGAAGGATCTGAATTACAAGTAAAGTTGGAGAAAATGGGTATCCGTCCCTAGCGATACAAGCGTTTAATGATCTCCTCAATTCCCGGTTCCTTCATCCTAATGTCTAAAGGCTCACCCCATTGTGCCACCTCTGACAAAATCCGCGGCGAAGGAATTTTCCCTTTGTCATAGTAAATCGTCAACTCATTCTCTGCAAGCTCTATTCTCTCTACCCCCTCATTTGCGTAAGCCTCAGGCAGCTTAGGGGGCTTATGATAGTCAATTTGAATCATACTCGCCAGTCCAATGCGATTACGCAATTCCTGGATACTCGTATCAACCATTTTTTTCCCGTGATTGATCACAATGATTCGACTGCACAGCTGTTCGATATCATCCATGTCGTGCGTCGTCAAAAGAATTGTTTTTTTTTGCGTCCTGTTCACTTCCTTGAGAAATGCCCGTATTCGTGTTTTGGCGACTACATCCAGCCCAATCGTTGGTTCATCCAAGAATAAAATCGGTGGATTGTGCAAGAGAGCTGCAGCGAGGTCAGCTCTCATCCGTTGTCCGAGTGACAGCTTGCGAACAGGAGTGTCCAGAAAATCATGCAGATCCAAAAGCTCCTTGTACATCTCCATCGCTCGTACATATGATTGGCGATCGATTTTGTACATCGCTTGCAATAGCTCAAATGAATCGTGGACAGGCAAGTCCCACCATAGCTGTGTTCTTTGTCCAAATACGACACCGATCTGGGAAGCTACCCGAGCACGATCTTGTTGTGGACTATACCCCCCTACTACTATCTCTCCTTCGGTTGGATGGAGAATCCCGGAAAGCATTTTGATTGTTGTTGACTTCCCCGCTCCATTTGGCCCTATATAGCCAACGAATTCCCCTTCTTCGATCGAGAAGGAAACATCCTCAACCGCCTTTACTTCTCGTTTTTCGCGGGAAAACAGCGTGCGCAAGGAGGAGAACCTCCCCTCCTTTGCTTGTGTCAGAAAAAATGTTTTCCCTACCCGGTCCGCTCTTATCATCGCTATCCCTCCCTAGCTCCCTGTACTGTGATAATGTCGTATTCCATAGGCCCAAAACCGCAATGATAATACCAAAGCGAGCGCCGCCACCACCGGAGTCAGCAAAGGCAAGTACCAGCTCTCGGCTTTCCCGAGCAGCGTGAGCATCGGTACATAATTCATAAAGGCAATCGGCAGCACCGTGTAAAACATCCATTTTAACCAGCCCGGATACAAGCTGATCGGATAATTCGAAGCGTTGGCTGGTGCATAGATTGTAAAGGTTTGCAGGTCTTTGACTTGATGCGTCCAAAAGCCAAGAGCTGCTGTGGTAAGAGCGATTGAGAAGTATATGACACCCCCAGACACAATCGCTACAGGAGTGAATAACAGCAGGAGTCCGATTTCCTTCCCTTGGGCATACAACCCGGCAATGGACAAGATCAAAACTGAGATGCCCTGTACCATGCCACCTATTCGCGACAGGTCGAGATTCCGCGTTAAAAGCAGAAGCAACGGGGAAACAGGGCGAATCAGCAGTTGATCCAACTCGCCATGGATAACGTATTTCTCAAAGTCATTGATTTCAGGCGCAAAAAATCGATAGACAGAAACTGCGACGGAGGAAATACCATACAAGAGTCCAACCTCGTAAATATTCCAGCCACTGACATCATGAAACCGATAAAGAATGGCGGACAAAATCAAAAAGTCCAGAACCATGATCATCCCTGTAGTCGCAGCACTTGTAATGAAATTGAGCTTGTACTGCATTTGCGCACGAATGCTTGCGACGAGCAGTTTTCGATAAAGTGCGAGCATTTCCCTATCCCCCTTGAATCTCAACCTTACGCCTTGCTAGCGTAGTTACTGCAAGAGCGATTCCCGTCAGTACGAGTGCCCAGCTGCCCTGAACGATAAGAGCTTCAGGACCTGCCAACTCCAGGAAAGTCATGACCGGATAATAAATCATGCAGGAAAACGGCAAATAAGGCGCGATTTTCCCCATCACACCCGGCAATAAATCCAAAGGAATCATTTGTCCTCCGAGACCAAACACAAGTGACAGCAAAATGTAGTGAACCCAGCGAATTTCTGTCGTCCAAAAGGAAGCAAGACCGGTGAGGTAAAAAAGCAGAAGACCAATAAATGTCCCGAGTAGCAAAGAAAGAACAAACAAGAGGCAGGTATAGAAGCTAGATGGAAAATGGAAGCCTACAGCAAGACCTAAAAGTAAACCGATGGGCAAGCTGCGATAGCATGCATTGTAGAGAATCCGGCCAAATTCTTGGCAGAGCATGTACCACAGGTAGTGAACAGGCTTGATTAAATCCAGACTCACTGCTCCGCTTCTCACTCCAACCGGAATCGTAAGGCCAGGAGATAGAAAGGTGGTCATCCATAAAACACTTTGACAAACGGCAATGTACTGTCCCATAGTTTGCAAATCATAAGGGCCGTGCACTTGTTTGCCTTGAAGCACCCCAGCCCAAATGGCAATAAAAACAAGCCCAAAAATCGAGCTTGCCAGGTTGTTGACCAAATGTGACAGACGATACTGAAGATTACGACGATAGCTTTTGCGGATAATCCGCCAGTAGACCATATGATCCTCCTTTTGGCAAAAGTCAGGAATCATAGAATAGCAGATACCGGATGGCATTGCAATTCCTTCCTGGTACGTTAATTGAAAAAAGAAAGCCCCTCTCTGCGAAGGGCCTTCCCTGATAAATTCAGGCTGCTGTCACGCTGCTACAAGCGATCACGCCAGCCAGCTGAAATCTATCCTTTTTCAAACTTTACGTCGTTTCACCGGTTGCCACCATCACTTCGACTTCGTTTTCTCGAAGCGCCTTAGCCATTTCATCACTAGGCTCCTGGTCGGTAACGATAATATCAATTTTATTGAGACTGGCAACCCGATACAGCATGCTTTTCCCAAACTTGGACTGATCAGCCAAAATAATCACTTGATCCGCTTTTTTCATCATTTCTCGGATCAAATGCCCATGCTCCTCAGAAGGGGAAACCAAGCCATCAGCAGTCAATCCACAAGCACCTACAAGCACTTTGTCAACGTGATAATCTGCCAAATTCTCTAGGGCTCGTGTGCCATGCACACACTGATCTTCTCCATGCACATCTCCACCCAAAAGCTTTACGAGCACACCCTGTTTACGTGCCATACTAGATGCCGTCCCGAGTGAGTTGGTAATAATCACAAGATCGGTCGTTTCCCCAGCCTCTACTGCCATTTGGACTGTAGTCGATGCATCCAGCAGAAGATAATCCCCGTTTTTGATCAAACGTGCTGCTGCTTGTGCAATCCTCCTCTTACCAGTCAGGTCAAGCTGCATACGCTCTTGATACGAATAGCTTTTCTTGTTAAGGCTAGGAAGGATCGCTCCTCCTCGTGTACGAAGGATCTCACCCGACTCCTCCAGCTTGACGATATCCCGTCTAGCTGTATCCCGAGAAACACCAAACATCTCAACAACATCTTGGACACTGATGCGTTGATGCTTTTGCAAGTATTGCAGGATAGCGGCCAACCGCTCCTCTTGGTACATAACGATTCAACCCCATCCTTATCGTTCTCCTTGATTGTAAGTGATTTGCACCATTTTCGCAAGCACAAATAAGTATTAATAAGTAATTACAAGCTAAAGAAAATACAAAAAAAGTAAGGTGATTGCTCACCTTACTTTTAGCAGCGGATCTTACTTCGCTACTTTCACGCCTTTGTAGTGACCGCAGCTTGGGCAAACACGATGCGCAAGCTTGTATTCGCTGCAATTATCGCATTTGATCATGCCTGGAATCTCTAATTTGAAGTGCGTACGACGCATTCTTTTACGGGTTTTGGAAGTTCTCCGTTGAGGTACTGCCATCTTCCTTACACCTCCTTCAACTGACAAATGCTAAGATGCTCTATAGGGTGGATAGAATAGGCGATAAGCTTATGCCATCCTTCAAAAATGAGACGCAGCCATTTAAGGAAAGGCGCCCCATCTTGAAAACATAGAATACTACTTGCTGTCTTTGAAAAAATCAGCCAACCCTGCCAAGCGGGGGTCGATTCGTTCATTTTTGCAGCTGCAAGCTCCTTCATTACGATTTACACCACATGTTGGGCACAGGCCTTGGCAATCATCCTCGCATAGCGGGAATGTCGGCATCGCCAGAAGGAAGTCCTCCTGCAACAGCGCGTCCAACTCGATTTCATCACCTTCAAGCGGCAGAATGTCGCTGTCTTCGTCCTCACCTAACACCGGATCATCTTCCGGAGCGAATGTTTCGGAAAACGAAACAGCCGCATGATGAGTAAACGGATTCAGGCATCTTGCACAAATGAAATTGACGTCGGCTTTCATCTTGCCGGATACGTAGTAAAGATTACCGAGCTGCACTGCCTCGCCTTCAGCCTCTACAGGCGTCATACTGCGAATCTCATGATGGCGGCTTTTCAGATCCACCTCGTCTAAAGTAGCTTTAAACGGCAACGGCTCTCCATTTCTACGTTCCAAATCTGCTAGCTTAATATTCATTGTCATTTCACCTCATGCACAACAAAGATGATTATAGACCCTGCCCAAAGCTTTGTCAACCATTTTTCCTTGACAGCTAATTCAATCAGGAATTTTTTGGTTTTTGGCCATTCAGGTAGGTTACAGCGTCTCGCACAGTTTTGACCGGAACCACTTTCATATTGGTTTTGATGCGTTTAGCCGTAGCCAGCGCCTCCTCGTAATTGGAGTTCGCGTCTGGCGTATCCTGAGGAGCAAAAAATATCTCTGCCCCAGCCTTATCAGCCGCAATTACCTTATGATTGATTCCGCCAATCCTGCCAACCGTTCCGTCCAGCGAAATGGTGCCTGTCCCCGCTATTTTGTAGCCCTTCGTCAAATCGAGGCTGGTGTTTAGCTGATCATAAATCTCCAGCGTCATCATAAGACCAGCAGACGGTCCTCCAATCCCTTGGGACGCGATAGCTACTGTTTTCGGAATACGAATGTTCTGCTTGTTGTCAGGGCGTACTCCAATGCCAACAGCCTTTGACTCTGGTAGTGGTACCAAGGTTAACATCGTTTTTGCTTCTTGTCCATCTCGGATGTATGTAATTTCAACCTTGTCTCCTGCACTTTTCTTTGCGAGAGCCTGGAGTAAGTCTTTTGCGTCTGCTGTGCGTACTCCATCTACGGATGTTATGATATCACCTATCTTCAAGACCTGCTTTGCTGGCAGCCCCTCAAGTGTTCCCATTACCCACACACCCTGCTTCTCTACCTTTACATCATAGCCGGCAAGGCGAAAAGCTACAGCTTCGGCGATTTTTTGCGAATTGTCCATAACTGCCTGTTCCCGTCGAACAAAATCTTCGCTGTTCTCACCCTTGCTGACAACCAGTTCTTTCGGCATTAATTCCGCATCAGAGGCTACTTGTGCATAGACGTACCACGCCAGATTTGCTTCACCCATCCGCACGGTTGTCAGCATGAATGAACCTGTCTCGTCCTTTTTCCCGCCCTCAACCTCTATCATCGGCCCAAGCTCAATCGCCGATCCAGGGCGTGTTACATAATAATTTGTCGGTATAAAAAAAGAAAGTCCAAGCAATACCGAAATTAGAGCAAGCGTCCAGCTAAAGCCTCCTCTACTCTTTGGCCTCCGATTCGGAGCGTAAAGCTGATCCTCACTCATGTTCTACCTCCCAATTCGCAATCAATTCCTGAATTTGCTCTGCATGCGCTTCGCCGGCACGTTCTCCCAGCTCCATAATCTCCTTCACACCAGAGTATGCGATACTGCTATAGTGTCCAACATCTGGCCGAATTACGAGATCGGCCGCAATGATCCTGTGTCGCAGTATCTCTCGTTCCATCACATCAATCGTTTGGGCAATGACATCAAAGATGGAGCTCACCTTCATCGGCGTATCCACTTGAGCAACATCAACAGCAATCACGATATCCGCTCCCATTTCGCGAATAACCGTAACAGGAACTCTGTCAATTACCCCTCCATCGACAAGCAAACGGTTACCCACTTTTTCCGGCACAAAAATACCTGGGATGGAAATGCTCGCTCGCACGGCTTGATCCACAGGTCCTTCACGAAATACTACTCGCTCTCCCGATTCGATATCGGTAGCAACAACGGCAAGCGGCCTTTTGAGCTCCTCTATTCGCTTGCCATGCGTGAGAAGACGGATCAACTGCTTGATCTTTTCCCCCGCCACAAAACCAAGTGTTGGTACAGTAAGGTCAAGCCAATGCTTCCGCTTCAAATTGAGAGCCAGCTTCCCCATCATATGAGGTTCGATTCCATTGGCGTAAACGGCAGCAATCAGACTGCCCATACTGCTCCCAGCGAGCATGTCGATCTCGATTCCTTTTGCTTCTAATGCTTTGAGCACACCGATATGAGCAAACCCGCGAGCACCACCCGAACCAAGGGCAACTCCCACGATTGGCTTACGTTTCACTGCCATGGCAACATCCCCCCTGTAACCAGCGTATGAGAAGAATTACGAATCCTTTCACAAGAACAAGATACAAGCTCACGCATAGTTTCCTTGTCCGTCACGTAGACATGTACTATCTATCTTGTCGTTCGTTCAGGAGGAGTCCATGTCACGCCACTCTCCGATTCTTACTCTGTTGTTTGCCTTTTCAGCCATTGCTCTCGTCTTTTCGCTGGTTGTCTTTTCGCAATTGTCATTTGAAGCAGCGGTCCGAGGCTTAAAAATTTGGTGGGAGGTCGTATTTCCCTCTACCCTCCCGTTTATCGTCCTTTCTGAGGTTTTAATGGGCCTTGGTGTTGTTCACTTTATGGGGGTCTTGCTGGAGCCATTTATGCGACCCCTTTTTAACGTCCCTGGAACAGGCGGATTCGTGCTTGCAATGGGTTTTTCCTCTGGGTATCCGGTTGCTGCCAAACTGACTACTCGTCTCAGACAACAAGGAAACATAACGAAGGCAGAAGGGGAACGTCTCGTCTCCTTCACAACCACTGGCGATCCATTGTTCGTAATCGGCGCGGTTGCTATCGGCTTTTTTCACAGCGAGCAAATGGGCGTCATACTGGCTACTACCCATTATCTCTCCGCGATCATCATGGGCCTCTTGTATCGTTTTCACGCACCGTTTGCGACCGTAACTAAGCCTTTGGACAAAACGAGTCTTCCTTTACCACTTCGCGCACTGCAAGCGATGCACCGCGCTCGATTACGTGATGGCCGTGCCTTTGGCAAGCTTATGGGGGACGCAGTACAATCGGCACTCAACACGCTTTTTATGATCGGTGGCTTCATCATTGTTTTTTCAGTTTTGATCCAGATTTTTGCTGCCATCCACCTGACACCTTTTATCAGTTCCATTTTGACTATTTTTCTTGGTCCCTTAGGCTTTCCGCCTGCTTTTTCCCAAGCCATTATCTCCGGCTTGTTTGAAGTGACCTTGGGAGCTCAAGCTGCCAGTGTCGTTCCAGACAGCTTTTCTCTCGTTTGGAAGGCAGCCATCGCAAGTGCAATCCTCTCCTGGGGCGGACTCAGCGTACATGCTCAGGTCGCCAGTATTTTGAGTGAAACGGATATACGAGTAGCCCCTTATTTGATTGCCCGCTCTGTACACGCTGTTATAGCAGCGATTCTCACCTTTGTGGTCTGGGAACCACTTTCCAGCGCTAGCAGCTGGTTCACTGAAAAAAGCGTACCTGTTTTTATTCCCGTTACATCAGGCATCCCGCAAACAAGCTGGTGGGAGACCTTTGCTTTTTCAGGTGTTATCGCTGTTGGTATCGCTGCCCTGCTATTTGTTGCCAGCTTTTTGACACGACAGCTAATTAGCCGCCGTTCCTGATGGCCTGCTCGCTTACTTTCTTTTTCAAGGCTTCCTCAACAACAGGTGGTACCAAATCGGTCACGCTCGCCTTGTATTTAGCTACTTCTTTCACAATACTTGAGCTCAGATACGAATATTGATTATTGGTCATCATAAAAAAGGTTTCGATCTTTTCGTCAAGCTTCTTGTTGATGGACGCAACCTGCATTTCGTATTCGAAATCGGAAACAGCCCGCAAACCGCGAACGATTACGTGTGCTCCACGTTTATTCATGTAATCAATCAATAACCCATCAAACGAGTCAATTTCTACATTATCCATGTCAGCTGTAGCTTGGCGCAAAAGCTCCACGCGCTCCTCCACGCTGAACATGGAATTTTTTTTGGAATTAATAAGGACCGCAACAATCACTTTGTCAAACACTTTCGAACTACGCGAAATAATATCGAGATGCCCGTAAGTAACTGGATCAAAACTTCCTGAGCAAACAGCAATTGCCATCGTTCATCCTCCGCTCGTTAGTTCCTTGTGAATTGAGTCCTACCTTTCAGGATCAGCCTCGTGATCAGCTTCGACTTCCGTTTCATAATAGTACAATGTAACGGCAGTGTCCCCATAGATCGCTTCACGGGTTTTCACGCATTTCCCGATTTCATCTGGGAACTTGTCACTGACATCATGCTCAGCCACAATCCAGGCTCCATCAGTGAGCATCCCAAATTCTTGCAGCAGACTGATTTCTTCCACAATCCTTTGATTGGCGTAGGGTGGGTCGAGAAATACCAAATCAAAAGATTGATTGCGCTTGGCGAGCGTGCGAATAGCTTTATCAGCGTCCATTCGGTAGAGCTCTGCATAGGCACCCAATCTGCATGTCGTCACATTTTGCTTCACCACTGCAAAAGCCTTCGTATCTCTTTCAACGAAAACAGCGCGCTCTGCACCCCGGCTTAGTGCTTCAATGCCAAGACCACCTGTTCCCGCGTACAAATCCAGGGCCCAGCCACCGTCAAAATACGGGCCGATCATGTTAAATATCGACTCTTTTACTTTATCTGTCGTGGGACGAGTCCCCTTGCCTGGGACAGCCGTCAGTCTTCTTCCTCTGTGTTCTCCAGCGATGACTCGCATACATTCTCACCTGTCAATTCATTTATGTATGATTCGTTTTTTCTCTTCGATCAAAGAATGATTTCATACTATCACAACTGCATAGAGCCGTAAAATTGTCGGATGGAAATTTTTTGTGCAAACTCCGTATACCTGACCAAAAAATTGGAAAGGATGATGGATAGCGACGTAACGGTGTCGCTGACAACCGCGGAGAAGACTTACGTTTCCCCATAAGCTCTTCCTCCGGTTTCTCCTCTCCCATAATTGAAAGGCAGTTCACTTTTCGCGCACGGCGTGTCTGATAGGAGCATTCCGTGCCACCGCTCCCATTGACGGGAGGAGTTGAACCGCTGCCCCTTCGTCTTTTGGCGATGGGGTATTTTTTTGCGATTTTTTCCGCTGAAACGAAGCATACTACCTACACATTGCGTAAAGGGGGAAGTTACGATTATGGCTGAAAAAAGACCTTCCGAGCAAAAACTGAAAGCAGCAAAAGCCCAATCTATCGCTGATCGCACAGGTACAGGGGTAGAGATGGCTAGAGAAATGCAATCACGGGCTGACCAGTCTGACATCGTCAAGCACGGTCAATAGCCATTACTGTTAGAAACCCCGGCTGTGCTATGGACTGGCAAAGCCGCGGTTGCACTCATCCTGTATCACAATGGATAGACATTCGTATTTGGTCGTACAAAAGCCAGCCGAACATAAGCTCTCGGTTGGCTTAGTAATGCCCTTCTGTAATGACCTTCATTTCCCTCGCCTTTTTGCAGGGAGATGGCAGATACTAAGGCAAAAGCATGGACAGGAGGGATCACATGCACACGGTTTGGAAAGGCTCGATCAGCTTTGGTCTTGTGAACATTCCTATACGGATGTTTACGGCAACGGAAGAGCGAGACATTCGTTTTCGCCAGTTGCATAAGGAATGCCATACTCCGATTAAATACACCAAGATGTGTCCGCATTGCGAGCGTGAGGTGGATGCGAGCGAAATCGTTCGTGGATACGAATACGAAAAAGGGCACTTCGTCATGATCGACGACTCTGATTTGGAAGCGATAACGCCAGAAACCCGCAGAGCCATCGAGATTCTCGATTTCGTCGATTTGAAGGAAATTGATCCGATTTACTTTGACAAAAGCTATTTCCTCTCTCCTCAGGAAACAGGAGAAAAAGCATATGCCTTGCTACGAGCCGCAATGGAGCAGTCAGGAAAAATAGCCGTTGCCCAAGTGACGATGCGAAATCGGCAAAGTCTAGCAGTCATAAGGTTGTATGAGCATTGCATCATGCTGGAAACGATTTATTATCCTGATGAGGTTCGACCTGTCAGCCAAGTACCTGCCCTGCCAGAAGCAACGATCCCCCTGTCCGCAAATGAGTTAAAAATGGCGACAGAGCTCATTGGGAATATGACGGTTGCTTTTGATCCGGCAAAATATACGGACGAGTATCGCTCACAGCTACAAAGCTTGATTGAGAAAAAGCTGGAAGGTCAAGAAATCACTACAGCTCCGACTGTAGCACGTGCCAATGTCATAGACTTGATGCAAGCCTTGAAGGAAAGTCTGGCCACAACTGCTGGCCAGGCAGCCGGTCCAATAAAAATAGAGCCCGAGCCAACGCGTTCTCCTACAAAAACAAAGCCAGGCAAAAAACGGGCAGCTTCTGCAAAAAAGGACCCATCTCCGCAAGAGTCTGCTAAAGCAAGCACATCAGCTTCCACGACGAAAACATTGCGCCGCAAAAAAGCAACGCCAGTCTAGGAAGAAGCTGTGAAACGCAAAAAACCTGTCCTCATCTGGACAGGTTTTCATCTTTATCTTTCCGCAATTCTCTGCTCTGGTTCGATGTGGATATGAACTGCGCTTATTTTATGCACCTTTCTCATTCGAGCTTCAATTTTCTCGGTGATGGTGTGGCTTTCCACAACATTCAGCTCTGGGTCAACATGAATCACGACATCCACCAATACACTGCTGCCATGATAGCGAGCTTTGATATCACGAATGTCCTTAACCCCTGCAATATCCCTAATAGTTGCCCGCAAATCCTCCAATTGTGTCTGGTCAAAACCATCTGTCAATTGATGAGTTGCATCGCGGAAAATATCCCACGCTGTCTTCAAAATAATGAAACCCACGACAAATGCAGCCAACGGGTCAAGCCAGTACATTTGAAATTGTGCTCCTGCTACCCCTACAAACGTACCGATACTGACGAGAGCATCTGAGCGATTATCTGCTGCTGCAGCCATCAGTGCCTGGCTATTCGTTCGCTTTGCAAGATCTCGGTTGTAACGATAGACAAAAAGCATCACGACTGCCGTAGCAAGCGCTGTCCACCCTGCGAGCATTCCAGGTGCAGACTGCTTCGAATGAAATAAGGATGATACCGCATCTGTAACAACCTGTATGCCCACAAAAAGCATGATAAAGGACGCAACCAGCGAAGAAATCGTTTCTGCACGAAAATGACCGTAGGGATGGTCCTGATCAGGCGGCTTTCTTGCGATTCGGAGTCCAATTAATACAGCGATGGACGCTACCACGTCTGTTGAGTTGTTTAAACCATCAGCCATCAATGCTTCAGAACCTGCTAGTAGGGCAACTCCTATCTTTAAACCAGCACAGAAGATATAGGCAATAATACTTACCCATGCTCCTCTTTCTCCTTGTTTAAGATTGGAATAAACATCCACACCACATCACCTCAAAAATCTCAATATCCTTTTGATAGGAGCGGAAATGAACCGTTTCTTGCTGGTTTTCATTTTCCGAACTTCATCGTAACAGACCCAATTCGTGTGGGTCTACAGAAACAGTTTTAGTCCGAGTCATGACTATAGATGGGAGGAAAATGTGTTGCGCGTCGGCAAATTATATTTTTAAAAAATTGCTTGAAATTGGAAAGGCAAATCGGTATGCTATTCATGCAAGACATAATCATAAAAAGCACGGGAGCTTGGGAGTGACCAGGCTGAGAGGATGACTACGTTGTCATCGACCGTTGAACCTGAACTGGGTAATGCCAGCGGAGGAATTGTCATATACGACACGAAAAGAGGCGTGTATTCTTTTGAATACCCGTTTTCTTCTCCACTCTCGCGTCTGGCGTCGCATGCCCCCATGCGGCGTTTTTTAATGGCGCGATGGATTCTTTCGCCTCCCCAAAAGGTTCTCGCTACGTGCAACCATTCCAAGGAGGTTTTTTGATGTTCTCGATTCCAACGTTTCCAGGTAGCCGCAAAGTTTATGAAACAGGCAGTCGTCCAGACATTCGCGTACCCATGCGAGAAATCAGCCTTCATCCCACAGAAGGCCCTTATGTCACAACCCCTAACCCTCCGCTCCGTGTCTATGACACAAGTGGCGAATACACCTCTGCTGACTACTCTATCAACATCGAAACCGGACTTCCTCTACTCCGAAAGCAATGGATTGCAGAACGAGATGATACGGAGGCGTACAGCGGACGGGAACCACTGCTGTGTGACGATGGACTTCATACGGAAAACAGCCGGGCTGTACCTGCATTCGAGCGCGCTGGATATCAGCCACTTCGGGCGAAACACGGTAAAAACGTCACCCAGCTCCACTATGCCAGACAGAACATCATTACTCCTGAAATGGAGTACATCGCTATTCGGGAAGGCGTGTCTGCTGAATTCATCAGATCAGAGGTAGCTAGCGGACGTGCAATAATACCTGCAAACATCAATCATCCTGAGAGTGAGCCGATGATTATCGGACGTCATTTTCATGTCAAAATCAACGCCAACATCGGTACTTCTGCTGTCAGCTCCTCCATGGGGGAAGAAGTAGAAAAAATGATGTGGTCTGTCCACTGGGGGGCAGATACGATCATGGATTTGTCGACTGGAAAACATATTCATACTACCCGCGAGTGGATCATTCGCAATAGTCCTGTACCAGTCGGAACTGTCCCTATTTATCAGGCATTGGAGAAAGTGAAAGGCAAAACAGAGGATTTGACATGGGAGGTTTACCGAGACACCCTGATCGAACAAGCAGAGCAGGGTGTAGATTATTTCACGATCCACGCAGGCGTATTGCTTCGCTACATCCCGATGACAGCCACGCGTGTTACAGGGATCGTTTCACGAGGGGGCAGTATTCTAGCTGCCTGGTGCCTGGCTCATCATGAGGAGAACTTTCTTTACACGCACTTTGAAGAAATTTGTGAAATCCTCAAAGCCTACGATATTTGTGTCTCCCTAGGAGATGGACTGCGTCCTGGCTCGATTGCGGACGCCAATGACGAAGCACAATTTGCAGAGTTGGAAACATTGGGGGAATTGACGCGAATCGCCTGGAAGCACGACGTCCAGGTAATGATCGAAGGACCTGGTCACGTACCGATGCACCTCATTCGCGAAAATATGGATAAGCAGCTCGAGATTTGTCACGAGGCTCCTTTTTATACGTTAGGACCTTTGACCACAGATATCGCTCCCGGCTACGACCATATCACTTCCGCGATTGGTGCAGCAATGATTGGCTGGTTTGGCACAGCAATGCTTTGCTACGTGACACCCAAGGAGCACTTGGGGCTGCCGAATAAAGAGGACGTGCGCAATGGCTTGATCGCCTATAAAATCGCGGCACACGCTGCCGATCTGGCAAAAGGACATCCTCGCGCAATAAAGCGTGACAACGCACTGTCCAAAGCCAGATTCGAATTTCGCTGGAAGGATCAATTCAATCTGTCACTCGATCCCGAGCGAGCACGTGAATACCATGATGAGACGCTGCCTGCTGAAGGCGCAAAATCAGCTCATTTCTGCTCGATGTGCGGTCCCAAGTTTTGCAGCATGAAGATCACACAGGATATCCGTAACTACGCTCGAGAAAAGCAAGTTAGCCCGGATGCCTCCATCAAGACAGGACTACAGGAAAAAGCCCTGGAATTTCGCGAGCATGGCAGCAAACTATATTCATAGCATGACTGGAGGAAATAAGATGAGCGAGTCGAGTCGATTGCGCGAAGAAATTATCCGTTTGCAGTCAGAGCTGGAAAAGCGTCAAAAGCAATTAAGTCAATTACAAAAGCATTGTGCCCATGACTTCCAAGAGACATCGCTTACCCGTACATGCATAAAGTGCTCGCTAACTGAAAGCCTCTATTATTAGTGAAGAAAAAGATAAACATCCGCACACATTAAAAATGGTCGAGATCCTCATACAGAGGACTCGACCATTTTATTATAGAAGAAAAAATTTTTTACCGAACCAACTCGACCTGTCCCCGTTTCAATGGAACCCCTTCTTTATAGTACAGAGTCGGTGATAATAGCACAAAGAATATATGAACCTGTCCATAGCCGTGCTCTTGCAGGATGGCATTCATTGTAGCGGCAATGGCATCGTGCTTCTCCTGCTCTCGTTCAAACATGAGAATTTCCAAGGAAGATGGACTGTTCGTAATTTGCTCCACAATTAAAAGTTCAATTTTTACTTTCTCTTCCGAAACCTCCGCAATCCTGGCAAACTGCTCGACCACGATGGGAGACATTGCTTTTACTTTATCTTTATCAATACCTTTAAATCGTAGAAAAGGCAAGGTGATCCCTACTTTCCTGTTCTAATGATCTGAAAATACCTGAGGGCATACCAATACAACATTCGAACATTCGTTACCCTAGTAATTATAGTCACAAAAATATTTATAGATCAATTGAAATAATAAGTAATGATCGTGAACAAAGTCAGAATTGTCTTCAAAAAAGAGGGCCGTATCCGAGAATCGAGCCCGACTTCTGAGGTGTGGTGGACGTACCACTCCAGACGGAACTCATTCAACCAGATACAGCCCATGAGATATCAAGTATGCTGCTGCTTCCAATGAAAATGCATGTGTAGTAAGTAACATTTTTAGTATATAACGAATATTGATACATATGCAACAAAAAAGTTTCTAATGATCTCAAAACTGTTCTAGCCTCTTTACACTTGTCCAAACGGTGATCGTATTTTCGTACAGGACAGGGCACCCTATTGCTACACTATAATCTTGTCGCTATTACATGCGGAGGTGAACAAAGAACATGCAACCCATTTTTCCAATGGAACCGATTTCATGTGACATCATTCCCCAAGGCCCTGATTGGATCGCTCAGGTAAAATGGGACGGGGGATCGTGTCCTTACTTACTCCAATGACCTTAGGCTTCGACTCTATAATCGTAAACTAAATGAACGAACGCTCCACTACCCTGAAATGGCAGCAATTGACAGCTACTGCAGCGCCTATTCCTTTATCTTCGATTGTTTATAAGTTGTTTGTATGTGTTGATTATTCATAGTCAAACGAGAGCGGCGATTCGGAAATACAAGATTTTTCCTGCCATCTTCTTCCTCGGAATATAACCGATAGCTTACTCTAAAATCTGGAGGGTGATTTCTTACTTCCTCATACCGAATCCATACCTCCATAAAACGCGTCCCTCAAAGTAATGTAATAGGGCTTAAGTAAAACTGTATCATGAATTATTGAACATAACTGCCTTTTAGCTTAACAAAATAAGCTGCCTCACGAGGCAGCTGTTATTTTGAGCTGTTATTCAACTATCAAACTGGTAGCTGAACAATTCTAATTTTTGTGTCTCCCCTTTAGGAACATGCTTGTTCTAGTGCCTGTAGAACGGATGATAACTCTTGCTTTAGTTCTGTATCTGTAATGGCCCCTTCTTTATTCATTTTCATTGTGATGTTCGGAATGATCAATGTTCCTTTATCTACAATCTTTGCATGGATCATATTAAGTGTAAGTAGTAGTGAAGCATGAGCTTTATCACCGCCCATTGGAGAAGGAGAGGCACTGATTACCGCTGTAGGCTTATTGATAAACTCGCCTGTAGATACAAGCCAATCCAAGGCGTTTTTTAACACACCAGGCACGCCATTCCCATATTCCGGTGTACATAAAAGTACACCATCTGTCTCCTTAAGCTGAGTCCGTAGTTCACTTACCGGAGCAGGTCCATCATCGACATCGATGTCAGGGTTAAAATGCGGAAGATCGCCTAATCCTCCATATATGGTAAATTTCATGGTTTCAGGGGCTAGTCCGATGATTGCATTCATTAATGCTGTATTGGAAGACTTTTGACGTAAACTCCCTGAAATGGCTAAGAGTTTAATTTCATTCATTCAACATTATCTCACTTTCTTGTAATTAAGGTATCTATCGGGTGGAGATATGTTTTCGACCCCGGCAACTAACACAACTTGTAAGGTTACTGATTTAGGTGAGACTCTGACATTTTATTTTTTGATAGTAAACTTGAGACAATTAAAATAACGGGTATGGCAATTGCAATACCCAATGCCCCAATCCATGGAACCACAGATATTGACACTTTTGCCACAACTATACCGCCAATACCTGCTCCTGCTGCCATTGCTAATTGCAACATCGACTGATTCAATCCAGATAACACAGCGGATGATTCAGGTTCAAGCGTTGATATTAGAAATTGTTGGGACGGCCCAGACGACCACGTGAAAAGCGACCATAAAGCAAGTATGGTTAGTACCCCAATTAAAGTGTTTGTCACCAAAGACAATAAAATAAGCATAATGATTTGCAGTATCATTCCGACGGTTAGCGTCACAGGTGCTCCCCATCGATCGGTACTAAATCCACCCAATTTTGAACCGAACAAACTAGCAATCCCAAAAATAAAAAATGCGGTGCTGATTAAATTTTCACTTATTCCTGAGACATTTAGCAGGTAAGGAGAAAGATAAGCAAAGACGATCGAATACCCCCCTAGCCAAAAAAAGCTGATTGCTAAGCCAAGGCTTACCTTAAGATTCTTAAAAAGCGCCAACTGTTTAAGCAAAGGTACAGGTTTATCACCTTCTAATCCAGAAATTGTAGGATAAATAACAGCCATTGAAATTAATCCTAAAAGAGCGATTCCTCCAAAAGCAGATTGCCAATTTAATACATCGGTAATTACTCTTCCAATAGGTACCCCGAGGATAAGTGCACCCGTAAACCCCATGATTACTGTCGCAATCGCTCCTGCTTGTTTCCCGGCAGGAGCAAGCTTAGCAGCAACGACCATTGCGGTAACCATCACCACACCTGCACCAAGTGGCGTTATTATACGCGATGCTACTAGCATTCCATAGCTGGGATATACAATTGCTAAGAGGTTTCCTATGACAAAAACGGTTAGGCCGTACATGATCAACTTTCTCCTATCCATCCTTGCTGTTACGGCCATTAGAATAGGCGTCCCAATTGCATACACAATGGCATAAATTGTGATGAGCTGGCCGGTCGCAGCCAAAGTAGTTCCAAGGGAATCGGATATTTTATCCAGCACACCTGCGATCATGTTTTCTGATGTCCCTAATAAAAAACTGGCAAACGCTAAAATATATATCTTTAATCGGTTCAAAAAACTTCACTCCTTGTAGTTTCAGTCACGCAATACAACCAAGCCTTACCAACGGGAATAAAAAAGACCTTTAAAATCCAGCACATCACTTAGTCTTCTCCATGAAAACAATCCGTCCCGCAAGCACGACATAATGATCCAACTGTACATAATTAATTTTGAGGAACTGAGCATCCACAGAGTTTCTGTGTTGTAACCATAAGCTTCTGAAGTAAGATCACTATATTATAGACTTAAAATATCCTTTATATCTCTGAATCATTCAAAAAAAAGCAGTGAATCATAAATTGATGGATTTTTTTAGCAAGTTCCGATATTTTTTATTCTTTAGCTCTCCTTCCATTTTTTCTCTGCCGAAAACACTGTTTTTTATCCCGCATTCTGGCTCATTGTATAAACCACCGTCAAACAAAGATGATTTACCTTCAATAGCATGAATGATGTCCACGAATGAAATGTCTTCCCTGTTCTAACCAAGAGAATACAAGTTTATTTGATGTGTCCATTGCAAGAAAAAACATGGTGCGAAGGGCATATTTTGTAGCTTTTGAAAATTTCATTGCAAGCGTCCTTTCCTTTTAAGGACTTTACGTACCCATAATAACTGCGTTCTTTCTTTCAGTCAACAATACAAACACTTTGTCTAATATATCAGCATGCTTCGTCTCAAGCGGCAGAATGACCACTTGCAAGTCTGTTCCAACCAGCCTCAAACATGTTTCTACAAGTAGGGGGTGAACAGTTTAGAGGACGGGGTCAATACCCCATGGGCAGGGTTTTTTCCTTCTTGTGGTTGTTATTTAACTCTCGTGTGCGTGTGGAAAGAGCATATGGGCACATATTTACGTGAAGCGATTAATGCCCTCCAATTTGGAGGGCAATTCATTTTATTGGTTTTGGCGAAATGAACAATCTGATATAGGCGTGATAACGATCGCCTGAACACTGGGATGCCTCATTATATTTCCTGGTGTCCATTCCAAAAACTTCACTTTTACAACGATCTCAGGCTTGACCCATATAGCGTCTTTACATCTTTCAGGTTCATTACTAAAAGGATTATTTTGTATTATTATCGGTTGTATTTTCTGAGTTAGATCGTACCAAGTTTTGTTGCTAAATTTCGCAGTACCTGCATGCCCAATATAAAATAACTCTCCGTCGTCGTTGTACAATCCAAGAAGTAACGCGTTTACAATCCCGTTTCGAAGGGTTACTCCTCCGATAACAGCGAAGAGATCTCGAAAGATTTTCTTCTTCTGCCATCGTTTATCTTTACCATTAATTGCATACGTGCTATTAAGATCCTTGCAAATAATCCCTTCCATTTCGTGTTGTATCATTACCTCGTATAGAGCGTTTGCGTCATAAAAGTTTTGTACAACCTGTACATTTGGTTGTGGTATTATGATCTGTTCAAGTATCTGATGTCTCTGCGTTAATGTCTGTTCAATAACCCAATCACCGTTGTAATACAGAACATCAAAAATCATGTAGGTGACGGGAGTTTGATTTAAAGCAAGATCGATACTTTGTTTCTTTCGTAAACTGTCTCTTTTCATGATTTCATGAAAGGAAGGCTTATTACTGTCAAAAGCAATAAATTCTCCGTCGAGGATAAAGGAAGAACCTGAACAATATGCCTTTACATCTAATAAATCGGGATACTGTAACGTTCGATCATTTAATCTCCTGTTAACCAGGCGTACTTCACGTCCATCATAGTACGTTAACATTCTAACCCCGTCCCACTTGATTTGTGCGATCCAGTTTTCTCCTCTTGGTAATCGATCAGCACTTATTGGTTCAAATGGAATGATCGGTTTAATGTCCATAATTCCTCCAAAAATTTGAGAGCATTTACTTATAATGTTCCCAATTTAGGAGTAGATCTTCCTTAATTATTGTGAAAATTGGACTCATCATTCACTCATCATTAGAACTTGATACGGGGAAAATATGTTTCTGAACAGTTTTGACGATGAGCTGTAGTTATTCATTGGTGACACCTCTAAGCTTAAGCTGTGAATAAAGGTAATCAATAGCTCCTAGCAATCGGTTATTATCACTTTCTAATTTTACTGATTTTGCAGCTAGAGGTTTCGCCTCTTTAAGTTCCTTCACTGCTTTTTCCTGAGCACCACCAAAATCCACTTCGCTGAATGGGTCCCCGGGCATTCCCTCAGACAGCCAAGCATCCAAGCGATCGTGAACATCCCACCCCACCAATGCACCTTCGAGTGAGCATTCACATCTGCCTAGGTCCTCGCATATTTTTGGGTAGAGCTGGATTTCACTAACGATTCATGTATGGCTGCTGTGGAGGTTATCAAATTGACGGTTATTGATTGCGATAGTGATGTAGTAGTCATTGCCTTGTGGATTATTGCTATTGGATTCGTGATTTTGGCGATCGAAAAGACGACCAAACTAAGCAACAAGCCAGACTGTGAACCGAAGCCCTGCATGAATATCGAAATCAATCAGTCAAAGACACTGCAAAACGGTGATCAGTCGGCTACAGATGAGCAGCAGTACAAAGATATTTTGTCACAGCTGGAACAGCTACGTTCTGGCATTCAAGATATGCAAAAGGATTTGCAAAAAAATGATAAAAAGTGATTTCACTATGCCATATTAGGGTGATTTCTATGATAGATAAAGATCTTGCAAACGAATTGGTAGCAGTAGGTGGATGGATTGCCGTTCTCGGTGCATTTTTGGCAGCCATTGGCTCTACAGGACAAGTAGCACCTAATCCTGACGATTCATCCTCCTCTGCAAAAAGCGGCTCTGATGACCTGAGCAAGCAGCTTTCTATGCAAAACAAACTTCTGCAAAAACAGCAGATTCAAATTCAATTGATTCAAATGCAGCAGGAACTTGCTCAACTAAATACGCTTTTGGACAAACAGAAAAAGTAAAGCCGAGCTCCGGTCCTTTTATTGACGAAACGATCCTGCTCGCTTGCCTTGCCCCAGCTTTTGCTTCCCGTGGTTCAAAGCCTGCATTTCCCCGTAACTGGCAATGAGCGCTATAAAAAAGAACACAAGATACATGCCGGCAGTAAAAAACCCGGCAAACACTGACTTATCCACAAATAAATCTCCAGCAACGAGCGTTACAAGGCAGCCACCCAAAGCGATTCCCCCCGTCCAGACCATGAATCGATAAAAACGATACAGCTTCGTCCCTTTTGGAATAGTTACTTGCGTATCCATCGTGCGGTTCATCCTTGCGTGAATATACAAAAACAAGAGTAGGGGAATCTGTATGACTAAGACTATGACTGGCAGCGTGTAGCTGAGGAACGTGTCAAAGTCATAGACGCGCGGGAATGCAAGCAATGAGGTGACAACCAAAAACCACCCACTCGGCAAATTAAACGCATTATAATGCTGCTGACCGCCAAAGGAGCCCAGACATACAAGAAATGCAAGGTACGCTACGATTACCTTAATCGTAAAAGCGGGGAACCATAAACTGAACAGTATGATCTCGATTCGATCTAAAAAATCCGTAACATGTATCTGTTGCACTAAAATAAAGATCGGGAAATTAAGCCTACTGGCAATCGTAAAGCCCATAACACCAAGCAGAATCAACAACAGCATGGAAACGGTAAAACCGACGATTATTATTCCGTGCTTCATGGCGGCAAAAAATAACCGTGGGTGTGTGGAGGCATGCAAGAAAGCTCCAAACAACAAGATGTCGCCATATATACCGATCGGCAAAAGATTGCTAGCAAATATCTTCGCCAGATCGGTACTTAATATAGGCTCCAGCCGTTCCACGTTGTATTCATTTCCTAACAAAAAATAAAGCATCATCGACAAGACAAAGTAAGCGGGAAAATATATTTCATTTACCCGAGCAGCTACCTCCAGGCTCGTCCTTCCGTAATACATCATCAAGAGGACAAATACAATCAGAATGATTTCAACAGGAGTTCGAGGCAATAGTGTCTGCCGAAAAAACTCAGATGCCCCCTTGATATCTAAAGTGAGAATGATCCATATATAGCCCAGCAAAATGAGGTTGATGAATCCACCAATCCATTTGCCACATACGATAAACAATATTTCAAACAAATTTTTGCCCGGATAGGCTCTAGACAATTCAGCCAGTACAAAAGCAACTACAATCGCATAGCCAACAGGGAAAATTTGCGAGAACCATGCGTCCATCTTGCTTATCGCTACAATTTTGTGCAAGGAAGAAATCATCATGGCCGTCATCAGAACACTTCCTACCAACCAGGCAGTCTGACGATGGTTGATGACCTGTTTATGAATCATTCCGTTCCCTCCTCTACATCCACCGTTCAATCCAGTTTTTTAAAGGGGCTATGTACGTTGACAGATGACCGAACGGTAAAATTTGATTGTACTGAAGCTGTAGACACACCAAAAGTCCGATCGTTAATCCGTATAACGCGAAAATGATCCCTTGTTGCTTTGGCGGCATGCTTTTTCGTTTCGCCAAAAATGTGATGATGGATATGACAAGCAATACACAAAAAAACAGCATAAAAATCCTGTTCATAAACGCTCTTCCTTCATAATGTTTTTCGTTGTCTGACCGATGTCGACGACTTGGACTTTGCTTTTAATTTGATACGTAATTCTGGGTATTTCCTTGTCCCACGTATTGCGATACTTGTCCTTCCACTCCTTCGGAAAGTTGCGCGCCAGTACAATTCCTAGCCCAATCATATCTGAGCGGGTTTGCTTTGTTTGCTCCAACACTTTTTTTACATCATCGGTAACCTTTTGAGTCAGCTTGTCTTCAACAAGCTTGCAGTTCTTCATCAGACTGAGGTCCAGTGAACTATGATTTTCCGTAACGTAAGCAGAGCCGTGCAGCTCGATATTGAAATGAACACGTCCTCCTTTTATCGCAGGCTGAATATTGGCCTTCGCATTTTGGAAGGCAATACTCAGTGTTTCCTTTTGTCCCAAGCTCACGTTTTGATTGAGAGGAGTCGCTCGGTGAAACCATCGTAGTCCGGCTATTTCATAGTTTGTATAGGTAGCAATTAGCTTGTCACCCCGAAATGTCCCGATTCCAACAGACTGAATTTCCTTGGACTTTCCTTTTGGATGTGAATCGACATCTTCAAAAATGGGTAAAAATGCATCCACGCCAGGAGTATTCAGCATTTGCGAAATATCCTTGATGGTGACCGGGATGGACTCTGCTTTCACCAACTCACGTATGGCTTCGCCGGAAAAACGCTCAAACTGCGGCTGGGCAATCAGCAAATCCATTCCTTTTCCCTTCGTCATTACGATGAAAGCGGTCAAGCGATTCTCTGGGAAGCGGGAAACGATATCGAGAGCATCGCTGAAGCCCTCTTTCGCCAGCCGTTCCCCTATCACGACAATCCGATGATGAGCATAGTAGAGATGCCTGGACATTCTCGACTGAATGGTACTGTTTGCTTCACGGATGGTTTTCCCGACGGCTGAATCAACATAGTAGCTTTTATCTCCACTGGTTCCGCCTCCTCCGCCAGAAGGTCCACCCAAATTGCTGACAAGTGGCACCTGAACTGACAACCGATACAGCCCGCCTGGCTCTTTATCCATCGCCATCGCAATGACAATCGCCATGTCATTGACTTCTCGGCGATCCCAACAGCCTGTAACGACTAACAGACTAAGTGCCAATCCAATCTTCCAGAGAGTACGCATCACGTCTTCCCCTCCTCGTTCGTGCTGCTCCGACCCGATCCGCCTTTTCCCCCTCCCTTGCTCTGGATCTGATCGCCAAACCCCGAATCCATTCGTCTTGCATTTTGTACTCCCAAAAAGCTTGGCCGCTTTTCATTATTGGACCACGGAGCTCGAATCAGCGTGTCTTTCAAGTCGCCAACAGACATCGGTGCCAACGGGGAGAGATAAGGCACTCCAAAGGAGCGAAGGTTGGCCATATGTCCCAAAATGATCAAAGCCATGACTAAAATGCCGTAAATGCCGAGAATCGAAGCAATAATCATCAATGGAAATCGAAGCATACGCAAGGCAATCGCCGCATTAAAATGAGGAATCGTAAAAGAGGCAATCCCTGTAATGGATACGACGATGACCATAGGCGCGGAAACGATCCCTGCTTGGACAGCTGCCTGTCCGACTACGAGTGCTCCCAAAATACTGACAGCTTGCCCAACCGTTTTCGGAAGACGTATCCCTGCTTCGCGCAACGCTTCAAACGCTACCTCCATGATCAACGCCTCCACAATCGCCGGAAATGGAATGGCTTCCCTCGCAGCTGCAATACTCAGCAGCAGCGTTGTTGGCAGCATCTGTTGATGATAAGTGGTAATGGCAACATAAATCGCTGGCGTCACCAATGAAATGATCAGGAACAAATATCGCAGCCACCGTACCAGCGTAGCCATTTGAAATCGCTCAAAATAATCTTCATTGGCTTGCATCAGCATCCAAAAGGTGGTAGGAACAATCAGCACCATCGGTGTCCCATCCACAAAAATCGCGACTCGCCCTTCGAGAAGAGCACCCGCGACGGTATCGGGACGCTCCGAATACATGACTTGCGGAAAAGGAGAATACGTACTGTCTTGGATCAGTTCCTCGATATAGCCGCTTTCCAGTACCGCGTCAATATCTATCCTGTCGATGCGTCTGGATACTTCCTCGACGACTTGAGGATCAGCTATCCCGTCTAGATAGGCGATAACCAGATTGGTATTCGTCTCACGCCCAACCACAGCCGACTTCATTTTTAAGCGCGGCGTTTTCAGCTTGCGTCGCAGCATGGAGGTATTCGTGCGGATGTTCTCAATAAAGCCCTCACGCGGTCCACGAACTACGGCCTCACCCTCTGGCTCATTGACGGATCGTTTTTCCGCTCCGCGTATTCCGAGAGTTAGCGCCTCTTGATTTCCCTCAACGATGATCGCAGTATCACCTGAGAGTACAGCCTGCAGAAGTTGTTTATAATCATTGACTCTCGTAATTTGGGAGACTGGCAAAAGCACTTCTTCAATAACCCGAACATTCTCATCGCCATCCTCGAGCACCATTAGAGTCTTCAATGCTTGATTTACCTCATGGGTATCGATCAACCCATCAACAAATACAGCGATCGCGATCACGCTGTTTTTTTGCTTAAATTCCCGGATGACAAAATCCGAGCAATCCGCAAACAGTTTTTTCAAAAGGGCGATGTTATCTGCGAGTTTGGAAAAGACCGGAATGCCCTCCAGATCCATTAGGCTACAGGCATTTATAGACTCGATCAGCTCTTTTGTTTTGTCTTTACGCTTAAAATCCATGTCTTCACCTGCCACTGGAAAGCTATACGTATTATGGATGATTAAGGTAAGAGCTATGCAAGAAAGCTCAGTCTTACATAATCTTCGCTTGTCTGGACAAAGTAGGGACAAGTCAATTAGAAAGAAGGGGCTTGTTTTGGCAGCACCGACAAAAGAGTACGAGCTAACTATAGGCGGACACACCTTATCGATTACAAATCCATATAAACCGTTATGGCCAAAGGCAGAAGTAACAAAACTGGACTATATCCGCTACCTGTTGATCGTAGCTAAACCGATGCTCGCTTACGCAAAAGATCGCCTCTTGACCGTTATCCGTTATCCTCACGGGATAACCGACAAGCATTTTTATCAAAAAAACACGCCCGATTATGCCCCCGCCTGGATTCAAACCCATACCTGGGAAAATGTTCGCTATGCTTTATGCAATAACGAGGCGACCCTCATCTGGATGGCAAATCAGGCTGCACTCGAGTGGCATGTTTCGTTTCATCTGGCGAAAAATGAGATACCGACTGAGCTAGTTTTTGACTTGGACCCATCTACGGATGACTTTTCGGTAGTGATCCAAAGCGCTATGCTTGTAAAAGAATTGTTGGATGAGCTCCATCTACCCTCTTACGTCAAAACATCAGGCTCCAGTGGCTTGCAAATCTATGTACCACTCGAGCTTCGATATACGTTCGAGCAAACCCGTCAGGTAGGTTATTTTTTGGCTTCTTATTTAGTGAATAAGCATCCCGAGTTGCTCACTATCGAAAGAATGGTGAAAAACAGAGGGAGCAAGCTCTATATCGATTATTTACAGCATTGGCGTGGCAAAACACTGCCCGCTCCCTACTCCCCTCGTGCAAAAGAGAAAGCGACTGTCTCAACCCCACTGCAATGGGAAGAGGTGACGCAAATTCACCCCACTGCCTTTACGATTCATACTGTACCCGAACGTTTGCAAACGCTGGGTGACCTCTTTTCCCCAGTCTCCTCTCCAGATAGCAGAGCTTCCCTTGATCGCGTCCTTTCCTTTTTACAGTCACGCTAAGTGTGTAGTTGGAATCCCCCTACCTGTTTGTGCTATACTGTGCACAGACGTTTTCTGGCAAGGAGGCATTTTTCATGATCGATCCAATTGCAATTGCAATCGGACCTTTAAAGATTCACTGGTACGGCATCATTATGGGGCTCGCTTTTTTTCTTGGGACCTATTTAGCCCGGTACAATTCCAAACGTTCTGGCATTGATCCTGATCACGTCCTGAATATGGTTGTACTGATCATCCCGGCAGCGATCATCTGCGCTCGTTTGTACTACGTGGTGTTTGAATGGGGGCAGTACAAAGACAACCCGATCGACATCATTAAAGTCTGGAATGGTGGGCTCGCGATTCATGGAGGGCTTATCGGTGGGGTGTTAGCCGGAACGTGGTATATCCGCAAGCACAAGCTGCCGTTCCTTCGGTTGGCAGACATCTTTATGCCAAGTGTGATTCTCGGGCAAGCAATTGGCCGTTGGGGCAATTTCATCAACCAGGAAGCACATGGGGACGTGGCCTCAGCCGAATTCATGGAGAAATTCCCCGCTTTCATCCGTGATCAGATGTACATTGGGGGGCAATACTACCACCCCACATTCCTCTATGAGTCGATGTGGAATCTCGTAGTCTTTGCAATACTGATCTTCATGCTGTATCGCTTCAAAAAGTTCGATGGACAAATCCTGTTCAGCTACATGATTCTTTATTCAATCGGTCGTTTCTTCATTGAAGGCATGCGTACGGACAGCTTACTCATCGCGGACACGCTCCGAGTTGCGCAGCTGGTCAGTTTAAGCCTCATTGCCGTCGGAATCATTTTGATGCTCGTGTTTGCCCGAAAAAGCAAACAGTCAGGACATTCTCAAAACTCCATGGAGTAAATGTCACTCACAGCTTCCAAACCACCCCTTCCATAACGGAACCGGGTGGTTTTTTTGTTTGTCCTGTCTGAATAATCGTAAACGAGGAAATAACTGATAGATAAAGATACGTGATGGGGTGACAAGCATGGAGGATGGTATTTTAGAAGACTATCTAGACCGTAATGTTCGCGTGCATTTTGCTCCCGCTATGATCGGTTCCGGATTATCTCCCTATACCGAAGGAAAGCTGTACGATTACAGCACGAACGGCATCCTGCTGCAGGAGAGTGACGGGTCACTTGATTATATCCCCTTTGCCTCGGTCAGACTCATTCAGATTCGGCCAAAGGCTGGGCTATGGGAGCGACTAACAGGAGCTGGATAGCTTAAAAAGACACCTTTTCCGGATATACAATCTTCCGGTACGAAGGTGTCTTTTGCACTATTTTAGAAAGAATAATTCTGACCTTATTTTATAAAAACACATCGAAAACGACATAACAGGCAGCGGCGAGCAAAGCAGATACAGGGAGTGTAATTACCCAAGTAATTAAAATCCGTCCTGCCAATCCCCACTTTACTGCATTGAGCTTTTGAGATGCCCCTACCCCTAGGATCGAGGACGTAATCACGTGTGTTGTACTTACCGGTAGCTTCAATGTTGTAAAAATAGTGATGATCAAGGCAGAAGACAAATCAGCTGAAAAGCCACTAATCGGCTTGATCTTCATGATCTTGCCGCCCATTGTTTTGATAATTCGCCAGCCACCAAAGGATGTTCCAAGTGCCATAGCAATCGCAGCAGAGAACTTAACCCAAAGTGGAATCGTGAATTCACCTGGCTCTTGTACCAAAAAACCACCTGAAATCAGTGCGAGGGTGATAACCCCCATTGTCTTCTGTGCATCATTTGCTCCATGGCTAAATGACTGCCAGGACGCTGACAACACCTGAAGCGCACGAAAGCTTCGGTTGGTCTTGTGGTAGGCTTTGTTGGCTACAATTCTAGATACGATTTTAATGACGATAAAGCCGATAACAAAGGCCACAATTGGCGAAATAATTAACGCCTTTACGATCTCAATAAATCCTTCCATGTTGATTGCTCCGAAACCTGCTGCACCAATCGCTGCACCAGCAACCCCACCGATGATCGCGTGCGAAGAAGAGCTAGGAATTCCAAACCACCATGTGATGAGGTTCCACAAGATCGCTGCAGTCAATGCGGCAAGAACAACCAATAGACCATTTGACAGCTTAAACGGATCGGTAATTTGTCCACCAATCGTTTTTGCTACACCCGTATAGGTCAGTGCGCCAACAAGGTTAAAAACGGAAGCAATTACGATAGCAGTACGTGGACTTAGCGCGCGAGTGGATACCGATGTGGCAATCGCGTTTGCTGTGTCATGGAAGCCGTTAATAAAGTCAAAGCTAAGCGCCATGATGACGACGAGTACGAGAATAATCACCTCTGGCGATAGATCAGGCATTCTTTAACACGATCCCTTCTACCAGGTTGGAAACATCCTCCGCAAAGTCAGCACAGTCCTCAAGCTTATCATAGATTTCTTTGAGCTTGATCGCTTCGATCGGATTGGCGTCAGGTGCATTAAGCAGGTCTGATACCATTTTGCGGTAGTTGGAATCGGATTCATGTTCGAGATCTTTAATCTCTCTTGCAATCTTGGAAACTACCTGATGATCCAGCTTGCGAAGTGTGCGAATCAACTCAATAAGCTTTGCCGAGCATTTGACCAAAATGTTTGCCTGAGCAAGAACTCGCGGGTCTGGCTGGCGTACTTGATACAGATACATACGATCCGCTACGCCATCGATGTAGTCAATCATCGAGTCCATAGTATGAGCGAGTTGGTGAATATCTTCACGCTCAAGTGGAGTGATAAAGGTAGAGTTCAATTCGTTCATAATGCGGCGAACGATTTCATCCCCTTCTTTTTCTACAGCTTTGATTGCTTTTACTTTCGCCTCTAAATCGTGATAGTTCCCTATCATTTCATAAAAGAGATGAGTCCCTTTGTGCACAGTAGCAATTTGCTGTTCGAATAGATCAAAGAAGATATACTTGTTTGATTTCAACATACGTTCCTTCTTCACTCCTTAGGAAAAATCACACTAGACGATTATATCGAACATTAATGTTGACGTAAATTTAAAAACAAGGTCAAGTATGTGTATTTTTTTTAAATAATTTATTAAGTTTTTGTAAATCACCTTTACAATCGACAAAAAACACTCATTCCCACCAGAGTATGAGTGTTAGTCTACCAGCCAATCCCATATTTAATTCGTAGCTGCCAGCATACAATCCTTCTTTTTCTTGGCTTCGTACATCAAGGTATCTGCTTTTTCTGTCAACTCCTTTGCACTTGCGGCATGGAGTGGATAAGAAGCTACGCCGATACTGACGGTCACACCTGAAAGCAAGCTGCGGACCTGCTTCTGGATGCGTTCGCCTACACCAAGACCTACTCTCGTCTCTGTCTGTGGCAGCAGCACTACAAATTCTTCACCGCCCCAGCGCCCTACTGCATCCTGCCTGCGGACATTGACCTGCAGCAAATCGGCAAACTGGCACAATAGCTGGTCGCCCCTGATATGTCCATGTCGGTCATTAAAATCCTTAAAGTTATCCAAGTCAATAAACAGTAAGGTGACGGGATATCGATTGCGCTTTGCCAGCTGCACTTCTTGCTCAAGTTTGTCGATAAAGCGTCGGTTGACCAATACGCCCGTTAATGAATCGTGATAAGCCATCCGCCGCAATTTATTTACATAGGCTCCGAGCATATATCCTCCGACTGTCTGGATCATGGCTACCGCAGCAACCAGCGCCGCCATTGCTCCATCCTCAGGGAATCCATACACCCCAAGCCAAATCAAAATCATTAGACAGGAAGCCCCCATGCCAAGCCAGCGCGAGTCCACAACAAATTCCCTCCGGTACATGCTAGTAGCACCTCAAATTCCAATGATTCATAAGACCTAATTCATATCATGAAAATAGGACTTTAATCGTAATGTTAGGAATATTTTACCTATCTTTTGTCCCGAGATCAATATCTAAAACTGTGCATAACTCGCAGAACCATCTATTCTTCATCAAATCGACATTATTTGTTAAAATTTTCAGATTAATGGCAACCCTCTTTCTTGTCTTGATACTCTCGGATATAATTACAAAATATTCTTTATCGATAGGGAGGAATTGTCCTTCATGGCCTGGTTGCAAAATATCATCTCCCGCTATGACAGTACCATTTGGATTCGTGTCATTGGGACCATTCTTACAACATTTGCTGGCTTTATGCTCCGACCATTCCTCGCTTTTTATCTGTACGACAAAATGGATGGAAATTTGTTGGTGGCTGCCATGGTCACAAGCCTTCAACCACTGACAAGCATCGTCTCCGGGTATTTTGCAGGAAGTCTATCTGATCGCTACGGACGCAAGCCTTTGATGGTAGCTGCTCTCTTTATTGAAGCCATATCCATGGCAGGCTACATCTGGGCGGAATCTCTTTTGGCCTTTGCTGCACTAACTGTCTTGAACGGGATCGGTGCTTCTCTGTTCTGGCCAGCTGCAAGCGCGCAGGTAACAGATGTGGTTCCTGAGGAAAAGCGTAGTGAGGTTTTTGCCCTGCTTCATACTGCATTGAATCTGGGGGCTGCCGCAGGTCCATTAATCGGCGTTGCACTCTACAAAATTAATCCTGCTATCGCCTTTGCTATCTGTTCGTGTATGCTGTTCGTCTACTGTTTGCTCATCGTTTGGAAGGTACCGGAAACTTTGCCGGTAGAAATGCGTGAGCGAGCCAAGCAAACAACTGATAAGCAGGCCATCGCGCTTATGAAGCTTACTGATCATACGACTTTGATCTGGATCACTTTGGCGGCAGTACCTGTGTCGCTTTTGTACTCTCAAGTAGAAATTATCCTGCCACAACATTTGCGAACACAATACGATGATTTTCTGACCGTATTCGCCACACTCTTAACGATTAATGGAATTCTCGTGGTCTGCTGTCAAATAGCAATCGCCAAATTCGCAGAGCGCTTTGCCGCCCATCGTGTGGTTTTGCTTGCCTATCTATTTCTCGCCTGTGTCGGCTTTGGCTACGGATGGGCACCGGGCTTCTTCGTATTAATTCTCGCAGAAATCTTGTTTACCATTGGAGAGATGCTCTACGGTCCGCAAATTCAAAAAGCGATTTCTGTCATGGCTCCCGAAGAGTATCGCGGTCGTTACTTCGCCATCTTTGGAGCTAACTGGGGAATTACAGGTACAATCGGACCGTCAGTCGGTGCAGTTGCATTCCGCGGTATCGGTGGGGCATTCTGGTTTTCGATCTTGGGTCTGCTCCTGTTCGTTGGAGGATTCCTGCAGACACAGCTAGTGAAACGTGCCATGCAGCGCTCTCAACAAACAGCTACACTGCCTCCAGAAGCTCAATCAGGGCCATCTCACGCTGTTCAATCGTAAATGCTTAGTCTATGAACGGGCCGCTCACTACGTGACGGTCCGTTTTTTTATGCGCCAATTTCTATGAATTGGAATCAACTGGAAAGGGAAAGCTAGCCATACTTATTATGAAACGGAAGTGATTGCTTGTATGCCCCGGATTGAAGCTGTTGCTACTGCCGTGCCCTCACATCAAGTTACACAAGAAGATTCCGTTAAGCTCGCTCGCCACTTTTTTCAGGATGCTTTTCCCGATATCGATCGCCTACTGCATGTTTTTGCGCACAGCAAGATCAGGAAACGTCATTTTTGCATGCCAATGGACTGGTTTTCGGACAACCGTCTTTTTACCGAAAAGAACCGACTTTATATCGAGCATGCTGAGACGCTTGCCACAGAAGCAGCACTACGCTGTCTGGAAAAGGCGGGGGTTTCCGCTGGGGCGGTCGATTGTCTGATTTTTGTCTCCAGTACAGGAATTGCTACACCCAGCCTGGACTCTCGGCTTGTGAACCGCCTCGGTCTGCGTACAGATATTACGCGCTTGCCTTTATGGGGGCTCGGCTGTGCAGGAGGGGCTATGGGGCTATCACGCGCTTGTGAATATACGGCTGCCTATCCTGCAAAGCGAGTGCTGCTGGTCAGTGTGGAGTTATGCGGATTGACTTTTATCCGTCAAGACATGTCCAAAAGCAATCTGGTTGCTACCTGCCTCTTTGGTGATGGCGCGGCTGCTGTCCTCGTGGAAGGAGATCAGGTCGAAACTCTTCGCTCTTCCGGGGCACCTAGACTTCAGTTTTGCGGTGCACGCACGACGACATGGCCAGACACCCTCGATGTGATGGGGTGGGAAGTGACCGAGCCAGGATTAAAGGTCATTTTTTCACGAGATATTCCAACCATCATCCATCAAGCGATGAAAGAAAATGTAGAGAGCTTCTTGTCACCCTATGACACTACGGTCGAGAGACTCCGTCACTTTATTCTTCATCCTGGTGGAACAAAAGTGTTATCTGCCTACCAGGAGTCGCTCGGTATCTCCTCCGATGCCACTCGTCTTTCAGAAGAGGTGCTGCATGACTTTGGCAACATGTCGTCGCCTACCGTCTTATTCGTGCTTGAAAAAAGTATGGAACAAGCGTGGGAGACAGGGGAACGCGGGCTTTTGGCTGCACTTGGCCCGGGCTTTAGCTCAGAGCTACTATTACTAGAAGCGAGGTAGAAAAGCATGATGTTCTTTGCAATCGTTATTGGTTTGGTGCTCCTGCAACGAGTCTTTGAGCTCTATTTAGCAGCGCGGAACGCAAAATACATCCGGGCACGTGGTGGCTATGAGATCGGAGCGAATCACTATAAGTACATCGTGGGGCTTCACTTCTTATTTTTTATCAGCCTGGTGCTTGAGGTGAGCACCGATGCCTCTCCATTCGCCCTTTCTTCCTGGTGGATGTACCCGTTTTGCTTTTTCCTTCTTGCCCAGCTTCTTCGTTACTGGTGCATACAAAGTCTCGGCAAGCATTGGAATACGCGAATTTTGATTGTCCCAGGCATAGAGCCAGTCATTCGCGGGCCGTATCTTTTTCTTCGTCATCCGAATTATCTGGTCGTGGCGATCGAGCTTTGCTGCCTGCCCTTGACATTTTCCGCGTACGTGACTGCTATCCTTTTTACCTTCCTCAACGCATGGCTGCTTTTGCACATACGAATCCCATTGGAAGAGAAAAGCGTGTATAAAGCAAACAAGCAGCAGTAACCCCACGAAAACTCTGCAATTGAATGCAAAAAGTCTCTGACATCACAGGATATCAGAGACTTTTTTCAAAATTCATGTTTATTCTCGGCCACTTGGAGGAAAAGAAGATAGTACTCTATTTTTCCCGTGAGGTGGAACTAGTGAATCGAACAAGCATACGTGAGCCTCTGGATGCAAAAAAGATGATCATCCGCGATTTTAGTAATTTGCTAGACACGATTCCTAATCAGGATGATCAGGTGACTATTCAAAAATTTCTCCGTTATTTACAAAGTCTGATCAGGATCAAGCAGGTCGTACCGCCTGTCGTAGAAATCATGACGGTTATCAAGCATAACAAGCCCTTGCTCTACCATGCTGCTCGCCGTGCTGTCATGACCTCAAGCAACCTGCATATGCTCTTCTATCTCGACATGGACTTGCATTTGGCACAAGAGAGGCTGAAGCAATTCGATCAATAGCTTTTTCGATTAGGCTTTTAGTTGCTCGGGATTGAGGCACGCAAGCTCCGGAATGACAAAACGGCCATCCTTGCGAATCAACACGCCGTCAAACCAGATTTCTCCTCCGCCCCATTCTGGGCGTTGAATCGATACCATGTCCCAGTGTACAGACGATTTGTTGCCATTATACGCTTCGTCATAGCACTGACCAGGTGTAAAGTGAAAACTGCCATCAATTTTCTCGTCAAATAAAATGTCTTTCATTGGATTGCGGATGAAAGGATTTACCCCGATCGCAAATTCTCCAATAAAACGTGCTCCCTCGTCTGTATCAAGAATCTCGTTTAGTCGTTTCGTATCGTTCGCAGTTGCCTCTACAATTTTACCGTCTTTAAATGTCAGACGTACATTTTCAAACGTAAAGCCTTGGTAAGGTGTAGGGGCATTATGCGTAATAGTTCCGTTTACGGAATCTTTTACAGGCGCCGTGTATACTTCTCCATCAGGAATATTGCGAAGCCCTGCACATTTCACAGCCGGAATATCCTTAATAGAGAACGTCAAATCGGTTTCTGGACCAACCAGGCGTACTTCATCTGTCCGATTCATCAAATCAACCAAGCTATCCATTGCTTTGTCCATTTTGGCATAATCGAGATTACAAACCTGGAAGTAAAAATCTTCAAAGGCTGCCGTCGACATGTTTGCCAATTGTGCCATTGACGGGTTCGGATAGCGCAGCACGACCCATTTTGTATGTGGTACGCGAACATTCATGACAGGCAACTCGTACAGACGCGAGTACATTCCCAGCTTGTCAGCAGGAACATCCGCCATTTCATTGATATTGCTTGCAGCACGGATTCCGATATACCCATCCATTTGTTTCATGAGGGCTACCTCGTTCTCCGCCATTACTTTCAATTGCTCTTCATTGCAATTCATCGCCAGCTCACGGCTCAGCGCCGGATTAATCACCTGTACAAAAGGGCTGCCTCCAGCTTTGTAAATTTCGCGAACCAGGGCCGCTACCAATTCAGGTGTTTCCCCTTTCGCGTTAATCAACACTTTCTCTCCTGGTTGTACTCTTACAGAATAGTTAACCAGGTTATATGCCAATTGCTCCAAGCGAGAGTCTCTCATCCATGACACACCCTTTTTAAATTTTCTGATTTCCTTATGTATTTTTACTGATAAATGTTAAAAAGTCAATAAAATATATTTTATCGATCTCGCAATATCAAAGCGTCTTCATGTGAAATAGTCCGATTGAAACAAAAAAACGCTTTGTCCTTCAAAAGGAGCAAAGCGTTTTTATCCATATCTTACTTGTCGTTATCAGCTGCTGGAGGCATCAAAGACCACCCTGTGCGATTTGCAAGATCTTGTGTCGCATTACGGCCCACCGTAATGGTCTCATCTTCGCCTGGCATAGCGTTCCAGCCAGATGCTGGTGCCACTACTGGCGTAGAGTTTGGTGCTATAACCACGTATTCGTCTTCACCTGGCATTGCTGCCCAGCCAGACGCTGGTGCAAAAACAGGAGTTTTGTCTCCGAGCACTACAAATTGGTCTTCAGCTGGCATGAAAATCCAACCACTACCTGGTGCATAAACATATTGATATCCATTAACACTTACGAATTGATCTTCGCCTGGCATTGCTGCCCAACCGGACGCTGGAGCTACGACATTTCCTTGTTTGTCACTGATGATCACATACTCGTCTTCACCTGGCATGATGAACCCGCCAGCTGCCGGGCTAGTTGGCTGATTTACAGGTGCAACAGTTGTGGCAGGTGCTGCTGTCGTAGTGGAAGCATCTGTCGTAGGAACAGTCGCTTCCTCTGCACAGGCCGCTTGTGCAAACAATGCTCCGCTCAAAATCAAAGTTCCCATCATTAATGTGCTGCTCTTTCTCATATGTGTACACTCCCATTCCCGTAGTACACACATTGTCTGCTGAAATGTCCCCCACCTGCTAACCTGACGGCATCGCTACATGCATTGCTTCATTTTCCTAAGAAAATGAGTAAACTGTTCCAACTCGTCGTCGCTTAGGTTTTCCATCAGCTTTCCAATAAGCGCTCTTCTTTGGCACAATAGATCCTCCAGCAACGGAAGTCCTTTTTGCGACAGATTGACCCACACTACGCGCCGATCCTCCTCGTCACGCACCCGGTCAACATAACCAGCCTTGACGAGTCGATTTAGTGCAATTGTGGTTGCACTGTTGGATTGCTTCAGAATAGTCGCCAGTTCAGATACTGTACTTCGCCCTTTTTGATGAAGCACACGTAGCAAAATAAATTGCTTCGGACTGATCTGCTCTTCTTCTTCCAGCCAATGGCTGATAAAAAAGCGAGCCATCTCGACAAATACTCGATCCAGTTCCTCAATTTTACTGGCGCGGGACATGTCGCTCACATCATCACCTATTTTCAGAAAGTAAATAATAGAAGTACTTTTACTATAAAACTATATATCCTAAGCACATGAAGAGCAATAGAACTCTTCAAATTATTTACTAAATTGATAGGTATGTATGAACGAAAGACAAAGTGTTTACTACTTAATATTTTTACTGTAAAACCTCTTAGCAACATCATCTTACCTCAAACAGGAAAAACTGACAATAGCCGATGATGGCAAATTCGTGACCAAACTTTTTAGCACTGAGAAAATCAATTCCATCTATTTCCTTGAATCTTCTTTCGTATCCATTCGTAAAGCATGTATAATAAAAGGGCAGTTTCGGACGTTGATACCTTTGTCCAAGCGTGAATCCCAGAAACTACATACATAGGAGAACAAGTCTATGGAACAAACCAAAAGTACGACGAAATGGAAAAGTGAATTGCTTGATTGGTTAAAATCATTTGTCTTGATTGGCGGCTTGACTGCCTTTATCTACGTGTTCGTGATGGCTCCATACGTCGTTCAGGGACGTTCGATGGAGAGCACGTTGCATGACCGCGAGCGTGTCATCGTCAACAAAGCCATTTATTATTTGAAGGATCCAAAGCCTGGCGACATTGTGATTATTCATCCTGATGCAAGCGGAGACAACTGGATTAAACGGGTCGTTGCTGTAGCGGGGGATACGGTGGAGGCAAAGGATGATCAGCTGTACGTGAACGGAAAGCCACTGGGCGAGGAATACTTGACTGCCAACAAGCTGAAAGCTTCCGCAGCCGGTGTAACGCTAACCGAAGATTTTGATCCGATCACCATTCCTGAAGGCAGTGTTTTTGTGATGGGAGACAACCGAAACAACAGCATGGACAGCCGTGTAATCGGCCCTGTAAAGCTGGATCATGTCGTTGGTCGCGCTGAAGTCGTTTATTGGCCGTTAACGGATATTCGCCTTCCTCATTAAAAAATGAAAATCAAGCAAAAAAGCCGCTCTTCGTGAGCGGCTTTTGATTGTGTAACAGCAGTTTTACTGCTTTTGGGCGGTGCCATCCTCAGACAAATAATCCTCAAGTGTGATACCTTTCGCCATGATTTCTTGCGCCATCTCTTTGCCGACGTATCGCAAATGCCATGGTTCATAGGAATAGCCCGTGATGACTTCCTTCCCCTTTAAATAGCGAATAATGAAGCCACAATCGGCACTGTGCGCTGCCAGCCATTGCCCTTCCGGGGTATCACCAAATGGCTCCTCTAAGCGTGTTTTCGCATCTGCTCCAGACACGTCCATCGCCAGACCCGTCTGATGCTCGCTTTTGCCCGGGACTGCGCTATATGCTGCGGCGTGCTCTGCTCCTTGCGTTTTCACATACGTTTCATAAAGCGATCTTTGCGTTTTGTAGGATCGATATCCAGATACAGCATAAAGTTCAATTCCATCCAGCTGCGCTTTGGCAAATAACTCCTCCAGCGCTTTTGCTGCTTCAGCACGCATGAAGCGCTTTTCTACCTTTTCATCAAAAGGAAAGGGTACATTTGGCTCAACCAGATCTGGTGGAATATAATCAGCCGGCAAGGCTCTTTGCTTGTTCACTACCACGGACAACTCAGTCGGGTTTGTAACCGTTGGAACACCCTCCACCATCGTAATCGTTTCTTGTAGTGACGGGGGCTTCCGTATACCCGGCTCCTCTTGTTGTGACGAAGGCGTCGTATTCTCTGATCCTTCTGATGACGCGCCGTTTGCTGGAGCTGACGGTTGAGCTTGCTGATCCCCGCTAGAGAGCAATTTAGCTAAAGACGGGGCTTCACATCCACTAAGTAGGGCTACGGATAGTACGGCTGCGACAGCAAGTCCGGTAGTGCGATTCTTGTTCATGCTTTTATCCTCCTGGTTCCATACAGACACATACGTTCTGCTATACCTTACCACGGAGTCGACCAAAAAAATAGCATGGATTGTTGATCATTTTACTCAGCTATTTTGTGAGGCGAGAGTCCTGATGAGCTGCGGGAGCCAGGAATCCAAGGTTCTGAAAGAAAATCCTGCTTCGCCAGCTTTTCCGTTATCCATGTAAAATGATCCGGGAAAACCGTACGGGGAAGTATCTTCCTCCGCCGTTTTTTCCTGTAGGATCGCTGGTTTTCCTACAGCATCCTCGATCTCATCCATCAGGGCATTTAGCCGAATCGTACCATGTGAGCATGCGTTCACAGGCCCCTCCAGCTCCACTGTTCCAGCCCATTGCAAAAATTCAGCAGCTTCCTGTGCATGTATAAAGCACATAATCGCCTCAGGATTTACCATACCAATCGGACGACCCTCGCTCACATGCTCAACGTGAAAATGAAGCCTTCTCGTGTAATCATCCTCTGCAAGCACGATCGGGAAGCGAGCAGCAATGACAGGAAATGCTTGCTGTTGAAAAAAGACCGCTTCTGCCTGACGCTTGCCCTCTTGATACGAAACCTCTTCTTTCGGTGCTGGGACAATGGGATACGTGTACGGATCAAAATCCTCTTCCTTCAGACTCTCTGGCGAGAGATCATAAACAGACAAAGTAGAAGTCAGTATATAACGTCCAACGCGCCCCCGGAACGCTTCACACGCATCGAGAGCATTTTGGGAGGAGTAGCAAATATTATCGTAGATGACATCCCAGTCTTCAGAGCCAAGTGTTGCCAAGGAATGGACATCATCCCGATCTACCTTCACTCGCTTCACCTGCGGTGGAAGATCAGCGTCGGTCAATCCTCTCGTCGCCACAGTCACTTCCACGCCTGACTCCACCAAAAGCTGGACAAGTCTTTTGCCGAAAAATCGGGTTCCCCCAAGAACAAGAACTTTTTTCATTTTGCCACTCTCCCATCCATTGTTTTCCTTTTCTATATATACTTCTACTCCTCATGGATAGGACCTGCATTTTTCATACAACACCGCCAAAGAAGAGAACACAAAAAAACTCTTCTAGCAAAACATGCAGTCTAGCCAGAAGAGTGAATGCAGCCATTCTATTTTGATTCTTTATGGCATAATAACCAGATTGCTTACAACAGATCGTTCATTTCCACCTGAAGGCTTATTCATCAGCTTACCGTTATAGTAAAAAGCACTGGAGCCTCCACCATCGAGATTAAACGCATCGACAACATGGAATTCCTGCAATTTTTTCTGTGCTTCCTCCAAGGTTACCCCTTTACTCCAGCCCTCTCGTCTGCCATCAATCACAATCAACAGCAAATCGCCGTTGTCGAAGTGACCGATTAGAGTCCGTGGATGGCGCGTATTTGCCCAGTCACGAGGAATTGGGAGACGCTTACCGTCCTGTAAAAGTCGCGGCAGGAAGCTGGCTCCTTGTAAAATGCCCTGTTGCTTGATTTGCGCTTCGGTTGTGATATTGGCCCCAACCAGATGGCCCTTGTTGTTGAAGCCGACAAAGCTCAATTTTTTATCGGTTGAAAAGTTGCGAATCTTTCCATCAACAACGGTAATACCGAGGGGTGTCACATTGCCCTGCTTGTCCGTCATGAAACCACCGGCATTAATGGCGAGGATGGCTCCAGTCCGTTTCCCAGCATGACTTGTCTTTTCACCCTTGCTCTTCACCGAATTGTTTGCCAGGACCATTTTTAGCGCATTCGGGTCCTTCAGTCGTACCTTTGCCATATAGCCACGGTACCCCGCCTCTTCCAGCGAGTACACTTTTACAGTAGATTTGTTCCCAAAGGATTGTCCGATCGGATTCCCCAGCATTTTGGAAAGAATCGAATCCAGCACATCAGCAGACTTTTGTGTTTGCGATTTACTGTCAGCTAACAAATTACCAATGTTGTTATTTTGCTGCTCGTAATCCTTCTGTTCTTTTTCGGATTCGGCACGGATGTCTTCAATGAGAAATTCGACACTCCTCAACTGCGTTTTAGTAGCGTAGATTTGCTCTCCAATCGCATCTGCCTGCTCCTTTGTTTGCTGGGTAGGCAGCTTTAAGCGATCCAACTGGAGCTTGTCAACCGGATTCGCCTGCGAAAAAGCTACCAGAAACCCGACAGCGGGTGCCAACAAAAAAGCGAAAAAACGATTTATGTTACCAAGCACGGGCAGCATCCTCCAGTTTTTTCAAAGATGCTTTCAAATCCACCAGTTGCTTGTTCAACTGATCAATTCGATCCTGAAGGGCCTCCTTGGTCTTATTCGTTCCTCCAATTGTCGCTCCAGTCAATTCCAAATCTTCTTCCAAATTCGTAAGTCCAGATTGCACATTTTTCATTTCATCCTGAACCAATGTCAATTGTTCGCCTAGCACTCGCACCTGTTTTTGGTTTTCTTCATGCACCTGTTGAATTTGCTGGTTCACAAATTGCTCCTGCTTGTCCAATGTATGAACGGCAAAAGCATAACCAGCATATGCGAGTCCTCCCCAGAGCAGAATAGCCAAAATCATAGGCAGCGGGGACCGCTTTCCTTCTGTCCGGGAGGGAAGCAACGCATTTAGCAACCCAGAACGTTTGCGTCGGCCTTCTTGTTTCCCATTTCCTGGGAGTGGCAAGCTGGTTGCTTGTGACGATGAAGCGGGCATATATTTATCGCTCATCGGCTCCCTCCTTCTTTCTGTGACATAGAGTAAGGTCTTATTATAACATACATCATATTTCGACAAGCTTTTTGCGGAATATTGGAAAAATGACGCGAAAATAAGTAAAACCGCCAAACTAGGCGGTTTTCGTGGCAAAGCTTATTTTCCTAATTTCCATTCATCACGTAATTGGTTATAAAGTCCTTGCAAAAATAAGAGTGGATTCTCTCTTACCATCGCGACTTCCTCCATGCCCAGCTTTTTGGACAACGTAGCAGCGATTTGTTGCCCCAGCTCTTGCTTCTTATCTTTGGAGAGGGAAGAAAGTCTGGAAATGAAGGTCGAGAGCAGCTGCCAGTCCTCCCGGGTAATCGCTTGCTTCTGCACTTCACTAAGGGATAACGGTTCCATGCTCACTTGTTCTTGCAGCTTTTTCATTCTTCTTTTTTGAAAGAACGATGGTGTTTGTCCGCTTTCCATGACGACAATTGTTCCTGCCACCAAGTCCCCGATACGCTTATCCCGGGGATGAAATAAAGAAACGATCGCCCCGAGAAAATAGCCCGTGGGCAGCATATCGACGATACGAAACAAATTGCGAATCGCCGAGGACAAAAATGTAATGGGTTGACCATTGTCACGAATAACCCGAATCCCCAGCCATCGTTTCCCGACCGTCTGTCCGCCCCATAAAGCTTCTAAAAACAAGTAGTAGCCAAAATTGAGCACGAAAACAAAGAATATGGCGATGGCGATCGCATAATTTTCCGTTTCGAGGAAAAAAAGATCATTTTTCCCAAAGAAAACTATACTGAACAAAATAAATACAGTAAGATTAACCAAGAGCAGCAGTACCGTGTCGATGAGAAGTGCTACGGCGCGACTGCCTACACCAGCCGTCTGAAATCGCAGCATGACATGCTCTGGTGTGACGACAGAAGCTTCTCTCGTACTTTGATTCATCGGTGTCCAATCATTCATCCCTTTTTCCTTCACCCTCTCGTTCCCTGTCTATAAAGGAGGAATTTTCTTGGATATAACGTCTTTCTGGCACAAACACAAAACCTCATGGGCCAAATTGGAGCAGCTCGTCGAACGTTTTGACCGTCACCCTCGCAAAATTGAGGCAAGTGACATCGATCAGCTGACCGTTTTGTACAAAAAAGCCTCTGCCCATCTGGCCTATATTCGTACCTATCATCCGTCTAACGAAATTACGCTCTACCTGAACCAGCTCGTTTCGCGGGCGCATAACATAGCCTACAAGCAGCATTCGGGCAGCTTTCAGCAGTTGACCCATTTCTTCGGGAGCTATTTGATGCGGTTGATTGACAAACGATTAAGCTTTATCGGGATGGCTACCCTCTTGTTTATCATTGGCGGCATTTCCGGCTTTGCCGCAGTCATGGTTGATCCGCTGAATCTGTACTACGTACTGCCACAAGGGATGGCTGAGCAAATCGATCCCTCCCGTCTGGGGGAAGGTCATGCCTCCATTAATAGCCCCGTCATCTCTACAATGATCATGACGAATAACATGAAGGTCGCGATGCTCGCTTTTGTCAGCGGCATAACTCTTGGGATTTTCCCGATATATTTGCTGCTGTTCAACGGGCTGTTGGTTGGCGCCCTTGCAGCCGTGTACTATCAAGCTGGCAGCAGCTACGCTTTCTGGGCCTACATTTTACCACATGGCGTCATAGAACTGACTGCTATTTTTATCGCTGGCGGTGCTGGACTGCACATGGGCTATCGCTTGCTTGTTCCCGGTCGCTTTGCCCGAAAATATCAATTCTTGGAGGCCGCAAAAGAATCAGCGCAGTTATTGCTAGCCACACTTCCCCTATTTGTCATCGCTGGCATCATTGAGGGTTATATCACACCGTCTTCCCTCTCGCTTGAGGTAAAATACGCTGTCGCTTTGCTAACGTTGCTGATTCTGATCGGCTGGTATTTCATCGCACGGAAGCGGCGAACCTACAGCGCTTCTCTCGATTTGATTTCTAAATAAGTATTTACCACTGTCAATGTCATCTGATCGGCCGGAACGTCCAGTACCTGGATCCCCGCGCCGGTCATTTTTTGTTGAAAGGCTCTGCGGTCTAGCTGAAAGCGCTGAGCTACTGATTTGACGAACGCCAATTGGCTGTTTGCCGACTCGATGTGACTCCAGCCGTGCAAGAGAGGATCAGCCAGTGAAAGAAGCAAAAGCAAATGAGTACGCCGCATCCTCCACAAGTAGCTGCCAAGCTGATCCTCTACCAGATAGTTTTCCATATCGGAGAAAAGGATGATCAGGCTCCTTCTTTTCTGCTGACGATGCAAAAACTCTAACGCCTTGGCTGGATCCGCCTCAACGAAGTCACTTTTTAGATCATACGTCGCAGAAACGAGCGTGTGCAGGTGGCGAAGTCCTTTTCCAGGCGGTATGTACACCTTGATCTCATGAGAGTAAGCGAGGAGTCCAACCTGATCACCTTGGCGAAGCGCTACGGCAGCCACGGTTAATGCGGCTTCGATGGAGATGTCCAGTCTCGTCTTGTTATCCATCTCCACTCCCATCAGCCTGCCGCAATCAATCACGATCATAATCACCTTACCATGCTCAGGACGGTACTGATTCGTCATGAGTTTTCGTGAGCGTGCGGACGCAGACCAGTTGATGAAGCGTGGATCATCATCAGGAACATACTCGCGGATCGCATGGAATTCCGACCCTGATTTCGCCCGACGCATGATCTTTTTGCCATCGACAATCAGACTTTCCTGCATGGATACCAAATATCCTCGAACCGCAGACAAATCGGGAAACACCTTTAGAGATTGTTCACACGAAAAACGACTCTGTCTGTTCCAAAGTCCTATTTTCCCATGCCAGCGCAAATAGAGCCACCGAAAGCAATACTCGCCTCTTTCGTTAGCACGAGTGGTGTACGCGATCCTCGTCTGCCCAGCCTCCAGCTTCCCTGCGATCGGCGCTGCTTCTTCAAAGGAGAGCGGCAAATCATCCACTAGCAAATACCCAACTGACTGTCCACTGCGATTTTCCAGCTCGATTGGTATGGAAAATCTTTGGCCAAGGTCGATCTGCTCGGGCAAAATGCGCTTTATGGTCAAATCACTTCGTTTGGTCAAAGTAACCCAATCAATTACACTGGCAAGTAGAATCAAGCCATTGTACAACCAAAACATCGTGTAACCTACATCCAGCCAAAACCCAGTCGCTGCAAGCGGGGTTCCGAGCAAAACCAAAATAATGAGTCGCTTTGTCGGCAGAACAAAGCGATCAGCCAGTATTTCAGCGAGGAACTGGAATAGCCGCCAACGTCTCGTCGATGATGTGGTCACTTGTGCCCCCCTCCAATTCTACCTGCGGTGAAAGAATAAGACGGTGACGCAGTGCAGGACGAGCTACCATTTTGACATCGTCAGGCGTCACATAAAGACGGTTGTCAAGCAGGGCCCATGCCTTGCTCGCCATGAGAACGGCTATCCCAGCCCTGGAGCTCGCTCCCAATTGCAATCGCTTCGTCTCTCTTGTGTTTCGAATCAAGGTTGTGATGTATTCCAGGATAGAGTCATCCACCACAACTTCCAGAAGCTTTTGCCGTTGTGCCAAGATTTCTTCGAGTGTGCATATTGGCTCGTCTGTGCTTGTATGCTTTTTCTCCCACGGTACGTGCTGCTTCAAGATTTGCTTTTCATGCTCATGACTCGGGTATTGCATCGTCAGCTTGAACAAGAAGCGATCAAGCTGTGCTTCTGGCAGGACGTACGTCCCCTCGTATTCAACAGGGTTCTGGGTAGCTACTACTAAAAATGGATCAGGCAGTGCATAGGTAACTCCGTGAATCGTTACCTGTCCTTCCTCCATTGCTTCTAGCAGTGCTGCTTGTGTCTTGGGAGGTGTCCGATTAATCTCATCCGCGAGCAGCAAATTGGCAAAAACCGGACCTTTTATCGTTTCAAATTGGTTGGTTTGCATGTTATAGACGACATGACCGATGATGTCAGACGGCATCATGTCAGGCGTGAATTGGACACGCTTGCTTTCTCCGCCAATCAGTTTCGACAACGTCTTGACCATTTTCGTTTTGCCGATACCAGGCACACCCTCAAGTAATACGTGTCCGCCTGCAAGTAAGGCAGTGATCAGCAATCGAATATTTTGACGCTGACCTACCAACTCTTTTTCCATTTGCAGCACTAATTGCTCCATCTTGTGGTCACTCCTTCTCAAAACGCTTACTCATCTCGTCCAGCAATTGACTGTCCGCGAGCAGCATTTTCGTCGTATATCTCTCTCCAGCTTTTGTTTGCTCCAGTCGCTGCAGCAGTTGAGCCAATTTCTTTACATCTGTCTCGTTCCACTTGGTATTCGCTATCCGCAGAATTTCAGAGCGGTCCGCCCGCTGATGCAAACCCCAGCGATCATGAATGAGTTGACGCAAATACGTCTCTCTATGTAGTCGTGCATCACGTGCCAAACCTCTTTGTTCATACCATCTAGCTATCGCGAGGAGCGTCTCATCGCCGCGCCGAACGGTCCACTCGCGCAGTGTATAGACGGGACCAAAGCGCTTGCCTTGCCACCACACATAAAGCAGCAGTGCAGCTGCCAGTTGGAGGCAGATCGCAATCAGCCAACCAGGATAAATTGCCAGAAGTCCTGGTTTTTGCTGCAATCCATGATGGTATTCGTCCACCCAAATGACAGACCACTCCCCTTGGAGATAGGGCCAAATGGCTTCAAAATGAGACCATTTTTGAATCTGGGCATTTGTCATCCATTCAGGTACTAGAAAGAGTGTCATACTCCCTTCGCCAATTTGGGTTCGACCAGCTAAAATTCCTTGGTCATCGTAAACCAGCGCCTCCATCGATTCATTTTCACTTAATCTGACAAGTGATTTTGCCAGCCCGAAATAGCCCGCATCAAGTAGCACACCTCTGATGTTTCGTACCGTGGTGCTTTCATCTTCTATGTCCTGCGTAGAGAATGGGGAGTTTTCCCATTCCTGCGGGCTTTTATCAAACAAAATCAGGTGATTCCCCTGCTCTACCCAGCTGCTGATTTCCTCAAGCTCACTTGGCTGCAGATTGCTTGGTGCTACTGACAAGAGAAGCTGTCCTTTCTTACTGGGCAAAAACCGCATCGGCTGGCGCCATTCCTTGACGCTTTTCCCTTTTTCCTCTAGCAGCATCATGAGTGCTTTGGTTCCGTCTGGCTGAGCTGATGCAGCCAAAAAAGGCGGATAATTGGTTGCTGCCGGCTTGATCGCAAACCAGCCTACAATGATAAAGAGCGCAATCGCAATCACAATTCCCACGCGATAGGTTCGCAAATTAGCCATGCTGTCCCTCCTCGCGGCAAAATACCTCGAGCTCCTTTAATCGCTCCCAAAACAGGGTTTCATCGATCACCGCTTGACCATACCAAACTTGATCAAATGTTCTGGCATGCCGTCTGAACAGCTCCTCTGCTCGCGGCTGATTCAATTGGAGCTCGTCAGCGTATTCCCAGTTGGTTTTCCACTTTTCGATTCGAATCCATGCTTTTGTCTGCATATAAACGAGCAGGGCCAAGAATAGGGAGCGCTCTCCCTCGCGCCACTTTCCCTCTTTTCCCAGCTCTCTTGCATCTCGTAAGTAATCCGTATACGCACGAATCTTTTCTCCGTGCACAAATAAAGCTTGTTGGCGCTTCTGCTCCCACACAATCCTTTTCGTTAGCCAAAAAATGACGAACACGAGCCCCAACCCTGCCAGAAGAAGGAACGATGTAGAAATTGTAGTGGAAGCACCTGCGGGTATTTCCGTCCATTCGAACAGTTTGGCTATCCATTCAATTAAATACCTGATGCCTTTTTGCAGCAGATTTTCACCCTCTGATTGATGGCGCGTAAATTCATCCTGGGACAAAATTTCTTGTAAGCGTTCCTTGTCCTGCACTAGCGACATGACCCTATTCATGTGGAGCTCCCGGTTCACTTGGTTGAGGCTGAGGTTGAGGTGTCACGCTATCCTCGGTTTCCTGTTTGCTGAGCATGAATTGTAAATCGGTTCCCTCTTTACGTACAACCAAATCAAAATACGCGAGCGCATACACAATCGACATCCACGGCATCAACAGGCACGAAAGCAGAACAAGAATGAGCTGTGCAACGATTGACATCCCCATCGTTCCTGTGATCAAAGCCTGCACACCGCCAGAGAAAATGGAGTACAGCAAGCTTAAGACAAGGAAAAGACCAAGCAATCTCCAAAAATTTCCTTTTGTCAAATTCCAGCTTTCCCCAATCCCTATCCCATTTCCTTCAAACAATACGACCGGCATATAAAAACTCCAGCGCAAGAGGAAATATCCCGGGACAAGGATCGAACCGATAATGAAGGCAAAGTAGCCAAAGATTAACAGCAAGGCCATAAATACTGGGTTCGAATCTTTGCCAACCAACAAAAACGGGTCAAAAGCTCCACCAACGGCAAAGGCCAGCAAAAACAAAAGCAGCACGCACAGCAAAAAGAACGCGATCATGACCCCAATGGCGATAAGGCCGTAAACCACTGTACTTCCTACCAATGGCCAGAACCGACCCAAAGCCTGCTTCATGGCATCCTTTAGGTGCAACGGCTCCCCTTTTATGGTCCTTTGCGTCAATATCGTCGCGACAGAAAGGAGCTGCGGATAACCAACCAATGTCATCAACGGTACGACCAGAACTAAATACGTTACAAGCAAAGCAATGTTGTCCGTCACCATTTCTTCTTGACCAATAAACCGATTACCGAGCGCTTCCCAAAAATCGGAACCATCTGAATCTTGCATAAGAAATGGCATGCTGCCTATATCGACCATCATAAATTGCTGCAGTAATAAAAAGGGGCCGAACCAAATTAAGGCCAACAGGAAAAAAGCAGAAAAGTGTTGCCTGTAAACTGAGAAACTGCGATCAAGCAGCTTTCCTACTCCCATGGGAGCAAGTGGTGATTGATTCATTGCGAAACCTCCATCATCCTTTTTGGGATTACCTGAATAGTATACACGATTTTCCTCTCCTTTTAAGAATTTCCTCTAAATATGCTAAAGATTTCCTGCCCTTTTTTCCGCTCTAGGGTATTTGTCCATAACTGCCCTTCTTTTACTGAATATGATGAACCATGAACAAAAGGAGGTGTATACATTGAAAACTGCGAGGAAAAAAAGAAGAAGGAATTCGATTTTAAAAAGACATGGACATCGCATGCTTCGCGTCAATGTTCGTGCTCCCAACGTACGCGTCTCTACTCCAGCACCTCATGTATCCGTCAATACACCGATTCCAACTGTTCAAGTAGAAGCTCCTACTGTCCAAATAGAAGCGCCCAAGCCTCTCGTTATTCCCGCTCCCATCGTTCAGGTAGATGTTGAAAAGGAAGAGAGTGCAGAAGATGCAAGTCTGTATGCGCTGCGTAAGGAATTACGCAAATGCAAGAGGGAAAATCAAATCGTAGAATTGATCTTAACTACGGACCTTGGACCAGAGGGTCGCGATTATCGAAGAGGAACTTTGGTGCGGGTTGATGAAGGAATGATTGAGCTGCATTCCTGTGGCTCTCTGCCAAACAATGGCCGCAGCATTCTGATTCCACTGAATCGAATCGTGGCGATCATTCCAAATCTCCAGTTACCAGCCATGGAAACCGCACCTGAACAGCCAACAATGAGGGAAGCTGTCCCATTTTCCTTAGTGGAGCGCACAGGCGAACGACTTGATCGCCATCTGGCATCAGGGTAGCTTTTGTTTTCATCTCACATTGAAATCAATGATGCCAGATCAACCGTTGCGGCGGGGGGAGCGAAATTACTCAGTCTCCCCCAGCCAGCTCTTCCAATTGTCATTTTAACGGACAAGCATCAGCTTCATTACCTTCTCGATACAAAAAAATCAGGAAAAATGGGTTCTACGCCCACCTTCCTGATTTTTATTTGCTTTTTGTGGGCACTTGTCCCACACGCATTACCTTTACCGTCTGGATTCCCATACATCAAGAACTTCACGTGCTACACGTTCCCACGTAAAACGATCCTCTGCCAATCGTCTTCCGCTGCTTCCCATACTCCGCTGCAGGTCACGGCTGGCGAGTAATGTACTCAGCTGCGTTGAGAAAGAAAGTGGATTTTCTGGCTCTTCTACGAGCAAGCCATTTCCGCCGATGATAACTTCCGCATTTCCACCACGCTTTGTTGTGACGAAAGGCAGCCCTGCCGCCATCGCTTCATAGTGGACACGTGCCAACGGCTCCTCCCATTGCGACGGACAAACAAAGATATCTCCAGCCCAAAACCAATGGTGAATATCCCCTGCTGCAACAAAACCGGTTGTAATGACCGGTACCGGAGATCGATCCGCCAATGAGCGTACATAAGCAACATAGTCACTGACTTTATCTACGCCGTACCATGAGCCTCCAACCAATACAAGCGCAATATTGGAGTGCTGACGATGCAGATCGTTCATCGCCCTCACCAATATATCCGCTCCTTTTTTCGGCGTAAGTCTACCAACAAACAGAATGACCTGTTTGTTTCCAAGATTATGCAACGTTCGCAGCTCTTGTCTGATTTGTCGTGCAGCCTGAGATTTCTCCCAAGGGACAAATGTTTGCAAATCCACTCCAGAGTAGATGGTACGTAGCTTTCCTGCAGATTCTGGATAGAGAGAGCCGATTACTCGCCCTACGTAATCACTGATCGTAATAATCGTTTCCGTTTCGGCAATTGTCTTTACAGCAGTTTCTGGGTCAATTTTCGCCAGATCAAACATATCATTGTGCATGCTCAGCATAATCCGAGCATTCGGACAGACTTCTCGAATCATTGGCACCAAGCGTGGTCGATTGAAAACATGAATCACATCATACGTATTCGCTTGCAAAAATTTGATCACTTCTTCGGCATAGGCTTCAAATATCCCCATACCATTTACCCGTGCATAACGGACATTGCCAACCTGCTCATCCAGAGGTAAGGAAGGATCTGTTGTCCCTAGTACCGTCAAATTGTGACGTTGCCCTAGAAATTCTGTTATTCCAGCAATATAGGTTTGGATCGCACCCCCTCGTACAGGAGGCACGGGCAACTTTTCCGTGCATATCATAACTATTTTCATCGAAATTCTCCTTTCCTCATACGGCTTATTACCTGCCTCTAGCCACTTTCAATCCTTTTTGGGCACGCGGCTTCTGTGCCCGTGCATTTGCCATTTTCCGGCTGGGAGCAGCCACTTTTGAATAGGCGAGTGCTTTTGAGACTGGTGCACGCTGAGTCTTTGCAGGAGAAACGGCCCGCTTTGCTGAGCTTGCAGACTTCTTGCGGTATTGACTGAGTTTCGCCACTCCTTGTGTTCCAGCCTTTGCTTTGCGTAGTGGCACAGAAGCACTTTTTACTTGTGAACCTTTGGCTTGAACAACCTTTGTTTTGGGTTTACCCACTGGCTTTCGTGCACTTGCAGCAGAGGAACCTTTTTTCTGTGCAGATTGCTTGGTACTTGTATCTGCTTTTTTGGACTTCACGTTTTTCAAATTGCGCTTTGCCAAGTGTGATGTTAGATCAATGACTTTGGATGTAGTAGACGGTTTCGCCGAAGGCTTTTTGAGTGTAGCTGCTTGCGCAGTTTCCATATCATCTTGTGACTGAACTTTCGCTTCGGTAGCCACTTGCTCTCTTTCGACGCTGGCAGTCCGTTTGTTTCGTGAACGCCCTCTTGTCGGTGCTTTCGATTGGTCAGCTGTAACCGATTGCACTTGTTCTTCGATCGCAGCAACCTGGTCGGCACTCACTTCTTCTATACTAGCAGCAGAGATTTTTTCGCCCTTCTTTTTCTTGCTGCTGGCTGTAGATTTTTTATCACTGGCCTTTTCCTTTTCCTTTTCCTTCTTGCCTGATGCCACTTTGCTATCTTTACTTGCAGATTTTTTCTTACTGACCTTGATCGTGGTCTTGGTTTGCGTATCTGTTTGTGCGGCCAAAGTCTCAGGAGCAGTAGTATCGCTTTGCGCTTGGGGCTGCAGAACCCAGCTCTGCTGATCCCAGGCGACATCCGATGCCTGGCTTTGAGGCTGACGCGCAGCCAGCAGTTCCTCGTAGTTTCCGGACGGGTACTTCTCTATGTCTTTTGCGAGCTCTGCCAGTGCCTGACTCTTGGTTTGGTCTGTTGCCAGTACACGCTGCAAGATCGACTCTGCCTCTGTATTCAAGAAAGTAACCGGGTCGAAGAACATTTCTTTCAAATGCTTGTAAAACTCATTTGGCATCGCCATGTCGATCAACAAAACTTCAAATGACTCTTTGTCCAGAGGATTTGCTTTATGATAGGCCTCGATCATGCCCCTCATCCAGCTTACATCCCAAGTCCCCATATCATCCATCGTGCTTGTGATGAGCTTGCGCAGGTCCCGGAAAGGCAAATCGTACGAAACGCCATCCAGGTCGATTACCCATAAGCCACCTGGACCATTTTGTCCGTTTGACCATCCGTAATCCTGGTGAACGAGTCCCCAATGTGGCTCGCCCATCGCAACCATTTTCGGATAAGGCGATACTTTTAACCGTTCCAACGTTTCTTTTGCCTGTTGTTCGTACTGATCGACCACCGCTAAGATGGATTTACTTGCGACTGTTTCCGGGTAGGCCTTCGCCATTTCGCGCATCCAGCCTATTTTCTTCGCAATTTTTTGATAGTAGTTCGGCCAGCGATACAGGCGAGAAGAGTTTTTCGCACCGTGTGGTGGTACGTAGCCTTTTGTATGGCGGTGAAACTCACCAAGTCCAAAGCAGAGCTCTTGTGCACCGGCTAAATCTACCTTGTTCGCTGGTTGCAGTGGAATCCAGTCTGTGACAATCCACAGCTTTCCACCCATTTCTACAAACAGCTTCCCATCTTTTGCGGGAATAAGTGCTGCGACCCTTGCTCCTTGCTTGACGACATAATCTTGTAATCCTACACTGTACAAGCTGCGTTCTGGCGTACGATGCAAGACTTTCAAGCTGCGAGGACCCTTGTCTGTCTCAATGCGCCAAATAGCCCCACCCTTATCAGGCTTTGATGTGATCAGTGTCCGACTTTGAACGGTCATATCGTATTGCTGGCTGACCAAATCTGCCAGTTGGTCTACTTCTGGAGGCACTTGCATATCCCAGTCGACAGGAGTTGCTTGGGTTCCATCCCGGGTATCCCATGGCGTAATCATGTACTGTTCCATACCATTCCCCCCGTATTCCTTTTCTAAAAGTACGGTTCATTCTTAATAAGCTATTCGCTGTATTTTGAACCCGAAACGGACAAATATCTAAGTATTCTTTTTCCCAGTAAATTCCATATTGCAGACAAAAAAAGCCTCGACCCGCTGAAACAGACAGGTCAAGGCATCCACCCTAAATCATTAGTAATTCTCGAATTTCTTGCTCCGTTAATGCAGACAACGCTTCTTGTCCTGGTTGAATGACTTCTTCAATGAGATTTTTCTTTTTCTGTTGAAGCTCATACATCTTTTCTTCCATCGTATCCTGTGCTACCAGGCGAATGACTTGTACGACATTCTTTTGTCCAATTCGGTGGGCGCGATCTGCTGCCTGCTGCTCTACCGCAGGGTTCCACCAGAGGTCGTACAAAATAACCGTATCTGCCCCCGTTAGATTCAGCCCAGTCCCTCCAGCCTTCAATGACATGAGGAACAAATCTCGCTCTCCATTGTTAAATCTATTGCATAGCTCAACCCTCTCAGCCGTTGGCGTATTGCCATCGAGATAGAAAAACGGCACGCCTGTATACCCTAGCTCTCTCCCGATCATCCCTAGCATCTGAGTGAACTGGGAGAATACAAGCACCCGCTTCCCAGCGCTTCTGCATTCCTCCACAATCTCAAGCAGCTGCTCGAATTTGGCTGAACTTCCCTCGTAGTTTTCAACAAACAATGCAGGATGACAACAAATCTGGCGTAGCCGAGTTAAGCCAGCCAAAATTTTTATGCGATTTTTTTGGAAGCTGTTAGCTTGGAGATGCAGCAAGGTTTCTTGTTGCAGCTGGGCCAAATAGGCCACATACAGCTTCTTTTGATCAGGCAGAAGCTCAGACGCTTGCAGAGACTCGATTTTTTCTGGCAGCTCTTTGAGCACATCATTTTTCACCCGCCGCAGCAAAAAAGGACGCGCTCTTTTCGCCACGACTTCCCTCGGCAAATCATGAAATGCTTTTCTGCTCGGAAAAAGCTCTGGAAACACTGCATCATAGATTGACCACAGCTCCTCCAGTCTGTTTTCGATCGGGGTTCCCGTAAGCGCAAAGCGATACTGAGCCTGTAGACTTTTCACAGCATGGGCGGTTTGGGTCGTGTGATTTTTGAATGCTTGTGCCTCGTCCAGAATCAGCGTATGAAAAGGCTGCTCCACATATTGCTCACTGTCGCGGCGAAGCAGGGGATAGGAAGTAATAATAACATCTGCTTCGGATACATCCTGGAGCAATTGATTGCGCTGGGTTTTGTTTCCGTCGATGATGACTGTGCGTATCTCTGGTGCAAACTTTTTTAATTCATTTCGCCAGTTGTATACGAGAGAGGCTGGCGAGACAACCAATGCAGGCCGCTCTTCGCTTCTTATTTCTGGCAGTACAGAGAGGAGGAAAGCGATGCTTTGCAAGGTCTTGCCCAGCCCCATATCGTCTGCCAGAATCCCACCAAATTGATAGTGTGCCAATGTCTTTAACCATTGAAACCCGAATTTTTGGTAGTCGCGCAGAATCGGTTCCAGGGAATCCGGTAGTGGAAAATCGAGATGGTCGGGATTTCGCATATGATCGAGCATTTGACGAAACGATTTTCCCAGTTGTATTGCTTTGCCATGTCCGGGCGCGTCCATAACATGAAGCCCACGAACGACGGGAATACGGGCATATGCCCCTTGGACATCACGGCTCTGGATACCCATACCATCAATAAAATCGGACAATTCCTGAAATGACTCTGATTCCAATGGCAGGAGCGCTCCATTTGGCAGCTTATGATATTTTCGTTTTTCTTCCAAGGATTGTATTAAATGACGGATTTCTGATGCTGGGACGCCATCCAGTTCAAAAGAAAGCTCCAACCAATTGGTGCGTGCTTTCACATCAACGACTACCTTTGGTGTGGCATGTCCCGTGTGCAATCGAACTTTTACAGCAGTCGTGGCATACACACTCACAAGCTTTTCCAGCTGCGGAACGACATGATATAAAAAGTCGTACTCTGCCTCTTCATCTTGTAAAAAGAAGCCGCCTTCCGTTCTGGAAAAAGCGCTTCTCTCCATAATATCCAAAATTTGACTTTCCTTTTCCCCATCTCTCATCAGGATCAGGTCAGTACCGCGTTGCTGATGCTCCAGCTCCAGAGGATTTATGACAATATCACCATACTGAAATTCGAGCCCCGCCAGCAGGCGATCTCTCACTCGATCCAGGAACAGCTTGGCTTTTAGCTTGGTTTGTACGATTCGATCCGAGACAGAGCGGGCGATATGGACACTCCCAAGGTTCATCAGTCCCGGAACTACCTGGACCATGAAAGCTTCCATTTGCTCAGAGGAAATAGGAATGCTCTCTCTTCTATGCTTCTCCAGCAATTGCTTCAGTCCGGCAAGACGGCTACACTGCTCTGCTGTGACGGTCAGCAGCTTGCCATCGATCAAGAGGACACGATACGATTCCATGACCGTAATATGGTCAAATCCATGCACTTCCAGCTGGTAGTCCTCTTCTGCCGATTGGTCAAAGGTATACTGAATCGGAATGGGACCTTCAAACATCTCTAAAGGAACAAATACACCGTCTCCACTCTCGATTTGTACGGCTTGTGCAGCCAAAAGCGCGGGAAGAAGCGGCTCCCAGTAGTTAGGTGGGACTAGCAGCATCCGCTCGCCGCTTATGCTATTCGCTGTGGGCAGGCTTGTCGTTGTTTCCCGGTACACATTTTCATGTTGGCATATGCTGATCAACTGCTGCAATATCGCATCATCTTCCTTTTGAAAACGATGCAGCTGTGGGTCGTACGTGAAATGATTGGAGAAAACAAACGCCTCTCGCTTGTGCAGGCGCTCCAAAAACGCTCGAATTTTTTTCACAATGTACAGCCTCTTGGCTCCGACCTTCAGCTCGATACCAAACATAAGCTTGCGATAGCCGTAGGAGAAAATTTTACACGAGAATTCTACCTCCAGGCATATCCTCGTATCACGCAAAGCACTGGGCGAGCTACTCGGTCGAGGTCGTTTGGCTTCAAAAAGACCAAGCACCCCACTCGTTAGTTGCTCCTCTCTGGACAAGCTACTGGCTGAAGCCATTTCATCGTTTCCATACTGTCTTGAAGCTAGAGCAGAGTTTGTATGACGATCACGAGCCATATCCTTTATTTGCAGCAGCACACCAGCGACATGCTGACAGTAATGATCATAAGAACGAAGTCTAGGGCAGGTGCAGGAAGCCTCCATGACACTCCCATCCATCTCTAAATGAACCTCATAACTGATGTTTCCTACTTTTACAGTCGCCTCAACAGCAAGCGGTTGCGGATCGTAGTGGTTAATCGTGACTCTTCTTGCGCGATAGTAGGCTTTTCCTTTTTCATAGGAAATCCGCCCACATAATGCTTTGATGACTTGCTCACTTAGTGTAAAGCTCATCTTCCTTACCCTTTCTTTTCAAGCGGAGTACCTAAATGATAACAGATCGAGAAGGAAAACGCTTGATCCGAGGCATGTTCGTCCAAACTCGTCCAGCAACGAAAAAAGATGCGCCGCTTTGACGCATCTTTTCCCATTCTGAAAAGAGAATCGTTATTCTGATTAATCTTCCTCGTCTGAATCGTCCTCAGAATCGTCTTCTTCCGAATCGCCTTCTTCGGAATCGCCTTCCTCATCTTCATCTTCGCCATCTTCATAAACAGGATCTTGGTCACCTGTGAAGATCCATTTCTTTTTGGTTCCATCCTCGTATTCGATCTTTACTTCAATCTCTTCAATTTCGCCATCATCGCCAACTTCGTTTTGCAAATACTTCAACCAATTCAGCCCCATGACTACACCTCCGGTACTGGATGATTTCACATTTGTAGCGCCAGCGGATCACCGTTGACTTTGATACTATATGACGAATGCCACTGAGTGGTTTGGACAATAGCCCCCTTTTTACTTATTTTTCAACGATCCTGCACACTTCCTAATCGGTTAAGAATGCTTTACATAATTGGATTGGGACTGGACAAACTTTCAATGGAAAGAAACATTTCGTTTAGGGAACGGAAAGGACGTGAATATTCCGGTATGGACAAACGATTCAAGTGGCATATCATCTTTGTGAGTCTAATGCTCTTCCTTGCGCTGCCGCTCCAGTCTGCTGTAGCCTACCAGGATCATCCGTATCACTTTGGCTTTAAAAAAAGTAAGAACGGCGAGTTGCCCTCTATTACAGAAGAAGGGTTTAAAGGGATTGTAGATCGACATGGGGCAGTTTTTCTTGGGGATACATCGAAGAAAGAGCTTTACCTGACGTTTGATAATGGCTACGAGAATGGCTTTACCCCTTCGATATTAGACACGTTACTAGTCAGGAAGGTTCCTGCTATCTTTTTTGTGACCGGTCATTACGTGAAGGAACAGCCGGAGCTTCTGAAACGCATGACAGCAGAAGGACACTTGATCGGGAATCACTCCTGGAGCCATCCAGACATGACTACCATCTCCAATCAAAAGGTCAAAGAAGAACTTGAGAAAGTCAAAGAGGCTGTCACACAAGTCACAGGACAGCGGGAGATGCACTATTTACGTCCACCTCGTGGTATTTTTAGTGACCGTACGCTGGCCGTGACAAAGGATATGGGATATACGAACGTATTTTGGTCAATTGCCTATAAAGATTGGGATACTAAGGTCCAGCGCGGTGCGAAATTTGCATACGATAGCGTCATGGCTCAGCTTCACCCTGGTGCAGTCATTCTTTTGCATTCTGTCTCCAAGGATAACGCTGAGGCACTCGGCTCTATTATTGACGAAGCACGCAAACGTGGCTACGAATTTAAAAGCCTGGATCAGCTTCCGAACCAGAAACCAACACCATGACGAACAAAAACTCCCGTTTGTTAGGTACGGGAGTTTTCGTTGCATTTGTTAATTGCGATCGAGCAAGGACGCACCTGCAATTCCTGGGTGTGTCATTTCGAATGGGTCCAAAATCAAGTCCAGCTCTTCTTCTGTCAATACATTGTGTTGGAGGCACAGCTCACGAACAGATTTCCCAGTCAAAATAGCTTCGCGCGCAATTCGTGCTGCTGTTTCGTAGCCAAGATGCGGGTTTACAGCAGTGATTACGCCAACGCTTTTTTCTACATACTCTCTCATGCGCTCACGATTTGCCTCAATTCCTTCGAGGCAATACTTTGTAAACGCACGGAACGCGTTGTCCATAATGCTGATCGATTGCAGAAGATTGAAGACGAGTACCGGCTCCATAACGTTCAGCTCAAGCTGTCCTGCTTCAGAAGCCAAGCAAATGGTATGATCGTTCCCAATGACTTGGAAAGCTACCTGGTTTATCACTTCAGCCATCACTGGGTTTACTTTCCCTGGCATGATGGAAGAGCCTGGCTGGCGAGCTGGCAACGAGATTTCTCCCAGTCCTGCACGTGGTCCGGATGCCATCAGGCGCAAATCGTTGGCGATTTTGGACATGTTCATCATGCAAACCTTGAGTGCAGCAGAAACTTCTGTATAGGCATCTGTGTTTTGTGTTGCATCAACCAGATGGTCCGCTCCTGTCAGCGGGAAGCCTGTAATTTTTGCTAATTGCTGTACAACTGTCGTAATGTATTGTGGATCGGCATTCAAGCCAGTACCTACAGCAGTTGCTCCCATATTTACTTCATACAAGTGCTGACGCGATTGTTTGATTCGTTTGATATCGCGCTCCAGCACACGACGATACGCCTCGAACTCTTGGCCCAAACGGATTGGAACCGCGTCCTGCAAATGAGTCCGGCCCATTTTGATTACATCATCAAACTCTGTAGCCTTTTTGCCAAATGCGTCATGCATCGCTTCCATTGTTACCAGCAGCTTTTCCAGCAGGTCCAGCGTGGAGATGTGAATCGCTGTCGGGAATGCGTCATTGGTGGACTGAGACATGTTGACATGTGTATTCGGGCTGAGATTGAAGTAATCTCCTTTTTTCTCTCCCAAAATCTCAAGTCCACGGTTGGCAATCACTTCATTTGCGTTCATATTGATGGAAGTGCCTGCTCCACCTTGGATCGGGTCTACAATAAACTGATCATGCCATTGTCCTTCCATGATTTCCTCTGCAGCTTGGACAATTGCATTGCCAAGGCGAGGATTCAGTCGAGATACTTCCATGTTGGCAACCGCTGCTGCCTTCTTTACCATTGCCATTGCGATGATCAGTGAAGAATGTAGACGGTATCCTGTGATTGGAAAGTTCTCCGTCGCACGCATAGTTTGGACGCCATAATAGGCATCGACAGGAATTTCCTTCTCCCCGAGAAAATCCTTTTCAATTCGATACGTTTGTTGTACCATTCTTTTTCAACCAGCTTTCTACGATAGTGGTTAATGCTTCCTCCCCATTCTATCACAGTTCGCCTAAGATAGCCCTTTCTTGAAACAAACGCTTTCATTTTTACGTCTTACTAGCAGGTAGGACTCACAACAAACCGACAGAATCGAGGGATACCATGAAAAAGTTTCTTTTGCTGCTGTTGACCGTAGGAGTGCTCCAGGGCTGCACAGGTGGTTCGCAAAGCTCAATGGAGCCACAGACGCCTCCAGCCACAACCCAACCAGAGACACCTAGCACACAGCCCGAAACACCAACAGAAGCACAACCACAGACACCGGCTGAAAAGCCTCCAGCTGCAGAGGAGCCTGATGCATCCGAAGACGTCTATGCCAATGATATTTTCCGAAACGTTACCGTTAAGAAAACGGGGACAGATACGTTTGAAGTAAAAGGTCAGGCGCAAGTTTTTGAGGGAACGGTCAGCTACGTCGTAGAAGACGGACACAATGAATTGACCCAGGGTTCAATCCAAACCTCTGCTGGCGCTCCTGAATGGGGCGATTTCACCCACACAGTGAAAGTGAAAAAAGCTGATCCGAATACTACGCTCATGCTGATTTTGTTTGAAACGAGCATGAAAGACGGCAGTCGCCGAATGGAGCTTATCATTCCTTTGCCGGAAAAATGATGGAAATCTCGGCTCAATACCATGCAGATTCTTCCTGCATGGTGTTTTTGCTTTCGTCCACACCAAGCTTCTTTTGACACCTTATGTCTTATAGCTTTGGCGGCTTAACCTCGTCAGGTATTCCCGCGCGATAACGGAATCCATTGGTGCTTGCAGCGAACTCAGCTTTGGCTCTTTCCAAAATGCCATCTTCATTACGTAACAGATCGTAGGCAGTAAGTGCCATGATTTTTGCTGCGTAATGCATCCCTTTCATGCCGATTGTGGAGCCGAAAGAGGCAGTCGCTTGCCATGTATGCACTTGAATCCCTCGCGGCGCACACGTCGTCGTCACTTGTCCCACCGGAGTAATCCAGGAGACATCTCCAACGTCTGTCGATGCCCCGAATGGTTTTCCTACTTGATTTACATCGTGATAAAACCGAGAATCCAAAAGGCTATCTTGTTTGGCGCCATCCTTTTCGGCTTCAGTAGCTACAGACGCGATTGTTTGGCAAAGCCGTTTGGCAAAAAGCTCTTCTTCCTCGGTAAACTCCATCTGTCCTGCCACTGCTGCCTGTAAATACATATGCTCATTCAAAACGAGATTCGGCAATGTATCATAGCAGCCTGCCTTGATCTCCCAACGAACAGACGTCTCCGTCATCAGCGTGGCGCCTTGCGCGATCTTGATCAGCCGTGCCTGCAGCTCGTCCACCTGCCTGCGACTTCCTCCGCGCAAGAAATAATAGACGCTGGCGTTATCTGGCACGATATTAGGTGCCATGCCCCCATTGGTTATCTGGTAATGAATACGAGTTCCGTCTGGGACATGCTCTCGCATATAATTCGCGCCTACGTTCATGAGCTCTACAGCGTCGAGTGCGCTTCTCCCCAGATGCGGAGCAGATCCAGCATGAGCGGTTACCCCGGAAAAGTAAAACTCGATTGCCGACAACGCCTGGAATCGTACATTGCTCGTCGTATTTCCGCTGCCCGGATGCCAAGTAAGCGCGCAGTCCAAATCATCAAACACGCCAGCCCGTGCCATGAATGTCTTGCCAGAAAGCAATTCTTCCGCCGCACAGCCATAATAGCGAATGGTGCCTGGTATCTTTTCCGCTTCCATTCTTTTTTTGAGGGCGATAACCGCCTCTACTCCTGCCGTTCCCAGCAAATTATGACCGCATCCATGTCCTGGACCATTGTTAACCAGTGGCTGATGAACAGGACTGACCTCTTGCGATAAGCCCGGAAGTGCGTCGAATTCACCTAAAATACCGATGATAGGATGACCCGAGCCATATTCCGCAATAAAAGAAGTCTCCACATCGCCTACTTGGGTACGAATTTGAAATCCTGCCTCCTGAAGCGTGTAAATTTGCAGCGCGGAGGCAAAGCTTTCTGTATACCCCAGCTCTGGATTCTCCCAGATCTTTCTGGACATATCGGTAAACATATCGGCATTTGCCTCAATCCAGCTCGTAATATCTGACTTTGCCATTTCTACTCCCCCTCTGTTCTTGATTCTCTCATCTACTTCCATTCACAGCTTTTTACCTTATAGATGCTTTTATTGTAATAACGCTTGGGAGGAATATCATTATGGAAATCTACCATGTTTTCATGATTTAATTGTGATTTTCTCTAATTCTTTTTCAATCAAGTTTCCATCTGCAAACAGGATTTCGTAGTAGGTAAACCGAAAAAAGGAGGATGGGTTACACGAGAATTTCGGAATTGATTTTTGCTAGAGGGAGAGTAAGCTATGCTGCCAAATACCCCTGCTCATACAGGCCATGCCAGATTCCCCATGACTTCCTGCCACATTTGGACTGCCACGGCCCATCAACATTGGTCCTATTTCCAAGAAAACAAAACGTTCATAGAAGAGCCTGCCTGCGAGGAATGGAGCTGGCCTGATAGGGAACCATCTAGCCAAATCGATTATTCCACCCGGTTTGATAGCGAAAAAGGCTGCCAATTGTTCGTATTTACTACCGAGTGTCCCGAATCTGTCCCGGTCCGTGCCTTGTTGTATTGTGACGAGCCAAAGGCTCAATCTGTCTGTGACCTCTTCGTGCTCCATGTCAGGTACACCCTGTTGCGACAAGCTTCCCTCCATCAATGGCAGGAGCATGATCAATGGCTCCAAGGGCTACGCTCTTTGACTGCTTCCCTAGATGTAGACGAGTTGCTGCTGCATCTTATGCAAAATGCGATGCAGGCCATTCCTGCGGTCGATCGCGGCTTCTTGATGCTCTACGATCCACGTGCAAATTTGCTCATTCCGAAAGCGAGCATCGGCATGGGTTCCAGTATTTATGAATTCAAAGTGGCGATCGGAGAAGGGATTACCGGAAAAATATTTCAAGAAGGTATCGGGCGTATTTTTGATCGGGAGCAATCCAGAGAAGCCATGAAAAACATTCGCCCAGAGAGCATGGAGCAGCTCAAAAACGCTTCGGTGACAGAGAATGTGGAATTTGATCAGCCGATTGTGATGGCTGTGCCGGTCTCCATGAACGAAGAAACAATCGGGGTGATGATTGTTCATCAGATCATTGCCAAACGACAGCTAACATGGCAGGATCTACGCCATTTGCAAGGGTTTGCCGATCTCGCCGCAATCGCGATCTATAACGCCAAATTGTATACCGAGCAGCGTAAAGCAAATGAGTATTTGGTCAAGCGAAGCCAAATTCACGAAAAATTTATCCAGCTCTCGCTCCAGGAAGCCGATTTGAGCACCATCACCAAAACAATAGGCAAAATGCTCAGTCTGCCTACAGCGTTGATCGATCTTACTGAGAATCGGTGGTTTCCTGTCCAAACCTCAATCGAAAAGCATTTTACCAGCCTCCCTATTTTCTCCAGCTGGGAGCGTCAAGGCAGCCCGCGTGAAATCACACTGCCAACTGGCAAATGCTATCATTTATTTCCGATTACCAATGGCAGCATCACTCTAGGCTGCTTCGTTATTGAGCTACTTCGACCACTGGAAAAGCTCGATATCGTCGTGCTCGAACAAGCTGGGGCGATCGTGGCGCTCGAGATGATCAATACGTACTCGCTGACAGAGCTCTCCTACAAAAAGAGCCATGAATTTTTTAACGAGCTGCTTCTGTTCCGAGAACCAACTAACATCGTCGTCAAAGCAAAGGAATTTGGGCTTTCCGCTACGCAGCCTTTTTTTATCGTCTTGATGCAAATGAGCCATCAAAATCAGGACGCAAAACAAAAAGAGGTCTGCCGCCGAAGACTGCTTGCTGCGCTTCATACGGCGTTGGGACTAAAGAACGGATTACTTTTCAGCTTCCATGAAAAAATTACAATCGTTCTCCACACAGATCATTCGCGAACTCAAAAAAATCTCATCCAAAAGCTCTCTACCGCCATCAAGCAGTGGGAAAACGAGGATACGCCCCCGTTGCATGTCGGTATCGGCAGCGTATATGCAGGGCTTGCGCATACAGCTAAAAGTATGGAAGAAGCGAGCAAATCACTCTCCTTTTTGCTTACCCGAAACAAGCCTGGCCTGATTCGGTACGAAGAAATCGGCATCAATCGCCTGTTCCTCAATCAGCCTCCTGAAGAGATCGAGCAATTCATTACAGAGATTTTAGCACCCTTGCGCGGTACAAAAGCGCAGGCAAGCGAATTAGAGCAAACGTTAAAAGCGTACATTGCTGCCAATCGCTCTACTTCAGTTACAGCGGAACAGCTGCACATTCATCCGAACACGCTCTACCATCGCCTCCGCAAGATCGAGGAAATTCTCGATCTCGACCTGGACGATCCGGACGACTGGCTCAAGCTGTATTTGGCGTGTCACCTGAGTCAAACGTATTAAAACGCCAACACCCCAAGCTCCACCTGCTAACAGGAAGCTCGGGGTGTTTGATCTGAGCTGAGAAAGCCTCACGCGCTCAGCTTTTCGATTGATTGCTTGCCTCGTTTCTTCGCTATTCGATTCGCCAGAAGGGTAAACAAAAATGCGCAGACCAAGCCTGTTGCCATTGCAAATACAAATCCGATCATGTTGTTGGACAAAAGGGGTGCCATCACAGATGGGACATAAGCGGTTCCTCTGACATCAAATACACCTACCATCATCCCGGCAATACCCGAAGAGATGATAGCTCCTGCAAATACAGCTTTGTTGGAAAACATAAAAGGATAAGCTGCTTCGACAAACGTTCCAAAGCCCATATTAATCAAAAAACCTGGAGTCGCCACTGTCGCTTCACTTTTATCTCGTGGAGAGACGATGTTGGCAAGCGTAATTCCTGCTGATACCATGACCAAGCCAACCATGTCGACAGCTCCAAGAAAGCTGTTCCCTGTCTTTTCCATCTCCAGAAGTACGATAGGTAAAATCGCTGCATGGTAAACTCCTCCGATGATAGCTGGCCAGATCAATAGCCCGGCGATTAAACCGGCGGCGACAGGACTTACAGAAACGGCGCCTTCGATCAACACTTTTACCCACTCCCCCGCCTGTAGAGCAATCGGGGCCAGCAAATAGAAGACAATCAAGCCTGCCAAAAGACCGGATACGCCGCCTGCAATAATATTTACGGTTGTTGTTGGAAAGTGCCATTCGACGCATTTGCGGAAAAGGACATTCACGAGGAGTCCAGCGCCGATCCCGCCGATCATTCCCCCAATAATCCCTCCGTCTATGGACAAGACACCTGCCAATACCCCAGCTACTACCGAAACCTCTTCCATGTCCGATACCTGCTTGGCCGCGATGGCTGCGATCACGACGGGCAAGGCTTTGATGAGCACATCGAACACACTACTGAGCATATCCAGCCCCGGAATTTTACTTAGCGCCAAAATGAGGGCTAAAGCGATAAAGCCTGGTAGAGACGACATCATGATTCCCCGGATGTTGATTCGCTTCCACGGATTGTTAGATATCGCTGAAGCCCCGCTTGATTCGCCAATGATCGGGCGATAGGAGATTCCCCAGTGCTTGCACAGCGCTGTCATAAAGCTGATCGCTCTTGTCCGATTTGTCGTGCCTGTTGTACCTGAGGTTAACACCACGTTTGCTCCTTTGGCACTGATCAACGCCATAGAGGTCCCGCCAGTACCGACAATCGCGATTTGTTTTTCCACCGCGGCCATTATCGCATGCTGATTGGCTCCATCCGGGTCGGCACTCATGCTGATTAATCCGTCTACTGGTCCCGCTTTTATTTCAGTAGAAAGAGCCTCGTCTAGCGTCCGCACATACTGATTGCATTCTTCTAAAGTCCCCCGAAACAGGGACAAGATTACATTTGCCTCATCGTCCCAAGAATAGACCGTAGATATTGTATCTTTTCCCGCCATGTCCATCGAGCCTTGGGCTGCGATAAACTGTATTTTCGCAATGTGAATATCTGCAGCCATCGCTTGATTGATGATCTCTTTCAATAATTTCTCCGGTTCCTTCCCACCGAGGTTATACAAATTCCCTCCACTGCTTCCCACAATAGCCACACGTTTCATCGGCTTTCTGTCTCCCTTTGATTCATTTTAGTAAAGCGTTACCTCATTATCATTTTAGTTTAGTGAAGCGTCAGAGTAAATTCAACAAATTCTTTCTATTCATACAAGCAACCAATCATCTGGAGCGAATTTTTCAAATAAAACGGGAATATGGTATGATTTGGTGGTTGTTTTGGCTTTCTCGCCCAAAAAGGAGGATTTGTAAAATGGAGGGTCAAAATGGAGTCGGTTGGGAACACTTGAAGTTGCCTGAAAAATCATAACCCTCTCTATAAAAAGAGAGGGCTTTGACTCACTGCATATATTTCATGTGGGGCAGCAGGCTGCCTTTCTTCATGTTGTGACTACTTTTGATCGTCCTGCTCATCTTTATAGCATTCCATGCAGAGAGCATTGTTGTTCTCAATTTCATATTCCGTTAAGCGAGCCTGGCAAGATTTGCATTGTTTTTCAGTCAGCACCAAGTTCAAGACTATATCTCCTCTCAATGATGTAATGTAGTCTATTTATATTATAACCGATGCTTTATATCATATAAGATGTTTTGTGTTAAAATTTTGTGAATTCTTTCAATTATAAAAAATAATAAAGGAATCTGGAGGAAACCATGCATTCCCTTTATTTTTCTTTCACGATCTCAGAAGAACCCTTTCGTCTGTTCTCGCCTTCCCATATCGTTTCACTCATACTCTTGCTCGCTTTAGTCACGCTTCTTTATTTCTATCGGCATAAATGGCAAACATCTTTTTCTGGAAAATTCACGCGCTTTGCACTCGCAGGATTTCTAATCCTGTCCGAGGTGTGCTTCCAGCTATGGCATGTTTATACTGACAGCTGGTCTGCGGCTTTTACTCTGCCTTTGCAGCTGTGCAGTGTCACCCTGCTGTTCTCAGCTTTGCTGCTTATTACCAAAAATTACAGCCTGTATGAAATCACATTTTTTGCCGGGATTGGTGGTGCCGCGCAAGCATTGCTTACACCCGAATTGTTTTATCCGTTTCCTCATTTTCGCTTTTTCCATTTTTTCCTTGCACATGCAGGTATCATTCTCGCCTGCCTGTACATGACCTGGGTAGAGGGGTATCAACCTGTCTTTCGCTCTGTTTGGAAAACAATGGGGTTTCTTAATGTACTGCTCGTAATTGCCCTGCTGGTGAACAGCTGGACGGGGGGAAACTATTTGTTTGTATCCCGTAAGCCGGAGAACGCCAGTCTGATTGATTTTCTGGGTCCATATCCTTGGTACATACTCTCGCTGGAAGGCGTCGCTTTTGCTCTGTTTACGCTGCTGTACATGCCCTTTGCTGGTAAAAAAAGCGCATCCAAGCAGCAAACGCACGATTTATCTCCGTAGTCTATTTTTGCTCGGCTACCCATTCGGTTACATGCTGCAAAAATCGTTTGGCTGCTGGCGACTGCTTGGCAAACGATGTGGCGGCAACACCCAGTGAGCGATAATGCGCCCCTTCCAAAGGAATCATGCGAATGTTTGCAGGCAGCCGAAACAGTATCATTTCCGGCAGGATACTGATCCCCAGCCCATTTTGTACCATTGAAATAATCGCATGATCGTCCCCAACCTCATATTTGACCCGCGGCTGTAGTTGATATTGTGCAAGCAGCCGCTGGATGTCATTGTCGCATCCTGCTTTCGGCATGACAAAGGTTTCCTCTGCCAGCTGGCTAACATGGACCCGTTCCTCTTCATACAGCGGATGGTCGTCCGTCACGAGCAAATACAACTGATCCTTTTTCAGAGGAATCGTCTCCAGCTCCTCGGTTGTCGGCAACGAGACAAAACCAAAGTCCACCTCCCCCGTCTGAATCCAGTTTTCGATACCGTCGTAATACCCTTCCAGCAGCTTGATCTCAATCGCGGGGTAATTGTCCTGGAATCGCTTCAGAATCCCTGGCAGCCATTGGGTAGAGACACTCGTAAACGTTCCGATTCTCACCGTTCCGACCTCCATCCCATTGATCGAGGCTACCTCCTGCTTCATCCTTTCATGGGCTCGCAGCATCTCTCGCATGTACGGAAGCAGTCGCTCTCCGTTGCTTGTCAAGCTAATACCTGACCGACCTCTGCTCAAAATCGAAAACCCGTACTCCCTCTCCAGGCTTGCTATGGCATGGCTAACGGCCGATTGAGTCAGCCCGAGTTGTTCTCCTGCACGAGTCAAGCTCCCTGATTCAATCACCGAAATGAATACTTCGAACTTGCTGAGACTCAAATTTCTTGCCTCCAATCCATCGATTTTGTTCATGAAAAACATGATAAACATTCATTTTTCTTATTAAAAAGATACCCGTATACTAAGTAATGCACAACCCCTGTTCATCATAGACATCGCCCTGACCTGCAGGGCAAGGAGGCTCGACATGAAACCGCAGTCAAAAGCCGATCTGGCTCTTTTGATGTGTACCCTTTTTTGGGGATCTTCTTATTTATTTATGCAAATGGGCTTGAAGGATTTGGAGACGTACAACCTGATCGGCGTACGCTTTGGTATTGCCTTCTTGCTTGCAGCTGCCTTTTTTCATCGGCGCTTGCTCAGCACGAATCGCAAAACAATCCTCCACGCGTTTATTTTAGGTGCGATTCTGTTTGGTGTATTTGCTACCGTCACCAGTGGCGTCAAAACGACGACGGCTTCACAGGCTGGCTTCCTGGTAAGTCTCACAGTCATTTTCGTGCCTATTCTCTCGATCGTTTTGCGCAACAAGCCACAAAAACGCGTATTCGTTGGCGCAGCCCTCGCCATGGTTGGCATCGGCTTAATGACATTAAGCTCCGAGCTGCAGATTAGCCAGGGCGATTTATTGTGCATAGCAGCGGCACTCTTTTACGCTACACATATCATTGTGACAGGACGATGGGCCAGCCAGTCCGATACGATTCAGCTCGGTATTTATCAGCTTGGTTTTACTGCCCTGTTTGGCATACTCTTTTCGATTTTATTTGAAACGCCAACACTTCCACATACGCCGCAGTCATGGCTGGCTGTTCTTTCGCTGAGTATTTTGTGCAGTGCGATCGGTTTTGTCGTTCAGACGGTGGCTCAAAAGTATACCACTCCCGCTCATACAGGCGTGATTTTCTCATTGGAGCCTGTATTCGCTGCTCTTTTTGCTTTTTTGCTCACAGGGGAAACTCTCACGCTTCGGGGCTATATAGGTGCCGGACTTGTTTTGCTCAGTGTACTGATTGCAGAAATTGATCTGAGCAAATGGCGGCGCAATAAACAGCAAGGCCATCTGTCTGTCTGATCGGATACTCTGAAACGCCCTTACCAAACACCGGCTTATTCAACAGAGCCAGTGTTTTTTTGCTCAAAATTCCTCTCCATGATCAAAAGAAATGAATGGTAATTTTCTTTTTCTCGTTGAAAGAAGGTAGGATGGGGCACGTTATGTGAAAGCAGCTATCCTACTTTATGAACCGGGGGGAAATGTATGCACCAGAAAACAAAGGGCCGCCTCCCATCCTTTCGCCACCCTCCGCAACAGACGGGGCTGGATTGGTCCCGTCCGCATAACACAGCCCGCGAACCGCATAAGCCGGGACAGCTCGATAATCAATCCAGGCTGCTGCTCTTGGTAAACGTCCTGTTTATTACTGCGGGCGCATTATCCGGTACTTTCGTCAACGTCTATCTCTGGAAGGTGAAAAGCCAGTTTGCGCCCATTGCCTGGTTCACTTTTACCACTCATCTCGTCGGGGCACTGACATTTTGGTTAGCAGGCTGGTATGCCAAGCAAGGGAATAAGATGAATATTCTCCGAGCGGGAATGGCTGTATCGGCACTGTTTTACTTGCTCGTGCTTTGGGTTGGTCCCAAGGCGGTAGCGTATGCCCCGTTGCTCGGATTGGTTCAGGGGATGGCTGTTGGTTTATTCTGGCTGGCTTTTAATGTCGTTTATTTTGAAATTACCAGTGCCGACAATCGCGATCGTTTCAACGGCTGGGCTGGACTTTTGGCATCGGGTGGCGGCATGCTGGCCCCATGGATTTCAGGACTGCTCATTACCCGTTTGCCTGGTAATAGCGGCTATAGGCTGATTTTTGGGCTTTCCTTGGCGCTCTTCGTCGTCGGGGTGATCATCAGCTTTTTCCTAAAAAAGCGTCAGTCTGAGGGCAATTATTCGTGGACGTTTGCCCTCCGGTGCTTACGGGGCGATCCGGACTGGCGATTTGCTGCAGGCGCTTTGGCAGGGCAAGGCCTTAGAGAGGGGCTGTTTGGCTTTATCATCGGTCTGATGGTCTACATAGCGACGAAAAGTGAAATGACGCTCGGCAACTATTGGCTCATCACTTCAGGTGTCGGCATCGTCAGCTATTATTTCACTGCCAAATGGCTGACGGTTCGCTATCGCAAATGGGGTATGCTTATCGGGGCTGTCATCATGTCAGGAGCCGTCATCCTGTTTTTTTGGCAGGTCAGCTACTCTACCTTGCTCATTTTCGGGATTTCGGTCGGGATTGCCTACCCTCTCTTCTCTGTCCCGATGCTCTCCACGATCTTTGATTTGATCGGAACCAATGAGGAAAGCGCGCGAAATCGGGTTGAATATGTCGTTCTGCGTGAGTTTTCACTGGATGCTGGACGCTTGGTAGGAATCGTCATCTTTTTGGTGGTGACGTCGATTAGCCTGTCTCCTACCACTCTTAACTGGCTGATCACCTCCATCGGTACAGGACCGATTATTGCCTGGCTATGCATGAATCGCCTGTTTCGAACGGTTCCCGCCAAAAAAGAGAAACAAACATAATCCAAATCGCCAGTCATCCACCGCTTTCAGGCTGTGGGTGACTTTTGTATGAATAAGGCAGTTTAGGGTTCAGTAAAGCTGCTAAGTATTGGTATAATGAACCAATGCGTCGGTAATCTCCTTACCGTTCCAAAGGAAAATACATAGACGTACCAGCGAATAGACAAAGGAGAAAAATCGTGCAAAAGAAACTGATTGTATTCATTCTGGCGCTGTTGATCGGCTTCGGTTCTTGGCTGTTTGAGCAGCAGGACTCCGCTACCCCTGTGGTTAGTACAGATGCAGATTTGGTGCTTGAATTTCCTAGCGATCGTTATCCGGAAACAGCCAAGCACATTCTAGCGGCTATTGAAAAAGGACAATCCGCTGTCTGTACGATTGATCGAAAAAATGCAAGCAAGCATCGGGACGAATCACTTCGCGGCATCCCTACCAAGCCCGGACTGGACCGAGATGAATGGCCGATGGCGATGTGTAAAGAAGGAGGAAAAGGTGCCGATATTGCCTATATCTCCCCTTCAGATAATCGTGGGGCTGGCTCATGGGTAGCCAATCAGCTAGAAAGTTACCCTGACGGCACTCGCGTCCAAATGGTCGTAAAATGATGACAATGCTTGGCTGCCAAGCAAAAGCCCTCTTTCATCGGAGGGCTTTTTTCATATTCACACCCACAAAGACAAATCCGGCTCCCGTCAATGCCGAGCCAGTGACAATCGCCACGGAACCGGCAGGCCCAACAAAATCGGCAGAAGCAAATACGACTGTACCTATAATGAACAGCAGTCCTCCACTTCCTCCATTCAAGACCAGCTGTGTTCCGACCAAAAGCATCCCAAGTACAAACAGTAGTGGACCTGCTGCTGTGACCCAGCTCACACCAACCGCCTGAAGAACTCTGGTGGCATCTGGCATCGATACACTTGCGGCTTCCACGAATACAATCGCAGAAACGAGCATCGTTCCAACTGTCGCCAGTAGCATACCCGCTGCTCTCCAACCTTTTTTGGAGGAATCCGACTCATAAATGGCGACAAACGAGAAAACCAAGTTTTTGCAATAGACTTGTAGTTGTTTGGCTTCTGCTCTACTATATAGATGGAAAATAATGAAAATTGGTGATGAAGGATGGGTCTTGGCAACAATCACATTCACTATGAAATATGTGGCAATGGATATCCGCTCGTCATTCTTCACGGCCTAGGAACTGACCATCGCTCCATGAAAGCGTGGGTGGAGCCGCTTTTTGAGAAGCGTTCTGGTTGGCAACGCATCTATATGGATCTTCCGGCACACGGTCATAGCAGCACACCGGATTGGGTAAAGACATCTGATGATTTACTTGAATTACTCCTCCATAGCATCGATACACTGCTTCCTGATCAGCATTTTTCAATTGTAGGCAAGTCTTTCGGTGGCTATCTCGCACAAGGCATTCTCGCAAAAAGAGCGCAGCTGATCGACGGCGTGAGTCTTCTCGCACCGGCCCTTCATAAAAAGGAGCGCACCCTCCCTACGCGGGTTGTCCTTCAGTCTGATGAGCAGCTCCTCTCTTCTCTTGATGCTGACATCCGAGCAGCATTTGAAACCTTGATGATTCTGCAAACCAAGCAGAACCTGGATGCTTTCCTGTCTGAAATCCAACCAGGGCGGCTTTTGGCAAACCGTGATTTTCTCACATCAGACTGGCGCACAAAAGGCTATTTTTTCTCCACAGAGCCTTTGGCCGAGGGCAGTACTTATCCACAGCCATCCTTATTTTTACTCGGACGCCAAGACGCCGTTTGCGGCTATCACGATCATATGGAGCTGCTAATGCACTTCCCGCATAGCACATTCTCTATTTTGGATCGTGCCGGGCATTTGCTGGAAATCGAGCAAAGGAATGTAGTTCTCGTCCAGCTAAAGGAGTGGCTGAACCGTGTAGAGCTTTATAAATCAATATGGGGTGAACCATATGCTAAACAGCAAGACAAGCAATGTCCGTTTAAGAGCCGTCACTGAAGCAGATATTCCTGTTTTCTTTGAGCAGCAGCTTGACGCCTCCTCTAATTTCATGGCAGCTTTTACCGCCAAGGACCCAACAGATAAAACAGCTTTTACTGCACATTGGACGCGGATACTTGCAGACACGGCGATCCAGAAGCAGACGATTCTTTTTCATGAAGAAGTTGCTGGTCATATTTCAAGCTTCGAACAATTCGGTCTTCCATCTGTTAGCTATTGGATCGGAAAGGAATACTGGGGCAAAGGGGTAGCTACCTCGGCACTGCATGCGTTTTTAGGGCAGATAAAGACACGTCCGTTGTATGCTCGGGCTGCAAAAGATAATGTCGCCTCTATTCGCGTTTTGCAAAAATGCGGCTTTCAAATTTCCGGTGAGGATAGTGGATTCTCTGATTCACGCGGTGAAGTGGTCGAAGAATTTATTCTCATATGCAATGAATCATAACTGGTCACGCCATATCGGCGTCTACGGAATCTGTATCGTTCAACAGCAATTACTTGGAGCAGGATTCTACTATAACAACTGGATTACCCTCGATAACCCTCCCGCTATTTTTTAAATGGGGGTAGAAAGCATGAACAACTGGATACAGCTCTTGATTACCATGATCCTGTTTAATGTGTTGCTAAATTTTCAATACAGCTTCAAACATTTTACCCTCAAAAAGTTTCTTGGCGGTGTCGTCACTTGTGTACTCCTAGTCTTGTTGTTCGAAACGATAATGAAATGGAGCTTTTAAGCCATACAATATTACTATGAAAAGGCTCTTGCCATGAGCTAGATGCTCGCGGTAAGAGCCACTCCCATTTTCCAGCATGTATAGCACCCCCTTAGGCTTGCTAAAGCTTGTCAAAACGGATGTATGATTGAAAGACGTTTTGCTTAAGTTGAGATTTTAATGCACGACAGGTCCTATGGGAGTTATTCCCGTGTTGGTAACTGAGAACTTGTATTTAGTATGATCTATGTGTTAGTTATTGTATTATGGGTGATAGAATGACTACCTCAATTAGGTATTTATCATATAGAACATAGGAGGATGGAATGTCCTGGAGCAAATTGAAGCAACAGCTGGAGAGTTTTCTTTGTCCTGCGTTACATGGAAGAGTTGAATACCGTGCAACCGGCTATCGTTATTTACCAGATAAAGCGGGACTTTGTTATATTGCCGTAGATAAAAAGAATGTGCTCAATATGAGTGATAAAACTTCCTTAATCAAATGGTATCAAACGGAGCTGGAAATTAAAAATGATTCAGATATCCAAATTCCTATCAGCAATGAAGAAATTGAAGCTGTAAGAAAAGATACCAAGGGTAAAGTTCCGGAGGATCGTCTAAAGGTAATTGCAAGAAGTAGAAAAATATCAGAATATGCAAAGGAGCTTTTTTTAGCACAGGTATCATTAAGTAAATCAAATTTTAGCGATGTAGCTAATAAATTTTTATCCATTTCTATAGAGGAAAGCATGGAGAGCAATGATATATTATTGAATATCCTAGCTTTGGTGGACAGACGGGTTGGAAAAAAGCGAATTGTAAACATGGCCGAGAAAATGAAGGTAAAGCATCCAATTGTGCAGTATTTTTATGAACTACGTCTTAGTACCTTATGAAAACAAATAACTGATTCACATCCAATCGAGAGCCCTGCAAAACGAATAGAGTAACTGTAAAATGACATCCAGTGCCTTTTTGTGTACAACAAAAAACCTTTCCAAGCCGGAAATCGTCCATCTCCGGTGGAAAGGCTACGTTCATTTGTTCACGTCAGTTAGTTGCTGCCTTGTCTTTGCTTTTCGTAACGATGTGGTGACCGAGCGGCAAGCCACGCTGCTGCAGCTCATCCGTCGTCAGAATATGGAGCGTCTCACTCTTACACGGCATCGGCATCAATCCGCCTAATGGACTCATTACCCTTCCGATCGTGTCTGTCTCGATGAGAACGTACAGGCCTTTTTCCTCCAATTGTTGAATAAATTCACCCCAACGCTTGGAAGTAATTTGATCGGCGTGCTTGGTGAACATGACACCCATTTCTTGTGCTAACATGTAATATCTCCTTTTTCCCATCCATCAATTATCTGCTTCAAAAGATATCCTAACAATACAGGGAAACATCCTGTTCTGGCAAAATCCGTGGCAGCCAATAAAACGCGAAAAACGGTGATTTTCGACCGGTTTTCGGTTCAGGAATCTCGCCTCTTCCTCAAGCACTCCGTTTCAACGTGGCACGCTGTTTTTTGCCACTTGCCTTATAAAAAGGGACCTATTTTTGTCGATTTTCTGAATGATTGTCCTCATCTTTCTCACTGTTCTCCCTGTAATTCCCTCTCATTTACATCCATCTCATACCGAGTAATTGGTTCATATTAATCCAGTGGATCTCCTCTTGGTTCATTAGCTTGATCCGCCGGTTGTTTGTGTCTATTTTTTGAACCCATCCGCTTGCTTCATCGATTATACCCATTGTCCCTTTTGTACTTCTCCACCAGCTGACCTTCACCGCTTGATTGGAATGGATCGACTCACGCATCATATTGTTAATCTCCTGCATTTCATCTTCTTCCAGAATTGGCAGCGGAATTAGCTTTCCGTCTTCTAAATGCTCGACATACAGAGCTCTGTGCTCCGGCAGCACGAATCTCATCGAACCAAAGATATCGTCTTTTTTACTTCCCATTGTTCAAATCGCCCCTCCAAGGAACATATGTTCCTATTTTATCCGATGCTTCTGGTTTTATCAACCTCTCTTATCGTTTTGGCAATGTTTTTCAAGCACGGACCCATCCATGTTCAACATGAACTGTGACCCGCAAGATGGACACCCGATGGAGATTTTTCTTCAGGCGGGTTTTAACATAGAAATGATCGGTCGGGATATGCCAAAAAATGCTTCCTTCGCTGGCGAAAAGTGTATGCGACTTTTGGTGAAGCTGGATTGATCGAGGAGCGTAGAGGTAAGAGCAGCACGGGCAGAAAGTCTGAGGGAGAGCTATCGGCGGAAGAGAAACTGAGACGTGCAGAAGCGCGAATTAGGCTTCGACGTTACCGACTTCCGAGCGCTTTTAGCTGATTAGCCTAGTCCTTCGCAAACATAGCTTGCAACGCGTAACTCGTTATCTATGTCAGATTGCAGAAGTGAGCCCGAGTGGCTATTATCGCTGGTGTCGTGCTGAAGAACACCGCCCTGGCCATTTTACGATAGGATTCGCTTTCCGAATGACAGTGACCAGCTTAAACTTTCGCATGAGACGACGCATCTTTTCACTTATTTGCGCTATGGCACTGGCCACTGGGCCTATCTGTTCTGTGTGAAAGACGGTGCGTCCCTGAAAGAGTTGCGTCAGCGTGTCGATGAATACGTAACCTATTACAATTCAGAACGTTACCAATGGACCTTAAAAAAGATGACCCCTGATGAATTCAGGAGTCATCTCAAAGCCGCATAAGTTTCGAGGGGCCCTTTTCAAATACTGTCCATTTCTCAGGTCACAGTTCTCTAGAGTAAGTCTCCTTTTTCTTCAACTCACAAACTGGTCCGGTCACCTTGTTGATAATGCTTCATCCACAAACCGACGAGCTGCTGACACTCCGCTCGCAATACCTCGATCGAATACATCGCTTCTCTCAAATAACCGCGCTGACGATATTGAACCACGTACATATGCCCTTGGCGCTGCGTGCTGACGACTGCACAGCCAGATTGCCGCAGCCGCCGACGCAGCTGGTGATGCTGCCTCTCTGCCCAGCGAGAAAGGTCTTGAAAAATCCAATCGAACACCTCATCATAAGAAAGCTTCAGCTGTACGATACGAGCCCGCCCCAAATCCACCATGGCGACGCGAAACAAAAGGCCGAACAAAATGTACAGACGTACTAGCTCCTGCTCTCCCTCTTCTTCCGGCACAATCGGCTCCATCACTTATAATGCCCCCCGATCTTGCGGGCACGTTCTTTCGCCTGACCGGCATGAAGCAAGGAAGTAGCACGTAAAATAGCGTCCGGTCCATAGCGCTCGCGAATATCATCCATGGCATGGGCCAGCGAACGACGCTTTTGATTGTCTGTAAACAAATTCAACTGCACCACGTTATCAGGAACCAGCTCTCCCAGGTTGACGCCAATGCTGCGGACAGGAGTCTCCTGCCAATGCCGATCAAACAGACGGCAAGCAGCCTCGTACAGCGTCATGACATCATTGGTATACTCCGTTAGCTTCATCTGCCTACCAAAACCAGTCCCGGCTGCCAAATCCGCTCCTCGGCAACCGACGGAAAGCACCGCGCCCATCCGCTCCTTGCTACGCGCCCTGCGGCATACTTCCTCACACAGCTCCAGCAGCACTACCTTGATCTCGGCAGCAGTATGATAATCCCGCGGCAGCGTCATGTGGTGACCGATGCCCTTTTGTGTCTCGTACACATTCATGGAAACGGGCGAATCATCTATTCCGTGAGCGGTGCGCCACAGCACCTCTCCGTTTACTCCCCAGTGACGAGTCAGTACGGTGGTCCTTAAATCTGCCAGCTGCTTGATCTGATAGATCCCCATTCGATGAAAATGGCGCTTCATTCGCGAGCCTACCCCAAACAGCTTCTCAATCGGCAGCTTCCAGAGCGTATCCGCGAGCTCCTCCCGCTTTAGCCAAAAGATCCCCGACTCTTGCTTTTTAGCAAAGTTGTCACAGGCCATTTTTGCCAATACTTTATTTTCTGAAATGCCTACTCGACAGTTGATCCCTGTCTCCAGCAAAACACGCTGACGAATATGGGCAGCCATTTTGATCGGATCGCCAAACAAATGAACACTGCCCGTCACATCAAGAAACTGCTCGTCGATCGAGTACGGCTCCACCTTGTCTGTATACGCCTCAAAAATTTTCGTAATTTGCAGGGAGATGCGGATGTACATCTCCATTCTCGGCCGTACGACCACCAGGTGGCGGCACTTTTGCTGAGCCTGCCACAAAGCTTCTGCTGTCACCACTCCGAATGATTTCGCAATCGGACAGGCAGCCAAAATCACGCCGCTGCGTCTTTCTGGGTCGCCTGCCACTACAATCGGCTGATTTCGCAGTGCGGGATCGGCTACTTTTTCAACACTCGCATAAAAGCTCTGCATGTCGATCAAAAAAACAATCCGTTTGTTCGCATTGGGCATATAAAACCATCCCCTGAATAAGAACTTATGTTCCCTTTTCCTTCTGTTCTTATTATAGCAAACAAACGTTCGTGTTTATACCTGTATCATCAGAAAAAAATCAGGGAATGTTTTCCACTACTGCTGCGTACAGATGCAGGTGTTCGCAAACGACAGGCGAAACATTAAAGGTGGTGCGAGTCCTTTCTTTTCACGACTGGTATCCATATCTCACTTTTGAACCTAGGCGAGGTGATTTCTTTCGATTCGTTCCACAATATTTCTGGCCCTTCGGCTTGCTCGTAATGTGAGGCAGGGAACCATTCAGAATAAATACGTCCCCAGACATCCTGCAATGTCTCAGGAAAAGGTCCGACGACTTCAAATACGGCCCAGCTCGAAGCGGGAACTACTAGCTGTGCGGGAATATCTGGGCAGTCCATGGTTGTTGCAACCCCGATATAATGGTCAAGCTCGCCATTGTCCAGCCTGCCTTCGGAAAAGTTTGTGGATGCACTGATCAGCCCCGAAGGCTCAATGTTTGAGAGACTTTTCCATCTTAGGATGGTTTCCTGATCCAGGCTCGCCCACATCGATGCGATCTCGGGATTCACGCCGTGATAAATCAATGGTACCCGCTTTTTGATACCGACAATGCGAAAAGCATCTTTTTCTTCCAGACGGTAGTTCATTTCATTTCCCCCTTTAATCGTTAGCTGAAAGGTCATTCGTGGATAAGCTTTCAGTGAATGACCGTCATCTCTGGCTTCTGTCGGCGTTACCCCATGCATTTGCTGAAAAGCTCTTGCAAACGAATCAGCTGAATGATAGCCGTATTTGATCGCCACATCCAGGACTCTCATCTTGCTATCCTTGAGATCAAAAGCCGCCAGTGTCATTCGTCTGCGTCGAATGTACTCAGAGAAGGGAATTCCTGCGAGAAAGGAAAACATTCGTTTAAAATGATACTCCGAGCAGCAAGCGATTCTGGCTACTTCCTTATAGTCAATATCATTGGTCAGATTGTGCTCCACATAGTTCAAGGCTCCATTCATCTGTTCCAGCAAATTCACGATGTGACCTCCCTTCAGCAATAGACTAACAGAAGATATAAATTGGCATCCGACATTTCGTGCACGTTTCTGTATGGTTTTCAACCTTTCCTAACGAAAAGAGGTAATCCTGATGAAAGCTTCTCCTCTGCTCCCTCAAATTGGCGCGGTCTTCGTTCCTGTCCGCAATATCGAGCAAGCCCGAGACTGGTATTGCCGCCTCTTGGGTATTCCTGCTGACCAAGAAATTTTATTTGGTCATTTGTACTGCATTCCCATGCAAAATGGCCCCACCCTCATCCTTGATAGTAAAATATTTCCACGGCATACACCAGATGATGCCCCATTGTTTCATTTCAACACAGAGGATATCGAGGCTGCCTATCAATTTCTAAAGGAAAGCGATACCGAGCTCGTCGGAACAATTCAAAACGGACATTGGTTTAACATCCGTGACCTCGATGGGAACGTGCTGATGGTGTGCAAATGCTGATCCCCAAAAAGGAGGAACTCAGATGACAATCCGCTTGCGCCTGACTACACCAGAAGACATTCCTTTCGTTTATGAGCTGGAGCATGCCCCGGAAAACAGTTACTTTTCTCATTCCGTGGAGCAAGGAGCAGCAGACACTGATCACATCGGCTACGGAATACGCGGCTGATCGGTTGCTACATACAACCATTTGCCATCGCTGCTGGCACCGAGAAGCGTAAAGCCGTAAGACAAACCAGAGAGCAGCAACGTTCGTTGCTTGCGATCTGCGTCAAATACGAACAGCTCCATACCCTCGCCTTGTTGCGCTGCCTCAGCAAATACAAAGCGATGCGTTCCTGGGATCCATGCTCCCGTACCCGTCTGCTGGAGAAGCTGGGTGGAGCCTTGGAACAACCCCGCATTCCAGTAATATTGGTAGGCACCATCATCCGTTTGAATAAAGCCAGACCAGAAATCAGCGGGCACAGGTGGATTCCAGCTAGTCACCTTGCCCGTTTTCCATTCAAAGCGCTGGCGAACCTCCTCAAAGCTTTTCTCCTCTTTGCGCATGGCAAACATGACAAACCGACCATCATCATCAAAGCTGACGGGGACAACCGCTCCGTCCCATTCACTTGTAGGCAACCAGCCTTTGATGACCCCTGGATAGCGCTTCCCGGTTCCCGCTGCCAAGTCAAACACGACCAAATCAAGGTCTTTCTTTTGTTCTGCTTTCCCCATTGCCATAAGCAGTTGCTTTCGATCTTTGCTAAAGCTCACCCCATGGACATACCCATCGACCAAAATTTTGGAGGCAAGCTCACTTTTCGGTACATCCATCCCCTTTTTCGGGATTTCAAAAAAGAAGCCACGCCGATCAGCCATAAACTCTCCTACTCCGCGATACATCTCAGACAGCTCGGTAGGATAGGAAGTCGCCGTATGCGTCTCCATGTCGTAAACGGAATAGAGCTTCTCGTAAAGCGCATCACACTCACAATAGTTCGTAAATCGAGTGAGCATGGCGTAGCGCTGATGTGGATCTAAAAACTCCAGGTTGGTCATGACGGAAAAATCAGTCAGCTTCTCACTTGACTTGCCGTCTACCGCCACTCGCCAAATTTGCTGCGGAGGCAGTACAAGTGCCTGGAAGGAAAACGAATCGCCAATCAACGAGCCCTTTGCTGTCTTGGCGCCGCCAGCGTTTAGAACATACTCCTGCCACACGTTCTCTTCGCCTGTTTTTTCGGGGAGCGTAACCAGCAATTGCAGCTGACGATCATGGACCCAATGAAACGCAAGGTCAGGATTGATAAAGCCCTGATCCCCCCTGGTGCTCTCCTCCTTGGCATGCTTGCGAATAGCCGCCTCTACACTTCCCCGATCCATTGCTTCACGGAAAAAGAACGTATATGACTGTGGCTTCACCCCGACTACTGTTCGTAGAGGTGAGTGGAGCCGCGGCTCTTCATTTAATTGAATGAGAACATCTTCGTTCATCGCCGCATAGTCGAAGGCAATCTCTACTGGCTTCCAATCGGGATCAGGTTTTTCCGAGACTGTGACTCCGCCAGATGGCGAGGTCTGATTGGACGAGCCCGAGAGTTGCTTGGCTGTGGCTGGTGTTTGCCCCGATGATGTAGGTAACGCAGAACCGCATCCAGACGCAGCAAACAGAGAGAAACAAAATAATACGATCATTCCTTGACGTAGGAACAAAGACACGAATGAACGCCCCATTTCCAATTACAGTATTTACCTATTTGATAGACGCCAAATCCTCATCAAAAGTTACAGCTCCCTCCGTAAGAAAGGCTCTAGACAGCTTTTCCCGCATGGCCCTAGCTGTTGGATGGAATAAGAAAAAAGACCTTTCTAGCCTGTGTCACTAGAAAGATCTCTTCACTCTTATTGTATTCAGCCATCGTTAGTCGAAAACGATCCCGTCGAGGACACCCTCACGCTTTAAGTAATCCCGCAGCCAATGGTAGTCTGGATTTCGCCAAAAGGAATCGTCCGCCACCAATCGTGCTGTCTCCTGTCTGGCTACCTCCAGCGCTTTGTAGTCACTCAAAAGATCCGCGACCTTGAATTCAGGCAGACCACTTTGCTTGGTACCGAAGAAATCTCCCGGCCCGCGCAGCTCCAAATCGCGCTGAGAGAGCTCAAAGCCGTCCGTTGTCTCACACATGACGCGCATCCGCTCTTTCCCAATCTCTGATTTCGGATCAGCGATCAGCACACAATACGATTGCTCGGAGCCCCGCCCTACACGACCACGCAGCTGGTGAAGCTGGGCAAGGCCGAAGCGTTCAGCATCATAAATCACCATATACGTCGCATTCGGTACGTTTACCCCGACCTCTACGACCGTCGTGGAAACAAGAACCGCATGCTCCGCCGAGAGAAACGCTTGCATCACGGCATCCTTTTCTTTGGCAGGCAAGCGTCCATGCATCAGCCCTACACCAAACTCGGGAAATACATGGGACAGCTGCGCATGTACATCAATTGCATTTTGTACGTCCAGCTTTTCCGATTCTTCGATCAAGGGGCAGATGACATATGCTTGTCGCCCTTTGCGCAGCTCGTCTCGCATTTGCTCCAGAACAGCTGGGAATTGGTCATGCTTTTTCCACGTGGTCTCGATTGGCTTGCGACCGGCTGGCATCTGGTCAATCGTCGATACATCCATATCGCCAAAAGCTGTGATCGCAAGCGTACGAGGGATCGGTGTCGCTGTCATGAACAGCACATCAGGTGCCAAGCCTTTGCTGCGCAGAATGCGCCGCTGCTCAACACCAAAGCGGTGCTGCTCATCCGTAATCACCAGACCGAGGCGCGAGAAAAACACGTCCTCCTGGATCAGCGCATGCGTCCCTACCACCACGTCAATCAAGCCCATCTGCAAGGAAGCGATGACCTCTCGCCTACGCTTGGCAGTCAACGAGCCGGACAACAGAGCTACTTGAATCCCGTAGTCAGAGAGCAGAGCGGTCAGGGACTGCACATGCTGCTCTGCCAAAATTTCGGTCGGCACCATGAGCGCTCCCTGAAAACCAGCCTTTACAGCCGCAATCAGTGCGATCGCCGCCACTACGGTTTTACCCGAACCTACATCACCTTGCAAAAGCCGGTTCATGGCATGAGGAGAACGCATATCATCCAAAATTTCCTTGACAACTCTCTTCTGCGCATCCGTAAGAGGAAATGGCAGAGAGCTTACAAACTGGCGCACCTCGTCCATCGGAATAGCAAGTGCCATTCCTTCCGTTTGCTGCCGATTGATGCGGCGCAGTGTCTGCATTTTTAACTGGAATAAAAAAAGCTCCTCAAACATGATACGCCGCCGTGCTTGTCGCCCATCCTCCGCATTTACCGGAAAGTGAATCGAATGAAAGGCATCCACTCGTGGCATCAGGCGATATCGCTCTACAATGTCCGCAGGCAAGATTTCGGGTACGTCCTTGCCATACTGCCGCAAAGCCTGTTGAATCGACTTGCGCAGCAACGTATGGGTCACGTCTCCCCCCAACGGATAAATCGGGGCAAGCTCACCACGCTTGGTCGCACGCTCTGAATCTGCTTCTGTCATCTCACTGACGGTGATTTGCAGCTTGTGCTTGTCCCATTTTCCTGTGACGAGAATTTCCTTGCCCGGTGACAGTCTGCTTTTAATAAACGTCTGGTTAAACCAGACAGCGGTTACTACTACCCGGTCCATGACTACCTTGACAGAAATGCGCGATTTTCCTTTTCCGTAAAAACGAACAGAGGGTTCGCCGTACACCGTTCCCGCCAGCGTGACCCTCTCTCCATCTTTTACTTCTGTCAAATCACGCACACGGTAGTCTTCATAGCGCGATGGAAAATACTCCAGTAAATCACCAATGCTATGAATTCCGAGTCCAGCAAAAGCCTTCGCCCGCTCCTCCCCTACCCCGTGCAAAAGGGAGACGGGCGCCAAATACGCCTCGGTCATTACTTCTCCATCCGTACGCCGAACACTTTGGCTTCGATCATACGGCCTGTCTGGGTTGCTGCCAATCCACCCTGTGCGGTTTCCTTCAGCGTATTCGGCATCGCACAGCCGATCCGATACATCGCTTCGATGACTTCATCTGTCGGAATGACGCTCTTGATCCCTGCCAGCGCCATATCCGCTGCTACGGTTGCAATCGCCGCTCCCATCGCATTGCGTTTGACACATGGCACTTCCACCAGTCCAGCTACGGGGTCACAAACCAGACCGAGCATGTTTTTCATGGCAATCGCTACTGCCTGCGCAGATTCCTCGGGCGTGCCGCCAGCCATTTCTACAATGGCTGCTGCTGCCATCGCTGTTGCAGAGCCTACCTCTGCCTGGCAACCACCTGCTGCCCCTGAAATAAAGGCATTATTGGCGATACAATAACCAATCGCACCAGCTGTGAACAAGTAATTGACCATCTCCTCGCGACTTGGCTGGAGCTTGTCAGACACGGCAAACAGCGTACCCGGTACGATCCCACAAGCACCTGCAGTAGGCGTAGCTACGATCGTTCCCATCGCTGCGTTTACTTCATTGACCGCAACAGACATGGATACGGCATTGAGTAGAGTTGGCCCTGATAAAAAAGGCTTTGTTTTCATATATTCCTGCAGTTTTTTTGCATCGCCACCAGTAAGACCACTATGGGAACGAATATCCTCTGTCAAGCCGCGACGCACTGCTTTTTCCATTACATCCAGATTGGCATACATATCTTGCATGATGGCATCCCGCGTACGTTGGGAAACCTCCATCTCCGCTTCAATCATCACTTGGGAGATTTTTTTACCCTGTGATTCTGCCAATTCGACCAGTTCAGCCACATTGCGAAACATCTAGTTAGAGTCACTCCTCTTCATCACTGCCTAAGTGGGCACGAGACCTAATTCAACGAAAGCAGGGATACATCAAAAATATGAGGGATCTGCCGAATTTCCTCCAGCACCTCGGGTGAGATAGTCGAATCCGTCTCAATTGCCATCAACGCTCGTGAACCACGGTCATGCCTTGACACTTCCATGAGCCCCACGTTTATGCGATAGTGAGTCAGTACCTTTGCCACTGCGGCAATCATCCCGAAACGATCCTCATGCAAGACAAGCAAGGTAGGCGTGTCAAAGCCTAGCTGCAAGTCGAAACCATTTACTTCCAATACTTCAATTTTTCCTCCACCGATGGAGACACCGACGATCTCAATCTGATGCTGGTCATCCGACAGCTTGATCCGTGCCGTATTAGGGTGCTCGGTTAGCACATCTGACGTCGTCAAAATAACTTCCAGTCCCGCTTTCTCAGCGAGCAGCAGCGAGTTTTTCAAACGCAGGTCAAACGTGTCAAAGTCAAGAATCCCGGCAACAGTGGCCACATCCGAGCCATGCCCTTGGTAGGTCTTGGCAAACGAGCCATAGAACGTGATCTCGGCGCGCTTCGGCTGCCTTCCAAAGAGCTTCCGTGCTACCCGACCAATCCGGGCTGCACCTGCGGTATGGGAACTGGATGGACCAACCATGATTGGGCCGATAATATCAAAAACACTTTTATATTTCAACCGGTTCTCCTCCTGAATCACAAGGGGTTCAACAAGATTCACTCTCATTGTATCCTACAGGCAGATAATACGCTACATAGGAAAGTATGCTAGCTGTTTTTCCCCCGATTTTTTGAAACAAAAACACTGCCTCGCCCCTTCCCTGCTGAATAAATGCCTCAATGATCGTGATTTTTTTGCTGTATGTGAAGGCAGGTCCTTAGGTAAAGTATTTCCCGCGGTTGGTCTTATAGAGGATGAAAAAAGCTCCCTCTCATGAAAAAGGGAGCAAAAATATTTACAGCTGTTCTACACCGATCGTAATTCCAGTGTCACCAGGATCTTTCATCTGCACGCGCGTAATAAACCATCCCTCATTACGATCCGTCTTCATTTTTTGGACAGTGACAACCGCCTTGCCCATACCATGCCAGTTGGAAGCAACCAGGTTGTATTCAAAGGTATATTGGGTCGTCGTGTCGTTTACTTGCTTGACCTCCAGCTTTTCCAATTCAGCCATATGCGGACTGGAGCCGCCCGTAACCCAGTAATTATCCGAAAACTCCACCTGCGTTTTTTTTCGCAGCTCCGGAGAGAACACCGCATATTGCAGAGCGCCATTGCGCGTCTGAATTCCTTTTACCCAAGTATCGAGTGCCTCTTTTGGGGTGGTCGCCAGCAAAGCATCCTCCAAGCGCGTGACCTGATGGGATTGCATCGTTGATTCCGGCAGTGTCACCCTAACCTCATGCTTGGCAAGATCAACGGTCGCCTTGCCATGAAATGCTTCCGCCAGCTTGGCTACTGGGACAAGCACATTGCCGTTATCCTCTTTGATGCCCAAATAGCTGGCAGCAAATGGCTGATCATTAATAAATAAGTTCCATTTGCTTTCGGCAAAGGCCGAACCTGCGAGCAACATCGTTCCAATGGCTGCTCCTGCGATCCATTTTGTACGCGTCTTCATGTCCACCATTCCTCTCTTCAAAAGTAAGACATGGTTAAATGGAAAAAGGTTACAGACAAAGAAAAAACTTCCCGTTGTCAAGGGAAGCTTTTGTCATTTCGTTCCTTATAAATCTTTTACCATCACAATTCCTAATAGCCCAGGCCCAGTATGTGTACCAATGACTGGTCCGATCTCTTCCAAATGGGCGTCTGTCACTTGAAACTCCTGCTTCAAGCGTTCCTGAATTTCTGCGGCCTGATCAGGAACACAGCTATGCAGGACGGCGATTTTGACAGGCTGACCTTGAGCGTATTCCTGCAAGGTCTCAAAAACCTTGTTCAACGCCTTTTTCGTTCCGCGCACCTTGTCAAAAGCGCTGACATAACCAGCCGGATCGAGCGTCAAAATCGGTTTGATGTTAAGTAACGAACCGATAACTGCAGATGCACGTCCAATTCGGCCACCCTTTTGCAGAAACTCCAGCGTATCTACGATGAAGTATACCTGTACCTCATCGAGATAACGATCGATCATGTCCAAAATTTGCTCTTTATTTTTACCAGCCTGCGCCGCTTTTGCCGCATCTACACAAATCATTCCGTGCACATAAGACGCTTTACGGGAATCGATCACCGTAATATCGATGTTTTCTTCGAGCATCGACTTCGCAATCATCGCAGACTGGTACGTGCCGGAGAGTGACCCCGACAGGAGAATCGCGATAATTTGCACGCCATCTCCATATTGTTCATGGATGGCTTTGTAGCTTTCTGCAAATTCAAGCGGAGACGGCTGCGAGGTAGTCGGCAGCATGGACGACTGCTTCAGCTTTTCAAAAAAGGCGGTTGAAGAGATGGTCACCCCGTCCTGATAGGTTTCCGATCCGAACATAACCTTCAGCGGAACGGCGACAATTCCTAATGATTGCCTCTCAGTTGCATCAATATCAGACGCACTGTCGGTAAGAATTACAATTGGCATTCACAGGGCTCCTCTCACAATTACTCGACAGAAAAAATGAATGGGTACAGCGGTTGACCGCCTTCCTGGATTTCCACTTCGACATCCGGATAGGCATCAGTAACAGTTGTCTGCAGTGCTTCTGCCTGCTCTTCTGTCGCTCCTTCTCCGAGGAAGATGGTCACAATCTCTGTTTCATCGTCTACGAGCTGCTTGAGAAGGATTGCAGCGGATTCCATCAGATCCTGACCAGCTGTCACAATTTCTTTTTCAGCGATGCCGATATAATCGCCTTCTGCAATCTCCACATCACCCATGCGCGTATCGCGGACCGCGTGGGTAACCATCCCTGTTTTCACCTGAGAAATTGCTTTTTCCATCGACTTCGCATTCGCCTCAAGCTCGGCATCTGCGTGGAAGGCGATCAGTGCCGCCAGCCCCTGCGGGATGCTCTTGCTTGGAATTACGGCAACAGGAATCGATGTCAAATCAGCAGCCTGCTGTGCAGCCATGATGATATTGCTATTGTTTGGCAGGATGATGATTTTCTCCGCATACACGCTCTCCATTGCTTTCACGAAGTCCTCGGTGCTTGGGTTCATTGTTTGTCCGCCCTCGACTACCACATGCACACCCATACTCCGCAAAATCTTGGCGATACCCTCACCAGCTGCTACAGCAATCAATCCATACGAAAGCGCATCGCCTTTTGACTGCACCGCCACTTCAACAGACGGACTTGTTTTGCTCTCTTCAGCTTTCAGGATATTCGCATGCTGCTCCCGCATATTTTCGATCTTGAGTCGATGCAGGCTTCCAAATTGCTGAGCGTATTGAAGGACGCTACCTGGATGCTCGGCATGAATATGTACCTTGACAATCTCGTCATCAGAGACAACAAGCAAGGAATCGCCCATCGTATCCAAATGGCTACGGAACAAGGCTTCGGAAAACGGCTTTTTGTTTGGCTCGGTGCTGTGAGCAATGTGAACCATGAATTCTGTACAATAGCCATATGTAATATCTTCGGTTTTCATGTGAATTTGCGCATGGTGCTGCTCAGAAATCAGCTTGTCCAGCTCTTCCTCAGCCATTGCCGGTTTCGGCTCTTTTTTCAGCTCGCCCGGCACTTCACCACGCAAGGCACGCAAGAATCCTTCATAAATAAACAGCAGACCTTGTCCACCTGAATCAACTACGCCTACCTCTTTTAAAACAGGCAGCATTTCTGGTGTGCGCAAGAGGGTCGCCTGCGCCTGCTCATATGTTTTTTCCATGACAACGGCGATGTCATCTGACGTGCGCGCGGCACGAATCGCCATATCAGCCGCCTCACGAGCCACAGTCAAAATTGTGCCTTCTACCGGCTTCATCACTGCCTGATAAGCTGAGTCGACGCCGGCCTTTAATGCGTCAGCAAACTGACGAGTCGTGATGACATCTTTTCCATTAACAGATTTGCTGAAGCCACGGAACAACTGAGACAAGATTACACCGGAGTTACCACGCGCTCCCATCAGCAAGCCTTTAGCCAGAGTAGCAGATGCCTCTGTAATGCGTGGAGATTCCTTGCGAGTAAGCTCCTCCACACCTGATGTCAGAGTCAGATTCATGTTCGTTCCCGTATCACCGTCAGGCACAGGAAACACATTTAATCCATCTACCACCTTGACGTTTTCGGACAAAAGGCTTGCCCCTAGGTAAACCATTCGGCTAAACAGCTCGCCATCTAGACGCGTATGTACCAACTGATGTTCCTCCTTATGTATCTATGTCTGTGCGTACTCCCTGCACGAAAATATTAACGGCAGTTACATCGACCCCTACGGTTTGCTCCAGTGTGTAGCGCACACGGCGCTGTACATTGCCTGCAACCTCGGAAATTTTCACGCCATAGCTGACGATGATATGCATGTCCAAAACAACTTCACCGTTTGTATTGTGTACAACGACACCTTTACTCAAGTTATCGCGTCCGAGCAGCTCGGCAATTCCATCCTTCAACGCTTTGCGGGAAGCCATACCTACCAGGCCAAAGACTTCCATAGCCGCGCCTCCAGCAATCCGCGCGATTACGTCTTCTGTTACATCAATTTTTCCGAGAGGTGTACTCATTTCAACTGTCATGCAAGGTCTCCTCCTTTGTTTCCACACATACATATACGGCTGCACTTTCGACATAGTTACGACAAACTTGCCGCTATTCTATGAAACAGCTTGACCGCTCTGGAAAGCGTAACCATGCTTCCCTCAATTCTACACTAACAAATATGAGAAATGAAGCGTTTTGTCGAAGCAGATCAGTGTAGAAGAAAACAAGGCTTATCCGCTTGTCAAGTATTGCAATTGACAGCAATGGTGTGCTACTATAGTCGAGTATTTGTATTTCCCACAAGGAAATCCCGTTTAGATGTAACAAGGGAGGTGGATCGTAATGGCACGTCGTTGCTTTGTAACAGGTAAATCTGCTAAAGCTGGAAACGCTCGCTCCCACTCCATGCGCGCAACTCGCCGCACCTGGGGTGTTAACGTACAAAAAGTGCGCATTCTTGTAAATGGAAAACCGAAGCGCGTTTATGTAAGTACCCGAGCACTGAAATCCGGTCTCGTAACTCGCGTGTAGTTTTTGCTACGATGCGAAAAAAAGCACCCTCGAGGTGCTTTTTTGCATTTCCTGCTTTTGTTCACCCACTCCTTCAGGAGGCCGAGGTCGCGCCATCATTTTTTCTTATTGAAGGCCTCGATGATGCCGCGAATCATGCCACCCAGGAACTTCGGCAACTTGATGGTGTAAAACCGCATGCTACCCCTCCTCACCGAAATTACTTCCCACGATACAAAACGGTCATGACCATTTTGTTGACCGCAAGCAGTCACATCCACTTCAATGAAATACGTCAAGACGTTTTTCACTTTAAAAACAACAAGCCCGCTCCTATGAGTGCCAATGCTAACAGGCTATACCAAACCCACGGAGGTGCCATGAAGAGTAAAATGGTGATTCCCCCGACAGCCAACATAGCCCCAAGAACACGTCGCAAGGCGCCCCCCTGTCGCAGGCGATAGGAGCGCAATCCCATTTTATACTGCACCTCCTTCAGGTGTTCTCCCAAACGTGCATATTACATCATATTCTGCTGTCGGATAAACATGTATCCTGCCCCGCGAAAATGTAGACGCTGTTAGCAATAAAAAATCAGGCAACTCACTCGCTGCCTGAATAAAATATGTGAAACCATTGAAGATTATGCAAGTCCAATTACGCTAATCGATCGCGCGCGGGAAACAGTAAGGAAGAGGCACTTCCCAAAACAACGGTTAGTACTACTCCCGAAATGATCATCTCTGGCAACAGATACGTAATATTGTAAACGAATGAGTACCACGCTACAGGAGTTCCTTCTGGGGTATAATGACCAAACCAGACAATCCCGGAAATAAAATGGCACATGAATCTGCCGATTACTCCAATAAACAAGCTGCTCCATAAAACCATGATTCGCTGCTTCTTTCCTTCGTAGCCAGAAAGTCGTATGAGGCCAGACAGTCCCAGCGCTGCAAAAGCAAGCGGATAATCCAAAAGCAGCTGGATCGGGTCTACGATCGTGCTGCCTAGCATCAGCTGCAAGAGACCTACGATCGTCCCTGTTACGATACCTGCGACGACACCACGCCGTACAGCAATCAGGGCAATCGGAACCATCACGAGCGAAACAGAGCCTCCCTGCGGCATTTCAAAAACCTTGATCTGGCTAAATACAACAGCAAGAGCGGCCATCATCGCCATCTCCAGCAAAGTCAATAATCGTTGTCGATCCAAAAAACTCACTCCTTATAAAACATCATGAATAATGGAAATAGAGCAATCATCTTTCAAAGGTGATTCTAGCCCAAGTATATGGCGAAGTCAAAGAGAAAAGCCGCGGTAATAACACTCCGCGACTCGTTTTACACACTTAGCGAACCTTTTCCAGAAACTGCTTGGCTCGCTCGCTTTTCGGATTTTGAAAAAACTCTTTGGGTGGTGTATCTTCCTGCAAACGTCCATCATCTAAAAACAAGATTCGATCCGATACCTCTTCGGCAAACCTCATTTCATGCGTCACAATCGCCATCGTCATCCCCGTATGTGCCAAGCCCTTCATAACCTCCAGCACTTCTTTTACCATCTCTGGATCGAGCGCAGAGGTCGGCTCATCGAATAACATGATTTCCGGCTCCATGACCAATGATCGAGCGATTGCCACACGCTGCTTCTGACCACCGGACAGACGCGAAGGATAGACGCCTGCCTTGTCGGACAGCCCTACTCGCGCCAATAGCTCCTTCGCCTTTTTTTCAGCTTCAGACCTGGACATGCCTTTTACCTTGATCGGCGCGTAGGTCAAATTATTCAAGACAGTCATGTGTGGAAACAGATGAAAATGCTGAAATACCATGCCAATTTGCTGGCGAATTCTCATGACATCCGCTTTTGGGTCTGTAATCTCTTCGCCGTTGATCGCAATGCTCCCCGTCGTCGGAACCTCCAACAGATTCATGCAGCGAAGAAGTGTCGATTTTCCAGAGCCGGATGGTCCGATAATCGCAACCACTTCTCCTTTTCCAATCTCGGTAGAAATGCCTTTTAATACATCTAGCTGTCCGAATGATTTCGTAATGTTGTCTATTTTAATCACTGCGTCTCATCCTCCGTTCCACGACACGCGCTATCCAGGTCAGGAACATAACCATGACATAATACAGGACACCCGCGATGAGGTATGGCTCAAAGTAACGATAGATCGCCCCTTTGACGACGTTCGCATTTTGCAAAATATCCGCCAAGCCGATAGTGGAAACGAGAGCTGATTCTTTCAAGAGAGCAATTGTTTCATTCACAAGCGCAGGCAAAATATTTTTGATCCCTTGTGGCAAGATGATATCCAGCATCATCCGTCTATAAGGAATCCCCAGAGCTTTTGCTGCTTCCCACTGCCCTTTGTCAACCGCCAAAATCCCCCCGCGAATCGTCTCGGAGATGTATGCTGCTGAGTTCAACGTAAACGTCAGGACGGCTGCTTCCAGCTGTGAGATGTTGTAGCCTGTCAGCTGAGGGGTCGCAAAATAAACAAAGGTGAGCTGCAAAATGAGTGGAGTGCCGCGAAATACGGAAGTATAAGCGACAGCCAGCCAGTTCAGCGGCCCAAACTTAGATATTTTAATAAGTGCAAGAATGGAACCCCAGATAAAACCAAGTACAACAGAAAGCAATGTGACCAGTAACGTGACCTTTATCCCTTCGAATATGAAAGGGATATAGGGCACAATTTGTGCAAAATCCAAATTCATGCCCTTTCCCACTCCTTGCAAAAGTTGTTATTGCCTCATGCTGTGCGGAGGAGAAATTATTGTCCGAACCATTTTTGAATCAGCTTGTCCATTTCTCCGTTTTCCTGCATCTTTTTAATTACCTTGTTAAACTCCTCTACATGCTCCGAGCCTTTCGGGAAAGCGATCGCCGTTCCAGTAGATTCTGCGGTTTCAATCGTAGCCAGCTGCAAGCCCTCGTTGTTTTCCACAAAGCCTTTTGCTACATGGTCTTCAATGATTGCCGCATCTACACGACCAGTCTTTACTTCCTCTACAATTTCACCGATTTTGTTCAGTGAAACAACCTGTAGCCCTTGTACGGTTTTAGCTGCATCTTTTGCAGTTGTCTCTTGTGTGGAGCCAAGCTGAACCGCTACCTTTTTGCCAGCTAACTGATCAAGCTTGGTGATACCAGAATCTTTTTTGGAAACAATCGTATTTCTCGCCTCATGATAAACGACGGAGAAATCAACGTTTTTCTCACGATCAGGTGTCGGGTTCATCCCCGCCATCACGAAATCCGCACGTTTGGTTTGCAAGGCAGGGACGAGTCCGTCAAAATTCATGTCATTGATTTGCACTTCGTAGCCAAGCTCTTTTCCAATATATTTGGCGATATCTACGTCAAAGCCGACAATTTCATCTTTCCCGCTTGTCAAATCGTGAAATTCATACGGCTTGAAATCGGCAGAGGTTGCCATCGTCAACGTTTTCGCTCCCCCAGTAGCTGGAGTCGTTTGCTCCTGTCCTGCTTGAGGCTGGCTTGGCTGTTGCCCAGCTCCGGACTGGTTGCCCGTTCCGCAGCCTGTCATTACTGCCATTGCCAAAAGAGAAGAAAGTGCCATCGAAAAGAAAGTATGTTTTTTCATGTTGTACCCCCATTGAGATTAAGTTGCTGCCAAGCTGTCACGTTTGATTGAGATAATTTACAAAACAACTTATAATTATGCATAACAATGATTATTTTAAACAATAACTTGAGAATTTCAACTGTTTTTTACTCTCGTTTTAAATATCCAATATACAGAATTTTATTCACAAATTAAATGATTTGATGGCTGTGTATCCTTATCCGTTAGTATGTCCTGTTTTTTCATTCCTATCGTTTCTAAAACAAAGACCGGATTCACGGACACAAAAACTCATTCATGGCAAGAATGAAACACAGGTCATTAGAACTATTTTTATTCGTGTAAAATTTGTTTATCAGACTAGTTTTCATGGACACCCTTTGACGATTTGATATCACAGGAATATATACCCATTAAATCAATAGGTTTATTTTCCTGAATAATATTAATTTCATTTAAAGTCCTGTTTTCAATGTTATTTCCCAGCTTGTAATCCGATTATTTCCATGCTTATAATGGATATGGCAAAACTTGGTTTCATTATCGCTATAATGAAATCTTGTCTTGCTCTACTTTCGATTGGGCAGACATATACATATACCTATCGAAAAAAGAAGGAGATGAGATGATGGAAAGTTTGGAAGTAACAAAACCGTTGCTTAGCAATCCCGTTGGCTTCTGGCGTCGTTTTGGAGCCGCTATCTTGGATGGCCTCATTATTGGTATACCTTTATCAATTATTGCGTACTTGATCACAGGGGAAATTCAAGGACACTGGTCTACCAATACAATCTCGACCCTGTATACTCTATTGCTCCCGATCTTCTGGTATGGATATACCATAGGGAAGAAAATCCTTGGCATTCGTATCGTAAAGGTAGACGGAGAGCCAGTGGGAATTGGGGCTATGCTGCTCCGCGTGCTTGTGGGGGGACTCATTTACGCTATTACTTTTGGACTTGCAGCGATTGCTAGTGCGATTATGGTTGGTGTTCGTCAAGACAAGCGAGCGATCCACGATTTGATTGCAGGTACTTACGTTACTTCTGATCGCCCGTAAGGCAGTTACTTTTACCAAAATGATGGTAGACCGGGAACGCTTTTGTTCTCGGTTTCTTTTTTTGTTCCTGCTCACTGGTCGGTAAACAAAAAAGCCATCGGTGCTCGGAAGCACCAAATGGCTTTGCTTGATTGAATCGTTATCCTCGAACAGCCGCGATTGCTTGCGCCCGATCTGCTTGATTGAATACAGCATTTCCCGCAACAAGAACAGTCGCTCCCGCTTCCGTGCACAGGCGTGCAGTTTCAGCATTAACTCCGCCGTCAATTTCAATCTCCACATGTCCCAAGCCACGCTCGTCCAGCATACGGCGCAGCTCCTTAATCTTCGGCACGACATTGTGAATAAACTTTTGTCCACCGAAGCCTGGATTGACAGTCATCAATAGGACCATGTCCAGATCAGTCAGTACGTGTTCAATCGTTGCCAGTGGAGTAGCAGGATTGAGAACAACGCCTGCCTTTACCCCTTGCTCCTTGATCAAGTACAAGGAACGGTGCAAATGGCGACATGCTTCCTGATGAACCGTAATCCAATCCGCTCCACTCTTGGCGAACTGCGGGATATACCGATCCGGGTCCTCAATCATGAGATGCACGTCAAGTGGCAGCTTGGTTACCGGACGGATCGCATCTACAATCAACGGCCCGATTGTGATGTTCGGAACAAAATGCCCATCCATGACGTCGACGTGGATCCAATCCGCGCCTCCTTTTTCTACATCTCGAATCTCATCGCCCAAACGGGCAAAGTCTGCTGACAGGATAGAAGGTGCGATTTTTACCATGGCTTGTTCCTCCGTTGATATTCTTTTAGCTCTTCACGAAATTGTTTGTAGTTCTCATAGCGCTCCATGCAGAGCTCCCCTGCAGCCAGTGCTTCCTGTACCGCACACGATGGTTCACTAACATGCAAGCAACCACGAAACTTGCATTCGGGGCTCAGGGCGGCGAAATCACGGAAGCAGTCAGCCAAATCCAGTTCGGTAAAATCCATAAACTCCAGTGAACTGAATCCAGGTGTATCTGCTACATATCCACTGCCATCCACCGGTATTAATTCAACATGACGTGTCGTATGCTTTCCTCGCCCAAGCTTTTGACTGACATCGCCCGTTTGCAGGCTGACGCCCGGGAATAGCATGTTGATGAGCGATGATTTCCCCACACCGGACTGTCCGGCGAATACAGAGATTTTGTCATGTAAAATGTCACGTACTTCTTGCAGCCCCCGCTCCTGGACCGTCGATGTCGGTATGACGGTATAGCCGATCGCTTCGTACTTTTTGACAATCTCAGCGACCTCATCCTCTGAAACATGGTCCGCTTTGGATAAAACGATCACAGAGTCGATCCCCGCACGTTCTGTGTGCACGAGAAACTTGTCCAGAAGCAGTGGACTAAACATCGGCTTGTACATCGAAAAAACGAGTACCGCCTGATCCACATTGGAAATGGGCGGACGAACCAGTTCACTGGTCCTCTCGCCCACCTCCATCACATAGCCTTCTTCCTCATTAATCGGATCATAGACGACCCAATCACCGACAAGCGGATTTACTTTGGCGTCTTTTTTCTTGAAAAGCCCTCGTGCACGGCAACTGTAGATGCGCCCTTCGTCAGCTACATAGTAGAAGCCACTCAGCGCTTTCACAATCCGTCCTTCTGGCATTCATGTCCCTCCACTATGTTTATGGCAAGCTACTATATGCTACTGGAATGGTTTGATACTCATTAAACTGGGTATCAGTTGGACGTTTGATCGTCGCAACGACCTTTCCGTCCTGTTGTGGCGAGAGAACCAGTGGAACCCCGTATTCCTTGCTCTCTGCAATTTTTTCTTGGTATACCACCATATTTTTTCCGCGTGCATCTGTAACTTCTATCTTGATTTCAATTTCTTCACCCGGAACTACCTCGACGAAAACAGGTATATTCGGGAACTTGGCGTCTGCAGGATATTGTCCGTTACTCACTGTTAATGGTACAGAAACACCTCTTTGCACCGACATACCTGGATCGTACGGATGAGTCGATAGCACAATGCCCTCTTTGTCAGTTGTATAAGTAGGCTCTTTTTTGATTTCGCCTATTAAGAGACCTTCCTTATACAGCTCAACTTGCGCAGCCTCTGTAGATTTGTTCCTAACATCAGGCATTTTGACGTAGGCTTTGCCTTTGCTGACAGTGATGGTTACCTTATCCTTTGTCGGATATACTTTGGCATTTGCTTCAGGTGACTGCTTGATAACCTGCCCCACCTCGGCCTGATCATCCGTCTCTTCCACAAAGGTGACATTTTCCAGCTTGAAGCCTGCTTGTTTCAAGGTGTCTTCTGCTGTCGAGCGCGGCAATGAAACGAGATTTGGCATATCAATTTGTTCCTGTCCTTTGCTCACATAGATCGTCACGACAGCCTTTTCCTTCAGCTTCATCGTTGGCCCCGGATCCTGCCTGATGACTATTCCCTTTTCGATGGTGTCGTTAGCCTCCTCGATGACCTGCGGGACGAGCTTGGCCTCCTCGATCTTTTTCGTAGCCAGAGATACAGGGGATCCTTCCACTGGAGGAACCGATACCTCAGGAACAGATGGCACCACACTCAACAGCAGATTGAAGCCGAAGAACGCGAGCACGAAGAACAGCCCAATCCCTGCTAGCCAGAGAATCGTTTTTAACCACCACTTTTTTGCTGGCTTCTCTTCTTCGCTGTCATTTTGCGGCTCTTGACGCTTGCGCTGTCCTACACCTGTCCGACCGTTGGTGTTGCCCTCCATCATTTCCGGAGTGATGATAGGAACGACTCTTGTCATTTCATCATCCTCAGGAAAGATCAGCTTGTCTTCATGCAAGCGTTCTGGAAATAGGCAGGTCTCCAAATCTTCAAGCATTTCTCTTGCCGAAGAGTAGCGGAGAAACGGATCTTTGACGAGCGCCTTGAAAATGACGTTTTCCACACTTTGCGGGATTGCCGGATTTACGGTACGCGGCTCGGGCAGCGGCTCCTGCAAATGCTTGAGCGCTACAGAGATTGGCGAATCCCCAGAAAAAGGCAGCTCACCTGTAACCATTTCGTAAAGTACAATCCCCAGTGAGTACAGATCCGACTTTTCTCCTGTAATGCCGCCTCTGGCCTGCTCTGGAGAAAAATAGTGCACCGACCCCAGCATCGCATTTGTATGTGTAATCGTGGCGGAGGTAACCGCTCGGGCAATCCCGAAGTCCGTTACTTTTACCCGTCCGTTTTTTCCAATCATGATATTGTGCGGCTTGATGTCTCTGTGAATAATTTGATTTTGATGCGCATGGTCGAGAGCATCGCAGATCTGTTCGGCAATTCTAACTGCTTCTTCAACAGGCAAAGCTCCCCGCTGAATGATGACTTCTTTTAACGTGTAACCTTCTATGTACTCCATCACCATGTAATGGGTATCGCCTTCTTGGCCTACATCGTAAACCCCCACCACATTGGGGTGAGACAAGCTTGCTACTGCCTGTGCTTCGCGCCGAAACCGATTCACAAAGTCTTCATCCGTACAAAACTGCGAGCGCAGTACCTTGACGGCTACCGGACGATTCAAAATCAAATCTCTGGCCTTATACACAATAGCCATCCCGCCCCCACCGACGCGGGATTCCAATTGGTACCGTCCTCCCAGTCGTTGACCTTCCATCTCTCTCACCCCTCTTTCTGACTGGTATCAGGCGTATTTCGGACGGCTACCAGCGTGATGTTATCTTCTCCACCAGCTGTCAATGCCTCATCTACGAGGCCGTCCACCTTTGCTTGCAACGATACCATTCTATTCAACCACTCTTCCAAGGAACTGCTGTTCACCTTATTGCTCAATCCATCTGAGCAAATAAGAACAACATCGCCATCTGACCATGAAAACTGTCCCAGATCAATCAACACATCCGGTTCCGTTCCAAGCGATCGCATGATCACATTGCGATGAGGATGAACAGATGCTTCTTCCGGCGTAATCTGTCCATTTTTTAGCAGCTCGTTCACAAGGGAGTGATCTTCTGTTTTCATGACAAGCCCATCCTGGCTAAAGTGATACAGACGGCTGTCGCCAATATGCGCGGTTATGACTGAGGTAGGACCAAGCAAGGCAGCAACAACTGTCGTACCCATGCCATTACATTCCGGATGCTCCTCTGCATACTCATAAACCTCTTTATTGGCGAGCAGGACGGCGTTCATCAATTGCTCACGCGCGTCCTCTCCGTCTATATCCTTATCCAAGTGGCGCAGTTCTTTTACTATTCTTTCAACAGCGAGCCTGCTGGCGATATCGCCAGCCTGATGACCGCCCATACCATCTGCTACTACTGCCAGTACACGTCCGTTCAGGTCCTCTACACAGGCAAAGTAATCTTCGTTTACCTGACGGATGCGACCGACATGGGATTTCATCGCGATATCCATGGCATCACCCCACGGTTTCTTTAGCGTGTTGTGCCCTCAATTGTCCACATGCAGCTGCAATATCGCTACCTTGCTCGCGTCTGATGGTCACATTGATTCCCTTCTCCTCCAAAATACGCTTAAACTGAAAAATCTCGTCACGCGGTGTACGTACATAATCACGCTCCGGCACATAATTTACCGGGATCAGATTGACGTGGCACAGCATGTCGCCGATCAGGCTAGCCAGCTCTTCGGCATGCTCTGGCTGATCGTTTTTCCCTCCAAACAGGCCATATTCAAAGCTGATTCGACGACCTGTTTTGTTAATGTAATGATGGCAGGCTTCCATCAGCTTGGCAAGCGGAAAGCCGCGGTTGATTGGCATCAGGCTACTACGCAGCTCTGTGTTTGGAGCATGCAGAGAAATAGCCAGATTCACTTGTCCGCCTCTTTCAGCAAACTCATAAATTTTTGGCACAATACCACTGGTGGAGACCGTGATGTGGCGTGCACCAATGTTCAATCCACGGTTGTCGTTGATGACAGACAGGAAGGCCATCAAGCTCTCAAAGTTCTCAAACGGCTCCCCAATACCCATAACGACGACGTGGCTTACGCGCTCGCCATCTGCGTCCAGTCTGCGCTGGGCCATCAATACTTGAGATACGATTTCACCAGCATCCAGGTTACGTTTTAGCCCGCCGAGTGTAGATGCGCAAAACGTACAGCCAATCCGGCAGCCAACCTGTGTAGTCACACAGATGCTGTTTCCATAGTTATGGCGCATAATTACCGTTTCAATGGCATGTCCGTCGACAAGCTGGAACAAAAACTTGATCGTTCCGTCTTGAGATTCCTGATGAGTAATTTCTTTTAACGGATCCATCCGGAATGTATCAGCCAGCTTTTGACGCAAATCCTTGGACAGATTGCTCATTTCATCAAAAGAAGTCACTCGCTTTACATAGAGCCAGTCAAAAATTTGCTGGGCGCGAAATGCTTTGTCTCCGATTTCAGTGAGCCATGCTTTCATTTCATCTTGCGTCAAACTGTAAATGAGCGGCTTTGCGCTCGTAAATGTTGTAAGTGGCATTGCTGTCTTTTCACATCCTCAAAAAATCATTGCTTAAATTGTCATTCTATCATTGTACCTCTACTGGCGTCTCGCTTCAAACGGTTTCGACATCCAATTAACAAATGCGTCGCTTTTCCTAGTGTAAACAAATCTACAGGACCGCAAACAAAGGAAAGGAGTGGCACTCACCCAAGCAATGCGCCACCCCTTCTTTGCTTATTTTTTCCGTTTCAATCGCGCAATAAAGAAGCCATCACTGTCAAAGTCATGGGGCAAAATTTGTATATACGCTCCCGTTTCATCCACCTTGTCACGAACGGCTTGCGGCAGATCATCCCGAAGCGTATCATCCAGCATAAATTCCGGATGCTCAGCAATAAACCGACGAATGATGTCCTGGTTTTCTTTTGGCTCAATCGTACACGTGCTGTAAACCATCACGCCGCCTGGAGCCAGCATTGTGGACAGACTCTTCAATAACTCATATTGCAGCTGTGCGATTGAACGAACATCCTCAGGTGTCTTGTTCCATTTCAGATCCGGTTTTCGCCGGATGACCCCAAAGCCAGAGCAGGGTGCATCCAGCAAAATCCGGTCAAATGTACCCAATCCTTTTTCAGGCAAATCCAGCGCATCACTGACGATGGGCTCAATGATAGTAATTCCGAGTCTTTTCGCTGCACTCGCAATCAAGTCGCGTTTGTGAGGGTGAACATCACTGGCGATGATTTGCCCCTGATTCCCCATCAACTCCGCTATATGAGTCGTTTTCCCGCCTGGAGCAGCACAAGCATCCAGAACCCGCATGCCTGGCTGTGGTGCAAGTGCTGGCGCTACCAGCATGGAGCTTTCATCCTGAATGCTAAAAAACCCGTCTTTAAACCAGCGTGTACCTGCTGCATGACCGCCTTCGATCAGCAAACCATCTGGGCTCAAAATCGACTCGTTTACTGCTCCGACTTCCTCTGCTAGCTGTGCTAGAAGCTCGTCCTTTTTGACTTTTAGTGCATTTACCCGAATCGAACTGTGTGGCGTGCGGTTGTTCGCTTCACAGATAGCTTTTGTCGTCTCTTCCCCATATTCCTTGATCCACTGGCGAACCAGCCATTCCGGATGGGAAAATGCAACGGAGATACGCATAGCAGCATCGCCCTCAGGGATCCGATCCCATACGTCAGGTTGACGCAAAATGTTGCGCAACACACCATTTACCATCGACGCAATCCCTTGATGCCCACGTTTTTTCGCAATCTCAACAGCCTCGTGTACCGCCGCACGCTCAGGAATCCGATCCAAAAAGCGAATCTGATACAGAGAAAGACGCAAAAGATTGCGCACCCAAGCCTGTATCTTTTTCCCACCCACAAAATGAGACAGCACGTGATCCAGCGTTATTTTGCGCTGGATCGTGCCGTACACCATCTCTGTTACGAGCCCAACATCAGAAGCATTCAGCTCTGTACGATCCAAGACATTCCTTAGCTCAAGATTGCTGTAAGATTTATGCTCTTCTACCCTGTTCAGTACATCCAGGGCTATATCTCGTGCTCCCTTTTTTGCCACGGACTATTCTCCTACCTTTGTGCCGATTTCAATGTTTGCGCCCGCTCCACGCAAAAAGTCGAGAGCACTCATACGTTTTTTTCCTTCTGGTTGCAATTCCGTAATTTTTACCGCACTGTCGCCGCAGGCTACGATCAAGCCATCCTCTTCTCGCGCAACGATGGTTCCTGGCTCGTTCCCCGCTGCCTTTCCTGCTAGCTTTTCCACCCACCATAGCTTCCAGACCTTACCTTGGTAAGACGTAAAAGCAACCGGCCAAGGATTCAAGCCGCGGACCTGGTTATAAATTTGCTCCGCTGTGCGCGTCCAGTCAATGCGCTCGTCTGTGCGCTTGATATTGGGAGCAAATGTAGCTTCATCATGGTTTTGTGGCTGTGCCTCGATCGAACCTGCCAAAAGCTCGGGAATCGTCTCCATCAAGAGTGCAGAGCCTGCAGCAGCCAGCTTGTCATGTAAAAGACCAACCGTGTCCCGTTCCTCAATCGGAACGACGACCTTGGACAGCATGTCCCCCGCATCAAGGGCTTCCACCATGTACATGATGGTGACTCCGGATTCCTTTTCACCTTCTACGATCGATGTATGGATAGGAGCGCCTCCACGGTATTTGGGAAGCAAGGAAGCATGGACGTTGATGCAGCCATACTTCGGTGCATCCAGCAAGCGCTTGGGCAGGATTTGTCCATAGGCTGCAGTCACGATTAAATCCGGCGAGAGTGCTAGCACTTCTTCCAGAGACTCTTCCACTTTGATCTTTTCTGGCTGCAATACAGGAAGTCCATGACGCAAAGCCGCCTCCTTGACGGGGGGCGGCGTCAACACTTGCTTGCGTCCTACAGGACGATCTGGTTTGGTTACGACTCCGATCACATTGTATCCTGCTTCGAGCAGGGCTTCCAGACTTGTTACCGCAAAATCAGGGGTTCCCATAAACAATATACGAGCATCTTTCAAATGATTTATTCCCCTTCCTCGTCCGGGCTGATTTGATACACTTTATCAGCGACATCGATGAACAATACGCCGTTTAGGTGATCAATCTCGTGCTGGGAGCAACGGGACAGCAAATCATCTGCTTCCAATTCCATTTCATTCCCAAAGCGATCCTGTCCGCGCAGTTTAATCCACTTGTGGCGGCGTACATCCCCACGCAGTCCTGGAATGCTCAGGCAGCCTTCTGGATAATCGAATTGTTCGCCTTTGTGCTCCACGATTTCCGGATTTACGATTTCGATAAGTCCCTCGCCACAATCCATCACGATTACGCGCTTGGAAATACCGACCTGTGGTGCAGCGAGTCCCACTCCATCTGCGTCGTACATTGTATCTGCCATATCATCGAGCAGCTTGTGCAGATTAGAGTTGAACTTCGTTACAACCATCGCTTTTTCTCGCAGGATGGCGTCAGGATGTTTAACAATTGTGCGAATAGCCATGTGATTCATATCCTCCCTAAAGCAGTACATACGGATCAACATCTATGGTCATCAGTACCTTCTGCTGTTTGTTCCACTCTTCAAATGCTGCTGTTGCCTGAGCAAGCAATTCAGCCAAATGCGGTTCATCCCGATATTTTAGCATGATCTGAAAACGAAATCTATCCTTCACGCGAGCAATAGGCGATGCTACAGGTCCGAGCAGGATCGTCGTTTGCGCCAAACGCTGTCGCAAATAATCAGCCATCGTATGCGCACCGCGAATGACAACCGGAACATCCTCATGGCTAAAGGTGATTAACACCAAGCGGAAATAAGGCGGATACCCAGTGCGCCGGCGCTGTAGCATTTCATCGTGATAGAAGGCAGGATAGTCATGCTTGGTCGCATGCATGATGCTATAGTGCTCCGGAGTATAGGTCTGGATGACCACATCTCCTGCCAGTTCATGACGTCCCGCACGTCCGCCTACTTGCGTCAGCAGCTGGAATGTTTTTTCCGCAGCCCGAAAATCCGGCAGATGCAAGGACGTATCAGCAGCAATAATTCCAGCCAGCGTCACGCGTGGGAAATCAAGTCCTTTTGCAATCATTTGCGTACCGAGCAGCACGTCACCCAGGCCCGAACGAAACTTATTTAGCAGCTCTTCATGCGAGCCCTTCCGAGAGGTTGTGTCGACATCCATCCGAATGACACGAATTCCTGGAAAAAGCTTCGCCAGCTCCATCTCCACTTTTTGCGTTCCTGTACCAAAAAAGCGAATATGCTCACTTTGACACTCAGGACAATGAGCAGGCTGCTCAATCGTATACCCGCAATAATGACAACGCGCCGTATGATTCGTTTTATGGTAGGTGAGCGAGATATCGCAATGTATGCAACGCATTGTGTACCCGCAGGAGCGGCACATCACGAATGTAGAAAAGCCGCGCCGATTGAGAAAGATCACCATCTGCTCTTCTTTTCGCAAACGATCTTCAATCATTTCGTGCAGCTTGCGGCTAAACATGGAGCGATTCTGTGCTTGCAGCTCCTCGCGCATATCGACGACATGCACCTCTGGCATCGGTCGATTCCCTACGCGATCAGGCATCTGCAGTAGCGTGTATCTTCCTCGCGTCGCCAGCGCGTATGTCTCCAATGCAGGGGTCGCACTTCCCATCACTAAGACTGCGTCATTTTCCTTTGCTCGCCATATCGCCACTTCCCGCGCGTGATAACGCGGCGTCTCTTCTTGTTTATACGAGCTTTCGTGCTCTTCATCGATGACAATCAGACCGACATTTTGAAACGGGGCAAAGATAGCTGAACGTGCCCCGACTACGACCTTTACTTGCTTGCGAATGATTTTACGCCATTCATCAAAGCGCTCACCCGAAGACAAGGCACTGTGCAAAACAGCTACGTTTGCACCAAAACGACCTTTGAACCGCTCCACCATCTGAGGCGTCAGCGAGATTTCCGGTACGAGAAAGATCGCCTCGCGTCCTTTTTCCAAGGTTTGCTCGATCGCCTCTAGATAGACCTCCGTCTTGCCGCTGCCAGTCACTCCATGGAGCAAATAAGAGGCGTAGGTATGGGATTGAATAGATTGCAAAATGGGTGCCAATACTTCTTGCTGCAACCAAGTGAACTCTGGCTTCGCTTTTTCAGAGAATCTCCTATTGGCATACGGATCACGATACACCTCGACCTGCTCGATGGCAATCCAGCCTTTGGCTTCAAGACTTTTCAACGGGGAACGGCTGATCCCATGCTCATCTCGCATCATCTGTACAGAAAAGGACTGCCCTTCATGCTCGGCAAAAAGCTGAAGGACCCGGCGCATTTGTTCAGCACGAGCAGGCAAAGAAGCAATCGCTTCCTCAAGCTGCGGTTTCTCCAGCAAGCTTTTCACGAAGGACTGCTGCTTGCGAGTAATCCGGTCTGTCACCTGGTATTCCGTTGCCAAAAGACCGCTGCGAATCCAGCCGGGCACGAGCCTATACTCATCCGGAAACTGTTTTTCTACCTCTGCAAGCGGCAGATGCCGTTTACGATGGAGCTCCCACAGCAGTCCTGACTTTCCGCAGGTCTCTTCATCTAGTGCCTGGGTTGCCGTGAGCCACTTCTCCGATTTGCCTTTGAGTACGGCTGGAATCATGGCTTGAACCGCTGTGACCCATGGACATAAATACTGCTTAGACATCCATTCACTCATTTTCAGCAGTTCAGCAGTAAGTGGAGGCGTATCATCGAGCACCTGCTCCACGTCTTTAAGGCGCGCGTTTTCTACCTGATCAACCGTTTGCTCCGAGATGCTGATAACATAGCCCTGAAGCTTACGTGGACCGAATGGAACAATGACTCGGCTCCCGACATGAATGATCGGGGTCAGCCAGTCCGGAACGCGATAGTCAAAGGGCCGATTCGTCCGATTAACTGGCACGTCCACAATGATTTGAGCGATCATGACAGCTCCGAGAGCGCACGCTGCGAAAGCTTCATTAAAACGGCATCCAAAATTTTCTCAGCCACAGCTCGCTTGCTTAGTTTATCTAGTGCCAACTGCTCCCCTGCGCGAGTCATAATCGTAACCACATTCGTATCGCTGCCCATGCCCGCCCCCTCCGTCAACACGTTGTTGGCTACGATCATATCGAGGTTCTTTCGCTCGATTTTGGACTGCGCGTGCTTTAAAACATCCTGCGTCTCGGCAGCAAACCCGACCACAAATTGTTTGGTCTTGCGCTCACCGACCGTCTTTAAAATATCCGGCGCTTTGTCCAGCTCTAAAACGAGTGGTCCGTCGCCTTTTTTCATTTTATGCTCTTGGACTGTTTTCGGACGATAATCCGATACTGCCGCAGATTTAATCACAATATCACTCTCAGGCAAATGCTGCATGACAGCATCAAACATTTCCTGCACGGATTCAACAGCAACGAACTCGACTCCAGAAGGGCGCTCCAACGTGGTTGGTCCACTGACAAGCGTCACCTTCGCTCCTCTATCCCTGGCAGCCTCTGCGATAGCATAGCCCATCTTGCCGGAAGCATGGTTTGTAATATAGCGGATCGGATCGATTTTTTCACGTGTTGGACCGGCCGTTACCAAGACATGCTTCCCTGCCAAATCCTGCGTTTGCCCAGGCACTTGCTTTTGCTCGAAAAAGGCAGCAACTGCTTCAACGATTTCCTCTGGCTCCGCCAAACGCCCTTTGCCAATCCACCCACATGCCAAGAGTCCTACACCTGGCTCGACGAACTGATAGCCATAGTCTGTAAGCTTGTCCATGTTGGCAGCTACAGCTGGGTGCCCATACATGTTTACATTCATGGCAGGAGCAACCATGACCGGTGCTTTTGTCGCCAGGATCGTCGTTGTCAGCATGTCATCCGCAATTCCGTTCGCCATTTTCCCGATGATATTTGCTGTTGCCGGAGCCACCAACACGAGATCAGCTTTGTCTGCAAGCTCGATATGACTGATCACATGCGGGTCCAGCTCTGTAAATGTATCTGTATACACAGGCAGATGAGATAATGCCTGGAACGTCAGTGGCTGTATAAATTGCATGGCGCTTTCCGTCAAAATTACATGCACAAGAGCACCAGCCTGAGTCAGTTTGCTAGTGAGCGCTGCGGCCTTGTACGCAGCAATCCCCCCTGAAACCCCCAGTACGATTCGTTTTCCAGCAAGCGAGTGCATCCTAAAACTCCCCTCTCTCCATATCGGAAAAAAACAACCTGCTTGGAGGTTGTTTTTTGGGTGGTAATCCTTATTTGCGTCCGTCTAGAAATTCGTGCACGAGTTCATCAGAGATAAACTCTTCAAGTGCAAGCCCTACAAACTTTTTGGATTTTGGTCTCACTACCTGGATTTCACTGTTCTCTCGCAGCTGTCTTGCTCTCTTGGAAGCGAGTGTCACCAGGATGTATTTGCTTTCCGCTTTTTCTGTCAACTCATCGATAGATGGGTACAACATAATTTATTCAACCTCCTTCAGCCATTTACGATACTTGTGAACCTGACGTTCTTTTTTCAAATGCTCCGCGGTGATAATCGCCTGAATGCGGTCACATGCTGATTCGATCACATCATTGACTACAACGTAATCGTAATGATCCATCAACTCGATCTCTGCACGTGCCACTTCCATACGCTTGGCGATAATCTCTTCCGTCTCCGTTCCGCGGCCAATAATTCTGTTTTCCAGCTCGTGGAGGTCAGGCGGGGCAAGAAACAGGAATGTGCCTTGCGGAAAACTTTCCTTTACCTGCAATGCGCCCTGAACTTCGATCTCTAGTATAACATCTTTACCCTCATCCAGCATTTCATCCACAAATTGGCGAGGAGTTCCGTAAAAATTGCCTACATATTCAGCCCACTCTAACAGAGCGTCCTCTTCGATCATTTGTTGGAACTGTTCTTTTGATTTGAAAAAGTAGTTGACTCCCTCTACTTCACCTGGACGTGGCGAACGCGTGGTTGCTGAAACAGAATACACAAGATCAGGCATTTTTTCTCGAAGCGCCTTGCATACCGTTCCTTTGCCCACTCCTGCTGGTCCGGAAAGAACTAAAAGAAGACCACGATCAACCATGCTCATTATGTACACTCCTACTTTATTCGTCCGATTCGTCATCCTTTGTAGTCAGACGCTGTGCTACCGTCTCTGGTTGTACAGCCGACAAAATGACGTGATCGCTATCTGTAATAATAACGGCCCGTGTCCGTCTCCCGTAGGTTGCGTCAACTAGCATGTTACGGTCACGCGCTTCCTGAATAATCCGTTTGATAGGAGCAGACTCCGGACTTACAATAGAAATAATGCGGTTGGCATTTACAATATTGCCAAATCCGATATTGATTAGCTTGATTGCCATGACGGCCCAGCCCATCCTTTCATCCTACTCAACGTTCTGTACTTGCTCTTTCATCTTCTCCAGCTCGCTTTTGATCTCAACTGCCAGATGCTGGATGCGCAAATGATTCGCCTTGGATGCGATTGTATTTGCCTCCCGATTCATTTCCTGCAATAAAAAATCCAGTTTTCTCCCGACCGCATCATCCTTTTCAAGCTGTTCCATGAACTGATGACAATGGCTTTCTAAGCGGGTAATTTCTTCGCTGATATCAGTTTTATCTGCGAAAAAGGCTACCTCTTGCGCTACGCGCCCCATGTCCAGTTCAAAAGGAGCCTGGCCAGCCCAGTCATTCAAACGTTGATGCAGACGGCTGTGGTACTCCTCTACACCGAGTGGAGCTAGTGCCTGAATTTCCTGGTTCCACACACACACTTGTGCAAGACGTTTTGTCAGGTCGGCGTAAAGCTGCTTCCCCTCTGCCATTTTCATGGAGAGCAAATCTTGTGCTGCTGCTTGGACTTGGGAAAGCAACCAATCGATTATTTCATCGCCATTTGCTTCTTCTAATTCCTTGGTATGTAACACTCCTGGGAAGAGTAACACGTCCCTGGCTGTCAGGACTGTCTCCAGCGAAAATCGCTGGTCGATTTCACGCGTCAGCGAAACGAACTGCTCTGCCACACCCCAATTTATGGCAGCGGCTGAGGTAGCTTGAATCGATTCCACAGAAACGGTTACTTCGAGACGGCCGCGCCGGACAAACTGAGCGACCAGCTTGCGTACAGGGTCCTCCAGCATACTCCAGGCTTTTGGGAGACGAACAAGGATTTCGGAAAACCGATGATTAACAGCCCGAATCTCGACTGTCAATCGTGTGGAGCCTTTTACTTCATCTATTCTTCCATAACCTGTCATGCTTCGAATCACAATTTTTCACTTCCACAGGCGTAAAATCGTTAATTAATTATAGGAGACAAGTCTTGGCAGTGTCAACCGAAGCCGTATCCGGACAACAAGATTCCTCCTTGCTTATGCTTTGTGCTACACTGTGACTGGCAACGATTCTGATATGATTTCGCTTTTCGATGTATTCTTCTTTAGATTGAGGTGACCTATTGTGGCTTTTGATGGCGTAGTAACCCGTGCTGTAGCCCGGGAGTTACATAAGCTGGTGGGTGGACGAATTTCCAAAATCCATCAACCCCACCACAGTGATATTGTGATGCAAGTACGAACACAAGGAGAAACAGTGAAATTGCTGCTCTCCGCAAATCCTACCTACCCTCGTCTCCACATCACAACAGAGGAGTTCTCCAATCCGTTGGAAGCACCGATGTTTTGCATGCTGTTGCGCAAGCATTGCGAAGGTGGAATGATTGAATCGATTTCACAAGTGGATATGGAGAGAATTATCCATATCGATGTGCGCACGCGGGATGAGCTCGGTGATACAGCAGTCAGACGTATTATTATGGAAATCATGGGCAAGCACAGCAACATCATATTAATTGACCCTGCGACTGGGATCATTCTGGACAGTGCCATGCATGTCACGCTTGCCATTAGCCAATATCGGCAAGTAACACCGGGGCGTCCCTATGTATCTCCTCCAAGCCAGGACAAAAATGATCCACTTGCTGCGAGTCAGCAGGATTTCATATCATCGATTGACTGGAATAGTGGCCGCCTGGACAAGCAGATCGTCGATGCCTATACAGGGATCAGCCCTCTCCTCGCCAAAGAAATTCTTCATCGTGCCGGTCTGGCCAATCGTGAGACGCTGTGGGCAGCCTTTTCAGAGGTCATGGATGCATTCAAACAGCAAGTTTATGTGCCGAACATCGTTGAAACGAAGGACAAGGCTTATTTTCATGTCGCGGAGCTGACCCACCTTCAAGCAGAGTCCATCACGCCTTTCCCAACCACGCAAGCACTTCTCCAGGCCTACTATGAAGGAAAAGCGCTGCGCGATACGGTCAAGCAGCGAGCACATGACCTGATCCGTTTTGTCACCGGGGAACGGAACAAAAATGAGAAAAAGATTGAAAAACTGGAACAGACGCTACAATACGCGCATGACGCCGAATTATTTCGCCTGTATGGTGAGCTGATTACAGCAAATATGCATCAGATGAAGCGCGGTGACAAAGAGCTTGTGACAGTCAACTGGTATGACGAGACAGGCGGTACCGTAACCATTCCGCTAGATCCATTAAAGACACCGTCGGAAAATCTTCAGTCGTACTACAAGCGTTACAACAAAGCTAAAAACAGTCTGCAAGTCGTTGGAGAACAAATTGAGCAGGCTAAAATGGAAATTTTGTATTTGGATGGCTTGCTGGTTCAGCTCGCCCACGCCAGCCTAAAAGAAGCCGAAGAAATTCGCGAAGAGCTGGTCGAGCAAGGATATGTACGTGACCGTAAAAAACGCGGCCCGCGCAAGAAAAAAGAGACCAGACCAGAGCTGGAGGTTTATTTTTCAACCGATGGTACCGAAATTCTCGTCGGAAAAAATAACAAGCAGAACGAGTATCTAACCAATAAGCTCGCTTCCGCTCACGACACATGGCTCCATACAAAGGATATTCCGGGGTCACACGTTGTCATTCGCGCCCGAGCGTTTACTGATGAAACATTGCTCGAAGCAGCTACGCTCGCTGCTTACTTCAGTCGTGCCAAACAAGGCAGTCAAATTCCTGTCGACTACACGCTGATCAAGCATGTAAAAAAACCAAGTGGTGCAAAGCCCGGTTATGTCATATATGAGCAGCAGCGCACACTATTTGTCACCCCGCAGGAAAGTCTCATTCGCCAACTGAAATTGAATGCGCCATCCACGCATAGCGAAACTACCTAAGTTCATACTAAGAGCATGAAAGGGGGTGTCCGTTCCTTGCACATCTTACTCAAGCTCTTAGTGAATGGAATCATAGCGGTTCCGGGGCTTTTGTGGTCTGGAACGTCTTTTGCGTTTGCCTTGCTGACAAGCATCATTGGCAGCTTGCTCGCTTACGCATTGGTTGATGCCTTTATCCTGCCGCGAACGAACAACACATTTGCTAGCACAGCTGATTTCTTGTTCGTGTTTGCATTCTTTTGGGCAAGCAGCTCTGCATTTGCCCAGTCCTATGTATTATCTGGCTTGTTGTTGACGGCGTTCGTCATTACAGTGGTTGAATACTTTTACCACAGCTACCTGCAGCATCGTGGGGTGCATCACTCCAAGCATCCGGGTTAATGATCAATTTTCTATTTTGGAAGGGGGATCAGGATGAACGTCATCGGCATCATCCAGACCGATTTAAATGAATTCAGCGTGTTGTTCGACCAAGATCAGGGCGGTGGGCAAAACGGGCAGGGAGGGCAAGGAAGTAATGCTGGGCAAAGTCAGAATCAAAGCCACAGTCAAGGCGGACAAGATTCTGGGGACAGCGACTCCATGTTTCTCAGCTTTTTAGATGAGCAGCCTAGCTCCAACGAAGGCAATAGTAACAGTGCCCAAGGTGGACAAGGCGGGCAGGGTGGCCAGCAAAACGGCCCGCAAGAAATGACGGTCCGTATCAAAGGAATTCCGGAAGGACAAAAAGCGAATTTTTTGCAGATGTATCAAATCATTCAGGACGCCAAGGATTCTCAAACGTTGGAGCAATCATTGACAATCGTAGGCCATGGTGATCAGCAGGACAGCCCCGGCGGACGGGATGCCAAACAAAATCAGGGCCAAGGTCACGGATCTGGAAATCAAAACTAACCCCTCCCCAGCCCCACAAAAAAAACCACCTGGAATGAACTGTACTCCAGGTGGTTTTGCCACATACCATTAAGAAAACCTTTATCGATGCCTCCTCAAGAAGGAGCGACCGCGTATTAGCGGAAGGTTTTCATGCGCTCCGGAATTCATAAGCGCAATGCTTATAAATTCCTATACGTTCAAAAGGCATGAATCTTCTTGAAAACAGCCAAGTCCCCGCTCTGCCGTTGACCTCATGTTTCTATAACCTGCGCTCACACAGGTGGGTGACCCTTTCGTGCTTCAGCCTTCCCATGCATCCATATGGAGGTGGGCCTGACATCTACAGCGAATTTCCGTCTCCCGAAAAACACGTATAAGGTTAGAAACATTTACGGCCTATCGTACATCGCAGGATCTTGATATACATACTCTATCACAAAATTCATTCCTGCTCAACGGATAATCTTCCCGTTTTCGCAGAGGCACCAGGAATTACACCCAGCTTCACCAGACGCTGTAATCCGTCTTCTGACAGGTTTAGCTTCCGTTTTAACAGCTCATGTGTATGATCAGTACACCATGGTGGTGATTTGCGATCTCCCTCCGTATGAGTCTGTTTTTGCCTCGTCATATGCAATTCCCTTTTCTCCACAAGAGGCAGGGTATACGCAATTTCACGACTCGTTACATATGAGCTGTCCGCCCATCTATCCAGCTCTTCCACTGCTGTCAGGCAGCAATCCACCTCGCTTCCAAGCTCACTCCACTCCGCTTGGGTTCGTGTTAAGAACAATACTTTCATTTCCTCATAAATCTCAGGCTGTTGAATGATTGTCGCCACATGGTGCAGCTCCCAGTCTTCTCGACCGACTGCCCGGCAGAAATTGAGCCAAAATTTCTCTTCCAGAGCAGCAAGAGCTACGTAATGACCGTCCGAGGTTTCGAATACATGATAGGCTAACCTCCCCTGCCTATTGGATTGATCCCAAACCATTTCTTTATAGTTAGAAAAGATCGCGAACAGGCCCATCCAGGATGAAAAAAGATCAGCGGATGCGACATCGAGGTAGGCTCCCCGCCCAGTCCGTAATCGCTGTACAAGTGCCGCACATATTTGTTCACTCGCGTATAGCCCGAGAGCGAAATCGGTTATCGGCGCATCTGTGATGACAGGAACGCCAGCTACGTCTCTAATCGTGGAAAGAAAGCCGCTGACTGCTTGAACATTCAGGTCCTGTCCCCCTAGCTGAGAAAGCTCACCACTCTGTCCATAACCGGTAACCGAGCAATAAATAACCGCAGGATGGACAGCCCATAAGCTGTCATAATCAAGCCCCAGATGTCGTAAGACTCCAGGGCGATAGCTCTCTACGACGACATCAGCCTGTTTGGCCAAAGCAAATGCGAGGGCTTTCCCTTCGTCCGTCCGTAAATTTAAGGATATGCTTTTATGATTCCGATGCGAGCGCAGGTAAAATCCTTCCTGTCCTTTGGCCTCTCTATTCGTGGTATCGACAGATCTTCCCTGGTCATAGTCAGGAAAAGTCTCTACCTCAATGACCTCCGCCCCTAAATCAGCGAGCCTCATCGTACAAATAGGCCCAGGAAGATGGCGTGAAAAATCGACGACCGTAACACCCGTAAGCATGCCAGGACACCCCATTTCACCGATTTACCCTACTCCTTCGTATTTCGAGATCAAGCAGTTTGCTTCCTTCTTTTGCAAGAACATTCAAACAAATAGAAACCATTCCTGGATGGAATGGTTGTCAGTCGCGCTTATTCACTTAATAAAGCGGAAAATCAGTGGATACTGAAACGCTTTCCCCTCATTCGTCTTCACTGCTGCCATGACGACCAATATAATCCAAAATAAGAACAAAGCGATCAACAATAATGCTCCGATAAAAATAACGAGCAAAAGACTTGAAATCGCTGCGTAAATCGTAACGGAGATGTTAAAGTTCAGAGCTTCTTTTCCGTGTGCGTCAAAAAAGGCCCCTTCCTCACGCTTTACTAGCCAGACAATCAGCGGACCGAGCACATTGCCAAGCGGAATGATGAATCCGATGAGGGATGACAAATGTACGATTACAGCCCACATACGCTCCTCTTTTCCAGACAGATAACTCATTATGATTCCTCCTACAATCTGATTATTTTTAGTCTACGACGAAATTGCAGCAAAGTTGCGAAAAAACGAAAAAAGCGCCCTGAAAGGCGCTTTTTCGCTATTAGTATTTACCACCCATAGAGGACCCACCATAACCGCCGTAACCACCCATGGAGGACCCACCGTAACCGCCGTAACCGTGGTCACATCCTCCATGACCATGACCATGACCATGCCCGCAGCTTCCGTGACCGCTCTTGCACTCCATTTTGTAGTATGGCTTATAGTAGCAATGTTTTTTGTAATATTTCTTCTTGCAGCACTTCTTGTAGTAGCATTTGCAATGTGACTTTCTGCATCCGCAACTCATTGAACCTCACCCCCTCTTGATCGGTACATCTACAAGGTATGTAGGTGATGGTTCATTGGCACGGGGCTCGCGTCTATTCTGGTGGGAAAATCAGCGTTTGTCACGGTTTTTCCAGCATGAAGCTTATCCACTTACGAAATACTAAGCTTCGATATAACAAAGCTTGAAGGAGGAGTCCTTATGGGAGAACACAGCCGTTTTCGCGAAGGTCAAAAATCTCCAAAAAACGCTGTATACATGGAAATCGGTGAGTCAGGAGCAGGGGTACAGGACCCGATGATCATCGAGCTTGCCAAAGGAGAAAAGTTCCCGGCGACCCGCAACAAAAACCGGGTATGGACACAAAAGTAGTGAAATGGCAAAGAACCAACCTTTCGTACCTGCTACGAGGGTTGGTTCTTTTTTCTTACTGATCGTTTTCGTCCTCTTCGTCTTCTTCATCCTCGAAGTCTTCCTCATCGCCGCTCACGTAGATGATCGTAACCCCAAGGCTCTCCAACAGCTGGATGACTTCCCCGTTTAATTCCTGATCCATTAAAAGTCCCAGACTTTCTACAAGCTCCAGCTCCTCCAATTCACCATTCTCGGCGTCTTCGATTAGCTCTATAATTTCTGTCATTCGCTTGTTTTCCAATACTGCCATCAGTTCTTCTCTCGTCATAAATGGTTTCGCACCTCATTTTCTCATCTCTTTGCTTTATAATAGTATATAACCTGACAGTTGAAAACCAAGCAATGAGGTGACCCCATGTATCCACAACCATACCTGGACTATTTGGTTCAGTTTCATGTTGAACGCGATTATTTTGAATGTCACGAAATTCTTGAAGAATATTGGAAAAGCGCTCCACCAAACGAACGCAAGCCAGTTTGGGTGGGGTTGATTCAAATTGCTGTAGGGCTTTATCACCAAAGACGCGGGAATCATAACGGAGCTATCAAAATGCTCACAAGTGCGCTCGCTCTTGTAAATGAGCATCAAAGCGATATTCGTCAGCTTGGCTTGGATAGCGCTGTCCTAAATGAGCGGCTCGTTCAACGGCTTGAAGAACTGAAGCAAGGCAAGGCTTATCACAGCCTGTCCCTGCCTATTGCAGACAGCAGCTTGGAGCAAGCGTATGACGAAGCCTGCCTGCTCCGTAACTCGCCAAAAGACACCCCGAGCAACATGGAGGATCTCTATTTACTAAACAAGCATACATTGCGTGATCGCAGCGATGTCTTTGCCGAAAGAAGCCGTCAGCTGCAAATTCGAGAGGAACGCCGAAAAAGCCAGGCCGACTAGTCTGTGTATGGCAATAAGTATGCTGGTGGAAGTGACTCGCACATAAAGTAGTGGTCGTTAACCTGATAAAAAGGTACGCCGGCTTCATGTGCCTCCTGCGCTTTCACGCTCAGAAGGGACAACGCGTCCACTGGCATACCGATATCTTTGGGGCTTCTCGCTAACTGAACAAACTCACTCGCGATGGGTAACAAGCCAGCAGAAAACACTTGCCGTACTAATTTGCGGTGAGTTCCGTAATAAAGCAGTTCAGGAGGAGCCATTTCTGTCAGCCTGCCGCGGCTTATGGCTGGCAGAAATCCAAAAGTTGCTCGTATTAAAGCGCCACCGTCCCACTCGATTTGCTTTCCGGGGTCATTTTCTACGACCTGCCATAAATCGGAGCGACTTACCAGCGCACAGCCCCGGAGCGTTCGTAGGTAGGCGAGCATCGGCTCCACAGGTGTATATCCGTATGTATCAAAATAAAGCTGAACGTGCTCATTATTTTGCCGAAGAATACTGAGTAATCGTTTGCGCAAGCGCAGCTCTTCCTCGTGCACAGCCATAACCCCCTTTCTTTTCCCAAACAACACCAACAGCACCACTCAGTAAATCCACAAGAGCACCGTCATCACAAGCCCTAAATCCGCCAAGATATGACTAAACCACGTCGAGTAAATCGCAGGAAACAAGCCTTTCATCCAGCCCCAAATCATTCCTGCACCAAAGACTAGGAAGGTGATCATTAGCCCTATCTTCAGTCCAAACATGACCGTTGCCACAATCAAGTGATAAAGCGTATAAAAAAAGCTGGATAAAATAATGGCCATCGTTTTTGACAATGACCGCTGCATCCGTTGCAAAACGAAGCCACGCCAAAACAATTCCTCCAGCAGCGAGTTCACAAAGACTAAATAAAAGCTGAACAGCCATATCCATCGATCATTGAGATCCCAATCGACTAGAATTCGTCGGATGTTCTCGGATCTGCCCTCCGATTGCAGAAGAAGCCAAGCACCTGCAAGCACTCCTATGATTAAAAACAAGCCCAAGGCAAATCCGTAAAATGCCCCTCGCTTGTCAAACTGGCCCCATGCATGACTCCAGCTCTCCCGCAGCGTCCCCTCCCACCAGCCATGCAGAAAAGGGATGCATAAACAAACTAGCAAATGAAACGACACAAACGTAACAAACAAACTGTGCCGTTCAACTAGTCCATAAAAAATCGCTAAGGTAGCTGCGAATCCATAGCCAATCAGTAAAAGTAACGACCGTTTTCGCGTCATACGGATTAGCTCCCTCTTTTGCGTAATGGCCGCTTCGTATCGGTATAGGTTGTCCTTTATGAAAGCTGTGCATACCCACAAAGACAATAAATATACAATTTTGGAGGGAGATGCTATACTGAGTGATACCTTTTGCTTAGCAAAAAAAATTTGATATGGAGTGGCTCTCATGTTGTGGCGAAACCGAACATTTCTCCTCTTAATGACCGGGGAGATCGTCGCAGGAGCGGGCATGTGGATTTCAATCATCGCCAATCTACAGTTCATGCAGAGCTTGATCCCATCCGAAACGGTAAAAGCACTGATTTTGATGAGCGGACTAGTTGTCAGCATCTTGCTTTCTCCCAAAGCTGGCGTCGTAATTGACATGTACGACAAAGGCAAAGTGATGATGCTTGCAAGCTTGGTACGATGCTTGAGTCCTGTTTTCATGTTCCCTGCTATTGCGTATGATTCTATCCTCTGGATGATCGTCTCCCTCATTTTCATGCAATGCTCCGCAGCCTTTTACTTTCCGACCGTGCAAGCGTCCCTGCCTGCCATACTGGACAAAGACGAATTGCTTAAAGCAAACAGCGTCTATCTGAATATTTCTACGTTATCCCGTATCGGCGGAACTGCATTAGGTGGTGTGCTCGTCGTCTCTATGAATTTGCAAATGCTATATGTGTGCTCGATCGTTGCTTATGCTGTTTTAGCTTTAGTGACCCTCTTTCTACGCATTCCTCAGGTGACATCCCGCAGAATGAAGGAAAAAGTCGAGTTCCGCGAAGTATTGACCATTACGAGAAAAGACCCTGCACTCATGGTCGGATTAATTAACAACGGCTTGATTACCCTCTTTTTAGGCGGTCTCAATTTAATGATTTTAAACTTTAGCGAAATTCATCAAGAGCCGCAATTAATGGGTTGGATTTACGCTTTTGAAGGCGTCAGCATTCTCATCGGAAGCCTGCTTGCGAAGCGCTGGATTGGGCAAAATAATCTGGTCGCTGCGTCCACAATGATGCTTGTATTTTTTGCGATTTCCCAGTACGGGATGTCTGTGGCTGACAACAAGGTGATGGTTCTTGGTTCCTTTGCCGTCTTTGGTTTTGTTGTCGCGTTCTTTTTCCCGGTGATTTCAACGATTTTTCAAAAGAGACTGCCTGCCCATCAGCAGGGACGATTCTTTTCTTTTAAAAGCATGTTAGATCGCAGCTTCTTCCTGGTTGCTCTGGGTATTACTGGTGCAGGTCTGGACTTACTAGGCGTCAGCGGTTATTTGCTGTTTATCGGTTCCCTTACCATGCTGTTTGCAGTCGTTACCTTCTTTTACAGCAAAAAGCACAAGCTCGATGTCCGTTCCAATGACGAGGCAGCGGCATAATACTTTCCCCCAATCCTTGGTTTGGTGTAAACTATTAGAGGTTATTCAAAGAGTTTAAAACTAATGGAGGGGTTCTTCCATGCAAATACTATCTTCAACCGCTTTAGGGATATTAGTTCCTCTGTTGATGGCGACCGCAGTTATCTTTTTGCGAATGAAGCGTCAGAAAAAGCCAGTTTCTGCAAAAAGCATTATTCTCCCGCCGTTTTTTATGGCGACAGGCTTCGCCATGTTTTTCTTGCCGGAAGCAGCGACGCCTCCGATGTATGATGTTGGTGCTTTTATCGTCGGACTGGTCTTCTCCATTCCGTTGATCTTGACCTCGCGCTTTGAGATTATCGGTCAGGATGTTTACTTGAAACGTTCACGAGCGTTCTTTTTCATTTTAGCGGGATTATTGGTGATTCGCCTGATCATCAAGCTGATCATCAACGACTCTTTTACCCCCATTCAAACAGGCGGTCTTTTCTTCCTGCTGGCATTCGGAATGCTTGTACCGTGGAGAATCGCCATGCTGTACATGTATCGCCAACTGACGAAAAAAACGTTTGGGACCTAAAAACACAGAAAACGAGCAGCCCTCTTTTCCTGAGGAACTGCTCGTTTTTTATTGCTTGCTGCGAATATAGGTCGCTCCGAATAATTCATTGCTTCCCTCTGACTCACCGGTAAAGGAAGCACAAAAAGGTCTCTGCCCGCGTGCTGCCAGCGCCTGTGATGCGAGCCCTTCTGTGATTGGCTGACAAAGCACAAGGCGTTGCCCACTTAGCTCCAGCGCTTGGCATCGCGCTCCAAGACGCTCATCCATCCATATACCACTCACCAGACAATCCAGCCACCGCTTCCACGTATTCACCGCATCCTCCAAATCAAGAACAGCATACCCTACACTTCGTAAGTCACTTGTCTGATTCGGATGGGCCCGAGCGATCCCTCTTTTTCGCAAATCCTCTACACGTTCTTCATCACTTTGCTGCCATTCGATTAAAAAAGGTGGGCGTAGCTGGCTCTTCGGATCTTCAAAAAACAGCATTCTCCAGCTCAAAAGCGAGCCGTCCTCTCGTTTGCGACTGCCGACAACAGGTCCGTGTACAATCAATTCCTTTTCTATAAGTTTCCGAGCCCACTCATCCATCTGCTGCGTACGCAGCGCAACCTGCCCAAGACCCTCACCTAATTCACGATCCTGGACAAGCTGACGAATCAACAGATTATCCGATTGTGCGGCAAGCTCACCCGCTTCAATCGCCAGAAACTCCACATAAGAAAGTCCGAAGTAACTAAGGCTATTCCATGTACCCCAAGCCTCGTGGCGACCACCGGCTACGGCATGAAAGCCTGCTTGACGGAACTTCTCCGTCGCCTCCGCAGGGGCACGATCCAGAAAATGTACCAAATGATCAAATAAGAGCTGCATAATGTTTTTCCCCCTTTTCGTATACAGCCTAGTGAACTGCCGTAAGAAGAAAAGCTTATCCGCAAATGGTATAATAAGAAAACCTCTATCGAGGACTATTCAATGAGGAGCTACCGCGTTTTAGCGGAAAGTTTCCATGCGCTCCGGAATTCAAAAGCGATGCGCTTCTAAATTCCTATACGTTAAGAAAATGTTCCAAAATCATGTTGTATTCGTTACATAGGGGGAGAAATGAATCAGACTAGATCAAACCGGGTAAGGACTCGTCGTAAAAGGAGAAGAAGCAAGTGGTTCCGGATGGGGCAGAACACGCTTGTTTTCAGTTTACTAGCCGTTATTGCAGCCGGCTTGTATTTCGCTGTTGATTCGTTTACGAAAAACGGAAGCCGTACAGATGATCATGCTTCCCATCCTGCGACAGATCATGTAGATCCACCGGAAGAGCCTACTGTAGCCTTGACATTTGTAGGGGATGTCATGATGTCTGGCAACGTAGAAAAACGATTGCTGGAAAAAGGGTTTGACTTCCCCTTCGCACATGTTCGATCACTATTTTTGCAAGATGATTATACGATCGCCAATCTGGAGACACCGATAACATTGCGGGGCACACCATCGGAAAACAAAGAATTTGTCTACAAGTCATCTCCAGAAGCGATCCCTGCCATGAAAGAGGCTGGCATTGATGCGGTTAATTTGGCAAATAACCACTCCATGGACCAAGGAGTCGAAGGGTTACTCGATACGTTCTCAGCACTCGATGCTCATCAGATCGCCTATGTCGGTGCAGGCAAAGACGCCAAAAGAGCGTACTCTCCCGTCTATGTCGAGAAAAAAGGCATCCGTATCGCCTTGCTTGGTTTTAGCCGGGTGATTCCGCAGGTGAGCTGGTACGCAGGAAAATCACAGCCCGGCCTTGCCGCTACCTATGATCCGGCACTCGCAGTACAAGCGATTCAGGAAGCTAAGAAAGAGGCTGACCTGGTCATCGTAATCGCCCATTGGGGAAAGGAAAAAGTTGATTTGCCCGTCGATTATCAACAGGCATTGGCCCGCACCTACATTGATGCTGGAGCTGATCTGATCGTCGGAGGACACCCGCATGTCCTGCAAGGCTTTGAACAGTATCGCGGCAAATGGATTGCCTACAGTATGGGCAATTTTATTTTCACTCGCGCTGTCGAACCGAAAACATGGGACAGCATGGTGCTGCAAGCGAATTGTACAAAAACAGGTGATTGTCATCTGAAGATGCTGCCCTACTATGCTGAGCTGGGGCAAGCCGTACCGATGAACGATCAGGACGGAGCCACTTTATTGAAGCGCATCGAGTCGATTTCGGAAAATGTGCTGATCGAAGGTGACGGTACAGTTCATGCAAAAAAAGAATAAGGCCGCTGATTTTTCTTCGAACTACGAAACTCTCCTCTTGCTGATTCGTACAACATAATAAGAAAGTAACAACCATGCAAGGAGTGAGAGCGATGACATTGATCATTACTGTAGCGGCGATCGGAATCTTTGTCCTCTCGGGTTATTTCCTGACCAAATGGGAAAAAGCAGTTTTTCCAGGCAACCAGCAAAATGGCAAGGATCAACAAGATCCAACTCATCAGAAATAAACAGGTGCAGGCAGCGAGCAGCTTTCATGACGAAAAGGTGCGTGCTGCCTGTACTGCTTTTTTCCACCCTGCATACAATTCCTCGCGTTCCGCTTGCGCCATCTGCGCGTCAAAGGTCCGCTCTACTCTCCAGTTATCAGCAATTTCCTGCCGACTATTCCAAAAGCCAACCGCTAGCCCAGCGAGATAGGCGGCTCCTAAAGCAGTGGTCTCACTAACCTCTGAGCGCTCAACAGGCACACTGAGCAGATCACTTTGGAACTGCATGAGAAAATGATTAGAGACTGCTCCACCATCTACCCGCAATTTTTTTAACGGAAGACCTGCATCAGCTTCCATCGCAGTGAGTACATCCCGCGTCTGGTAAGCAAGAGATTCTAGCGTCGCACGAATAAAATGCTCTTTGCTCGTTCCTCGCGTAAGACCAAATACCGCACCGCGTACTTCGCTGTCCCAATACGGCGTTCCCAGTCCGACGAAAGCAGGCACGACATACACGCCTTGGGCAGAGGTGACGCGTGTCGCGTATTGTTCACTGTCTGCTGCCGATTTCAGCATTCGCATCCCGTCACGCAGCCACTGAATAGCCGATCCCGCCACAAAAATGCTACCTTCGAGTGCGTACTCCACGCGTCCATCCATCCCCCAAGCAATTGTCGTCAATAAGCCATGCTGCGAGGAAACGGCTTTGGACCCTGTATTCATGAGCATAAAGCAGCCTGTTCCGTATGTATTTTTCGCCATGCCTTCCTCAAAGCATGCTTGCCCAAACAATGCAGCTTGCTGGTCACCGGCCGCCCCGGCAATCGGCACCTCTGCACCAAAAAATAAATTCCGATCCGTGTAGGCATAGACTTCTGAGCTGGAGCAAACCTTTGGCAGCATCGCTTTGGGCACATCGAGCAGAGCAAGCAGCTCCTCGTCCCAGGTCAGATCGTGAATGTTAAAGAGCAATGTACGCGATGCATTGGTATAATCCGTCACATGCGCCACGCCACCAGACAGCTTCCAAATCAGCCAGGTGTCAATCGTGCCAAACAACAGCTCGCCCCGCTCCGCGCGCTCCCGTGCTCCTGGTACGTGATCCAGAATCCACTTGACCTTGGTTCCCGAAAAATAAGCATCGATTAATAGTCCTGTTTTGGCACGAACCCAGTCATTTTTCCCCTGCTGCTTCAGCTCTTCACAGATTTTGCTTGTTTGACGTGATTGCCAGACGATGGCATTGTATATCGGAACCCCGGTCTGTTTATCCCACACCAACGTAGTCTCGCGCTGGTTCGTGATCCCGATCGCCGCTACCTCGCTTGCAGAAATATTGTTGCTCGTCAGCACCTGCCCAATTACAGCAACCACAGATGACCAAATCTCAAGCCCATCATGCTCTACCCAGCCTGGCTTCGGGAAATGCTGGGTAAACTCTTTTTGGGCCATACCCGCTATTTTCCCTTCGCGAGTAAAAAGCATGGCACGCGTGCTGGTCGTACCTTGGTCGATAGCCAGCACGTAACGCTTTTCTGCAGGTGTCATCTGCTTCGCCTCTCTTTCCTTGTCTATTCTGCCTAGAGCAGCAAGATTTTTTCTTACTACCTATATTTGAGAAAAAGAAGTTGATCCCTCTTTTTCCACCAGAAAGTTAGGAAAAGAAAAAGCTTGTTCTTTTATTTTGCCACCTCTAATACTGGGAAACATCGTACCGACAGCCCAAAGTCGCTCCCTAGCACCGCTTCATGCTCTTCTGTTAATCCGTTTGTGATCAGACCAGCGCGCAAAACGCCTCCGAGGTCGAACTGAACTTTTAGTTTACTGATTGTGACCCCAGCTGTACGTAAAAAGTGCAGGACGCGATCCGGTGTTGCTGATGAGCATGAGCCTTCGACATAACAAAGCGTACGCTGGATTTCTTCACTTACCTCTGAAGTTGTAGCGGCAATTTCTTTCCATGCCGGGTGAGGTGTAAATGGCTGTGTCAACAAATACGCCAAATCTTCAACAACTGCACTAGCCGTTGGAAGCTCCCCTGCCCCTCTCCCTGTAAACAGCAAATCACCTACAATATTTCCGGAGAGCTGAACTGCGTTAAACGCATCCTGAATTTGCGCCAATGGATGAGCGATTGGCAGCATAGTCGGTTCAACGGAAAGTCGAATACCTTGCTCCGCTTGATAGGCCTGGGCAATCAGCTTGATCCGATAGCCAAGCTCGCTGGCAATGCGAATATGCCCTGCGGAGAGATCAGAGATCCCTTTTCGCACCACATCTGACAGCGGGAGCGATTCTCCATACACCAACTGCGCGAGGATATACAGTTTGTACATCGCGTCAAAGCCTTCGACGTCAGAACGAGGGTCTGCCTCTGCATAGCCGAGCTCTTGCGCCTCCTTTAAAACCTCCTGGTAGGAGAGCTGCTCCGCTTCCATTTTGGTCAGAATGAAGTTGGTCGTACCATTAAGGATTCCACGTACACCGCTTATGTCATTGGTTCTTAAAAACTGGCGCAGCACATTCAAAATCGGGATTCCACCCGCAACACTCGCTTCATATGCCAAGTGCACCTGATGCTGATTCGCCAGCTCGACCAGCTCTGTTCCCCGTTTTGCCAGCAGCTCTTTGTTCGCGGTTACTACGTGGCAGCCTTTTTCAATCAACGCTCGGACGTAATCATAAGTGGGCTCGACACCGCCCATCACTTCTACAACGATATCCACATCACTGCGCAATACATCCTCAAAGTTTGTCGTCAATAAAGACGCATCAACGTGAACATCACGCTCCTTTTCGGAATTGCGGACCAGTGCTTTCACGATTTCAATCCGTTTTCCCAATCGCGAAGACAGCTTTTCTTGCTGAGAGCGTATCGTTTTGATGACGCCTCCACCCACGGTACCAAGTCCCAACAAACCTACACGAATTACGTCAGCGCTCATATTATCCACTCCATCCTCATAATTGAAAAAGAAAAAGCCATCTTCGCTAAGAAGAAGGCTCTTGGGCATCGCTGCTCCCCTTCTCCTTATCTCCCAGGAACCTATTTCCTGCAGGAATTGGCACCTTGTCACATACTGCATGACGGTTGCCGGGCTTCATCGGGCCAGTCCCTCCACCTCTCTGGATAAAGAAAAATATGAATTTTGGTACTTTCAAGAATTTAAAAAAACCTTCTTCACTAAGAAGAAGGTTCGTAATCACTCTTACGCGACACCCGCTTCTTATCTGCCGAGACGTAAGTCGCCTCGCAGGAATTGGCACCTTGTCACCTAATCGTGACGGTTGCCGGGCTTCATAGGGCCAGACCCTCCACCTCTCTGGATAAGAACAGTGTATTCTGTTGAGCTTTATTCTAAGAAATTCCATACCATCCGTCAACACAATTCTTTCTTTTCAATAAAAAGGAATTTGGTTCGTGCCAGCCAAGCAGTGGCACTAGGTTTACTTTTTATTAGCGTCCCTTGAAATACTTGATGGCATACTCCAGATAAATTTTTTCATCGTCTCTCAGTTCACCATCCCAAAAAATAGCGGCAACAGGACATACGGATTCACATGCCCCGCAATCAATACAGGTGTCGGGATCTATGTAGAATTGATCTGGACCTTCTTCAATACAATCTACAGGACAAACATCCACGCATTCACCGGCTTTTTCCTCGATGCAGTTCGCAGTAATGACAAATGCCATCTTTACCCCACCTTTACATTAATAAATGTGCTAGCGCATGGCAGAATCGTAGCGCTTTTCGCGCCTCCGCTGTTTCGGACAGCCGTCCGAATTTCGTCGGATACAAGCTCCAGCTCTTGCAAGAGAGAATCCATACTCTTGTTTTGAAGCTCGGGATATTTACTCAGCGCCGTATTCAAATTGACCACGTAAGTGTTATGGTGACGAGCATAATGGATCATCATCGTTTGTTCATCGATAAACGGCTCCAATGCGTTTGCGGGATAAGGTAGCGGCGGTAGTTGATGTGCCATATCTTTCCTCCTTTGTTGTTTCAGCTCAAGTATAGTAAAAACGCTCAACATAGTCAACATATTAGTATAATATGTATAAGAGCGTTTGTTTAAATTAATGAATGATCGGCTGTCTATCGTTGACAACGAGCAGATTACTTATGATATTATTTATAGGTAAATGATTAAAAAGTATGATAAGATTGGATGGGTACATATGAGAATACTTGGAATATCCGGTACCATTGTTGGCTCGAAGACAGGAATTGCTGTAAAACAGGCACTGGCGTCTATTCAACAACATTATCCTGATATTGATACGGCTTTTTTGGATCTCAAGCAATATGACCTCCAGTTTTGTGATGGCCGCGATCCAGCCACTTATACTGGCGATACGAGAAAAGTAATCGATATCGTATCATCTGCCGATTTTTATCTGATCGGAACTCCGATTTTCCAATCTTCCATTCCCGGGGTGCTAAAAAACCTATTTGATCTTGTTCCCGTTGACGCGCTTTACAATAAAGTAATGGGCTTTATCGCAACTGGCGGGACGTACCAGCATTATTTAGTTGTTGAAAATCAACTGAAGCCGATCGCAGGCTATTTTCGTGCTTTTGTGGCGCCTAGCTATGTTTATCTTCATGACGACCATTTCAATTCCGAGAAAGCGATTGTGGATCAGGAAGTCCTGCAGCGGCTTGATAAGCTAGCACATGAGGTTGTTTTTATGCAGCAAAGGCTCAAATCATAGAGGGCTTAATGAAAAAGAAGCAAAAAAACAGGACAGATCGAATGATACATTCACCTGCCCTGTCTGTTATTTGAAAGAATTATGACTGAAGATTACGTTTGCGGATTTTATAGACACATTTTTTACTGCCTTTTGCCAAACATTCTGGCCTGGATATATCTGCATTCAATAACGATTCAAATAAACGCAGTTCGCATTGGCAAGCATGGTTGTACCGATGAGCAATTTTAGCGATCGGACAATTATGTTCAATAAAAACATACTCGTCTTCGCTTGTCTTTTTCAGCTCCACCATATAGCCATTGTCGCTCTGAATATCTGCCAAAATCGTGATCTTCTCTTCAAAATCTTTGTCTTCCATCAATCTCGTATAGTTTTTGTATAACGTTTCTTTTCTACGCTCGAACAATCTCTCTACCATGCTCTCTCCTGATTCCTGTACCAGCTCATCAAGAAGATCAAGAGCGAGAGAGTGATATTTAGTAGGAAAAAGAACGTTAGCACGCTCGGCCAAGGAGTATGTGGCAGTCGGTCTTCCCATAGGGCGACGGACGATTCTTGATTCAATAAATCCATCCCGCTCCAGAGAGTCAATATGGCGACGGACAGCCATCGAAGTAATGTTAAGATGATCCGTGAGATCTTTGGCACTCAGCTCGTCATTTGTTTTTAACAGATGTAAAATCGTCTCGCGGGTTGACAATTCGTCTTTAGGTTGCAATGTCATTTACCACCCAACTAGCTTGATAGGAAAAGTATTAAAAGTATTGTAGCACAATCCGGCAGGTTGACAAGTACGGTTGAATGAGCCACATCTTATGTGTGCGAATAGTTATCCTGAACCAAAAAGGAGTCTTCGTACTATGGATATAAAACAGTTGACTTTGTTTGATCGAATAGGCGGAACACCTGTCATCGATCGTCTCGTCGATTTATTTTACATGAATGTGCTCGCAGATCCTAAGCTGGCACCGTTGTTTCCGCAGGATATGAGTCTTGTCATCAGTAAGCAGAAGCAGTTTCTCACCCAGTATTTCGGAGGGCCCCCTTTATATACAAACGAGCATGGACATCCCAAGATGAGAGCACGTCACTTACCTTTTCCAGTTACCAAAGAACGGGCAGACGCATGGCTCGCCTGCATGCAAAAAGCGTTGGAGGAAACTACCCCTGAAGCGGCATTGCGAGAAGAGTTGATGAGCCGTTTATCTACAACAGCGTATTTTTTTATTAATAAGGAGGAATAGGGTTTGGAACAAGAGGACTTGTTATGGCACTAGGGCTTGTTGTCGTTGAAGTATGCGAACGAAACATTCTGGCTGCCCAGTCCATAGATGAGCTTGAGCAAGAGTATCCTGAGGTTGCTGTGCTGAGGACACAATGCTTGTACATGTGCCATATGTGCCGGGCTGTCCCTTATGCCATGGTGAATCAGAAAAGGGTTTATGCCAAAGGGATAGATCCATGCGTTGGCTTACTGAGGAAGGTAATCGAAGAAGAAATTTCAGCTTTTTTTGAAGAGTCATGAAGGCTGGAATGATATACGAGGCAGAAATCATAGGGAAAAGGCAAGTGCTGCAACACTTGCCTTTTTGTCATGGAAAAACCATTAGCTTGCTTTCATTCTTTTTGCCCACTGATGTACGCAGCAAGCTCCGTAAACAAAATCCCATTGTTTGTCTCAGGTGGATAAATGGATGTCAGAGCAACAGACTCAGCGGGCTCTTGTACGAAGGGAGTGATCTGGATTTGTGCCAAAAGCTTGGTCTCAAGTTGTTCTGCCAGTCTAGCTCCGCCACCTTGTCCGAATATAAAATGCTTCTCCCCTGCAGGGTCCTCGAAATAAGACATGTTTTCAACTACGCCCAAAATGCGATGGTTCGTTTGCAGCGCCATTTTCCCCGCACGAGCTGCGACGTGGCTTGCGGTATCACTTGGAGTGGTCACGATGATCTGAGCGCTCTGAGGAATTTTGTGATGCACACTCAAAGCGACATCGCCAGTTCCTGGTGGCAGATCGATAATCATGTAATCAAGCGGAGCCCATTTGACATCGTTAAAAAAGGTCGAAAGCATTTTTCCTAGCATGGGTCCCCGCCACATGACTGGATTGTTATCCGGGACAAAAAACCCTGTTGACATGACCTGCAACCCGCAGTGCTCAATCGGATACATTTGATTCTGTTCTTTTCGCAGCCCTTCTTTGATCCCCAGCATGCTTGGAATGCTAAAACCATAAATATCGGCATCCATAATTCCGACCCGTTTGCCTAACCTCTGCAGCGCTGCGGCTACATTTACGGTGACAGTAGATTTGCCTACGCCTCCCTTGCCGCTTGCGATCGCCAAAAAGGTGACGCTGGATTCTGAAGAGATGAGGGAAAAATCATTCATTTGCTTCACCGCCATTTGTCAAAATGAAAAACCACTCCACTCGATCCCGAAGTGGAGTGGATAAGAGATTCAATCGCTTTACTTGTTTGGATCAATATTGTGATTATGACGGAACAGATTAGTCGGATCATATTTTTGTTTAATAGTGGTCAGTCTCTTAAAGTTTTCACCATATGTATCTATGGTCAATTGCTCGTTCTCTGGTGCGGTATTCAAATAAGATGTCTTGCGCAGGGAGTACGGCAGCAGCGCCTGATAAACGGATTCGACCCACCCTTTGCTTTCCTTCTCATCCTCTGACGTGAAGTCGATATCGAAGCAGAGGAGGAACCCGGCATCCCGAACAGCAAAAGCTGTTGCGTCAGAAGGCACGCGATTCATCTGACCATGACACTCCCAGAATTGGAATAATGCAGACGCACGTGGTGCTTTCTTGAATTTGTCCACCAGGATATCGATCTCCGTATCGCCAAGCTCTTTCACATAAAGTGACGTTCCATAAACAGGCACATCCTTTGGAGCCGCTAAGTCGAATCTGCTTTGCAGCTCTGTGTATTTGACGACACCTGAATTGTCTGAGATCGGGCGAGCCAATTCACGCAGCGGTTGAATCGCTTTTTCTCCGTCTTCCTTGTTCCCCGCGTACAAGCCCGCTACGATGATTACTTTTTTATTGTGCAAAGATTCCGGCACACCTGGAGCAGCAGGCATTTGCAGGGTTACGAGGTTAAACGTTACTTCGTCCGGAGCTACATGCACAAAAGCTTGGGCATTTTTGAAAACTTGTTTGGCATCCTCAAAATCATACATGACATCCACCGACAATACTTCAGGTCCGATCGGATACAGCTTGAATTCGAAGGAAGTTACGACTCCGAAATTACCTCCCCCGCCGCGAATCGCCCAGTAAAGATCGGTGTTTTCCTGGTCGCTGACCTTGATCAGTTCTCCGTCAGCTGTAACCATGTTCACGGACACAATGTTGTCGCTCGTAACGCCGTATTTCCCCCTGAGGTAGCCGATTCCACCACATAAAGCGAGTCCGGCAACGCCTGTTTCTGTAACGGTTCCTGTTGGTGTAGCCAAACCGAATTTCTGCGTTTCGGCATCAAGATCGCCCAAGGTCACTCCGGGCTCTACCACCGCCACCATTCGTTCTGTATCAACGGAGACCTTGCGCATATCGGAAAAATCGATCATGAGCGCCTGATCGCTAACCGCCGTTCCCGCCACATGATGTCCACCGCCTCTAATAGAAACAGCGAGGTTATTCTCTTTTGCAAATCGAACGGCAGCAACTGCATCGGAAGCATCCTTGCATACCAGGATCGCAGCCGGATATTTATCGATAGAAGTGTTCCAGACCTTCCGTCTTTCGTTGTACCCTTCATCCTCAGGCAAAATGAGGCGGCCTACAATAGAAGCTTCCAGCTGTTCAAACATATGCATATCCTCCTTGGGTATTTTCATCCATTGAAATAGTGAACGGTGAAACTGAAATCATTGTAAAATACTTCCGATACTTTTTCAACATATTCTTATAGTATGTATTGTATTAAAATCATCAAAAAAGCAGTTCATTTACCTATACGCCAACAAAAACCATTCCATCCAGAACTGTAAAGCCGTGAAACAACAGCGTATAAACATAATTTAATATCAATAAATGTATAAAAAGTAACACGATAACTTAATCGAACAAAAAAGCCTCACTTTGATCAAAGTGAGGCTTTGATAACACACCAATTAACTATGTGATGTTAACGGGAACATGAAGTTCCCCTTCAGCAGCGGCTTTTTTGTTAATACGAATAAAGCATCATCATCATTTGGCATAATGGTTGCTGTCATGCCTTCGATTGTAAAATCAGGTGTGAAGTAAACTATCACTTTTTTCGTTGTTTCCTTCACAATACTTGCTACTACAGCCTCAACATTTGGTGCTTGTAATGAAATGATATCGAAAATACGCAGGATATCTTCATCTTCCTCCATAAGCACGATCGTTTCTAAATCTTCTACATAGAATATCGCTTCCTGAAATACTAATGTGAAATAAAACAGCAACAAGCTTTCGTTTTGCGTCACATCTAAGGTCCTTGCGTTTACATGACGATTTTTCGCAAATTTTTCAAGTAAGGCAAGATCATTTTCAATCGAAAGCTGTTTTACTTTCGCTTCTGTATTCATTTGAATCGAGCTTTTTGCCAGATCTACGCTAAACTCACTTTCATCTAATCGTGTAAAACCAAACCTCGGGTAAAAATCCAAGACCGTTTCATTCGCAAATAGATACAGAAAATCGCAACTATTTTCATGTTCCTTCAAAATGTGCTGCATTAATTGCTTCGCCAAGCCTTGATTGCGATAATTTTCATCTGTCATGACGGTACCAACCTGAATTGCTTTATACGCTTCACCATTTATAATAACCGACATTTTAGTGACCGAAGCATTTGCGATAACCTTGCCTTTATCAACAAAGGAATACGGAATATAACTGTCATTCCAATACCCTTTGTCGTACCAGCCACGAAAATCCAATTTGAAGGTTTTCATTGCTAAAGAATTAAAGCTCTCCTTCAAGCTTTCATTATTGCGATAATCACTAACGAATTCATATTTTTGCATGTAGATTCCCTCCATTTATGTTTCAATCACATTAGCGCATGGCAAGTATATTTATGGGAATAATCACCTCCTAAAAACAGAAAAAGACCTTACGAGAATAAACTCATAAAGTCTTTGTATACGCAAAAAATAAAGTGAACCTGCCTAAAGCAAGCGCCTGCCTTTGGCCTGATTACAACCTTTTCCTTTTCTGCTTATATGGATTAGACGTTATATCGCTTCTCTTCATTATCGCAAAAGGGCATCACAAATAAACCTATCAATGAATGATAGAACAGCCCTCCTATTAAATTCATTCGAATTTAATTTGCGATAATAAGCTTAAGCATATAAGTCTAATCTCCCTTCTGTTTTTAAGATTGAAGGTATATTATCATCTTTTTTAGACTTTTGTCTACAATTACCTTCATGACTATGAAAACTGGATGAGTAATTCCTTTAACGAAATCATGCCGAGCAATCCGTTCGTCCATAAATGATAGGAGGTCATAAATAAAACCATCCCAAAGCACATCATCAGTCCAAAATAAACACTTTCTCTCTTCGTTGTTGGCAATTTCCATCATCCCTTCTTTTTACGCTCCTTATCATAAGGATTGAGGGATGCTCTTCATAAGTGAACAGTTTGTGACTATTTGGGCCAGATTGATCAAGATTAGTGTCAGGGCTCCCAATGAATCAAAGCGACCTCATGCCTCATGCCGTTCTTTCGTTCAACTGGAAAGATACGATATGTATGCTGGATCGCCAGCTCGTCCAGTATTTCTGCAATCACTACTGCTCTTTCCTGTTCATACAAATGATCGCTGCATGTAAGGCTGAGAGGTCCGGCAAAAGGACGACCGATCGACTGGATTAAAAAGACGTGGCGCTTTGCCGTCTGATTCATCTTGAGCAAGGCAGCCCGCATATCGCGGATGCGGTAGACAGCATTGGCACTGAATAACACATCAGCGTGTATCCCTTCGACTTCCTCCCATTTCTCAGCCAATACCTCTGGCAGCAGATACCCTGTCTTTTGCCAGCTCGTATGAAATTCCCTGTACATCGAAGCGGAAGGCTCAACTAACGTAATTTTCCCAACATACGGAGCCAACAGCTGTGTAAACCCCCCTGTCCCCGGACCTACCTCAAGTATATGATCGTCTGGTGCAAGTTGGGAATACACAGCATCCATCAATGCCTCCGCATACGGTGCAAGCGGATTGCGCTCATCATATAAGGGTGCATACTCTTCCCAAAATTTCTCTTCTTCGGTATCGTCACTCACTCGCAAATCGGTTTGCATGGCTCTCTCCCACGCGGCTATCCAAAAAGCGGATGCAGACATGGATTTCGGTCTATCACTCATCCTTTTCCCTCCTCTTTTTTATCTATTCGTTTGATATCCGCGAAAAGCATTTACGAGCTTCTGGCTATATGGATGGACAGGCTCATTCAACACTTTCTTGCTCTGATCCAACTCAACAATCTCGCCTTTGCACATCACAGCAATTCGATCGCTCACATGTGCCACCAAATCAAGGTCATGAGAGATGAACAAGTATGTTAAATCAAACTGCTTCTGGATCGTTTTCAAGACGTCAATGACTTGTGCCTGCACAGAAACGTCCAGCATGGAGGTCGGTTCATCCAGGACGATAAAGCGTGGGCTCAACGTCAATGCACGAGCGATGACCACGCGTTGTATTTGACCACCGCTGACTTGATGGGGGTATCGAGACAAAATCTCTTCATTTAAGCCGACGGGCGCCAATAAATCCATTACTCGCTCAATCGCTTGCTTTCTGTCCGTAATTTGATGAAGCAGTAACGGTTCTACCAGACTTTGCAGGATCGTTTGACGAGGATGAAGGGCCGAATCTGGATGCTGGAAAATAATTTGCATTTTGGTTCGCAAAGGAAACAATTGCTTCATCGTGTATTTCGTAATGTCCGTATCCTCGAAAAAAAGCTTCCCTTGATCAAATGGAAGCAGCTTGACCATTAACCGGGACAGGGTCGATTTGCCACAGCCGCTCTCACCGATCAAGCCCAGTGTCTCTCCTTTTCCAATTGAAAAAGAAACATGCTTGACTGCCTCATGCTTCCGCTGTCGCAACCAGCCGCTCTGGAACGCCTTGCTCACGCCCTCGACTCGAATCATGCAAAAAGCACCTCACTTTATGATCCTGATCCTGTAACGCGTAAAGATCAGGGGCTTTCCACTCACATTCCCCCAGCCTTTGCGAGCAGCGGGATTGAAATTTACAGCCACGATGTTCCTCCATGAGACTCGGGCTGACCCCCGGAATCGGAATCATTCCTTTTCCTGGCATGGAGCGCATAAGCCCACTCGTATACGGATGCTTCGGCTGTGCGAAAAGCTGCTCGGTTGATCCACTCTCGACAACCTCTCCAGCGTACATGACGCCGATTGCATCACATAACGATCTTGCCACATACAGATCATGCGTAATCACTAGAATCGCTGCGCCCGTATGGGTTGCGACACGACGAATAAGTCCTACCACCTGGTCTCGCACGAGTGCATCGAGTCCTTTTGTCGGCTCGTCCGCTATCAAGAGAGAAGGCTTCCCAGCAGCTCCGATAGCAGCCAGTACGCGCTGCTTCATCCCGCCACTCAATTGAAACGGATACTGCTGAAGCGTGTCCGAAGGCTTTGGCATGTTCAACTCCTCAAGCAATCGAGCAGCAATCGCTCTTTTTTGCTTGCGTGAAAAAGGAGCCTTTATCGCCTCTGTGATCTGACGACCAATTCGCATCACCGGATTGAGCGAGGTAGCAGGATTTTGCGGAACAAAAGCGATCTCGGTACCTCGGAGCTTGCGCAGGCAATCCTTCTGGAGGATGAGCAAGTCCTGGCCTTTGAATCGAATCGCTCCTGATACTTCTGCCGTGCCAGGCAACAGACCCGGGATGGAGAGTCCCAGTACTGACTTCCCACTCCCTGTTTCACCGATGAGCCCAACGATTTGTCCTTGGTGCAAGGTCAGGCTCGCACCATCTACCGCTTTTACTTTCCCCTTTGGCGTGTGAAACGTGACCGTAAGCTGTTCAATCGACAACAATGGTTCCATGACGACTGCCTCCTTCTCCATCCACTTCATGATAGCCAGCCTGCTTTTTCTGTTTTTGTATCAAGTGCATCTCGAAGGGCATCACCGATACAGTTAATCGCAAACGAGATCAAGGCTATACATAGGCCAGGCGCAAGGATCAGGTGAAAATAGCTGCGAAAAAACGGTCTGGCATCATTCACCATAACACCCCAGTCAGGAGTTGGAGGCTGCAAACCAAGTCCAAGAAAGCTGAGTGAAGCAATCGATAAAATAACCCGTCCGATACGAACAGTGAACAGGACGATAATCGGTCCGATCATGTTTGGAATCACGTACCTGATCAATGTATACATGTGATTGCCTCCGATTGCCCGAATGCCCTCTATGTAGGACTCTTCCCGTATTTTCATGACCTCGCCACGGACGACTCGGGAAAAGTCCGCCCATGAAGTAACCACCAATGCGATGAACATGCTCTCTACGCCGGGTCCCAATGTTCCTGCGATGGCGATCATAAAGCTGAGTCCAGGCAAGCCTTGAAAAATATGAATTCCTGCTTGTGTGACATCATCCAGCCAACCTCCGAAATAACCTGCCAATGTACCGATAATCAGGCCGATCAGCATCGTTGCGACGGTTACGGCAAGCGCAAGCATGATCGAGACTCTTCCCCCGTACAGCAAACGACTGAATACATCTCGTCCAAGTGTATCTGTGCCCAGCCAGTGCTCGCCTGAAATCGGAGCCAGTCTTTCCGACATCCGTATTTGGTTCGGATCGTAGGGGGCGAGCCACGGTGCCAGGAGACTGCTTCCCAGCAGCACAATCAGAATCACGATGGATATAACTCCGATAGGACCAAGTGAGTGAAGAAAGAGTCGAAGTCGGATCATTTCAGCTTCACCCCCAGCTTTACTTGCGGATTGATCCAGGCATAGGATAAGTCGACAAGCAGATTAAACATGACGTAAACAACGCCTGTAAAAACAACGTAGCCTTGAATGACAGGATAATCTCTGCGAAAAATAGCATCCATGGCAAACATGCCGATGCCTGGCAAAGCGAAAATGACTTCCACAATAACCGATCCACCCAAAATCGAACCAAAGTAGGTCCCGATAACCGTAATAAGAGGGATCAGCGAGTTGCGCAAGGCGTGGAATGAGAGGATGCTTGGCTCCCGTAATCCTTTTGCACGCGCAGTCAAAATGTAGTTCTGATTCAGGGCTTCCATCAGCGCCGCTCGTGTCAGACGCATCAAAATGGCGCATGTGCCGCAAGCAAGGACCATGGCAGGCATAACGAGATGCTGCCAGGTCCCGTACCCGCTTGTCGGAAGCCAGCCCAGCTTCTCTGAAAATAAGGTGATGAGTGAGATCGCCAGCCAAAAGCCAGGGATCGAAACGAGCGTAAGCGCCAAAAAGCGGCCTGCTTCATCCAACCACGAGTTTTTTTTCAGTGCCATGAGCATCCCGAAAGGAACTCCCAACCCTACAGCAAACAGCACCGACAAAAGAGAGATCGAGAGCGTAACGGGCAAGCGGCGCATAATCTCGCCGCTCACAGACTCCTTTGTCATATAGGAGACACCCAAGTCACCTTGCACGGCTTTAACGAGCCACCTTCCGTATTGAACAGGAAGGGATTCATGTAAGCCCAGTTCTTCACGCTTTATCTCGATTTCTTGCTCAGTCGGTTCGCTGATTCCGCTCATGCTAAGTGCTTCCACTGCAGGATCTCCTGGGGAAATGACGCTGAGAAGAAAGGCAAGCAAGGATATCCCGATCAAAATAGGAATCGTCGAAGCCAATCGGCGAACCACATACAGCATGTTACTTCGCCCACTCTAACTGCGGAAGTGTCGTTCCATAGATGGTCGCTTGATAGCCGCTGATTTTTTTGTTGTTGCCGATCAGACTCGCATCGTTAAACAGTGGGATCGTAGGCAGCTCTTCTACGGAAATCGCTTGTAGCTCATCATACAGCTTTCTGCGCTCTTCCATCGCAAGCGTATTCTTTGCTTGTCCCAAAAGAGCATCTACCCGCTCACTTTTGTATCCGAGACTGTAGCTCTTGTTGCTCGAACCATCGCTGGCGAGATAGTTAGTAAAAATCGTATACGGATCGGCATTTGGCAAGCCTTGAGTTGCCAAAGCAAGATGGTACTCACCTTTTGCCTGTGCGTCTTTAAATGCCGCCCCATCCAGAATTCGAATTTCCACCTCGAGATTCAGCTCGGACAGGACCGCTTGAAGCCATTCTGCCTGTGCTTTGTACGGATAGCGATTCAGCCCGTAGGTTGGCACAATCAAATCAATTTTCTCGCGCTTGCCGCCAAGTGCTTCTGCTGCCAGCTTTTTGGCTTCATCCACGTTATGCTCGATCGCAAAATCCTTGTAAAACGGCGAGGTCACATTGAGGAGGTTTGCTGTCGCAGTCGGGTAACCCAAATACAGCTCCTGTACCAATTGCTCGCGGTCAATCATCATACTTACTGCTTTGCGCATGGCAGGGGAGTTGAATGGAGCTTTTTTACCGTTTGGATGCAGGTAATGCGAGATCGTCGATTTTGCCGTAGAAATCTCAAAGCGATCATCCTTCAAGAGTTCCTTTGCGAGCGAAGGCGGAATAGCTCCCAAATCCATCACACCCATAATCTCACCGGATTTCAATGCCGAAAGTCTAGTATCTGGATCAGGAATGACGCGCACGCGAATCTTTTTGCTCTTCGCTTTTTCACCGTAATACCCATCGAATGCCTCTAACAGCGCATACTGATCCTTTTCATGAGCCATCAGCTTGAAGGGCCCGGTGCCTTGTGGCAGTCTATTAAAATCCCCTTTTTCATCAAAGTTTTTCGGGCTGTAGATAGGACTTGAGAAATTCACCATCGCATAGAGCAATGTAGGCTGCGGATTTTCGAATTTGAGCGTGAAAGTGTGCTCATCCACTTTAACGATTTCTTTTAAGCCCGGATATGATTTTTTGCTATCCAGCGTGTAAAAAGGAGAGCTTTTTGGGCTGACCTGCTCATAGCGTTTAAAGTTGGCGATAACCGCATCCGCATTCAGCTTTTCTCCGTCATGAAAAAGGACATTCTCTTGCAAGGTGAAGGTCCACTCTCTGCCGTCATCAGACATCTGCCAGCTTTTCGCGAGCTTAGGTGCAGGCTCTCCATCCTCACCAGCTGTCAAAAGCGGCTCCCATACATATAGAATGATGCTTGTATAGTACGCGTCCTGTGTACCTGGAGCCAGATCACGCGGGGCTGCAAGAACTACTTCTTCTGGATTGACTTCGGTTGTATTTGATGCTAGTTCATTCGCTTTTTGTGATGCAACTGGTTCGGGAGCTGCTCCGCATCCAAATAATGTAAAGATGAGGCACAGTGATAACAGCCATAACCCAATCGTTTGTATCTTCTGTCGATTCTTTGTGTGCAGCATGCTTTTTTCCCCACTTTCCTGATTACTATTATCCAAAAACTCCCGTTAGCAAATAAAAAGACATCTCTTCCTTTTGTGAATGCAAGGAAAAGATGCCCCTATGTTTTTTTATACAACCCAAACATGGCCGTCTTTAACACCTCCCCATTCTCCGTAGGTTAAATCAGTGTCGTCAAAACAGGCAGGTCTCCTGACTCCAGAATTACCATCAAGCAGCGCCTTCCCAATCGAAAAAATGATCAGTGGCTTTTTTTGCACTTGATTCATCTGTTACAGTGGCGGGACCGTGTCGGTTTTTCACCGAACTTCCCTTTTAAGCTCTGTCATCTGACATAGAGCACCTGTTTCCACTCTATTCAATTCTGATGCTTTAGCAAACAATGCTAGCATATTTTTCACATATTTGAAATGATTTTCCTGATTTTACTCCGCAAATAAACTTTCTACCTCCTCCTTGCTACAACACGAGCATTGGAGCAAGCCAGGGGCACTCTCATCCGAAATGACGATTTCTTCTACATAGCCACACCATTGACAAATGAACAGCTCGTTCATGATTACCCCCCGATCTGTTTGTACTTGTCCTCTCATTATTTCCTTGCCTAATCGTTTTAGCCCAACGCAAAAAGGCACTTCTCACGATCGGATCGAACGTTAGAAATGCCAGAGAAAAGCAGATAAGAAAACATCCGCTACTATGCAAGCCGGTTTCTAACACCTCCCTATCTTCCGTAGGTCGATCAGTGTCGTCGAAACAGGCAGGTCTCCTGACTTTGGGATCATCATCAGTGGCTACCTTCCCAATCCATATCGGATCAGTGGCATTTGTGCGCTGACTCCCCTTTTACAGTGGCGGGACCGTGTCGGATTTTCACCGAGCTTCCCTATTATCCTTGGATTTTTGTATCTCCCAAGGAACCTGTTCCCAGTTATGTAGTTTTCAACCTTGTCCAGTAGATTCATTTTACCTTACTTTCAGTAGTTTTGGGGAGCGGCATGTGTTTTTTCGTGCCGCAAAAGCCATTCCTTTCTCCACAATCCACCCGCATAGCCAGTTAAGCTGCCATTTGCTCCGACGATCCGATGACAAGGAATAACGATGCTCAAGCGATTTTTACCATTCGCATTGCCTACTGCACGTACAGCTTTTTCATTGCCGACGGTGTGGGCAATCGCTGAATACGAGGTAGTCTCTCCATACGGTATCGTCTCTAAAATATTCCAAACGCTTTTTTGAAAGCTTGTCCCATTCATGTAGATCGGAAATGAAAATGTGCTTCGTGTCCCCTGAAAATATTCATCGAGCTGCTGGTAGCAGTCCCATAAAACTTGCGGTACCTCCTCCTTGTTCTCCGCAGGTAGGGGCACTTCTCTTTCTGCAAACATGATCGAGCGAATGGCCTCTTTTGTCCCGATGATCTCCAGCACCCCGATTGGCGATGGGTAGTCCAGCTTATGTAATGTCGTCATACAGTGACCTCCATAAATAAAACGTAGCGTATGCTTCCCAGCCCTTCCATTTCTGAGCCATCTGCCTGATTTGTGTCAGCGACGGTTTTTCCTGCCAGCCAAGCTGGATTTTCAGCGCGTTATGCAAGCCTACATCTGCAATCGGAAAAGCAGAAGCCTGCTGCAAGCATTTCATCATGACGTAGTCAGCCGTCCACGCCCCCACACCTCGAATGGATGTGAGAGCTGCATGCATCTGCCCTGGCTCTTGCATGGCAAGCAGTTTTTCTTTTGTCAGTTCGGCTGACGCCATTTTTTGAGCGACTCCAATCACGTACTCGGCTTTTTTTGTGGTAAATTGAAGTGCTCGCAAGTCATCTACCTGTAGGGAAGCTACAGTCTGAAACGTTGGGTAGAGCCAATACGCTTCTCCTGCATACATCACCTTCTCGCCAAACTGCTCGACGAAGCGTTTTTTCATCGTATAGGCAAAACTGAGCGTAATTTGCTGACCAATGATCGCCCACGTCAGCGCTTCGAACAAATCCGGGATGCCAACGATCCGCAAGCCGTAGTAGCGTTCTACAAGCGGCCGCATAATCTCATCCTGCTTTGCCTGTTCATAAAAAGGCGTCAAATCGCGCTTCCAATCAAATAATTGCTCCAGGTAGATCGTCATTTCCTGGCGTATCTCATCGGCAGGTGTCCCAACGAGAAGCTCTATTCGCAGCAGCTGGCTCGTTCGGGGACTTTGGGGCGGAACTGCGCTTATCTTTAGCAGCAAAGCCTCCCCCTCCACCATCCATGCTTTATACAAGCAGCCATTCTCGATTCGATGCAATACTTCCAGGTGGGATCTCCCTAAAAAGCTCAAGCATTCATAGAAAGAAAAACAATCGGGTACTGCAATTTCCATCGTTTCCACAGGCATCAGCTTGCCTCCTTCCTACTTTGCCTTTTTGCGATATTCTCCCGGTGAGCACAGCTTTCCTTTGCGAAATGCCTGATAAAAATGCGATGGGCTCTGAAATCCTACCTCATAACATATTTCCAAATTTGTCAAGCTGGTCGTATGAATCAGATGAGCCGCTTTATCTACGCGAATTTTCTCCAAATAAGAGCGAGGCGTCACCGATGTATACTGCTTAAACAATCGATCCAGGTAAAAGGCACTCATGCCAACATGCCTCGCAATATCATCAAGAACCACTTTTTGCTTGTAGGAGTCAATCAAAAATGTTTTCACACTTTGGACAACGCTCAACTGCGGTGTCTGATTTGAATCAGGCTGACATCTTTTGCACGCGCGATAGCCTGCCGCTTCTACTTCCTTTTTATCTTCGTAGAATAGGACGTTTTCTTTCTTTGGCTTGCGGGATCGACATGAAGGCCGACAGTAGATTTTGGTTGTTTTGACCGCCGTGAGGAATACGTCATCGTATGCACGGTCACATGCAAGAATGATCTCCCATTTTTCATCAAAGGTCAGCTGGAGCTGCTCCATTCTCTTTCCCTCCCGTGCTGTTTTGTCTCCCACTTTACCAAGGATCGGTCACAGATTCATCTTCATTCTTGCTATTATGGTCTGCCAAGCTGAAAAAGCCACCTTGTAACAAGGCAGCTTGCGATTCATTCCGTTTTATTCGATTATGCTTGTGCCAATAAATATCTCTCTTGCAGCACTTGGACATGATGCTTTTCGTGGCCTGCGAGGACATAAGCCAACGCTCTGGCAGAAAGCACGCCGTTATTGACATTTCCTGTTTGTGTCCAGGCCTCCTCTGGCACACCGCGTAACAAGGTAAGCGTGGCTTGACGCACGGATGTAAACTCTTCCAGCAAATCAGTCATCCTGCGCGCATGAAAACAGCCTGTTCGCACGAAGGCTTCTTCATCAAAACCGGCCAAAGGCGTTTGGTCGCCGCGAGCGACACGCAGTAAGCGATAGCACATGATCCGCTCTGTTTCGCTGATATGCCCCAAAACTTCTTTGACTGACCATTTGCCTGGTGCATAGCGATAATCCGCCTGCGCATCGTCAAGGGAGGATAACAGGGCGACTGTATTTTTCAATTGCTCTACCAGGATCGCAAACAAATCGCCTTCTGATACCTTGTCAATATAAAGCGAATAATAGCTTCCGTGTTCATCGGGAGTAGGTCTATTGAGCATGATGTCATCCTCCTTGGTTTTGTACTACAAGATTATACCATTTCAGGTGGTAGAGTCATCTATATAAGTTGAAAAGTATGAATAATTCAATTATGATAAAGGAAGTTATTTAATAAAAATATTTTGATCGGAAAGGTGCGCTCGTCATGAAAAAAGCACTGGTGCTTGGCGGTACACAATTTTTCGGAAAACGACTGGTACAAAATTTACTGGATGCAGATTATGAAGTGACGATTGCGACGCGTGGAAAAACGCCTGACTCCTTTGGTGAGCAGGTTCAGCGACTTCAGCTAGACCGCGCAGACAAACGAACCTTGCAAGCGGCCTTTTCTTCGACCGATACATACTGGGACTACGTGTTTGACCAGACGTGCTATTCGCCAATGGAGGTTGCGGATGTAATCGAGGTGCTCAGTGGCAGAGTCGGACACTATGTATTCACCTCTACGATGGCGGTATACGACTACGGAGTAAATAAGCTGGAAACGGATTATGATCCATATACCTATCCAATCCTGCTCCGCTCACGCAAAGATTACACAGGTATGTCAGGGTATCGCGAAGCAAAACGCCAAGCAGAGGCCGTCTTGTTCCAAACAGCACCTTTTTCTGCTACAGCAGTGCGTTTTCCCCTCGTTATCGGGCAAGACGACTATACGGGCCGCTTTCAGTTCCATGTACGCCGGGTCATGAACGGAGAACCAATCGGACACTCCAATCCCGAGGATCGCCTCAGCTTTATTACTTCTGAGGATGCTGGCCGTTTCTTGCATTTTGCGGCAAAAGAAAAGCTGGTTGGACCATATAATGCGGGATCATCAGGTGATTTGTCCGTACAGGGGCTGCTCGATCGCATGGGTGAGGCTGCACATGCTATGAAAAGCACTACCATCGTAGAGCCGAACGATCCCCAATCTCGCTCTCCCTATGATGTTGGTGGTTCTCTCTCCATGCTGATGACAAAAGCGATTGCCGATGGCTTCTCCTTTAAGGACATGAACATAGCGCTTGATGAATGCATTGATTATTATTTAGATCAAAACCAGTAGAACGAGGTCAAGCAAAAAAACGCGGCGAGGAGTATCATGCTCCTTACCGCGTCTGCAATCTGATTAAACACTAATCTTCATCATAATCTTCAAGCTCATTATCATCTACCACGTAAGGGTTAGGATTATTTTGAATAAATCGTACAGCATTTAATCCAATCATTTGAGCAGGCATAGAAGTGTTGCCATCTGGTAAAATGGGCGAAATGGAGATATCCGCAACTTTCAGATTCTTCGTACCAAAGACATTGAGGAATCCGTCCACGACCCCTTCTTGAATCGTCTGTGCCATCTTACAGTGCCCTCCAAAATGAAAGAAGTTCGAATACGATGCTCTGACAAAAGCCTCAAGCTGCAGTCGCTTTTCTGCCTCATCTGGTATAGTGAAGATATTTTCTGGAGGATATACAACCTCATGTATTCCGCTGTTAGGAGTATTTCGGGCTTCTACGATGATGTTGTACATGTTTATATATTGATCGATCAAAAATCTGAGATCATCTGGATTTTGGAACGGATTGATGACAAGCGATGGAAGAGCCTCTGGATCGCTATGTGCCGCCAAAATCGTACCCGTGCTTCTGGGGTTAAGATCTAAAATCCCGAAACTCATGACATTGGTACCGCTGGCTATATTAAAATCCCAACCATTGCTGAGAACTACCTGATTAGGGAGAAACAAAGGCACAGGGGCTCCGAACAATTGAAGGCGACGCCCTTCCAGACTATCCGGGTTTTCTGCTTTCATGGCACCAAGCGTGATGGGCTGGTCAGGATCAGCTGCCAATATCGGAATAAGCTGGGATGTATCTACCCTTACTCCCAGTCCAACATAAGCATGCGTTTGCAGGTTGTAGCCAACATTGGGGCTCTCAATCAATGTTTGTATACCTGCTTTAGCCAAATCACAGGGATTTCCAATTCCTGAACGCTGCAGAATGACGGAGGAGAAAAAGCCCGCAGAGAGGATAATCCCTTTTCGTGCATACATTCTCTGCGAAACACCATTCCTGACAAAGTCTACCCCAATCGCAATGTGTACGCCTCGTTTTTTCTTAAATAAGATTTTGTTTACGGTCGTTTTGGCAAGAATGAGCAACTTTCTTCTCCCAACCCCAAATTCATCTGGATTGAACTGATCCCCTTGACTGACAATACTGTCATTCAAATATCCGATAGCCGTCGATGAACGGACAAATTTGCCATTTTTCAGCTGTTGGGTATATTGAGATTTGTAAAACGTACAATCTCTGATGCCAGTATTATAATCCTCGACAATATCGATGTCCAAAACCTTTGCGGTTGCGTTAGTCAAGGTTTGGATCAGCCCACCAGGAGGAATAATCTGTTGCCTAACAAAAATAGGACCTTGAGTTCCTCGCTCTTCCGAGTTTTGTGTCGCACCTGTGTAGGTTTCATTTTCTATAAACAAGGAACGAATCTGATTGTAGCTCCACTGGTCACCATTTACGAGCTCTGCCCATTCGTTGTAAAGCTCTCTACTGCCGCGAACTGCATACATGTCATTAACTTCTGAGCTGCCCCCAATCACCCGACCATTTTGTGAAAGAAGTGGACGTCCGAGGATTTGCTCTATTTTTGATACAATGTTAAATGCAAATTTATTATCACTGGCTAGATTAATTGCCACTTCAATGGAGCCGCTGCCTAGCTCAGTCGACATATTTGTTCCTGCTTCAAGCACTAGTACCGATGTTCGTTTATCATCTGATAATTTTTTGGCGATGACCCCTCCGGCAGTACCAGCACCAATGACGATGTAATCATAAATATTCTTCTTTGACATGTGCTCAATCCCTTTTCCCGAAATAATAAAAACATCTGACGCTTTCTCTGGGGTTGTCCCTATACTGGGCGTACTCGGCAGTCATTTCATGTCTGAAGCTGTCTGGCCTTTCTACCTGCAACACTCTACTATATATATGATGAGAAAACTTTTGTGGTACAGGCGTAAGGATTGGGGAAAGCAACTAAATTTCGGTTCCATTTAATATTCCTCATGCAAAAAAGGAAAGGGACAATTCCTCCCCTTCCCTACACTGGTACCCATGGACTGGACACTTAAAAAAAGTGCACAGCCGTGGGTACCTTTTTGTATACTGGTAGAAGTGCGGGAGAGGATGACAACATGAGCAAGAAGCTATTCAGTGAGAAAGATCGTGAAAAATTAACGAATAATAAATTCGTAGTCAGAGTTAGTGAAAAATCGATCACCTATGCTGACGAATTCAAACGGTTGTTTATCGATCAATA